>NZ_CP091913.1:2047500-3247500 GCF_022063185.1 Nostoc sp. UHCC 0870 | reverse complement strand
TACCTGGATTTGCCAACAAATGCAGAATCTCACCGCTAGTGAGAATATAATTTATTTTAACCCTGGGACTGGAAACGTTCCCATTGACCAGACGCGCCTAGCTGCGGAATTTCCTCATGTGCAAGTTTTTCAGGATGGACAAGAAGTTGAGTTTCTGCACCAATTAGCAACAGCCGAGACTGTCTATATCGAATTGGGGTTTTATCTGGAATTAAGTAGTATCCAAAAAATATTAGATGGTTTATCTTACCAAGCCTTGGCTATCCTGCCGCCAAAACTTCAGGATTCTGAGTATCATGCTTGGGCAGACAAAATTATTAAAGGTGCAGATATTGACCCTAATATTACCGCCAATAAGCTTTGGCGTGTTCCCAGTAGTGGCCAAGTGATTGATGAAGACAGTTTACGAGAGTTTTGGTACGAAGTAACTCATGGTGCTTATGGTTTTGTGAGTCGCGCCAAGGGGATTTTTGATGTGGCTGATGGTCGGGTGCTATATGCAGATTTTGTTGCTGGTGTACCAACAATCGATTTTCTGGAATTAGACTTACCACGTCACTTAGAAGGTAGACCGCAAAGATTTAGTGGGATGGAGGTATTAGGACAGAATTTAGATGAGTCTACCATGAGACAAACCTTAGAAGATTGCTATTTATCAGAAACTGCGATCGCACAATACCAACAACAGGTAAAACAAATTTTAGTTGAGGAGATTATAGAATGAAAATAGCAGTTATGTCCTGCATTCATAGTAACTATGAAGCCTTGGATGCAGTCTTGTTAGATATTGACCAACAAAAAGCCGAAAAAATATTTTGTCTGGGTGATTTAGTCGGATACGGCCCATATCCTAATGCAGTAGTTACACAAATCCGTTCTCTAGATATTCCTACCTGCGCTGGTTGTTGGGATGAAGATATTGTAGAAGGCTTAAATTCCTGTGACTGTAGTTATCCTTCACTATTAGCTGAAAAACGCGGCAAAATAGCCCACGAATGGACACATAAAGAACTCTATCCCGAAAATCAGGAATTTCTCGCCAAACTACCCCACGGATTAAGTCAAGATAATTTGGTTTTCTTTCATGGTAGCCCCCAAAGTAACCATGAATATTTATTACCAGAACTTGACGCTTTTGCCGCCTTAGAAAGAGTAATTTCCGCAGATGCAGATGTATTGTTTTGCGGTCATACTCATGTACCCTATGTCCGTACTTTAGACGCAGGTAGTCTGCAAGTTCGCGTTCAAGGTGCGGGAGTCGAAGAGAAGGAAATTAACTTTTCTACTCCTATCAAGCGAATTGTCAATGTAGGTTCAGTCGGAGAACCCCGACATGGGCGACCCAATGCCACATATGTAATTTATGACACAGATACTCAAGCAGTAAGTTTAAGAGAAGTACCTTACGACTATCACAAAACCTGTGCAGCCATCATCGAAAAAGGTTTACCAGCAATTTTCGCATGGCGTTTAGCCCAAGGTTTGGAATACGCAGAAAGGGCTGACGACCCAACCCATGTTTGTACTAGATGATGGGGACTGGGGATTGGGGATTGGGGACTGGGGACTGGGGACTCGAAGGTAGAGTAACTCATTACTCATTACTCAGCACTCAGCACTCAACTCAGCACTTTTAAAAGTAATTTAAGAGCGAAAATTTAAATGAATAAGTGGGCAATCTTAAGCGGAATTGAAGGTAATTTAGCGGCTTATGAAGCTGTATTAGCAGATATTAAACGCCAAATTAATCAAGTCGAGGCTTTATATATTTTGGGTGATTTAGTAGGGCCAAGACCAGAAGCGGAGAAATTAGTAGAACGAGTACGCAACCCACGGCGCGGCGAGTTAGAACCACTCGTTTGTAAAGGTTGGTGGGAAGAACAATGTTTTATTTTGCATGGTCTAGGGTCTACTGGCGAAGCAGATGATTTAATGGCAAAATATGGCGGAGAAACTGTTAAGTTACTCTGGGAATCTATTTCTCGTCAAACAGTACAATGGCTAAGAACTCTAGATTTTGGTTTTTTTGAACTAGATTCTTTATTAATTCACGGTACAACTGTATCTGTAGATGAAGAATTAACACCTGATACACCACCAATTCAAATGCTTGACCGCCTCTCACGAATGCAAGCCAATAACTTATTTTGTGGACGTTCTGGTTTGGCTTTTCAATATCAATTGCAAGCAGGTTCAGTTACTACAGGTATCACTACTCTTGATAGTGAAGTATCTCCCCAAAGGGTGGAAATTTTGCCGCGTCAAGTTATCGGAGTGGGAAATGTAGGAAAAACACCAGGAGAAGCTAAATATACTCTTTATAATCCCACTAGCAACCATGTAGAATTTAAAACTGTTCGCTATGGTGTTAGTCAGGGATTTCAGTTAAATTCAAGCAAAAAAGTGGCGTTTTAAGTTCTTGCTTGAGTGAGGTACAAGAACCCCACCCCCAACCCCCTCCCCCGAAGTTCTGTTCGGCGGAAACCGCCGCTCAGACTTCTCTCCGCCGCAGGGAGGGGGCTATGATATACTTCATGTGATTAGGAAACGCTATAAACCTCTTGCATAAATGCTGAAGTTGTCATGTTGAGCGAAGCGAAACATCTCAAAGATTTTACTTCATGCTGAACCCTGATACCGCCTAGAACTTAAGTTCTAGGCTAATAGCTAAAGTCCACTCAAGTGGACTAAATGGAATTTCTCTTTTAGTCCTCTTTAGAGGACTTGCGCTATGAGACTCGGAATTGATTCTGAGGCGGGATAGATACACTCCGCCAAAACTTGTGTGTACACTGTAGGTGAACGAGTAGGGAAGAGAAAGGGTAGCTGTGGCGGGGTGGGTTTCTTCGGGTTTCATCAGCATTAAAGCTGATTCCGGGCTTTGAGTTGCAGATATCTTTCTACTAGTTGATCACTAATTTGGTTAGCTGGCGCATCTAGTACCAACACACCTTTTTGCTTTAACTTAGCAAAAGCCACCTGACGCTGTGCTAATAAATCTAACGCTACTGCACGGGTGTAAGCTTGTGTCACATCATCAGTAAAAGTGTGAGCTAAATTATCTACTTTGGGATCTCTCAGGGTGACGCAAAATGGTAGATAGCGGGGTGCTAACCGAGACAATGCCGCCAGCAGTTCAGTAGAAGCGGTGACATCTACTAAGTCTGTAATAATTACTACTAACGATCGCCTAGTTTGTTTCTGGACTACATGAGTTACAGCCCCCAAGTAGTCTGATTCTAATAAAACTGGTTGAATGGGGGTTAAACGGTCGATGAGTTGATTTAAATGATGTTGTCCCCGTTCCGGCGGCATCCATGTGTGCATTTGGTTATCAAATACACCCACACCCACGCGATCGCCCCGGTGTAATCCCGCTAAGGCGAGAGATAAGGTTGCATTCAAACCCCAGTCGAAGCGTTGCAAACCCTGTACCTGAGCGGTCATCAATCGCCCACGGTCTAGTAAAATCAATAAAGTTTGTTCCTGTTCTGGTTCTAGCACCCGCACCAAAGGCGGTGTATTTCCATGTGTCCCCACTCGCCTGGCTGTAGCCTTCCAATCAATCAAGCGCAAATCATCACCAGTGCGATAGTTCCGCAGTTCGGCGAATTCTGTACCAATACCTAATCGTTTTGATTGGCGGATAGCACCAGATGATTGTAATGTCAGGCGGATAGAGAGCGATCGCAATCCGATTAAATCAGGATAAACTTTAGCTGTGGTAGCGTGGCGAATCTGCCAATCATCCCAAGCTAAACCCCAAGGGCTTAATTGTCTAACTTGAATATTCCCCCAATTAAACTCACCGCGCTGTGTGGGGTAGACGGTGTAGGTTAATTCTTGGGTAGTGTTGGCGGCAATAGTGGTATTTAATGTAGGTGTGGATACGCCAAAATCGGCGGGGTAATAGTCGCGGATTTGAATGATGGCGTTAGTTTTCTCGGATGTAATTGTCAGTACAACCGGATTATCTCGCCCAATAGAAAAGTGGGATGGTAACTGGCGAGTGATTTGCACCCGCAGAGGCTTGACACGCAAACCATCGATAACCATTAAAGCTAAGACAGCGATATCAAAGATGAGGGTGATAACGATGCTAGCGGGAATGCTGATGAAAAAGGATAATAGGAGAGCGATCGCTAAACCCAAAAGTAATAATAAATAAACTCGTTTAGCAGCAACCATAGATTTTTTTGTAAAACTCGATTATATCTGCCATTGGGGAAGGGGTATAGGGGTGTAAGGGTATAGGGGAGGGGTGTAAGGGTATAGGGGTGTAGGGGTGTAGGGGTGTAGGGGTGTAGGGAAAAGAATATAATGTTATTGCGATCGGAGCGTTGACGGAGTTAAAAGACTCATTCACGGAGCAAAAATACTCGTTCACGGAGTTCAAAGGCTCGTTAACGGAGCAAAAATACTCGTTCGCGGAGTTCAAAGGCTCATCGACGGAGTTCAAAGGCTCGTTAACGGAGTAAAAATACTCGTTCACGGAGTTAAAAGACTCATCGACGGAGCAAAAATACTCGTTCACGGAGTAAAAATACTCGTTCACGGAGTTCAAAGGCTCATCGACGGAGCAAAAATACTCGTTCACGGAGTTCAAAGGCTCATCGACGGAGCAAAAATACTCGTTCACGGAGTTTAAAGACTAACAAAACTAAAAATTACTAATTACGTTAGCGGAGCGGGGCGTTAGCCCATTACGAATTACGAATTACGAATTATTCCGGCGCAAATATTCCAAATTATTTCGCACAGTAATTGTATTGGGATGATTTGCCCCTAACTGTTGTTCTAAAATCGCCAAAGCCTCGATATACAAAGGTTCGGCTTCGCTGTACCTGCCCTGGGAACGGTAGAGTGCTGCCAAATTGTTCAGGCTAATTGCCACATCGGGGTGTTCATCCCCCAGCAGGCGTTTTATCATTGCCAAAGCCTCGATATACAAAGGTTCGGCTTCGCTGTATCTGCCCTGGGAACGGTAGAGGTAAGCCAAATTGTTCAGGCTAGTTGCCACATAAGGGTGTTCATCCCCCAGCAGGCGTTTTATCATTGCCAAAGCCTCGATATACAAAGGTTCGGCATCGCTGTACCTTCCCTGGGAATCGTAGAGTAGAGCCAAATTGTTCAGGCTAGTTGCCACATCGGGGTGTTCTTCCCCCAGCAGGCGTTTTATCATTGCCAAAGCCTCGATATACAAAGGTTCGGCATCGCTGTACCTTCCCTGGGAATCGTAGAGTAGAGCCAAATTGTTCAGGCTAGTTGCCACATCGGGGTGTTCTTCCCCCAGCAGGCGTTTTCTCATTGCCAAAGCCTCGACTAATAAAGGTTCGGCTTCAAGGCTTTCAGCTTCTATTGCAGTGAGGCGAGGCTGTTTAGGCAACTTTAACCTCCAACGTCATTGTTAATATTTCTTTGTTTTGAAGTGCCTGCTTTTCTGCATGAGACAATGTTTCTATGTACAGTTCAACAGCTTCTTTAATATTTTCTTGTACTTCTGCTAGTGAATCACCTTGAGATTGACAACCAGGAAGTTCAGGACAATAAGCATAATATCCATCTTCATCTTTTTCGATGACAATGCTGACTTTATAGGACATATCAAATTTACCTTTACTCAGCTAATATTTGGAAAATCGAGGGGTTCAGATCCCCGACTTCTTTGAGAAGTCGGGGATCTTAGAGGTATCTTTTTGTTCATCACGGCAACCGCGCAAAAATCGCCTCCCAAGTTTTAGCATTTGTCCAATAAGCACCATGAGAACGGGGGAATGGTTGTTTACTATCCACCACTACATCCTCAACATTAGGAAAAATTCTACTACCAACGTAGCTGAGGAAATCCCGTAAATCATAAATATTTAACCATTCCGGGAAATATTCCGGCAATGGTTGACCATATTCTAGACTGTACAGAGCGTTAATCTCATATAAAAACGGTGCTTGAGAACCCACCGTAACTAATAATTCCACCTGAGACAGTGGTTGCTGCACCAGCAAATCTACACAAGCGATTCCCCCTAAACTATGGGCGAGTAACACTACTGGCGGTTCAGCTTGGGCGATTTGTTCTTTGATAAAAGCCCGAATTTTCTTCCCCCGCGTCTGATAAAACAGGATATCAGAGGGCATAGGCGAAACCTTATCAGTCACAGCACCACGCCTGCGCTTGACATAATTTGTTCCCAGGTGCAGCAATGGCTTGACTAACCAATTACCCAAACCTAACTGCGCCTCAGCTAAAGTCAAAACCAGGGATTCTACAACTTTGTCTCGCAATTTTGCATCGGTGAGTATGGGCGGAAATCTTTCCTGTTGTTCACTAATCAACATTGCTTCGGCGACAATTGCCCTAGCTACAACTGCCGAATACTCATTTAAATCAGATTCGCTAACTATGGGTAAAACTTCCTCATAAGCCTGAGAGTGAATCACCACCTCTCGCGCTTCTCTAAACACTCCAGTAATTCCCGCTTTGGACAATTCCGCTTCCAATTCGGGGGTAGGTGTAAAATTCTCAACTTGCCTCTGTAACCTATCTGCGGGCTGTTCCTCAAAAGGATTTGAGCTACCTTCCTCAATCGATTTTAATGAGAGCAGGCGCAATTCATACAAAGGATCGCGGTATAATTCACCCCACAGGACAACATCTGGGTCTTCTGTCTCCACCTCATCTAAAGCCAGTGTCCCATCATACAAAGGCACTGATGCACCGTTAGCATTTAACTTTGTGCCGAACACATCACCCCAAACACAAGGCGCAACTGTAATATCTGCATTGTGGGCGTGAATTTTTTGCTCAATTATCTGAAAAGTTTCCTCATATTCCCGTCCCCTTACCCCTGTGCCGTGTACAAAGATTACAGTGGTCACGTCGCTGCGCTCCAAATTCAAAATTCAAAATACCCTACGGGTTCGCGTAGCGTTCCGTAGGAAAGGCAAGCCTACAAAATTCAAAATTAATTACCCCACGGATAAATTCGGGAGCTTGAATTAATATTGTTTTACCTATGTATTATTCACAACCACTGCTGAGGATGCAAGTTGAGCTGCGGTTAGATACCTATTAAGCTACACTATTAAACGGATTCACAGGAATCTGGTTGTAAACATCTGCCTTTTCTACCCAAGCTTGACGTAAATCATATTGCATTTGCAAATTCAGCCAAAACTGGGGACTGTTACCAAAATAACGCGATAAACGCAAAGCTGTATCTGCTGTAATACTGCGTTTACCTGATAAAATTTCGCCAATTCTTGTCTGAGTGACACCTATATCTTTACTCAACCGATAAGGGGTAATATTCAATGGCTCTAAAAATTCTAGTTGCAGAATTTCGCCTGGATGGATATTTGGTAAACAATTACTATTCATTATCATTTTTTACTCAGTGGTAGTCTACAATTTCAACTTCATCCGCATTATTTTCATTACTCCAGACAAAGCAGATTCGCCACTGGTCATTAATACGAATGCTATATTGTCCTTGTCTGTCCCCAACTAGCTTTTCCAATCGATTACCTGGTGGAACGCGCAAGTCTTGAATTGATGTTGCTGCATTCAGCATCAGCAGCTTTCGTAAAGCAACTTTTTGAATATCTGGCGGGTATTCAGCAGATATAAAGCCATCAAAAATGAGCTTTGTCTCTTCAGATTTGAAACTTACAATCACAATATAATACTATCGTTTTGTGTTACTACCGTCAAGCGTTAGTATAATCCCCAATCACCAATTTTATGTCCTTGAGTTTAATCCCACCTCCCACACAGCAAATCAACAGCGAAATATTTAGTCGCGCTGGGGTGGAAGTCTCTGTGCTGCGCCTTGATTTAATGCACCCTTGGGTAAATGGTAACAAGTGGTTCAAGCTGAAATACAACCTATTAGCAGCCAAAGAAGAAAATTACACCACAATTCTCACCTTTGGCGGTGCTTATTCTAATCACATCTATGCAACGGCTGCGGCTGGGAATCTTTTAGGTTTTCGCACTATTGGCGTGATTCGTGGTGAAGAACGGCTTCCTTTAAACCCCACCTTAAGTTTTGCTGTGGAACAAGGGATGCAGCTAGTATATATTGACCGCGAAACTTACCGTCAACGCCACACCCCAGAATTACACGCAGACTTACGCCAGCGTTTTGGTGAGGTTTTTATCATTCCTGAAGGTGGTTGTAATCTTAATGGTGTGCGCGGGTGTACAGAGATACTTTCTGAAGTTACAGCAGGATTTGATACTATCTGTGTAGCTTGTGGGACAGCTACTACTTTAGCTGGGTTGACACTTTCGCTACAACCAAAACAGCGATCGCTTGGTTTCCCTGTGTTGAAAAATGGCGACTTTCTCAGACAAGATATCACCAACCTACTAACGCAGTACCTCGCCTCTGGACTACCCGCACCATCCAGCACTCCCGCACCTTGGGAATTAGTATGTGATTATCACTTCGGTGGTTATGCCAAGGTAAATGATCAGCTTGTATCATTTAGTCATGATTTTACTCAAATTCACGGCATCCCACTTGATTACGTATATACCGCAAAAATGTTTTATGGTGTGATAGATTTAATACGTAAAGGAGATTTGGGTGGCGATCGCCTACTCTTAGTCCACACAGGCGGCTTACAGGGAAATATTGGTATGGCAGAACTGTTACAGAAGTCAGTTAAATGAGAACAGGTATATCATAGCCCCCTCCTTGCCTGCGGGGAGGGGGTTGGGGGTGGGGTTCTTGTACCTATATTTTTAGTCCAAATAAATGGGGAAAGCTATTTAATGCTTTCCCCATTTTTGCTGTTACCTAACACCGACTATTGGCAAAATTAAGCAGTGAAATACTTCGCTACTGAGTGATAGGCAATAATCGCCGTTGTAGACTGTTCTGGATAAAGTTGCTCACTTTCATCCATATACAAGTTAATTCTGTCAGTCTGCAACAATTCCAGTTGCTTGTATTGGTCTTGAATATTTGGACAAGCCGGATAGCCGAAACTATACCGCGAACCACAATAACGCTGTGCCAATATATCCCGAATGTTATCGGGCTCTGACGCACCAAATCCTAATTCACGGCGAATTCTAGCGTGTGTCCATTCAGCCACTGCTTCTGCCACTTGCACCGCCATCCCGTGAAAATACAGATAATCAGTGTATTGATTATTGGCAAACAATTTTTGAGCGTACTCTGTGGCAATTTCCCCCACAGTCACCGCCTGCATGGGGAAAACATCAATGATTCCCGACTCCTTTGGGGCAAAGAAATCTGCAATACACAGTTTTCTTGATGACCTTTGACGGGGAAACTCAAACTTAGCTACTTCCTTCTTATCTTCACTATTGTTTTCATAGATATACAAAGTATTCCCCTCAGACTGACAAGGGAAATAGCCGTAAATTACCTGGGGATGCAACAGATTTTCGGCAATAATTAGCTGCTTCCAATTTTCCAAAATGGGATATACTTTCTCATGCAAGAAAGCCTGATATTCTTCCTTAGATTGTTCCTTTGGCTTGCGGAATTGCCACTGTCCAGCAATTAAGGCTTGTAAGTCTAAATGCCAGAATATTTCCTCGATGGGAATATCATTAGGTTGTAACAGTTGCGTTCCCCAGAACGGCGGCGTGGGACGTGGTATGTCTACCGCTACAGCTTCGGAACGTCGGGTATCTACTTCAGTGCTGAGTTCTAATTTCTGAGTTTTGAGTGAAGTCTTTTTAGTTTCTGGCTGTTCAGAAATAATTTTTGCTTCTTCAGTTTCTACTTCATCTAGAAATCCTTGTAAGTTATCCCAATTACCAGATGCTTTTGCTGGCATTAATTTATCCATGAAATGCAAGTCCGAGAAAGCATCTTTGCCGTAAACAACCTTACCTTTATAGGTGTTTTGACAATCTTGATGCACAAATTTGGGAGTTAGTGCCGCACCACCTAAAATTACAGGTACGGTAATACCTTTTTCGTTGAATACCTGCAAGTTCTCTTTCATAAAGGCGGTGGATTTCACCAACAAACCACTCATAGCAATACAATCAGCTTTGTGTTGATTGTAAGCTTCGATGATATTTTCTACTGGTTGTTTAATTCCCAGGTTAATCACCTTGTAACCGTTGTTAGATAAGATGATATCGACGAGGTTTTTACCAATATCATGAACGTCGCCTTTAACGGTAGCAATGAGAAAAGTTCCTTTGGCGTTATTCCCAGATTCTGACTTTTCCATGAATGGTTCAAGATAGGCTACAGCCGCTTTCATGGTTTCCGCAGACTGTAATACAAATGGTAGTTGCATTTGCCCTGAACCGAACAACTCACCCACAACTTTCATCCCATCTAGCAGGAAGGTGTTGATAATTTCTAAGGGGGGATATTGCTCTAAGGCTTTAGTCAACTGTGCTTCTAAGCCGATGCGTTCACCGTCGATGATATGTTGTTTGAGCCGTTCTTCGATGGGTAAGCTTTCATCAACCCCTGCGTTGCGTTTGGTTTTGACACCTTCAAATAATTTAGTCAGTTCTCCCAAGGGGTCGTAAACGCAAACATTACCCTCAAATTTGCGCTCATCATAGATTAACTGCCGACAAACTTCTTGATGGCGGGCTTCAATCTTAGATAGTGGTAAAATCTTGCTAGCACTAACGATCGCAGCATCCATTCCCGCTAACATGGCCTCATGCAAGAATGTTGAATTTAGCACCATGCGTGAGGCGGGATTCAAACCAAAGGATATATTCGATACCCCTAAAATAACGTGACATCCCGGCAATTCTTGGCGAATGCGGCGAATCGATTCAATGGTTGCCTTGCCATTTTCTCGGTCTTCTTCAATCCCCGTAGAAATAGGTAGGGCTAGGGTATCAAAGAATATTTCCGTGGCAGGTATACCATACTCTACAGCTTGGCGGTAAGCACGTTGGGCAATTAGAAACTTCCTCTCGGCTGTCCGCGCCATGCCTTCTTCGTCAATTGTGCCAATGACGACACCTGCACCGTATTTCTTCGCTATTTCCAGCACCTTTAAAAAGCGCGGTTCGCCGTCTTCGTAGTTGGTGGAGTTCAGCAAACACTTACCCCCAGCCACCTTTAAACCCGCCTCCATTTTTTCCCATTCAGTGGAGTCAAGCATTAAGGGTAGCGTGACATTATTGACAATGCGCGAAACTAACTCGTGCATATCCCGCACGCCGTCCCGTCCTACATAATCAACGTTGACATCTAGGATATGCGCGCCTTCCTTAACTTGCGCCCTAGCCATTGATACCAGTCCGTCCCAGTCTTCCGCATTTAACAAATCACGGCACTTTTTAGAACCACTGGCGTTCAGACGTTCACCCACAATCAAGAAAGAATTATCTTGGTCATAGGGTTGAGTAGAATAAATTGATGCGGCTGCTGGTTCTAAACTCGGTTGTCTAACTTTTGGCTTGAGTTCTTGAGCAATTTGAGCCAATTGTTGAATGTGTTCTGGACGTGTCCCACAGCAACCCCCAATCACTTGGACACCCAAATCTTCAACAAAGTGCATCAACGCCATGCGTAATTCTATTGGTGTTAGGCGGTAGTGTGCTTGACCACCAACATTTTCCGGTAAACCCGCATTGGGAACGCAAGAAACCACAAATGGCGAATGTTCGGATAAATATTTGATGTGTGGTTTCATCAAATCTGGCCCAGTGGCACAGTTTAGACCGAGAATATCAATTGGGTAAGGTTCTAAAATCGTCAACACCGCACTGATTTCTGAACCTACCAGCATTGTCCCCATGCTTTCCATTGTCACAGAAACCATCAGGGGTATTCGTTCCCCTTTTTTGGCAAAGACTTCTTCTATTCCATTCAAAGCTGCTTTGATTTGCAGCACATCTTGGCAAGTTTCGATAATAAATAAATCAACTCCACCATCAAACAAGGCTTCAGCTTGTTCCGCAACAGATGTTTTTAAAGTATCAAAGTCAATGTGTCCCAAAGTTGGTAGTTTGGTTGTCGGGCCGATAGAACCAGCCACAAACCTGGGTTTCTCCGGGGTGGAAAATTCCGCAGCGACACTTTTCGCTAATTCGGCGGCTTTTTTGTTCAGGTAGTAAGTCTGGTCTGCTAGGTCATATTCTGCTAACACAATCGACGTAGCACCGAAAGTATCAGTTTCGATGACATCTGCACCCACAGCGAGAAAGTCACGGTGAACCTTAGCAACAGCTTCCGGTTTCGTGTGGACTAGGTATTCATTACAGCCTTCATACTGCGCCCCGCCAAAGTCTTCAGCCGTGAGGTTTTGGGTTTGCAGGTTAGTCCCCATTGCACCGTCAAAGACGATCACCGGGCGATCTGGACTACGCAAATGTTTAAGAAAAGGATGGGTCATATTTTCAAAAGAGGAAATAAGCAAACTAAGTGAGTTTTGTGTTACTCCACTTGATCTATTATTTTCCACAATTGGGAGAGTTTAGTGAGAGTTTGAGTAAACTAGGTAAGAGGAAACCAAGCGATCGCTTTGCTGATCACGAGTGGGGAATACTTTTGTCTTCGGGAAGTTTCCGCACGATTGCTATAAAAACGCCATAAACTTTATTTTGTCGGGGTTGCAAAATTAAATTAGTTGTAGCCAATCATAGAAGATACTCCTATGATTTTTCTCTCTTAGTGTAAGGATTACAGATAATGCAAGTTCTAAAAAGATCCATCAAACCAGACACCTATATATCATTCCTCTACATCTATCAAACTACTTGGGGGACTGCTGGTGACATCTGTTTAGTCCGTGAATCTGTAGCTAATTCAGGTGTGTCGAAGTTTGTTGGTTATAAAATCCGGCTAGTCGTACCAAAAGGAATGGAACGCGATCGCGTGGCGAATTTTCCCGTGATCAAAGTTGCAGGTAACGTTGGCGACGGACACCCCAAGGAACACCCCTATGAATGGGAGGCTTATGAAGGTATAAATCCAGAAATAGCGATCGCAGCTTTGAAGCCTTGGGGTTTCAAGTTAATTGAGTCTACAGAATCATAGGTGACAGGTGACAGGGGATAGGGGACAGGGGATAGGGGACAGGTGACAGGATAGAAGGGAAGGAGGTGTGTGTTTTATTTTGAATTTTGAATTTTGAATTTTGAATTGATTCTTAGCGGGTGGTGCGCTGCTAGAGTGGCTACTCTCAAGAAAATACCTCTTTCCCTATCTCTATTTCTCTAGACAAATTGCCAACATAGCTTAAACTCGCTAATAAATAGTTAATAATGCTATATAGTCAGGCGAGAAGCATGGAAACTCAACAACTAGGAACAACAGGTATCTTTGTCAGTGCGATTGGTTTGGGTGCTATGCCGATGTCAATATATAACCATCCCCCCGAATCGCAATCAATTCAAGTTATCCATCGGGCTTTAGATTTGGGTATCACGTTCATTGACACTGCTGACTCCTATTGCAAAGATGAATCAGACAAACACCACAATGAACGACTCATTCACAAAGCACTTAGCAGTTACCAAGGTGACGTTAGCCAAGTGATTGTGGCGACTAAAGGCGGTTTAATGCGTCCGAATCAGACTTGGGTACGTAACGGAAATCCAGAACACCTGCGCCAAACCATTCGCGTCAGTTTTGAGGCTTTGGGGGGTGAAAAACCGCTTGATTTGTGGCAATATCACTCACCAGACCCACAATACACCATTGCAGAATCCCTCGCGCCAGTTAAAGAAGCTGTGCAGAATGGTTTGATTCGGTTTGTGGGAGTATCTAACTTTTCTGTGGAACAAATTAAACAGGCGCGGGAGGTGGTAGATATTGTCTCAGTCCAAAATCAATACAACCCGTGGGAACGTCAGCCAGAAAGAGACGGCGTATTACAGTATTGCGAACAAGAAGAATTAACCTTTTTACCTTGGAGTCCCTTTGGTGGTAGTCGTCGCCATAAAAACTTAGAAGATATTCCAGCGATCGCACAACTAGCCAAGCAAAAGGGCGTATCAGTATACTGTATTGTGTTGGCTTGGTTGCGTTCCAAGTCCCCCTGTATTTTACCAATCCCCGGCGCAAGCAAAATTTACAGCATTGAAGACTCTATCCGTGCTGTAGATGTGAAACTATCTGAAGCAGAAGTTAGAAAAATTGATCAACAAACGTAAGAGTGCTGAGTGCTGAGTGCTGAGTGATGAGTGATGAGTGCTGAGTGCTGAGTAATGAGTAATGAGTAATGAGTAATGAGTAATGAGTAATGAGTAATGAGTAATGAGTAATGAGTGCTGTGTGGTGAGTGCTGTGTGGTGAAAAATTCTCCCCAGTCCCCAATCCCCAATCCCCAGTCCCCAGTCCCCAATCCCCAAAATTAATTGTTCGTCCGTAGTGACATGATTTGAGGTACAATCAAAAACCTGCCAATACATGACAAAGCTTGCTGACAGGAGAGACTTCATATGGCCCGGATGTACTATGACTCAGATGCCAATTTAGACCTTTTGGCTGGAAAAACCATCGCAATTATCGGCTATGGTTCTCAAGGTCATGCCCACGCCCTGAATTTGAAAGATAGTGGTTTGAATGTAATTGTGGGGCTATATCCGGGTAGTAAGTCGGAACAAAAAGCCACAGCAGCTGGGTTAACTGTAAAAAATGTGGCAGATGCTGCCAATGCTGCTGACTTCATCATGATTTTATTACCCGATGAAGTCCAAAAAACAGTTTATAAAAACGAAATTGAACCAAATCTCAAAGAAGGCGATGTTTTAGCCTTTGCCCACGGCTTTAATATTCACTTCGGACAAGTTGTACCCCCTGCTAATGTAGACGTAGTAATGGTTGCACCCAAAGGCCCTGGGCATTTGGTACGACGCACTTACGAACAAGGTCAAGGTGTACCAGCGTTGTTTGCAGTTTATCAAGATGCCACAGGTAAAGCACGCGATCGCGCAATGGCATACGCTAGAGGTATCGGTGGGACTCGCGCGGGTATTCTCGAAACCACTTTCCGCGAAGAAACTGAAACCGATTTGTTCGGCGAACAAGCCGTATTGTGCGGTGGTTTGAGTGCCTTGATTAAAGCTGGCTTTGAAACTTTAGTCGAAGCCGGTTATCAACCAGAATTGGCTTATTTTGAATGTCTACACGAAGTTAAGCTAATTGTTGACTTGGTTGTTGAAGGCGGTTTAGCCACAATGCGCGATAGTATTTCTAACACTGCTGAATACGGCGATTATACCCGTGGCCCACGGATTGTCACCGCCCAAACCAAAGCTGAAATGAAGAAGATTCTCAGCGAAATTCAATCTGGACAATTTGCACGGGAATTCGTATTAGAAAACCAAGCTGGTAAACCTGGATTTACCTCCATGCGTCGTCAAGAAGCCGAACACCCCATTGAAGAAGTAGGTAAAGATTTACGGGCGATGTTTAGCTGGTTAAAGAAAGTTTAAAAAATTCTTTTAAATCCTTCAAAAAGACGCAAATGTACTAAAAAGTGCTTTGCGTCTTTGTTTTTTGGTGTTAGATTGTCAGCAAAACACTACATTTAAATCTATGTCAAACCTGAGAGTCCAAAAAATTCTGAGGATGTTTACTGTTTTATTGCTGACTAGCCCACTTTATTGGCAAAATCCAGTTGCAGCGCAGCCAGAACAAGAACTATTACCATTTTTTGATGACGTAGATAACCCAGTTCCTGTAAATTTTCCCAGAGGACAACAGGTAGATATTACACCGCCAGCACCAAAGTTAAATGCTTTTGACAAAGCTGTACTTAATACCTGTGGTGCTATTGGCACAAGAGTGAGCCAGAATAAATTTCAACAGTTATTATCTTCTTACCCAGAGGTATTACAAAAACTGCAAACAGTTAGCGGCGGTGAAATATTCCCAGGACGCAAAAGTAAAACACAATTTCTCGAAGACTTAACTAATATTTGGTTTAAGCGTCGAGGCTTTGAACACATCTTTTGTGGGGAAATATATAACGCCAATGACATTGGTGGCTTGCATTTTTACGGCAGATATTTGCAAATTCAAAATCAAGGAATTGGCGGTAGATTACCCAATAATCGCCAGAGAGAAGAAGTTGTTCCTGGGGTAATTTATACAATGGGTGTAGTTATTAATCAAGGTAATCAGACAATAAAAGATGTCATCAAAGGTTACAGCTACCTCAGCAACGCCGAAGAAATGCTTGTCGATGCAACCCTAGCATTTAAAAAACAAAAAAATACAGAAGGGGCTTGTATTTACAACGTGCGTGACGAGGACACAGGCAAAACTTTTCCTACTGTTTTTGTCAGAAAAAATCAGGCGATTGTTACTTTCTACCCTGATGCCACTCCGCAAGGGTCAAAATGTAAGTAATCAGAAATCTTGCACCAGTTTTTTCTTGTCGGTTTTGTCAGGTGGGCAATCCTGAAAATTAGCTGAAGCACTTATTTTCCTCTCGTTAGCATTGCCCACCCTAAAATTACTTCCCTCTTCAGAGGTTGTTTGAAAAGTTTCATGAGGTATAAAAATGTCATTCTGACTGGAGTCCTGAGCGAAGCGTTCGCGCCAGCGTTCCCGAAGGGTAGGAACTGTAAGGAAGAATCTAGGCTTTGTGGCACATACACCAGATGTTTCATTCCGCTACGCTGCATACTCCTGCGGAGAAGCAAGCTACAACATGACAAAGAAACAGACTTTTCAAACATCCTCTCACTGTCACCTGTCACCTGTCACCTATCACCTAGATTTCTTAAAAGCAATTTAATCTTCCTTCTTTGAGCTACCTCAAAGACGAGATAATAAATTCCTGGCATATTAGGGATAGATAAGTTTCAGGGGTCAAATAAATGACCAATACTACCCTTAATTTGCAAACAGCTAGCGGACACCAAGTTCTAGCAGCCGCAGGTAAAAAATATCTACGTCCCGGTGGCAGAATAGCTACAGAAACATTATTGCAGTGGGCTAATTTTCAACCAGGCGCAACAGTTTTAGAATTAGCTTCTAGCTTTGGTTATAGTGCAATTTATCTGGTTCAACATTACAATGTTAAAGTATTAGGAATAGAAAAAAATCCTGAGAGTGTAGCTAAAGCCTGCGCTAATATCCGGGCTGCTGGTTTAGAAAATCAAATCAAAATTATTCAAGGCGATATTTTTCATCTAGATGACACCTTGGGGCAATTTGACTATGTTTTAGCAGAAGCTATTCTTACCATGCAATCCCCTGTAGGAAAGACCAAGCTATTAACAGAAATTCATAAAAGATTAAAACCGGGGGGTAAATTTCTCTCCCATGAATTATTAGCTCGTGCTAAAGAAGCAGAAATACACACGGATTTAGCCAGAGTTATTAAAGTTAATTCTACACCACTTTCAGAAAATAACTGGATTGATGCTTTTGCTACTTCTGGATTAAAAATAGCGAAACATCAAACAGGTTCGATGAATTTATTGAACTTAAAGCAGATTCTTCAAGATGAAGGCTTTTTCAATACATTACAGATTTTTTGGAATGTTTTGACGCAAACATCTATCCGTAAAAGAGTTTTAGAAATGCACCGAATATTTCATCAATATCATGATGAATTAGGCTACATAATTTTGTGTGCTGTTGCTAATTAAAATTTCTCATCATTACCCTTTCCCAAAATTATGACTTCTCAAATTATCACTCATCAATCTTTTGTCACTCAACTACAACAACAGATTGAATATCCCAGTGCGGGAATTCTCAGCAAAGTTATCTTTCAAGATAAAGCTTGTCAATATACTTTATTTTGTCTAGCTGCTAATGCTGAAATCTCTGAACATACATCAACTCGCAATGCAACGATAAATGTACTTGATGGCAGAGGTTTACTCACATTATCAGGAGAAAAAATTGCTTTAGAACTTGGTGTTTTCGTTTTGATATCTGCTAATGCACCTCATGCTTTAAAAGCTGAAGACAATCTCGCCTTTCTACTTACTCTTTCTGAGAAAGCAGCAGATAGCTAATAATTATTTTCGGAGTTTTGTAAAATGCAATCACTACTGACGACTTTTGTCCAACATTTAGACCTTTCCTCAACTCAGTTAGACGCAATTATCGCTAAACCATTAACTGAAGTGCTTGTATCTCCTGAATTACAACGAGAACTAGAAAGTTTAGACATCGATTTACTTAAACAAACCTTACCTACAGCAGGCGCAGTTTTAGCGCAGGAACTACCACCTTTTTACACCTGGCTCAAAAATGAGTTGGGAGTCAAACGTGTTCCTGATAGTCCAAATCACACGACTACATGGGTGATTGGTTTTGTAAATCGCCAGGAAAGTTTGATGAACTTAGTTGATTTACATCGTCCAGTACCTCGTCTGGCTTTAGAAGCTGCTATCCCTCGCTTAGTCGGGTTGTTTGATGGTGTAGAAGATGTGCAGGTAAAAAAACAATGGCAAAAAGCGATCGCAGCTCTATGCTTAGTTTTAGTTGTCGCTGCTCGTGAACAAGATAGATATGCTCCTATCTTGCAGCATTCTCAATAATTCTACAGTGGGCAATGGCGAAAACGTAAATTTTCCGCATTGCCCACCGGACTTTAATTTCGATAAAATTCGGGTATTTGGAAGTCCCGAAATTCATGAATTTACGTATAAATATCTAGGATACATAAACAATTTATATGAATTTACTATTATTGCATTCTGATGGTACTTGCAATCTTCATCGTACTATTCGGCATACTTAAATTTAAATAAAATACATGAGGTCTAGGTAATATGTTGAATCGCCTTTAATAAAGCATCTCTTTCAACAGTGAGTATTTCACAATCAGACTCAGCCATAACAGTGGCTGGAGAAGTACCATTTCCTAACAAAGCTGGTGCAGCAAAAATTTCTCCATCTGCTAAATTCCGTAGAATGGTTTCTTTACCTGTGGTCGCAGTTTTGGTGATTTGAATTGTACCACTGACCACAGCATACAATTTTGCAGGTAGGCGATCGCCCTCATGGAGAATAATCTCACCTTTGCTGTAGCTCTGCACTAGGGTATGGCGTTGTAAACTTACCTGATCTGCCAGTGGTAAACCAGCAAGCACATTAATTTGGGCAACTTGTTCTAGGGAGGCTTGCATGAGAAAATGGGGATATGGGAAGTATTGACGCGATTAATCGCCAGGCTTAGGCACAAGCTATAAGATAACTAATGACCATTGACTAATGACTAATGAGTAACGAAATCCGTGCCATTTTTGACCGTATTGCCCCAGTGTACGACCAGTTCAACGATTGGTTAAGCCTGGGACAACACCGCATATGGAAAGAAATGGCTATCAAATGGAGTGCGGCTAAACCTGGAGATACTTGCCTCGACTTATGTTGTGGGAGTGGTGATTTAGCCTTAAGTTTGGCTAGACGTGCAGGAACAACAGGAAAAATTTACGGAGTAGACTTTTCCTGCAACCTGCTAACAATGGCAAAAGAACGCTCTCAAACACATTACCCCCAATTTGCCCTCTCTTGGGTAGAAGCAGATGTACTGAATTTACCCTTTGATGACAATCACTTTGATGCCGCAACAATGGGCTATGGTTTAAGAAATGTAACAGATATTCGCCGTAGTCTGCAAGAATTACACCGTGTCCTCAAACCTAGTGCGCGGGCAGCCATTTTAGACTTTCATCGCCCTACAAATCACCAATTCCGCACCTTTCAGCAATGGTATTTAGATCATATAGTTGTGCCGATGGCCGAGCATATGGGTATGAAAGAAGAATATGCCTACATCAGCCCCAGCTTAGATCGCTTTCCCCAAGGGAGAGAGCAAGTAGAGTTAGCCTACCAAGTTGGTTTTACCTCAGCCACACACTACCCCATCGCGAACGGTATGATGGGAATATTGGTAATTATTAAATAGGTAATTGGGCATTGGGTATCAACAGTTATCAGTGAACAGTTACCAGTAAATTGATAACTGTTCACTGATGACTGATAACTGATTTAAAATTCCCAGTCCCCATTCCTCATTATTCACCCAAAAAACTGTGGATTGGTCTCATCTTTTACTTTATGTATCTCCCCCTGTATTGGGTGCAATTATTGGCTATTTCACGAATGACATAGCCATCAAAATGTTATTTCGTCCCTACAGAGCAATTTATATTGCCGGACGGAGAGTACCATTCACCCCTGGATTGATTCCTGCGAATCAAGAACGGTTGGCAAAAAATATTTCTGATACAATCATGGGGTCACTGCTGACACCAGATGAGTTACAAAAACTGGCCCGTAGGTTATTAGAAACAGAACGGGTAGAGTCAGCAATTCTTTGGTTATTGCGACTGGCTATAGATCAAATTAAAGCCGATAAAAACCAGAAAACTACAAAAATTGTGGCGGGGATTCTGCGTGATTTGTTGGGAGAATCTTTACCGCGTCTCTTGAAGGTGCTAGCAAGACAGGAAGACTTTTTAGAAGCACAAATAAATCAAATTTTTGACCAGATATTACTAGAGTTACAACTGAGTGAAGAACAAGCTACTCGATTGGCTGATTGGTTCTTGGAAGTAGTTTTGCCGCCAGATATGTTAAGGCAGGCAATTATAGATTTTTTAACTGATCGCACGATTCAAATTATTGACGAAAGCTTTCGCGAAAAAACCAGTGGTACTTATTGGGTAGTGGCGAATCTGTTTGGTTTGCGGAATACTCTTACACGGCTACGGACTTTTTGCTTAGATGAAAAAGAAGCCACCAATGCTAGGTTACAGGAATTAATACAAGATTTGCAGATGCGCGATCGCCTCAGAAAAACTCTGCAAAATCTATCATTGCAAAATTTACCAATTGGGACAGTCCGCCAACTGCGAAAAACCACACGAGAAACCGTCCGCCAATACATTCAAACAAGTGGTGGTGAATTACTGCAAGGGTTAACTGAGTCTGTAAATTGGGAAAATATTGCTAAATTACTGTTAAATCGTCTAAGTAACTCACCTGTAGTTATAAATTCGTTAGAAGTTGTCAGTCAAGAATTAGCACTAATTTTAGAGCGATATTTAGAAAAAGATTTAGAAAAAATTGTAGCCCAAACCATCCCTATTTTATCAATAGATCAAGTAATTGTTGACCGCGTAAAATCAACATCACCTGCTGATTTAGAAAATGCTATTGAAGGAATTGTCAAAAATGAGTTGCAGGCAATTGTTACTTTAGGAGGAATCTTAGGTTTTGTTGTAGGGTCATTGCAGACAGTATTTTTATTATTTAATCAACGGTAATTATTATAACCAACTCAAATGCTATAAGGGTTTGGCTGTGGAAAATTTTTGAAAATAAAATTATTTATGAAGCCAACAAAGAAAGTTTAATATCACAAGGAATCTTAGCTCAACTGTAGAAGTTCACCGATTAAACGAACTCATGCAGTTTTATGGACGTGGTTTGGTAGCTCAACCTAGAGCCTGGAAAGTAGCTGTTGAAAGTGGTTCTAGAGCCTGCTATTAACTAAATATCATGGCTCGATTTTATATTTCTGCTGACATAAAACGCTCTGTTCGCAATCCCCTAGATTAGAGATAATATGTTCAAAGCAGTAATTCTCCAACAGCTATGACTCAAGCCATACCCAAGCCAGTAACATTTGAGGAATTTGTCAATTGGCTACCCGAAAATACTGCGGTACGCTACGAATTACATAATGGAAGCATTGTTGAGATGGCACAACCAATAGGGGAACATGAGGAAGTCAAGGGTTTTATCGCCAGAAAAGTCACGGTTGAATTTGACCGATTAAACCTCCCCTATATTATCCCCAACCAAGTTATAGTTAGACCTCTGGAAAAAGATTCTGGTTATTTTCCTGATGTGTTGGTGCTAAATCAGGCAAATCTCGTCAATGAAACATTATGGAAAAAAGAATCTATCGTTAGCTTAGGTGCATCAATACCTTTGATAATTGAAGTTGTCTCAACTAACTGGCGGGACGATTACTACTTAAAATATGCTGATTATGAAGAGATGGGTATCCCTGAATACTGGATTGTAGACTATGCTGCGTTGGGTGGACGCAATTTTATCGGCAACCCCAAACAAACAACCATCTCTGTCTGTAACTTAGTGGATGGAGAATACCAAATCAGTAAGTTTCACGACAGCGATCGCATTATCTCCCAAACCTTTCCTGAATTAAATCTCACCCCAACCCAAATTTTTCAAGCTGGTTTGGTGTAAAGGATGCTTCTACCCATAAAAAAAGCGGGTTAACCGCTATAACGTGGTTAACCCGATCAGCTTTGGGAACGCGCAGAGAAATTGTTATTGCAATACTAATTTCACGTTGGCGTTTTGCAAACCGCGCTGTTTTACTTCAGCCAAGGTTTTGTTAACAGCGTATTTTTGGTTAATGGAGTTGATCAACTCGGTTTGGTTGTGCTTCTTAGCAACACCCCACAGGTCAGCGATTAGGTCAAAAGAACCATCACTGTTGCGAGACCAGCCCAAGTCATATTCGCCTTCCAATACTGCAACGATGTCGGAACGAAGACGCTGACCGTTATAACCGCGTACATCAGCTTCTGTTTTTACGCTGATACCCAGGTCGCGCAAGGAAGCTTTTAAAATTTCGGCATCGGTGATTTTGGTGCGAAGAGTGCTAAAATGAGACATTTGGGTTTCCTCCAATGAGAAGAGTGAGAAGTTAGGAC
Source organism: Nostoc sp. UHCC 0870 (assembly GCF_022063185.1). Taxonomy (NCBI): domain Bacteria; kingdom Bacillati; phylum Cyanobacteriota; class Cyanophyceae; order Nostocales; family Nostocaceae; genus Nostoc; species Nostoc sp. UHCC 0870. Next base: position 3,224,858 of record NZ_CP091913.1, on the reverse strand, counting down.
AACGGTTTGTTTTTAGAGAGCCGCGATTATTGGGGTGCGGCTTTTTTCGTAACTGCTAGCGGGTTTGGCTAGCCTTTCCCCCTGGGTTAGCAAGGGAAAGCTTTTAAAACTCCATTCGCTGATATTCAGCAACGGAGGCTGCGGCTGGTCTGGCTCGCTGTCTAGCCCAATCTCTGAGGGCTGTGACTTGTTCTTGCATCGTGCGAGACAGTGGCAAAGTTGCTTTGAGCGCAGCAATAATATCTAGTTGGGTGAACTCGCGGTCTTGGGCAAAAGCTTCGTACATTGCCGCAATTAACGCTTGTTCAATTTCTGCCCCAGAAAAACCATCGGACATCTTGGCTAGTTGTTCCAAGTCGAAGCGAGTGATGTCTTCACGGCGTTTGTTGAGGTGGATCTTGTAGATATCACACCGTTCTTCAGGTGTAGGCAAATCTACAAAGAAAATTTCATCGAAACGACCTTTCCTCAAAAATTCTCCAGGTAAGCGTTCTACTCGGTTGGCTGTAGCCATCACAAACACTGGGGATTTTTTCTCTTGCATCCATGTGAGGAAAGACCCAAATATTCTGCTAGATGTACCACCGTCAGAATCACCAGAACCAGAACTTCCAGCAAAGGATTTATCTAACTCGTCGATAAACAGAATCGCCGGGGAGATGGATTCTGCTGTTTTGAGGGCGTTTCGCAGGTTAGCCTCACTTCGTCCCACCATCGAGCCGTCGTAAACTCGACCCATATCCAAACGCAACAGTGGTAAACCCCACAAGCGGGACGTTGTTTTAGCAATTAATGACTTACCACAACCAGGAACACCGAGAATTAACATCCCTTTTGGTTGGGGTAAACCATACTCTCTGGCTCTTTCTGTAAAGGCGTTAGAGCGTTGTTTGAGCCATTTTTTTAATTCTTCTAAGCCACCGACTGCATCAATGGTTGCATCTTCTTCAATGTATTCTAAAATACCATTGCGCCGGATTAGTTGCTTTTTCTCAGATAGAACTATATCTACTTCTTCTTCTGTCAGCCGCCCTGTGGTGACTTGCGCTTTACGATAGACTTTCTCAGATTCATCTTTAGTTAAGCCTAAAGCCGCCCTGAGGAGTTTTTCGCGTGCTTCTGTAGTCAAGCGTCTGCCGCGATGCTGTTCGAGATGTTGAGTTAATACTTTGTTTAACTCTGACATATCGGGTAGTTGGAAGTCTAAAACTACAACTTCTTTTTCCAATTCAATGGGTACTTGTTGCATGGGTGACATCAAAATGATGTTCTTTTGCATACCCTTGAAGCTGGCGATCGCATCACGTAATGACCTTGTGGTCGCAGGAGCATCAATAAATGGATGTAAATCTTTAAGAATAAATATACCAGGTTCTTTCTGCCGGATGATCCAGTCGATCGCCGCCTCTGGGGAAACGGTGTTGTGTTGGCTTACGTTCCGGGGTTGACCATACTCCACGATGCCATGAGTTACTGTCCAAACATACACTCGGCGTTGGGGTCTTAACATTTGGGCAATTGTGGAAATTGCTAGCTCTGCCCGTTCTTCCTCGGAGGTCACAAGGTAGATTAGTGGGTATTGAGCTTGAATGAGAATATTGAGCTCTTCTTTCATAAATCGACCTTCTGGAGACCCTAGTACAGTAAAGACATCGTTTTGCTGATGACAACAACCGAAATTATGAATTACTTATCTAATTCCTACCTAGCAAGGAACTAATTCTTCCTCTCCCTTGGGATGGGTTTCTGCTTCTACCATTTCATCAAGAGAAAGATGTTCTTGGCCAATTAAGCCTGGCTGACTGCCTAAACCAACTAATTCCCCATCTTTTAATGCTAATGAACTTTCACAATTAGGACAGGAATAAACTTTATGTGTTCTGCCGTAAGCTGAAGCTTCAACTTCATCAACGATATCTGAGTTAGTTAGGTAGAAAAAAATGGCCCGTTCAGCTAGTTCTGACATTCGCTCAGATTCGATTGCTGACCGAATCTTCAGCTTTTTATGCAGTTCTGCCGATAAATATAACGTAACCTTTTGCTTAGTTTGCATATCACTTTTTAGTGGTCTTACCCGGGTATGTATATCACGTTATCGGCTGTTCTCTTAGTTGTCAAGACAGTAAAACGTTTTGACGGCATTTTTGTTACTCTTCTTTACAATTGAGCTTTGTTTGTTACAAAGATTGTGGCTAACTTAAGTTATATAAGCGACTAAACTATTAATAAAATCCAAGTAGAGACAAATGACTAAATTTATCTCGAAAATGCTTTATATACAATGGCTTACAGCATTTCAAAAAGGTAGGATTACAACTATCTTGCCAGCAAAAGCTCTGAGATTAAGACAACTTTTTTATACTAAAACTTCCTGGTTTAGTGTAGCGATCGCTTTGTTATTGATCCTGTACGGCTGTTTTACCCCCAGCTTAGATGTCACAGATATGACATGGCAAATTTACAAAAATCCCCGATATGGTTTTGAGTTTCCCTATCCCAGCAACTGGAAGACTTTAGCAACACCAACAAACGCCGATGGAATTGTTTTTGTCTCACCCAAAAACAACACCGTAGAAATTCGAGCCTGGGCGAGTAATCAAATACTAGAATCTATAACACCAGAAAAACCTAACTTTCAAACTACTCAAGGTTTAACGGGAATCTTAGCGGTAGAAGTAGGTAATTCTGTAAGTTCAATGACGCTGACACTAACGCAAAATCAAGTGAAATACAACTGGCAAGGACGCACCCCCAGTCAAGAATTTCAAAATTACTATCCCTTGTTTTACTATATAGCCCAGCAATATCGGGTTTCTCGGTAAAGAGGGATTAAGGTAGCCAACCTGTAAAATGAATTCGGCTGAGGTCAAATTCATATTTTTCTAGCATCACCTCTTTATAAGTAACAAGTTCTTCAACATGAAAAATATCTACATTAATGCGGGGAAGAACTAACTTTGCTCCTGGTTTGGGAATAAAGAACTTAGTATCAACGCCGTCATGAAGTACATTAATTTTATGAGATTTATCGATGATATTAATAGATTTAAACTATGAATATTTTTATATCAATTGGGCATGATTAATGAGACGAGCAGGGGTTGGAAAATAATCCTGATAATGCGATCGCCACCAGAAAATATTGTTTTCTCGTTGAAATAAGGAGTCCTTTCTCATCCCACATCTTCCAGAATGATGAGTGAGAGGGTACACAAACCTGATAGATTAAGCTATCAGCGAGTAAAAACTGGTGAAAATGAAAGTCCTAGTTATTGGTGGCGATGGGTATTGTGGTTGGGCAACCGCACTTTACCTTTCCAATCGCGGTTATGAAGTTGGAATATTAGATAGTTTGGTGAGACGGCACTGGGATAACGAACTGGGTTTGGACACCCTCACGCCGATCGCACCGATTCAGCAACGCCTCCAACGCTGGCAAGATTTAACTGGTAAATCCATTGACTTGTTCGTTGGCGACATTACTAACTACGAATTTCTTCAGAAAACGTTGCACAAATTTGAACCAAATGCGATCGTGCATTTTGGTGAACAGCGTTCCGCACCGTTTTCGATGATTGACCGAGAACACGCCGTTCTCACTCAGGTCAATAATGTGGTTGGTACGTTAAACCTGCTATATGCAATGAAAGAAGACTTTCCCGACTGTCACTTAGTAAAGTTAGGGACAATGGGTGAATATGGCACACCCAACATTGACATTGAGGAAGGTTACATCACCATTGAACACAATGGGCGTAAGGATACCCTACCTTATCCTAAACAGCCTGGGTCAATGTATCACCTGAGCAAAGTTCATGATAGCCACAATATTCACTTTGCTTGCCGGATTTGGGGTTTACGGGCTACAGACTTAAACCAAGGCGTGGTTTATGGTGTCCTCACCGAAGAAACGGGGATGGACGAACTGTTGATCAACCGACTAGATTACGATGGTGTGTTTGGTACAGCATTGAACCGATTCTGTATTCAAGCGGCGATTGGTCATCCCCTCACCGTTTACGGTAAAGGTGGGCAAACTCGCGGCTTCTTGGATATTCGGGATACGGTGCGATGTATGGAAATTGCGATCGCTAATCCTGCCCAAGCTGGAGAATTTCGCGTATTTAACCAATTTACCGAACTATTCAGCATCGGTGACTTGGCATTAATGGTGAAAAAAGCCGGCAACGCTTTGGGATTAAATGTAGAAATCAGCAACTTAGATAATCCTAGAGTCGAGAAAGAAGAACATTACTTCAACGCTATCAACACTAAATTACTCGATTTAGGGCTACAACCTCACTATCTCTCGGATTCGCTACTTGATTCTCTGCTAAACTTTGCTGTCAAATATCAAAAACGCGTTGATAACAAGCAGATTTTACCCAAAGTCTCTTGGCATAGGAATTAAAAAAGCCTAGAGCAAAAGGCTTTTTCGTTTTCTAGGGGTATCAGGGTGTAAGGGTGTATGGGTGTAAAGGTTTTCATCACCTATACCCCTATACCCCCACACCCCTACACCCCTTTTTTCACATAGATAGTTTTGTATGAGAATTGCCTTATTCACCGAAACCTTTCTACCCAAGGTTGACGGTATTGTGACACGCCTGCGCCATACTGTTGACTATTTACAACGTCATGGAAATCAAGTTTTAGTAATTGCCCCTGATGGTGGCATTACTGAATATAAAGGAGCAAAAGTGTACGGTGTGAGTGGCTTTCCCTTACCTCTGTATCCAGAGTTGAAAATGTCACTCCCCCGCCCAGCTATCGGTTATACCCTAGAACAGTTCAAACCAGATATCATTCATGTTGTCAATCCCGCAGTTTTAGGACTATCCGGGATTTTTTATAGTAAAGTCCTGAAAATACCCTTAGTAGCATCTTATCATACACATTTACCCCAATATCTTCAGCATTATGGTTTAGGGATGCTAGAGGGGGTACTTTGGGAACTGCTGAAAGGGGCGCATAATCAAGCCGCCTTGAATCTTTGTACTTCTACCGCCATGATGGCAGAACTCTCAGGACATGGCATCGAAAGGGTAGATTTGTGGCAAAGGGGAGTAGATACAGAACTATTTCACCCAGATTTAGCTAGTTTAGAAATGCGCGATCGCTTAACGCAAAATCACCCAGAAAGCCCCTTATTATTGTACGTAGGTCGCCTTTCTGCCGAAAAAGAAATTGAGCGCATCAAACCCATATTAGAAGCAATTCCCCAAGCGCGATTGGCACTCGTAGGAGATGGGCCCCATCGCCAAACCCTAGAAAAACATTTTGCAGGTACAAATACTTATTTTGTTGGCTATCTCATGGGACGCGAGTTAGGGTCAGCCTTTGCTAGTGCTGATGCTTTTATCTTTCCTTCCCGTACAGAGACATTAGGCTTAGTCCTACTAGAAGCAATGGCGGCTGGTTGTCCAGTAGTAGCAGCTCGTTCTGGAGGTATTCCTGATATTGTCACAGATGGGATCAATGGGTATTTGTTTAACCCCCAAGCTGATATTCAAGATGCTATTGACGCAACTGTTAGGCTTTTAGAAAATAAACAAGAACGTGACATCATCCGTCAAAATGCGCGTCGAGAAGCAGAAAAGTGGGGCTGGGCATCTGCGACGCATCAGCTACAAGATTATTATCAAAAAATACTGTATGGGAAGGTGACAGGGGACAGGTTACAGGTGACAGGGACTGGGGACTGGGGACTGGGGACTGGGAAATAGGTAGAGAGATTTTCACTCAGCGCACTGCTCACGCCCCGTTTCCGCTATAGCGTTTCCTAATCAAATGAAGGTATATCATAGCCCCCTCCTCGCCTGCGGGGAGGGGGTTGGGGGTGGGGTTCTTAATTTTGAATTTTTAATTTTGAATTTTGAATTGGAGCGAAGCGACTTGACTCTTCCGAACCCTGGTAGCGTCTTGGCTACATTAACAGAACTGACTCAAGGGAATCGCACCCACGCTTTATTGCGGCGGGTCAAAGACCTTTCTGTTAATGAATTTGTTTGCTTATTAGACTTTATTACTGCCGAATTTCAGCAATTTCTGAGAGCTATTGAACTGATTAATAATGAAGCTCTAGAAAATATGTTGGAGAAAGTCTTAGAAGCAATCACACTCAAAATTGGTCAAATTCTCCAAGCAGAACATACAGCTATTTTTTTAGTTGACTATGATAAAGGTCAATTGTGGTCAAAAGTTCCTCAAGATAATGGACAGAAGTTTTTAGAAATTCGTACTCCCATTACTTTCGGTATTCCTGGTCATGTTGCTAGTACAGGTCAATATTTAAATATTGATGAAACGTCTACTCATCCTCTATTTAATCCAGACCTAGAAAAACAAATGGGCTATGAAATTCGCAATATTTTATGTATGCCCGTTGTTAGTAGCAAAAACCAGATAGTTGCAGTAGTACAACTAGCAAATAAAGCTGGTGATACACCTTTTAATCAGGAAGATGAAGAACATTTTCGAGATTTTGCAGCTTCGATTGGCATTATCTTAGAAACTTGTCAGTCTTTTTATGTAGCAGCTCGCAATCAACGGGGCGCAACGGCACTTTTACGGGCGACTCAAACCCTAGGGCAAAGTTTAGATTTAGAAGCTACTTTGCAAATAGTTATGGAACAAGCCCGAATTTTAATGCAAGCAGACCGCAGTACGCTGTTTTTGTATCGCAAAGAAATGGGGGAACTGTGGACAAAGGTAGCCGCCGCCGCAGATACTATAAATTCAATGGAAATTCGTATTCCTGCTAACCGTGGTATTGCTGGTTATGTAGCATCAACAGGACAAGCACTCAATATTCCTGATGCTTATAAAGACCCTCGGTTTGACCCTTCAACAGATAAAAAAACTGGTTATGTAACGCGGAATATTCTATGTTTACCTGTATTCAATTCAGCTAATGAATTAATTGGGGTAACGCAGTTAATTAATAAACAACAAGGTAGTTTTACTTCCTCTGATGAAGAGTTTATGCGGGCTTTTAATATTCAGGCGGGAGTTGCTTTAGAAAATGCTCGCTTATTTGAAAATGTCCTGCTAGAAAAACAGTACCAAAAAGATATTTTACAAAGTTTATCAGATGCTGTGATTTCTACAGATATGGCTGGTCGGATTGTCACTATTAACGATGCAGCCTTAGCATTATTGGGTTGTCCTTTGAGGGAAGCCAACAATAAAAGCAATAAAATGCTGTGGGAACACAATTTAATTGGTCGTCTCGTTTGGGAGATTGTACCAGTTGAAAATTTACAAATGCGTTTAGAAGATAGTTTAAAAACTGGTGCTAAACATTATGTACCGGAACAAAGTTTAACAGTGGGGATTTATCAGTTACAAAGTGCTGAGGGGATTCTAACGAGTGAAACACAGTATTCTATTTTGACAATACGCGATCGCACCAATCCTAACATTTTTCTGACTTGGAATTTACCCCTCACCCCCCAATCCAAGTTTTTAACGGCTGAACAGGTAAAAATCCTCGACCGCAGTATTAATCTGACGGTGAATCCCCTAACTAACCCAGAAGGCGGCGTTAGAGGTGGTTTGGTAGTTTTGGAAGATATCAGCCGAGAAAAACGCTTGAAAACTACCATGTACCGCTATCTGACACCCCACGTAGCAGAACAAGTATTGGCTGTTGGGGAAGATGCTTTAATGGTGGGTGAACGGAAGGAAGTAACTATATTATTTTCAGATATTCGCGGTTACACCTCACTCACAGAAAACCTCGGTGCGGCGGAGGTGGTTTCACTGCTAAATCAGTATTTTGAAACAATGGTGGAAGCCGTTTTTAACTACGAAGGTACTCTCGACAAATTTATTGGCGATGCGTTAATGGCCGTATTTGGCGCACCCTTACCACTCACAGAAAACCATGCTTGGCGAGCGGTACAATCAGCTTTAGATATGCGCCGACGCTTGGAGGAATTTAACCAACGCCGCATTATCCAGGCGCAGCCAGAAATTCATATTGGTATCGGTATTAGTTCCGGGGACGTGGTTTCAGGAAATATAGGTTCTCAAAAACGGATGGATTATACAGTGATTGGGGATAGTGTAAATTTAAGTTCACGCTTGGAAACAGTCACTAAAGAATATGGTTGTGACATTCTTTTGAGCGAGTTTACTTATCAATTATGCAGCGATCGCATTTGGGTACGCCAATTAGATAAAATCAGAGTTAAAGGGAAACACCAAGCCGTCAATATCTACGAGTTAATTAGCGATCGCACTACTACTTTAGATGCTACCACCCAGGAGTTTTTGTTTCACTACCATGCTGGCCGTGCAGCTTATTTATCTCGTAATTTTACAGGAGCGATCGCTTGTTTTACAGCTGCCAAAAAAATTCGCCCCACAGACCAAGGAGTGAATCTCCACCTAGAACGCGCCTATAATTACCAACACACACCACCTCCAGAAAACTGGGATGGAGTCTGGACAATGACAGTCAAATAAACAGGAATTGACATTCCCCTCTCTTCCCCTGTCCCCTGTCCCCTGTCCCCTGTCCCCTGTCCCCTGTCCCCTGTCCCCTGTCCCCTGTCCCCTGTCCCCTGTCCCCTGTCCCCTGTCCCCTGTCCCCTGTCCCCTGTACTTACCCTTCAGCGTTCTCATCTCCATTTTGAAATGGATTATCACCAATTTGCAGCTGTTTTCTTGTACGCTTTAAGTTTTTCCACAAAGCTTTAATTTGTTCATATGCTTCTTCTGGTTGCAATTTTCCACCAGTTTCTAAGTTACAGACATAACTTATCTTTTGGGCAAATTCCTGGAGATTGGCATTAAAAACTAAGTTTTCTGGCTTCACTTGACCGTAATAACGACTACGAGGATAGAGAAAGTTCTCTTTCGTCACTATTTTTTGCTCCATTTATTCAACTCCCTAATTGTTTTTATTTTTGAATATGAATCGCTAATAGCCTGTTTACCTATAATTTTGGGAATTTTCGGTACTGCTACTATCAATTATTTAGTATTGATATATTTTTCTTCTTGTGAAAAATATTATGCTGATTTGAAAATGCTTTTGGGGCTGTTGAGATATTGACACCAGTTTTACTGGCAAATATGCAAAAAAGACTGATTGCATTGGAGATGCTGCTGTGCAAGGAAGACTAACAAACGCGCTCATCGCTGAATTGATGATTTTGGGTTGTAGACGCTCCTTACATATCAACGTACTTGCTTGATCTTATTTGATCATTTATAAAAATGTGATGAAATACTTCCTTCTTGATACAAAACTATAAGTATTAATATATACTGCCAGTCTTTACTCTAAAAATATTTCCAGTACATTTGTGAAAAAATTAACTTAACCCAATAAATATCATAGATAAAAAGCAATCATCTTCTATTGTCGGTGAGATATTCACTCGTTAATACTCTCTACTGAGTGACTTACTTTATCTTGTAGATGGATAAGTTTTAATACTCAAAACCAATTCGGAATATACAGATTGCGGACTAATAGCTAATCTTCAAGAACTAAAGATAAAATGGGTAAGCCCGAAAGGACAAAAGCTGTCTAACGTCTAAAACCTTACTTCCTGCCATGTCTGTTCATTCCAAGCTATACGAAGGCAAAGCAAAAATTCTCTATACAACTGATGATCCTGAAGTCCTGCTAGCTGACTTTAAGGACGATGCTACAGCATTTAATGCCCAAAAGCGAGGTAGCATCCTTGGCAAAGGGAAAATAAACTGTAGCATTTCCACTCAGCTTTTTCAACAGTTGGAAGCATCTGGTATTAAAACACACTTTATTGATAGTCCTGCCCCCCATCAAATGCGGGTAAAGGCAGTGAAAATAATACCTTTGGAAGTTGTTATCCGTAATATTGCGGCTGGTAGTTTGTGTCAACAAACAGGGTTAGAACTGGGTACATCATTAAAACAGCCCCTAGTAGAGTTTTATTATAAAAATGATCAATTAGGAGATCCGCTATTGACACGCGATCGCCTTTTGCTGTTGGAACTAGCGACACCGGAACAAGTCGATGCAATTACTCATCTAGCATTGGAAATTAATCATTTTCTCCAGGAATTCTGGACACGTTGCGGCATTACCCTAGTTGACTTCAAACTAGAATTTGGTGTTGACTCACAAGGAAATCTACTTTTAGCAGATGAAATTAGTCCCGACACCTGCCGTTTGTGGAACATAACAGAAGCAGACCCTAATCGCCGCGTTATGGACAAAGACCGTTTCCGCAAAGACTTAGGGAATGTAGAAGATGCGTATCAGGAGGTTTTACAAAGAGTTTTACAAACTGTGGCAACTCAAAATTAAATATGAATAGTCCTGATTTAAAAGTGCTTTCATAGTTACGAGTTACAAGTTAAGAGTTACGAGTTCCGAGTTCCGAGTGAGTATTCCACTCATAACTCAGCACCGGCTAAACGCCGCGCTATCGCTAACAGCACTCAGCACTTAAAATCTCCTTGTAATGGTGTGTGGATGTGAAGAGGAATCTAAATAAAATGCGTTTATCTCCAGTATTGGTGGCAGCTGTAGCAATTACAGCACCCTTAAGTGGCTCTTTGAGTGCAAATGCACAAACTCCTAACAACGTAGAGCAGACGGCAGAAGTTTTTCCCACTGAGACTAATCAGCAGCCAGAACAGGGTGAAATTTCACTAGAACAGCAGCCCAACTTCCAGGAAGTTAAGGCACTGACAGAAATTCCCGCCCCTGAAATTTCTGCCTCTGCGGCTTTATCATCTGTTAATAAATCAACAAAGTCCGCAATAACAGCAACAAAAGAGGTCATTGTACCTACTTTAGAAGTAGCAACAGAAGTATCCACAACCGCAAACCCTACTTTATTTCCCACTATTCAGCTTTCATCTGTTGACAAAACCCCACCAGATGATGTTGTTACCATAGATTCAAAGCTGAAGAAATCAACAAAGAAATCCCCTGTTGTGATTTCTGCATCTCCATCAACAGCAGTAACCACCACGAAAGAAGTAGCGAGCCAGAGGGGAACTGCAAAGCAACTGGTACAAGCACCAGAAACTACTCCTACCGCGCCCAGCATTGAGCCAGCAACACCAGCACCAGAGCCTAGTAATACTCCCCCCGCTCAAGAGAATTTAAACACCCCCAACAACACGCCAGAAACGACTGAACCCCGTGTGTTGGTATCAGAGGTACTAGTCAAAGCTCAAACAGGGCAACTCACCCCAGAATTAGAAGCCCAAGTTTATAACGTTATTCGTACCCAACCAGGACGAACAACAACCCGCGCCCAACTGCAAGAAGATATTAACGCTATCTTTGGCACTGGTTTATTTTCCAACGTCCAAGCAGCACCAGAAGACACACCCCTAGGTGTTAGAGTCAGCTTTGTTGTCCAACCCAACCCTGTCTTAACCAAGGTAGAAATACAAGCGAATCCCGGTACTCAAATTCCCTCCGTCCTTCCGCCTGCTACTACCGATGAAATCTTCCGTGACCAGTATGGCAAAATCCTCAACTTGCGGGACTTACAAGAAGGCATCAAGCAATTAACCAAACGGTATCAAGACCAAGGTTACGTCCTAGCCAATGTCATTGGTGCGCCACAAGTATCAGAAAGTGGAGTTGTCACCCTCCAAGTAGCAGAAGGGGTAGTACAGAACATTAAAGTCCGCTTCCGTAACAAAGAAGGTCAAGAAACCGACGAGAAAGGACAACCAATTCGGGGTCGCACACGGGAATATGTGATTACGCGGGAACTGGAGCTAAAGCCAGGACAAGTATTTAACCGCAATATTGTCCAGAAAGACTTACAACGGGTATTTGGGACAGGACTATTTGAAGATGTTAACGTCTCCCTTGACCCTGGTACTGATCCCAGCCAAGTAGATGTAGTCGTGAACGTCGTTGAGCGCAGTAGCGGTTCTATTGCAGCTGGGGCTGGTATTAGTTCTGCCAGTGGACTTTTCGGTACAGTTAGCTATCAGCAGCAGAACCTGGGTGGTAGAAACCAGAAACTAGGGGCAGAAGTTCAGGTAGGTCAACGGGAGTTGCTGTTTGATCTCCGCTTCACAGACCCTTGGATTGCCGGCGATCCTTATCGGACTTCCTATACAACCAATATTTTCCGCCGTCGTTCCATTTCGTTGATTTTTGATGGTGCAGACAGCGATATTAGAACATTTAATCCCAATAATAACGAAGACCAAGACCGCCCCCGTGTTACCCGTTTAGGTGGTGGTGTTACCTTTACTCGTCCCCTATCCGCTAACCCTTACGAAAGGTCAGAATGGACTGCTTCAGCTGGGTTACAGTATCAACGAGTTTCTACCCGCGATGCTGACGGGAACTTAAGAAAATTTGGGGCAGTATTTGATGATGCTGGAAACAAAACCAGTGAAGATGTTCCCCTCAGCTTTTCTGGCACAGGTGAAGATGATTTATTGTTACTGCAATTAGGAGCGCAGCGCGATCGCCGTAACAATGCTTTACAACCAACAGGCGGTTCTTTCCTGCGTGTTGGGGTAGACCAATCAGTACCTGTTGGCTCAGGTAATATCTTCCTTACCAGACTCCGGGGTAGCTACAGCCAATATTTACCAGTAAAATTTACTGGCTTTACAAAAGGCCCAGAAACCCTAGCGTTTAACATCCAAGGTGGTACAGTCTTTGGTGATTTACCTCCCTATGAAGCCTTTACCCTTGGTGGTAGTAACTCCGTTCGGGGTTATGAAGAAGGTACATTAAGCAGTGGACGCAGCTATGTACAAGCAACAGTAGAATATCGCTTTCCTGTCTTCTCAGTTGTCAGTGGTGCATTATTCTTTGATGTAGGTAGCGACTTAGGCACTACCACCAGACCAGCTGAGGTATTGAATAAAAATGGTACTGGCTACGGCTATGGTCTGGGTGTGCGCGTACAATCACCCCTAGGGCCAATTCGGATTGACTACGGTATCAACGATGACGGTGATAGCCGGATTAATTTTGGCATTGGCGAAAGATTTTAGTGTTGACAGTTGACAGTTAACTGTTAACTGTTAACATCCTAAAATTACGAATTACGAATTACTTGTCAGGGTGTTTATCAAAATTCCACATGAATAATAAGTATAAAAATATATTGAGTTTTTGCCTATGCTAGAACACACTCTAGCGGCGGCAATTACCCAAACTGGGATAGGACTACATAGCGGTATCAGTACCAAAGTGCGGGTACTACCGGCAGACGTGGGAAGCGGACGGTATTTTGTGCGGGTGGATTTGCCGGATTTGCCAATTATCCCAGCCCAAGTAGCAGCCGTTAATCACACTGTCCTCTCGACTCAGTTGGGTAAAGGTGAAGCATCCATTCGCACAGTAGAACATTTATTAGCGGCTTTGGCGGGGATGGGTGTAGATAATGCCCGCATTGAAATTAATGGGTCAGAAGTACCACTTTTGGATGGTTCGGCTCAAATTTGGGCAAAAAGTATAGCTGAAGTTGGTTTGACATCACAAACAGTTCCAGTTACTCAGCAAAAAGACCCTTTAACCATTCAAGAACCCATCTGGATTTACCAAGACGATGCTTTTGTTGCTGCTATCCCCGCAGCAGAAACCCGCTTTAGTTACGGTATTGATTTTGATTTACCTGCAATTGGTAATCAATGGCACAGTTGGTCTGTGGCTACTGACGTAGAAAAATCTACATTTAGCTTTAGTGAAGAAATTGCGCCGGCGCGGACTTTTGGATTAGCGCATCAAATTGAACATTTACAAAAATCTGGGTTAATCAAAGGTGGTAGCTTGGATAATGCGCTAGTTTGTGGGACTGATGGCTGGGTAAATCCACCATTAAGATTTGCAAATGAGCCAGTCCGTCATAAAATCTTGGATTTAGTAGGGGATTTGAGTTTATTGGGATATTTTCCCCGCGCTCACTTTTTAGCGTACAAAGCCAGTCATAATTTACATATTCAGCTGGCACAAAGAATTTTAGCTCTCATCTAAAATTCTGAATCCTCCTAACTAAATACCCAGATTAAAATTCAACTGCACTGCTAATGTCAATCGTGTCTGAAGTAAATAGTCCCGCATCTCATGATGAGACTGCACCTGAGATCAAAACAACTCTTACCTCTGAAGAAATTCAGAAATTGCTACCCCACCGCTACCCATTTTTACTTGTAGATAAAATTATTGACTACGTACCAGGTAAACGAGCCGTAGGTATTAAGAACGTTACTATCAACGAACCACAGTTTCAAGGACACTTCCCAGGTAGACCACTGATGCCAGGTGTGCTAATTGTAGAAGCAATGGCTCAAGTGGGTGGTATTGTTTTGACACAATTACCAGAGGTAGAAGGAGGACTGTTTGTTTTTGCTGGTATAGATAAAGTCCGCTTTCGTCGTCAAGTAGTACCAGGAGATCAACTGGTAATGACGGTGGAACTGTTATGGATCAAACAACGTCGTTTCGGTAAAATGCAGGCACGTGCAGAGGTTGACGGACAACTTGCTGCTGAAGGCGAATTAATGTTTTCTTTGGTTAGCTAAAACCTAGCTGGCGCAGATACAACCCTAAACTGCTTTTCCTGAAGTCTCAAAGCAGGATAGCAATTTCCAAAAATCGCCACAAGAGCCTTGTATCAATTCTTGACTTTCGCTACCCTCACACATAATTTTCCCGACAATTTTTCTACTGATACTCACACACTCAGTCACGCCAGTCGTCTCAACTTTGGCTATCAAAGTCAGACACTGGCTTCTCAAGACAGTTCTGGAGATTTACCCTTGAAAACGCTTATTCATCCAACTGCTGTAATTCATCCAAATTCGGAACTACACCCAACGGTGCAAGTCGGTGCTTATGCTGTGATTGGAGCAAACGTCAAAGTTGGTGCTGATACTATTATTGGCGCACACGCAGTGCTAGAAGGCCCTTGTGAAATTGGGGTGGGAAATCAGATTTTTACCGGTGCAGCTATCGGTATGGAACCCCAGGATCTGAAATTTGTGGGCGAACCCACTTGGGTCAGAATTGGCGATCGCAATTTGATTCGTGAATACGTCACCATTAACCGCGCCACCGGGGCGGGAGAAGCAACGATAATTGGTAATAACAACCTACTGATGGCTTATGTCCACGTAGCTCATAACTGTGTTATTGAAGACTCTGTAGTCATTGCTAACTCCGTCGCCTTAGCTGGTCACGTCCATATAGAATCACGCGCCCGACTCAGTGGTGTTTTAGGTGTACATCAATTTGTACGTATCGGTAGACACGCAATGGTAGGAGGAATGGCACGCATTGACCGCGATGTGCCGCCTTATATGTTAGTAGAGGGCAATCCCGCCAAAATCAGAACCCTCAACCTGATAGGACTCAAACGTTCTGGGTTTGATAGCAACGAGTTACAACTTCTGAAAAAAGCCTTCCGCATTCTTTACCGTTCTAAGTTGAGCTTTAAAGAAGCCTTGGAACAATTAGAATTTTTGGGCGATACCGAAACCCTGCAAAATCTCCGCCGCTTTCTGTTACTGTCACAAATGCCAGGGAGACGGGGTTTGATTCCCGGTAGAGGTAAGATAGGCAGGAGTGATGAGTCTTAGGCAGATGGAGACACGGGAGACAAGAGATAATTCTTTTTGATTCCCAGTCCCCAGTCCCCAGTCCCCAGTTTTTGAATTTTGAATTGGTTTCAAATGCGGATATTTATCAGCACTGGTGAAGTGTCTGGCGATTTGCAAGGATCGCTGTTGATTGCGGCGATGAAGCGTCAAGCTATGGCTGCTGGGTTGGAATTAGAGATTGTGGCCTTGGGTGGCGACAAGATGGCTGAAGCTGGGGCGAAGATTTTGGGGAATACCAGTGGTATTGGTTCAATGGGTATCCTGGAATCTTTGCCTTATGTGCTGCCAACTCTGATGGTACAGCGTCGCGCGATCGCCTACTTAAAACAATATCCCCCAGATTTAGTAGTGCTGATTGACTACATGGGGCCAAATCTTGGCATCGGTACTTATATGCAAAAGCATTTACCAGATGTGCCTGTGGCGTACTACATTGCGCCCCAAGAGTGGGTATGGTCGATGAGTTTGCAGAATACTAACCGCATTGTCAGGTTTACAGATAAGTTATTGGCAATTTTCCCGGAAGAAGCCCGCTATTTTCGCCAAAATGGGGCGAATGTCACTTGGGTAGGACATCCCCTAATTGATAGGATGCAAAACGCTCCTAGCCGTGACGAAGCCCGTGCTAATTTGGGAATTGATTCTGAGCAGATAGCGATCGCACTCCTCCCGGCTTCCCGACGGCAAGAATTAAAATATTTACTACCAGTAATTTTTGAAGCTGCCCAAACCATCCAAACCAAATTACCAGAAGTTCATTTTTGGATTCCTCTGTCACTGGAAGTTTACAGACAGCCAATAGAGGAAGCAGTCCAGCGTTATGGTTTGCGGGCTACAGTCATATCAGGTCAACAAAAGGAAGTTTTTGCGGCGGCAGATTTCGCCATCACCAAATCCGGTACAGTTAACTTAGAACTAGCTTTATTAAATGTGCCGCAGGTGGTAGTTTATCGCCTAAATCCCGTCACAGCCTGGATTGCCAGAAAAATTCTCAGAGGTTCTATCCCCTTTGCGTCGCCACCTAATTTGGTAGTAATGAAACCAATTGTGCCGGAGTTGTTGCAAGAAGAAGCAACCCCAGAGAATATTACGCAAGCATCAATAGAATTATTGCTCAATTCTGAACGGCGACAGCAAACTTTGGCAGACTATCAACAAATGCGCCAGTATTTAGGAGAAGTAGGAGTATGCGATCGCGCGGCTCAAGAAATTCTGCAAATGCTAAGAGAGTGCTGAGTTGTGAGTTGTGAGTTGTGTTAGCGGTAGCGTGGCGTTTAGCCGATGGCGATACGATGAATCGCATCTGTACAAAAGTGATGATTTGCGCTAGAGAATGGCTGTTTGACTTGTGAAGTCTGCTATATTGCCAAAATATTTTTGTAATACGATAATTTTTCTTAAATAGTTCAAAGATAATCGTTATAGCGTTTCCTAATCACATGAGGTATATAATAGCCCCCTCCTTGCTTGCCTACGATGTACACACAAGTCCAACATTTTCATGCTAAACCTTGATACCGCTAACAGAAATGAGACTCAGCACTCAGCACTCGCTACTCAGCACTAAAAGAAGACCGATCGCCGTAGATTTGTTTGCGGGTGCTGGTGGTATGAGTTTGGGTTTTGAGCAGGCTGGTTTTGATGTGTTGGCGGCGGTGGAAATTGACCCGATTCACTGTGCTACCCATGAGTTTAATTTTCCTTTCTGCTCGGTTTTGTGTAAAAGTGTTGAGCATACATCAGGGACAGAAATTCGCCAGCGATCGCAAATTGGTAATCAAGAAATCGATGTGGTAATTTGTGGTTCACCCTGTCAAGGTTTTTCTCTCATGGGTAAACGGGTGTTCGATGATCCGCGTAATTCCTTAGTTTTTCACTTTCATCGGTTGGTTTTAGAGTTACAACCTAAGTTTTTTGTAATGGAAAATGTCCGGGGAATTACAGTTGGTGAACACAAACAAATCCTCAAAATATTAATTGATGAATTTAAAGCTTGTGGTTATCAAGTAGAGGAAAATTATCAAATTCTCAATGCTGCTAAATACGGTGTACCCCAAGCACGCGAAAGATTATTTCTTCTCGGTGCTAGGCAAGATTTCCAGTTACCGAACTATCCCCAGCCAATTACCCAACCAGCCAAGCCGAATCATAAGCGGTGTAAAACTTCAATACTGCCAATTTCCCCCACGGTTTGGCAAGCAATTGGAGATTTACCAG
Organism: Nostoc sp. UHCC 0870; assembly: GCF_022063185.1. Classification (NCBI taxonomy): domain Bacteria; kingdom Bacillati; phylum Cyanobacteriota; class Cyanophyceae; order Nostocales; family Nostocaceae; genus Nostoc; species Nostoc sp. UHCC 0870. Next base: position 3,207,044 of record NZ_CP091913.1, on the reverse strand, counting down.
AGGTAGAAAATTATTCAGAGTTATTACATCAAGATTGGGTAATAGCAGAGTATGGTAAGCCTAGTAATTACGCTAAGATGCTCCGTGGTATCAGGAGGGTGAGAGATGATTATTCTGGCGATCGCCAATTTGATTCCCATATTCTTTCTTCCAGCCTGAGAACCAAGCATTCATTAACGACTATGCAACGTTTTCAAGATACTCCCCAGGGAGAAAGAGAACCTATTAGCAGATTTCATAAGTTACATCCGGCTGGTGTTTGCAATACTTTAAGAGCCGGCACAGATAAATACAAGGGTTCTTTTACCTCCCCTAGACCAATTCATCCACTGACCCCACGATGTATCACAGTCAGGGAAGCTGCACGCCTGCATTCTTACCCCGACTGGTTTAGATTCCACATCACCAAATGGCACGGATTTCGCCAAGTGGGTAATTCTGTACCACCCTTACTAGCCAAGGCGGTAGCCAAAGAAATTATTCTTAGTTTGAATATATCGCCTGTTAAACCCCGTATTAAGTATAAGTTGGGAACAGAAACACTATTACAACTAAATATCTCCCAAGCAGCACAACATTATTACGCTGAAAAGGATTAGAAAAAACTTTAGTCCCTTGTTTCCCAAAGTCCTTACACCCCACCCCTTAATCCCCTCCCCGCAAGCGGGGAGGGGAGACAAGGCGTAGCTTTGGCGGGGGTGGGGTTCTTCGGGTTTCATCAGCAATTAAGCGGACATGATATAAAAATCTACTCAGTGAATTGCCCAATTCCCAATTCCCCAACTAGATATTTATGCTTTGAGGAATTTTAGAAGGAAGCAGATATTCATAGGGTGGGCGAATTAAGTTGCGCTTTTTGATGGTGATTTCAATTTCTTCGAGATGGCTTTGGAGCGATCGCAATAAGGGTTCGACTTTGGGATCTGGAAAGTGTTTTTGCGGATATTCACCCAATTTGTTGTAATATACAGAACCTAACAAAGCCAACAGGCTATACTGCTGTTGCGCCTGCTCTAGTGGTGGCAATAATTTGAGATAATCTTGCTCAGTTACTTCTTCTTTGAGAATTGAGGCTGGTAAATAACCGGCTAATGGGAAGCCTGGGGCGTAACCCATCAAATCTTTTTGGGGAAAGTTGACAGCAGCGTGTTGCACACTGGCGGTAAAAATAATTAAAGTAACGGCATCAACTAAGTATTCTTGTGTTTTGATGCCACCATCTTCCCCAAAATCGGCTATACGACCGCCATCATGAGCTTGCACTTCCGCCGCCCAAGCCTGAATATATGCGTCATTTTGAATATCTTGGTCTGTCGTGTAATAAAGCTTCAGGTAGTCTGAAACCCATTGACGAATAGCATCCCAAGTTAATAAGGCATCATCTCGGTAAGGATAAACAGGTAAGAGTTGAGGATCATCCACACCACGCTGTTGGAGTTGTTTGGGTAACATAGCAGTGTTAAAGCCGAAGCTTTGTAAACCCAGCACTGTTAACACGCGTGAGTTATCAATTGTTGATGAGAGTAAAGTATCAACCCCACCAAAAGGAGCAATCAGAGCGCGTTGAGCAGCATCGTTGATGGCTAAAGTCCCCTCAAAATGAGGACGTAGCAGCAAGTTGAGGGGGTGGCTACTGGGTAATTGACGATGGGTGGCGATCGCAAAAATTCCAGCTAATAGATGTGTTCTAGCTAGGTGGGTGACAGGTTCGTGAAAGTTGCTATCGGCAATCTCAACAATGGTTTTGGCGATGAGCCAAGCATATTTACCAGATTTAGGGGTAATAATTGGGTAATCTTCCCCTGGGGTTTGACCGCATTGAATGGCTACTGGCCTTAACAGACGGTTGGGGTCTGAACCTTTGGGTACGGCAAAAAGTGCTAAAGGTGCATAGAGATATTTTTGCGCGGTGGGAAATGTACCATTAATAGCACCTTTAAAAATGGCATAGTCTAGAAGGTATAGTCGGCCTTCCTCTCCTGCAACTGCGAGGGAATCGTCATTTCCCATCACGGCTTGGTAGTGTGCATCGGTGACAGGGAAGTTGTCCTCTAGACTAGTGACTCGCTGAATCATCACGGGATTGTAGCCAGCTACCCGCATATAAGCAAACACTTCGTCTTCTTGGAAAGAATCTGCGATCGCTGGTACTGGAATGACCGGGAATAATTTCTTATAATCTTCAAGACTTTTAACGTGACCTGTGGGTTTTCCTTGATCAAGCAGTTTCCTAATTCGACTCAGGGAATCCCCCAAGATTAAGACTCCACTTTGTTTAATCAGCGAAAACAACAAATCATCCAGTTCTCGAAAATCTGTAGAAAATCCCCGAAGCAGCAATTGCGGGATAATTTGCAGCAGTCTAGCAATAACGCTGATGTTGGCTGGTATTGCCCCTTTCAGTATAGCTTCCAGGATAAATAGTTTGACATCATCACGAATCAATTCCGAACCGCGATTACCTCGGTTGGTAATCAAAGTATTCACAAAAATAATCTTTAACTCTTCAACTAACAACAAAAACCATCTAGTTTGAAATCCTTCCCCGTCAGGTAGCTGATCCACCATCGCCATAGGTGGAATATAGCTGTAGTTATATTTATATCGCTGTCTAGCTATTTCTAGACTGGGGTTGCTTGAAGCACTGCTCGAATTATGAGGTAATGAAGTAGTCATGAAAACTCCGCACAGCAAATGATTTCCCAAGAGTCTTAAAAGTTAATTGCAAATAACCTTTTTAATTCACTTATGTAATCAATCAGGTGATTTGCAAAGTTTTATGAATTCAAATTAGGTGAATTTTTGACAAATTTCACGAAGATACAGGTATTATGGCAACGAGACTTTCAGTTGCAGTTTTTTTTAAGAAATTTTATATAAATAGATAATTTTGATAATTTGTAGGGGTGCAAAACTTTGCACCCCTACAACATCTAAGTATTTAGGCGAAATTAATTATACAGAATATTTTTCTGTCCCCCTATCCCTGCCCATGAATTTAATTGTGTCGCACTACTTACCCATTCACCTTCTAAGGCTTGTTTGTAGCTTTGACTTGTGCCTCTATGGTGACACTTTTGACACCTTTAACTTCTTTAACTAATTTTTCAGCTTTTTTCAGTTCTTCTTGAGAAGTAGCTGTGCCTTTGATGATGATTTCACCATCTTTATTTTCCACTTCTAATTTATTTCCGGGTAAGCCAGCCTGTAGTTTTTTACTAACTGTGGTTTTTAAATCTACCTCAGCTTTTCCTACTGAGTTTTTCTGAGTCTCAGTTTTTGCTTTAGTTTCTGTGCTAGCTGCGGGAATAGTAGTTGGTTTTGTCTGAGAGTTGATAGTTTTATCCGTAGTTTTAGGCGTTTCTGAGGTGTTTTTAGCAGCCTCTTCACAGCCAAAAGCACCAACTAATAAAAAACCAGTAACTATGAAGGTAATTAGCTGTTTCATATTTATCTCCTACTTGAATATTTGCAGCGATTAATTGATCTGTGTGTCAGACTCAGAAGCGAATTTTAAACCACGATCAAAGTTGAGACGGTCAATATTTATAGCCAGCCAAGATGACTGTAACTAGAAACTTATACGTCTATTAAGTCCTGAAATCCGCAAGCTTATTTGGAGATTTTTGAAATTATTAATTCAGATCGTAAAAATAACAATTTAATTAATTTTTAATTTTGTATTACTATGAAAATTTAAATATTTAAAACAACCTGTATAAGCCTTATGACAACAGCAAATTAAAAAATAAAACCAATATAAATACTTAGAGTTTAATTTGCAACATATAATCAGTTATTCTTTAGAAACATCAATGCCAATGCAAATAGCTACAAGGATGGCGATCGCAGTAATTAATCAGCAGTATTTTTGAGGGTGCAGGAAAATTGTTCAGGTATAAAATTAAATAATCCATTCAGAAGCGCGTTCACCCAAATCTAAGGGGATGCTAACAGCTTTGCCAAGACGGGGGCGATCGCGTGTTTGGGCAATAAATGTCCGCACCTGCGCCGCACCACCCAAAGCATGAAGATAATTCGCCACACTATCTAAATGCTCTTGATATTCTGCCTCACTCATCGGGAAAGACGCTTGCTCTAGATACTTCCACATGACTTGCAGAAATATCTTCCCCTGGGTGCGCCGGAACTGAACATCGTATGAATGTCCCCATTTATCCAGCAATAGTTGGTGTAACTCCTGTCCTGTCATAAGCAATTAAAAATTCAAAATGAAGAAACCGAATCAAAGTCAGAATTTTAGCGGGTGATACCCGCTACCGCTAACAGCACTCCTCACTCCCCACCCAGAACTTTTCACATTTAGTTATGATGTTAAGTTCCGTAACTCAAGTATGATAAGGATATAAAGAAATGTAATGCTAACAAAATGGATGCTAAATATATCTTGAAACAAAGAAATACAGCATCACGGTCGGCGTTAGCATTTCGACTCAGACAGGAGATGCTCAAGTATTAGCACTCTTGTCAACACGCTTAACAAAATACACGAAAGAGCGCGTAGATTATGGCTCAATTTTCTGAATCTATGGACGTTCCCGATATGGGGCGACGTCAATTCATGAACCTGCTAACTTTTGGAACTGTCACAGGTGTAGCCCTGGGTGCATTGTATCCCGTTGTCAATTACTTTATTCCACCAGCAGCTGGTGGAGCAGGTGGCGGAACAACAGCAAAAGACGAGCTGGGCAACGATGTTAGCGTCAGCAAATTTCTAGACAGCCATAATGTAGGCGATCGTACCCTAGTTCAAGGACTAAAGGGAGACCCAACTTACATTGTGGTGGAAAGCAAAGAAGCTATTACTGATTACGGCATCAACGCCATTTGTACCCACTTAGGTTGTGTCGTTCCTTGGAATGTGGCAGAAAACAAGTTTAAATGCCCTTGTCACGGTTCTCAATACGATGCCACAGGTAAGGTAGTACGTGGCCCAGCACCACGTTCTTTGGCATTAAGTCACGCCAAAGTGGAAGAAGATAAAATCGTTCTCACCACTTGGACTGAAACTGACTTCCGTACAAACGAAGAACCTTGGTGGTCTTAATCAGTGCTGAGTGCTGAGTATTGAGTGCTGAGTATTGAGTGCTGAGTATTGAGTGCTGTTAGCGGTAGCGGGGCGTTTAGCCCGTGCTGAGTGCTGAGTATTGAGTATTATTGTCTCCACTCATAACTCTTAACTTATTGCGGCTGAGAGTGCTAAGTCTTTAGTTCAAAGTCCATAGTAGAAATTATCAACTAATGACTAATGACTAATGACCAATGACTAATGACTAATGACTAATGACTAATGATCAATGACTAATTCAATCGTTGTCCTTAAATGAGATGAGAAATGCTTGTATAACAGCGAGGTTAACTCGCAGTGCTAGAGCAATGGTAAAAGTATTGCTCGTAGCGATCGCTGCCGTGACATTTTTCTTTACCAGCGACATAGCCCTTCCCCAATCTGCTGCTGCATATCCCTTCTGGGCGCAGCAAACCTACCCAGAAACCCCTCGCGAACCGACAGGGAGAATTGTTTGTGCTAACTGCCACCTAGCAGCCAAGCCAACAGAAGTAGAAGTTCCCCAATCGGTACTACCTGATCAGGTATTTAAAGCCGTTGTCAAAATTCCTTACGACACCAGTTTGCAACAAGTTGGTGCTGATGGTTCTAAAGTCGGCTTAAATGTCGGTGCTGTGTTGATGTTACCCGAAGGCTTCAAAATTGCACCCGCAGACCGCATTTCTGAAGAATTGAAAGAAGAAGTAGGCGATGTTTACTTCCAAGCCTACGGCGAAGGGAAAGAAAACGTCGTAATTGTTGGCCCCTTACCTGGCGAACAGTATCAGGAAATCGTCTTCCCAGTCCTTTCTCCCAACCCTGCAACGGATAAAAACATCCACTTCGGAAAATATGCAGTAAACGTCGGTGCAAACCGTGGACGTGGACAAGTTTATCCTACAGGCGAAAAGAGCAACAATAACGTCTATAACGCTGCTGCTACAGGCACAATTAGCAAGATTGCTAAAGAAGAAGATGAAAACGGTAGCGTTAAGTATCTAGTAAACATCAAAACTGAGTCCGGTGAAGTTGTTACTGATAGCATTCCCGCAGGCCCAGAATTGATTGTTTCCGAAGGTCAAGCAGTGACAGCAGGCGATGCTTTAACCAGCAACCCCAACGTTGGTGGTTTCGGCCAAAAAGATGTAGAAATCGTATTGCAAGATGCTAACAGAGTTGGCTGGATGATTGCTTTCGTTGCGCTTGTAATGATGGCTCAAGTAATGCTAGTTCTCAAGAAGAAGCAGGTTGAAAAAGTGCAAGCTGCTGAACTTAATTTCTAAATTCTTTGCTAAATCAATATTTTTCAGACAGGCTAACTACCTGTCTTTTTTATTTTCAGGCAGTGAGGAATACCCATCCTACCTGATCGGTATGCACACATGAGAGCATCTTGCAAACTTTGTTGCAATAAAGTTATATTTATTTACATAAGATTACAAAAATAAAAAAAGAGGTTTGTCATGACTATTTTATTTGCAGTATTAGCCTTAGGTTGGGTAGCAGCTTCTGTATTAGGCACAATGGCTTATTTCCTAGGAGAGCAGAAAAAGCCTATCCATGAACGTAACTGGAGTTCTGAATCCTTTGAAAAGTTAGCTAAATCTATCACTGGTACAGATATAGACTATAGCGATCGCACTCCTGCCTATGCGATGGATGCTTATACTAGCCGGAATCTGTCCCGATAACATTCAAAATGGTGACGTACTCCACACACTCCCCTTCTCTGCGAGACGCTACGCGAACGGGTGAGTGTGGGCTTCTCAACGACTCTTCTATGAAGACATTAATTGAGCTTTAAGACCGTGCGTCCCACGGTTCTTTATGTTTATAGCCGCATTCAAATCCCTGCAAATACTTGTATGACAAACAGGACAATTATGTATTCTCTGGGATAGCGGCTTTTTGACTATATGACCACAGCTAGAACATTCTTGGCTAGTACCATTTGGCTTAACAGCTATTACCTTCAAACCAGCATTTTCGGCTTTGTTTGAAAGTATTGTTATAAACTGCCCCCATCCAGCGTCATTGACACTTTTAGCCAGTCTTGTTTTAGCAAGTCCTTTGATATTTAACTTTTCAACAGCTACAACATCATACTTATCAAGCAATGTTTTGGCTGTTTTGAAGTGAAAATCTCTACGGGTATCAGCAACTTTTTTATGTTGCTTACCCAATTTTTGAATAGCTTTTTTACGACGATTAGAACCCTTTTTACGTCTTGACACTTTACGCTGTGCTGATTTTAATCTACGTTCAGCCTTGCGTAAATGTTTTGGCGCAGCAACTCTAGAATCATCAGACGCTACATAAAAATCAATTAACCCAACATCAATACCAACAATATTGTCAGGATTAAAATCAGGTTTAACAGTTGGCACTGTTTTGTCATCAAGGCTAAGGGTGACATAATAACCATCAGCTTTCTTTGTAATGGATACAGTTTTTATATCAAATCCATCGGGTATAGGTCTATGGACAATTACTTTAACTTCTCCAATCTTTGACAGTGTGATTTTATTGTTAACAAAGTGATGCTGCTTGAATTGGGTGTAAGTAAAAGTTTTATACTGCCCTTTACCTTTAAATCTAGGTTTACCAGACTTTTTACCGTTAATATCACCTTTTAGCCATCTATCAAAAGCTAGTTCAACTTTTTTTGGGACTTCCTGTAATACTTGAGAATGAATATCCTTATACCAAGGTCTATCAACTTTCAATTGAACCAAAGAAGCTTTTTGATTGTAGTAGTTAGGCTGTTCCTTTAATTCTGGCAAGTGACAAATTAATGGGCATCTGTCGATAGGACAACGATTTTGCTCATACCAGTCAAACCTTTGAGCAAGCAAATAATTGTATTGACAACGCAGCATTTCTAGCGTCTTGTCTATTTTCTCTGCTTGTTCTTTAGTCGGCTTGATTTTGTATTGGTATGAGGTTTTCATTGCTTTATCCTTGTTTTCGACCTATGTTTAGCATTACATAAATGTAACGACGTTGTACTGGCATTCATGAAAAGCAAAACATTAAATTTAAGAATATCTGAGCGCAGATTAAATAAATTAAGATTATATGCAAGTCAAAACGATAAAACTATGACTCATGTAATTGAAGATTTTATCGATTCGCTCAAAGTTAAAAATGCTGACTCCGACGCTCGCAGACTCGCTAACGCTGCGCTAACATCGACCCCCTGCCCTGTTAATCCTGCGGATTGAATTAGTTGTGGGTCAATTCGTCGTCAGCCAAAAATTCATCTCATCACTCGTCCTTCGGACTGAGTGAGAGGCTTCTTTTTGTTTTAGCTAAATTTGTCACTAATAATAAACCCCCAGTAATTGATCCTGGGGGTTTTGCTTTTAAGCTACTAAAGGGTTAGAGGCTAGAGAATCTAATTTTTTATTACTCAGCATTCACTACTCACTACTCAGCACTCTTTACAAAGGACGGTAAGCACGGTAGTTGATATTGGGGAAAATATTATCCATTAATTCGACCTTTTCCAACCAACCGCTATCGATTTTGCCGATTTTCACATCTTCATAGAGCTTATTAAAGCGCATCAAGTGCGATCGCGTGCGTCTCACAGCATAAGGAACCATTGTTCCTGTCCGCATAATAAACGCCCAGTCTGAAGATTGCGCCAATAGTAACTCCCGCGCTGCTTGATTCAGTGCCTTCAAGCCTAATTCATCCTCTGGTTCTAGACTAGAGATTTCAATCATGCGTTCAGCAGCTTTATGCAAGTGTGGATAAATCCAAGCATTAGTCTCATTTAACCAATACTCATGGAAACCCTTATAACCCCAACTCGACTGGGAAGGACGACAGACTTGTTGGGTTGGTTCTGCCCGTAAATAGTCTGCTAAATGAGTCATTTTATAAGTTCCTTGGTCATACCAAGACTTGCGGAACAGATAATCAATAAACCAAGGGCCTTCATACCACCAATGTCCAAATAATTCGGCATCATAAGGCGACACAATAATCGGCGGACGCTGCATAATATTGTAAAGATGCTCTGTTTGCCGTTCGCGGTTATACATAAAATTAGCCGCGTGTTCTGCCGCTTTTTCCTTTGCCCAATAAGGATCATAAAGTGCCTTATCTGATAGCCCTAAGCCGCGCCCAGTAATTTTATGATACTTAATCCCCGTATTTTTACGCTGACCGTTGGGCATGATATAGGGTTTGATGTACTCATACTCAGCTTCCCAACCCAAATCTTTGTAAAATTCCCGATATTCTGCCGCACCGGGATAACCTACCTCAGAAGACCAGACCTGCTGAGAAGATTCATGATCGCGACCAAAGGCTGCAACACCCGTTTCTGTAAAAATTGGGGTATAAGTACCAAAACGGGGACGAGGACGGGCGTAAAGAATACCATGCCCATCAGTGAGGAAGTAGCGCAAACCAGCATCGGCTAGCATCCTCTCTAAGCCTTCATAGTAGGCGCATTCTGGCAACCAAATACCTTTAGCGGGTCGGCCAAAAGTTTCTTCGTAGTGTTCACAAGCTACCTGAATTTGCGCCCACACAGCTTGGGGATACATTTTCATCAGTGGTAAATAGCCGTGAGTCGCACCACAAGTGATGATTTCTAAGTTGTTAGAGTCTTGAAACTGTTTAAAAGCCGTAACTAAATCGCCATTGTAGCGTTCCCACATCTGACGCGCTTCGTTAAACTCAGTGGCGTAGTGTTCAGCTAAGTAACGCATATGCCCATTTTGGACATTGCGTTCGGCTTCCAGTTCTATAAGTTCTTCTAATTGAGCTAGATGTGCATCATAGCGTTCTTGCAGCAAAGGATCACGGAGCATGGACACAAGCGGCGGTGTCATACTCATAGTGATTTTAAAATCAATGCCGTCTCGCTTTAAGCCTTCAAATACTTTCAATAAAGGAATGTAAGTTTCTGTAATAGCTTCATAGAGCCATTCCTCTTCCAGCACATAATCACTTTCTGGGTGACGAACGAAGGGAAGGTGTGCGTGGAGTACAAGCGCGACGTAGCCAATAGCCATAGTGTTTTAGGGTGATACTGATAAATTGAAGGTCTAGGGAGTAGGTGGAAATTAACAATATTTTAAGACCTTCTGGGGATCGTATCTGACTAGTAATCTGAGGAAATTAACTATCAACCCAAAATAAATTTTTCACTACTGTCCCTCTTGTCCCCTTCCACTCCCTACCCAATGAACTGCTGCTTAATCTTCTTCCTGATATAAATCTTGTAACCCTTGTATTTGAGTGCGTCGGGAAGTGCGGCGGTATTTTTTACTTTCTAGTTTTGGTTCGTATTGGCTTTGACCTTTACCTTTGGTTTTGTGCCTTAAATTTGATTCGGGATCGGCTTGTTGGTTAAGTTGTGTTTGTCGTGCGATCGCTTCGTCCAAAAACTCTAAATAATGTTCATAGCGTTCCCAATTACCCTGCACTACACAATCTGGCTCATCTCGATGTAAACAATCATTAAATCTACACCTACCATTAGCTAGGCGTTCTCTGACTTCTGGAAAATAATGTACTAATTCTTCTGGACTGCAATCCAAATCAGGCTGATTAAAGCCGGGGGTGTCTGCTAATAAACCACCATTGGGTAAGTCAAATAATTCTACATGGCGTGTGGTGTGACGACCACGGGCTAATTTACCAGAAACTTCCCCCACACGCAGGTTAATATCGGGAATTAAGGCATTAATTAAGCTGGATTTACCCACACCAGAAGGGCCAGCGACAACGGTGATTTTTTGGCTGAGATATTTTGCTACTTCGGCAATATTAATTTCCTGCTGAACGCTAATAAACAGGGGTTTATAGCCCCAATTTAACAGGCGATCGCTAATTTCTTGCTTTTCTTGTGGACTGACTAAATCGCTTTTATTCAAACATAACAGCACATCTATACCAGTAGATTCAGCCTTAATTAGAAATCGGCTGAGTTGGTAAGGTTCTAGGGGTGGGTCAGCCACCGCAAAAACCAATAGAATTTGGTCAGCATTGGCGATTGGTGGGCGGTCTAATTCAGTTCGGCGGGGTAAGACATCCGCGATCGCTCCCCGTCCTCCAGACCAATCTGGCTCTTCTACGACCACGCGATCGCCTACCATTACTTGCTGACCGATTTTCTTCAACAGCATTCTGCGAGTGCAGAGTAGCAAGGGGGGTAGAGGGGAATCTAAATCTAATTGTCCCCCTGCTCCCTTGCTCCCCTGCTCCCTTGCCTCATCTAGCTGTACTTTGTAAAAATTAGCCTGCACGGCTAACACCGTACCCAAAAACTGTCCAGTAGTACCAAGTTTCATTAGGCAGTTACGGGACGGCGGATGAACAAAGAAAAATAGCCAGTACAGTCGGTAATTTTTTCTACCTGATAACCAGCCATTGTCAAGCTATCAGGAACTTGTTCAATTGGTTCACCAGGGTCTAACCATACCTCCAGCAAAGCCCCAGGGGACATTTGCTCCAGACGAAGTTTAGTCCGCACAAAATTAATCGGGCAAGGAGTGCCACGCAAATCTAGTTGAGCATCGGGAGTTGATAAATAAGATACCTTCATTACTTAAACAAGTTTCCCAAGAATCCTTCTAAACCACCTTTGCCAGTACGGTCTCCCTTAATTTTAGCCAACTTCTCTAACAATTCTCTCTCCTCTGGTATCACCTTGGTAGGAATATCAATTAACACCGTTAACAGATGATCCCCCCGACTCACAGGATTACCTAGGCGTGGTACACCTCGATTTTCCAACTTCATCACCGTATTAGGCTGAGTGCCGGCGGGAATAATTAATTCTACAGGCCCATCTACGGTATCTACTTCCAAACGACAGCCTAGAATTGCTTGCAAATAGCTAACTTTAATTTCCGAAAGAACATTAATTCCGTCCCGGTGAAATTCTTCATCCTCGTTGACGAACAAGTAGACATACAAATCTCCAGGAGGACCACCACGTTGACCTGCATCACCCTCTTGGGATATGCGTAGACGTGTACCATTATCCACACCTGCGGGAATAGTAATTTTCAGTTTCTTGGTAATTTGATTTGTACCCTTACCATCACAAGTATCACATTTGTCTTCAATTACCATGCCTGTACCATTACAGGTGGGACAAGTGGATACTTGAGTGAAACTGCCAAAAGGTGTTCTAGTTACACGACGGACTTGACCAGAACCGCTACAAGTTGAACAAGTGCGGGGACGAGTTCCTGGTTTAGCACCCGAACCACCACAGGTTTCACAGGTTTCTAGGTGAGAAATGCGAATTTCTTTTTCACCGCCAAAGACAGCTTCCCGAAATTCTAACTTTAAGTCTAGCCGTAAATCATCACCCCGCGCCGGCCCGCTACGCCGTCTTTGGGTTGGGCCACCCATACCACCGGCAAAGCCACTAAAAATACTTTCAAAGATATCAGCAAAGCCGCCCATATCGCTCATATCTTGGTAACCAACACCAGCACCGGAAACACCCTCTGGGCCGAAGCGATCATAACGCGCACGGGTTTCTTGCTCAGACAGGACTTCGTAAGCACGGTTAATTTCCTTAAATCGCTCCTCCGCCCCCGGTTCTTTATTCACATCGGGGTGATACTTCCGGGCTAGACGACGGTAAGCTTGTTTGAGTTCTTCTTTGTCAGCGTCACGAGAGACGCCCAGAATTTCATAGTAGTCGCGGGACATATAGCAAAGGTAAAAGTGAGGACGAATAGATGATAAGGCAGCAAGCACCACAAGTGGGGCTGGCTGGAGGCTAGTACCGCAGGGCGGAAGTCAAAAGTCATAGACGCGAAAGCGGCTTCCCGGAGGGTAAATCAAAAGTCAAAAGTTTCGTATATCAATGCTTTTGCTCGTTTGAAATGGTATGTTCATTTACGCCGTGTTGTACTAGGCAGAAGGTAGACGTTAACTTATTTTAATAATTAATTTATTTTACCTGTTACCTTTTACAAAAATCACCAGCAAGTTGCCAGAAGTAGGTGCTTTCTTCGTGGGAAACGAAAAAGCTACTAAATTTGGCAGTATGAAGCAACACAGATTGGACTTGTCACTGACCAATTGGCTGTCTCTTTTACAATTGTGCTACGTGCGATGATAAAACCCTGCTCATGAACTAGAGGGGCTAGCCGCACCATCAGGTGTGGAAAACCCCCCTTGCTAGTTATTAGGGACTGGGGATAAACCAATTCAAAATTCAAAATTAAATAATTTTTGCCTTTTAACTTTTGAGCTTTTCATGCCCAATCTCTAATCTATTGCTTCATAATCAGCTTGTGCTGTGCTTTCGTCATCAAAATCAAAATTAAATTGGGGAATTAGAGTTCCATTCATTGGATGTTCTAAGTCTAAGGATAATGAAGCATCGGAAATTGCTTCTACTTCACCATCATTTTGACCACTAGCTCGCTCGTAGACATTTGCACCAATCGCAAACAGAGTTTGTTGGAAGTCTTCTAGACACTGTTGAAATTCTTGTAGGGAAATAGCGGGATTAGTCATGACACTCTGGAGGAGGGCAACTTTTTCGTTGGCTAAGACTTTCATCTGCTCACCAATCAATTGGCCATTCTCTTTCAGGGTAGATTCATAACTAGATAACAGATTATCTGCTTGGTTTTTGAGGTCAACTAGTTCTTTGCGTCTTCTATCTTCTTCAGCGAAAACTTCCGCTTCTTGGCGCATCCGTTCTACTTCATTGCTATTTAATCCACCTGTGTTAGTAATACGAATACTCTGTTCTCTACCTGTGCCTTTATCTTGGGCAGCAACTTTGAGGATACCGTTAACATCGATTTCAAACGATACCTCAATTTGGGGTACACCACGGGGGGCGGGAGGAATTCCTGCTAACAGAAATTTGCCGAGACTTTTATTATCTCGTGCCATTGCCCGTTCACCTTGGAGGACATGAATTTCTACAGAAGTTTGTCCATCAACGGCGGTAGAAAATATCTGTGACTTACTGGTGGGAATTGTCGTGTTACGTTCGATGATTTTGGTGAATACTTCTCCCAAAGTTTCAATTCCCAATGATAGTGGTGTGACATCTAAGAGCAAAAGATTATCAACTTCGCCACCTAGAACACCAGCTTGAATTGCTGCACCCAAACCTACAGCTTCATCAGGATTCACCGAACGGTCAGGAGTTTTGCCGTTAAAAAACTTGATCAGCGCGTTTTGTACGGCAGGAATCCGCGTAGAACCACCTACTAAAATAATTCTGTCGATATCTTCTGCTTTCAGGTCTGCATCCTTGAGGGCTTGAATCATTGGCTCGATGGTGGCTTCAATTAAATGTCCCACCAATTCTTCAAATTTAGAGCGACTGAGTTCCATCTCTAGATGCTTTGGCCCAGCTTCATCAGCCGTAATAAAAGGCAGGTTAATGGAGGTATTGGCCATGCTAGAGAGTTCAACCTTGGCTTTTTCTGCGGCTTCTCGCAGGCGTTGCAGTGCCATTTTATCTTGAGCAAGGTCAATTTCCTCTTGTTTTTGGAAGCGTTCAATCATCCAATTGACAACACAGCTATCAAAGTCATCACCTCCTAGCTGATTATTACCACTGGTGGCTTTGACTTCAAAAACCCCATCTCCCAGTTGCAATATAGATACATCGAACGTTCCGCCTCCCAAGTCAAAGACCAAAATTAGCTGTTCTTGGTCTTGCTTTTCTAAGCCAAAAGCTAAAGCCGCAGCCGTAGGTTCATTGATAATTCGTAGCACTTCCAGTCCGGCAATTGTGCCAGCGTCTTTAGTGGCTTGTCGTTGGGCATCGGTGAAATATGCTGGTACGGTAATTACTGCTTGCGTTACAGCTTCACCCAAGAAATTTTCTGCATCCTGCTTGAGCTTTTGCAGGATCATGGCAGATATTTCTTGGGGTGTGTAATTTCGCCCGCGAATCTGCACATCAACAGTATCGTCTCGACCTTTAATAGAATTATAAGGTACACGATCGCGCTCTTTTCCTGTATCATCCCAACGCCGACCGATAAATCTTTTTATACTAAAAACCGTGTTTTCAGCATTAGTTACGGCTTGGCGTTTTGCTAATTGACCGACCAAGCGATCGCCACTTTTACCAAATCCTACAATACTCGGTGTAGTTCTTCCCCCTTCGGAATTAGTGATCACAATTGGTTGACCACCCTCCAAAACTGCAACACAACTATTTGTAGTGCCTAAGTCGATCCCAATAACTTTTCCCATATTAAATATTTTTACTGACTGCTGTTGCCGGAATGTTACGCGGATTAACTTGAGGCAAACAATTCAAAATTCAAGATTCAAGATTCAAAATTAAGACTTGACTCTTACCCAACACCCAATACCCAATTGTCAGTCCCCAGTATCCAGTACCCAATCCCTAGCAATGCTCGCCTCTACTATGACCTAGGCACTATTGGTCAGAGAGGCGAGCAAATACAGGTTAACTGTCGGCTGGACTCGACTGACTTTCTTGTGCGGGTGGTGCATCTTCCTTTGGAGCAGCCACCTTAACCATAGAATGGCGTAGCACGCGATCGCCCAAATAATATCCGCGTACTAACTCTTCTAACACTGTTCCTTCAGGATGTTCATCCGTAGGTTCGCGCATTACTGCTTCATGAAGATTAGGATCAAATTCTTGTAGTTCAGGACGCATGGGTGATACACCCAATCGTTTTAGGGAATCCACAAGTTGTTTATAGACTCCCTGATAACTTTTGTGAATTGTCATCTCGCCTTCAGTTTGTGGCTTAAGGTGCGCTCTGGCCCGTTCAAAATTATCGACCACAGGCAGCAACTCCATGAGAGTATTTCGCTTTACTTGTAGGTCTAGCTCTTCTTTTTCCTTTTGTGTACGTTTGCGGTAATTTTCAAAATCTGCCGCAATTCTCATGTATTGTGTACTGCGTTCTTCTAGTTGGGCTTTGAGTGACTCAATATGTTGAGTCAATTCTGCCAAAGCTGCTGTTTCGACTTCAGTAGTCTCTGGTGCAGCGAAGTTATTTTCTTCTGTGAGTACAGTGTCTCCCGCTATATTAGTTGGGGTTGCCACTTGCTCAGTAACCTCGCTACCAGATTCGTAAGAATTGGTTGGGGCTTGGGAGTCGCTCATCATTGCTTGATTTACCTCTGTTGATTCACCCAATGGCTGGTTTGTATTGTTTATCTGTTTATTTTCGTCCATCATTATCTAAGTCTACTCATCCCAGGTATTGATTAAGGCAGTATTTCGCTACAATAAGCAACCATTGCAATTTATGGTCATACGCTAAAGCTAATTTTTTGCCGAAATATCTCTGGAACGGGTTTTACCGTTATCCTATTTTGACAAATGGTGAACAGACCTTCTAGGTGTGATAAACCGAAATGAAATTTGGGATTGGATTTTTCTCCCCCTGCTTCCCCTGCTTCCCCTCTCTTCTCCTTCCTAAAGCAGTTTAAAGTTTTAATGAGTCTGCATGAAAATTATGTAGCTCAGGTTGGGAATACTCTAAGCAGAGGTTTTCCTTACTCATTGCTCACCTATGACTCAATCGTCTCCGCAACGGCGTAGTACCGCTCTCACTACAAGAACAGAGTTTTCGCCTTTTGGTAACAAGCTAGTCCAAGCTGGCTATGTTAATAATGACCAAATGAGGCAGGCGTTGATTGAAAGTCGCAAATCTGGTAGACCCTTAACGGAAGTGCTGGAGTCAATTACCGGGCGACAACTATCACCTGAGTTCCTCAGACAATACAAGAAACAACAATTATTTGAACTGAAAATACTATACGGTGTTGAATTCCTCGATCCGGAAGTCAACAACGTCGGCGATACGATTATGGGGGAACTTATAGAAACCCTCATCCCAGTTGATATCTGCCGTCGCCATCGTTTAGTACCACTATTGAAGAATGATCAACAAAATCCACCCTGCATTTTAGTAGCGATGGTCGATCCGGACAACTTAGAAGCGTCCGATGACCTCAACCGGATCTTGCGCCCACAAGGTTTGGCATTAAAGCGCATGGTGATTACCCAGGATGACTACCAACAGCTGATCAACCAATATCTGGATGACTTGGCTGTGCGACAAAAGCATATAGAACAAGAAAAGTTTACAGATATTAATCAGGATTTAGAAAATCTTAGCAATCTTAACCTAGAAGATGCTCCTGAAGAGATGGAGGCGGATTTAGGGGCGGCGATGAAGGGTGCAGAAGATGCGCCAGTTATCAACCTCGTTAATAGAATTTTGGCAAAGGCTCTACACGAGCAGGTTTCTGATATCCACGTCGAACCGCAAGAAGAAAATCTGCGGATTCGCTTCCGTAAGGATGGGGTGTTGCGGGAGGCTTTTGACCCCCTCCCAAAAAAAATCATTCCCGCAGTTACAGCCAGATTTAAAATTATCTCTAACTTGGATATTGCTGAGAGACGTTTACCCCAAGACGGACGTATCAGGCGGATGTTCGAGGGACGGAAAGTAGACTTCCGGGTGAATACCTTGCCCAGCCGCTACGGGGAAAAGGTCGTACTGCGGATTTTAGATAACTCTTCTACCCAACTGGGATTAAATAAGTTAATTACCGACCCAGAAACTTTGCAGATTGTCCAAGATATGGTCAGTAAGCCTTTTGGGTTAATTTTGGTGACAGGGCCTACTGGTTCTGGTAAAACAACTTCCCTATATTCAGCATTATCAGAAAAGAACTCTCCCGGTATTAATATCAGTACGGTAGAAGACCCGATTGAGTACAGCTTGCCGGGGATTACCCAAGTACAGGTAATTCGGGAAAAAGGACTAGATTTTGCTACAGCATTGCGGGCATTCTTGCGACAAGACCCAGATGTGTTACTGGTGGGTGAAACAAGAGATAAAGAAACAGCTAAAACAGCGATTGAGGCGGCTTTAACTGGTCACTTAGTATTAACTACCTTACATACTAACGATGCCCCAGGTGCGATCGCGCGTTTGGGTGAAATGGGCATTGAGCCGTTCATGGTTTCTAGTTCGTTAATTGGGGTATTAGCACAACGTTTGGTGCGGCGTGTGTGTGGTGATTGTCGCATTGCTTATACTCCTACACCTGAAGAACTGGCTCGTTATGGAATGTCAGCTTCCCAAGATGTGGGGGTGACTTTCTATAAGGCTAATACTTTATCACTAGAAGCGATCGCTGAAGCTAAAGCTAAAAATAATCTCTGTCCCACCTGTAATGGTGTCGGTTACAAAGGGCGTTGTGGTGTTTATGAAGTAATGCGGGTAACTGAACAGCTACAAACTTTAATCAACGAAGAAGCACCCACAGAACGCATTAAGGAAGTAGCAGTAGAAGAAGGGATGAAAACCTTGTTGGCTTACAGCCTAGACTTAGTTCGCCAAGGCTCTACAACCCTAGAAGAAGTAGAACGGGTGACGTTTACTGACACAGGTTTAGAAGCTGAGTTAAAAGCCAAGCGCAAGAGTGGACTAACCTGTCGAAATTGTAATGCTGTATTACAACCAGAATGGCTAGATTGTCCCTACTGTATGACACCTCGGTTTGATGATTAGTTACTGGGGATTGGGGATTGGGGACTGGGGACTGGGTAATTAGAGGGGCTTTACTATTCTTTCACACCCTAAACCCCAGAAATTTTTGAATTTTGAATTTTGAATTTTGAATTTTGAATTGGTAAGACACTATGGAAATGATGATTGAAGACTTGATGGAGCAGTTGATTGAAATGGGTGGCTCGGATATGCACTTATCCGCAGGTTTGCCTCCCTATTTTCGCATCAGTGGCAAGCTCACACCCATTGGTGAGCATATATTGACCTCAGAACAGTGTCAAAGACTGATTTTTAGTATGCTCAACAATACCCAGCGTAAAACCCTAGAACAAACCTGGGAGTTAGATTGTTCCTATGGAGTGAAAGGTTTAGCACGTTTTCGGGTGAATGTTTATAAAGAGCGTGGTGCTTATGCTGCTTGTTTAAGAGCGCTCAGTTCCAAAATTCCTAATTTTGAAAAATTAGGTCTGCCAGATGTTGTTAGAGAAATGTGTGATAAACCCAGAGGATTGATTCTGGTGACAGGCCCTACAGGTTCTGGTAAAACAACGACCCTAGCGGCAATGATCGACTTGATTAATCGCACCAAAGCAGAGCATATTCTCACAGTAGAAGACCCTATTGAATTTGTCTATGAACCAATTAAAAGTCTAGTTCACCAACGACAATTGGGTGAAGATACGAAGAGTTTTGCTAATGCCTTGAAAGCAGCATTACGGGAAGACCCAGATATTGTTCTGGTGGGGGAAATGCGGGATTTAGAAACTATTTCCTTGGCAATTTCCGCAGCAGAAACAGGTCACTTAGTATTTGGTACGCTACACACTAGTTCAGCTTCTCAGACTGTTGACCGGATTATTGACGTTTTCCCTCACGAAAAACAAACTCAAGTGAGGGTGCAATTATCTAACTCTTTAGTAGCAGTATTTAGTCAAACATTAGTGCCGAAGAAAAACCCCAAACCAGGTGAATATGGTCGGGTTATGGCACAAGAAATTATGATTATTACTCCCGCTATTTCTAACTTAATTCGTGAAGGTAAAACTTCGCAAATTTATTCGGCTATTCAGACTGGCGGTAAATTAGGAATGCAAACTTTAGAGAAGGTTTTAGCTGATTATTACAAATCGGGCATGATTTCTTTTGAAGCGGCCATGTCTAAAACCTCTAAACCAGACGAGATTCAACGCCTCATCGGTGCATCTGCTCCACCACCAGGCGCAGCTAAAGCTGGTGCAAAAGCCCATTAGTTTTAGTCATTAGTCAGTTTTCATAGCTATGGACAATTGACTATTGACTAAATTTTGAATTTTGAATTTTGAATTAAATTATGCCAACATTTGTTGCTCGTGTTCGTGATTCACAGGGTAAAACCAGAAGTGAAAAAGTGGTTGCCGAATCCTTGGCAGACGCTCGTACTAATCTTAGAGATAAAGGTTTTGTAGTTCAAGAACTTAAGCAGTCTCAAAATTTTTCTGCAAACTTTGATTTACAAAAAATCCAGACTTCTTTTGTGAAGGTGACTGTTAAAGAAAAAGCAGTCTTTTCTCGACAACTTGCTACTTTGGTAAATGCTGGCGTAGCGATTGTTAGAGGTCTGGGTGTGTTAGCTGACCAATCTACTAATAGTAAGTTAAAACAGGCTCTAAACGATATTAGTAATGATGTACAAAGCGGTGTTAACCTTTCAGATGCGATGCGTAAGCACCCTGATTGTTTTGATGGTTTGTATGTCAGTATGATTCAAGCTGGGGAGGTTGGAGGTGTTCTTGATGAAGTGCTAAATCGTCTAGCTAAGTTATTAGAAGATATGGCTAGATTACAGAACCAACTTAAATCAGCCTTAGCTTATCCAGTCGTAGTTGGTATTTTGGCAACCGGGATTTTTGTGGGAATGACTGTTTTTCTTCTGCCTATTTTTGGAAAAATTTTCATAGAATTAGGTACAGAATTACCTGCGTTAACTCAATTCTTAATGGATTGTAGTGAAATTTTAAGAAGTTGGAAATCAGGATTAATTATTGGTGGAATTGTCGGTGTGAAATTTAGTTACACACAGTATTACAAAACCCGCCTTGGTAAAGAAACAATTGACCGTCTTTCTTTAAAAATGCCGATATTCGGTGACTTGATTCAAAAATCTTCAGTGGCTCGTTTTAGTCGCACCTTTGGTTCTTTGACTCGTTCTGGTGTACCCATTCTCACATCTTTAGAAATTGTGCGCGATACATCAGGAAATCAGGTAGTTGCTAATGCTATCGATGCAGCACGAGCGGAAATTCAACAAGGTGGAATGATTAGTATTGCCCTACAGAAAGAGCAAGTTTTTCCAGCAATGGCAATTCAAATGATTAGTATTGGCGAGGAAACAGGAGAATTAGACGCAATGTTGATGAAAATTGCTGATTTCTATGAAGATGAAGTAGAGCAAGCTGTCAAAGCATTAACCAGCGTTTTAGAACCAATTATGATTTTGTTCTTGGGGGGTATGGTGGGTACGATTTTGCTGTCGATGTATCTGCCTTTATTCAAGGTATTTGAAAAATTGGGCTAGTACAGTTCGGCGGAATTCAAAATTCAAAATGACGCTCGCGGACTCGCTAACGCTGCGCTAACAAAATTCAAAATGAATACAGCGTAAGCGTTTCATTGATTTAGAATGGTCTGTTTATTTCCGCCGTGTTGTACTAGATGAACATTAATCATTAATTTTGAATTTCTTATGCCTGTGCAAAAATCTTACTATGAAGCAAGCTTGGCAGAGTATAGCAATCATTTGGCTGCGATCGCATTACTCAAGCAACATCGTCCATATTTGGAAATGATCCCCAGTCTGCGCCGTCCTGATGAAAGCTTAATCACTATCCCTCTACCAATTGTTCGTTTACGGAAAACTACCTCTGCAACTGCACAAGCAATTTTACTACCCTGTGATGTAGCTATTTTAATGTGCGATCCAGAGTGGAAAGTTAAAACTGGAGCAGAAATCTTACTGTTTATCCATCGTCCCTATGAAGATTTTTCTGATTTGTTGGGACGTTGGCGACAAACTCAGGTGTTCCTCAATCAAGATTATGAATGGTTAATGCCTCATCGTCATAGTCACATTCTCAGTGAGGGGGCTAATAGTATATATCCGTTATTTTTAATTTTTAGCGAAACCTCGGAACGCATTCAACGGGGTCTGATAGGTGCAGAACTTCCTTTTATTATTCAAATACCGACTTTGGCACTTTTAGAGGAGGAAAGGGAAGAAAAAGGACTAGAGGCTAGGGACTAGTACCGCCGTGAAGTCAAAAGTCAAAAAAAATGAGAAAACTAAAATTAGAAAACTAATCGAGATTAAACTTAATACTTTCAGTATCCGAGCAACTCGATTAATTTTCATAACTATTCGCCGACACGATATTAATATCCTTATGACTTTTGCCAGCAACGGATAAACAGTGTTCCACCTGCTACCAGCTTGATGACTTCTAGGAAGAAATAACTACCATGAAGCATATTCATTTGTGTGGGAATTGTGGATACTGTGTCAAATAAATTGAGATGAACACCAAGCGCACACATTTGCGGAGTTAATAGATAGGTGTTTAAAAGCGCGATCGCAAATAGTATAACTGCGAAAAGTAGACAGTTAGTATTCCACTGATCATAGGTTTTTCTCCAAGCCAGTACACCAGTTAAGACTCCGGCTGCAAATAATAATTCTAGGCGATTAAAAACCCAAAAAATCACATAGCCGACGGTAGTAAAACCATCTTGGTTCATCATGCCAGAGAGATAGAAACTAGGCATAATTACCCAATCTAACACTAAGCTAGCACTTAGCCAAAAGCCAAGGGCAAACAAGACAGCAGTTTGCCAACTTGACCGTCTGAATTCAAATTTAGAAATAGCGTTCATAAAAATAATTGCCTGTGTTGTATCTTTAGTTTCTAACTTCAACAGTAACTTTGACAACACTTATCAATTAAGTTTAACAAAACCTTGAAGCTTTAAGTAATAATAGTGATTATTGCTATGTATTAATAATAAATATTAATTTTTTTAGAGAGTTTTAAACTAATATCTCCAGTATGATTGTGATCTAGTTGGTTATATCAATAAAGTTATGCGCCTTGCAGTTGTATTAGGTACAGCGATAGCCACCACAGTCTTAATATGTAGTCAGAGTCAAGCGATTCAGTTGCAAGATGGGACAGTCTATTTTGCTCAACCGCCTCGTCTAGTGGAATCTACAACTACCTATAATGAACTCTATGTCTGGGGTGCGACCTATTATTTCACTGTCAGTTTGCCAGAGAATGCTGGCGAACCATTACAAAAGATTACAATTAATCAGCGTGATGGCGTAGATAATATTCGTTTTGACTTGAAAAACAGTATTGCTTTTGAGGGTACACGCTCACGCAGAGGTGAGAGAATTGGATTAAAAGATGTAACTAGCGATCGCAAAACTAGAACAGTGTCTTTAATGTTCGACTTACCAATATCCCCAGGTAAAACCGTTACCATAGGTTTAAAACCCTGGCAAAATCCCACATCTGCGGGTGTTTATTTATTTGGAGTGACCGCTTTTCCCCAAGGTGAAAAAACCCATAGTCAATTTCTTGGTTTTGGCAGATTGCATTTTTATAACCAAAAAAGTAACTATTTTCCTTCCCTTTATGGTTGGTAATAATAATTTTAAGAAAACAGAGTTTCTGATTCTTTTAGCTGCAATCCTATCTTTAGGGCTATCTGTAATTTGTGACACGATATGGGAAGGAATACCTACTGTTGTAGAGGATACCTTCAAGTTAGTGGGAATTACGATTTGGGTAACTTATTTTGTCAGGCTATCTCTGCGCGAGATTGGTAGTATTTTAAATGTTGCACCCTTAAAAGAGCAAGTATCTTCTGTGATTAGGTAGATACACCGGATTTATTTTTCCTGAAAAGTCCAAACACCCTCATCCCATTGTGAAGTGGTTGGGGGTGATTGTAACCAATGCTGACAACGTAAAAGGTACAGCATCGCAGCTTTATCATGCTTATCTGCGGCTAAAACAGTGGCAAATTCCGCTCTGGCTAAAGCAAAATCCTGCTGAAGATAATACTCACGACCTTTATGATAATGCTCTATTACTTGTAATTTCTCGCTACTAATAGGGTCGGAACGTAAACCCACTAATTCGTATATAGCTACCGGCTCGTTTCTACCTTTAACACGAATGTAGTCTAGTTCTCTCGCCCAAATGTGATTTTGGCAGGGTTTAAAAGTATTATCACTGAGAATAATATCGCAACCGTACTGCTTACTTACACTTTCTAGGCGAGAACCTAAGTTAACACCATCACCAATGGCAGTAAATTCCATTCTTTTACTAGAACCGATATTACCACTAATGACGGTATCAGAATTAATGCCAATGCCAATATTAATTCTCGGTTTATTAGCGGCGTAGCGACGTTGATTAAATTCCTGTAACCGATGGCGCATCTCCAAAGATGTTTGTACCGCCATCCAAGCGTGTTCTTCTAGGGGGAGAGGCGAACCAAACACAGCCATAATCGCATCACCGATGTATTTATCGAGAGTACCTTTGTGTTTAAAAACAGCATCTACCATTGATTCAAAATATTCATTGAGCATACTTACCACTTCTTCTGCTTCCAGATTTTCTGTCAAAGTGGTGTAGCCACGAATATCGGAAAATAAAATTGAAACTTCCTTGCGATCGCCTCCAAGTTTAGCATCATCTAGTTTCAACAATTCTTCTGCTAATTCTTGGGTCATGTAGCGGTACATTGTACTCTTGAGACGCTTTTCATCACTGATATCGTCCATGACTACCAGTGCGCCACAAACTTGCTGCGGGTCGCTAGCATCAGCAATAGTATTAATTGATAAATTGATACTATGTT
The DNA here is from genome assembly GCF_022063185.1 of Nostoc sp. UHCC 0870. Lineage (NCBI taxonomy): Bacteria > Bacillati > Cyanobacteriota > Cyanophyceae > Nostocales > Nostocaceae > Nostoc > Nostoc sp. UHCC 0870. The sequence continues at coordinate 3,182,531 of NZ_CP091913.1, read as the reverse complement.
TGTCTGATTCTGAACCTGTACTTAATAAGGTGCGGTCTGGGTAATATTGCTGGCGAAGCTTGAGGTCTGTACCGTGTAAAGCATCTCTACACCACTTGCTAAAATCGCCTTCTTTAATGGCGATCGCTTCACTAACTAATTTACCTTCTAAACGGTCTTCATCTGCCAATCCCAACAAGCGTTTAGCACTTTCATTAGCCGCAATAATTGCTCCTGCTTTATCTGTGGAAATTACACCATTAGAAAGACTCCGCAGAATATCCCGTTGCATTTGTTCCTGTTGCTTAACTCTGGCAAATAACTGAGCATTTTGCAGTGCTACCCCGGCTTGAATATTAAAAGCCTCCATAAATTCTTCGTCATTGCGGTCAAAACTTGCTTGGAAGCATTCAGGAGCTTGAGGCCAATCAACGGGATTATAGTGGGGAAAATCCCCTGATTTCTTTTTATTGACTAATTGCGTCACGCCGATTAACTCTTGATCGCCATTAAAGACAGGCATACAGAGTAAGCTACAGGTACGATAGCCATTTTGCTGGTCAATTTGTTTGGCTGTTTCCGAGTCTGGATGGTTATATAAATCAAAAGGGAGATTGAGTTTTTGACCGGAGGCTGCAACCATACCAACAAAACCCTTACCTATGGGAACTCTTAATTCCCTGGTAGAACCATCATCTTGAGTGATTTTCGTCCAGAGTTCATGGCGATCGCGGTCTATTAGCCATAGGGTACTGCGATCGGCGTTCATCAGTTCCTTGGCTTCATCCATTACCCGTTTGAGGGTATCTTCCAAATCTAGACTGCTTTGACTTAGAGACTTAACCGCCTTCATCATCGCAGCTGCGGCTCTTTGTTTTTGAGTCGCAATGTAAAAAGAACGTGACGATTCTAGAATTAGGCGAATAGAGGGTGCAAATTCCTGAAATAAATCTTCATCAGCACCAGTAAAGCCAATAGTATCGATGCGTTCTGCTAGTGGTGCATCATGATTATATGTAGACTTTAATTTATTGAGTAACTGTACCACGGCGACTAATCGCCCTTGTTCATTGAGTAGCGGTAAAGCTAGCATCGTGTAGGTACGATAGCCAGTGATTTTTTCTTTTTCTTGAGCAAATATCGAACGTGGATCGTTATAAAAATCAAAGGGAATATTAATTACTTGCTTAAAAGTAGCCACTTCGCCAGCAATTCCCTTATCGGCGGGGATACGAATTTCTAAAGAGCGATCGCCTTCTCCTGCGGCGACTATTGACCAGAGTTCTTGTTTTTCTTCATCCAATAAGAATATAGTTGTCCGGTCTGCTCCCAATAATTCCCCAGTTTTTAAGGTAATAGAATGCAACATTTCTTGCAGAATCGTCTCAAACCCTTGAGAGTCCAGCATTGACAGAGTTTGATGCACAATCTGTAATTTCTGCTCAACTTCTGTAACAACTTGTTTAAAAGTATCTTGAGTCAGGGGAGCAAGAAATGTGGAAATAGTGCCTTTCCGGCGGGCTAGATTCCCGACAGGAGAAGCATTTACTGGCAATCCTTCATTTTCTTGGTTGGAAACACCAATAATCAAATCAGCCGTCTCCCCAAAACTACGCTGTTGCACTGACATAAGTAATTTTTGATATAGCAGGATTTAATTTTAGAAATTCATCTAAGTGTTGCTTCAGCAAATATTGAGTGGCATTATCCACAGTTTAATCTGTTGTTAATTAACCGTCATCCTGCTTTACTCCTTGTTTTACCCAATATCTCCCAGAGCGTGGAGCACGGTTTAAAATTTACGTACAACAACAGATACACAATATTTAATTTCTCACGAGGTAATTAAAAAAGATACTTTTCATCCAGTGATAACTTACGTGCATGGCTAGACCTGTGGGCGTATATATATATTTCCCCATCAATGAGTCAAACTAACATTTCCTTGACGCAGTTGTGGAATGATGTACTTAATAGGCTGCATCCTTTTAAAGATCAAGAGAAATATCGATGAACTGGATTAAAGTGATTCCCCAAGATGAACTACCACCCAATGGGCGTAAAGTGGTGAAAGTTGAACAACGCAAGATTCTGTTAATTCGCCACAATAATCAAGTTTTTGCCGTAGAAAATTCCTGTCCCCACCTTAAATTACCCTTACAGAAAGGCAAAATCACAGATGATGGGGCAATAGTATGTCCTTTCCATCGTACTGCCTTTGACTTAGCTACTGGTAATCCTCAAGACTGGACTCCCTTCCCTCCTGGTATTGGCAAGGTAATGGGTATGATTTCCAAAGAAAAAGCACTCGCCGTCTTCCCTACCCGCGTGGAAGAAGGTAGCATTTGGGTTAGTTTATAGGGTTTCGACAAGAACCCCACCCCCAAACCCCCTCTCCTCGCTTGCGAGGAGGGGGCTTTTCTATTTACAGCATTTCCGGCTGTTTTAAATGTTAGTGAAATCGGAAGCAGTTAGGGTCGTGGTATTAATTCCCTTCAGTGTTGCTAAGATTTCATTCGTAGAACTCACCAAAATATTACTGCCAGAAAAACTCAGTTCACCAAAGGTTAAACCACCAGATAATCCAATCAAGTCAGTAGCCTTGCGGAAGTCAGTAATAATATCAGTCCCTTCTTTTGAAGCCAAGATAAATGTATCGTTACCGGCACCACCTGTGAGAATATCCTTACCGTCACCACCAGTGAGGATATCGTTACCGTCACCACCTATGAGAATATCCTTACCGCTACCACCTGTGAGAATATCGTTACCGTCACCACCTGTGAGGATATCGTTACCATTATCACCTGTGAGAATATCGTTACCGCCACCACCTATGAGAATATCGTTACCATTATCACCAGAGATAGTATCATCCCCTTCACCACCAGAAATAGCGTCATTACCATTGCGACCAGAAATAGTGTCATTACCTGGAGTGCCAGAGAGGATATCATTTTTGTTAGTGCCATTGATTTTATTACCAACCGCGATCGCCACACTAGCACTACTAGTCAGATTACCATCGCTGATGGTGTAGTCGAACTCGGCATTGCCACTAAACCCATTGGTTGGGGTAAAGACAATGAAATCATCTGCAAAATTGTTGGGAGTGCCGTTATTATTCAGCACGGCAATACCATTTTTGAAACCACTAACCTGAGTAATCTTGAGGTTATTGCTATCGATGTCAGTATCATTAGCGAGCAGACTAGTAGCCGAGATATTCACCGGAATATTCAAGGCACTAGTGAATCTATCATTAACGGCAGTGGGTGAATCGTTAACTGGCTTGACATTCAGGTTAAATGTACCACCAATGCTACCACCATTGCCGTCACTGACAGTGAAATTAAAGCTATCAGTGCCATTGAAGTTGGCATTGGGGGTGTAGATGAAAAAGTCATCGCTGGGATTGCCAGCAGTGTTGTTGTCGTTAAGTGTGAGTGTGCCGTTAATGGGGTTAGTGAAGTCACTGATGGTTAAGGTATCGCCGTCTGCATCTGTAAATCTACGTAGAATATTGCTGGCAAGGATGTTAACGGCAGTATCTTCGTTAGTCGTAGCCGCAGTTGCGAAGCCAAAGACTACGTAGCTCTCCCCTGCATAATTCTGACCGTTGGGGTCGGCACCTGATGCCCCGATAATCAGGTCATCGATGCCGTCGCCGTTGATATCCCCCGCACTGCTGACAGAGCTACCTGATCTGTCAAACCTGTTAATGCCGTTAATGACAAAGCCGTTGCTGCCATCAAGAGATGAAAGCTTGAGTTGAGCATTAAAACCACTACTACTACCAAAGACCACATAGCTCTCCCCTGCACCATACTGACCGTTGGGGGCGGCATTTGGTGCCCCGATAATCAGGTCATCGAAGCCGTCACCGTTGATATCCCCCGCACTGCTGACGGAGTTACCTGAGAAGTCACGCTCATCAATGCCGTTAATGACAAAGCCGTTGCTGCCATCCAGGTCAGAAAGGTTGAGTTGGGCATTAAAACCACTACTACTACCAAAGACCACATAACTCTCCCCTGCATAATTCTGACCGTTGGGGGCGGCATTTGGTGCCCCGATAATCAGGTCATCGAAGCCGTCGCCGTTGATATCCCCCGCACTGCTGACGGAGCTACCTGAGTAGTCACGCGCATCAATGCCGTTAATGACAAAGCCGTTACTGCCATCAAGAGATGAAAGGTTGAGTTGGGCATTAAAACCACTACTACTACCAAAGACCACATAGCTCTCCCCTGCACCCTGACCGTTGGGGGAGGCACCTCTTGCCCCGATAATCAGGTCATCGAAGCCGTCGCCGTTGATATCCCCCGCACTGCTGACAGACCAACCTGATGTGTCACTCGCATCAATGCCGTTAATGACAAAACCGTTGCTGCCATTCAGAGATGAAAGGTTGAGTTGGGCATTAAAACCACTACTACTACCAAAGACCACATAGCTCTCCCCTACTAAAAACTGACCGTTGGGGGAGGCACGATATGCCCCGATAATCAGGTCATTGAAGCCGTCGCCGTTGATATCCCCCGCACTGCTGACGGAGTTACCTGAGAAGTCACGCTCATCAATGCCGTTAATGACAAAGCCGTTGCTGCCATCAAGAGATGAAAGGTTGAGTTGGGCATTAAAACCACTACTACTACCAAAGACCACATAACTCTCCCCTGCATAATTCTGACCGTTGGGGTCGGCACGATATGCCCCGATAATCAGGTCATCGAAGCCGTCGCCGTTGATATCCCCCGCACTGCTGATGGAGCTACCTGATCTGTCACCCGCATCAATGCCGTTAATTACAAAGCCGTTGCTACCATCCAGAGATGAAAGGTTGAGTTGGGCATTAAAACCACTACTACTACCAAAGACCACATAGCTCTCCCCTAAACGATTCTGACCGTTGCGGGAGGCAAAACGTGCCCCGATAATCAGGTCATCGAAGCCGTCGCCGTTGATATCCCCCGCACTGCTAACGGAGCTACCTGAGTAGTCATACCTGTCAATGCCGTTAATCACAAAGCCGTTGCTGCCATTCAGGTCAGAAAGGTTAAAAACTGAAATCACAGTAGGTGCCTCATTCACACCTTTAATGGTCAAGTTGACTCTAGCTGTATTAGTCAAGCTGCCATTGTTGGTGGTGTATGTAAAGGTGTCAGTGCTGGTTTGACCCACAGCCAAAGCGCGAAAGGAAGCATTAGGGTCGTAGGTCAAACTGCCATCAGCATTAAGGGTAACTAAAGCACCAGAACTCAGGGTAATGGCAGTGCCAACAACAATTGTTTTACCATCGACAGCTGTCACCATGAGGGAATTGCTGTCGTTAGCTAAGACATCTATATTAACAGCAGTGTCTTCATCGGTTGTAGCCTCGTCATTAACCGGGACAGGAGGTTTATTTGTAGCCGCAGTTGCGAAGCCAAAGACCACGTAGCTCTCCCCTGCAAAAAACTGATCGTTGGGGGAGGCAAAACGTTCCCCGATAATCAGGTCATCGAAGCCGTCGCCATTGATATCCCCCGCACTGCTAACGGAGCCACCTGAGTTGTCAAGCAAATCAATGCCCTTAATCACAAAGCCCTCGCTGCCATCTAGCAACGAGAGGTTGAAGCCAGCACCAAAGCCACTGCTGCGGCCAAAGACCACATAGCTGCTATTCTCTCCACGAGTTATCCCAATAATCAGGTCATCGAAGCCGTCGCCGTTGATATCTCCCGCACTGCTGACGGAGCCACCTGAGCTTTCATACCTGTTAATGCCGTTAATGACAAAGCCATTACTGCCATCCAGGTCAGAAAGGTTGAGTTGGCGATTAAAACCACTACTACTACCAAAGACCACATAGCTCTCCCCTGCATTATACTGACCGTTGGGGTCGGCATTTGGTGCCCCGATAATCAGGTCATCGAAGCCGTCGCCGTTGATATCCCCCGCACTGCTGACAGAGCTACCTGAGTAGTCACCCGCATCAATGCCGTTAATCACAAAGCCGTTGCTGCCATCCAGAGATGAAAGGTTGAGTTGGGCATTAAAACCACTACTACTACCAAAGACCACATAGCTCTCCCCTGCACCATTCTGACCGTTGGGGTCGGCAAAAATTGCCCCGATAATCAGGTCATCGAAGCCGTCGCCGTTGATATCCCCCGCACTGCTGACGGAGCGACCTGAGCTGTCAAACTCATTAATGCCGTTAATCACAAAGCCGTTACTGCCATTCAGGTCAGAAAGGTTGAGTTGGGCATTAAAACCACTACTACTACCAAAGAGCACATAGCTCTCCCCTGCATTTTCCTTACCGTTGGGGTCGGCAAAAATTGCCCCGATAATTAGGTCATCGATGCCGTCGCCGTTGATATCCCCCGCACTGCTGACGGAGCTACCTGATCTGTCAGACCTGTCAATGCCGTTAATGACAAAGCCGTTACTGCCATTCAGGTCAGAAAGGTTGAGTTGGGCATTAAAACCACCACTACTACCAAAGACCACATAGCTCTCCCCTGCTTCATTCTGACCGTTGGGGTCGGCACCTCTTGCCCCGATAATCAGGTCATCGATGCCGTCGCCGTTGATATCCCCCGCACTGCTGACGGAGCTACCTGAGTAGTCCAACCTGTCAATGCCATTAATTACAAAGCCGTTGCTGCCATCCAGGTCAGAAAGGTTGAGTTGGCGATTAAAACCACTACTACTACCAAAGACCACATAGCTCACCCCTGCATTATTCACTCTTGCCGCGATAATCAGGTCATCGAAGCCGTCGCCGTTGATATCCCCCGCACTGCTGACGGAGCTACCTGATCTGTCAAGCACATCAATGCCGTTAATCACAAAGCCGTTGCTGCCATTCAGGTCAGATAGATTTAAAACTGCATTAGCCATTGTTGTTGATTCTCGTTTGTTAGTTGTTAGTTGTCAGCGATGCACTAAGTTTCGACTGCGCTCAACTACCGCTTGTCGAAGTGTTGTTTTTGATCTGGTTTAAGGGAACACTAAAAAATAAATTATTCTAAATTGATGGTTGGTAGGGTGTGTCAGTATGAATAATTTCTTGGTACAGTTAGGTTTTTTTGCACTGACGCACCCTACAGTTTGGATATTTTTTTATCTGGAAGTCCCTAATACCCCAACTACCGACTTAAACGGGTCAAAAGATGGGAAATTTCTCATCTGTTATCCCATCGTCACCATCCGGCGAATCTCATCACTCTTAAAACCGATCGCCATTGGACGACGCACCCCAGCTAGTGCTACTACATCGTATAATTCCAATACTGCCCCCTCCATTCGCAGTGAATGCACAATATCCCCACTCCGCAGATCAATCACCAGTAACCCACAGCGAGGTTCAGCATTTTTTTGTTGTAATTTCTCATCTAGAGGCAACCCGCTAAAAGTCTTGTTGTGTCTCGGCTGAGAAATCCCCACTACAGCAAAGTCGCCATGAAATGCACAACCGCGCATATATCCCGGACAAAATGCCACTGGTTCAAAGCTGCCTTGTTTCAAGTCTAGGTAGCCAAAATCTCCTGTGCCAGAGTTGAGTAACCACAGTTTGTCTCGATACCACCGAGGCGAATGGGGCATGGAAAGTCCTGTAATTAGTATCTCGTTACTCTCTATATCAATAACGCAACCACCATCACCCCGTCTATCCCGCCATCCTTCTGCTACATCCGATTGACTAACAGCCGTGACGTATCTGGGTTGACCATCTCGCAGTGCTAACCCGTTGAGATGACACCTGTCTTCTGCTGCTAATTTACTAATAAACGGCGGTTGCCAAAAGGGAATAAAACTATGGGTTTGACTAACTCTAGCTAAACAGCTAAATAATGTATTGACAAATATTAAATTAAGTGCATCGTTATTTGTTGGAGAACTACTCAGAGCGATATCGTGGATATCTAAATCTCCAGTCACATAACTCACCTGGGGCAAATACACAGCATCGTAGTTGTTGTGTATTTGCCCCGGTTGCAATGTGTTTTCAAACCTCCACAGTTGATATAAAGAACTCATATACAAGCTGCCATCTTGGGCATATAAACCCATACATCGCTCAAAGGTGCGCTCGAATACCGATAGTTTGCCGCTTGGTTGCAAGCCGATAAAAAATAATTTACCTGCTTGATAGGTGGTAAATGCCAGACTGAGATTTTGCTCGAGTAGCCAGGGGGTAAACTGGCGGGAAGCATTGATTTCTAAGGAAGGAACCGCAGCCTTACCCGATGCAGACACTGAGTTTTGATCGCTAGGGGTACGTGAAAAGTCCACTAATGTCTCTATTTAACTAGTTTTTCTCAGTAATTACTCTACAGTATATTTGCTGGTTAAATGCAGAATACTTTGTTAAATTCTAGCGTGCTAAAACTTACTAAAGGCTTCTTGCAAACGTGGAAACTTCGTTTTAGTTTTTTTGACAACGTAATTAAGCCTTTCATCTGCCTCTCAAGTTATGTATTCTTGAACTACGAATTATGTAAAGCCTGCGGCATAGTTGCGCTTAGAGCATAGCGGGACGTTAGTCCATTACGAATCAGGACTTACGCAAATGTCACAATCGATGGTTGGTGCGTGACGCTATAAGTCTCATGACTACGTTCAAATACTTTTGCAGCGTCACACAACGGCAATAAAGCGGGAGGAAAATCCACACCGCTTTTTGCCTCCCCTACATGAAAAATATGCCAGTTGCGTAAGTCCTACGAATTACGAATTACGAATTACGAATTACGAATTAGAGTAATCGCCGCCAGAACCAAACTTCCAAGCATCAATTAAGCGATGCCAGTAATATTGTTGTGTAGGGGGTAAATTCTTAATCCATGTTTCTATTATGGGACTTAGTGCAAATAAGGCAGAGTAAAAACCTAAATTACTATACTGCAATAGCCAATCTAGTAAGTTGATTAAACCTACCTGGGGAATTATTTTAGCAACTAAAACCGGATGATTTAACCCAGTTTTTAATAGTGTTTGTGTCAAGGCGGAAAACTGCACTATATCTTGTAAGAATGGTTTTAGCACTGGCGTTCCTAACTGCTGCATTTCTTGAAATACCGCAGAAAGTAATTGGTTAATTTGCTCTGGTGGAATGGTCTGATTAACACCAACACTCATAGCTTTTTGAAATAACCAAGTCACACTCAGACTAGGTTGATATGGTTGCAATTGTGCCAACGCCTTTGCAGATAATTGCTCAGTTTGTAATGCTTCTTCAATGCCAATTGTTAACCGCTTCAGATGACGCACCATTGCACCAAAACCACCAAAACTTAAGGGGGACTGACTACCACTGCTATCTCCCACTGGTAAAATGCGATGCCAAGGGGTTTGCAGGGGACTTTGGCGGTAAGTTGGGAAGAAACCAAACAAAGCGCGTTGAAATTTTAGTTGGCTCAATTCCACGCCTTGATATTCTGGTAATAAACGCAGATATTCTGCAAATAAATCTTCTAAGCCCAGGCGTTGGGGATGGGCATCCATATATGTAAATAAATAAGTTGTTCTCCCGTCTCTAGCGGGGAAGGCTTCCCAAAAATACTGACATTGATTCTGTAAAGAGGTGAATGATAAGATTAAATCTCCAGCGTTATTTGCTGGGAAACCTTGGGCGCAACTTCCTACTACTAAACATAGTGCATCTGGTTTTTTCCCTTGGCGTGCTTGTTGGGTGATGGGGGAAAGATGTCCCATTACGTCGAGTAATAATTTGGCTTTGAATTGATGATTAACTATTACCCCATCTGGGTGAACCACTACATCGCTAAAGGGTGTATTTTCTAATAACTCTCCACCAACCGCGAGAAATTTGGTTTTGAGTGTAGCTAATAAATAAACCGGATCTACACCGATATTTAAGACATCTTCTACCCAAACCTCTGCACCATCTTTAAATTTAACTCTAGCTGGATTGTATTGTGTAGCGATCGCACTTGCCAATTCTGCCTCTGTTAGCAGGTTCAATTCTACAAAGACTTCTAACTCTTGACGGGAGATATTCCACTCCTGTTCTCTCCCCTGCAAAATACCCCTTTCCAGCAACGCCACCCGCAGTCCCCGCACTGCTAAGGCGCAACCAATTAAAATGCCTAAAGTCCCACCACAGATAATTACGTCCCAGTCTACAGCACCTAAAGGCTGTTGATTTTCTTTGACTACTGAAGGGACTGGTGCGGTATTTTCTCTGATAGATTCGAGGATGCGATCGGCACTACGCAAGCCGCCTAAAACATTACCTGGTAGTTGGGAGAGAATCTCTTCAGTCAGGGACATAACAGTTAACTCTAGCAGAGTTCCTAGTATTAAAAGTATTTTTAATTTAACTTAAGTTTATTATATACATAATTTCAATTCGATTTTTGCTAATTGTGTAAATGATGGCTATTTTATTAATTACATATCATTGTGTTTCTGTTTGTGATGAACAAAATTCCTCTAGTAAATAAGACATTAAATATTTCTTACAGCCCAAATAAAAATATTGATACTTGTAGGCTTTTATCCCATACATTACTGATCGAGAGTTAGCAGAAAATTAATATTAAAATCTGTCTTTAGTAAGAATATTATTTTTTTAATTGAATAATAAATATTTTTATTATATACTCAACTCGTGTTGATTTATAAGAGAGAAAATGTGCAGGCTTAACGCACCTTCCCCAACGCCTTCGATGCGTTAATGCTTACGCCTAACACACCCTACTTCTACTTCTACTACTTCTACTTAGATTGTTTCATAAATCAAATCGGATTTCTATATTTGAGATAAAAATAAGAGAATCTATATTATGTCCCAATTAGTTTCAGTAATCATACCCTGTTTTAATGCTGAGAAGTGGTTATCTGAAGCGATTGATAGCTGCTTACAACAAACCTATTCTCATTTGGAAATCATTGTCATTGATGACGGTTCTACAGATAACTCTTTGGAAATTATCAAAAGCTACGGTGATAAAATTATTTGGCGTAGTTATTTACATCAAGGCGGTAATTACGCTCGCAATCGAGGCTTTGATTTATCTCAGGGAAAATATATTCAATATTTAGATGCAGATGATTATATTTTACCTGAAAAGATAGAAAAACAGGTCAGTCTGTTAGAAGCTACAGGCGCAGATGTTGTTTATAGTGACTGGAGACATCAGCATCATTTACTTGATGGTTCTAGTGTCTTGGATAAAATAGAAATAGCTGAAGCGAAAACAGACATTTTAGCGGCTTTACTAGCAAATTGGTGGGTGGCTTTGGCGGCTTTAATGTATAAGAGAAGTGCAGTAGAAAATAGTCGGGGATGGGATGAAAATTTACCCGCCGCCCAGGATAGAGCTTTTTTTCTATCCGTGGTGATGAATGGAGGTAAAGTTGTGTACCAACCAGGCTGTTATGCTATTTACAGAAAATATGGTTCTGTGACAGTTTCTACTGCTTCTAAAAGTCGGTGGTTAAAAAGCCACCATCTAGTATTACAGAAAGTAGAACAGGAACTATTGCAAAGGAAGCAACTTTTAATAAAGTACCGCCAGGCTTTAGCCAAATCATATTTTGAACTGGCTAGAGAAGCTTTATTTTTGGATTATGTCCAATATTTAATGTTCTTAGAAAAAGCTTTGGTAATATTTCCAGAGTTTAAAGCTAACAGTAAGAGAACAGTCTATCGGCTGATGCAAGATATTATAGGCTTTCGGCAAACTGAACGCATTGCCTGTAGTGTCTTGTTGGTCAAAAAGCTTGTAAATTCTAGCTTTGCGTATCCAAAAGAAAAATTTGGGATGACATCCTCAACGTGATATTGATTGCACCTCAAATAATATTTTACCTGCTAGACGCGATCGCGGTTAGGTTAAAGATTAATTTTTGGCATCGGCTGTGGCAATGTAGATATAGGTACACTCCCATCATCTGCATTGTAGGAAATACTCATGAATCGCTCTAAAATTGTAGCAATTATCACGGGGGCAATTTCTGTTCTGTTAGCGATCGCCTATCTCATTGTTGTGCAAATATTAGACTATCGTGATATGCAGCCCGCCCCCATCAGCGAATTTCAGCAATTATCAACAGTTATGGCTTTGGTAATTACCTCTGTTTTTTAGTTGCTAACCTAGAGACGCTATTCGCTGCGTCTCTATATTAATCTTTATATCCATAGATAAAAGTCGATGATTCCTATGGGTTAGCCGTAAGTTAACCTATAGAATAGAGTCTATGATTAAAATCAGAAAATTGATTATATAAGAATTAATTAGAGTAGACATCGTAGATTTATTTTGTTAAATAATTCCTTTTTGGTAAATATAACGGTAAGCTGAAAATAATATTAAGCAAAAATAAATTCCCTTATCTACAATAATTAGCTGACTGGGAGCAAGGTTAAATTTGCCCCAGTTTGGTTAATTTCTGCTGTAAATCCAGAGGTTAATTTCATGGCTCAGTTTCTACTAGAGACTGTTTGGCTAGTTCCGTGCTATGCCTTAATAGGTGGAATGTTGGCGATTCCTTGGTCGCCGGGAGTCATTCGCAGAATGGGGCCAAGGCCAGCAGGTTATGTAAATTTAATCATGACATTTTTGGCGTTGGTTCATAGCGTCCTAGCTTTACAAACAACCTGGAATCAACCACCCCAAGAAGTATTTATACCTTGGCTATCAACCGCAGGTTTAAACCTCACTATCGCCTTAGAAATTTCTTCGGTAAGTGTGGGTGCAATGGTGGTAATTACTAGCTTAAATTTGCTTGCACAAATTTTTGCGATTGGTTACATGGAAATGGACTGGGGTTGGGGACGCTTCTATTCTTTATTGGGATTATTTGAAGCGGGATTATGTGCTTTAGCTTTATGCAATAATCTATTTTTTAGCTATGTAATTTTGGAAGTCCTGACTTTAGGAACATACCTATTAGTAGGCTTATGGTTTAGTCAACCCTTGGTAGTCACCGGCGCAAGAGATGCTTTCTTAACCAAGCGGGTGGGAGACTTATTCTTGCTGATGGGAGTCTTGGGACTGTGGAATCTATCAGGGACTTGGAATTATACAGACTTAGCGGAATGGGCTGCTACAGCTAAAGTTGACCCGACTGTAATGACATGGGTAGGTTTAGCCTTAGTTGCTGGGCCGATGGGTAAGTGCGCTCAGTTTCCTTTGCATCTGTGGTTAGATGAGGCGATGGAAGGCCCTGTCCCCAGTACAATTTTAAGAAATTCGGTAGTAGTTGCTAGTGGTGCGTGGGTACTAATTAAACTCCAACCTGTATTAACACTTTCGCCTGTAGTTTCGGCGTTTATTATTGCCATTGGTGCAGTTACAGCCATTGGTGCTTCCTTAATTGCGATCGCGCAAATTGACCTGAAACGCTGTTTATCTTATTCTGTTAGTGCTTACATGGGCTTAGTGTTCATTGCCGTAGGCGCACAGCAAGACGATGCAGCATTACTTTTGGTACTCACCCACGCTTTATCCTCTGCACTCTTAGTCATGAGTACCGGCGGAATTGTTTGGAATAACATCACCCAAGATGTTACGCAACTGGGTGGCTTATGGTCACGTCGCCCCATTTCTGGTTTAGCCTTTATTGTGGGAACTTTGGGGCTAATTGGGTTTCCCCCTTTGGGTAGCTTTTGGGCTTTATTAAAACTAGCTGATGGTCTTTGGGGAAATTACCCTTGGTTAGTGGGAATTGTGATTACAGTTAACGCCTTAACAGCCGTCAGTTTAACCAGAGAATTCGGCTTAATTTTCGGTGGTAAAGTCAAACAAATGAGTGAGCGATCGCCTGAAGTTCACTGGCCGATGATATTACCCATGATGATTTTATTGGGTTTTGTTCTCCATCTGCCTTTGGTGTTACAAAGTTTATCACTACTACCCAGTTGGGCAGAACTCAACAAAGACGTTGCACTATTACTAATTTGGTCAAGTATTTTCGGTTGCAGTATTAGCGCAGTCATTTATTTAGGCAATATTCCCAAGCCAGTCCGCCTCCCTTGGAAACCTTTACAAGACTTGTTTGCTTACGATTTTTACACACCTAAACTCTATCGGATGACAATCATTTTCAGCGTTGCCCAACTTTCCAAATTTGCTGATATGGTTGACCGTTTTGTAGTTGATGGCATTGTTAACTTAGTTGGTTTGTTTTCACTTTTAGGTGGTGAAAGTCTCAAGTACAGCACCAATGGACAAACTCAATTTTATGCCTTGACAGTGCTTTTAGGTGTAGGTGTTTTAGGCGCATGGGTAACTTGGCCATTCTGGGGAGTACAGTTTTTAAGTCTGATTTTTTAATAGTGCTGAGTTCTTGAGTGCTGAGTGCTGAGTGCTGAGTAGTGAGTAGTGAGTAGTGAGTGCTGAATAGGTAGGCATTGTATTTTTCTCCCCCTGCTTCCCCTGCTTTCTTTTCCCCTGTCACCTGTCCCCTAATTCCCTCCTAAGCAAGTAATTTCCAAAATCAAAGCGGACTGCTATATGCTAAGTGTTCTAATTTGGATACCAATTTTAAGTGCTATAATTATCGGGTTTTTACCTGGTAAAGTCGTTCCAGCTAGTCGGGTGAGATTAGTATCTTTAACTATTGCCGGCATAGTTTTACTCTGGAACTTGTTTATTTTGCTGAAATTTGATATCAGCAATCCAGGGATGCAGTTTCGAGAATATTTACCTTGGAATGAAACCTTGGGTTTGAGTTATCAACTAGGGGTTGATGGCTTATCAATTTTGATGTTGGTACTCAATAGCCTACTCACCTGGATTGCGATTTATAGCAGTGATAAAGAAACTCACCGCCCCAGACTTTTTTACTCCCTAATTTTATTAATTAGTGGTGGTGTGGCGGGAGCATTCTTAGCAGAAAATTTACTGCTATTCTTCCTGTTTTATGAACTAGAATTAATCCCGTTTTATTTACTAATTTCTATTTGGGGAGGAGAAAAACGGGCTTATGCTGGCATCAAATTCTTAATTTACACGGCTGTTTCCGGTGCTTTAATTCTGGCGACTTTCTTAGGGATGGTCTTTTTAACTGGTTCTACCAGCTTTGCTTTTGATGCCGTATCTACACAAACTCTCTCCGCCGGGTTGCAATTCATCCTCTTAGTCGGAATTATCTTAGGGTTTGGCATCAAAATTCCCCTTGTTCCCTTCCATACTTGGCTACCCGATGCTTATGTAGAAGCTTCCGCACCCATTGCTATTTTGTTAGGTGGAGTGTTAGCGAAGTTGGGAACTTATGGACTATTGCGGTTTGGGATGGGAATGTTTCCCGAAGCTTGGAGTGCTGTAGCCCCAACCTTAGCCATTTGGGGGGCAATTAGTGCAATTTATGGGGCAGTAATTGCGATCGCGCAAAAAGATATCAAGCGCATGGTAGCATACAGCTCTATTGGTCACATGGGCTATGTATTGCTGGCTAGTGCCTCTAGCACCGCTTTAGCACTAGTTGGTGCTGTCTCCCAAATGTTCAGCCACGGTTTGATTCTGGCAATTCTATTCCACCTAGTAGGGATTGTAGAAGCGAAAGTAGGCACACGGGAGTTAGACAAACTCAATGGTTTAATGAGTCCTATTCGCGGTTTACCCTTAATTAGTGCGTTACTAGTTCTCAGTGGGATGGCGAGTGCCGGGATTCCCGGTTTAACAGGATTTATCGCGGAATTTATCGTTTTTCAGGGCAGTTTCTCGGTCTTTCCACTGCCGACACTTTTATGTGTAGCATCTAGCGGTTTAACAGCCGTGTATTTTGTCATCCTCCTCAACCGTACCTGCTTTGGCAAGTTAGATAACCTCGCCTATTATCCCAAAGTTGTATGGGCTGAGAAAATACCCGCCTTAGTTTTGGCATCTCTGATTATCTTTTTAGGTATACAACCTACTTGGTTAGTGCGTTGGAGTGAAAACACAACCACAGCAATGATAGCGACAATTCCTCCTATTGAAAAAACCGTAGTCTCTCAAGTGGCTTTGAAGTAGTAAGAAATCGATTTTTCTTTGTGTCTCTGTGGTTAAGAAAAATTTTTCACCACAGAGGCACAGAGGCACAGAGGTTAATTTTATTATCTAAGAAATTGCAATGGTACAAACTCCAGATAAACCTGTTACGAAATTACCTCCTTCCCAGCACGAATTTGCTGATATCATTCATCGCCTAGAAGCTGGCGGTTCGATGTTGCCAGATACGCCAGAGAATTTGATGCAAATTATCGGTATTTATAAAGCTTATGCTGTACCGATGGATTTTTATTGGCGTGACTTGCTTTATATTGCTGAACAAGAATTTTTAAATCCTTTTCCCTTTTTTAAATATTTTATATCCCAAGAATATTTAGACAGACATAATCACTATGCTGGTGATGATGCTGATTTAAGAATTTGGCGTGGTGAAGCAACTGCCCACCCTGAATTATTGGCATTTATGGAAAAGGGTGAAACCGTCAAAATGCCAAAGCTATTGCATCATTTATTACACGATCGCATTAATATGGAATTTGCGGAAGCGTGTATGCGGGCTATGCTGTGGCATCGTCAGATGTATGCCCCAGTTAACCAATTTGATGCTTACCTCGACTCGGAAGAATACAAAGCCAATGCAGACAGGGCAATTAAAGCGTACTTTCAAGGCAACCCAGTCATGCTGGGAATGTACAAGCTGTTCCCCGATATGTTTTTAGAACAGTGTCGCCAGATGTCTTACTACTCCAACCTCGGTTTATTCTGGGAAGTCATGGCCCCGGTATTCTTTGAGATGTCGGATATTTATGATGAAGGCGGCTTTAAAGGTGTCCCCGACGCGATGAACTTTTTAGTCAATGGCATATTTGCGATCGCTGGTCGTCCGATTTATCATCATGTGTATATTCGTGGAGAATGTTACGAAATCATCCCCAAATCCAAAGGTTTTACTTGGCTATACGAAGCCGCACTACCCTACGTAGAAGCTGTATTTTACCGCACAGCCCCCTTTAGAGGCACAAAATCCTATAATGCCCAAGCTGGTCAAGTACCCGATGACCAAAAAGACTTTCATTATGGCATTCTCTACGCCGATGTATTTCCCGTAGGTACAGCAGGGATTCCACCGACATTATTAATGCAAGATATGTTGCATTTCTTACCCCAATATCTTGTAGATTATTACCAACAATATTGTCGTGGAGAAGAAGACATCCTCATTCAGTTAGGTATTACCTTCCAACGTTCCATGTATAATGTCACCTCTGCGGTAATTCAAGCATTACGAACCGCCTTATTATATCCCCTAGACGACCCCAACCCCAAACACCTGCAAGCCAACCGCGAGTTTTTTGAAGCCCAACTCAACCGCTTTACCCGCACAGAATACAATATGCGTAACGCCGCCCGTCTGCGAGACATCCAAAGTCAAGATTATAGATAGGTGATAGGTGACAGGTGACAGCAGATGAGGGGAAGAGGAGATTTCTTTCAAATGAACCCTCCGCGCCCCTCTGCGTGAACCTCCGCGCCCCTCTGCGTTTAAACTTGACCCTTACAAATCTAAAAACGGGAAAACTTGAAGTAAAACTTTCCGTAACCGTAACAAAAAAACTGTTTGCCGTAAATTCTGACTCAGTTTAGGAGGTGGGCTAACTTGTAGCTTTTCTTGTAGTTGTGCATACTCAACAGGTGTGAGCAGTTTACCATCTATAGGCGATCGCGCATCTATAATAATTTCTGTACGTAATATCTCTTCTGGTGTATCATTTATCGGTGGTAGTGCCATTACCGCTAGCCCCAAATGACTACTTAACCACACCACAAGGCTACTACTAATGCTCCAAAAGACAAATTTAATCTGCTTCATAATCTGGTAATTTTTCATACCCAATTACCCATTGTTTGGACACTGAAGTGAGAAAGTAAATATCATCACCAGTGTCCCATAACTACTGCTCTACCAAAAATAACAATCTGAAGCAAGCTTCAAGTTGTCCATTAGCTACACTCAAATGCAGAAGCTAGTTGATTGATCTTGTAACTAATTACCTCAAGCCATGCTATGAGGATTAGTTACAAAACTTTCTTAGAAGATCGACTAACTATCTTCTATGGAGTAGCAGGTGCAGGGGTAGCAGGTGCAGGGGTAGCAGCACCTGTGTCAGCTGGTTCACCAGGGGTAGTAGCAGCAGGGGTAGCAGCAGGATCAGGAGTACCTTCACAAGCTCCTAGAAATCCAGCCAGACTTAACATCAATGCAAAACCAAAGATTTTTGTTTTCATAAACTCCTCTTTCACCAATTGCGGCAATAAAAAAAATTCGCCTGTTGAATACGATAACCTATTTGTTGCTAATTTTTTAAACCACTGCCAATACATATTCAAAAGCTATACTTTGGACTAAGTTTATTGGGATTGGTCTTATGTCTGAGTTCATTAGGTAGCTTAGATTTCAGAGCCAGCTAAGTTGATGCGAATTGACATCCAAAAAAGAAAAATCGATAGTGTCAGCAATAGGCATAACAGGATGCAGCAATATTCTGGTGACTCTTGCCCTAGGAGATTGGGGTTGCCATACTTGAGATGTAATACCCATCTATCAACGTGTTATTTGTATTTGTGACAAAGAGGGTGAGCCTAACCTTAGCAAAAATGAATAATCAGCTTACAATACATTATTTCTAATCGCAAAAATTTATGACTGCTGTTCGCAAATCAAATACTGCTAAACCGGGAAGTAGACAAGGTTCTACTCCCAGGCGCAGGAAGCGTCAATCGGCACGTTTAGAATCAACAGTGCAGAATGCTTCTATCGATGTAACTCCAACCGCGTCATTACCGACCACAAAACAACGGCAATCCTCAAAAAATTTATCGCTTCCCGTTACTCCAGGAAGGCAAAATTTAAAATCATCTCAGATATCTCATTCTACAGGTCGGTCAAGTCCTCAACCAAGAAGCTCAAACTCAAAATTTCTCAATGTGCCTGTAGTCCCTACTGCCACAGCCATGCCTTTATGGTTATTGCGACTGCATACCTTACATCGTCATTCCTCTGTTGTAGCGTTTCTATTAGTGGCAGCAACGTTAGTTGTATATGGATGCACAGTCTATACTCAAGACCTTTGGAGTAAAAACTATCGCAGACTGCAAAACCTCCAACGTCATGAGCGACACCTGACAACAACTAATGCCACACTAACCAACAAAATAGCTGAAGAGGCAGAAAACTCAAAAACTGGTCTAGTATTACCAACTCCTACCAACACTATTTTCCTCGATTCCTCATCCTCTCAACCTGATGTACTATCTCCCAGTACAAAACCAGCCTCAGAAATACAGTCGCCCACGTCCTCTTCACGGGGATACTAATGATAGGGAACGGGGAATAGAAAAGGAGTAGGGTTATGCAAAAAACACCAAGTCAATTAAAGTTTAGAAAATTACGTAAGCCGGAATTTACCGGACAGCGAAGGGTTGCTAAAAATAGGGACATGAAAGCTACTGTCCCCCCCACTCAAGAACAAATAGCAAATGCTAAATTCCGACTATTGACTGTTTGGGGGCTATTAATGGCTGCGGGGCTAGGTTTAGCCATCAATTTGTATAACTTACAAATTGTTCAGGGTCCAAAGCTTACCCAAAGAGCTAAAAACCAGCAAATGATGAAATTGCGCCCCTATACGCCCCGTCGCCTCATTGTCGATCGCAATGATAATGTGTTAGCTATTGACCGTCCTGTCTATACCTTATATGCCCACCCCAAGCTGTTTGACAAGACAAATGAAGCCATAGCCGAACAACTAGCTCCGCTTCTAGATAAAACTCCGCCTGAGTTAGTCAAAATTTTTCAAAGCCGAAAAAGTGGAATTACATTGTCCTCAGCTTTACCTGAAACTATTGGTGATCAGGTGAAGGGATTGCGCTTAAATGGTTTAGAGTTGATTTCCAAATATTCCCGATATTACCCCCAGGGTGATTTGATGGCTGATATTGTAGGATACGTAAATATTGACCGTCGTGGTCAGGCTGGTGTGGAATTCTCCCAAGACCAGTGGTTAGAACGTTCTCAAAAAACTGTGAGCTTAAACCGAGCTGGAAATGGGGCGGTGATGCCAGATAATGCCCCTGAAGGTTTCTTGGCTGCCGACGATTTAAGGATGAAATTGACTATTGATAGTCGTCTCCAAAGGGCTACCCGTGCGGCACTCAAAAAGCAAATGGAAGAGTTTAAGGGCAAACGTGGGGCAGTAATTGTCATGGATGCCTTAGATGGCTCTATTTTAGCCCTAGTTTCTCAGCCTACCTATGACCCTAATGACTATTCTAAAGCCGATATTTCCCTATTTAAGAACTGGACAGTCTCGGATCTTTATGAGCCGGGATCAACATTTAAACCATTGACTGTAGCGATCGCACTAGAAAATGGTGTAATCAATGCAGATGATACATTTAATGATCCTGGGGCAATTCAAATAGGTAAATATACTATCAGGAATGCCGGACTTAATGGTTACGGGCAGATTAATATTGCTCAAATTCTGCAAAATTCTAGCAACATTGGCATGGTGAAAATCATCCAAAAGTTAAAACCTTCGGTTTATTACAACTGGCTAGAACGTTTGGGGATAGGACAAGCAGTTGATACAGATTTACCCTCTGTAGCTAGTGGTAAACTCAAAAATCAAGAAATATTTATTCGTTCACCGATTGAAAATGCAACCACTTCCTTTGGACAAGGTTTTTCTCTAACACCATTACAACTGGTACAAATGCAAGGTGCATTAGCTAACGGTGGTAAGTTGGTGACACCTCACGTCATCCAAGGGTTAGTTGATAGCAAGGGACAAATCCATCACACACCTAATCACCCAGCACCACGCCAAATTTTCTCAACTACTACAGCTCAAAAGGTAGTAGAAATGATGGAAACTGTTGTTACTGTAGGAACTGGTAAGGCTGCCCAAATTCCTGGATATCGCATTGCAGGCAAAACCGGCACAGCCCAAAAAGCCAGCCCTAACGGTGGTTATATTCCTGGGGCAAGAATTACTAGTTTTGTCGCTATTTTACCCGTGGAATCTCCTCGCTATGTGATTTTGGCTGTGGTAGATGAACCAAAAGGCGCAAATGCCTATGGTTCTACGGTTGCAGCCCCTATTGTTAAGGATGTAATGAATGCACTAATTCCCATTGAAAAGATTCCCCCCAGCCAAGAAATTGAGCCAAAGTCTATTCAAAATAGCACAAAGGAAACAGTCAGAGATTGAATTAATTCGTAATTCATAATGGACTAA
The DNA here is from genome assembly GCF_022063185.1 of Nostoc sp. UHCC 0870. Lineage (NCBI taxonomy): Bacteria > Bacillati > Cyanobacteriota > Cyanophyceae > Nostocales > Nostocaceae > Nostoc > Nostoc sp. UHCC 0870. The sequence goes on along the minus strand of NZ_CP091913.1, from coordinate 3,161,296 downwards.
CGTCCCGCTACGCTAACGTAATTCGTAATGGGCTGCGCCCTTTTTCTCTATCCCCTATCCCCTATCCCCTGTCACCTGTCACCTATCACCTGTCACCTGTCACCTATCACCTGTCACCTATCCCCTATTAATAGGTTTGCTTGAGTGCATCTTCAATAGAGCCTAAACGCTGGAAAACTTCTATTAACTCATGAGATTTTGTTCGGCGTTGTTCTAACATTAACTTCAATGGTGTTAATAATTTAATATCTGGATCATCTCCTAGGGCAACTTCTGCTGCTTGCAAAATTTCTCTAGCATTCATTAATATATCTTCGTTGCCAAAGCCTTCTTTTGCTGAAATTTGGTGTAGAGATGCGTCTGGTGTAATGGCTCTACCAATTAAAGATTCATCTAATATTAGACCCTTTAATAATGCTAATAGTGCTGCATAAATAGAAAAATCATCACAACTATCAAAAGCTTTAAATTCAATCCGTCCTATTTCGGCTGGTAGACGGGCAATTTTTGTTAATGATGGCACACTCTTAATTAGTTGCTCCTCTTCTGGAACAAATACTAAAGCTGCTGATCTTTTACCAGTTCTGATAAATGTTCTGACTGATAAGCCTTGCCAAAGTGTGCCGTTATAAAAAGGAGAACTATAACTAAAAGGTACAATATAAGGACTGTAATAAGTCAACTTTTTACCAATATCAATTACCTGTTCAATTGGTAAATCTGGGACTGAAATATTTAAGTCTGGCCCGTATGAAACCATGTAAATGTAAGCAGTTTGTTCATCAGGATAAGCCTGTAACTGCTGAATTTCGTATTCATTTAATGGTGGGTTGGGTTCAAAAGCTGTTTTGTAGGGATTAAAACTAGTTAACACTGGGGAAAAGCCCAATTCAACAGCTACCTCACGTAGTAAATCAAAACTGGCGGATAATTCCTGAATCGCTCCCTGAATATGAGAGTGGATTGTGGTTCTAATTTCTATACCTTTTGAGGTACAATCGATTACCTTGTCAGAATCTGCGAATCTTTCAAATCCTTCGATGTACCATCTCTTGGTTCTAATACCAGCATCACCCACACGCAATTGCAGATGGTCATCAGCATAAATGGGCAGTTTGTCGATAATTTGAGCAAAATCTGCAAATTTTGTACAGGTAAAATCTGCAAACTTTCCCTCTCGGTTGAGGAAAGCTACTTCATGTTCAATACCAAACAAGAAAACCATAGATTAAATAGGAAATATTCTTAATAAGTTCACCAAAATATAATACACCAAGGTAGTAGGATGGCGTAAAATATTTGTGCTTTTGGGTTTTTTAAGGCGATCGCTACCTTTATGTTATTTTTATTGCATTCAATAGCAGAGCTATTAATGAAAAACCTTAAACATAAATTAGTTATAAAAATATCGAAGCTATAGAACTTATTCCCGGTGCAGATGGTGGCGTAGTTGTAGGTACGGATGATGAAAATTTAGGCGGTTATATTTACATTTTGGGTGATGATGTTTTGTAAATATGGAATCTAACTTTTCACGGTATCTGGAAAACCTCTCTCTAAATCTCTCTCCTGCGAGGAGAGAGACTTTGAAATCCTGGTTTGGAAGTGGGATAGATCAAAAAGTGATGAATTAAGACGCGGTAAGTCGCGTCTCTACAATTAGACATTAAATCTGAATAACATTACATCCCCTTCTTGCACAGTGTACTCTTTCCCTTCGCTCCGTACTAAACCTTTTTCTTTGGCTGCATTCATTGAACCGTTTGTGACTAAATCATTGTAAGCAACGGTTTCAGCGCGAATAAAGCCACGTTCAAAATCGGAGTGAATTACACCTGCTGCTTGAGGTGCTGACATCCCAGCATTAATAGTCCAGGCGCGGGTTTCTTTTGGACCACAGGTAAAATATGTCCGCAACCCTAATAGGGTGTATGTTGCAGTAATTAAAGATTTTAAACCACCTTCTTTCACACCCAAAGATTCCAGAAAATCAGCTTTATCTTCTTCTGGTAATTCTACTAATTCCGCTTCTACTTGAGCAGAGACAATTACGACTTGAGCATTTTCTTGAGATGCAATTTTTCGTACTTGTTCTACAAAATCATTACCTGTTGCTAAGTCATCTTCAGATACATTTGCAGCGTAGATAATTGGCTTATTAGTAAGCATTCCTAAGCCTTGAATAATTTCGGCTTCTTCATCAGTTAAACTGACTTGACGGATTGATTTACCTTCATTTAAAGCCGCAGCTAATTTTTCTAAGATTGTGATTTCAAATTGTGCTTCTTTACTAGTACGTGCTTGCTTACGGGTGCGTTCAATGCGACGTTCTATTTGTGATAAATCTGCTAAACCTAGTTCTAGATTAATGATTTCAATATCTCGCGCTGGGTCAACTGAACCAGCGACATGGATAATGTCATCATTTTCAAAACAACGTACCACATGAACGATCGCATCAACTTCCCGAATGTGAGAGAGAAACTGATTACCTAGTCCTTCACCTTGGCTAGCACCTTTCACCAAGCCAGCAATATCCACAAACTCAACTCGTGCGGGGATAATTTGTGCTGAACCGGAAATTTTAGCAAGCACGTTTAAGCGTTCGTCTGGTACTGCAACAACGCCGACATTGGGTTCAATGGTACAAAACGGGAAGTTAGCTGCTTCTGCTTTGGCGTTAGCAACTACAGCATTAAATAAAGTAGATTTTCCGACGTTGGGAAGTCCGACAATTCCGGCTCTTAGCATTTTAGATTTTAGATTTTGAGTTTATGGACAGGGTTAAACTAAACAGGACTTGGTATAGTCTGGGGAATGGGAGCAGGTACTGGTTGGGGAATGGGAGCAGGTGCTGGTTGGGGAATGGGAGCAGGTACTGGTTCTGGTACAGGCTCAGGAAAGGGACGGGGAATTGTAGGCTCTGGTGTGGGTGTTGGTTCTGGTAATGGGTTTGGCTCAGGGTTGGGAACTTGCGGTTCGGGGATAGTAATAACTGTAGGTCGAATCATGATTCATCTCATAAATTATTCAACCTTCTCAAACTAGATGAAAACTGGAATTGTTGACATCTCCCCAAATAGCTATGCCCAAAAGTGTTATTTTAGCTAGAAACAGAGCAAGATACAATTAACAATTCAAAATTCAAAATTCAAAATTCAAAATTAATCCCTTTTAGAGCTTTGCGTCACTCTGGAGAAAATAACGGTGGTGGATGTCTTCAATTTCCCCCCACTATCTAATTCGTTGGCGAGAATCACAGCGTTACAAGTCAAAAACTTGATTTACAAGTCAAAAAATTAATTTACGAGTCAGATTAATGAATCAAAACCAAGCACCTTTACTAGAAGCTTTAAAAAACTGTGCTGCTCGTCCTCACGCTGCTTTTTACACCCCAGGACATAAGCGGGGACGAGGAATTGCTCAACCTTTGGCTGATTTGTTGGGTAGGGATGTGTTTGGTGTTGATTTAACAGAATTGGCTGATTTAGATAATTTATCTGCACCTCAAGGGGTAATTCAACAGGCGCAACAGTTAGCGGCTGCGGCTTTTGGTGCTTCACAAACATGGTTTTTAGTCAATGGTTCTACTTGTGGAATTGAGGCGGCAATTCTGGCTACTTGTGGTGTAGGGGATAAGATAATTTTGCCGCGTAATGTGCATTCATCTGCGATCGCTGGTTTAATTCTCTCTGGTGCAATGCCAATTTTCGTTAACCCTGAATATGACTCAGTTTTAGATATTGCCCACAGTATCACGCCTGAGAGCTTACAAGCTGCTCTGGAACAACATCCAGATGCTAAGGCGGTGTTGACAGTTTACCCGACATATTACGGTGTTTGTGGAGATTTACAGGCGATCGCTCACATTACCCATGAATATCATATTCCTTTGCTGGTAGACGAAGCCCACGGCGCACATTTTGCTTTTCATCCCCAACTACCTACCCCAGCTTTAGCCGCCGGTGCAGATTTAACTGTGCAGTCGATTCACAAGGTACTCGGTGCAATGACACAAGCATCAATGCTGCACGTCCAAGGTGAGAGGATAGATATTGACCGAGTAAGTAAAGCTTTGCAACTTTTACAGTCTACCAGTCCCAGTTATGTATTGTTAGCTTCCCTCGATGCGGCACGTCAGCAAATGGCGATGGAGGGGAAAGAACTCATGTCTCGCACTTTGCAGCTTGCAGATGATGCGAGAACTAGAATCAGTCAAATATCAGGTTTATCAGTTTTGCAGTTACCAGAAGAAGGTTGTTTATCACCTGGGTTTGTAGATTTGGATAGAACACGGCTAACTGTTACGGTTTCTGGTTTAGGTTTGACGGGGTTTGAGGCGGAGGAAATATTGGATGCACAGGGTGTAACGGCGGAGTTTGCTACACTGCAAAATATTACTTTTATTATTAGTTTGGGTAACACAGCAGATGATATTGAGCAGTTGGTGCAGGGTTTTAGGAGTTTAGGGACTTCCAGACAAAAAAATATCCACAATGTAGGGTGCGTCAATGCGATAGAACCCAACTATACCCAGAAAAGATACATACTGACGCACCCTACCAAACTCTCGAACCTAACCCCCAACTCCTTCCCTTGTAGGGAGCAAGAGTTAAAGCGAATTTCTCCCCGTGAGGCTTTTTTTGCTGCTAGTGAAATTGTACCTGTGTTAGAGAGTTGCGATCGCATCTGTGCGGAAATTGTTTGTCCCTATCCCCCAGGAATTCCGGCGTTAATTCCTGGGGAAGTTATTACATCATCTGTGCTGGAATATTTACAGCATATTCAAGAGCAAGGCGGATTTATTAGCGGTTGTTGTGATACGACTCTCCAAAGTTTAAAGGTAGTTAAGTAGATTTAACTCGATTTCCGGCAACGGCTCGTTTTAAACTGACCAGAGCGCGATTGTAATCTAAAATTGCGGTAAGTCGATTTCCTTCAGCTTGTGTTAACTCATTTTCAGCGTTGATGACATCAGTTTGAGTCCCCACACCCGCCTGAAATCTTAACCTTGCAAGGCGTAAAGATTCTTTAGCTTGTTCTAAGGCTGTGTCGGCGGTTTGGATATTTTTTAAATTGGCTTGCTTGTTAAAAAAGGCTTGCTCTACTTGTAACCGGACTTGATCAATTTGATCGGCAAATCTTGTTTCTGCGATCGCAATATCCGCTTTTGCTTGAGCTACCCTGGCTCTGGTTACTCCCCCATTAAATAAAGTTTTATTGATGCTCAGTCCTGCTGCGTAACCATCTGTAATGGCAACTTGATCATTAAATCGGTCAAGGAGATTGTAATTGATAAAAGAATTGTAAGTTGCATCTGGTGTGGATGTTTGTTCTATGGCAATTTTGCGCCGCGCTAGTTCCTGTTGCAGTTCAGGACGGTTTTGAAAAGCTAGAAGAATACTTTCTTCTAAGCTTTTTTGCCACAACTCTGCTATTTGCACGGGATCAGCTGCACTGATATTCGTCGTTTGCGATAAATTTAACCGAGCCGCTAACTGACGACGAGTGGTTTGTTGTCTAGCAATGGATTGAGTCAACCTTTGTTGAGCATTGGCTAAATTGACTTGCGATCGCAAAACATCAAATCTTGTCCCCACGCCGGCGCGTTCTAAAGCTACTGCATCTCGTAAACTAGCCTGGGAATTTTCTACAGAGGACAAAGCAATCCGTGCTTCTTCATCTGCCTGTTGTAGATTATAGTAATCTGTGGCAATATTCAAACGAATTTCTTCAGACAGACGCTCTACTTCTAACTCATTGACAATTATTTCTTCTTCAGCTATCTTTCTCTGGGATGTTTCTGGTTTGAGATTTTGAATGATTTGCACTCTCCCGTTAAAAGTAGAAGTTGCTGCTTCTGAGTTAGAAGAAAGATTAGAGTCTCTCTCTCTAGCATCACTTAACTGTTGCCGCAATTGTTCTTGCTGAAGTTGACCTTCAGCTAACTTTTGATATGTCACACCTGCATTTAAACTAACCGTGGGATATAAACCAGCTTCCGCTTCCCGTTGGCGCAGTACATATCGACTGCGTTCTACCGTCAGTAATGCTACCTGTAACTGATTATTGTTTTTTTGCCCTAGTTCTACAGCTTGTTGAAGAGTAATTGGATAATTGTTTGTAATTTTGACTTCTTCAGAATTTGTAGGTAACTCTAGGGGATTTTTGTTAGCCTGTAAAAGGCTGGGTGATATAGTTTTCACCATATCTAACTGGCTAGTTTTATAACCAGTTAAATTTCCTTGAATTGCTACACTATTATTTAATAGTATTCCGCCACTTAGAAATAAATCTATAAACACGATGACCCCCTAATTAACAATTCAAAATTCAAAATGACGCTCGCGGACTCGCTAACGCTGCGCTAACAAAATTCAAAATTAAATACAGTTGGAGTCGGGGATTTAAACCCAAAATCAACTGATACTACGTGTAGACGTAGGGGTCTTAAACCCTTGAATTTACAATAAATATCCTGAAATCTTTAATGAACTATTATTTATTTATACACAGTATGTATATTTTCATAAAAAGATAACAAAGTCAAGGGGAAGCTCCATTAGCAATGATATGGTGTAATTATTAGACCTCTTGCATAAATGCTTAAGGTGTCATGTTGAGCAAAGCGAAACATCTCAAAGATTCTATATTTCATTCAGAATGACACATCTCATTTTCTGACTTTTGCAAGATTTATTGCGAATTGCTGTCTTCTCTGCGTTCGCGGAGCGTGTCGTAGACAGAGGCTGCGCCAACGGAGCGGGACGTTAGTCCATTGCGAATTGGTTTTATATTCTGTTTAGCTACTTAATAGAGCTTCTAGGGCTGCTAATTCTGCTGTGATAGACATTTCAATTCTCTGTTCAGAGGTGACATCTGAAGAAGTAGGATTCTGCTGTTCAGTAATTGTGGAAATTACAGCTTTTTGTGATAGTAATTCGTTAGCGATATATTCAGCTAAAGCGTTGATGGTGGGATGTTCAAACAACACTGTAGAAGGAATTGTTTGCTTTAAACTTGTTTCTAGACGACTCCGCAACTCTATCATCATCAGTGAATCCATCCCCATATCAAAAAATCCTAACTGCACATCTGGTAGTTGAGATGAGGACGAACCTAAAACTTGACTTACTGCTGTTTGTAGGTAATTTCTCAAATATGAAATACGTTCTTTTATCCCTAAAGTTTTGATTTGCTCTATTAGCTGGGAAGTTTGATTTTGAGTGGTGGTTGCTGAAGTTTGGTTGTAAAAATCGCTAAAGAAAGGTGAGGATAATTTTTGCTTGAGCAGTTCTGACCAATTGATGGGAATTACCCCTACTTGTGTGGAAGATTGGGTGAGGAGAAATTCTAGAATATCTATACCTTGGTCGGGAGTAATTTCACCGATACCCCGTGAACTCATTTGATTAGAGACTTGTCTTTTAGCGGCTGCACCAATATCTGACCATACACCCCAATTTATACTCAGTGCAGGTAATCCCTGATGGCGGCGATATTGGGCTAAAGCATCGAGGAAGGTATTTGCAGCTACGTGGTTTACCTGTCCTGGAGAACCTAATAGGGAAGCTGCGGAAGAAAACATGATGAAATAATCTAGGGGGATGTTTTGCGTTAATTGGTGGAGATTCCAAGCACCGGTGATTTTAGGATTCATGACGCGGTGCGATCGCTCTGGAGTTAATTGTTGTAAAATTCCATCATCTAAAACTCCGGCTGCGTGAATGACTCCCCGCAAAGGTGGATAGTTTTGCTGAATATCTGCCAAAACTGCTGCTAATTGGTCTTTTTGGCTGACATCCGCCTGAGTGGTAATAATTTTAGCCCCAGTTGCTTGTAAGGCTTGAATTTGTTGCTGTGCGTCTGTATCTGGTTGGTTACGTCCCAAAAGTACAAGATGTTTCACACCTTTTTCTACCAACCAACGGGCTACACGTAAACCTAAACCGCCCATTCCCCCTGTAATTAAATAGGTTGCATGGGGTTGTACTGTTTCAGTGGGTGTGTGGGCAATGACAATTTTACCAATATGTCGGGCTTGTTGCATCATCTGCAACGCTGCGACTATTTTGGTGGCGGGGAAAATGGTTTGAGGAAGCGATCGCATTTTCCCTGTAGAAAACTCTGCCATGAGATAATGTAACAAGGTTTGGATTATTTGGGGTTGTTGTTGAGCAACACTCATCAAATCCACTAGATGATAAGCAACATTAGGCTTGACTTGAGCAACTTGTTTTGCATTCCACACTCCCCGTTTACCAATTTCGATAAATTGTCCCTGGGGTTTGAGTACCGATAAACTAGCCGGGATAAATTCACCAGACAGAGAGTTAAATACAATATCAACTCCTTCCCCTTGGGTGATTTCCAAAATTTCCTCGGCAAAATCCAAGGTACGCGAATTAAAGATATGTTGTACACCTAAAGCGCGTAAAATCTCCCATTTCCCAGGACTAGCTGTAGCAAAGACTTCTAAACCTGCTTGTTGGGCGATTTGTAAAGCAGCCATTCCTGTTCCCCCAGTCGCCGCGTGAATAAGGATGCGTTGTTTTGGTTGAATTTTGGCAACTTCCCGTAAAGCATAAGCAGCAGTGAGGAAATTGGCGGGAATAGTAGCTGCTGCTGTAAAACTCAAGGAATCTGGTTTTTTGATGACGTAATTAGCGTTAGTTGTCACATATTGACTAAAACTGTCAGTAGCCAGTGCAACCACAGCATCACCGACATTTAAATGTGTGACTCCTTCACCAATGGCGACAACTTCACCAGCACATTCCACACCAAACCAGTTACGTTCAAAAGGTAGTAATCCCAAAGCATCGAGAACATCAATAAAATTTAATCCGGTGGCTTTTACTTGAATTTCTACTTCTTCGGTTTGGGGTTGACGACGGGGTGAAGATTGCCATTTTAAGGATGTAAGTACACCGCGTTTGTTAATTGTTAAATGATAAGGTTCATCGGGGAGAATTTGATAAGTGCAGTGAGTTAATCTAGCTACTTTGCGCCCAGATTTATGTAAAGCGATTTGTGCTTCTTCTCCAGGATGGTTAATTTCAGAAACGAGGTTTTCAACTTGGGTAAATAGTTCTTGTGTGGGGTCTAAATCGACACAACGACAATTTAATTCTGGGTGTTCTAAACGGATGACTTTACCCATTCCCCAAACAGAAGATTGATTTAATCCTGTGATGGTGTGGGGATTGACAGCACCTTGAGTTACTAACCAAAGGTTGATGGGGTAATGTTGGTTTTTAATTAGGGTTTGGACTAGGTGAAGAACATTATTACATTCATTAATACTGTCTTGACAACTAGCAATATAAATGATTTGTTTGATAGATTGATGGAGAAAATCTGCAATGTTATCTGAAGGTTTGAAGGTAAAATATGGCAATTGTAATTTTTGTTTTATAGCTTCTTCCCATGCTGGTAAATCTGTAATAATTAACCATTCTTCTCCCTCCCTTTTATAAGGGGAGGGTTGGGGTGGGGTATTTTGTGCCACAATTACACTTTGTTGGGCTAATGCTTCTGGGAAAACTGAATCAGGCGTAATATTAGCAATGTTGGTAAAGCTATGTGTTTCTAATAAACTTTGCCAAGCGTCAGTCGAAATCAGGGGATGATGTGGGCGTAAATCTTTATCTTGAAAACGCCACCAACCTTCAGTTAAACCAAAAATTAAATCTATCCAAATACTAGGAATTGTCCCTTCTAAAAGGATGAGTAAACCGTGATTTTTGAGTAATGATTTAACATTAGTAATTGTATGACTTAAATTTTCTGTGGCGTGTAAGACGTTAGCTGCAATTACTATGTCAAACCTATGAGGGTTAACATCTTGATTGTTTAAAGATTGTTCAATATTTAGAGTTTGGTAACTTACAAATTCATACTCTGAAAATTGCTGACGCGCCTTTGCTAAAAATAAAGGTGAAATATCTGTAAATACATATTCTACAGATTTGTTGACGAGTTCAGGTAAAACATAAGCTGTTGTTCCGCCAGTACCCGCACCAATTTCTAAAATTCTTACTTTTTCCCCTGGAGGTAGTTTTTGTAAAGCTGATTTTATCGCTTGTTGTACTAAGGTATTCATTACCTTCGCACCAGGGGAATTTTGATAGAGTTGGGTGAGAGTTGTTAAGTCTCCCTTGGGAAATAACAAATCTACAGGATTATATTCTCCTTGCAAAACTTTAGCTAGGTTTGTACCACAACGTTCGATGAGAGTTAATTCGGCGGTTATTTGTGGGTGTTGAGTTGGGGAAAGTTGGGGTTTTTCATATTTAGGTTGATTTTTGATGAGAGAAAGTAGGTGTGTATATAATTGCTGATGTTGCGGGGTAATTTCTGCTGATAAAATATCTATATTTTGTAAGGCTTGGGAAATATAGTAAAGACTTAATTCTTCTAGTTGTGGTAGTAATTGGGCGTAAGTTTTAATTTCCTCTGTTGTTAATAGTTCTGTGAACTTAGGTGCTAATTCTTGGGCTATTTCTGCTGGAGAGGTGAGAGAACTATCAGAGGTGATGCTTAAAGGTTCACTTCTCCATTCAATTTCATATAACCAATTTTGCCAATCTGTAATAGTTGATGATTGGATTTTTTTGAGTTGTAATCCTTCCACTACAGCAATTATTTGTCCTACTGGTGACAGAATTTGAATATCTGTGATTAAAATGGGGGAATTTTTATCTTGATTACGTAATTTAACTAAACTCCAAACTGCTTCGCCGATTGGTTGCGAAATTTTTAACTTATCTACACCAATAGGTAGGTAAACTTGATTTTTTAAATTGAAACCTAACCCCCTAACCCCCTTCCCTACTAGGGAAGGGGGAATATGTAGAGACGTTTCATGAAACGTCTCTACAGTTTGTGAAGAATTAGAGGGTGTAGGTTGATTGTAAAAAATAGCTGCTATGGTTTGCAAACAAGCATCGAGAATAATAGGATGAAATTGATAATTATCACGACAATTACAAGTTGAAGTTAACTGAATTTCTGCTAAAGCTTGATTTTCATGATGCCAAATTCTGGTAATAGCTTGGAAGGTTTCACCGTAATCTATTCCTACTTGGTTGAGGGTTTGATAAAAGTCGGTAATGTCGGTGATTTGGGTGAATGTATTTTGCAGTTCTCCAAGATTTATCTGCTGGTTTTGAGGAATATTGCTGTGAGGTTGTATTTTACCAGTAGCATGAGTTATCCAATCATTTGTTGAGGTGCTACTGAGAATTTCAAATTCATGATTATTCTTCAGAATGAATTGGATATTTTTGGGATTATCTGGAGTTAAAATACAAGCTTGTTGGAAATTAACTGTTTCTAAACAAATACTATCATCTTGAAAGATTTCCTTTCCCGCAGCTAGTGCTATTTCTAAATATGCCGCTCCAGGTAAGATAATTTGGTTAAATACTTTATGATCTTGTAGATAATTAGGATGATTGTCAGTCAGTTGTTGCTCAAAGTATATATCAGTAGATTTAGATAAGTTTAATTTTTGTCCTAATAAGGGATGAATGCTATTATTTGCAGATGAATCATAATTTTTACTGTTTGGTTTAATATCTACCCAAAACCTTTGTCTTTGAAAAGGATAATTTGGTAAATCTAAATGTTGGCGGTTATAATTATGGTCAAATCTCTGCCAATCAAATTTTACTCCTCTGCCATATAATGCGGCAATACTTGATAGTATTACCTGCCAATCTTGTTGTTTGGGTTGTAAGCTTGGTAGCCATAAATATTTATCGGCTTGGGCAATAACAGAGCGTGCCATTTGTAGTAAAATTGGCTTTGCTCCTATTTCTAAAAATATGCTGCAATTTTGTTGAATGAGGGTTTCGACACCAGCGAGAAACTGTACTGGTTGACGAATGTGACGACACCAATATTCAGGAGTAGAAATTTCTGAATTAATTAAATTACCTGTAACATTAGATATGATGGGATATTTTGGCGGATGAAAATTAATAATAGCAGCAATTTTTTCAAATTCTCCTAACATTGCTGCCATCATTGGTGAGTGGAAAGCATGGGATACTGATAAAGCTGTGGTTTGAATATTTTGGGACGTTAAAACGGCAATAATTTTCTCAATGGCGGAGGTTTCACCGGAAATTACTGTATTATTAGGTGCGTTAATTGCGGCAATAGAAACTTGTTGATGATAAGGTAATAAAAGGTTTTGTAATTGAGATGCACTGGCTGCTACTGCTACCATTTTACCTTGTGGTAGTTCCTGCATTAAACGAGCGCGGGCGGTAATTAGTTTTAAGCCATCTTCTAAACTAAAAACTCCGGCGATACAAGCGGCTACATATTCGCCAATGCTATGTCCTATGAGGAAGTCAGGTTTGATTCCCCAGGATAGCCACAGTTGACACAGTGCGTATTCCAGAATGAATAATGCTGGTTGGGTGTAGAGGGTTTGAGTAAGGGTGTAGGGGTGTAGGGGTGTAGGGGTGTAGGGGGAAATATTTGTTTTATCTTCTGTTGTGAATAGAATTGAACGTAAATCTACATCTAAGTAAGGATGCAATAATTCACAGCATTTATCTATTGTTTGTTGAAATAAAGGTGCAGTTTGATATAGTTCCCAACCCATGTTTTGATATTGTGAACCTTGTCCGGTGAAGAGGAAGGCGATTTTGGGGCGAGGTTGAGAATTTACTTTAGTTGTAAATAGATTTGTTGTTGCTTCATTTTTGATGAAACAATTTAATTTTTCTTGGGCTGTGGTGAGGGAATCCGCGATGATAGAAAGGCGGTATTCAAATTCAGTTCTCCCAGTATTTGCACTATAACAAATATCTGCCCAATCATTATCATTGAAATGGCTAATATAGCTTTGCGCTAGTTGTTTTAATCCTGTTTCAGTTTTAGCTGATAAAGTTAAAATTTGCAGAGGACGTTCTATATTATTTTCTTTCTCTTGATTTTGAATTTCTGAAGCTGCTAAAATCACGTGGGCGTTAGTTCCACTAAAGCCAAAAGAACTCACCCCAGCTAATTTTTTACCATGCCAAGGTGTACAAGTGGTAGGAATTTGAATGGGGAACTGTTCCCAAGGAATATGGGGATTTGGTTGTTCAAAATGCAAATGTGGCGGAATTTCTCCATGTTTCAACGCCAGCACTACTTTCATTAACCCGGCTATACCCGCAGCTGCTTCTAAATGTCCGATGTTGGTTTTGAGTGAACCTACTAATAAAGGCGATTTTTGATGACTTTCGCCAAATACAGCCCCTAACGCCCCAATTTCAATGGGATCTCCCAAGGCTGTACCTGTTCCATGTGCTTCTATATAAGTAATATCACTAGGTTCTACAGTCGCATTTTTTAAGGCTTGTCTAATTACAGCCTGTTGTGAGAGTCCATTGGGAACGGTTAAGCCGCTACTGCGTCCATCTTGGTTGACGGCACTACCCCGAATCACTGCTAGTATAGGATTTCTGGCGGCTTGAGCATCGCTAAGTTTTTGGAGAATGATTACGCCGCAGCCTTCACCTCTGACAAAGCCGTCAGCTTTAGCATCAAAGGTTTTACATCTTCCATCGGCGGCTAGCATCCGCGCTTGAGAAAAGTTGATGGTAAATTCTGGGGAAAGGATGCGATTTACACCACCAACTACAGCGAGTTGACATTCTCCTTGGCGGAGGCTTTGACAGGCGAGATGTACGGCGACTAGGGAGGAGGAACAGGCGGTATCTACGGCTAGGGAGGGGCCTGTGAATCCTAAGATGTAGGAAATTCGACCGGCTGCGGTACTGTGGGAGTTTCCTGTGGCTAAATAAGCATCGATGTCTGTAAGGGGACGATTTAATAGGTGGGTGGTGTAGTCGTTGCTGCTGATACCAATGAAAACTCCGGTTTGGCTACCTGTAAGTTGTTCGGGTAAGATACCTGTGTTTTCTAAGGCTTCCCAAGTGACTTCTAATAATAGTCGTTGTTGGGGGTCTAGGGAAATGGCTTCTTTTGGGGCGATACCGAAAAAGTCTGCGTCAAATTCTTTTAAGTGTCCAATGAAACCGCCGTAACGGGGGGACATTTTGCCAGGGGTGGCGGGGTTGTTGTAGTATAAGGTTTCTACAGACCAGCGATCGCTCGGCACTTCCGTAATTGCATCATGTCCATTGCGTAATAATTGCCACAGTTTTTCGGGGGTGTCTGCACCGCCAGGGAAGCGACAGCCCATCCCAACTATTGCTATGGGTTCGGTTTGAGCTTTTAGTTTTTCCCGCAAGTCTTGGATTTGCTTGAGGGCGTTTTGGATGAGGGGGCGGTAGTCTTGTGTCATGGTTTTTTAAACGCAGAGGGGCGCGGAGGGAAACGCAAAGGGGCGCGGAGGTTTAAGAAGTTTAATTGCGAATTGATTCAGTTGAGTTGTTCTAGTTCTTGGGCTAGTAGTTGGGCGATTTCTGCGGTGGATAGTTCGGTTTGGGATTCTGGGGGGTGTAGTTGATTGTTGAGGTGGTGGGCTAATGTTTGAATGTTGGGATAGTCGAAGGCTATTGTTGAGGGGAGTGTGATTTTTAGGTTGGTTTGGAGGCGGTTTTTGAATTCGATGGCTGTGAGTGAGTCCATTCCTAAGTCGAAAAATCCGGTGTGTGGGTTAATTTCATGGGGTGGGAAACCTAAGACTTTGGCTATTTGTTCTTGAAGATAGGTTTCGAGTAGTTCGTAACCTGTTTGTTTATCTAGTTGAGATAGCTTTTCTAGTAAATCTGTGTTGGGGGGTGGTGTTTGGCTGGTTTCTGGGTTGTTAGTTGGGTAAAAATTCTCGAAAAAGGGTGAGTTAATGGGGAATTTTTGCCAATTAATGGGTACTACTCCGATTTGGGTGAGGGGTTGGGTCATGAGGTGTTGTAGAATTTGAATACCATCGGCTGGTGCGATCGCTTCAATTCCTCTTTGCTGCATTTGCTTGGTAGCTTGGGTAGCTGAACCAATTTCTGACCAAATTCCCCAGTTAATACTCATGGCGGGTAAGCCTTGGGTTTGTCGGTAATGGGCTAGGGTATCGAGAAATGTGTTTGCAGCTACGTGGTTTGCTTGTCCCGGTGAACCGAATAGGGCGGTGGCTGAGGAGAAGAGGACGAAGAAATCTAGGGGTAGGTGTTGGGTTAATGTATGCAGATTCCACGCCCCCATGACTTTCGCCGCCATGACTTTTTGAAAGCGTTCCCAGTTCATTTGTAATAACGCGCCATCATCCAATACTCCCGCCCCGTGGATAATTCCGGCTAGGGGATATGCAGAGTTTTCAATTTCTGTCAAGATGTTGCTTAAGGCTGCTGTTTGGGATACATCTATTTGGGCGATCGCTATTCTCGCACCAGTAGTTTCTAATTCCTGAATCTTTAACACTGCATCAGGTGTAGGTGCATTGCGTCCCAATAGCAGCAAATGACAAGCACCCATTTTCACCAGCCATTCCGCTACGAGTAAGCCCAAGCCACCCAAACCACCAGTAATTAAATAAGTACAATTCTCTTTGAGAGGATATAGAGAATTTCCCAGTCCCCAATCTACTACTACTTTCCCAATATGTTTACCTTGCTGCATATACCGGAAAGCATCTACTATCTGTGTCATGGGGAATACTTTTGCAGCTAGGGGTTGCAGTCGATGTTGCTTAAATTCCTCCACTAACTGCTGTAACATATTCTGTATCAGTTGAGGTTGCTGGTGGCACAAGTCAACTAAATCTACCAAAAAGTAATTTGCAGCTGGTTTGACTTGTTTTACCTGTTCCTCTGTCCACACATCAATTTTGCCAATTTCTACAAATCTTCCTTGGGGTTTGAGAACAGCGAAACTTGCAGCAATAAAATCACCACGGAGGGAATTGAGGACGATATCTACACCTTCTCCTTGAGTTTGGGTGAGAATTTGGGCGGAAAAATCTAGGGTGCGTGAGTTGAAAATATTAGTTACGCCTAAGTTTTGCAGGGTTTCCCACTTTTGGGGACTGGCGGTAGCAAATATTTCTGCACCTGCTAGTTGGGCGATTTGGATGGCTGCTTGTCCCACACCACCCGCAGCAGCATGGATGAGAACTTTGTCACCGGGGCGAATTTTGGCTAGTTGGTGTAGGGTGTAAAAGGCGGTGAGGAAGGCGGCTGGTATGGTTGCGCCATCGATGATATTTAAGTGTTGGGGGAGGGGGATTGCGATCGCAGCTTTGATGGTGACATACTGGCTAAAGCTACCACTGGCTAAGGCTATGACTGTTTGTCCGATTTGTAGATGATGTACGTCTCTACCGATGGCTACGATTTCGCCGACGCACTCACAGCCTAGCATTCCGGGTTCGCCTGGGTATAAGTCTAAGGCGTTTAATATGTCGCGGAAGTTTACGCCTGTGGCTTGAATGCGGATTTCTATTTCTCCTGGGTTTGGGGAGACGCGATGAGTTGTTTGGAAGGTTAGGTTTTCTAGTGTTCCTCTCTTGGAGATGGTTAGTTGGTGGTTTGTTTCGCGCAAAGGCGCAAAGGCGCAAAGAGAGTTTTGGGTGAGTTTTGGGGTGTATCGGGTTTTGGTGCGCCAAGCGATTTGTGTTTCTCTTGAGTTGCTGAGGAGTTCTTTTAAAAGAATATCTAGTTGTTCTGTGGGGGTTTGAGTGGGTTCTAGGTCTAAACAGTGACATTTGATTTCTGGATGTTCTAGTTGTATTACTTTGCTTATCCCCCACAATGTTGTGGCTGCGAGTCCTTTTATAGAAGCGTCTTCACCTGTGTTTACTGCTCCTTGGGTGACTAGCCACCATTGAGAAAGTTTCACATTATTTTGTAGCAAATATAACAGGCTTTCGCAGAGGATCTTTTGTTGTTTGATCAATTCTTCTGTGGTTAATTTTTCCGGTGGGGGTACGTCTAAACCCCAGAGGTTAATTAGGTGTGATGCTGGTGTGGGAAGGTTGGGAAGTTCTGAGTCAGCAAAAATTAGATGACAAGTTACTCCTTGGCTTTGTAGATGAGTGGCGAGTTCTTGTCCTAGTCCTTGTTTATCTGCCAAAATTAACCAATTATCTGGTAATTTTGGAGTTTGCGCGGTAATTACTGCTTGGTTTCCTATGGTTTTGAGTAAGGTTGTAGACTCAAAACCCTCTTGTGTTAATAATTTCTGCCACTGTTCGCTGGAAATTAGGGGATGATGAGGACGTAAATCATAGTCTTGGAAACGCCACCAGCCTTCAGTCAAACCAAATATTAAGTCTAACCACCATACTTGCTGTACTCCTTCTAATAAGATTAGTAAACCACCTCTTGATAAAAGTTGCTTGATGTAATTTAGAGTTTGCCGTAAATCTTGGGTGGCGTGGAGTACGTTAGCGGCGATGATGATATCAAAGCTATTTTCTGTGAAGCCTTGGGTAGCGGGAGGTTTTTCGACATCAAATAATTGATATCGCACACAGGAATAATTGGCGAATTGTTGCTGTGCTTTGCTGAGAAATAAGGGTGAAACGTCGGTGAAGAAATATTCAATGTTTCTTTGTGCGAGTTCTGGTAATAAATGTGCGGTAGTTCCGCCAGTTCCCGCGCCTATTTCGAGAATACGCAGGGGTTGTTCTGGTGGAATGTCTGCTATGGCTGTGATGATTACTTGTTTTACCAAGGTATTCATCATTTTGGCAATGGGTAAATTTTGGTAAAGGTGCGTTAAGTCGCTGAAGTCTCCGTTGGGAAATAATAATTGTAATGGGTCGATTTTTCCTTGTAAGACTTCTGCTAAATGGCTGGTACAGCGTTCGAGTAAGTTTAATTCTGATGTGGCGTTGGGATAGGTTTGACGTAATTGGGTAAAGCTGGGGGGTGTTTCTCTGTGTTCTTGGTTTTGGAGAATTTGCCGTAAATGCTGATATAGTTTTTTATGTTGGGTTACTATACCCAATTCTTGACTAAGTTGTAATGTCTGTAATATGCAAGCGACACTCAGCTTTTCTAGTTGGGATGATAGGGATAAATAATTATCTAATTCTGACTGATTTAATATTGATGAGTTACTAACTTTAGTGGGAGTTAGTAAGTGATGGTGAGTTAGGGGTTTTTCTTGCCATGCAATACTATATAACCAATCTTGCCAGTTATTTAATTGTTTGACTGGCTGAATTTTTAAGCCTGTGATAGTGGCTATGATTTTTCTATCAGCATTGAATATTTGAATATCGGCGATATATTTTTCTCGCAGTTTAACGTAACTCCAAAGGTGAGTTTGGTGTTTTTCTCCATACCATTGGAACTGTTCTATGGCTACGGGTAAGTAGGCTGTTAATGGTTGGGAGTCGAGGAAAATTGCTCCCATTACTTGTAAGCAAGCGTCTAAAATTATGGGGTGAATTTGATAGGGTTTTATGTCGATTTCTGGTGAGAGTTTTATTTCGCCTAATGCTTGGTTTTCTCCTCGCCACAGTTGTTGAATGGCTTGGAAGGATTTTCCGTATTGTATTCCTACTTTTTCGCAGGTTTGGTAGTAGGTGGTGGGGTCGATTTTTTGGGTGCAGGTTGTTGGGAGTTGGGGGGAGTCTGGAAGGGGTGGGGAGGTTTGGATGATTCCGGTGGCGTGGGTTATATGGGTGTTTTTTTTCTCACGCAGAGGCGCAGAGGCGCAGAGAGAGAGGATTTCAAATTGGTAGGTTTGTTTTTCTAGGGGGGTGAGGATTAGTTGTAGGGTGATTTCTTGGTTGGTGGGTAAGGGTTGGATGATTTGGATGTTTTGTAGGTTGTAGGTGTTGGATGGAAATATTTGTTCTGCTGCTGTTATTGCTATTTCGATATAGCCGGCGGCTGGCATGATACTATTACCCATGACTTGATGTTGTTTGAGGAAGTCTGGGTTGTTTGGGGAAATTTGACTTTGGAAATATATGGTTTCTGATTTGGCTAGTTGTAGTTTCTGTCCCAGTAAAGGATGGATATCAGAAATATGCTGACTTACTCCCTCCCCTTTATAAGGTTGGGGTGGGGTAAACTCAGGTTTGTCTACCCAAAATCTCTGGCGTTGAAATGAGTAGGTTGGTAAAATTACTCGTTGATGTGGTTGGTTGTCGGTGAAGTTTTCCCAGTTGATATCTATACCTTGCATATATAATGATGCGAGGCTGGATAAGATTGTTTGTCTGTCACTTTGTCCAGGACGTAAACTGGGCAACCAGGAATAATTTTCTGCTGCTGATAAACAGGTTTTAGCTATACTCAGCAGGGTGGGTTTTACTCCAATTTCGAGAAAGATTTTGCAGTTCTCTTGGGTTAATGTTTCTATCCCCAGTGCAAATTGTACGGGTTGTAAAATGTGATGACACCAATACTCGGCGTTCGCAATTTCTTCACCAATCAGTTTACCTGTGATGTTAGAAATTATCGGTGTTTTGGGAAGATGAAAGGTGATACTCTCGGCGATTTGTCTAAATTCTTCTACCATTGTCTCCATTAAGGGAGAATGGAAAGCATGGGAAACTGATAAGGGTGTAGTTTTGATTCCCTGATTTTGCAGGATTTCTGCTAGTTGTGCAATGGCTGTCTGTTCACCGGAAATTACTGTATTATCTGGGGAATTGATGGCAGCGATCGCAATCCTGTTAAAATATGCTTGAATATATTCGGCGATTTCTGTGGCTGATGCACTTACAGCTAACATTTTTCCGTTCTCAGGCAATTGTTGCATCAACTGAGCGCGGCTAGCAATTAGTTTGATTGCGTCTGGTAAGGTGAAGACACCAGCAATACAAGCGGCGACATATTCCCCTAAACTATGTCCTATGAGAAAATCAGGTGTAATTCCCCAGTGTCGCCACAGTTGATTTAAGGCGTATTCGATAACGAATATGGCGGGTTGGGTGTAGATGGTTTGGGAAAGGGTGTAGGGGTGTGGGGGTGTAGGGGTGTAGGGGGAAGAATTTATTTTGTTTTCTGGTGTGAATAAAATTTCAGGTAAATCTATATTTAAGTGGGGATGCAATAATTCACAACATTTATCAACTTGTTGACGAAAGTAGGGTTGGGTGTCGTAGAGTTCCCTGGCCATGTTGAGATATTGGCTACCTTGTCCGGTGAAGAGAAAGGCGATTTTGGGCGGATTTGGGGAAATTAGTTGACTATCAAATGTTTTTGCGGTATTGTGCAGATAATTACATAATTGCTCATAAACTGAATTATAAGAATTGGCGGGTATCGTTACGCGGTAAGGGAAGTGCGATCGCCCGATGTTGGAAGTAAAGCAAATATCACCTAAGTTATCTTCCGGTTGAGAAGCAAAGTATTTGATGTATTCTTCTACAAGTCCCCGCAATGCTTGGGGTGTTTTGGCGGATATGGTTAGTAGATGATATCCTGTGTCTTCCTGGGAATGTGGAACAGGGGTAAATTCTTCTAATATTAGATGTACATTCGTTCCACTCATTCCGAAGGAACTGATACCGGCGATGCGTTGACTGTTTTCACTTTGCCACAGAGTTAACTGAGTCGGGACGGTGACGGGTAATTTCTGCCAGGGAATGTAGGGGTTTGGTTGTTGAAAATTGACATGGGCGGGAATTTGTTGGTGTTGCAGTGCCAAGATGACTTTAATTAATCCCGCTACACCAGCTGCACCTTCTAAATGTCCGATGTTGGTTTTCACTGAACCAATAGATAAGGGTTGATGAGAAGTTCTACCTTCACCGAGTACCTTAGCTAATGCTAAAACTTCGATGGGGTCGCCGAGAACTGTACCTGTTCCATGCAGTTCACTATACTGGACTTGGTGCGGTTCGACTTGAGCGTTTTGCAAAGCTTGGCGAATGACAGCTTCTTGGGCTGTGCCGTTGGGGGCTGTTAAACCGTTGCTGCTACCATCGTGATTGACTGCCGAACCGCGAATTACTGCTAAGATAGGGTCATGGTTTGCGATCGCATCTCGCAATTTTTTCAAGACGACAATCCCACAACCTTCACCGCGTCCATAACCATCCGCCGCCGCATCTAAGGTTTTACAACGTCCATCAACTGCTAAGGCTTTCAATTTACAAATGCCAATCATCGGTTCTGGGGATAAAATTAAATTCACTCCTCCCGCTAAAGCCATGTCAGACTCACCATTGCGGAGACTTTGACAAGCTAAATGTACCCCTAGCAAGGAGGAAGAACAGGTTGTATCTAGTTGCATTACTGTCCCTTGCAACCCCAACACATAGGCGATACGTCCGGCGGCGATGCTGCGAGTGTTACCTAAACTGCTAAAAGCATCAATTTGTGTGGGATGGGAAAGGCTGTGTTTGGCGTAGTCATCAAAACATAGTCCTATATATATAGATGTCTTACTACCCTTAATTTTTTGCGTCGATTGTCCAGCGCGTTCTAAAGCTTCGTGGCTAACTTCTAATAATAGACGTTGTTGGGGGTCGAGACTTTGAGCTTCGCGGGGAGAAATCCCGAAAAATTGAGCATCAAATTCATCTACTCGGTCGATAAAATGACCGTAGCGAGTGTACATTTTCCCTGGGGTGTCAGGATTGTCGTCGTAGTAGTTCTCTATATCCCAACGTTGAGCAGGAATTTCACCGACTGCATTCACACCATCCCGTAACAATTGCCAAAATGCTTCGGGGTTGTTTGCACCACCAGGAAATCTACAAGCCATCCCAATGATAGCTATGGGTTCGGTTTGTTGTGCTTCTAAGGCTGTGATTTCGGCTCGTAGTTGTCGCATTTCTACGAGTGCGTCTTTGAGCAATGTTTGGTAGTTGGGTGAGTTATTCATAGGAGTTTTTTTAAACGCAGATAAACGCAGATGAACGCAGAGGAGATAGAAACTTTGTACCTTTGCGTCTTTGCGCCTTTGCGCGAAACTTATTTCATTTGAGGTTTACGGTAACGAGCGATCGCAATTTCTTGGCTTAAGAGTTGTGCTATATCTGTAGTAGACAAGTCATCCAAGTTGTTATCTGAAGGTACAGAATTTTCCTGGGAGACTTCCCCTAAATAATTAGCTAAAGCATTAATAGTGGGAAAATTCCAAGCGATAGTCGCATCTAATGGTTGAGAGGTATTCAACCATTCTTGTAAATCTTGGGTTAGTTCTATGGCTGTGACGGAATCCATACCGTAATCAGCGAAGGCTTTATTTACATCTATAGTAGAAATTGGCTGACGTAATTTTTGAGATATCCAAGTTTTCAACCAGGTTTGAATCTCCGAGGATGCTGGTAAATCGGTTGTTGTGGGAATGAACTGGGGACTTTCTCCAGACTGACGCAATAATTCATCTAACTTCTGTTCTTCTCCAGCCAAGTTTTGTTCAATATCACCGATGGTTTTTGTATATTCGTTGAGGTGATGTACTAAACTTTGGGAACTGAGAAATAATAAGTTGTCGGTGTTGAAACTCAAAATTTCTTGGAGTTGTTCATCAAAGCGATGTTTTACCCAAGCTGTTGCTGATGGCTCATCTAATACAGCCCATAATATCGCTTCAGTTGCGAGTTTACCGAGTTGATGGTAAACCCAACGCTGCACCGTAATGTTAGCATCATCAAAGAAACGTTCTCGAATTGTATCGACAGCATTCTTTAATCTTTGTCCTACTTCTACCGCACCCAAAGTTTGACAGAGGAAATTTTGCAGCGTCTCACCTTGTTTGAGAACACGCGCACCCAAAAACCCGCATAAAGTTTCTGTCGGTCCTTCAAATATCCGCAAAACTCTAGCATCTCTGAGAATTTGCGGTGCAATATTACTTTCTATATATCCCCGTCCCCCTAAAGTTTGTACCAGTAAATCAGCTGCTTGCCAATAAAATTCCGGTGCAGAGATTTTACAAGCTGCATAAACTTCTGCGGGGACAGTATAATCTTGGTCGAGTAATTCTCCTACCCGCATCACCAAACTCTGCACGGCTGTAATTGCATTCGTCAATTCTTGCAGACGATGCAACACCACAGGATGATCAAGTAACTTACCCGTAGCGACTTGTCGCCGTCCACTATAACGCCACATTAATTGTACACAACGTTGCATCCCACCGACACAAGCAGCTGCGATCGCCAACCTTCCATACATCATGGCATCTTGAGCGACATTCATCCCCTTCCCAGCTTCACCCAAAACTTGCGCTGATGTCACCGGAATATCTTCCAAATAAACCGTATTCTGTACCATTCCCCGCATTCCCATCGTCAACGCTTCCGCACCTTGACGCAAACCAGGACTACCCCGACGCACCACAAAGCCGCTAATTCCCGACTGATGTTTCACAAACACATTAATCACACCAGCCCAAGCAGCCGAACCACTCCAAATCTTTTCACCCCGCAACAACCACCCATCACCATCACTAATCGCTTGCGACTGGATAGCTTGAGGATTCGCACCTGCACCAGTTTCCGTCAGTGCAAAAGCCGCCAATTCCCGCCCCGTTGCCAAAATCGGTAAAAGTTCCGCCTTCAAAGCATCCGTCCCATACATTAATATAGGACGCACCCCCAAAACATTATTCAACCCCACAAACAAAGCCAAAGTCGGATCAATCGCCCCAAGCTGTTGTATAATCCTGATGGTGTCCGTATATCCCAAACCCAACCCACCATAACAACGCGGGACTTGCATCCCCAACAAACCCTTATTCCCAAAATCCAAAACCACATGAGGAGAAATACAACGCCGTTCATCCATCAACCGCGAATTAATATGATGGTTCGCATAATCCCGTAACCACCCAATCAACCCATCCACTATCTTCTCCCTCTTCTCCTCTTTGCGTCTTTGCGCCTTCCCTGCGGGACGCTCCGCGAATGCGCGAAACAACTCCCAGCGACAAACCACATCCAACCCCGAATTAACAAACCCCTCCCGACAAGCAAAACGCTGCACCTTCCCACTAGAAGTCTTCGGAATACTCCCCGGCTTCAACAAACAAATCCCATACACCTGCAACCCAAACTCACGGGAAATAGCCCCCCGAATCGCCGTAATCATCCCATCCTCATCAAGCTTACGCCAACTACTACGCTCCACCTCCTGCACCACCACCAACCGTTCTTCCCCGTCCACTTCCACAGTAAACGCCGCACCCCAGTAAGCACTTAAAGCCTGATGACATTGGGAAACAGTCGCTTCAATATCGTGAGGATAATAGTTTCGTCCCCGAATGATAATAACATCTTTAATCCTACCAGTGACAAACAACTCACCAGAGCTTAAATAACCCAAGTCCCCCGTGCGTAAAAACCCACCAGTTCCCGAAGCCAACGCCGCTTGAAAAGTTGCTTCCGTCTCCTGGGGATTTTGCCAATAACCTTGGGCGACACTTGCACCCTTAACCCAAATTTCCCCCTCTTCCCCGGCTACACAAGGTTGTCGAGATTCAGGATTAACTATAATTACAGTCTGCTCATAACTGGGAGAACCACAACTAACAAGAGGTTGAGAAGTATGATTAAATACTAAATTATCCTTAGTTTTCCCCGTGACGAACAAAGTCGCCTCAGCTAAACCATAGCAAGGATAAAACGCTTCTTGCCGAAACCCATAAACTTTAAAAGCCGTAGCAAATCTTTCCAATGTATCCCGGCGAATTGGTTCTGCACCTGTAAACGCTAACTCCCAACTACTCAAATCTAAATCAAGACATTCATCAAGACGAATATTGCGGACACACATTTCATAGGCGAAATTCGGTGCGCCGCTTGTGGTAGCTTGAGTTTGAGAAATTGCTTGCAACCAACGCAGGGGTTTTTGTAGAAAAGCTACAGGAGACATCAAGGTGACAGGGAAACCACCATACAAAGGTTGCAAAATTCCCCCAATCAAACCCATGTCATGATAAGGTGGCAACCAACTGACAACGTGGGTACTAGCAGAATGTCTAAAACGTTGATAAATTTGCCCTAAGTTATGCAGCAAATTACCGTGACTCAGCATCACACCTTTGGGTGTGCCGGTAGAACCAGAAGTATATTGTAGTAAAGCCAGACTATCGGCTGTCAGTCGAGGATTCTGCCAAGCTTCACCTACAGATAAAATCATGCCATCTGTAGCAACTTTCGGCAAAGTTTCAATTAAAGTACCTTTAACTACCTCTTTTAAAGAATCTTCTAGGGATACTGTAGTCAGAATACCTTTGGCTTGGGCATCTGCCGTAATTGCCAACAACCTCGCCATGTTATTATTGCGACGAGGTGGATAAACTGGCACTGCCGCCACACCCGCATAAAAGCAACCCATAAGAGCTGCAATCAATTCCAACCCTGGAGGATACATTAATAATACACGTTCTCCCTGCCAGCGCATAGCTTGTAAATGCACTGCGATCGCTCGTGCTTTGTGGTCTAACTCCCCATAGGTAAAATCCTCCTGTTTGTCATCTTGCCAAAAAGCAAAACCTAGAGAATCACCTCGTTGTTGCGTCCATGCACGTAAGACATCCACAAGTGTCGCTGTATGGTGTGGACTTAATGATAATACTTCTCTCTGGCGGTTAATCATTATGCACCAATTCGCCTTGGGGGAATGAAATTAGCTAAAAGGGTTTGTGAAAAATTTGCACTTTTCAACTGCGCTTCTTGGCAGTTACATTTGGGTGCGGACTCAATCACCAATACCTGATTGATAAAGATTTCACTGAAGGTTAGTATACCTGATTGTTGATGATTTTACTAGCAGTTAGGGTGGCTATATTTAACCTTCTTACTTTGTTACACATAAAAACATAATCTTTTTACAATCTAACCTCTGTAATCTAAGGTATATTATTTTTAATAAAATTTCTCAATAATTTGATTGCAATGGCTCTAAATTGAGCCGTAATTCTTATTGAATGTTATCAACTTGATCAAGCGATTTGCAACAGTAATTACTATTGCAAAGACTACATCCCACTAAACTGTCCACTTGATTTTGCAATGAATGATTCTTATCTAGAAAGATTGTGTCAGCAAACCATCACTGCACCAGAGTTAATGTCTCTGTTGGCAGGTTATCAGATGTTACCTCAACTATATCGTGAGTTGTTAATTGACCAAGCTATAGCCTCTATAGAATGTACTCCAGAAGAAATAGAACAGGCAAAACAGGAAGATCCCCAACAGATAGAGACACTAGCAACCAGAAAATTACGGTTAGAAAAATTTAAACTAGCGACATGGGGACATAAAGTAGAGTCTTATTTTCTCACCCAAAAAGCCCAACTAGACCAGGTGACTTACTCTCTGCTACGAACCCGTGATATGGCACTCGCTCAAGAATTATACTTTCGCATTAAAGCCAAAGAGCAAAGTTTTGCAGAAATTGCGCGTCAATACTCCCAAGGGACAGAAGCACAAACAGGCGGATTAATCGGCCCCACACCCCTCACTCAACCCCATCCCCAGCTAGTAGCCAAACTCCGCGCCAGTCAACCAGGACAACTATTACCCCCCACGCGTCTAGGAGAATGGATTGTTATTGTGCGGTTAGAACAGATGGTTCACGCCAAATTAGATGACTCTACGCGGAAAAAACTCCTGAATAAACTCTTTCAGGAATGGTTACAAGAATCATTACAAGCAACTTTAAATAAAACTCTGTGTACCTCCGCGTGAACTTCTGCGATACTTTGCGTTTAAAAAACCTCACGCAAAGGCGCAAAGGCGCAAAGGTAAAAAGACTTGACCTATAGAGATGACATGACTACTTTTATACCCTCAATTTCTGATTTCCTCACAACAACGCCGCCTTTTAACCTTCTATCTACCTCTGCTATTGAGCAATTGACACAGAAAGCACAACTATTGCGCTACCGTATGGGACAAACAATAGTTGTCAAAGAAACAATGCCGGCTCATGTAGCAATTATCTACGAAGGGCAAGCGCGGCTAATTGGCTATAGCTACAATTCTGTTGTTCCCGATACCATAGAATTACTCCAACCAGGGGCGATTCTGGGTTGGGTAAGTTTGCTTAGGGGCATGGGTTGTGAAACTGCGATCGCCTCCACGGAAACCGTATGTTTAACTATTCCATCTGTTATTTTTCAGACTTTATTAAAAAAAGAAAAAGCCTTTAATGATGCCCTAACTAAACACTGTGCTACCTCAGAGTTATTTGATTTACTGAGTTTAGAAGTTCAACGTCGCGCTTTGGGGGAAGTTGAACTGACAGATTTAGTCCAGCAAATTCTTCCCCAAACTGTCGTGTTGAATTTATCCAAGGGGAAAACAGCCCTTAGCCAACTAGATCCCCATCGGCTTTGGTTGTTAAGTAGTGGTAATACTAACTTTGCCATAGGCGATCGCATAGAGCCATATCCAGAGAAGCAAAGTCTCAAGGTAGAAAGCGGTATAGCGAGGTTAATCGGTATTCCCCCGGTATCTTTTCAACCCACACCCACAGAAATAGAACCAGAAATAGAGACAGTCACAGACGATATCCCCTACGCTTCTGAACAACCCCCAGCCTTAGAATCCAAAGATAGACAGGGTAAATATCCTTACGTGGGTGGAAAAGGGGTCTTAAATGAAACCCTGGCTTGCTTCCAGATGTTGAGCCAGTATTGGAATATGCCTTTCCGTCGTGATGTTATTCGTCGGGTATTGCAGAATCAACAACAGAGATTAGGTAGTGTTTCTTTGCAATTATGCGGTTCTTTAGCCGAAATGTTGGGTTTACGGGCGCAATTAGCCGTAGTTCCCGCCATTGCTATCAGTCGCTTACAAACCCCAGTCATGCTGCAATGGCAAAATCGCTTTGCTATCCTCTACAAAGCTACCGATAGCGAACTGGTGTTAGGTGTCCCAGGAAAGGGAATACAACGCCACAAACCCAAAGCCTTCATTGAAACTTGGGGAGAACAAGGCGAAATTCTTCTCCTCCAACCAACCAAGGAAACCCCTCGTAAACGCTTCGGCTTAAGTTGGTTTTTACCCTTCGTTTCCCAGTATCGCCGGGTGTTGAGTGAGGTATTAATTTCCTCCTTCTTTGTCCAATTGTTCGGCTTGGCGAATCCCCTAATTACCCAGGTAATTATTGATAAAGTCCTAATTCAAAACTCCCCTGCTACCTTGAATGTGTTGGGGACATTGTTAGTTGCTACAGCCCTATTTGAAGCCATCCTCACCACTCTACGGACAAATTTATTTGTAGAAACCACCAACCGTATAGACATGGCTTTGGGGTCAGAAGTCATTAACCACCTGTTACGGCTACCCCTAGGTTACTTTGAAAAGCGTCCTGTAGGCGAACTCTCAACCCGCATTAACGAACTAGAGAACATCCGCCAATTCCTTACCGGTACAGCCTTAACAGTAGTCCTAGACGCGATATTTTCCGTGATTTACATCATCGTCATGCTGTACTACAGTTGGCTATTGACCTTAGTCGCCTTAGCCACAGTTCCCCTATTTGCCCTGTTAGGTATAATTGTCGCCCCCGTCATCCGCCAACAAACCCGCACCCGCGCCGAACGCAACGCCCAAACCCAATCTTATTTAGTCGAGGTTGTTTCGGGGATTCAAACAGTCAAAGCCCAAAATATTGAACTGCGATCGCGTTGGCAATGGCAAGACCGTTATGCTCGTTATGTAGCTGATAGTTTCAAAAATGCCCTCACCTCGACCACAGCAGGTTCTATCAGTAAATTTCTGAACCAACTCTCAGGGTTATTACTCCTCTGGGTGGGCGCATTTTTAGTATTACAAGGCACACTCACCCTCGGTCAATTAATCGCCTTCCGCATCATCGCCGGTTACACCACAAGCCCCCTACTGCGGCTAGTGCAACTGTGGCAAAACTTCCAGGAAACCGCCTTATCACTGGAAAGATTAAGTGATATTTTAGACACGCCCCAAGAAGAAGCAGTGCGTCAAGATATACCCTTACCAGATATTCAAGGAGCAGTTAAATACGACCATATCACCTTCCGCTTCACCAATAGCCCCACACCCCAACTAGACAACATTACTTTAGATATTCCCCCTGGTAAATTTGTCGGTGTAGTCGGACAAAGTGGCGCAGGTAAAAGCACCCTCACCAAACTCCTAACCCGTCTCTATGATCCCGAAGCTGGACGCATTCTCATCGACGGTTACGACATCCACAAAGTTGAACTGTATTCCCTGCGGCGACAAATCGGCATGGTATTACAAGATACCCTTTTATTTGATACCACAGTTCAAGAAAATATTGCCCTGAATAACCCCGAAGCCACACCAGAAGAAATCATCAACGCTGCCAAAATTGCCTACGCCCATGACTTTATCATGAGCCTACCAATGGGATATAACACCCGTGTTGGGGAAAGAGGATCAGCACTTTCTGGGGGACAAAGACAAAGAATTGCGATCGCTCGTACAGTCCTGCAAAACCCCCGCCTCCTAATTATGGATGAAGCCACAAGTGCCTTAGACTACCACAGCGAACGCCAAGTCTGTCAAAATCTCCAACAAGCACTAGAAGGGCGAACAGTCTTCTTCATCACCCATCGTTTAGGTACTATTCGCCATGCTGACATTATCTTAATGATGGAACAAGGACGCATTGCCGAGCAAGGTACACATGACGAATTAATGGCTCTCAGAGGACTTTATTACTGTTTATACCGCCAGCAAGAAGCTGTAGTGGTGTGAGTAAGTAATTCTTGAATTTTGAATTTTGTTAGCGCAGCGTTAGCGAGTCATGCCTACGGCACGCCAAGGGCGAACGAGCGTCATTTTGAATTTTGAATTGATTTGTCCCCAATCCCTAAATACTATGAGTTCTAACAACGGTCGCCTGACAACGATATCACAGGATACGAATATTACTCCCACACCACCTAAAACATCAAATCCTGCTGCATCCTCCTTTGAACATCCCCTAATGCTCAAACAATCCTCTGGGTGGTCGCGGGGGATATTATGGACATTGATGTTTGTCTCAATTGCAGCAGTAGCTTGGGCTAGTGTCTCCAAAATCGAACAAGCAGTTCCAGCCCAAGGAAAACTCGAACCTCAAGATAATGTCAAAGAGGTGCAAATCCCTATCGAGGGTGTTGTCAAAACCATTCACGTCAAAGACGGAAAGCGGGTTAAAGCTGGGGATTTACTCGTCAGTCTTGATCCCACCGTTTCCCAAGCCCAGGAAAATTCCTTCCAACAAGTTCGCACAGTTTTAGAACAAGAAAATCAGTTTTACCAAGCACAACTAAGTGGGAAAGAGGACACCTCACCTACAGTATCCATTCCCGCGCAATTTGTCAGCTTAACCAGAAGCCGGGCGGTATTACTTGCCGAAAATCGTCTGTTTCAAGCTCAACTTGATGGCAATGCGGGGGAAATGTCGTTGAGTGCTGAACAGCAACAACGGGTAAAATCTGAATTAGAAGAGTTAACATCACGAGTTACATCTGCTCAGTTAGAAATTGACCAATTACAAAAGCAATATAGCCAAGCAGACATTAGACTTAAATCCAACGAGGAAAAGTTAAAAGTTAATGAGCAAATTTTTAAGGATTTGGAGGAATTAGCCACAGAAGGGGGAATTTCCCGCATTCAATACCTTAACCAACAGCAAGAAGTAGAATCCATTCGTGCAGAAATTGCACAATTGCAAGAAGAAAAGATCCGCTTGCAAGCTGCTATAGCCCAAGCCCAAGCCAAAGTTCAAAACACCAAACACATTGATAGACGGGATTTAACCGCCCGTATTGGCAATAATAGCCAGAGAATAGCTGAGATTGACAGCCAATTAAGCAAAGCTATTGTTGATAACAAAAAACGCATCGCCGAACTTGACAGCCAACTGAGCCAAACAAATCAGGCATTAAAATATAGTGTAGTGCGATCGCCTGTTGATGGTGTAGTCTTTGACCTAAAAGCCCACGCCCCCGGATTTGTGGCTAAATCCACCGAACCAGTGCTGAAAATCGTTCCTCAAGCTAACTTAGTAGCAAAAGTTTCCATCACCAACCAAGACATCGGCTTTATTAGAGAAGGAATGCGCGTTGATGTCCGCATAGATTCCTTCCCCTACAGCGAATTTGGTGACATCAAAGGTACTTTAACCTGGATTGGTTCTGATGCCCTACCACCAACCCAACTTCAGCCATACTACACCTTCCCAGCCACAGTCACCCTTGATCAACAATACTTAAACAGCAACAGACGCAAAATAGCCCTCCAGTCAGGAATGTCATTAAACGCCAACATCAAAATTAGAGAACGTACAGTTATGAGCATCTTCACTGATTTCTTCAATAAAACCGGAGAAAGCTTGAAATTCGTGCGCTAATACTCAGTTCGTAGTAAGGACTTTAGTCCTTATTGAAGGAGGACTAAAGTCCTCACTACAAACAAATTTGTAGAAGTATTGAAAAGTTGGACGAAGATTATAGAAAAAATGGTAGTATTCTATTCCAGTTAAATAACTGAGCATAAAAATTTCGCTCCCCACACATTACGACACTCTTCCCTTGATCTGTAAGCGTCTACACCAGTTAAATTAGGAAAATCAGTATTTATGACATGGAATTATTGGCAACCCGCCATTGGTGTTGCTAGTGTAATAACTGTTCTTGTATCCCAACCAGTTTGGGCTGCTCCTGTTCCGGTAACGGCAGTAGAACTCTATGATACAGATCAAGGTTTAGAAGTCGTCTTGAAAACTTCACCAGGAGTAACCTTAAACACTCAAACCAGCACCGAAGACAAAACCCTAATTATTACCGTCAATAATGCTCAACTGCAATTGGTAGAAGGAAAACCCCCCATCACTACCAATAATCCCATCCCTGGTATTGCTGAGATTTTTGTGGGACAGTCTGACCCTAACACCATTGAAATTGAAATCACCGGTGTTAATGCAGTCCCGCAATTTAATCTGCGTCAGGATGGACAAGAATTTATTGTTAGTCTTCCTTTCGTTACTACCACAGAAACCCCAACCCCAGAAACACCCACAGCAGAAACCCCACCTACCACAGAAACCCCAACCCCAGAAACATCCACAGCAGAAACCCCACCTCCAGAAGAAGAACCAGACGAACCAATCGAACTTACTGTTGTGGGGGATGAATTGCGACCAACTTATCAAGTTCCTAATTCTTCCGTGGGAACGCGCACAGACACCCCACTCATTGACGTACCCCAGGCTATTCAAGTCATACCCCAAGAAGTTATCAAAGACCAAGGTACGCGTAACGTCGGTGAAGTCTTAAAAAATACTAGTAGTGCTAGTACCGGGCGTACCTCTTCTCAAGCACCAGCACTAACTCCAGTAATTCGTGGCTTTGAATCTCGTAACTTATTACGCAACGGTTTAAGGGATGACAGTTTACGGTTTCAAAGTGAAATAGCTAA
This sequence comes from Nostoc sp. UHCC 0870, assembly GCF_022063185.1. Lineage (NCBI taxonomy): Bacteria > Bacillati > Cyanobacteriota > Cyanophyceae > Nostocales > Nostocaceae > Nostoc > Nostoc sp. UHCC 0870. The sequence goes on along the minus strand of NZ_CP091913.1, from coordinate 3,128,994 downwards.
CGTTGAACGAGTAGAAATTCTCAAAGGGCCTGCTTCCGTACTCTTTGGACAGGGTGATTTAGGTGGGGTAGTCAACCTAGTAACTAAACAACCTTTAAATACACCCTATTATGGCTTTGAGTATCAAGTAGGGCAATTTGGTTTACATCGTCCCACCATCGACTTTTCCGGCCCCTTAGATAAAGATGGTGTTGCTTATCGTTTGAATGCGGCTTATCAAACAGCTGAAAGCTTTAAAGATTTCGAGAATAGCGAATCATTTTTTATCGCCCCTGTTGTTAGATTAATTGGTAACGAAAATACGACCCTAACAGCAAGTATAGAATATCTGAAATACCGCAGTTTTGAGACAGCACCAGACTTACCAGCTTCAGGAACAGTTATTTCTAACCCCAATGGTAGAGTCTCACGGGAGGCTAACTTAGGTGAGCCATCTTTATCTCAAACTGAATCACTTGTAACCCGCTTGGGTTATCAGTTAGAACATCGCATAGGTTCTAATTGGACAATAAAAAGTGAACTTTCCACGGCATTTTTAGATATTCCTGAAAATACTGGGGTAACTCCTATTACTAACACTGCTACATCAGATGGACTAAATAGAGATGGTCGGACAGTTCGACGCTTTTTAGTAGAAAACCCATCTAGTACCACCAGTTTGACGTTTAATAATAGCCTCTTAGGTAAATTTAACACAGGCAGTATTGAACATAGTTTACTGTTCGGTGTAGAAGTTACTAGAGAGCAGACAGAAGATAGTCTAGATTTTAGACAACTCAGAGAAATTGATATTTTTAATCCTGTTTATCGACCTGAGAGTGTGTCATCATTTGCTTTTCCCTTTGCTAATACCAATACGCGCAAAAATTCTGTTGGTATTTATGCTCAAGACCAAATTTCCCTATCCAAGAATATTATTTTAGTTTTGGGTGGAAGATTGGATTTTGCTAATCAAGAATATGAGGATTTGCTGTCAGCAGAAGAAAGTTTTGAACGTAGCGACACAGTTTTTAGTCCCCGTGTCGGTATTGTTTTTAAACCTAGTGAAAACCTTTCTCTGTATGCTAGCTACAGTAGATCCTTTACACCCGTTGTAGGTAGAACCAGGATTTTAGATTTAAACACAGGAATAACAACAATAGGTGAACCCTTTGAACCAGAACGGGGAACTCAGTATGAGATTGGGTTAAAGGCAAATTTATTAGGCGATCGCCTCTCCACCACCCTGGCATTTTACAATCTAGAACGAACCAATGTTGCAGCCCAAGGATTAAGCGAACCCCTCTCCCAAATCCAAATCGGCAAACAACGCAGCCAAGGTATAGAATTAGACGTAGCTGGTGAAATTCTCCCTGGTTGGAACTTAACAGCCAGTTACGCCTATACAGATAGCAAAATTACCGAAGATAGTCGCCCCGAATTTCAGGATAAGCAATTACAAAACGTTCCCAGAAACGCCTTTGGTTTGTGGAGTACCTACGAACTGCAATCTGGAAGCCTCAAAGGTTTAGGATTCGGTTTAGGTGTTTTCACCCAAGGAGAACGCCAAGGAGACTTACGCAACACCTTTACCTTACCTAGTTACTGGCGTACAGATGCTTCCATCTTCTACCGCCGTGACAAATTCCGCGCCGCCATCAACATCCAAAACCTCTTTGATGAAAATTACTACGAAGGTGCGCGGGACATTGTACGTATAGTCCCAGGTGCGCCCTTTACCTTGACAGGTAGCGTTTCTTTTGAATTTTAATTACCCCACCTAACCCTCCCGTATGTATTGGGGAGGGAAGTATATTTTCCAGTTTCCCACCTTTCCAAGGGGGGATTAAGGGGGGTAACACCAGGATATGAAACAAATCACGAAAGATACAGTGAGAAAGGTTTTAGCTCTTCACACTTTCCCAAAATGCGAACTTTTTTGATCATCTGGCTAGGACAGATAGTATCTACCATCGGCAGTTTTATGACAGTTTTTGCCCTCACAATTTGGGTATGGGACAAAACTGGTTCGGCGACAGCTTTGGCATTAGTGGGCTTCTTCGCCCAATTACCAAAAGTCCTGATTACCACCTTTGCCGGTATTGCGGTAGATAGGTTTAATCGTCGCTTGCTGATGATTTTAGCGGAAGTTGTCGCCGTTTTATGTACCCTAGCGATCGCCATCCTCTATCTAAACCAACAATTACAGGTGTGGCATTTATATATAATTGTCATGCTTTACGGTGGCTTTGGGCAATTACAAGTTCTCGCCTATTCTGCCTCTATTTCCTTATTAGTTCCCAAAGAACAATTTACCCGTGCAGAAAGCTTAGGTTCTGCGGTTAACTACAGTGCAGCCATATTTTCTCCCGCTTTAGCCGGGTTTATCTATCCCCGTCTGGGGTTGCAGGCTATCTTCTGGATTGACTTAACAACTTTTGCAGCTGCCTTCATCACCTTACTAATCGTCAAAATTCCCCAGCCTACCGTCAATAAATCTCACAGTGAAAACACTGAGAGTTTATGGGAAAAATTAACATTTGGGTTTCGTTATATCTGGGCTAATCCATCTTTAACAGCAATGGCGATCGCTTTCACATTATTTGCCATTCCCAACGATATCAGTAAAGTCCTCTACAGCCCCATGATTCTAGCCCGTACAGGTGGAGACTCGCAAATTCTCGGCACTGTCACCACGGCTGCGGGTATTGGTGGTGTCATCGGGGCATTAACCCTGGGTGTTTGGGGCGGTTTCCATCGCCGCATACACGGAATGTTAATCGGTTTCATCGGACACGGTATTTTTAGAACCCTGATCGGACTTGGGCAAACAGTACCAGTCTGGATGGGAGCGCATTTTCTTTCATCTACACTCATTCCCTTGTTTTACAGTTCTAGTAACGCCATTTGGTATGCCACAATTCCCCCAGGCTTACAAGGACGAGTCCTAGCCGCAGATCAACTTATAGGCGTAACTGTAGCCGCTATTACTCCCTTAATTGCTGGCTTTCTGGCAGATCGAGTATTTGAACCAGCCATGCGTCCCACAGGGATTTTAGCCCCGATTTTCGGCAATATCTTTGGGACTGGGACTGGTGCAGGGATTACTTTACTATTTGTCAGTATGACTTTCTGCACAGTCTTGGTAGGGATTTTCGGGTATAGCTGGCGCACCTTAAGAAAAGTAGAAGATTTAATTCCAGATCACAAGCTTCCTGAAGGTTCTGGGGTTGGTGATTAGGGTGTTTTTAAACGCAGAGGGGCGCGGAGGTTTACGCGGAGGGGCGCGGAGGGTTTGAGGAGAGATTATAATTTGCTGTAGATAATAATTGCCACTGTTGTTTTTGTGATAGTTCTAAAACTAGTTGATGATAGTTTAATAATGTGCTGCGGTGTCCAACGCTGATATAGGTGACTGATGTTTGTTGCAGTTGTTGATATAAGCTGGCTTCTGTTTCTTCATCTAGCGCACTGGTGGATTCATCGAGAATGGCGTATTTTGGTTGAATTAGGAGCAATCTGGCGAAGGCTAGTCTTTGTTGTTCTCCTAATGATAATACTCTTGACCAATCAATTACTGTGTCTAAGCCTCCGTGGAGTTGGGTTAAGTCCGGTAGGTGTACTTGTTGAAGGGTTTTGAGGAGGATTTCGGGGGGAATGTTAGTTGCTGTTTGGGGATAGGTTAGTTGCTGTCGTAAGCTTCCCCAGGTTATATAGGGACGTTGGGGGAGAAATAACAAACTATCATTCGCTGGACGCTCAATTATGCCTTCTCCATGTAACCATAGTCCTGCGATCGCTCGCAATAATGATGTCTTCCCTACTCCACTCTCTCCGACAATGATTAATGATTCTCCTGGTTTGACTGTTAAAGATAAATCTTGAATTAAGTTGGCTTTTTGGGGAATCTCTAGTGTTAAATTTTTGATATTAATCTCTGTATTTTCCACAAGCTGGATTTCTCCTTGTGGCTCTCTTTCCATACTATTAGAGATTTCTGTGAGTCGCTCAACTCCTGCAACTAAGGCACTGATTTGATTAAATTGAGTAATAATTAATCCCAGTGCTAACCCTACTCGCTCAAAGGCGGCTTGGGATTGGGTGACTGCACCTATTTCTAATTCGCGGGAGAAAATTCGGGGGGCTAAAATCAAAAAAGGTAAGATGAAGGTGAGAAACTGATAACCGTTTTGAAAGACATTGAGCCGAAATTGCCAGTTAATTAAACGTCTAAAATTGGCGAATACTTGACTAAATCTCTGTTTGAGTTGTTGTGATTCCTGGGTTTGTCCATTGTAAAATGCGATCGCTTCGGCATTTTCTCTGACTCTGACTAAACCATAGCGAAAATCCGCTTCCCGCTTGATTTGCTCTAAGTTAATTCCGACTAAAACTTTCCCAAACACCAGCGTTGTCACCAGTGTACCGACTACAGCGTAAGTCACCAAGGAGTACATCAGGAAGGGAGAAATCAGCCACAGTACACCAATAAAACCTATTAGCTGTACTAAAGAATCAAGAAAAATTACAAATAGTGCTACTAATCTTTGGGTGACATTTTTGATATCTTCCGCCAAACGTTGATCTGGATTATCAATCTCAGCGTTAACCTGTAATTGATAAAAGGATTGTTTGGCAAAATATTGCTGGAAATAGTCAGATGTTAGCCATTTTCGCCAATCAAGGCTGATTTGGGCTTGGATATAGTTTTTGAGAGAGATAAATATAACGTTAATAATAACAACGCCGCTAAAAAACCAAAAGGTCTGATAGAACCGATTAAAATTCTGTGCGGCTAAGGAAGAAGTCAGTTCCCCGCGTTGGAGAATCTCAAAAATGATGAAATAACTACTTCCCAACGATAAAATCACCAGCATGATTAATTGGGCGATCGCATCTCCTCGCCAACGATATAACCAGTATGGTTGAATAATTTGCCAAAATTGCTGCCAGATTTGAGGATTCCCCAAACTCATGAGATTTTTGTACCTAAAACTTTAACACTAGAGGAATATCTATTTTTCGCGCATCTATCACACCTCTTTGCACCCGATTATCAAATGTCATCTGGATAGATGGACAACCAGAGTCAATTTGTACTACTCCATCTTGGGATAACAGTGCTAGAGGTTGAGTTAAAGTATTCCCACAAGCAGCACTAATCTCAATCCCTGTCATCTTTTTCAACCCCAAAGCATGAGACATCCACTGATGTTGCAAGTTAGGAAAGTTTCTTTTGAGTCTGGGTAAAGCGATCGCATCAGGAATGACAAAACATAGAGGTTCTGTTGGAGTTACTAAATTTTCACTGGAAAAACTTAATAATAATTCTGATCGTCCCGGTGGTGAATAGCTAAATTCATACTCGTCGAGGGAACGTTTTGTCTGAGATTGTTGACGTAGAGCAATCCCAAAGGGAGAAATTTTCGGATCATAAAAGTGCTTGGGTTTATTCTGTCGTAAGCATCGCGCTAAAAAATCTATACCTGTGCGGACGGCATAAATTTCCGCAGCTACTTCATCTTCAACCCAGATAAGTTCTAGATAAAAATTATCAAAAAAAATAATATGCGAGGCTGTACCTCTATCCGGTTGTTTGACAGGAGTTTTAGCAACTGTTATTCCCTGTTTAGCAAAGAATTCTAGGTCTGGTGCTGTCTCAACACAGATAAAAATATGGTCAACTTCTAACAAGGAACTATTTACCGACGGTAGCAATGAAGTTTTCATAAATTAGCTCGCATGGCTATAGATAGTTGAAAATGTTGTTTCTGCACGTATTCAGTGCCTTTTAACTCAGCGATTAAAGATGGAAAATCAAGCCTGCGTCTAGATTAGAAACAATCAGCAAAATAGATCCGCCCCCATACCGTAAAATCCACATCATCACTTTTACTAACTACTTAAAATTTTTAAGAATTATTCTCAATAAATCAATAAATGGCATACTTTGTCAAGTCCTTTTTTTATTACCTCAAATAACAGCAATATCAAGACATTGACTCACAATTCTGATAGCAAGATTTTGCAAAAAATTCATCAGATATGTCAAAAAAATCCGTAATATTTCGTATGTGACTTTAATTTTATTGCGGTTAGAATGGCTCTAGTACCGCAAGGCGGAATTCAAAATTCAAAATTCAAAATTCAAAATGAATACAGCATAAGGTTTGCAGAGATTTTGAAGGTATGTTTATTTACGCCGTGCTGTACTAGCTACCTGGAAGTTAATGAGTGGTAGGCATTACCCGGTTAAAACGATTTACTATTACGTTTTGTAACGGAAAATTTAACCCCCAACGTGGGTTAAAGGTGAAGTATTTGCCCGTCTCAGTTCCATTAATTGCCCATTTTCCACTAAGATTAAATATAGTGTGTCTACTAAATAGGGATTATACCTACAACTGAGTCAAATAACATCGTCATTTTTTGTCCTATCAGCGATCCAAGGTAGCTGAATTCTTTGCTCAATGGATTTAGAAACCCATAACTATGATTAACTCAAAGCGTCAGCATCCGAAAGAGAATATTTTGACTAGTTTTGATTATGGCATTCTCACTCCAGAGCAGCGATCGCTAGTTGAGCAACGCACCAGCGAAATTAGAGAACAGTTACGCCGGACAGCCCAAGATATTTGGGAGATTGGACAAAGTTTGGCAGAAGTACGCGCTCAACTTAAGCATGGCCAGTTTGATACCTGGTTGAAAGCTGAATTTGGTTGGAGTCGCCGTACGGCTTATAATTTCATTAATGTCTACGAAACCTTTGGGAATCGTGCAAATCTTGCACAAATTGACATTGCTACCTCGGCTCTTTATCTCCTGGCTGCACCTTCGACACCTCAGAATCTGCGGGAACAGTACATAGAAGAAGCTAAAGCAGGTAAACGCATCACCCATAAAGAATTAGTCCAAACTATTAAACATCAACAAGAAAAACTTCCAGAACAACCAGAATTACCTGTAACTACCACATCAGAAGTCATCGCTATCATACCTAAATCTATAGATAAAAGCAATTCTGATGATGTTAATAACTCTATAGTTGAAGTGCCGATCGCTGCGCCACAGATACCAGAAACAACTCCCTCAACAAATCGCCAATGGTTACGTTTAGGTAAACAGCATTTGATATTTCATGGTGACACAGCCTCACCAGAGTTTTTTACTAACATCCCTCCCATCGCTTTAGCAGTGGGTGTGACAGAAGATGATTGGGATCATGAGTGGCTAATTGAGGAAGCAAAAACAGTAATTGTTCTCCAAGCATCTGATTTGCAAACAAATACTTTAGAGCAACTAATTACCATGTTTTCTCACCCAGGGGACTTGGTAGTATTTCCCTGGTTGCCACAAGCAGATATGATTGCGATCGCTCATCGTTTGCAGCGACGGGTAATAGCCGGTGATCCGTCTTTAGAATTGTGTCAGCAAGCCGTCATTGCTTCAGGGTTGAGTGTGGAACACATTTAATTCGTAATTCGTAATTCGTAATTCGTAATTCGTAATTCGTAATACTAGCAAAGCGAGTTCGCGGAGCGTTACGCAGTAAAGCAAGCTACGTAATTCGTGATTACGGAGACATCGTTTATCACACATTCTTTTTCCCAGTCCCCAATCCCCAATCCCCAGTCCCCAGTCCCCAGTCCCCAGTCCCCAGTCCCCAGTCCCCAATACTTTAGTTTCTCAACTCTTCAACACTATACTGATTCACACTCGCCAAGGGTGCATCATCACCGGATTTGAGTTTTGTGGTGACTGTTCCGGTTTGTTTGACGATGGCTGAGTATGTACCCCAATTGTTACCATCTTTACTGGTATAGCTAATTTCCAATTTCACCCAGGTTGCTTGCTCGTTCCAGCGTTCCACTAAAAGGTTGAATTTGGGACAGGGAAGACGCTTAAAGATGCTTTTCAGAAGCTTTCTTTTCATCCCCCCTTCCTCTTGTACTAGGATGCGTCCAGTTTTCTCATAGTTCAACCAGTCCCAACCCACCTGCATCCAAATTTCCCGTTCTGCTATTTGTTCAAATTTACTCAACCCTGTCCAACCGCGATAGAAAGGACGTAATTGAGAAACATCACCCTGGCGATAAATTAAACAATCTAAAACATCAATCTCCAAATGTCCCCAAATTTGTCCATTGGGAAAATCAATTAATGTTGGTGCAAATTGATGTCCGCCAAAATGGTTAGTTTGCCACACGCGCAAATTTTCTGTAGCATATTGCTTGCGTAGCTGTTGGTAAAGAGGATAACCAAAACGTCCACAGGCTCGGTCATAGTTCGCATGGGTACAGATAAGAATTTCTCGAATGTGTTCTGTGGGTTGCTGGTACTGCTGAAAGCGGATGAGTTGACGGGATTTGAATAATAAAGCTTTTGCAAGAGGTGCAACTTGAGTCAGGGGAAGTAAATATTCTCGTTTGGTGTATTGAGCAAATATCTTGGCGGGACGCTTGTAGTGAAAGACGCGGACGAGTTCTGGGTTAGTGTGGGTTTTATCAGGAGCGATCGCTAGTAGTCTAGTTTTAAAGTATCGTATAGGCTGGGATGCTAACCTCTCAACAACTTGCAGCAGTGCTTTAAATTCGGGTTTTTCTTCCCAAAGATGGGTTTTCCAAGGTTGGGGGACTTCCACCAGCAACCATTCATCTACTGTACCTGCTGTCCCAATGGGGTTTTCACGGTTCGCTTTAGAAACTACGGAACAGTAACGACAATCATTATTTAAGTCTCTCATGTTAGATCATGTCCGTTTGATTGCTGATAAAACCCGAAGCACCCCACCGCACCTACGCTTTTTCTCCCCTCCCCGTTCACGGGGAGGGGTTGGGGGTTGGGTGTAACGACTGTGGGAAAAGTAACTAATTATCTAAACTTGTTACAGGTTGATTTTTAAGCCAATAAACAGAAATTCCGGCGGTTAGACTATATAAAGTAATTAAAATCAAAATTGAAAACTCATCAAAGGGGAATTCTAACCCCATACCTTCCCCTAACCAGAAAGTCCCCATCGCACTGAGCATAATTCCTGCACCCAGTTTGATTAACACTTCTGGCAATTTCACCAAATATGGATGTAAGAAAACTACCAATACTAATGATAATAACAAAGCTAACCCTGTAGCCGCGATCGCTTCATACCATGCACTCGTTGCTAAACCCAACGTGATGACAATCACAAAGATTTCCAAGGCTTCCAGCGCAACGCTTTTGGTCATAATCAAGAAATTGAGTTTGCTAAATCCTGTTGATTCCTGCTCTAAAACAATACCTTCTTTTTCTAATACACGATCATCAATCCAACCGGCTCGCCTTCCCGTTGCTAGCCTGCGTACAGACTTCTTCCCCCATCCCCAACCAAACCACAGCAACAACCCCCCAATCAAGATTTGTAATGGTTGTAGTGGTAAGAATTGTAACCCAGTGCCGAGAGCGATCGCTACAAATAAGACAGCTATTAACCCGACGATTGAACCCCAAATAGCTTCTATGACATAACCAGAACTACCAATAGCATAGGCGATCGCCACCACTTCCAAAAATTCAATACTTGTACTGCCGAGTGCAGCCAAAAAAATACTCCAATTCATGGTATTATTTCCGAAAATAAATTGAGATAAATTTGCAACTATTGAGCCAGACTTGTGGTAAATTAATACAATTACCGCAAAAACATAAAATTCATTTTCTCTACACGAAAAATAGGTTAATTCATCATGGAATGGATGGATGCTGTCTTCAGCTTTTTGGAATATGTGCTGAAGGGAATGCTAATGTATGGCGTGTTTATTGTAATAGAAAGAGTGCGTCCAGTAGAACCAAATCAACCATTTCGCCATATTATTTTTAACTTAAAATGGTATGTTGTCTATATTTTGTTGGCATCTGTAATAAATGCCCTGGGTTTAGCTACACTAGTAGAATTAACACGTAGTTGGTTAGGTGGAGCTTATCTAAATTTCCCCGCACCTCGCAACTGGATAGAAACAGTTATCGGAGTAATTCTTTACTTTTTAATTGTTGACTTTTTCTATTATTGGTTTCACAGATTACAACATACAAATTCATTTTTATGGGGACAACATAAGTTTCATCATAGTGAAGTTTCCTTAAATGTCACCAGCACTAGACGAGTACATTGGCTAGAAGAACCGTTAGTAATCTTCTTTATACTCCTGCCGATGAATTTATTCTTCAATATTGAACCTATACAAGCTGGGTTACTAGTCTTCATGGAAATTTTATGGCTGCAATTTATTCACATGAATTTACGTTTAGGATTCGGTATTTTCTCACCAATAATTGTTAGTCCACAATACCACAGAATTCATCACTCATTTCAACCCCAACACATTAATAAAAACTATGCCGTATTCTTCCCAGTTTGGGACATAGTTTTTGGCTCTTATTGTCATCCCCAACCAGGTGAGTTTCCAGCTACCGGACTGACAACAAAAGAAACATATAATCATCTGTGGGAAGCGTCTATTTTACCTTTTCGCGAGTGGTTTAAATTAATCAAAATCAAACGCAGTTTTAGGGTGCGCTAAAGCAACGTGTAATGCACCGTATGATTATGGTGCGTTATGTCTAGTTTATCCTCTCTCCAAACCTCAAATATTTACACTGCCGTAACACACCCTACTTCGCCTCATATCCATCGTGAAGCATACCAAAATTAACAATCCTTGGCTCATTTTTCCTCAACCAAATCCCCAAGCCAAACTACGTTTATTTTGCTTCCCCTATGCAGGAGGTGGAGCAGGAATTTTTCGGCAATGGTACAAAGAATTAAACCCCAAAATGGAAGTTTGTGCAGTCCAATTACCAGGAAGAGAAAATAGGTTATCAGAGCCACCTTTTAATCGTCTTCAACCTTTAATAAATACACTCAGCCAAGAAATTTTACCAACCTTAAATCAGCCCTTTGCTTTCTTTGGTCATAGTATGGGTGGTTTAATATGTTTTGAATTGGCGCGTTATTTAAGAAAACTTTATGGTTTAACACCAGTACATTTATTTGTTTCTGGTGCAAGTGCGCCCCATATTACCGATACAAAACCACCAATTCATAATTTACCACCATCAGATTTTATCCAGGAGTTACGGCGATTTAATGGCACACCAACAGTAGTATTAGAAAATAGCGAATTAATTGAATTAATGTCACCAACCTTAAGGGCAGACTTCGCTGTTTTAGAAACTTATGTTTATCCAAAAGCTGCACCGTTATCCTGTGGAATTACAGCCTTTGGAGGGCTTGCAGATACGGAAGTGAATCAAACAGAACTAGCAGCATGGCAAGAACATACAACTGGTAATTTTTCTTTAAAAATGCTACCAGGAAATCATTTCTTTATTCATGAACATCGCCGACAGTTATTAGATTTACTGTCACAACACATAACTTTGTATATCTGATATCTTGCACCAGCTTTTTATCCCACCAAGAAATAACCTGATTTTGAATTTTGAATTGATTCATTCCCAGGTGTCACATCAGGTAGATGCAAGATATCAGATATCAAGAAAATCGGACTACTGTCCTTTTCTTGATTGCTTTTGCCTTTTTACTTTTACCTTTTTTATATGCTCTCAAAATTTTTTCGTACAACAATTCTGACTTCAGCCCTGTTATGTACTCCAGCGATCGCCCAAGCTGCAACCTTAACAACTAACTCAAGCCAGTCCATTAGCTTCAGAAATACTGTTAATAGAGACTTAGGACAACAGCTACAAACAGCCTTAGATCAAGCACGGGGAGACATCCCAGGCGCGTCTGTAGCAATTATCAGCCCGCAAGGAAATTGGTTTGGGGCTAGTGGAGTAGCAGACCTAGCCACAGGTAGAGCATTACAACCGAGCGATCGCTTCCAAATTGGTAGTATTACGAAAACATTTGTCGCCACGACTACATTACAGCTAGTAGAAGAAGACATCCTGAATTTAGACGATAAGCTAACAGACAGACTACCAACATCTGTCACTGATTGGATTCCCAACGCCAATCAGATTACACTACGCAACCTCTTGAACCATACAAGTGGTGTTGCTGATTATACAGATGTGTTGTTTAGATGGGCTGCCGTAAATCCAGGGGTATTTTTCAATTCTTGGCAACCAGAAGAATTAGTCAGCTTCATCGATGGTTTAGGAGCAAGTTTTCAACCGGGAGAGTCTTGGCAGTATTCCAACACCAATTATTTACTGTTAGGTATGGTCGTAGAAGCAGCGACAAATAATAGTATTGCTGAAGAAATCCGCGATCGCATTCTTGAACCCTTAGCCCTCACCAACACCTTCTTTGCCGAAGAAGAAGCTATCCCCGGCGGTTACGTCAGAGGTTATTGGGACTTCGACCAAGATGGCACACTCAATGATATTTCTGTCACTAATCTATCTTGGACTTGGGCTAGCGGCGCAATGGTTTCCAACACTAGCGACTTAGCCACCTTCATTCAGTCCCTCATCGGCGGAGAGTTACTAGAACCCGACACCCTCCAACAAATGCTCACCACCATCAGCCCCATCACCTCCCCAAACTATACTACCTATGGTTTAGGCATCGGCACGCTTGAATCCCCCAATCGCTTTTGGTACATCGATCGCGGACAAACCTTAGGTTATCGCTCCAATATGTGGTATTCACCATTGGAAAACATCACATATATCGAATTAATTAACGCCCGTTCCAGTCGTAACTTAGCCGGTGCAACACTCACCACCCTCAGACGCTATGAACCCCCCGCACCAGTCCCCGAACCAGGAATGATCCTTAGTGTGCTGTTAATAACAGTCGGTATGCTGACAGTTAGAGCAAGACCAGGGGTGTAAGGGTGTAGGGGTGTAGGGGTGTAAGGGTGTAAGGGTGTAGGGGTGTAGGGGTGTAGGGGTGTAGGGGTGTAGGGGTGTAGGGGTGTAGGGGTGTAGGGGTGTAGGGGTGTAGGGGTGTAGGGGTGTAGGGGTGTAGGGGTGTAGGGGTGTAGGGGTGTAGGGGTGTAGGGGTGTAGGGGTGTAGGGGTGTAGGGGTGTAGGGGTGTAGGGGTGTAGGGGAAGTAAATTCGCCCTTTCTTTCCCCAGTCCCCAGTCCCCAGTCCCCAGTCCCCAGTCCCCATTCGTGCAAAATTTGCACAAACTATTTATCTCTACGAAAATATATTGAGTTAAATAGACTTTACAGAAATTTTATAATTCATATATCCGATTAATTACGGATGTGTTATTATTTGGAGTGTGATTCCAATTATCGAGAATAAATAGCAATAATGAATTACCCGTTTTATTCATTGTTGTACTAGAGTCGCCGAAACTGGTCTTAATAGCTAGTAAACGGTGACTATGAGAGTGTCATTAGCTGAATATTTTATCAATTTCATAATCCTAGTTTTCACCTAGGGACGTTGTATCTGGCTGGTTATTTAGCTGTCAATATCATGACTGACTGCAAACATCCTTTGAGCATAGCCAAGACAAGATAGTCAGACTAGATAGCATACAACGTAATAGCTTCATTCATCTAGCTATTTACTTGAAAGTTACTGACTGCCAGAAGCATATGTATATGGCACAGTTTTAACTGTCAAATATTCAGTTGAATGAGATTGCTTTAAGTTTTTTACACGATGTGATCCTAGTTAAAACTTGGGAGGAAGAGTAACTCAGTTAGTTCTGTCGATCAGATTCGAGATTGACCCATCTGTAGCAAACTATTTATGACAACAATTAAGTTTACAACCAATACTACAACCCTCATAGAGACTCAAGAGACTGTACTTACCTTTAGATTTGAGTTAAGTGAGCCGCCACCACCGGGAGGTGTGAGAGTTTATCTCTTAGGTAACGTACCTCAGTCATTAACGCAACTAGATTTATTTCAAATCAGCTTCACTGGTGGTGGTGTTCCACAGGGAGACTTTGACTTTAGCGGGTTTTTCTTTAACATTACATCCCAACTTGCCACCGTCAGCGCACCCATTTTTCCAGATGGAACTCCAGAAACACCCCAAAGCGTAGTTTATACTCTACAACCAGGCACAGGATATACAGTTGATCCCAATTTCAGTGGGGTTACTGTTAACTTCTACGATAATGCTAGTCAAGTTCCACCACCGCCACCACCAAACGACCCGCCAGTAGCAGTCAACGACAGCTACAGCACAGAAGCAGGTCAACAACTGGTAGTAGCTGCGGCTAATGGTGTATTAAGTAATGACACAGATGCTCAGTCAGACCCACTGACAGCAGCAGTAGTGCAAGCACCTAGCAACGGTAGCGTCACCCTTAATCCTGATGGTTCATTTGCTTACACACCCAATGCAGGGTTTATTGGTACAGATAGCTTTACCTATTTAGCCAACGATACTAAGGTAAATTCTGCACCGGCGACAGTCAATATTACCGTTAACGCACCAGCACCACCACCAAACGACCCGCCAGTAGCAGTCAACGACAGCTACAGCACAGAAGCAGGTCAACAATTGGTAGTGGCTGTAGCTAATGGTGTATTAAGCAATGACACAGATGCTCAGTCAGACCCACTGACAGCAGCAGTAGTGCAAGCACCCAGCAACGGGACTCTCAGTTTCAATGCTGATGGTTCATTTGCTTACACACCCAATGCAGGGTTTATTGGTACAGATAGCTTTACCTATTTAGCTAACGACAGCAAGGTAAATTCTGCACCGGCGACAGTTAATATTACCGTTAACGCACCAGCACCACCACCAAACGACCCGCCAGTAGCAGTCAACGATAGCTACAGCACAGAAGCAGGTCAACAACTGGTAGTAGCTGTTGCTAACGGTGTGTTAAGTAATGACACAGATGCTCAGTCAGACCCACTGACAGCAGCAGTAGTACAAGCACCCAGCAACGGGACTCTCAGTTTCAATGCTGATGGTTCATTTGCTTACACACCCAATGCAGGGTTTATTGGTACAGATAGCTTTACCTATTTAGCTAACGACAGCAAGGTAAATTCTGCACCGGCGACAGTTAGCATTACCGTTAACGCACCACCGCCACCACCAAACGACCCGCCGATTGTAGTCAACGACAGCTACAGCACAGAAGCAGGTCAACAATTGGTAGTGGCTGTAGCTAATGGTGTATTAAGCAATGACACAGATGCTCAGTCAGACCCATTGACAGCAGCAGTAGTGCAAGCACCAAGCAATGGTAGCGTTACCCTCAATCCTGATGGGTCATTTGCTTACATACCCAATGCAGGGTTTATTGGTACAGATAGCTTTACCTATTTAGCCAACGATACTAAGGTAAATTCTGCACCGGCAACAGTCAATATTACCGTTAACGCACCAGCACCACCACCAAACGACCCGCCAGTAGCAGTCAACGACAGCTACAGCACAGAAGCAGGTCAACAACTGGTAGTGGCTGTTGCTAACGGTGTATTAAGTAATGACACAGATGCTCAGTCAGACCCACTGACAGCAGCAGTAGTGCAAGCACCTAGCAACGGTAGCGTCACCCTCAATCCTGATGGGTCGTTTGCTTACATACCCAATGCAGGGTTTATTGGTACAGATAGCTTTACCTATTTAGCCAACGATACTAAGGTAAATTCTGCACCGGCAACAGTCAATATTACCGTTAACGCACCAGCAACTATGCCAACACTTAGCTTTACCGCTAGTCCAACTACGTTAGTTGAAGCCAACAACGACAGTATTGTTTTAACCTTTCAACTCAGCGAACCACCCCCAGAAGGAGGGTTAGAAGTCACATTTGATAGTGGCGTAGAGCGATCGCTTGCTGAATTTGATGTTTTTAGTGCAGCATTTGATGGATTAAGGTTTTTAAGAGCCAATGCTACCTCCAGTGCTGTCACAGTTAGATTACTTCAGCAAACCGCAACCATCACTCTCCCCCTATTTAGAGATGAAGTTGTAGAAGGTGCAGAAACCTTTACCTACACCCTTAGCCCCGTACCAGGATATGACTTTGTTCCTGGTGAAAATGCAATTACTTTCACCATTAACGACACTGCACCATCTACCTTACCAGTAGTAGGATTCACAGCATCACCAGATGTAGTCAGCGAAGCAGAAGGAACAGTCTTAACATTAACCTTCAACACCACAGGCGATATTCCCCCCGAAGGAATTACTGTGCGTCTACAAGGTGATGTTGCCAATATTATGAGGCAGTTCACAGCAGCGCAAGTACGCTTTGATGCCGAAGCGAATGTTTTCTACCGCTTTGACCGTCCGTTGGTAGAGACTGGAGTCACTGGGGGAAGACTGGATCTGTTTGCTCTAGAAGCAGACCTGAGCAGCTTCACCTTTACCATCCTCGAACCGACAGCAACAATTAGCCTACCTGTCTTAAACGACATCTTAGAAGAAAGCGACGCTACCTTTACCTACACTCTCGAAGCAGGAGAAGGTTACGCAGTAGATCCTGTAGCCAGTTCTGCCAGCTTCACGGTGACTGATGGAGTACCCGGAGGAGTTGGACCAGTCGTTAGTGTTTCCGCCACTCCCACCACCCTGTTTGAGTCAGAGCAAACAGCCATTACCATCACCTTTACTCTCGACAGCCCACCCCCAGAAGGAGGTGTTGTCGTCTACTTAGATAGTGGTGTACCCCGCTCAATTGCTCAATTTAACGTGACGGTGGATAACCCCCGTAATCCAGAAGATACTCTCAACCCTGTTGGTCTGACTACCACAGGCGGCACAATATCAGGCACAAATGAATTTGTCAGTGCCGTACTTTTCCGTATCACCGAGCAGACTGCAACTATTACAGTACCTGTTTTTAATAACGGAGAAATCGACGGACCACGCATTTTTACTTATAGCCTGCGCGATGGGGAGCAGTATCAAGTTAACCCCGAAGCCAGTGCTGTCACCATCACTATTGATGATGCACCACAAGCACCATTAGTGCCTACCGTTTCTCTGGATATCATCGGTGGTACTTTCTCCCGTACCAACGAGATTGTTACCCCCAATTTGGTAAAATCTGCTGGTTCTGGAGCATCAGTGCTGAGTGTTTCCCTAAGTGCAGATGCGCCGATACCCGAAGGTAGTTTAATCGTTAATGTCAACAGTGATATTACTGACATTACGCAATTCATCAGAGAAGCTGGCCCTGGTCCACGGAGTTTTGGCGGTGAGGTAATTGCTGCTATTTACAACGAAGAAGGTTTGGCAACAGGTTTCCAATTCCGCATGGATCAACCCAATGCCATCATCAACTTTATTAGCCCTGGCACTGAGAATGTTACAGACCCGGAAACTGTCACCTTCTTTGTTCAAGGGGGAGAAGGCTATAACCCCAGCGAAACGGCAACTTCCACAGTCACAGTTTACAACACCCTAGATCAAGTACCTGTACCCACCTCTGTACCAGAAGTGGGTATCAGTGTAACTAATGCCGGACCACTCACTGAAGGTGTTGATGAAACGACATTAACCTTCACTGTTAATGGTGAAATCCCACCAGAAGGCGTGCTGGTTTATGTGAATAATAATGTGCGTAACGGCTTGGGTGAGTTTGACCTGTTCAATGCTAGTTTTACAGGCGGTTCTTTCCCCGCTCCCGATAGTTCTGCCAGTGGCTTCTTCTTCAAAATTACTGAGCCGACAGCTAGTATCACCCTCAAACCCTTCGCCGATGATATTGTCGAAGGCATTGAAAGCTTTATTTTCTCTCTGCAACCCAACCCAGGCTACACGGTTGCAGCAGATGGGGGAACAACTACCTTAGCCATCCGCGATGATGAAAGTTCTCTGATTCAGGTCAGTTTGGTGACAGAGCCGACTGTACTAGTGGAATCAGAGGGTACGGTATCGGTGCATCAATTCAGCCTCAGTTCACCCCCACCAGCAACAGGTGTGACTGTTTCTGTCAGTGCGCCTAATTTAGGTGAGTTTGATCTAGGGGGAATTGAAATTACAGGTGGCACTATTGCCGCAGTTCGTGCCGATGGCTTTGATTTTACAATCACTGACCAAACTGCAACTATCAACCTGCCAGTAGCTAATGATGGTATTGCTGAAGGACTAGAGACGGCAGTCTTTACCGTGGTAGACGGGGAAGGTTATCAAGTTAATCCACAAGCAGCTACAGGTAGCTTCACTATTGTGGATATACCGGCTCAAGCTCCCATATTGCCGATGATGGAAGCTGAACCAAATGACACCATTGCTACAGCTCAAGCCACTGGTCTGAGCGTGGACAAAAATCAGGTGGTTATTGAAGGTGCGATTAACTTCAACTTCCGCAATAATCGCTTGGTAGACCAAACCGAAGACGTAGATATGTACTCCTTCGAGTTGGCAGCAGGTGACACAGTCAGAATCGATACCGATGCAGAGCAATTGGGGTCTACACTAGATTCGGTACTACGGGTATTTGATGCTGAAGGCAACCAGTTAGCCCAGAGTGATGACGATGGCGCACCAGATGAGCTATTTGTCGCCGGTGTTGATTCCTATCTGGAATTTACCGCCGAAACTGCTGGTACTTACTACGTTGGGGTGAGCAGTTTCCCCAATGGTGAATTTAGCTTCAATAATAATCCCTATGACCCCTTGGTAGCAGGTAGTGGTACAGGTCGCAGTAGTGGGACATACACCCTCAATCTCTCCCTAAATCAGCCGATTGTACCGGCTGAAACCGTGATTGACCCAGGCACTGGTGATGGTGTAACAGTATCGCTACTGGCAACACCAGGTACTTATGACTCCAGTGATAATTTGCTGGCTAATGCCCTGGTGCAGTCTCTAGAAGACGGTGCTTCTATTTTGACTTTGGGGTTAACCGTAAGTGGTGCTATCCATGAAGACGGACTAGAGGTGGTGCTGAACAGCAACATCGACCTGCGCGACTATTTTGAACTAGGCGCACCTTTTAGCCCTGGTGCTGAAGTTCTCGGCGCAGTTTATGACGCGGCTGGTGTGCCTACTGGTATTAGGTTACTCGTAACTGAGAGAAATGCGATCGCTAACCTGAATCTTCAGAATTTACCAGAGCCAAGTTCTGAGACTCCTGAACCAATCACCTTTACTTTATTACAAAGTGTTGGTTACAGCGTTGGTGCTAACGCCACTATCACTGCTCCGGTATACAGCACTCTGGCAGATGTCCCAACCCTTCCCACTGTGCCAACTGTTGGCTTATCTATTAGCGAAACAGCCCTAGTAGAATCTCTAGGCAACACTACCACGTTGACCTTTACCTTAAATGAAGCACCTCCAGCAGAAGGTGTACTGGTCTATGTTGATAGCGGTGTTAGGGGTGCATTGGGTGAATTTGATGTCCTCAACGCCGAGTTTGTTGGCGGAGCGATTCCAGCCCCCAATTTCC
The DNA here is from genome assembly GCF_022063185.1 of Nostoc sp. UHCC 0870. Lineage (NCBI taxonomy): Bacteria > Bacillati > Cyanobacteriota > Cyanophyceae > Nostocales > Nostocaceae > Nostoc > Nostoc sp. UHCC 0870. The sequence continues at coordinate 3,109,671 of NZ_CP091913.1, read as the reverse complement.
GGTCTAGCGGCTTCTTCTTCCGCATTACCGAACAGACTGCCAGCATTACTTTATCTGCCTTTGATGACGGCATTTTAGAAGGGATCGAAGAACTAACCTTCACAGTACAGCCAGGGGTAGGTTATGCGATCGCATCTGATGCCAGTGCTGTGACTCTCACTATTGCCGACAATCCTGAATCCGTAGTTTTACCAACGCCCGATGGTAGTGGCGGCGGTGAAGAACCGACAATTCCCAGCGAGCCGACCACTCTTAATGAGACAATTGCTACTGCGATCGTTACCGGACTCAGCCTAGACAATCCGACTTTTGTGATGAATGGGGCTATTGGTATTACTAACCAAACCCGCAACTTCATCGACGCTACCGAAGACGTAGATATGTACGCCTTTGACCTAGAAGCCGGTCAGACATTAGTTGTCGATATTGATGCTAGTGGTGTTGGTGATGCTGGTATTCCTGGCTCACTTTTAGACTCCGTGTTGCGAGTCTTTGACGCAGAGGGCAATCAGTTAGCTATTGCGTCTAATGTCCCAGCCCCCGATGAAGTCTTCCAATCTGACGGAGATCCTTACATCAGATTTACTGCGCCAGCAACAGGTACTTACTATGTCGGCATCAGTAATCTGGGCAACGACTTCTACGATCCAAATGTGGCTGGTAGCGGTAGTGGTTGGATTTTCCCTGGTTTCTATGAACCAGGCCCCTATAGGATTACTGCTGAACTTATTCCTGCCCCTATAAGTGAATTACCAGTAGTAGGATTCACAGCATCACCAGATGTAGTCAGCGAAGCAGAAGGAACAGTCTTAACATTAACCTTCAACACCACAGGCGATATTCCCCCCGAAGGAATTACTGTGCGTCTACAAGGTGATGTTGCCAACATCATGAGGCAGTTTACCGCCGCCCAAGTGCGATTTGATGCCGAAGGCAATACATTCTACCGCTTTGATCGTCCCCTGGTAAATACAGGAGTGACCGGAGGAACATTGGATCTGTTTGCTCTAGAAACAGACCTGAGCAGTTTCACCTTTACCATCCTCCAACCGACAGCAACAATTAGCCTGCCTGTCTTAAACGACATCTTAGAAGAAAGCGACGCTACCTTTACCTACACCCTCGAAGCAGGAGAAGGTTACGCAGTAGATCCCGCCGCCAGTTCTGCCAACTTCACCGTAACTGATGGAGTACCCGGAGGAGTCGGGCCAGTAGTTAGTGTTTCTGCTACTCCCACCACCCTGTTTGAATCAGAACAAACAGTCCTTACTATCACCTTTACTCTCGACAGCCCACCCCCAGAAGGCGGCGTTGTCGTCTACCTAGATAGTGGTGTACCTCGCTCCATTGCTCAATTTGATGTGACGGTGGATAACCCCCGTAATCCAGAAGATACTCTCAACCCTGTTGGTTTAACTACCACAGGCGGCACGATCTCCGGCACAAATGAATTTGTCAGTGCCGTACTTTTCCGCATCACCGAGCAGACTGCAACTATTACAGTGCCGGTGTTTAATAACGGTGAAGTAGATGGGCCAAGGACTTATACCTATGTCCTCCGCGATGGTGAGCAGTATCAAGTTAACCCCGATGCCAGCCAAGTAACCATAACAATTGACGACGCTATGACCATTGAACAGCCCGTAGTAGGTATTAGTGCTACCCCCGTAACAGCAGATGCTCAAAATAACCTACTAGCTTATGGGTTAGTAAAATCACCAGAATATACAGACGCAGAAGGCACAACCAGAACAGGTGCAGCCATCCTCAACCTATCCCTGAATGTAGATGGTGTCATCCCAGAAGAAGGTTTAGTAGTTGATGTCATCACCGACCTAGACCTGTGGAAATACGTCAATGGACTAAACGCCCCACCATTCTCACCAGGAGCGCAAGTTTTAGAGGGAATTTACGACGAAGCAGGTAACGGTATCGGCTTCAAAGTCAGAGTCACATCACCCAACTCCTTAATTGTCTTCCGGCTCAAGAGTGGACTAGCAGCAGATGACCTAGCCTCAGCTACTTTCTCAGTCCAAGCAGGGGAAGGCTACAGTGTCAACTCAGAGGCAGCAGCCACCACATTCCCGGTCTACAACACACTGCAAGACGTACCAGCACCAAGCGTCACCCCAGAAGTTAGCTTCAGTGCCACCAACACCACCATAGTTGAGTCAGAAGGTGGCACAGTTACCCTCAACTTCAGCCTCAGTGAACCACCACCACCAGAAGGTGTAGTAGTTTTAGTCAGAGGCGCGCAATTCTCCAGCTTGAGTGATTTTGATGTCCTGCAAGCAGAAGTAGTAGGTGGAGAGTTCCCCGCTCTCATTGGTAGCAATAGCTTCTACTTCCGCATCACCGAACAGACCGCAAGTATTACAGTAGCGGCATTCCCTCACGGTGTAACAGAAGGCTTAGAAGTTCAAAGCTATAGCGTAGTAGCAAACCCTGGTTACACAGTCAACTCCACAGAAAATACTGTGGTAGTTACCATCCAAGACACCCCAGAATCGACCCTACCATTACTCACACTCACCAGAACACCAGCCACTCTGATTGAGACAGCAGGGACGGTTTCGCGTCACACCTTCACCTTAACTGCACCCCCAGCCGCAGAAGGCGTAGTTGTTTCCGTCAGCGCACCGAATCTGAGTGAATTTGACCTGGCAGGAATTAGCGTTACTGGCGGTACGATTGTCGCAGTCAGAGAAGATGGCTTTGACTTGAGTATGACTGCACAACGAGCAGTGATTGATTTACCTGTGAAGAACGACGGCATTACGGAAGGTACAGAAACAGCCGTCTTCAGCTTGCAGTCAGGAGCAGGTTACATCATTGGGGAAACCAACAATCAAGCAATCTTCACCATCTTAGATGCACCACTACCCCTAAGTGCAGAAGTAGAAAGCAATGACACCATTGCCACAGCCAACGACACCAGATTGAGTGAGGCTAACCCCACACTATCAATCACCGGGGCAATCGATTATAGCGGTGTAAATAGATACCGAATCAACCCCACAGATGCAGGCTTTACCTACGTTGACAACACCGAAGATGTAGACCTGTACAAAGTTGAGTTGAAAGCAGGCGATCGCCTAGCGATTGACATCGACGCACAAAAAGACGGTTCTACCCTCTCCTCAGCCCTGCAAGTCTTTGATGCTGAAGGCAACGTGTTAGCAGCTAACCGCATCGCCCCAGCCCCCAACGAGATATTCGTTTCCAGAAACGACTCCTACATCAACTTCACTGCACCAGCAGACGGCGTTTATTACATTGGTGTCAGCAGCAATCCCAACTACGATCGCAGTGCAGAAAATCCCAACCTGTCCAACTTCAACCCCTACGATCCCAACGTACAGGCAAGCGGTACAGGCACAACTACTGGGGCATATACCCTAAATCTCAGCCTCAACCCAGAAGTTGGCGCAGTTGTCAACCCTGCCCTACCAGTTCCTAGTGGCGATCGCCCCCTCATCTCCATAGATACAATCACAGGGACTTACTCATCCGCCGGCACAGGTGAGAGGATTCTGTCTCCATACCTAGTAACTGCTCCCCCATCAGGTGCAGCAGTATTAGCGATCGCCTTAACAGCAGATGGTGTAATTCCTGAAGGTGGTGCAGAGGTCATCATTAACAGTGACATTATTCTGCGGCAATACTTTGGTAACTCCGTTAGAGTCAGACCCTTTAGTGTTGGTGGCGAAATTGGCGAAGCAATTTATGACCCAGCCACCGGTGAAGCTACAGGTTTTACCTTCAAACTGACTCAGAATAACGCCTTCATCAACATTGTTATTCCCACCAGTCTGCAACTTGAATCACCGCAAGCGGCAACTTTCTCCCTACTACCTGGAAACAACACCAGAGTTAACCCAGATAGCGACTTCTCCACAGTTACCTTCTACCCAACCTTAGAGCAAGCACCTGTACCCACAGTCGTGCCGCAAGTAGGCATAGAAATTAGCCAAAACCAACTGATTGAATCAGAAGGAACTAGTGCCACACTCACATTTACCCTAGACCAAGCACCACCAGCAGAAGGCGTATTAGTCTACGTCAACAGTGGGGTTCGTGCAGCTTTGGGTGAGTTTGATGTCTTTGCCACAGAAGTTAACGGTGCTTCCTTCCCCATTGGTAACTTCCGTGCAGGTGGTTTCTACGTCAAGTTAACCGAACAAACCTCAACTATTACCCTGTCAGCCTTTGATGATGGTCTAGTTGAAGGTATCGAAACCTTCACCTTCAGCTTAGAAACTGGTGCAGGGTACACAATTGACTCAGCTAAACCAGCAGTTACCTTGAGCATTGCTGATACACCAGCATCTCAGGTATTAGTTAGCTATGCCTTCAGTCCCGCAACTCTGGTTGAGTCAGAGAACACAGTAGGCGTACATACTTTCAGCCTCAGTTCCCCACCACCCGCAGAAGGTCTCACCATCTTTGTTAACAGTGAAAGTTTAGGTGAATTTGACCTGAGTGGAGTTGAAATTACTGGTGGAGAAATCGTCAGCGTTGCTGAAAATGGCTTTAGTCTGAAAATCACAGATAATCAAGCTGTAGTTAGAACACCTATAAGCAATGATGGTATTGCTGAAGGTGTAGAGACAGCAGTCTTCTCCATTGCCCCTGGTGATAGCTATGAAGTTAGCCCCACTGCTAACACTGCCACCTTCACAATCTACGACAATACCAGTGATGTCCCGTTAGTTGAGACAGAAGGTAACAACCTAGCAGCGATCAACGATACTATTCCTCAAGCAGTCGATACACAGTTAACTAAAGACAACACCCAATTCAAAATTCAAGCAACAATTGGTAATGCTGCTCCTAACTTCATCGACCGATCTGAAGATGTTGACATCTACAAGGTAGAACTCAAAGCAGGCGATAGCATTAAGATTGACATCGACTCCCTGCCCTTTAATATTGACGGAGTTGAAAGAACCCAGTTTGTTGATACAGAATTGCGCCTGTTTGATGCCGCAGGTCAGGAATTAGCCAGAAACTTTCTTGCTCCTGCACCCAATGAGTTGTTTGTCTCCAACCGTGACCCCTATTTAGAGTTCACTGCTACCACAGATGGCGCTTACTACATAGGTGTTGCTGCTAACTCCAACCGTCATTATGACCCCTTTGTAGCTGGTAGTGGCGGTGGTCGTATTATTCCCGCTTCTGGTATCAACATCGGCAGATACGACCTCACCATTGACTTGATTCCTGCTCCTGTAATTGAATTACCCGTAGTAGGATTCACAGCCAGCCCAGTAGTCAATGAAGCAGAAGGGCCCGGCTTGGTGCTAATCTTCAACGCCCAAGGCATCATTCCAGAAGAAGGCATAGTAGTCAGTGTCGGTGGAGATTTGCGACCCTCAGCAGTCGAGCAAGGATTACAATTCCGGCAAGTAGTTGAGTCAGAAGGCGTAGAATATCTCCGCTTTAACCGTGACACCCAAGCTTATGAGTTCCGCTTAACTCAAGCTAATGCTACTGTTACCATTCCTGTCTTCGATGACATCGTAGAGGAAGCAGACACTACTTACACCTATCAACTGCTAGCGAGTGAAGCTTATGCTCTAGACCCCGCAGCCAGTTCTGTAGATGTCACCTATGTAGATGGTGTATCTGGAGGTATCGGCCCAGTTGTGAGCATCTCCACTGAGCAAACCAACCTCAAGGAAGGTGACACCCTAACAGTCAACTTCAGTGTTGATGGAGAAATCCCAGAGGGCGGCTTGAAATTATTTGTCCTCAGCCCCACTAGAGGAGCATTAGGTGAGTTTGTCATCTTCAATGAAGATGGTACACCTGCTGTCACTTGGGAAGGTATTGCAGGCTTCCCAGAACCAGATGGTACTGGTGGCGGTTTCTTTGTCACTTTAACTGAACCGACAGCATCCCTGACCTTACAGGTGTTTGATGATGGTCCAAATGAAGGAGTAGAAAATATTACCTTCAACTTAGTTGATGGGGAACTGTATGAAGTTAACCCCGATGCTGGTAGTATCACTCTCACTATTAGTGAATTACCAGTAGTAGGATTCACAGCCAGCCCAGTAGTCAATGAAGCAGAAGGGCCAGGCTTGGTGCTAATCTTCAACGCCCAAGGCATCATTCCAGAAGAAGGCATAGTAGTCAGCGTCGGTGGAGATTTGCGACCCTCAGCAGTCGAGCAAGGATTACAATTCCGGCAAGTAGTTGAGTCAGAAGGCGTAGAATATCTCCGCTTTAACCGTGACACTCAAGCCTACGAGTTCCGCTTAACTCAAGCTAACGCTACTGTTACCATTCCTGTCTTCGATGACATCGTAGAGGAAGCAGACACTACTTACACCTATCAACTGCTAGCGAGTGAAGCTTATGCTCTAGACCCCGCAGCCAGTTCTGTAGATGTCACCTATGTAGATGGTGTATCTGGAGGTATCGGCCCAGTTGTGAGCATCTCCACTGAGCAAACCAACCTCAAGGAAGGTGACACCCTAACAGTCAACTTCAGTGTCGATGGAGAAATCCCAGAGGGCGGCTTGAAATTATTTGTCCTCAGCCCCACTAGAGGAGCATTAGGTGAGTTTGTCATCTTCAATGAAGATGGTACACCTGCTGTCACTTGGGAAGGTATTGCAGGCTTCCCAGAACCAGATGGTACTGGTGGCGGTTTCTTTGTCACTTTAACCGAACCGACAGCATCCCTCACCCTCAAGGTGTTTGATGATGGTGCGAATGAAGGGATTGAAAACATCACCTTCAACTTAGTTGATGGGGAACTGTATGAAGTCAACCCCGATGCTAGTGGTATTACTTTGACCATTAGTGATGCCCCAACCAATCCTGTTGGTGATGCTGGTGACAATGTCATAGTTGGTGATGACAGCAACAACAGTTTGTTTGGTAATGCTGGTAACGACCGAATCTTTGGTGGTCTGGGTAATGACTACCTATTTGGTGGTGCTGGCGATGACTACTTAGATGGTGGCGACGGTAACGACGCACTATTTGGTGGTGATGGTAATGACACCTTATTGGGTGGTGCTGGTAATGACTACTTAACTGGTGGTGCTGGTGACAACCTACTAGATGGAGGTGACGGTAACGATATCCTCTATGCTGGTGCTGGCAATAACACCCTACTAGGTGGTGCTGGTGATGACATCATCTACAGTGGCTCTGGTCAAAACCTGATTAACGGTGGTCTTGGTAATGACCTCATTTTCTTGAATGGTGGTCAAGATACCGTCGTTGTCGCTCAAGGTGCTGGTGTTGATACTATCAACAACTTCCAAGTCAGCTTGGGACAAAAGGTTGGTTTAAGTGGTGGACTCAGCTTTGAACAATTGACTTTGAATCAAAGCGGTTTGGATACGCTAATTCAAGTCGGTGATGAAACTCTGGCTGTGTTGAAGTTTGTTCAATCTAGTAGCTTGAGTTCTTCGTCGTTTACTGTTGTTTAAGTGAGAGTTTAAACGCAGAGGAGCGCAAAGGTAAGCGCAGAGGTACGCAAAGTAGAGATGTAGCATTGCTATGTCTCTACTGACATTTTTTAGATAGGTTCTAGAAGTATGGATTTTAGTTTATTTTATTTTGATGGTGATGGTTCTGTTGCTCGTCCGAATCAATATGAGCTTTTGATTGAAAGTGCTAAGTTTGCTGATGTTCACGGTTTTACGGCTGTTTGGACTCCAGAGCGGCATTTTCACTCTTTTGGTGGTCTGTACCCTAATCCAACTCTGACAAGTGCGGCTTTGGCGATGATTACTGAAAGGGTGCAGCTACGGGCTGGGAGTTTTGTTCTACCTTTACATGACCCTGTACGAGCTACGGAAGAGTGGGCTGTAGTAGATAATTTATCACATGGTCGGGTGGCGATCGCCTTTGCTTCTGGTTGGACTGTGGATGATTTTGTTTTGGCTCGTGAACCCCACAACAACCGCAAAGCTGTAATGTGGCGTGATTTGGAGGTGATGCGGAAGCTGTGGCGGGGTGAAGCTGTGGAACGTCAAGATGCTACGGGAAAAAGTTTCACCGTAAAAACACTACCTCGACCTGTGCAGAATGAACTTCCTGTCTGGATGACTTGTCAATCTTCAGAAACTTTTGTGGAAGCAGGGAAATTAGGAACTCATGTTTTGACTTCCTTATTAGGTGGTACTCTTAATGATATTGTTCCAAAAATTCAACTTTATCGGAAATCTTTAGCCAAACATGGACACGACCCCCAATCGGGGAAAGTGGCATTGATGATTCATACCTTTTTGGGGGATGATATCAATGATGTGAAAGCAAAAGTTACACAGCCTTTTTGCAATTATCTGAAAACTCACTACGACTTGCTGGAAAATCTAGCTAAGGGTATGGGGTTAAATGTCAGTATCAAAAACTTCTCGGAAGATGATATTGATAGTTTACTGCAATTCGGCGTAGAAGGATTTATGAAGGGGCGATCGCTCATCGGCACTCCTGCAAGTTGTCTTCCCTTTGTGGAACAAATTCGCGCTGCTGGTGTAGATGAAATTGCTTGCTTAATTGATTTTGTCCAAGATTACGATTTAGTGATGGCAAGTTTACCATTTGTCAGTCAATTACAACAATTAATCAAACTTACGTCTGAAAACAGAAAATCAATGGTTGGACAAGGGGTGTAGGGGTGTAGGGGTGTTTTGGTTAGGTTTTAAGTTCATGAAAAAATGGTGTAACTTAACGATTATTTTGGGCTTGTTGAGTCTATCTACAGCTTGTACAACATCACAGGCAAATATTAATTCTACTGCTCAAATTGCCGTCGAGCCTGCACCTGTGACTGCTGTAATTGCGTTGGGACAAGTTGAACCAGAAGGGGAAGTAATTAAGCTTTCTGTTCCTAATGCTCAAGATAGCCGAGTTAACCAAATTTTAGTGAAGGAAGGGGATTTTGTTAAGGTAAATCAAGTAATAGCAATTTTACAAGGAATTGACCAATTAGAAGCTGATTTGCGAGATGCAGAAGCTGATGTACGTTTGCACGAGGCGGAACTTTTAAAGGTAAAACAAGGTGAAGCTAAAAAAGGAGAAATGGCTGCACAAAGAGCTACTATTGCTCGTTTAGAAGCACAGTTAAAAGCAGAAACTATCCAAAAGCAAGCAGCTATAAATAGCGCAGAAGCAACGTTACAAGAAGCACAATTAACTTATCAACGTCGTCAAGATTTATCTACGGAAGGTGCTATTTCTATTGCTGATGCAGACACAGCACAACGAGAATTAGCCACGGCTGAAGCTACGTTGATGGAACGCCAAGCAGAATTAGATAAAACTATTACAACTTTACAAGCACAAATTACTCAAGAAGAAGCAACATTAGCACAATTAAAAGAAATTCGTCCTGTAGATGTACAAATTTCTAAAGTGCGCTTAGAAAAAGCCAAAATTGCTGTTACTCAAAGAAAAGCTCGGTTAGAAAATGCCAAAGTCCGCGCTCCTTCTGCTGGTCAAATATTAAGAATCAATACTCGTATTGGTGAACAAGTCAACACTAGTCAAGGGATTGTAGAAATTGCTCAAACTGACCGAATGTTTGCTGTAGCTGAGGTTGCGGAAACTGATATTGATAAAGTGCGTCGCGGACAACAAGCAATTATTAGCAGCGAGTATGGCGGTTTTAGTGGTGAAATTAAAGGTACTGTCGAACAAATTGCTTTACAAATTGGTAAAAGAACTCTGCAAAATGCAGCTAATTCCAGAGGACCTACAACTGATGATAATTCACGGGTGATTGCTGTTAAGATACGTATTGACCCTAAATATAATTCTAAAATTGCTGCTTTAACTTATATGTTAGTACGGGTGAAAATTAATATTGAGGGTTAGTTTGTAAGAGTTTTAAACACAGAGGGGTGCAAAGTGTTAGTTAAGGTTTTTTGTTGAGTAAATTAAGAATTAAAATTTATCGATGTTAAAATCTATTTCTAAAAAAATACGATTTCAGCGTTCACTTGCTTGGTCACAGCTATCATATCAAAAAACACGTCTTTTGGTGGCAATGGGAGGGATTGCATTTGCGAATATATTGATTTTTATGCAGTTGGGTTTTAGGCAATTATTTACTAGTGGAGCTACTCTTTTACCGGAAAGTCTTACAGGAGATTTGTTCCTATTACATCCAGATACTAGATTTTTGGGTTCAATAGAATTTGACCGTTTGCGTCTTTATCAAGCAGCAGGAATTAAAGGTGTTGCTGATACTATTCCTCTTTATCTCAATTCTGCTGTTTCTTGGTCTTATACACAAAAATATCAATCTTATGAAGCACGAGTAATTGCGTTTAATCCTAACAAAAAAGTTCTTGATATTCCTGAAGTTAATTATCAACGTCATAAGATAAGTGTACCTGATAGTTTTTTATTTGATCGATTGGCTCAACAAGAATTAGGGACTGTTGTTCAAGATTTTACTAATACTCAAAATCCAATAATTACAGCTTTAATTAATAGGCGTAAATCTGATATTGTCGGACTATTTAACTTAGGTAATTCCTTCTTTTTAGGCACAGGTAATTTAATTACAAGTGAGGCTAATTATGCCGAGATATTTGGGAAGGAGATTTTAAACAGAGTCAGCATTGGTATAGTTATCTTAGACCCCGGTGTTAATCCAGAAGCTGTGAAAGCTGGTATTGAAAAGAATGTACCTGGTATTAGTGTCTATACTCATCAAGAATTGATAGCTAAAGAGTTGAAATACCAACAAGAAAATCCAGCCGGACTGATTTTTAGTTTTGGTGCGGTTATGGGGTTTATTATTGGGGTGGTAATTGTCTATCAAGTATTGTATGCCGATGTGAGGGATCATTTAGCTGAATACGCTACCCTTAAAGCAATGGGTTATTCTGATATTTATCTTTTATTAGTTATTTTCCAAGAAGCGACGATTCTGACAATATTAGGTTTTATCCCAGGTTTTTTTGTGTCTGTGGGTATGTATAATTTTCTCGCAAGTTCGACACGATTAGAATTGGCGATGACACCTGATCTAGCAATTATGGTATTTATTTTAACATTTATCATGTGTCTCACCTCAGCTGCGATCGCCTCCAATAAACTCCGTTCTGCTGACCCCGCAGATGTTTTTCATTAAAATGCTTAGACAGTTTTGGCGCATTGGTAAACTTTATTGGCTTTCAGAAAAGAAGTGGCAAGCGATCGCACTTCTTTTTCTGTTACTATGTCTCTCACTCATCGGTACAGTAGTCACAGTTGTCTTAAGTATTTTTCTCGGTGAATTAGAATCCTCTTTAGCCGCAGTAGATAGCAACCGATTTATCGAAGCAGTGGTAATTTTCCTAGGAATTTTACTCATCGGTGTACCAATTCTCGCGCTGAAAACCTATTTGCAAGCTCAATTAAGTTTATCTTGGCGACAATGGTTAACTACATATTTTCTGAATCAATATCTGCATCAACGGAACTTTTACCACCTGACTACAACATCGGATATTGATAACCCAGATCAACGCATTGCCGAAGATATTCAAAATTTTACCCAACAATCGCTTTATTTTGCTGTTGTCCTATGTGACTCAATTTTACTCCTGATTGGCTTCTCTGGAGTCCTCTGGCGGATTGCTCCATCATTAATGGTGTTTTTAATCATTTATGCTGTAGTTGGCACAATATTCACTACAATAGTTTTTGGTAAGACTTTAGTAGGGATTAACTTTGAACAACTCAAACGAGAAGCTGATTTACGCTACGGCTTGATTCGGGTGCGAGATCATGCAGAGGCGATCGCATTCTACCAAGGAGAAGCGGTAGAATATCAAGAACTCTGGCAAAGGTTTCTCCGAGTCGTCAGCAACTTTACACATCTAATTCGTTGGCAATTAGGCTTAGACTTATTTCAAAACAGTTATCAATACATCACATTTTTACTACCAACATTTATATTAGCTCCCCGAATCTTAGCGGGTGAACTAGAAATAGGCGTATCGGCGCAAGCTGGAGTAGCTTTTCGTAGTATTTTACTGGCTTTAGGCTTAATTATTAGCCAATTTGAGCAACTAAGTAACTTAGCCGCAGCAGTCACTCGCTTAGATGAGTTGCAAAATCATATTGAGAAACTAGAAAACCCCTCTCCAAAGACGCGGAGCGGCTTCTCGCTAGAGTACCTCTCCCCTAAAAGGAGAGAGGCTTTCAATATTCCCCCTTCCCTAGTAGGGAAGGGGGTTAGGGGGTTAGGTTCTACCAATAACCTAAAAAATCAGAGTGATGGAGAGGAGTATTTAATTAACTTAGTTGAAGATTCGTATATAAGTTTTCAAAACGTCACCCTACACACACCCGACTATCAAAAGATTTTAGTTAAAGATTTATCCTTTACCATAACCCCTGGAGAATCCCTATTAATCACTGGTAAAAGTGGCGTAGGTAAAACCTCTGTCTTGCGTGCATTAGCAGGATTGTGGCAGTCTGGAACTGGAAAAATTACCTATCCAAAATCGCACCTACTCTTTTTACCCCAACGTCCCTACATGATTCTCGGCAGCTTACGAGAACAACTACTATATCCCCAAACTAACAAGAGCATATCAGATGATGAACTCTTGCAAGTTTTGCAGCAAGTAAACTTAACTGACTTAGTAACACACTTCAACGGCTTAGATAGCATCACCGACTGGGAAAGAGTTCTATCTATCGGAGAACAACAAAGACTAGCTTTTGCCCGCTTACTAATACAGTCTCCCCAATACGCCATTCTAGACGAAGCCACCAGTGCCTTAGACGAAACCAATCAAAGCCAACTTTATCAACAACTCCAAAAAACCCAAATTACCTACATTAGCGTCGGACATCGCTCCTCACTCCGCCCCTTCCATCACCACATACTCGAACTCATAAAATCTCCGCACCCCTCCGCGTAAACCTCCTCGCCCCTCTGCGTTTAATCACCCACTAGACTTATTAGTAGAAACTTGCAATAATAAAACTACATAACTAACCTTTAAGCTTCTAACTAATCATTACTTTCTACCTTACTCAGCAATCCCCAAGAGTAAGTAAATATTTATATGACATCCTCCCAGCCCAACATCCCCCAGCAGTTACAAAGCCGTTTAGCCTCACTAACGCCTGAAAAACGAGCTTTACTAGAAAAACTACTCCGCCAACAAGCCAATTCCAGCCAAACTATTTCACCCCGCAACAATCACACCGAATTACCCCTTTCCTTAGCCCAAGAAAGACTGTGGTTTCTGCATCAAATTAACCCCAGTGATTCAGCCTATAATATTGCTATTTCTTGGCAATTAGCAGGAAAATTACAAATTTCGATTTTATTTGCAAGTTTACAAACAATTATTCAACGCCACGAAAGCTTAAGAACTGCCTTTTTATCCCAAGAAGGTAAACCTTATCAAAAAATTGCGGCAAATATTAACTTACAACTACCAATTATTGACTTACAAGACTTACCCCCGCAACAACAAGCACAAACAGCCCAAGATTTAGCCAAACTAGAAGCTAGTCAACCTTTTGATTTGACTCAAGCACCCCTGATGCGAGTCAAATTAATTCGTATCGCACCCCATCAAGCAACTTTACTGCTAACATTACACCATATAATCGCCGATGGATGGTCAAGGGGAATCCTGCTGCGGGAGTTAGCAGCTTGTTATCGTGCATTTATCAACGGTGAGCAACCATCCTTACCTGCATTATCGATTCAGTATGCAGATTTCGCCCTTTGGCAGAGAGAATGGTTGCAAAGGGAAGAAATGAAAACACAATTGGCATATTGGCGGCAAAAATTAGCCAAATTGCCAACCCTAGAACTACCAACAGATTACCCACGCACCGCACTACAAAAGTTTAGCGGGAAAACAGAGTCATTTTTACTGCCAAAAACCCTCTCAGAATCCCTGAAACAATTAAGTAAGCAGCAAGGTGTAACGCTGTTTATGTTGCTATTAGCAGCCTTTAAAGTCTTGTTACATCGCTATTGTCAGCAAGATGAGATTGTTTTAGGAGTACCCAGTGCGAACCGCAACAGCCAACAAACACAAACTTTAATCGGTTTTTTCGTCAACACGTTAGTATTACGCACAGATTTATCTGGAAATCCTCGCTTTACAACCCTCCTAGAACGCATACGCACCACCGCCGTCGAAGCCTTTGAACATCAAGAAATTCCCTTCGCCAAAGTTGTAGAAGCACTGCAAATAGAACGGGATTTGAGCCATAATCCCTTAGTGCAAGTGATGTTTCAGGTACAAAATGAAGCTTATCAGTTACAGAATGATTCCCAGTTAGATTTAAAAATACCAGACTTAGAAATTCAGCAAACTTGGGTAGAAACTGGCGCAACCAAATTTGACTTAACTTGTCATATAGTGGAACGTTCCCAAGGGTTGCTGGTGGTGATGGAATATTGTACAGATTTATTTGACCAGCAGACTATCACCCGGATGATTCAGCACTTGCGGGTGTTACTAGCAGCCATTGTAGAGAACCCCAGCCTGAAAATTTCCCAAATACCCATTCTCACCCCCCAAGAACAACATCAAATATTGGTGGAATGGAATCAAACCCAGGTAGAATATCCCCAAAAGTGGTTACATCAACTATTTGAGGAGCAAGTTCAGCGTACACCTGATAGTATTGCTGTTTGTTATCGACAGCAAACCCTTACCTATAAAGAACTCAACAGCAAAGTCAATCAACTCGCCCATCACTTACATACATTAGGCGTAGGTTGTGAGTCTTTAGTGGGAATTTATCTAGAACGTTCGCTAGAATTAATGATTGCTTTACTAGCAGTTCTCAAAGCTGGAGGCGTATACATACCCCTAGATAGCAAACTCCCCCCCGAACGTTTAGCCTATATGCTTGGGGATGCTCAACCGGGAATTATATTAACAATGGCTGCATCGGAGACAGGATTACCAGACTATCAAGGAACTGTAATCTGTTTAGATGAAGATTGGCAAAGCATCGCTCAACACCCCGCAGAAAACCCAGCCAACATAGTTACAGGTGAAAACCTCGCTTACATCATTTATACTTCAGGTTCGACGGGTAAACCAAAAGGCGTAATGCTTACCCATCGAGGATTAGCCAATTATCTCCAATGGGCAATTCAAACCTATCCAGTAGATTTAGGTGTGGGTGTACCTGTACAATCTGCCATTAGCTTTGATGCCACAATTACCAGTTTATATACTCCTCTGCTCGTTGGTAAAGCCGTAGTATTGCTACCAGAAGCAGAAGAAATTGAAGCACTTCAAAACGCCCTCCGTTCCCCAAGCAATTTTAGTTTAGTTAAACTTACCCCCGCCCATTTGAGCATATTGTCTCAACTTCTACCTCAAAAAGTGCAAGTAGGACAACCCCAAGCATTCATCATTGGTGGAGAAGCACTAACGGAACAGCATTTAGAATTTTGGCGCAGTTATTTTCCCCAGACACAGCTAATTAATGAATATGGGCCGACGGAAACCGTTGTAGGCTGCTGTGTTTATGATGCGACGTTGGGGACTGAGAAAAATTCTAGTAATGTTCCTATTGGTCGTCCTATTGCCAATACGCAACTTTATATTTTAGACCGCTATTTACAACCTGTACCTGTAGGTGTTCCCGGTGAACTCTACATTGGTGGTGCGGGAGTCGCCAGAGGTTATTTGAATCGCCCTGATTTAACAGCAAAAAGGTTTATTAATTGGGGACTGGGAATTACCTCACTCAACACTTTATATAAGACAGGCGATCGCGCTCGTTACCTAAGAAATGGTACAATTGAATACTTGGGAAGATTAGATGCTCAAGTAAAAATTCGCGGTTTTCGGGTAGAATTAGGCGAAATTGAGGCAATTTTAAAAGCTCATTCCTCAGTACAAGAAGCAGTAGTCATCTTGCGAAAAGATCACCCCCAGCCATCTCAATTAGTCGCTTATCTTGTCGGGAATCAGGAAACCGTAGATTTTCGGCAATATTTAGCTACAAAATTACCAGCTTATATGCTACCTTCAGCCTTTGTTTGGCTGGAACAATTACCATTGACAACCAACGGGAAAGTTGACAAACAGCAACTTCCTGCACCCACAGCCAAACCACAGTCAGAACAAGTCGCGCCACGTAACGCCACAGAAGCTACCCTAGTAGAAATCTGGACAGAAATTCTTGGTACTAGTGTTGGTATTCATGATAATTTCTTTGAGCGTGGGGGAGATTCCATCCTGAGTATTCAGATGGTAGCGAAGGCGAATAATGCAGGGATAAAGTTAACCCCCAAGCAATTATTCCAGCATCAAACCATTGCTGAACTCGCAACTGTGATAGAAATCGCGCCGACGACTCAAGTAGAACAAGGGATAGCGACGGGAATAGTCCCCCTAACGCCGATTCAACATTGGCTATTTGAGCAAAATTTGCACAAATGGGATTACTTTAACCAAGCTGTGCTTTTGGAAGTAGCGGCAGATTTAGAGGTAGATTACTTAAGGCAGGCAATTGAGGAGTTAGTAGTACATCATGACGTATTGCGATCTTGTTTTACAAATTCTTCCTTAGATGCTGCATGGGAGCAAGATATAATTCCCCCCTTCGAGAATGGGGATATATTGACAGTTGTTGATTTAAATGGATCATCACTAAATCAGCAACCCCAGCAAATTGAATCAATCGCATCTCAACTGCAAGCTAGTTTAAACTTAGCCAACGGTATATTATTTAAAGTAGCCTTATTTAAACTAGGAGATAGAGAGAATCATCGCCTACTATTTATCATTCATCATTTAGTTGTAGATGGAGTTTCTTGGCGGATTTTGCTAGAAGATTTAGTCACAGCCTATCAACAGCTAAAAGCCAAGCAAACACCTGTAAAACTACCACCAAAAACCACATCTTTCCGAGAATGGACGCAAAATTTGGTTAATTACGCCGAATCCGATCAAGTTGTTGCACAATTCAAAACTTGGTTAGAAATTCTCCCCAAACAATTACCCCAATTCCCGTTAGATAAGATTGGTAAAGGTGATAACAACATTGCATCTGAGGCTGAAGTTCAGGTTAATCTAGACATCACCCAAACTCGCGCCTTACTAGAAGCAGTACCCAAAGCCTACCACACACAAATTAATGATATATTATTAACAGCTTTAGCACTAACTTATAGTCAATGGACACAACAAAATTCTGTACTGATTGACTTAGAAACACATGGACGAGAAGATTTATTTGCTCATATCAACATCACTCGCACAGTAGGTTGGGTTACTAGCATTTTTCCAGTATTTTTAGAATTAAAAAATATAAATAACCTGGAAGAAAACTTAAAATATGTAAAAGAAAGACTTAGAGAAATTCCGCAAAAAGGTATTAGTTATGGACTGCTACGATATTTAAATCCCAATCCACAGATATCTCAAACTTTACAAGCACTACCACAATCTGCTATTAGTTTTAATTACTTGGGGCAACTAGATTTATTTACCTCCCAAGGATGGATTCTGGGACTAGCAAAAGAATCAACAGGATTATCATCTCACCCTCTAAATGAGCGTCGGTATGTATTAAATATCAATGCTTGGATAGTCGAATCTCAGTTACAAATTCAATGGCGATACAGTCGCAATTTACATGACACAGACACCATTGAAAATTTAGCCCAGCAATTTATTAAAACATTACAAGAAATAATTCAACATTGCCAAGCACCAGAGAATGGCGGTTACACACCGTCAGATTTTGCAGGTGCGCGTTTAAATCAGCAACAACTCGACAAATTATTAAACAAGCTACAGACGAAGGTGACAGGTGACAGGGGACAGGGGACAGGGGACAGGTGATAGGTGACAGGTGACAGGTAAAGACTTTTATTCGATTTTTGCACAATAGTTGATTAAAACCTGAAAAGGCTTCTTCTTTAAAGCGGACTATACGTTAAAGGTAGTGAGAGTGGAAAGCAGTATTATTGACATCTACGAACTTTCTCCCATGCAAGCGGGAATGTTATTTCATACCTTATATGCTCCCAATTCGGGGGTATATTTTGAACAGCGTAGTTGTCTAATTCGCGGTAATTTGAATAAAGCAGCTTTTCGTCAAGCTTGGCTGCGTGTAGTTGAACGTCATTCAGTGCTGCGGACTGCTTTTCACTATTCAGAGTTAGAAAAACCGCTTCAAGTGGTGTATGACTATGTAGAATTACCTTGGCAAGAATTAGATTGGTGTGGTGTAGAAGCTGCTGCACAAAAAGCTAAATTAACTGAGTTTTTAGAGAGCGACTGTAATTCTGGTTTCAATATACAGCAACCTCCCCTCATGCGTTGTGCTGTAATTCGCTTAGAATCTAATAAACACCAGTTTATCTGGAGTCATCATCATTTACTCATGGATGGTTGGTGTAATGGGATTTTATTAACAGAAGTCTTTACACTATATAAAGCATTTTGTCAAGGGCAAGATGTAACATTACCACCACCTACACCTTACGGTAATTATATTCTGTGGTTACAGCAACAAAACTTAGAGCAAGCAGAAAGTTTTTGGCGTAAGCAACTGCAAGATTTTACAGCACCAACAGTTTTGGATATTGGGGACAAATCAATTCAAAATTCAAAATTCAAAATTCAAGAATTACTTACTCAGCACTCAGCACTCAGCACTCCAAAAACTGAAACAGTACAAAACTTCGTCCGTCAGCATCGTCTCACCCTTAACACTTTAGTACAAGGAGCTTGGGCGTTATTATTAAGCCACTATAGTGGTGAGAATGATGTATTGTTTGGTACTACTGTTTCCGGTCGTCCTCCAGAATTACCACAGGTAGAAAGGATAGTTGGGCTATTTATCAATACTTTACCTGTGCGCGTCGATGTAGATGGAGCGATGCAAATAATACCTTGGCTGCAACAATTGCAAGCACAACAGGTAGAAAGAGAACAATATAGTTATAGTTCCTTAGTAGATATTCAAGGCTGGAGTTCAGTACCCCGTGGTACACCTTTATTTGAAAGTTTGCTGGTATTTGAAAATTATCCAGTGTCGATAGAATCAGTTATCAAAAGTTTTGATCAAACTCTACAAATTGAGGATACCCAAGGATTTGAAAAAACAAATTATCCTCTGACATTAACAGTAATTCCTGGGCAGGAGTTATTATTTAAAGTTAGTTATGATGTCTCTTATTTTGATGCAGCAACGATTTCGCGTCTTTTAGGACATTTGGGAACTTTGCTGATGTCAATGGTGAATGAGCCTGAGCAAAGGCTTTCACAAATATCAATTTTAACACCCCAGGAACGGCAATTAATATTAAAAGATTGGAATCAAACTACACAAGCATATCCAAATCAGTGCATTCATCAGCTATTTGAGGCGCAGGTGGAAAGAACACCAGATGCAGTTGCGTTGGTTTTTGGTGAGGAATGTTTGACTTATAGAGAACTGAATAGTAAGGCTAATCAACTGGCTCATTATTTGCAGCAGTTGGGGGTAAAATCGGAAACTACTGTGGGAATTTGTTTGGAACGTTCCCCGGAAATGTTAATTGGGATTTTGGGAGTTCTCAAGGCGGGTGGGGTTTATTTACCTTTAGATCCAGCTTACCCTGATGAGCGGGTGAGGTGGATTTTGGGGGATGCTCAGGTGAGGGTTCTTTTAGTTCACGCAGAGACGCAGAGACGCAGAGAGGAGTTTGAGAGGGTTGTTTGTTGGGAGGGAGATGGGCAAGCGATCGCTCTACAATCTATTGAGAATCCTATCAGTGATATTACAGCAGAAAGTTTGGCTTATGTGATTTATACTTCTGGTTCTACGGGGAAACCGAAGGGGGTGATGATTGAACAGCGATCGCTCACCAATCTGATCACTGCTTTGCAGCAGCAGTTACGAATCTGTTCTACAGACTCTTGGTTAGCTATTACGACTATTGCTTTTGATATTGCGGCTTTAGAGTTATTTTTGCCTTTAATTGTCGGTGCGCGAGTTATTTTAACGCCACAAACAGCTTTGGTTGACCCCTCGCAAATAGCAGCCATCATCGAACAGCAGCAAATCACGGTGATGCAAGCTACCCCGGCTACTTGGCGTTTACTTATCGCTCATGGTTGGACGGGTAAAGCAGACTTAAAAATTCTCTGCGGTGGGGAAGCTTTAGATAAGTCACTAGCGCAGCAGTTGTTATCATCTGGTCAAGAAGTCTGGAACTTATACGGACCAACAGAAACAACTATTTGGTCAGCAGCACAAAAACTTTCTCATGATCAACCTGTCAGCATTGGTCATCCCATAGCCAACACCCAATTTTACATCCTTGACCAGCATTTACAACCCGTTCCCATCGGTGTACCCGGAGAACTATACATTGGTGGTGCGGGAGTCGCCAGAGGTTACTTAAATCGCCCCGAACTAACAGCAGAAAAATTTCTCCTCAAAACTCCTCTCTGCGCCTCTGCGCCTCTGCGTGAGAATACCCTATATAAAACAGGCGATCGCGCCCGCTACCTCCCAGATGGTACAATTCAATACTTAGGGAGACTAGACAACCAAGTAAAAATTCGGGGATTTCGGATTGAATTAGGTGAGATAGAAGCCATACTCAGCCAACATCCAGAGGTACAAGCATCTATTGTAGTTGTAACGGAAGATACCACTGGCGATAAACGGTTAGTTGCTTATATTGTCTCAGAAAATCCAGAAATAACAGATTTGCGGCAATTTTTGGCAAGGAATCTCCCAGATTACATGATTCCTTCTCAATTTATCATCTTAGATGCACTGCCGCTAACTCCTAACGGTAAAGTTGACCGTCGTGGATTACCAAAACCACAATTCCAAACATCATCACAGACAATTGCACCACGCACACCCACAGAGGAATTACTGCTGAATATTTGGCAGAATATATTGAATTTAACCTCAGTGGGAATTACCGATAATTTCTTTACTTTAGGTGGTCATTCCTTATTAGTTATTCGTCTGGTTTCCCAAATTCAGCAGGTGTTTGGGGTGGATATTTCGTTACGACAAATATTTGAAAAACCTACCATTGCTGAATTAGCAAACTTAATTGATTCTTCTCGATTAAATACATCCCTATCTAACTCAATTCCTGTGAGGGAAAGTACAGATAAAATATTGCTTTCCTTCGCTCAACAACGTTTGTGGATGCTGGCGCAAATCGAACCTGAAAACCCATCCTACAACGTAGCTGCTGCTTTACAACTTACTGGTGATGTGAATGTTGATGTTCTGACACAAAGTTTGCAAGAAATTATCCACCGTCATGAAGTTTTGCGTACCAGTTTTGTCAATGTCGATGGTCAAGGTATAGCTGTCATTGCAACAGAAATCAATTTCCATATCCCGGTTGTAGATTTAAGTTTTCTCCCCCCATCTCAACAGCAAAAACTCGTTAAACAACTTGCAAAAGAGGAAAGTCAACAACCTTTTGATTTAGAAATCAGTCCACTTTTACGAGCTAAATTATTATATTTAAATACTCACGAATATATCCTATTATTGACTATGCACCACATTATTACTGATGGTTGGTCAATTAATGTATTCGCGCAGGAAATGGCGACTATATATCAAGCCTTTTCTCAAGGACAACCTTCTCCCCTCACACCATTAAAAATTCAATATGCTGATTTTGCAGCTTGGCAAAGGTCGCAAAATGATAAATTTAACTATCAACTGGAATATTGGCGACAACAATTAGAGTCAGCACCAGAACTATTAGAATTACCTACAGATTATCCGCGTCCAGCTATTCAAACATTTCGAGGTCAGCGTTATAGTTTTACAATATCTGGGGAATTAGCAGAGAAAATTAAACAACTTGGTCAGGAAACGCAAACTACATTATTTATGGTAATGTTTTCGGCGTTTAGTATTCTCTTGCATCGCTATAGTCAACAAGAAAAAATCGTCATTGGTAGTCCTGTTGCTAATCGTCATTATCCTGGGACAGAGGGATTAATTGGCTTTTTTGTGAATACCTTTGCGCTGTTAATTTCCCTAGCAGATAATCCCACCGTGGCGGAATTATTACCACGGGTGCGGGAAATGGTGTTATCTGCATATAGCCATCAAGATGTACCATTTGAGCAGGTAGTAGAAGAGTTGAACGTGGTGCGATCGCTCTCTCATTCACCCTTGTTTCAAGTTATGCTGGTAGTGGAAAATGCACCAACCCAGCCAATAGAAATTCCTGGTTTGCGTTGGAGTCCCCTAGAAATTGATGGCGGTACTGCAAAATTTGACATTACCTTGATGATTGCGGAAACAGACGCAGGTTTACAAGGTAAATGGGAATATAACTGTGATTTGTTTACTGAAACAACTATTCACCGTTTTACAGAACATTTGCAGAATATTTTGCTGGGAATGACTTCTGAACCTAGTCAAAACATCTCTGATTTACCTTTAATGAGTGAGGGAGAACTTCAGCAAATCATCAATTTTAGTACTTCGCCAACAAATCCTATAACTCATTGCATACAAGAATTGTTTGAGCAGCAAGTTGCAAAATTTGGTGATGAAATTGCAGTTATTTATCAACATCAAACAATTACTTACTCAGAACTCAACACCAAAGCCAATCAACTTGCATATCATCTCAAATCTTTAGGAGTTCAGCCAGAAATAGCCGTAGGAATTTTTTCTCACCGTTCCCTGGATTTTATCATCGGTATTTTAGCAATCCTCAAAGCTGGTGGTTTTTACGTTCCCTTAGATCCAACTTATCCCCAAGAACGTCTAGAATTTCTAATTGAAGATGCTCAAATACAGGTAATACTCACCCAACAGCAGCACATCCCCCAATTACCCGATTTACCTATCTTCTGTTTTGATACAGACACAGCAAATTTAGCAGAGTACCCCACAAACAACCCCGTCAACCACACCACACCCGAAAATCTCGCCTACGTCATGTACACCTCTGGTTCTACAGGAGTTCCCAAGGGTGTATGTATCCCCCATCGCGGTGTAGTGCGACTCGTTAAAGATTGCAATTATGTAAATTTAAGTGCTGATGAAAGCATACTCCAAGCCGCACCCATAGCTTTTGATGCTTCTACATTTGAAATTTGGGGAGCATTGTTAAATGGTAGTCGTTTAGTGATTTTATCTAGTCAACAACCCACATTAGCAGAAATCGGACAGGCTATTACAGATTACCAAATTACTACTTTGTGGTTAACAGCCGGCTTATTTCACCTGATGGTAGATGAACATCTTGAGAGTTTGAAACCAGTTAAACAATTAATCGCTGGTGGTGATGTTTTATCTACTGTGCATATTAACAAATTGCTGCAAACTCATCCTGAATGTCGTGTAATTAACGGTTACGGCCCTACTGAAAATACTACCTTTACCTGTTGTCATAGTGTGACTGATATCTGTGAGGGTAACACTGTTCCCATCGGTCGCCCTATCAATAATACTCAAGTTTATATTCTCGATAAATACCTCAATCCCTTACCTGTAGGCGTTCCCGGTGAGTTATATATTACTGGTGATGGACTAGCGCGTGGTTACTTAAATCAACCAATCAATTCAAAATTCAAAATTCAAAATTCAAAATTAAAGAGTTGTTTACTCAGCACTCAGAACTCAGCACGGGCTAAACGCCCCGCTTCCGCTAACAGCACTATCTATAAAACAGGCGATCGCGCCCGCTACCTTCCTGATGGTACAATTGAATACTTAGGGAGATTAGACAATCAAGTAAAAATCCGGGGATTTCGGATTGAGTTGTGTGAGATTGAAGCTGTATTAAATCAGCATCCAGCAATAAAAGAATGTATAGTTATTGCGCGTCAACAACAACTCATAGCCTACTTTATACCTTCAGATAGTACACCAGATAATCTACGAGAATTTTTACAACAACGTCTTCCTGATTATTTGATTCCTCACTTTTTTGTTGCTTTAGAAACTCTACCTCTGACAGTTAATGGTAAGGTGGATAAACAGAAATTACCAGCACCGGAAATTACAAGTTTTCCAGATGAAACTGTACCACGTACTGATATAGAAGCTAAGTTAGTAGAAGTTTGGTCATCGGTTTTGAGTTTGTCCCAAGTGGGTATTTATGATAATTTCTTTGCGCTTGGTGGCGATTCAATTCAGGCTATTCAGTTGATATCTAAGGCTAATCAAGTGGGATTGCAATTAACGCCTAAGCAGCTTTTTCAATATCAAACTATTGCTGAACTTGCAGCAGTTGTTACTGTTGATAAATCTACTTTACCGCCGCAGGTTATGGTTACTGGTGCTGTGCGGTTGACTCCGATTCAATATTGGTTTTTTGAGCAGGATTTGGTGAATCAGAATCATTTTAATCAGGTGGTGTTTTTGGAGTCTGGGGAGAAGTTACAACAGGAAGTTTTGGTTACAGTTATTAATAAGTTATTGCTGCATCATGATATGTTGCGGTGTCAATTTGGATTTAAGAATTGTTTCGCGCATTCGCCCTTGGCGTTCCCGCAGGGTAGGCGCAAAGACGCAAAGGAAGAGATAGGAGGAGAAGTTGTTGAGGTGAGTGGGGATGTTCCTTTGTTTTTTTGTGATTTGTCGGGTTTGTCTGGGAGTGAGCAGGAAATAAAAATTAAAGAATTTGCTGGTGAGTTACAGGCTGGTTTAAATATTGGTGATGCTCCTTTATTGAGGGTAGTTCATTTTGATTTAGGTGAGGTGTCTAGGTTATTAATTCTTATTCATCATTTGGTTGTTGATGGGGTTTCTTGGCGGATTTTATTGGCGGATTTTCAAACTGCTTATCAACAAGCTTTAGGGAAACAGACGATTAATTTACCTGCTAAAACTACTTCTTTTCTAAGTTGGGCGGAAAAGTTATATGATTATGCTCGGTCGGAAGGTTTAAAACAGGAATTAATATATTGGTTATCAAGTAAATACGCAGAAATCAAACTATTACCAATTGATTATCCTGATGGTGGTAATCAGGTGGCTGATGTTGAAACTGTGACTATAAAACTTTCTGTGGAAGATACTCAAGCTTTACTTACAGAAGTTCCTATGGTCTACAATACACAAATTAATGATGTGTTATTAACGGCTTTAACTGCTACTATATCAAATTGGATAGATAATCCTTTGGTGTTGCTTGATTTAGAAGGTTATGGTCGTAATTTTCCGGGTGAAGATATAGATATATCTCGAACTGTGGGATGGTTTACAGCAATTTATCCCTGTTTTTTATCAAAAGATAGTGATGATTGGGGGGAAATGCTTAAAGGTATTAAAGAACAATTACGCGCAGTACCCAATCAAGGATTTGGTTATGGAATATTACGCTACCTTTATGATAGTGAAGCAAGTCAAAGTTTGCGGGATTTACCCCAAGCGGAAATCAGCTTTAACTATTTAGGACAATTAGATTTAGGTTTAGACAATGGAAAATTGAAATGGCTACCCTTAGCAGGAATTACAACTCAAGATAAACAACAAACTCGACGCTATGCTATAGAAATTATTGGGGTTGTCCGCGAAGGTAAATTACAGTTTGATTGGATATATAGTCAACAGCAGTATCAACAAAAGACTATTTCCCAATTAGCAAATAATTTCCAGCAAGGATTACAAGCAATTATCAATCATTGTCATTTACCTGATGTGGGAGGTTACACACCTTCTGATTTTGACTTGGCTAATTTAAATCAAGAAACTTTAGATTTGGTGATGGGGATGATTAGTTTTGCACCGGAGGGTTTGCAATGAATACAACTCTAAATCAAAAAATGATTGAGGATATTTATCCCCTTTCACCTTTGCAGCAGGGTATGTTATTTCATAGTCTATATGCGCCTAACTCTGGTGCTTATGTGGTACAGGTAAGTTATGAGTTACATGGTAATTTAAATATTGCGGCTTTTGAGGACGCTTGGCAAGATTTAATCAATCGTCATCCTGTTTTACGCACAGCTTTTGTTTGGGATAATTTAGAAAAGCCTCTACAAGTAGTTGGTAAGCAATTAAAATGTCACATTAATCATCTTGATTGGTGTGATTTTTCAGTTCAGCAACAACAAGAAACTTTAAAAAATCTGCTACAAAAACAGCGAGAACAGGGGTTTAATTTATCCCAAGCACCTCTGATGCAAATGACACTCATTCAGTTAAAATCTGAAGTTTATCAGTTTGTTTGGAGTTATCACCATTTACTCTTAGATGGTTGGTCAGTTCAGGTAATTTTAAAAGAATTTATTGTTATTTATCAAGCATATAGTCAACAACAAACACCTATTTTACTCAACCCGCGTCGCTATCGAGATTATATTGGGTGGTTACAGCAACAAAACTTGGCGGAAGCTGAGACTTTTTGGAAACAGCAATTACAGGGGTTTGTGTCGCCAACGCGGTTAAATGTTGGTCAAAATATAGATGTTCGTCCCGATAATTTACATAGTCATTATCACGAGGAAAATATTCAGCTTTCCGTCGAATTAACTAGCAAACTGCAAACCCTAGCCAAACAACAACAATTAACCATTAATACCTTTGTCCAAGGTGCTTGGTCATTGTTGTTAAGTCGCTATAGTGGGGAAAAAGATGTTTTATTTGCTACTGTTAGTGCAGGTCGTCCCAGTGCGCTGAATGGTGCTGATGCAATGGTGGGATTATTTATTAATACCTTACCATTCCGGGTGTTAGTTTCTCCTGAAGAGACACTATATCAATGGCTGCAAAAGCTACAAACTCAGCAAGTAGAAATACGGCAATATGAATATAGTTCCTTAGTAGATATTCATCGTTGGAGTGAAGTTTCACCATCCATACCACTATTTGAAACTTTGGTGGTATTTGAAAATTATCCTATTGAACCTGCTCTGAAACAGTCTTTAGAATCTTTGGAAATTCGCAATATTCAAGGGACGGAACAGACGAATTATCCTCTGACACTGTATGCTGTTTCCGATTCGCAGCTTGCTTTGAGAATTTTATACGATCGCGATCGCTTTCACCATACCACCATCACCCAAATCTTAGAACAGTTAGAAACCCTGTTGTTAGGAATGACACAGGGAGATTGTACTTTAGCCGCACTCCCATTTCTCAGTCCCACCCAACAACAGCAAATACTCATTGACTGGAACGCCACCACCCAGGAAATTCCCCAGCAATGTGTTCATGAAATCATCAGCCAGCAAGCACAACAAACACCGGACGCGACAGCAGTTGTATTTGCAGATAAAACCCTAACTTACGCCGAATTAAACGCCAAATCCAACCAAATCGCCCATTATCTACTACAACAGGGAGTCAAACCAGAAGCCAGAATTGGGGTTTGTTTAGAGCGTTCATCGCCATTATTAATCATAGCCTTACTCGGTATCCTCAAAGCTGGTGCAGCCTACGTACCCCTAGATCCTACCTTTCCCCCAGAACGTCTGCGTTTCATGATGGCAGATGCAGAGTTAATATTATTACTCACACAGACATCTTTAAATAGAATTATTACTGAGAAAACAGCAAAAATTAACCTCGATGAATTAGAGGAAGATATTAGCCAGCAGCCAATCTTTGACCCACAAATTAAAGTAACACCAGAACAACTAACTTATTTAATTTATACATCTGGTTCAACAGGGCAACCAAAAGGGGTGATGATTGAAGCGCGATCGCTCGTTAACATCTTAACAGACCTGAAACAACGTTTATCAATCACCCCTAACGACAAACTCTTAGCCGTCACCACCATCGCCTTTGACATCGCCGCCTTAGAATTATTTCTCCCCTTAATTGCAGGCGCACAAGTCGTATTACCCCCCCAAACAGCCTTAGTTGACCCTCGCCAACTCGCCAACTGCATAGAACACCATCAAATTACCATCATGCAAGCCACCCCCGCAACTTGGCGGTTACTTCTAGCCAGTGGTTGGGAAGGGAAACAGGACTTAAAAATCCTCTGTGGTGGCGAAGCATTAGATAACACCCTAGCCCAACAGCTATTATCTTGCAGTCAAGAAGTCTGGAATCTATACGGCCCAACAGAAACAACCATTTGGTCAGCAGCCCAGAAACTCAGTATAGATGAACCCGTAACCATCGGTCATCCCATCGCCAACACCCAATTTTACATCCTCGACGAACATTTACAACCCGTTCCCATTGGCGTACCAGGAGAACTATATATAGGTGGTGCAGGAGTCGCCAGAGGTTATTGGAAACGTCCAGAATTGACAGCAGAAAGATTCCTCATCAAAACTCCTCCTCTCTGCGCCACCCTTCGGGAACGCTTTCAGCGAACTGCGTCTCTGCGTGAGAATACCCTATATAAAACAGGCGATCGCGTCCGCTACCTAAGAGATGGTAAACTCGAATACTTAGCGAGACTAGATTACCAAGTCAAAATTCGCGGATTTCGCATCGAACTAGGAGAAATAGAAGCGGTACTAGCACAACATCCCGCAGTAGAACAAGCAGTAGTCACCCTGCGAGAAGATGAACCAACAGAACCCCGCATAGTAGCCTATATAGTCTCCCACCCTGAAATTATCCAAACAGAACTACGCACATTTTTAGGAGAAAAACTACCTATATACATGATGCCATCGGCATTCATATTATTAGAAAAATTCCCCCTCACACCCAACGGTAAAATAGACCGCAAAGCATTACCAAAACCCAACAATTTACCTTTAACAACCACTAATAACTTCATACCACCGCAAACACAAATAGAACAAACCATAGCCGATATTTGGCAACAATTATTAGGCAGAGAAAACATCAGTATACATGATAACTTCTTCGACTTAGGAGGACATTCCTTATTAATAGTCAGAATACAAGGACAACTACACCTAAAACTCAACCAAAACATTCCCCTAGTAGACCTATTCCGTTATCCCACAATCAACTCCCTAGCAAAACACCTAACCCAAAACACCCCCACACCAGATAAAGAAATAGAAAACAGAATATCCAAACAACAAACCGGAAAACAAAGACTTCTCCAACAAAGACAAACCCGATTAAAAACCTAACCATCCCCTTCCTCAAAAAAACTCTCCGCGCCCCTCCGCGTAAACCTCCGCGCCCCTCTGCGTTTAAAAAATCTATGAACAACCCCACAGGATTAGAAATAGCAATCATCGGCATAACCGGGAAATTCCCCGGTGCTAATAACCTAGAAGAATATTGGCAAAACCTCCGCAACGGAGTAGAATCAATCACCGACTTAACCGACGAACAAATCCAAAAAAACGGCGTAGAACCCACACTATTAAAACATCCCAATTACGTCAAAAGACAAGCCATAATAGACAACATCGAATACTTTGACGCAGAATTTTTTGGCTTCAATCCCAGAGAAGCAGAAATTCTCGACCCCCAGCACCGACTATTTTTAGAATGTGCTTGGACAGCCTTAGAAGACGCAGGATATAACCCAGAAAACTACACCGGAGCAATAGGAGTTTATGCCGGTGCAGCCATGAATAACTATTTATTAAATTTAATCACTAATCCACAAATTCAAAATCAAATTAGCCGCTATCAACTATTTTTATCCAACGATAAAGACTTTCTTACCACCAGAGTTTCTTATAAATTAAATTTACGAGGTCCAAGTTTAGATATTCAAACAGCTTGTTCCACATCATTAGTAGCAGTCCATCTAGCTTGTCAGAGTTTATTAAGTGGAGAATGTGACATAGCCCTAGCCGGCGGTGTATCCTTAGCAAAAGCCACAGGTTACTTATACCAAGAAGGCGGAATTTACTCACCTGATGGCCATTGTCGCGCCTTTGATGCTGATGCTCAAGGAACAGTTGCAGGTAGTGGTTTAGGTATTGTTGTCCTTAAAAGACTGCAAGAAGCTATTGAAGATAGAGATTATATTCATGCTGTAATTAAAGGTTCAGCTCTTAATAATGATGGCGGTTTAAAAGTCAGCTACACAGCACCGAGAATTGATACCCAAGCAGCAGTAATTCGCGCCGCACAAGCATTAGCTGAAGTAGAACCAACAGAGATTAGTTATATTGAAACCCACGGAACAGGAACAGCATTAGGCGACCCCATTGAAATCGCCGCCTTAACTCAAGCCTTCCGCGCTGGAACAGAGAAAACCGGATTTTGTGCCATATCATCAGTAAAAACCAACATTGGACATTTAGATGCGGCTGCGGGAATTGCGAGTTTAATCAAAACAGTTTTAGCACTCAAACATCAACAAATTCCCCCCAATTTACATTTTCAACAACCAAATCCTCAAATAGATTTTTCCCAAACACCCTTTTATGTCAACACCAATTTAGTTGACTGGGAAACCGACAAAACCCCCCGCCGTGCTGGTGTCAGTTCCTTTGGAATTGGGGGGACAAATGCTCATGTAATTCTAGAAGAAGCACCAATTCAATTCAAAATTCAAAATTCAAAATTCAAAATTAATTATCAATTGTTATGTTTATCGGCTAAAAGTGAGAAAGCACTTGAGCAAGCAACAATTAATCTGGCTACACATTTACAACAGCATCCACAATTCAACCTTGCAGATATTGCTTATACCCTCCACATAGGACGACAACATTTCGCATATCGCCGGATGGTGTTGTGTCAAACTACGCAAGAAGCAGCGCAAATTTTAGAGAAAGAAACTA
This sequence comes from Nostoc sp. UHCC 0870, assembly GCF_022063185.1. NCBI lineage: Bacteria > Bacillati > Cyanobacteriota > Cyanophyceae > Nostocales > Nostocaceae > Nostoc > Nostoc sp. UHCC 0870. Next base: position 3,079,066 of record NZ_CP091913.1, on the reverse strand, counting down.
AATACACTCATACAAACTCCGAAAAAAGCCCAAGTATCGCCTTCATGTTTCCCGGACAAGGTAGTCAGTACCTCAACATGGGTAAGGAATTATATGATACAGAAGCCATATTTCGAGAACAAATAGATCATTGCTGTGAATTATTACAGCATGATTTGGGGTTAGATTTGCGGTTACAAATTTATCAACAAGAGTCTGAACAAATCAACCAGACATCAGTAGCACAACCAGCATTATTTATAATCGAATATGCCTTAGCAAAATTATGGATATCTTGGGGTATTCAACCACAGGCCATGATTGGACATAGTATTGGCGAATACGTAGCAGCTACTTTAGCCGGTGTCTTTTCTCTCCCCGATGCTTTAAAATTAGTAGCATTGCGTGGTCGTTTAATGCAGCAATGTCCAACTGGTGCAATGCTTTCGGTAGGAATGTCCGCAGCTAAACTACAATCTCTGTTGACAGATAATTTAGTTATAGCGGCATACAATGCACCAGAATTATCTGTAGTATCTGGTACTGAAGCAGAAATTGCTCAACTAGAAACAAACTTAAATCAACAGGGAATTTCCAACCGTAGATTGCAGACATCCCACGCTTTCCATTCACCCTTAATGGAGTCCATGATTACTCCATTTATCGCCGCTTTCCAGAAAATCGAACTGCAAACACCCAAAATTCCCTTTATTTCTAACGTTACCGGGACTTGGATTACACCAGAACAAGCAACTCATCCGCACTACTGGGCAAATCATGCGCGTCAACCTGTACAATTTGCCACAGGAATTAAAGAACTGCTAACAGAACCTCAGCAAATTTTACTAGAAGTAGGAGCAGGACGGACACTTTCTACCTTAGCCAAACAACAAACCAACACCCACACAATTTTATCTTCCCTACACCATCCCCAAGATACACAATCAGATGTAGCATTTTTACTGCAAACCTTGGGTCAATTGTGGTTAACAGGTGTATCAATTGATTGGTCAAATTTCTACACTCACCAACAACGTCAACGTCTACCACTACCCACCTATCCCTTCCAACGCCAGCGTTACTGGATTGATTTGAAAGCAGAGGATACCCAGTCCCCAATCCCCTATCTCCAATCCCCAGTCCCTCAATTTTATCTCCCTTCTTGGGAACGTAGTTTACCCCATCCTCAGGTAGACATAGCTAAAAAACGCTTGTGTTGGTTGGTACTAAAGGATAACTACGGTATTAGTCAAGAAATAATTAATACCTTACAAGCGGTTGGACATGATGTAATTATTGTGAGCCAAGGTGAAGAATACGACCAACCCGCATATCGTAATTTTACAGTTAATCCTCAACGCTCACAGAATTTTGTCGAGTTGTGGTCAGATTTAGAACTGCGAGAGCTAATCCCTCACCATATTTTATATTTATGGGATTTAACTGATTCACAACAGCAACCCGTCAGTTTATTATATCTAGCACAAGCAATTTACTTCCAGTCAATTGAGCAAGCAATAACATTAATGCTAGTCACAAATGATGGGCAATTGGTGTTAGGGAATGAAAATATCCACCCAATGAAAGCGACAGCTTGGGGTATGGGTAAGGTGATTTCTCAAGAAATACCACAATTAACTTGTCTCTGTGTTGACATTTCATTATCCACCGCAGTAAGAACAAATCAACAAATTGCCCAACAATTAATTACAGAGTGTTTAAATAATCAGATTCCCGACTTCTTTAAGAAGTCGGGAATCTTGAAACAGCAAGTTGCCTATCGCGGTAATTATCGCTGGAATCAGACTTTTAAACCCTTATCAATAGATACCACTACATCACAATTATCTTTGCGTGAAGGGGGAACTTATGTAATTTTAGGAGATTTAACAACAGGATTAGGAACAGTATTTGCTGAGTTTCTGATGAAAATGTCAGCGCGATTAGTGCTAATTAGTGATGTCATTCCCGAAAGTATCAAACAAAGTTTAGATAATGTTGGTATTGATTACTTAGCACTCAGTATAGATATTACCCAGCAACCAGAATTAGAAAATGCAATAGCTCAAGCCGAGACAAAATTCGGACAAATAAATGGCGTATTTTACTCCACACCCATGAGTAATGAGCATTCAATGGCATTTTTACCCCAATTAACTCTACAACACTGGGAATATAACTACCGTACCAAAATCCAGAGTTTATCTGTTTTAGCTAAAGTTTTGCGCCATAAACCTTTAGATTTTTGTGTATTACAATCTTCCCTTTCCACAGTTTTAGGTGGTTTAGGTTTAGCCGCTTATGCTGGGGCGAATGCTGTAATTGATATGTTTGTTATCCAACAAAATCAAAATAGCAAATTCCCCTGGATTAGCATTAACTGGGATGCTTGTCGTAGCGACTTAGAAACAGAAATTAATCATAGTTTCGCCGCTAATTTAGCAACATTAGCACTCACACCGGCAGAAGTATGGCAATCAACCCAACATATTATCAAATTGGGTTTACCAGAATCAGTTGTAGTTACAAAAGCCGACTTATACAAACGTTTAGAACAGTGGGTAACAAACACCCCAAGCAAAACAGAAAGCGATAACAGTTATACCCGTCCCCAACTAACAAATGAATATATTGCACCCCGTAACGAAATTGAAACAGCGATCGCCCAAATTTGGCAAAACCTATTAGGAATTTCCCCCATAGGAATTAATGATAGCTTCTTTGACTTAGGCGGACACTCCCTCCTAGCCATCCAAGCCATTTCCAGATTACGCGATCGCTTTGGTGTCGAACTCTCAATGCGAAACCTCCTCTACGAAGCACCCACCATCGCCGCAATCGCCACAATCATCACCACCCAAAACCAAAACCTAGAACAAATGACAGCCCTACTCACAGAAATCCAAACCCTCACCCCAGAACAAATCCTCCAACAACTCAACACCCCCTCTTAAAACTCCGCGTACCTTTGCGCTTACCTCCGCGTACCTCTGCGTTAAAAAAATGTCTAACTACTCACAAATCCTCTCAACCCTAACCCCAGAACAAAAAGCCTTATTTGAACGCCGCCTCAAAGAAAAAGGATTAACCCTACCTCAATCCTCCACCATTCCCCCACGAAACCAAACAGAAAACATCCCCCTATCTTTTGCCCAACAACGCCTCTGGTTCATCCAACAACTAGAGCCAGATAGCTACATTTATAACGTTCCCTGTGTCCTAAAAATGCAGGGAGATTTACAACTATCCGCACTAGAATCAGCTATCAACGAACTTAGAAAAAGACACGAAACCTTAAGAACATATTTCACCACCAATTCCGAAAATCAACCCATTCAAATTATCGAACCTTGGCAACCAATCTCCTTACAAATTATAGATACAACCGAAGAAATCGAAAAAATAGCATTAACAGCAGCACAAACACCATTTGATTTAACTCAACTTTTATTCAAAACTAGCCTCTTCCGTTTAGCTGAAAACGAACATATATTATTAATCACAACCCATCATATTATTTCCGACCGATGGTCAGTAGGTGTTTTTCTCAAAGAACTTTCTATATTATATTCCGCTTATGTGCGGGGAGAATGTTCACCATTACCAGAATTACCAATTCAATATGCTGATTGGGCATTATGGCAAAGACAACAATTACAAGGCTCATTTCTAGAAGAACAAATTGATTATTGGCAACAAAAATTAGGCTGTGAATTGCCTGTTTTACAATTACCTACTCTGCGTAAAGATGTATCTAAATACTCAGGTTCACGGTATGCGTTTTCTCTTTCTTCCTCTCTATCCCAAGCCTTAAAAGCCTTAGCAGCCAAGCAGGGTGTCACCTTATTTATGCTACTGCTGGCGAGTTTTCAAGTATTACTATATCGCTACACAGGAGAAGAAGATTTATTAATTGGTACAGATATTGTTAACCGCGATCGCCAGGAAACAGAAAATCTCATTGGCTTATTAGTCAACACTGTAGTATTGCGTACCAATTTAGGTAGTAATCCCACAATAGTGGAATTATTAAAACGAGTGCGTGAGGTGACACTTGGTGCTTTTGCTCATCAACATTTACCTTTTGAAAAGTTGGTAGAAGTTCTGAATCCCGAACGGCATCTTAATCAAATGATGCCTTTATTTCAGGTAAAATTTGATTTACAACTGGCAACAGTCCAACCACCTCAACTAGCAGGATTGACTTTAGAAAGGTTACAGATTCAGGAAGATACAGCAAAATATGAATTACGTCTGAATTTACAAGATACTCCCCAGGGAATTAAGGGAAAATTTGAATATAGTTCGGAATTATTCGATGCTGCTACTATTTCTCAAATGGCGGAGCATTGGCAGATTATTTTAGAAAGTATAGTTAAAAATATTGATGCAAAAATCTCAGATTTATCTTTATTAACTGCGAAGGAAGCAGAATTATTAATTAACTGGAATACGACTTCACGGGAATATCCTCAGCATGAGTGTATTCATGAATTATTTGCAGCGCAGGTTGAAAGAACTCCTGATGCAATTGCTTTGATTTTTGGTGAGGAAGTTTTTACTTATCGAGAAATTAATATTAAGGCTAATCAACTGGCTCATTATTTACAAACTTTGGGAGTTAAGCCAGAAACGCCTGTGGGAATTTGTCTGGAACGTTCCCCGGAAATGGTGATTGGGATGTTAGCTATTCTCAAGGCTGGGGGTTTTTATGTTCCGCTCGATCCGGCTTATCCAGATGAGAGATTACAGTATATTTTGGATGATGCAGAGGTTAGAATTTTTTTGGCTCACGCAGAGACGCGGAGACGCAGAGGGGAGTTTGGGAGGGTTGTTGATTTAGGAAATTGGGAGAGTATTGGGGAATATCCTGTTACTAATCCTGTGACGGATGTTACACCGGGGAATTTGGCTTATTTGATTTATACTTCGGGTTCTACTGGTAAGCCGAAGGGGGTGATGATTGAGCATCGCAGTCCAGTTTGTTTATTGTACTGGGCGCGTGAGGTTTTTAGTGATGATGCGATTTCTGGGGTGTTGGCGGCTACTTCTATTTGTTTTGATTTATCGGTGTTTGAGATTTTTGTCCCTCTGTGTTGGGGAGGTAAGGTAATTTTGGCTGAAAATGCTCTGGAATTGCCGAATTTAGCGGCTAAAGATGAAGTGACGTTAATTAATACTGTACCAAGTGCAGTAACTCAACTTCTCAACTTTAATGCTATTCCTCATTCTGTGAACACAGTTAATTTAGCGGGTGAACCTCTGACATGGAAATTGGTACAGCAACTTCAACAACTCCCCCATGTTCAGTACATCTATAATCTTTATGGGCCTTCGGAAGATACTACTTATTCTACTTACATAGAACTGAAAGATATTACCCCAAATAGTCCTACTCCTCCTATTGGTCGTGCGATCGCAAATACTCAAGTTTATATTTTAGACAAACATTTACAACCAGTACCCGTTGGTGTTCCAGGAGAATTATACATTGCAGGTGCAGGAGTCGCCAGAGGATATTGGCAACGCCCAGAATTAACAGCAGAAAGGTTTATAGAAAATACACCCCTTCCCAACCCTCCCCTTGGTAAGGGGAGGGTGCGCGACAGCGCGGGTGAGGTATTTTATAAAACAGGCGATCGCGTTCGTTATCTCCCAGATGGCAATATTGAATACTTGGGTAGATTAGATAATCAAGTAAAAATACGTGGTTATCGCATTGAATTAGGCGAGATTGAGGCTTTACTCAGTCAGTATCCAGAAATTCAAGAATCTGTAGTGATTGCTAATGAGGCAGCATCAGGTGATAAAAGATTAGTTGCTTATATTGCTCCTAAAAGCATCAATATTCTAGATTTACGGCAATATTTAGCATATAAATTGCCAAATTACATGATTCCTGCTCATTACATGACTTTGGATGCACTGCCACGTAATCCCAATGGTAAGATTGACCGTAAGGCGTTACCCGCAGTTGAAAATTTATCTTCGGAATTAGGAATTGGTTATGTAGCACCGCGCACAGCTACAGAACAAGCTTTAGAGGTGATTTGGCGAGAAATACTTTTAGTTGAGCAAATCGGGATTTATGATAAATTTTTTACATTAGGTGGACATTCATTACTGGGGATGCAGTTAGTAGCGAGAATCAACGAATCCTTACAGGTAGAATTACCCCTCAAGTATTTATTTCAGTTTCCCACCATTGCTAGTTTAGCCGCACAGATTGACCAGTTACAGCGCAATGAAATTAAGTTGGGACCACCCAAAATCCAACCCCAACCCGAAGAACGCTATCAACCTTTTCCCTTAACAGATATTCAGCAAGCTTACCTCATCGGACGTAACGCCGCTTTTGAGTTGGGTAACATTGCTACTCACGGTTATCAAGAAATTGAGACGGTGGGGTTAAGTGTTGCACAGGTAGAAATGGCAATGCAGCGATTGATTGAACGCCATGATATGCTGCGGGTGATTGTCCAAGCTGATGGACAGCAACAAGTTTTATCACAAGTCCCGGATTTCAAAATTGCGGTGACAGATTTGCGTGGGGTAGATTCTGCACTCCAGGATATCCGCCAACACCTTTCTCATCAAGTTCGCCCCACTGACAGCTATCCTTTATTTGAAATTCAAGCAATTTTATTAGATGACAACAAAATCCGCTTCTGCATCAGCTTTGATGTTTTAATTGGTGATGCTTGGAGTTTTCGCTTATTAGGTAGAGAATTAGTCCAAATTCTGGAAAATCCCGATGTCGAGTTACCACCCATTAACTTAACTTTCCGAGATTACGTCCTCACAGAAAAAACATTACAAGATTCAGCAATTTATCACCGTTCTCAAGCCTACTGGCAAAATCGCCTTACCACCCTACCCCCTGCACCAGAATTACCTTTAACAAAACCTCTCAGCAAAATTACAGAACCGCATTTCACCCGTCGCAGTGGGACTTTATCCCCAACCCAATGGCAAAAACTCAAACAGCAAGCCAGCGAAGCGGGAATTACACCATCAGGTATACTTTTGGCTGCTTTTGCCAAAATTCTCTCACGCTGGAGCAAACAACCCAATTTCACCCTAAATCTGACCTTATTTAACCGTCTACCTCTGCATCCCGAAGTCAATCAAATTGTCGGAGATTTTACCGCGTCTCTACTTCTAGAAATTACCAGTGCAGGGTGTAATAACTTCCTCGAACTAGCTCACCGCATCCAAACCCAACTGTGGGATGATTTAGACCATCGCTATTTCAGTGGTGTAGAGGTACTGCGTCAACTAGCGCGTCAGCAACAACGGGTGACAGAAGCATTAATGCCTGTAGTTTTTACCAGTACCCTCACCCAAGATCATCAACAAGCAGAAGATAAGCGCAATTGGCAGGGTAACTTAATATACAGCCTCAGCCAAACTTCCCAAGTGTATTTTGACCATCAAGTAGGAGAAGTTGCCGGCGCATTAGTATTTAATTGGGACACCATCGATGAACTTTTCCCCGCCGGAATGTTAGATGAGATGTTCCACACCTACTGTAATTTCTTGGAAAATTTAGTAGAACCTGATACTATCAACATCCCCCTGCCCCCCTTCGGCTGCGCTCAGGGCAAGCCTGCCCCTTGCCCCCTGCCTCCTTTCCCCTGTCTCCAAACCCTATTTTTCGAGCAAGTAGCAAAACAACCTAACCAACCGGCAATCGTAACTACAGAAAACACTTTAACTTATCAACAGGTTTGCGATCGCGTCTGTCATCTTGCCGAACATTTACAACACTTAGGTGTAATTCCCAACCAATTAGTAGCAATTGTCATGGATAAAGGTTGGGAACAAATAGTAGCAGCCTTAGCAATTCTAACTGCTGGTGCTGCCTACGTACCCATAGACCCGCAATTACCAGCACAGCGTCGTTTGCACCTATTACAAAAAACCCAAGCACAAATTATACTTACCCAATCCTGGTTAGATAAAACTTTAGAATTGGCTGATCATCTAACTCGGATATGTGTTGATACCCCACCCCATCTCTCCCCTTGCAAAGGAGAGGGAGTAAGACAGCAACCCACAGATTTAGCCTATGTAATTTACACATCCGGCTCTACAGGAACACCCAAAGGTGTAATGATTGATCATCAAGGCGCAGTCAACACAATATTAGATATTAATCAACGCTTTGGCGTGACAGAGAATGACCGAGTTTTAGCGGTGTCGTCCCTAAGTTTTGATTTATCAGTGTATGACATCTTTGGCATTTTAGCGGCTGGCGGAACAATCGTCATCCCTGATAGCGGTAACGATCCCACCCACTGGATGCAGCTAATTAACCAATATCAGGTGACAATTTGGAACTCAGTTCCCGCCCTGATGCAGCTTTTACTCGACACCTCCCCCACCCAAAACCAGACACTACGCCTAATTTTACTCAGTGGTGACTGGATTCCTCTCACATTACCCCCACGCATCCGCAGCCAGTTTAATCATCCCCAAATTATTAGCTTAGGCGGTGCTACAGAAGCTTCCATCTGGTCAATTTTCTACCCCATAGGCGAAATAGATCCCAATTGGAAAAGCATTCCCTACGGTTATTCATTGACTAATCAACAGGTTTACGTCCTCAATCACTCCCTAGAAACCTGTCCCACCTGGGCTATTGGCGAAATCTACATAGGTGGCTTAGGAGTAGCCAAAGGATATTGGCAAAATCCAGAATTGACAGCAGAGAGATTTATTCAATTGGGCATGGGAGAGAATTTCCCCCCTACACCCCTACACCCCTACACCCCTACACCCCTATATAAAACTGGCGACTTAGGACGCTACTTACCTGATGGGACAATAGAATTTTTAGGAAGAGAAGATTTTCAAGTTAAAGTTAATGGCTATCGGATTGAATTAGGGGAGATTGAAGCAGCTTTACAACAACATCCAGCCATAACCCAAGCTGTTGTGAAAACTGCGGGAACTGCACCATCTCAACAGCAGTTAGTCGCTTATCTGGTATTACAACCAGAGGTAATTTCCAGCCAAAACACCTTTAATTCTTCCTCACAACTGGATTTCAAACTGCAACAAAAGGGAGTAAGAACGTTTGATGCTGGCGTGCGTACTGTAGCTTTACCTGGGTTAGAATCTCCTCAAGTTAACCTGAGACGACAAAGTTATCGTCAGTTTTTAGAGGAAATTGTCTCCCTGACTACATTAGGTGAATTTTTCGAGTGTTTGCAAATGCACCAACTAGAAAATTCCCCACTACCAAAATATCGCTATGCTTCGGCTGGTAGTTTATATCCAGTCCAAACATATATATATATAAAACCTCATAGAGTTGAAAATTTAGCGACTGGTTTTTACTACTATCATCCCCAACAACATCAACTTATTCATTTAAGCGATGAAGCAAACATTGATAGTAGTATCTATGGCATCAACCAAGATGTTTTTACACAAGCAGCATTTGCCATATTTTTAATTGGTGACTTACAAGCAATTTCACCAGTTTATGGTGATAAATCTAGGGACTTCTGTTTATTAGAAGCCGGTTATATTGGTCAATTATTAATGGAAACCGCACCCAATCAAAATTTAGGTTTATGTCCCATAGGTGATTTAGAATTTGATGCTATCCGCGAAAATTTCATTTTACATGAGCAGCAAATATTCTTACATGGGTTTGTAGGCGGTACTATAGATCCCCATTGGACAACCCGTTGGTTATCACCCGAAACTGCTCAAACCAAGATAACAAAAGCCGAATTAATCACCCAAAAATTAAGGCAATTCCTCCAACAAAGATTGCCAGAATATATGATTCCCAGCCTCTATATTCCCCTAGAAACGCTGCCATTAACACAAAATGGTAAAATTGACCGTCGCGCTTTACCTCAACCAGAATATCAATTTAGCGAATCTGACCAGCCTATTATACCTCCCTCTACCGAATTAGAAATAGCACTAGCTCAACTATGGCAATCTATTTTAAATGTAGAAGTTTCAAGTATTCACAATAACTTCTTTGAATTGGGAGGTAATTCATTATCAGCCACTCAGATAATTACTCAGATGCGGCAAAATCTCCAACTTGATTTACCCATCCGTGAATTTTTCCTCAACCCTACCTTAACTGCACAAGTTGAATTACTTAAACATCAGTGGGAAGCAAGACAAGAAATTACAATTGAACCTATTGAACGTATTAATCCACAAGAAATACTAGCAAACTTAGATGAACTGTCCGATGAAGAAGTAGAAATATTACTTCAAAAAATGCAGTTAGAGGCGGATGATTTATCTCACGCAAAGGTGCATTCGCCCTTGGCGTGAGGCAAAAAAATATTATTTTACTTGATTAATATATGAATATTTCCACATCCCAAAAACGCGAACTATTAGCGAAACTACTACAACAAAAAGTCACCAAACAACATTTCCCCCTTTCTTTTGCTCAAAAAAGATTGTGGTTTCTCGATAAATTACAGCCAGGATTATCAGTTTATAACCTACCTGCGGCTTTGCGGTTGACGGGTAATCTCGATGTCACGCACCTAGAGCAAAGTTTACAGTCAATCGTGTTACGTCATGAGATTTTACGCACCAGTTTCGCTGTAGTTAATGATGAACCTGTACAGAATATTGCTGCAAACGTCAAACTAAATCTACCTTTAGTTGATTTGCGGGAATTATCACCAGAAAATCAAGAATCACAAGTCATACAGCAAGCCAAATTACTCACGGAACAGCCGTTTCAACTTACAGAACTGCCTTTATTACGTGTTGCGTTACTACAACTGAGTGATACTGAATTTGTATTGATTTTGGTGATGCACCACATCATTACAGATTACTGGTCATTTCGTGTTTTGGTGCGAGAATTAATATCACTTTATCAAGGGCAAACCTTAACAAAATTACCAATTCAATTTGCAGATTTTGCAACTTGGCAACAAAAATGGCTGCAAAGTGAAGCTAGGACAATTCAATTATCATACTGGCAAGAACAACTGAAAAATTATCCCCGTGAATTGTCTCTCCCTACAGATTATTCACGCAAAGCTATACAGACTTTTAGAGGTGCGCGACTATTTTTTACTTTGTCATCAGAATTATCTGAACAATTGCGACAATTGAGCCAACAGCATAATGCTACGCTGTTTATGACTTTGTTGACAGCATTTAATATCTTATTATATCGCTACAGTGGACAGGATGATATATTAGTTGGTTCTACAGTTACTAGCCGCGATCGCTCAGAAATTGCTAACCTCATCGGGCTATTTGTTAATAATCTCATATTTCGCACTAATTTATCTAGTAAACCCAGTTTTATCGAACTTCTCAACCAAGTAAAAGAAACAGTTTTAGGCGCGTTATCTCATCAAGATTTACCCTTTGAAGATTTAGTAGAACAACTACAACCAGAACGAAATTTAAGTCAAAATCCTCTATTTCAGGTAATGTTTGTTCTCCATAACACACCTCATCAAACTATAAGTTTGCCTGGATTAAAAATAGAACCTCTAGAAACAGAACATTCTACATCTCGGTTTGATATCAGCTTAGATATGTACGAAGCTCCAAGCGGTTTAAGGGGAACTTGGGAATACAGTACAGAATTATTTGAACAAGCTACTATTGAAAGGTTAAATGAACATTTCCAAACTTTATTATCTGGCATTGTCGCTAATCCAGCACAATCTATTAATGAATTATCATTACTAACAGCAAAAGAACAAAATTTATTAACAGAATGGAACGATACATTTACAGAAATTCCTGAATTAACAGTTTATGAATTATTCAGGCAACAAGTAACGAAAAAACCAGATAAAATTGCTGTTATTTTTGGTGATAATTCCCTAACTTACCAGCAACTTGAGCAAGCAGCCTGTGAACTAGCAACCTATTTACAGAACATAGGATTAAAAGCAGAAACAAGAGTAGGAATTTGCTGCGATCGCTCTCTAGAAATGGTAATTTCTTTATTAGCAGTCCACAAAGCCGGCGGTGCTTACGTTCCCCTCGACCCCAGCTATCCCCAAGAGCGTTTACAGTTTATAATTAACGATTCACAAATATCAATCTTATTAACTCAACACTCCTTATTAAATAACCTACCAGAACACTCAGCAGAAATCATCTGTTTAGACAACAGTCAACAAATTCCCTCTTCCCCCCCCTACACCCCTACACCCCCACACCCCTACACCCCTCCTCACTCAGAACAACTCGCCTACCTAATCTACACCTCCGGTTCAACCGGCACACCCAAAGGCGTGCAAATTTTGCACAGAAGCTTAAGCAACTTCTTAACTGCAATGTCCAAAGCACCAGGACTCACAGCAGCAGATAACCTCTTAGCTGTCACCACCCTAGCCTTTGACATTGCAGCCTTAGAGATTTTCTTACCCTTAATTGTCGGTGCTTGTTTAGTCTTGGTAGAAAGGGAAGTTCTCCTGGATGGAGAGAGATTAGCACAAGCGATCGCGCAACATCAAATCACCGTCATGCAAGCCACCCCCGCAACTTGGCGATTACTCCTAGCCAGTGGTTGGGAAGGTAAGCAAGACTTAAAAATTCTCTGTGGCGGCGAAGCATTAGATCATACCTTGGCACAACAACTACTATCCTGCACCCAAGAAGTCTGGAACTTATACGGCCCAACAGAAACCACCATTTGGTCAGCAGCCCAGAAACTCAGTATAGATGAACCCGTAACCATCGGTCATCCCATCGCCAACACTCAATTTTACGTCCTCGATGAGCATTTACAACAAGTCCCCATAGGCGTACCCGGAGAATTATATATTAGTGGTGCAGGAGTCGCCAGAGGATATTGGCAACGTCCAGACTTAACAGCAGAAAGATTTCTCATCAAAACTCTTCCTCTCTGCGCCTCTGCGCCTCTGCGTGAATACACCCTATACAAAACAGGCGATCGCGTCCGCTACCTAAGAGATGGTAAACTCGAATACTTAGGGAGACTAGATTATCAAGTCAAGATTCGCGGTTTTCGGATTGAATTAGGAGAAATTGAGGCGGTAATAACACAACATCCCCAAGTATCACAAGCTTTGGTGACTATGCGAGAAGATGAACCAGGAGAACAGCGTTTAGTAGCATATATAGTTCCATGTTGCCCAGAATCAAACTTACCCCACCCCAACCCTTCCCTTATAAAGGGGAGGGAGATAGATAATTCTCCAGTTTCCCCCCTTTATAAGGGGGGATTAAGGGGGGTAAATCCAGAATATAACGGCGTAGGTTGGGTACATGATTTACAGCAATTCCTCGCCAGCAAACTCCCCAAATATATGATTCCTGGGGTATTTGTGCCATTAACAGCCTTACCCCTTACACCCAATGGTAAAGTTGACCGTAAAGCCTTACCTACTCCCAATACTCAAGCACTGGTACATGAAACTCCTCGCACACCAACAGAGGAAGTTTTGGCGAGTATTTGGGCGACGGTGTTGGGTGTCGAGTCGGTGGGTATTGAGGATAATTTCTTTGATTTGGGGGGACATTCCCTGCTGGCGACGCGGTTAATTTCTCAAGTGCGGCAGGTATTTGGTGTAGAGTTACCTTTGCGTCATCTGTTTGAAAGTCCGAGAATTGGGGATTTAGCAAGGGTAATTGCCCAAAGTCATAGGGAAAGTAGCCCCTTATTGCCGATTCCTCGCACTGGTAATTTACCTCTATCCTTTGCCCAGCAACGCTTTTGGATTTTAGCGCAGTTAGAGCCGGATAGTCCTTTTTATAATATTCCTTTGGCGGTGCAAATTCGGGGTGATATTGATTTGGATAGTTTGCAGCGCAGTTTTACGGAAGTGGTGCGGCGACAGGAAATTTTACGGGCGAATTTCTTAAATGTCGATGGACAGCCTGTTTTGAGGATTGCTGATGTTTGTGATGTAAAGATACCAGTGATTGATTTACAGGGATTACCGGAGTTTGAGCAACAGCAGCAGGTGAAGGAGTTGGCGCGAACTCAGGCGCAGCAGGCTTTTGATTTGGCTGGTTTGTTGTGGCGGGTGCGGTTGGTACGATTGGGGGAGGGGAATCAGGTTTTGTTGTTGACTTTGCATCATATTATTGCTGATGCTTGGTCTTTGGGTTTGTTGGTTCGGGAAGTGTTTCGCGCAAAGGCGCAAAGGCGCAAAGGTAAGAAGGAAAGAAAGGATACTCAAGTTCAGTATGTGGATTTTGCTTTTTGGCAGAGGGAGCGGTTGCAGGGGAGGGTTTTGGAGGAGCATTTGCAGTATTGGCGGGGACGGTTGGAGTCTGCGCCGGTGATGTTGGAATTACCGACTGATTACCCCCGTCCGGCTGTACAGTCTTTTCGGGGGGCTGTGTATGGGTTTGGTTTGTCGGGGGAATTGACTCAGGGGTTGAGGGGGTTGAGTCGGCGTTATCACAGCACTTTATTTATGACTTTGTTGGCTGTCTGGAATGTGCTGTTATCTCGTTACAGTGGTGATGATGATATTGTGGTTGGGAGTCCGGTAGCTAATCGCAATCGTGTAGAGACGGAAGGGTTGATTGGTTGTTTTGCTAACACTCTGGCTTTGCGTACTGATTTGAGTGGCAATCCTAGTTTTGCTGGTTTATTGTCACGGGTTCGGGCAACAGCTTTGGGTGCTTATGCCCATCAGGATTTGCCTTTTGAACAATTGGTAGATGTGCTGCAACCAGTGCGATCGCTCAGTCATTCGCCGATTTTTCAAGTGATGTTAGTGTTGCAAAATTTACCTTTGCCAGATTTGGATATGGGGGGCATCGAATGGCAAGTAATTGAGGCGGATAGTGGTACAGCAAAATTTGACTTGACTTGGTTCGTGAGCGAAACTGCTCAGGGGTTAAGTTGTAAGTTGGAATATAATACTGATTTATTCGCAGCCACAAAAATTGAGCGGTTGGCTGGACATCTAGAAACATTATTACAAGCAGTAGTTCTCAATCCCGAACAGCATATTAATGATTTACCGTTATTAACCACTTTTGAACAGCAGCAACTCGCACAATGGAACACCACCCAACGCCAATATCCTCAGCAGTGTTTACATGAATTGTTTGAGACACAGGTAAAACAAACCCCCGAACGAATAGCGGTCATTTGGGGTGAAGAACAGCTAACATACGACGAATTAAACACCAAAGCCAATCAATTAGCCTGTCATCTGCAAAATTTAGGTGTCCAGCCAGAAACGCCTGTGGGAATTTGCGTTGACCGTTCCCTAGATATGATTATCGGCTTATTGGCTATCCTCAAAGCTGGTGGTGCTTACGTTCCCCTAGACCCCACTTATCCCGAAGCCAGATTAGCATTAATTATTCAAGATGCCCAAATGCAGGTGTTACTCACCCAGCAAAAGCAATTAACCAAACTCCCCCCATTAGAAATCCCGATAGTTTGCCTTGATACAAATACCCCACCCGTCCTATCGGACTCCCTCCCCTTAGCAAGCTACGGTATACACACCAGTCGAATTACCCCCCTTAATCCCCCCTTAGAAAGGGGGGAAACCGGAGAATCTAGTTCCCTCCCCTTTATAAGGGGAGGGTTAGGGAGGGGTGTAAAACCAGCCAACCTAGCCTACATCATCTACACCTCCGGCACTACAGGCATTCCCAAAGGTGTGGCAATTACTCACCAAAGTCCAGTTACACTCATGTATTGGGCGCGGGAAGTTTACTCACAAGCAGAATTAACAGGTGTTTTAGCTTCCACCTCAATTTGTTTTGACCTTTCAGTATTTGAAATCTTCGTTCCCCTAAGTTGGGGAGGTTGTGTCATCCTCGCCGATAATGCCTTACAATTACCGGAATTACTAGCCGCCTCACAAGTAAGGTTAATCAATACAGTCCCCTCAGCCGCCAGAGAACTGCTACGTTTAAATGGTATTCCCGCATCAGTGCAGACAGTCAATTTAGCCGGTGAACCGTTACCCAAATCCCTTGTAGACGCACTTTATCAACAATCCACAATTGAGAAAGTATACAATCTCTACGGGCCTTCAGAAGATACTACCTACTCTACCTTTGCCCTGATTCCCCGCAATAGTCCACAAGCTCCGACAATTGGTAAACCCATTGCCAACACTCAAGTTTATATCCTAGACCAAAACCTGCAACCCGTTCCCGTAGGTGTACCCGGTGAAATTTACCTGAGTGGTACAGGGTTAGCAAGAGGTTACTGGAAGCGTCCAGAATTGACGGACGAAAGGTTTATTAATTGGGGAATAGGGAATAGTCAACTTTACAAAACAGGCGATCGCGCTCGTTATCTCCCAGATGGTAATATTGAATATCTGGGGCGTTTGGACCATCAAGTAAAATTGCGCGGTTTTCGCATTGAATTAGGGGAAATCGAAGCGGTACTTAACCAACATCCAGAAGTAACCCAAGCTGTCGCCATTGTTCGCAACGATACCCCAGAACATAACCGCTTAGTAGCTTATGTTGTTCCTAAATCTCACATTGAAGCAGCAGAATTAAGGCAATTTTTAGCGGCGAAACTTCCTGCGTATATGCTACCGACAGCGTTTGTCATCCTGGAAACTTTACCGTTAACAGCTAATGGTAAAGTAGACCGTCATACTTTGCCCATACCTGATTTATCACCAGTCACCACCACCACAACCGCACCCCGCACACCCATAGAACAACAATTAATTAATATTTGGACTCAGGTGTTAGGGGTAGAATCACTTGGCATTCACGATAACTTCTTTAGCTTGGGTGGTGATTCAATTTTAGCCATTCAAGCCGTAGCCAAAGCAAATCAACAAGGCTTGGCTTTACGTCCCCGGCAGATGTTCCAATATCAAACAGTGGCAGAATTAGCAGCCATTGTAGACACTGACACCACATTATCTAGTGAGCAAACACCAGTTACAGGGCAAGTTCCTCTAACTCCCATTCAGCAATGGTTTTTTGATCAAAATCTAGTAGATGCACATCATTGGAATCAAGCCATTCTTTTAGAAGTACATCAATCTCTCAACCCTCATTACTTACGGCAAGCAATAGATCAACTATTAGCACACCATGACGGCTTGCGATCGCGCTTCCAACAAACCCCCGACGGTTGGCGACAGGAGATTTTGTCAATTGAGGAAATCAACCAAACCTCATACTTCTATCATGTTGATATCTCAAATAATGACGAAAAAACCCCTCTTTCCCTTACACCCCTACACCCCTACACCCCTACACCCTACTTTCAAGAAAGTTTCAACCTAGAAACACCGCCATTACTACGTGTCGCCTACTTTGACAATGGTGAAACCCAAAATCATCGCTTATTAATCATCTTCCACCACTTAATTATTGATGGCATCTCCTGGCGGCTATTTTTAGAAGATTTGCAACTAGCATACCAGCAACTTAGCCAAAGTCAGGAAATCCAACTCCCACCCAAAACCACATCCTATCAACAGTGGGCAAATAAACTACAAGAATATACCTGGAGTGCCGATTTACAACCAGCCTTCAATTATTGGACATCTCCCACTTGGCAAAAAATACCACCTCTCCCCGTAGATTATGCCCCAGGTTCTAACACAATGGCAGATGTAGACACCTATTCTACATTTCTCAGCGTCACAGATACCCAAGCTCTACTGCAAGAAGTTCCCCAAGCCTACCGCACCCAAATCAATGATGTTTTGTTAACAGCCTTAGCCTTAACCTTCCAAACTTGGACGGGTGAAAATCGCTTGTTAGTAGAACTAGAAGGACATGGTAGAGAAGATTTGTTTCCAAGTATTAATTTATCTAGGACAATGGGTTGGTTTACTAGCCTATTCCCGGTATTATTAAATATAAATCCTTCTGCCGATCTAGGGATTTCCCTCAAATCAGTCAAAGAGCAACTACGGCAAATTCCCGACCGTGGAATTAGCTATGGGTTGTTGCGCTATTTAGCATCCCCAACAGTTCGAGACACTCTTAAAGCAATACCCTTACCACAAGTCAGATTTAACTATTTAGGACAATCTGACCAAATCTTCTCGAAAAATTCGCTGTTTACCCCAGCGAGTGAATCTATCGGACACAGCCGTAGTCCTAGAGGGAAGCGTAACACTCTGATTGAAATTAACAGTATCGTCACAGGAGGAAAACTGCGATGTGATTGGACGTACAGCCAAAAACTGCATCACCGTCAAACCATCACCACCTTAGCAGACAACTATCAAAAAATACTACATTCATTAATTCAACATTGCCTCACCCCTGAAATTAGCGGCTTTACCCCCTCCGACTTCCCGCAAATGGATTTCACCCAAGATGAACTAGATAAATTGTTGGGAGAGTTATGAGAGGAGTTTTTTTGAAACGCGGAGGTACGCGGAGGTAACGCAAAGGTACGCAAAGTTTTATCCTTTCTTTTTACCTTTGCGTCTTTGCGCCTACCCTGCGGGAACGCCAAGGGCGAATGCGCGAAACCAATAAATACTTGCATCACAACATCAAAACTAAAAATCATGCAACCTGTGGATAAACGCAAAAATATAGAAAATATCTATCCCCTATCTCCCATGCAGCAGGGAATGCTGTTTCATACCTTGCTAACCCCGCAAGCAGGCGTATATGTCCCACAGGTTTGCTTGCACCTCGAAGGAAAACTAGATACAAACACCTTACAAACAGCATGGAATCAGGTTGTAATTAACCATCCAGCCTTACGCACAGCCTTTTATTGGGAACAGCGAGATAAACCCTTTCAAGTTGTATTTCGCCAAGTAGAAATTCCTTGGAAATTGTTAGATTGGCAGACAATATCCGAGGCGGAACAGACAGTAGAATTAGAAAAGTTTTTAGAGAGCGATCGCATTTTCATTTTCGACATCAAACAGCCTCCCCTAATGCGTTTTACTCTCATTCAATTATCAGTAATTAAACATATTCTTATTTGGACACAACATCATTTAATTCTTGATGGCTGGTCATCAGCATTAGTAATAAGAGAAGTATTTCAAAATTATTATAATTCCCCATCTTACTATCCTAATTCCCGCCCCTACGGTGACTACATCGCCTGGTTACAACAACAAGATAAAATCGCCGCTAAAACATTCTGGAAAAAGCAACTTGCAGGATTCACCACACCAACTTCTTCCTTCCCATTTACAAGGGGAGGGTTAGGAAGGGGTAAAAGCGAGAACATCACCCCCCAAGAACAAAGCCGCAGCCTTACGCCTAATCAAACAGCTTCTCTGCAACAATGGGCAAAACAGCAGCAATTAACCCTGAATACGCTCTTACAGGGTGCATTTGCTTTATTATTAAGTCGCTATTGCAACACCACAGATGTAGTATTTGGTGCAACTTCATCAGGACGACCCGCCACCTTAGCCGGTGTAGAGTCGATGGTGGGGTTATTTATCAACACTTTGCCGGTGCGGGTGCAGGTGTCACCGACAGATAATTTAGTTGAGTGGTTGCAAAAATTACAAGCACAACAAGCAGAAGCTCTAGACTATGAATATACATCCCTCTTAGAGATTCAAGAATGGAGCGAACTTGCACCAGGGACTTCATTATTTGACAGTATTTTAGTGTTTGAAAATTATCCCGTTGATACATCGGGAATTTCAGGAAATCAAGATTTACATATTACTGATATTCAATCTTTAGAATGGACAAGTTTTCCCTTAACAATGCTGGTTTCTGTAGGGAATCAAATATCATTAAAAGTAAAATATGACCGCAATAGATTTACAGATAATGCCATTACTCAATTATTAGAGCATTTCTGTAACCTGTTATTAGGAATGAGTCAGCCAGAACAAACTGTGGGGAACATACCCTTATTAACTCATCAGGAGTATGAAACCATCCACAAATGGAATCAAACAGAAGCATATTATCCTATAGAATCTATTCATCAGCAATTTGAAACCCAGGTAGAACGGACACCAGATAGTATTGCTGTGGTGTTTGGAGAAGAACAACTTACCTATAAAGAATTAAATCACCGTGCTAATCAATTAGCTCATTATTTACAAACCTGGGGTGTACAAGCGGAAACACCAGTCGGGATTTATATTGAGCGTTCCTTAGAAATGGTGATTGGGATATTAGGTATTATCAAAGCTGGGGGTTGTTATGTTCCTCTTGACCCCGCTTATCCTGAGTCTAGGTTGGCATATATTATTGATGAAACTGAAGTATCAGTGGTATTAACTCAGGAAAGTTTGTTAGCAAAATTGCTGGGTTTTACCTCTCCCCAAGCTTCAAATAGCAAAGGTTTGAGTAAAACTCTGTGGTTATGTTTGGATACAGATTGGCAAGAAATAGCCCACCAACCTGACAATATTCTCACTACATCTATTAATCCTGATAATGCAATTTATATCATCTATACTTCTGGTTCTACTGGCACACCCAAGGGAGTAATTAACACTCATCGCGGTGTGAGTAATCGGTTGTATTGGATGCAGCAACAGTATGGTTTACAGATAGGAGAAGCCGTTTTACAAAAAACCCCGTTTAGTTTTGATGTTTCGGTGTGGGAATTTTTCTGGACATTACTAAATGGTGGTTGTTTAGTAATAGCTAAACCAGGAGGACATCAAGATACAGATTATTTATTAGAAATAATTGAACAGCAGCAAATCACTACGTTACACTTTGTGCCGGCAATGTTGGGAGTGTTTTTAGAAGCACCAAATTTAACTGAACGTTGTCGCAGTATAAAGCGGGTAATTTGTAGTGGTGAAGCTTTATCAATAGAAATTCAAAATCGTTTTTTTCAGCGTTTGGATGCAGAATTACATAATTTATATGGCCCTACAGAAGCAGCAATTGATGTCACATACTGGGAATGTCAACCTACAAATGATTTACATACAGTACCTATCGGTCGTCCTATTTCTAATACACAAATTTACCTTTTAAATGATTATCTAGAACCAGTCCCTTTAGGTGTCCCAGGTGAAATTTACATCGGTGGTGTAGGAGTCGCAAGGGGTTATTGGAAACGTCCAGATTTAACGGCGGAAAGGTTTATTGGGGGAATGGGGACTGGGGAAAAAAATAACCCAACTCTCAACTCCTCACTTCCAACTCTCAACTCCCAACTCAGCACTCAGCACTCACAACTCAGCACTTTATATAAAACAGGCGACCTTGCCCGCTATTTGCCTGATGGTAGTTTGGAATACTTGGGTCGATTGGATAATCAGGTGAAAATTCGTGGTTTAAGGATTGAGTTAGGGGAGATTGAAGCGGTACTGAATCAACATTCTGATGTGCAGCAAGCGGTGGTGATGTTGGACTCGAAACAAGCTGATAATCAGCGTTTGGTGGCTTATGTTGTGAGGAAATCAACTAGCCCAGAGTCGCCAGATTTCACCAGTGAATTACAGAAATTTCTGATATCTCAATTACCAGAGTATATGTTGCCGTCTGTGTTTGTGGTGTTATCAGAATTACCTCTGTTACCCAACGGTAAAATCAATCGTCAAGCTTTACCTCAACCTGAGACTGTACGCCATGCTAATCAAGCATATATTGCACCGCGTAATTCTACAGAAACGCTGATTGCAAATATTTTGGCGGATGTGTTGCGGTTAGAAAGTGTGGGAATAGATGAAAACTTTTTTGAATTGGGGGGAAATTCCCTCTCAGCAATTCGGGTGACATCGCGGTTGAGGGAAGCTTTTCAATTGGATTTACCACTACATAGTGTGTTTGAAAAACCAACAATTGCTGGACTTGCAGAACTGATTGAAATTTTGCAACAGAGTATCCAACAGATGCAAACTACTCCATCTAGTCAACCAGGTCGTAAGGAGATTTCGCTATGAAGACAATAGAAAAGTTTCTGGCACACCTTTACAGCCTGGATGCCAAACTGTGGATAGAAGATGCTAATTTGCGGTGTAGTATTCCTGAAGATGTGCTGACGGATGAACTTAGTGTAGAATTGCGATCGCGCAAATCTGAAATCATCAACTTTTTACGTCAAGCTAAGTCATCTACAAATTATACACAAGCAATTACCCCAGCAGCACGCAACAGCAACCTACCTCTGTCTTTTGCTCAACAAAGATTGTGGTTTTTAGAACAACTACAACCCGACAGTTATACTTATAATTTACCGACAGCAGTCAGATTGACGGGGATTTTGGATGTTGCAGTGTTGGAGCGATCGCTAAATACAATTATCCAACGTCATGAGCTACTACGCACAAACTTCAAAACTGTAGATGGGAATCCGGTTGTACACATTCAGCCGAGTGTCACCCTTCCCCTAACTGTTATTGATTTACAAAATTTTAACCCCATAGAACAAGATGAAGAAGTCCGTCACCTGGCTTTAAAAGAAGCACAGACACCTTTTGATTTAGCCACGGATGTATTATTGCGCGTGAAAATTCTCCAACTAGCTAAAGATGAAAACGTAGTTTTATTTACCATGCACCACATCATATCTGATGGTTGGTCAATGGAAATTTTAGTTAAGGAGTTGGCAACCCTTTATACTGCTTTTAGTGCCAATCAACTGTCACCCTTACCAGAGTTAGCGATTCAGTACGTTGATTTTGCAGTTTGGCAGAGACAATGGTTACAAGGAGAAGTTTTAGAAACTCAACTAGACTATTGGCGACAACAATTAGGCGGTATTCTTCCAGTATTACAATTACCCACCGACTACCCCCGTGGAAGAGTACAAACATTTCGGGGTGCAATTGAGTCTTTTTCTCTCTCTCCTCAGTTGAGTCAAGACATTATCAAACTCGCAAAAAATGCAGGTATCACTCCCTTTGTTACCCTCCTCACGGCTTATAAAATTCTCCTGCACCGCTACACCGGACAAACAGATATACTCGTTGGTACTCCCGTAGCTAATCGCTATCGCCGGGAAATCGAAGGTTTAATTGGCTTTTTTGTCAACACATTAGTATTGCGGACAAATTTAGCAGATAATCCCAGTTTTCAGGAATTATTACAGCAGCTAAGAACCACCGCTTGGCAAGCTTATGATCATCAGGATATACCTTTTGAGAAATTAGTAGAAGTTCTGCAACCGGAAAGAGATTTAAGTTTTAACCCTCTATTTCAGGTAAAATTTCGGTTAGAAAATGCCCCTACAGAAAAATTAGAATTACCAGGATTAACTCTCACACCTGTAAATCGGACAGAAGCAAGTGCCAAACTAGATTTAAGTTTGGATATGTACGAGACATCAACAGGTTTTTTAGGTGCATTTGAATATAACCGAGATTTGTTTGCACCAGAGACAATTAACCGAATGGTAGGACATTTTCAAACTCTATTGACGGCGATTGTTGAGAATCCAGAAAAACGGATTTCCGAATTACCATTACTGACAGATAAAGAAAAGCAAACCATTCTCATTGATTGGAATCAAACCCAAGTAGAATTTCCCAGTCATTTAACCTTTCAAGACTTATTTGCAGCGCAGGTAGAAAAGACACCCGATGCAGTAGCGGTTGTTTATACCCCCCTTAATCCCCCCTTTCTAAGGGGGGAAAACGAAAAATCTAGTTCCCTCCCCTTTACAAGGGGAGGGTTAGGGTGGGGTAATTCGAGAACAGGTGCATACACCGAAGCTTATAAAGGCGAGGGAGTAGTTGTTGAGTACCTTACTTATAAAGAACTCAATCAAAAAAGTAATCAAGTTGCTCATTACCTCAAACAAAAAGGAGTCAAACCAGAGGTAATTGTGGGATTATGTGTAGAGCGTTCCCCATTAATGATCATCGCTTTACTTGGTATCCTCAAAGCTGGTGGCGCATATCTCCCCCTCGACCCAAATTATCCCCCAGAACGCCTGGGGTATATGTTGGCTGATTCCCAAGTTCCGATTTTACTAACAGAAATCAGCCTGAAAGTTGCCACTTCCTCAAGCTACGAAATAATTTACCTAGACACCGACTGGGAAACAATTTCCCAATGCAGTATAGAAAACCCAGAAAGTGAAGTTAAACCAGAAAATTTAGCTTATTTAATTTACACCTCCGGTTCTACTGGTAAACCGAAAGGAGTGTTAATTCCCCACATCGGCTTAACCAACCTCACACAACATAAAATACAAGTTTGTGATGTTCATCCCGGTGATTGTGTACTGCAATTTTTCTCACTCAGCTTTGATGCTTCCATCCCCGAAATCATCATGGCTTTGGGAAGCGGTGCAAAACTTTGTCTAGCCAAATCAGAATCTTTACTACCAGGAGAAACTTTACTCCAACTGCTACGAGAAAACGCAGTTACTCATATAACTATCACCCCCTCAGCCCTATCCCTACTCCCCTCAGCAGACTTACCACATCTGCGAATGGTACTGGTAGGAGGTGAAGCACCATCCCCCGAATTAATCGCCAAATGGTCACAAGGAAGACGTTTTATCAATGCTTACGGCCCAACCGAAGTTACAGTCAACGCCAGCATGGTACTTTGTGGAAACGGTCATCCTTTACTTCCCACCATTCGCCCCAGTGCCAACAAACAACTATATATATTAGATAATTATTTACAACCCGTCCCCATCGGCGTAATTGGTGAACTCTACATTGGTGGAATAGGTTTAGCGCGAGGTTATCTAAATCGCCCAGATTTAACAGCACAAAGATTTATACCTAATCCATTTAATCACCCCACCCGCCTTAGTAAGGGGAGGGTAGGGGAGGGGTCTCGTCTCTATAAAACCGGTGACTTAGCTTGTTACTTACCTGATGGTCGTATCAGACTTTTAGGGAGAGTTGATAACCAAGTCAAAATTCGCGGTTTTCGCATTGAACCGCAAGAAGTGGAAACCGTATTATGTCAACATCCTGGGGTACGTGCGGGAGTAGTAATTGTCCGCGAAGACAAACCAGGAGAAAAGCGTTTAGTCGCCTACGTCATTCCCAATGAGGAAGGAAGGGAGCAGGGGAGCAGGGGAGCAGGGGAGCAGGGGAGGGAGAATTTACCCAGTCCCCAATCTCTCCGCACCTTCATGCGAGAGAAATTACCAGAATACCTTGTCCCGTCAGCGTTTGTTTTACTGGAAAATTTACCCCTGACACCCAATGGGAAAATAGACACCCATGCACTCCCCGCACCCGAACAAGTCCTAGCAAACGCTGAATTTATCGCCCCCCGTACAGAAATCGAAGCGCAATTAGCCGATATATACGCCCGGATACTCAAGTTAGAAAAGGTGAGTATTCACGATGACTTTTTTGAATTGGGGGGACATTCTCTCATCGCCACTCAATTAATCGCCCAAGCTTTGCAAGTGTTTCAAGTCGAACTGACTGTTATGGATTTGTTTGATGCACCAACAGTAGCAGGTATGGCGGAACGCATTTTGCAACGACAACTAAAGGCAGAAATTTTAGTAATATCTGATACCGCCGATGATGAACGAGAGGAGTTTGAAATTTAACCATGAACCAACCGCTATATCTCAAACCCAATGTCATCATTGAACCCCTAATTAATCAGTGGTACGCCTGGTCTTACCTAATTTCTCCCGCTACAGCCGCAATGTACATTGCTAATTCTCATGTACCAATTATGCAATCATTCATTGCTGCGCCACAGTTACACCATGATGCTTTGAAAAATCCGGCGATGACTGGTAGCCCCTTCATCAACCATAATCCCAGTCAAGTTGAGGATATTCGGGTATTACTGGAAACAACACAGAAGCAGCAAGCGCAAATGCTAGAACTAGCGCAAGCAATTGAAGATTTAGAAAAACTCTTAGCTGCACACCCCCAGGGTTATTCTTTAGAACCTTTGTATAGTCAAATTCCCAAACCACTACGGGGTTACGTAGAAATGGTACAGGATAGTAACAATCACCCCTCGATTCGCTTCATTGAAGGGCTACTATATCGCAGTCCATATTATAATCGTGCCAATCAATCGGTAAATTTGTACTTGGGTGACGGGGATAAACGCGCTTTTGTTTTAAGTACACCGCGTTTAGAAGATGACCAGAGTATACATCTAAAAATAGCATTTAGCGATCGCCGTCTTGACCAACTTTTCCAAATGCGTCACACTCCCCAACCCTACAACGACATTCAAGAAACCCTGCAAATTCAACCCCACCAAGAATCAATCTTTGCCGAATTTTTCACCACCACACCCCCCAACCCAGAACCCGACTACACAGGGGAAGCTGTACGCGTTCGCTACTTTGGTCATGCTTGTGTTTTAATTCAAACCGAATCAGTCAGTATTCTCTGTGACCCCATCATTAGTTATCCCCATGATTCGGGGATAAATCGCTACACCTACGAAAATCTACCCCCGGTGATTGATTACGTTCTCCTCACCCATAATCACCAAGACCATGTAATGTTAGAAACACTGTTGCAGTTACGCCACAAAATTAAAACAGTGGTCGTTCCTAAAAGCAATAAGGGAATATTAATAGACCCTTCCCTAAAATTGATGCTGCAACAAATTGGTTTTGCGGATATCCGAGAAATTGACGAATTAGAAGTAATTAATCTAACTGAAGGATATATCACCGCATTGCCATTTTTAGGAGAACATGGAGATTTAAATATAGGTGCGAAAGCAGCGTATTTAGTAAATCTTAAAGGACGTTCAATCTTATGTGCAGCCGATTCTAATAATATTGAACCCCAATTGTACAGCCACCTACAGCAAATTTTTGGGGATATAGACGTACTATTTATTGGGATGGAATGCGAAGGTGCGCCTTATACATGGGCTTATGGGGCATTATTAACCAATCAAGTACCGCGAAAGATAGCCAAAACACGACGCTTAGATGGTTCTGATAGTAGCAGAGCGATCGCCCTAGTGCAACAACTCCATCCCCAGCAAGTATACGTCTATGCAATGGGACAAGAACCGTGGCTGACATTCATCACCTCAATTATATATACCGCAGAATCGCAGGCCATAATTGAATCTAACAAACTCATCGAATATTGTCATAGCCAAGAAATTCTCAGTAAACGCCTCTATGGTTGTGAAGAAATCTATTTAACACCCAACTCTCAACCATCATTTATCCTAGCGAATATTAAAACTCCCCCTTTACAAGGGGAGGGTTGGGGAGGGGTATCTTCAATTCAATCATTACTTTCAGAATTGCAGCGTTTAGATATTCGGATTTGGCTAGAAGATACTGATAGCACACCCAAACTTAGATGTAACGCTCCCAAAGGAGTTTTAACCCAGAATTTAAAAGTTCAATTACAAGAACGCAAAGCAGAAATCATCGAATTTATACACAATTGTCAACAACCAAAAGTAGAAATAGATTGGGAACAAGAAACAACCCTTGACCCGACAATTAATCCTCCTTCCCCATCTTCCTTACCTTCCTCATATTCCTCATTATTATTAACAGGTGCAACCGGATTTATCGGGGCATTTCTACTAAGAGAATTACTAAACAAAACAACAGCATCAGTTTATTGTTTAATCAAATCCGAAAATCTTGAAACCGCAACCCAAAGAATCATCAAAACCTTAAAAGATTACCAAATTTGGGATAGCTCATATCTAGAAAGAATTATTCCCATAGTAGGCGACTTAACCCAACCAAAGCTAGGACTATCTGAACTAGAATTTCAAAACCTAGCCAACCAGATAGACGTAATTTATCATAACGGAGCGCGAGTAAATCACACAGAACCTTACAACCGCTTAAAATCTGCAAATGTTTTAGGTACACAGGAAATTTTCCGACTAGCCAGCCAGAGCAAACTCAAACCAGTACATTTAATTTCCTCAACCAGTATTTTTGCAGCCAATAATAATAGTAATTCCCAGGTGACAGAAGATGCTAACTTAGATGATTATGGTATACCTATTGGTGGTTATTCTCAGAGTAAATGGGCATCAGAAAAACTAGCTATAAACGCTATAAACCGAGGAATACCAGTCAACATCTACCGATTAGGAGCAGTATCAGGAGATAGTAAAACCGGAGCATTTAATCAAAACGATTTCCTCTACAAACTTCTGTTAGGTTACGTCCAATTAGGCAGTATTCCAGATACACCAATGCCATTAGAAATCTTACCAGTAGATTATGTTTCTCAAGCCATTGTTGAACTATCAAAAATCCCATCCACCCAACGAATATTCCATATCATCCAACCCAAACCCATCTCCTCAGACATAGTATTTGAACAACTAAAAAAAATCGGCATTGAAATTGATAAAACCTCATATCATCAATGGCGTAACCAAATCTTAGAAATAGCCCAAAACTCCCCAAAACACATCTTATATCCCCTAATCCCCCTATTACCGAGAAACAGAACCACCAGCGAAATACCAACCAACAAAAAACTACAATTCGACAACAGTAAAACCCAAAATTTGCTCAATCAACTAATCCCCCCACCAACCATCAACGAAACCCTAATTCAAACCTACCTCTCCCACCTCATCCAACAAAACTGGATTAAAACAAAACTCCCCTCATAAACCTTCTCTGCGCCTCTGCGCCTCTGCGTGAATAAAAACAATGATATCAAACACCCCAAACCATACAGAATACGACACCTGGGCTTGGCTATATAACCAAACAATGGGGCCAGAATATTGCCAAAACCAACTAAAACCCCTAGAAAAAATCCTTCTCCCCCAAATAAAACCAAACGCCAAAATCTTAGACTTATGCTGTGGAACAGGACAACTAGTACAAATATTAATTAATAGAGGATATCAAATAACAGGCATAGATAACTCCACCCAAATGTTAAATTATGCCCGTCAGAACGCCCCCAACGGAGAATTTCTCCTAGCAGATGCGCGTCACTTTGAACTTCCCCCATCCTTCGACGCAGCATTTTCCACAAGCGCAGCCCTCAACCACATAATGACAATTCCCGAACTTCAGCAAGTCTTTCAAAAAGTATATTCAGCCCTCAAACAAAACGGCTGGTTTCTCTTTGACATCAACCATCATCAACAAATGCAACGCTGGTGGAGAGGAAAAATTGCCGAAGGAGAAATAGAAAATAAATACGCCTGGATGGTGACACCAAACTACAACCCCGAAGAACGTAAAGGCTACTTTCAAGTCACCATGTTTCAGAAAAAAACCAAACCATCATCCGCGCCAATACTAAAAACAATTTGGCACTTATTTTCCCCAATATTAAACCACAGACTTTTATATAGAATCCGTATAAAACTCCTATCAGCATTTCAAACCAAAGAAAAAAACTGGCAAAGAATGGACGAAAAATATTTTGTCAGAGGACATATCCCCCAAGAAATCGAAATAGCCCTACAACAAACAGGCTTCACCGACATTCAAATCCTCACCCTAGAAGGAAACCCCACAATAGACGATAGACAATCAGCCTACTTCCTCTGTCGTAAACCCATAAACATCTAACCTTTCTTTATTTGCGTCTTTGCGCCTTTGCGCGAGCTAAAAATCACCCATGACCACCACACAAAAACCCCAAACAACCCCCCAACAAAACTACCTAAAAAACTTCATCCAAAACTACACCAAACGCACCCAAACCTCCAAAAACCTAGCCCAAAAAAATCGCCAAATACTAGCAGATAAAACCTCAATAGGCTTCAACTTCACGCCAGAAACCAAAGAACTCTGCTACCCCATCGCCATCGAAAAATCCAACGCTTCTCGCCTGTGGGATGTCGATGGAAACGAATACATAGACATCCTCATGGGACTAGGAATCAACCTATTTGGACATAACCCCCCATTCATCCAAACAGCCATCACCGAACAACTACAACGAGGAATGCACATCGGTGTCCAAAATGCAATAGCTGGCGAAGTAGCCCAACTCATCAGCGAACTAACAGGTGCAGAACGAGTCACCTTTAGCAACACAGGTACAGAAGCAGTCATGACAGCCGTGCGTATCGCCCGTACCGCCACAAAACGCCCAAAAATAGCGATTTTCACCAACTCCTACCACGGACACTTTGACTCTGTACTTGTAAGGGCAACAATGACAGAATATGCCAAAAAAGCCGCCCGTCGCGTCATCGCCGCCAAATCTGGTAGCCTCCTCGGTAGACTAGCCCAACCAATTCAAGCCCTTTTTACAGCCAACCTCAACCCCAAAGCCGTACCCGCAGCCCCAGGAATACCAAAGAGTGCAGCTGCTGACGTGCTGATTTTAGAATACGGTAACGAACATTCCTTAAAGCTGATTCGCAAACACCGCCGAGAACTCGCCGCCGTCTTAGTAGAACCAGTACAAAGCCGTTTTCCCGAACTCCAACCCCGCGAATTTTTGCACCAACTACGACAAATCACCCAAGAACTAGGGATAGCCCTAATTTTCGATGAAATGGTGACAGGTTTTCGCATCCACCCCGGAGGAGCGCAAGCCCACTTTGGTGTAAAAGCCGACATTGCCACCTATAGCAAAATCGTTGGAGGTGGGCTACCACTTTCCGTAATTGCTGGCAAAGCTAGTTACATGAACTACATAGATGGTGGACAATGGCAATTTGGAGATGATTCCGCGCCCCAAGTTCCCACAACCTTCTTTGCAGGGACATTTTGCAAACATCCCCTCGCCCTCGCCGCCGCCCGCGCCACCTTACAACATCTCAAAACAGAAGGTATTGCATTACACGAAGAGTTAAATCAACGGACTACGCAACTTGTCAACGATTTAAATGCTCACATGACACAACAGGGCATAGCCATCAAGTTTACTAGCTTTGGGTCATTTTTTGCTATAGCAGCCTCCCAAAGCGCAGTTCCCCCAATGGCGATGAATTTACTCTCTTATCACCTCATCGAAAGAGGAATACATCTGCGCCAAGGAGACAAAGGCGGATTTCTTTCCACCGCACACACAGACGAGGATATTAACCTCATCAAACAAGCCTTTATCGAGAGTATTAACGAATTACGCAACGAAGGATTTATTAACAATTAATTTAGTTCGTAGTAAGGACTTTAGTCCTGATTCTCATTCACATCAGAAACAGAAATAAAACCATGCCCCAAATCGGAACATATTGCAAAGCTTACCTATTAGAACAACTCCGCCAATATCCCAAATGGCAAGAAACTACCGAAAATCAACTAACAGAAGAAAGCGTCTTATATCTCCAAGAAAATTATGTAGTAACAACCGGAATTTATGTAGATGAAAACATCATCTTCAACAATATCACCCCCGAATGGCAACAATTCTGCCACCAAACCTTAAAATTCTCCCTCCCCTCCTAAAATCTCCGCGCACCTCCGCGTTTCCCTCCGCGCCCCTCTGCGTTAACAAAATATGCTCCTAGAACTCTTAAACCCCGCAGAACTCCCCATCAAACAACAGCTAACCCCACCTACCCAAATTAAGCTCAAAAAAATCCTCACAGAACTATTAACAGCATTAACCCAAACCGATATTGAACCAGCCATAAACACAATTGAAACCGCAATAGCTGAAATAGAAATATATGATGTGTTCCCCCTAGAAACCATCTCCACAAAAACAACATTAAAATACTGGAAAATAGAAGACTTTGACACCTACTTTCATGTCCAACACGTCCAAAGCAATGAACCAGAATTGTGCTTAGTCAAAGGTTTATTATCAGCTTGTCAAACCTTCTTGTATCTCCAACAAGACAATTTAATTCTAGATATTACTCAAATTGAACTACAAAGAGAAGGCTTTAAAAATTATGTCTATCTTTTAGACAGAGTATTTCAACTTAACTTAGAGTCATGTTAAAACTCACACCCCAGGAAATTTGGCAAGGTTTCCATTGGGCATTTTTTATCAATATTCAAGGATTAATTATTTGTTTGCGTCGCTTTGATTTAGAATTAATAGATGGAAATTTACAACAAGCACGAACAGAGTTAAAAACAGCTACAAAATTAATGTTAGCTTCTGGTGCATCAATGGAATTAGCAGGTAGCTTAAGTCCAGAATTATATGAAGCAGAAATTCGTCCTTCGATGATGCCTCCTCATGTTAAATCTCATGATTTTAGTGGGTTGATGTCTTGGGAACATTCAGTTTTGATTAAAGTTTGGAAACAGTTACGACCTCATTTTGCTAATTTACCAACAGAATTAAAGGCTGAACATCAAGCGTTTGTTGATGCTTATCTTTATCTGGCTAAGTCTCATCGAGCAGTTTGTCAAAAGTTCGGTGGGGAGGAGGCTGGTAGTTTAAGATTTGAGCGTAGTTGTGCTGTTGATGTTTTAGATGCTTTTGCTCGTAGTCGTTGTCAGTTTATTAATCCTGAGAATTTGGAAGATTGTTTCGCGCAAAGGCGCAAAGGCGCAAAGTATTAGAGATTTTTAAGGGGAGAAAGATTATGAATTATTCTATTGATGATATTAAAAATTACCCTGCATCTGAGCGTATTTTGGCGGCACTTAAGGAGGCTCGGATTAAGTTAGAAGCGGTGGAATTAGAAAGGTCTGAGGAAGTTGCTATTGTTGGGATGTCGGGGCGGTTTCCGGGGGCTAGAAATGTTGATGATTTTTGGGATAATTTGAAGAATGGTGTTAACTCGATTGAGTTTTTAAGTGATGAAGAGTTATTAGCAAATGGGGTAAAAGCGGAGGATTTAGAAAAACAGAATTATGTGCGGGCTTATGCTAGTTTGGCGGGAATTGATGAGTTTGATGCAGCGTTTTTTGGCTATTCTCCTAGAGAAGCGGAAGTTCTTGATCCTCAGCATCGATTGTTTTTAGAATGTGCTTGGGAAGCTTTAGAGAATGCTGGCTATGATTCGGAGCAGTATTCGGGTAATATTGCTGTGTATGGTGGGGCTGCACTGAATAGTTATTTGGTGAATTTATCGAATAATTCCCATTATCGAGAAAATAGCGATCGCACTCAAGTCGTCATCAGCAATGTTATGGGTTTAATGCCTACTCGCGTCTCCTATAAATTGAATCTCACAGGGGCGAGTTGTGGTGTTCAAACTGGTTGTTCTACTTCTTTGGTAAGTGTACATATTGCTTGTCAAAGTTTATTAAATAAAGAATGCGATATGGCACTAGCTGGCGGTGTGTCTATCGGTTCTGGGGAAAAAACAGGTTATTTTTATCAAGAGGATGGTGTACTTTCTCCAGATGGTTATTGTCGGGCTTTTGATGTCAATGCTAAAGGTACAGTCTTCGGTAATGGTGTAGGAATTGTTGTTTTGAAAAGACTACGGGATGCTATTAAGGACGGCGACCATATTTATGCAATTATCAAAGCAACGGCAATTAATAATGATGGTTCGCAAAAGGTAGGTTTAACTGCACCCAGTGTCACCGGACAAGCAAAGACCATAACTGCTGCTTTAGCAAAAGCCAAGATAAATCCAGAAACAATTCAATATATTGAAACCCACGGAACAGGAACAACTTTAGGTGATCCTATTGAAATTGCGGCTTTGACTAAGGCATTTTCACCACATACTAATAAAAAACAATTCTGTGCTATTGGTTCAGTCAAAACTAATATCGGTCATTTGGATGCAGCTGCGGGTATCAGTGGTTTAATTAAAACTGCCCTTGCTCTCAAATACAAACAAATTCCCCCTAGTTTAAATTTTACTATGGCGAATCCCCAAATTGATTTTGTTAATAGTCCATTTTTGGTGAATACTCAATTGAAAGCTTGGGCAAATCATGAATATCCCAGAAGGGCTGGAGTTAGTTCCTTTGGGATGGGTGGAACTAATGCTCATGCCATTTTAGAAGAAGCACCTGTTTTTAAGCAGGGGAGCAGGGGAGCAGGGGAGCAGGGGAGAGATTATCAAGTGTTGGTACTTTCGGCTAAAAGTGAAAAAGCACTTGAGCAAGCAACAATTAATCTGGCTACACATTTACAAAAGCATCCAGAATTAGACCTTGCAGATGTGGCTTATACTCTGCAAATCGGTAGGAGAGCATTTACTCATCGTCGCTGCTTAGTTTGTCAAACTTCCGCCCAAGCAATCGAAATACTCACAGGAGTTAATACTTCCCAGCTTTTGAGTCATTCCCCAGAAAACAGCGAACCCAGTCTAGTATTTATGTTTCC
This sequence comes from Nostoc sp. UHCC 0870, assembly GCF_022063185.1. Taxonomy (NCBI): domain Bacteria; kingdom Bacillati; phylum Cyanobacteriota; class Cyanophyceae; order Nostocales; family Nostocaceae; genus Nostoc; species Nostoc sp. UHCC 0870. The sequence continues at coordinate 3,045,101 of NZ_CP091913.1, read as the reverse complement.
TGGACAGGGTAGTCAATATGTGAATATGGGACAAGAACTCTACAACACCGAACCAGTTTTCCGCAAAGAAATTGACCATTGCTGTGAATTATTACTACCACATTTAGGCTTAGATTTGCGCTCCATCCTCTTTAAACAGGACAACGAAAATTCACCCAGTCCCCAGTCCCCAGTCCCCATCACCCAAACCACCTACGCCCAACCTGCTCTATTTGTTGTAGAGTACGCCCTAGCTAAACTCTGGTTATCTTATGGTATCCAGCCACAGGCTATGATTGGTCACAGCATCGGGGAATATGTGGCTGCAACTTTGGCGGGTGTTTTCACCTTAGCTGATGCTTTGGCGATAGTGGCACAGCGCGGAAAAATGATGCAACAATGTCCATCGGGAGTGATGCTTTCGGTTTCCCTTGCGCCTGAGAAACTGCAACCGTTTTTGACAGATGATTTAGTTATTGCTGTCCATAACGCACCTCAGTTATGCGTCGTATCGGGGACGGAAGCAGCAATTACTCTACTAGAAAAACTTTTAGTACATCAAAATATTGCTCATCGGCGGTTACACACTTCCCATGCTTTCCATTCGCCTTTGATGGAAACAGCGATCGCTCCCTTAACGCAAATATTACACAATATTCCCCTCCATCCGCCACAAATTCCCTTCATTTCCAACGTTACGGGAACTTGGATAACTCCAGAACAAGCTACAAACCCCAATTACTGGGCTACCCATTTACGTCAACCAGTATTATTTGCTGAGGGAATTACCCAACTCCAACAAACACCCAATCAGATTTTTGTAGAGGTCGGTTTTGGTCAAACTTTAAGTACCATTATTAGACAGTTTCCCAACGCACCCCTAACTTTATCATCTGGACGACATCCCCAAGATACCCAATCTGATATAGCTTTGATTTGCAAAACTTTGGGACAACTTTGGCTGCGGGGTGTGACTGTGAACTGGTCAGAATTTTACACCGAACAACAACGCCGACGATTACCCCTCCCAACATACCCCTTTGAACGTCAACGCTATTGGGTGGAAAGGGATACCTTACCAGAAACTACCTCTACTACCTCTAAAACGCTCCAGAAGCAGGAAGAAATCTCAAATTGGTTTTATTTGCCCTCTTGGAGACAAAAACCCCTGTTGCGTTCTGCTGCAACGCTAAATAAACAGCGATATTTGGTATTTTGCCATGCTGGGAATGTTGGGGAACAATTAGTACAACATCTTCAGGAAACGGGACAGGAAGTAGTCACTGTCAAACCGGGAGAGGGATTTACTCAAGAAGGTGATAATTATAGAATTGCACCTCATAACCCTGAAGACTACAAAACACTGTGGTTACAATTACAAACAGATGGCAATTTACCTGATGTAATTATACATTCCTGGACTCTCCAAGAGCGCACAGATTTTCAACAACAGCAAAATCTGGGCTTTTACAGTTTACTTTGGCTCACTCAGGCTTTATCTTCCTCAACCCTATTAATTTATGTACTGACTCAGCAAGTACAGAATGTTTTGGGCAATGAAAATCTTAACCCTGATAATGCCACGATTCTGGGTTTAGTAAAGGTAATTTCCCAAGAATACCCGAATTTGACTTGTCAACATATTGATGTGTCCATTTCTGACATTAACTTCCAGCAAATAGTTAGGGAAATCACCACCCCACCCGTCCTATCGGACACCCTCCCCTTAGTAAGGGGAGGGTTGGGGAGGGGTGTTGCTTATCGGGGGAAAACTCGCTGGATACAAGAATTTCAACCAATTTCTCTCCCCGAACCCACCCAATTACCCCTAATTACAGGGGGTGCATACCTGATTGCTGGGGATTTAGTGGAAGGTTTAGGGTTAATTTATGCCAAGTTCCTCACAGCAACAGTAAATGCAAAATTAGTGTTTCTGGGACGCTCAGATTTACCGCAACCAAAAGAATGGGATAATTGGCTGGCTACCCATGGTCGTCAAGACGCTGTAAGCCATTGTATTCAACAACTGCAAGGTTTACAGGCTCAAGGGTGTGAATTTTTATTTACCAGTGTTGACTTAGCAGAGATTACCCAAGTGGAAGAGGCGATCGCTCAAGCCCTCACGCGATTTGGTAAAATCAACGGTGTGATTCATGCTGGCGTAATGGGCGATCGCGCTAGTTGTCTAATTCGCAATCTCACTATCCCAGAGTGTGAAAAACAATTCCATACCAAAATTCACGGTCTACTGGCGTTAGAAACAGCACTTCAAAATCAACCCCTAGACTTCTTCCTATTGCAATCTTCTCTCTCGGCTGTCGTTGGTGGTATAGGATTTGCGGCGTATGCGGGGGCAAACTGCTTTATGGATGCGATCGCTTCACAACGTAGTCAAAACAGTCACACCCCTTGGCTTAGTATCAACTGGGATGCCGTCAGTTTAGCAGAAATCACCACTCCCACAGGTGCAGCCCTCATAGATTTGGCAATGACTCCCCAAGAAGTTTGGCAAGTCACAGAACGCATTCTCGCCCAACCTATAGCAGCACAAATCACCGTTTCCCCCGTAGACTTAGAATCTCGCCAACAATCCCAGCCACCAGAAAATAATACATCTACAACCAGCCACGCCCGTCCCCAAATTGCCGCTACCTACGTTCCTCCCAGCAATGAAATTGAAACCAGAGTCACCCAAGTAATGGAGAATTTATTGGGAATCGCACCTATTGGGGTTAATGATAACTTCTTTGAATTAGGAGGACATTCCCTGTTAGCAATTCAAGCAGTTTCCCAACTCCGGGAAGAATTTCAAGTAGAATTACCCATGCGACAATTTTTATTTGAATCACCCACTGTTGCTGGAATAGCCAAAATTATCATTGAAAATCAATCGTCAATTACTGATGATACAGAAGCATTGACAGCACTAATAGAGCAAGTTGAACAAATGACCTCTAGCCAAGTACAGCAATTGCTAGCAGAGCATTAACAATTCAAAATTCAAAATTCAAAATTCAAAATTAAAGACAGTTGGAGTCGGGGATTTAAACCCCAACTCAACTGATACTACGTGTAGACGTAGGGGTCTTAAACCATTGAATTTACGATAAAATTATTTAATATTTAATTGTTAAATAAGCAAAAAAAATATTCTGCAAAAAAACAACTAAAAATGAATATTAATAAATACCAAAACATATAGCATTTCCTAATCACATGAAGTATATCATAGCCCCCTCCCCGCAAGCGGGGAGGGGGTTGGGGGTGGGGTTCTTGTACCTATTTCCCATTTGATAGTGAAAACCGTACTTATATTGGGACACAATTTCTACCTGATAAATCCCTGATGAGATAGATACAATCAAAGTACAACTTGAGAGCATCCCAATTCTTTGAATAAAACACAGATGGCTCAAATAAAACCTCCGCGCCCCTCTGCGTTTTGGGATGCTCCCTATAACCAAGCAATGTTCTTGTAAAAAATCAAGACAGCATAAGCAGGAGAGCATAAAAATGGGAAATCAATTCAAAACACTTGCTTTACTTGCTGCCCTCAGTGGCTTATTAATTGCTATTAGTTATTGGGTAATTGGTGGTACTAGCGGCGTAATTATAGGTATTGGATTAGCAGCAGTCACTAATTTATTTTCTTGGTATCAATCAGACAAAATTGCCCTAGCTGTTTACCGCGCCCAGCCTGTAAGTGAAAGCCAAGCACCAGGACTATATCGCATGGTAGAGCGATTGTCACAACGTGCTAATATTCCCACACCAGGAGTTTATATAATCCCCAGCCAAACTGCTAATGCCTTCGCCACAGGAAGAGATCCAGAACACGCGGCTGTAGCTGTGACTGAAGGTATTTTAAATATCTTGCCAGAGGATGAGCTAGAAGGTGTAATTGCTCATGAATTGACTCACATTATTAACCGTGACACCTTAACCCAAGCCGTTGCTGCTACCGTTGCCGGTGCAATTTCTTTCTTAGCGCAGATGCTGAGTTATAGCTTATGGTTTGGTGGTGGAGGTGGACGAGATAACGAAAGGGGTAATCCTTTAGGAGTATTATTAACTGTTGTTCTAGCCCCCATAGCTGCCACAATTATTCAGTTAGCAATATCCCGCACAAGAGAGTTTTCTGCTGATGCAGGTTCTGCTAGATTAACAGGTAATCCCCGCGCCTTAGCTCGTGCATTACAAAGATTAGAAGCCACTGCACGACAACTACCTTTAGATGCTAACCCCGCTTTTGAACCACTATTAATTATCAATCCCATCTCTGGACAGTTTCTTGGTAACTTGTTCTCCAGTCACCCAGCTACTGAAGCACGAGTTGAACAATTGCTGAAATTAGAACAACAAATTGCCGGGAGTAGGTAGTAGGGAATGGGGTGTAAGTGTGAATGAATAATGACTGTTGACTTTTGACTCAAAGGATGTTTCAACCATGAATAATGACAACATCGAATCTGTCGAAATCGTTGAATCTACAATAGTAGTAGAAATTAGCTCACAAACTGACGAACTTGTAGAAACCGAAATGGCTGGCGAATCTGATGAATTGAAGCGCGAAACCAAAGCACTAATTGAAGCACTCAGGAGACGCGCCCAAGCGGAAGCCGAATCAGCCGGAACTCTCACCCGTGAGACTTACTTAAAAGCGGTTCGCAAAGCAAGGGAAACCATTGAAAAAGAAAAAATCATTGAGAGCGATCGCCTAGAATATTTCTGGGTAGTATTTCAAGAAGAAGCAGAAAGAAACTGGCACTTAATGATGAAAGAGGTTGTAGACTTTAATACCCGTCTACAACACGCACTAAAAGCCGGCTGGGAAGCCTTCAACGCACCACGCCACCAAGGTTAAATCTAAGACACAGAATCCGTAGGGGCGGGTTGAGCGGAATATTCGTGAATGATTCGAGCATATCTGTAAACCCGCCCCTACTGTGTGTGAGAAATGTGGGTTAAAGCCCCTCTCCGCGTCGGAGAGGGGTTTGGGGAGAGGTTCTTCTAATTCATCTAAAATCACCAAATTATCTATTGAGTTACACTCAACCCAAGCCCAAAAACTTAGAAATCAACGGCAACAATTTACTAACAGCCTCAACTAATGTAGCCGTCGCAGGTAAACCAGTAATTGTCCCTTTCAAAATCTTCATCGCAGTTTTCGCCCCCTTCTGATGCAGTTCAGCTTGGGGATTTTTACCCGCTTCCGCTAACGCTTGCACTTGTTCTAAAGCTTCCGCCTTATCTTCCTCAGATAAATCTTTTTCCGCTTCAATCGCCGCTTTTAATTGCGTCAATAATTCCTTAATTCCCGGCTTTTCAGTTTCAGACGCAGATGGTAACGCATTAATAGTATTTGTCACCGTACCGCTAATTTCACCTAAATTAATTTGACCACTGTTATTTAAAGTACCGCTATTTTCAAATTTACGGCTGTAATCATTACTGTTAGTCATGTTTTTAGCTTCTACTTTATTATCAACTTGAACATTAATTGGCTTATTTGCTAATAAACCAATAATCTCTTTCATCTCTGCACTTTTTTGGCGATAGATGACTATTTCATTATCTTTAGCTTGCAGTTGTGCTTTATATTTTTCCTCCACAGCTTGCAAGGCTAACTGATAATTTTGCATAAAATCACTATGAATCTTTTCTTTATCAGTTCCATCAGGGACGTTAACTTTAACTACAACTACGCCATCCCCTTTATTAGCAATACTCTGGATAGCTAAATCTGTGTCTTCATTTTCTGCTTGCACTTTTTTGAAGGAAGCAACAAAAGCCTTCCAGTCGATACCGTTACGGAAAATTAAATCGACAGTGTTTAATACTTCTTCAAATAGTTTGGTAAATTCTCCTGTTTGAAAGTCGCCACTACTGGGACGGCGTTCTCTATCATCAGTTCCAGTATGGGGATTTTCTAGAAGATAGATAAAGCGACAATCGACATGATCTAATTTAGTTGTGCTTTCAATATTCCAAGCTTCTACACAAGCACCAGTCATTTGAGAGCGAGTGAAATCAGTACCTACAGCTTGAGCTAGAGTTAGATTTGCCCACTCTAAACAAGCACCTGCAAATGTGGCTTCAGTAATATCAGTGTCTTTAAGATTAGCTTCTTTTAAATCTGCGCCTGTGAGGTTTGCGCCTTTGAGATTTGCGCCAGGATATTTTTTATTTCTACCATTACAACTAACTAGCAAATTGAGAATATCTCGTTTAGCTAATATTGAATCGTCTACTCTAGCAAGGTCTAGTTTTTTCGCTTCATAAAAACGAGTGCGTGTTAGATTAGCTGTTCTGAAATCTGTATTTTTGAGAATTGCACCAGTAAAGTCAGCATAAGTTAAATTAGCACCAAAGAAACTTGTACCGCCTGTTGCGGCAAAAGTAATGGCAAATGAGCGAACCCAAGCATCTTTTTCATTTCCAGCTAAACTACGCCAGCCAATATAAGCACTAAATAATGTGAAGGCTACGGCTACGGCTACGGCTCCGGCTCCGGCTCCGGCTCCGGCGAAGGCTCCGGCGAAGGCTCCGGCTCCGGCGAAGGCTCCGGCTACGGCTACGGCTCCAAAACCTGCTGTTAAACCTTTACGAACAGTTACAATACAAAAAACTATAAGAATAATTAAGCTGAGTATTCCTGTAATAAAGTTTTCAGTTTGGCTGGTATCAGAAATATATTCTGCTAATATGCCCAGAAAAATCGAGAAAATACCTGATATTGCTGACAGCAGCCATGAGGCTATAAGCAACCCAACAGTCCAACGTTTTTGTAGTCCAGCTTTAGCACCTGTGAAATTAGCTTCTTTGAGAATCGCCTTGCTAAAATTAGCCCCTCGAATATCTGCTTTACTAAAATTAGTCCCAGTCAAATCTTGACCTTCAAATGAACGACCTCGCAAATTTTGACCCGAATAGTCTGGCGGCATAACTGCGTCAATAAGGGTTAATACGGAGATTTTATACAAGTTTACTGTACAACTTTCCTGATTTTGTCAAAATGGGGATATTTTCGATGTAAAACTAAACATCAGCGCACAACATCGCACCGTTGTTAGTGAAAGTTCTATCAGTCATGAGAAATATTAAAGTTGTCGTTACGACACTTTAAGCGCATTTATGAATCAATAAGCTGTCGTTCACAACATTTAAACTGTCGTAATATCTTTGCCGCTAGATTAACTTATCAGGACTTACGCAAGTTTCACAGTCGATAGTTGGTGCGTGACGCTATCAGTCTCATGACTACGTTGCAATATTTTCGCAGCGTCACGCACCCTACGTGAAAAGCTAGCTAAAATTACATTACCCGATTAAGCAAAGATTTCAATATGACAAGAGAATTTAACGTGGTCATAGAACGGGACTCTGATGGTTACTTTGTTGCTTCCGTACCTACTCTAGCTGGATGTCACACCCAAGCTAAATCTTTAGACGAACTGATGGAGCGTATTAAAGAAGCTATTGAACTTTGCTTAGAAGTTGAACAAGAACACACTCAAGCACTAGAGTTTATTGGTGCATCCTGGTGAAACAATGGGTTCTGGTTTGTTAGCTCAGATACTACGTGACTGCTAATTAACCCGTGAGGAATTGAGAGAACTATTGTAGAAATATCCTTACAGTGTCTTTAAGTTTTAGAATCTAGTTATATGAGATTATGCTAACTGTTCTTCAATTAGATACGATTGATGCTAGATAATGGGAAAGCTTTGTCATTCACCAGCCAATCTAGCCCGGAAGAACAGATTAATAACTATGCGAACTCACTATTGCGGCGAACTCCGAAAAGAGCATATTGGAGCAACTGTTACCTTGTATGGATGGGTAGACCGTCGCCGCGATCATGGGGGCGTGATATTCTTAGATTTACGCGATCGCTCTGGCACTGTCCAGATTGTCAGCGATCCGCAACGCACCCCAGATTCCTACGAACAGGCTAACTCTCTACGTAACGAATACGTTGTGGAAATTACAGGAAGAGTCACACAACGTCCCGAAGAATCCCTGAATACCCGCATCCCTACAGGCGAAGTGGAAATTTACGCTGATAAAATCGCACTGCTAAACGGTGTACGAAAACAGTTACCGTTCCAAGTTTCCAGTGCCGACACCGAAAACGTGCGGGAAGATTTGCGGTTAAAATATCGTTACTTGGATTTAAGACGCGATCGCATGGCGCGGAATATGCAGCTACGTCATCAAGTCGTTAAAGCCATGCGCCGCTACTTGGAAGATATAGAGGGTTTTATTGAAGTTGAAACCCCCATCCTCACCCGTTCTACCCCAGAAGGCGCAAGAGACTATATTCTACCTAGTCGCGTTAATGAAGGTGAATGGTTCGCCTTACCCCAATCACCACAATTATTTAAACAAATATTGATGGTATCGGGAATGGATAGATACTATCAAATTGCCCGTTGCTTCCGCGATGAAGACTTACGCGCCGACAGACAACCAGAATTTACCCAGTTGGACATGGAAATGAGTTTCATGTCCCAAGAAGAAATTATCGAACTTAACGAAAAGTTAGTTAGTTATATCTTCAAAATCGTTAAAGGGATTGAATTACATACACCCTTCCCCCGTCTCACCTACGCTGACGCAATGGAACGTTACGGTAGTGATAAACCAGATACCCGCTACGGTTTGGAATTAGTCAACGTTTCCGATGTGATGAAAGACTCCGGTTTTAAAGTCTTTCGGGATGCTGTAGCCAATGGTGGTATCGTCAAAATTCTCCCCATCCCCAACGGTAACGACCAAATTTCTAATGTCCGCATCAAACCAGGTGGAGATTTATTCAAAGAAGCCAGCGAAGCCGGTGCTAAAGGTTTAGCTTACATCCGGGTGAGAGACAACGGCGAAATTGACACCATTGGCGCAATCAAAGACAACCTCTCAGAAGAGCAAAAACAGGAAATCTTACAGCGTACAGGTGCAAAACCAGGACATTTATTATTGTTTGGTGCAGGTGATGCACCTACTGTCAATAAAACCTTAGATAGATTACGTCAAGTTGTCGCCAAGGAATTTAACTTAATCGATCCCGAAAAAATTAACTTCCTGTGGATTGTAGATTTCCCGATGTTTGAGTGGAATGCAAACGAAAAACGCCTCGAAGCATTACACCACCCATTTACAGCCCCCCATCCCGAAGATTTGCATGACTTAAAAACCGCCCGCGCCCAAGCTTATGATTTAGTATTCAACGGCTTTGAAGTTGGCGGTGGTAGTCGGCGGATTTATCAACGAGACATTCAAGAACAGGTGTTTGAAGCCATTGGTTTGTCTCCCGAAGAAGCACAAAATAAATTTGGGTTTCTCTTGGAAGCCTTTGAATATGGTACACCGCCGCATGGTGGCATCGCCTATGGTTTAGATCGGTTGGTGATGTTACTTGCTGGGGAAGAATCTATTCGGGATGTTATTGCTTTTCCGAAGACACAACAAGCTCGTTGTTTGCTAACAGATGCACCTTCTGGCGTAGATGTCAAGCAGTTAAAAGAACTACACGTTGCTTCGATATACAAACCCAAAGAGTAATGAGTGCTGAGTGCTGAGTAATGAGTAATGAGTAATGAGTAATGAGTAATGAGTAATGAGTAATGAGTACTGAGTGCTGAGTAATGAGTTGGGCATTGGGGATTTCCTCTCCTCTGCTCCTCTGTCACCTGTCACCTGTCACCTATCACCTGTCACCTATCACCTATCACCTGTCACCTGTCACCTGTCACCTGTCACCTGTCACCTGTCACCTTCCTACTGCATTCTATCTATAGTGCGGTATTGGATGGCTTCAGCCACATGATTAGCTTTGAGTTCTTCATCGCCCGCTAAATCTGCGATTGTGCGGGCGACTTTGAGAATGCGATCGCTAGCCCTAGCTGATAAACCTAATTTTTTAATTGCGGCTTCTAATAAATTCCGGCTAGCATCATCTAGTTTGCACCATTTCTGGAGGTGTCGGCTTTGCATTTGGGCATTGCACCGCAGATTTGATTCTTCTTGGAAACGAATAGTGGCGCGATCGCGTGCTTGTTTTACCCTAGCCAGTACAGACATCGAACCTTCTCCTGTCGGTTGTTGGGTAATTTCTTCTGGTTTCAAGCGATTCACCGCCACTTGTAAATCAATCCGATCCATCAAGGGGCCAGAAAGTTTTGCCCAATAATGTTCTCGTTGTCTTGGTGAGCAGGTACATTGCTGAATAGTATCGCCATAGTAACCACAAGGACAGGGATTTGTACTGGCGACTAAAGTAAATTGTGCGGGAAATGTAACTGATTGTCTGGTGCGGGAAATCGTCACAAAACCATCTTCTAAAGGCTGACGGAGAAATTCTAAGACATCTCGTTTAAATTCTGTCAATTCATCCAAAAACAAGATACCCCGATGAGATAAGGAAATTTCCCCAGGACGCGGAAACCCGCCACCACCAACTAAAGATGGCCCTGATGCTGAGTGGTGGGGACTACGAAAAGGGCGATCGCGTACTAATGAGCCACGATTCTTTAATAACCCAGCAACAGAGTGAATCCGAGTCACTTCTAAAGCCTCCGCAAAGCTTAATGGGGGCAATATCCCCGGTAAGCGTCGTGCTAACATCGTTTTGCCACTCCCCGGCGGCCCCACAAAAATTAAATTATGCCCCCCAGCCGCCGCAATTTCTAAAGCCCGACGAGCATGAGCCTGTCCTTTCACATCCTTTAAATCTGCAACAGCATGAGCTATCTGTGGTGACTCTTTTGATTCATCTAACTTTACAGGTTTGTACTTCCCTGGATGATTCAATAAATCAACTACCTCAGAGATATTCTTACAGCCATACACATCTAACCCTTGTACCACCGATGCTTCTTGAGCATTATCAGCAGGCACAACTAAACCTGCAATTCCCATTTTCTGAGCCGTAGCTGCGATCGGTAAAACACCAGCCACCGGACGCAGGCTGCCATCTAATGACACTTCGCCCAAAAAAATATAATCTCCCAACAAATCCGCGCTAACTTGCTCAGAAGCCGCCAAAATACCCACACTAATAGGCAAATCAAAACAGGGGCCTTCCTTGCGTAAATCGGCTGGCGTTAAGTTAATCACAATTTTTCGCATCGGAAACGCAAACCCGGCATTTTTCAAAGTGGCTTTGACTCTCTCCTTCGATTCCTGAACTGCTGAATCTGGTAGCCCCAAAATCACAATTCCTGGTAAACCCCCTGAAACATCCACTTCTACGCCGACTTTCACAGCATCGATGCCGACAATTGACGCACTCCAGACTCTAGCAAGCATTGGTTAAATATTTCTTCTATAAACAGTAAACCTTTAGAATCTCTAGCAGATGAATAATTAGAAACGCATGAGTGAAACCACAGAGACAATTTTCAGCAAAATCATCCGTCGGGAAATCCCCGCCAACATCGTTTATGAAGATGACTTAGCCCTGGCCTTCAAAGATGTTAATCCCCAAGCACCTGTACACATTCTGCTGATTCCTAAAAAACCGATTCCCAAATTAGCTGATGCTACACCTGAAGATCATGCGCTCTTAGGGCATCTTTTGTTAACTGCCAAGCGTGTGGCTGAAGAAGTGGGACTAACAGACGGCTATCGTGTCGTTATCAATACTGGTAATGATGGCGGTCAAACCGTTTACCACCTACATCTGCACATCCTAGGCGGAAGGCAAATGGCATGGCCTCCTGGTTGATTTAAACTAATTAATCCCGTCCACTGACGGGATTGATAAGTAAAGCAAATAATTTCAATAAGTAATATTTAATTAAATTACCTTTACAAAACTCCATCTTCCGTCTAAGGTAGTAAACAGGTAGGGAAAAATACTTACCTCAATCATAAAAACCAAAGCAATCATAAAAAAATGACCACAACCTTACAACAGCGTCAAAGCGCGAATGTATGGGAGCGGTTCTGCGAGTGGATCACCAGCACCGAAAACCGGATTTATATCGGTTGGTTCGGCGTATTGATGATCCCCACCTTGCTAGCCGCAACCACCTGTTTCATCATTGCCTTCATCGCTGCACCTCCAGTAGACATCGATGGCATCCGTGAACCAGTAGCAGGTTCATTAATCTACGGAAACAACATCATCTCTGGTGCAGTTGTTCCTTCCTCCAACGCCATTGGCTTACACTTCTACCCAATCTGGGAAGCAGCTTCCTTAGATGAGTGGTTGTACAACGGTGGTCCTTACCAATTGGTAATTTTCCACTTCTTGATCGGATGTGCTTGTTACCTAGGTCGTCAGTGGGAACTATCCTACCGCTTAGGAATGCGCCCCTGGATCTGCGTAGCATACTCTGCACCTTTGGCATCTGCAACCGCAGTATTCTTGATCTACCCAATCGGTCAAGGTTCATTCTCCGATGGTATGCCCTTGGGTATCTCCGGTACATTCAACTTCATGATCGTGTTCCAAGCAGAACACAACATCTTGATGCACCCCTTCCATATGTTGGGTGTAGCTGGTGTATTCGGCGGTTCATTGTTCTCCGCAATGCACGGTTCTCTAGTAACTTCCTCCTTGGTGCGTGAAACCACCGAAACCGAATCACAAAACTACGGTTACAAATTCGGACAAGAAGAAGAAACCTACAACATTGTTGCAGCACACGGTTACTTCGGTCGCTTGATTTTCCAATACGCTTCATTCAACAACAGCCGTTCCTTGCACTTCTTCTTGGCTGCATGGCCAGTAGTAGGCATCTGGTTCACCGCCTTGGGTATCAGCACAATGGCGTTCAACTTGAACGGTTTCAACTTCAACCAATCCATCATCGACTCCCAAGGTCGCGTTATCGCTACCTGGGCTGATGTAATCAACCGCGCTAACCTGGGTATGGAAGTAATGCACGAGCGTAACGCTCACAACTTCCCCCTAGACTTGGCTGCTGGTGAAGTTGCTCCTGTTGCTATCAGCGCACCTGCTATCAACGGTTAATCTTCAAGCTTTAGCTAATTAAACAAAAAGCGTCCTCTTCACTGGGGACGCTTTTTGTTTTTGTGATATTGAATTAATAAGCATAGTATAAAATATATCAAAATATTTTTAATATATCGTATGTTTACTGTTGCTTTAGGATGGAATACTCAAATAGTATTTAGCACATCATTTTTTATTATTTGAAATATTGTGAAGTCTATTCTAGAATCATACTTAGATCAAGAAATTTGGATACTGATACGAGATAAATGGTATTTTGCAAAAATCATTCGGGTTTCGGATGATTTATTGTGGTTTCAACATAGGACTCATAACAAAGAAACAGAGGAAGATACTCTGTGGGAAATGGTTGTAAAAATCAGTGAAGTAATTGCGATGGATAGAGTTATATCTGTTGTGAGTAGAAAACCAGATGTCTTTATTTCACAACTCATAGAAACTGATCAACCCACAAATAATCATCAAAAAGAGCATGAAAACTAAAAACCGCACCCAAACATGGGCAAAAAAGATGCTTGATTAGGCAATGACCTCTGGTTCGTCAGAGGCCATCATACTTTACTCGTGCTTTGGGTGTACCTACTCAAAAGCCACTTTAATAGATTGGAATCTCAATTACAAATTCTGTACCCTCACCCAGCATAGAATTGCAATTCAATTTACCACCGTGGGTTTGTTCAACAATTTGACGCGCGATCGCTAGTCCTAAACCTGTCCCTTTACCTACAGCTTTAGTAGTAAATAAATGATCGAAAATATTTTGTTTGATTGCTTCACTCATCCCATTACCATTATCAGCAATCTGAATCTTGGCTTGATGATTTTCCATTGATGTTGTAATTTTAATACAGTTGGGATTTGCTTGAATGTCGCTAAAACTCCGCCCAATATTTGTTTCTTCTAAAGCATCAATGGCATTTGCCAGAATATTCATAAATACCTGATTTAATTGGCCTGGGAAGCATTCCACTAGAGATAAATCACCATAGTTTGTAGTTACTTCAATGGCTGGACGTTGTTCGTTGGCTTTCAGGCGATGCTTGAGAATTAAAATTGTGCTATCAATACCTTCATGAACATTAAAAGGCACTTTGTAATCTTTATCCATACGGGAGAAAGTTCTTAAACTAGTGCTGATGTTGCAGAGGCGATCGCACGCCATTGTCATTGAGTTAATCATCTTGGGTAGGTCTTCTAAGCTATAATCCAAGTCAATTTCCTTGGCATGGTTAATAATTGTTGCAACTGGATGAGGAAAGCTTTCTTGATATAGTTTTAAATGTTCAAAAATATCATCCAAGCTGGGTTTAGCTTGTTGGAGAGTAGCAGAAATAAATCCCAAAGGATTATTCATTTCATGAGCTACCCCAGCAACTAAGTTACCCAGTGCAGACATTTTTTCACTTTGCACAATTTGTAATTGTGCTGCTTGTAAATCTTGTAATGCTTGTTGCGCTTGTTGGTAAAGCTGAGAATTTTCTAGAGATATTGCAGCTTGGGAAGACAGTAAATTAATTACTTGTAGTCTCTCGTTAGTAAACACCCCGCTTGTTAATTTGTTTTCTAAATAGATAATCCCTAACAAATGCCCTTGGTTAATAATCGGTGTACATAATACACTTTGGGGTTGATATTGCAGCATATATTCCCCAATTACACCGGGAATATCTGTTTGGCAATTGTCTATAATTACAGTTTTTCGGGTATTCTTAACGTAATTGATGATTTTTTTAGGGATATCCTCACAAGTATCTAGTAGTTGTGAATCAAGAATGGTTTTCACATCCCTTTGGGAATTTGACTGGTGATTGATAACGGTAATTGCGCGAACTTGCCATTCATAATCTTGGGGAAGAATGACTACAGATTTTTCCGCGCCAGAGTTTTCTAAGATAATACGAGTCAGGTGGGCGATAAGTGCCTCTAATTCGAGAGAACTGGAAATCGCTTGAGCTGCTTTGAGGAATGAAGTCAAATCTAGTACATCTGAAATACTAGTTCTAAAAGTGGAAGTAGATGAGGAAATTGAGGTACTGACAAGAGTAGCTATGGTTTCTAGGGAATTGAAACCAACTTTTTGTTGTTGCAGGATGGGTTGCAGCAGTTGAGGATAACGTTGTTCTAAATCATCGTTTTTGGCTTTTGCACCCCAACGAGCATAGCAATAGTATGCTTCCTGCATATAACCTGCGGCAACTTTTTCTTTGCCCCAGTCAAGGTAGAATTTAGCCGCCAGTTCATTGGCTAACCCTTCTTCGTAGCCATACTCATTTGCTTGAGCTTGAGTAATTGCTTGATCATAAAGCTCAATAGCTGCGGTTTTTTGTTTGTTTAACCTGGCTTTTTCTGCTTGGATGAGTAGACACTTGTGCAGAAGATTTTCAGGACAAGCTTTTGCCCACAGATTCAAGCGTTCTTCTAGGGGGACGAGTGCTTGTAAATGGTGTTGACGCTCAGAATCTTCGGAAGCCGCTTCAGCTAAAGCGAGGTGCATTAATGCCACATAAAAAACGCTGGAAGGGACTTTTGCATGACTGGAAATTGTATTTTCAATGATGCTTAGTTGGGGGATTAAATCAGGGTATGCAGCTTGATGATCAAATAAATAGGCATGGCGAATTTTGACAGAATATAACCAAGCCAAATGATAAGGAGTATTGACGTATTTTTGTAAATACTGGGCTTCACTAAAGCTGTCATCATCAAAGGTAAACGGCGTTTTGGTTAAACCCAAAAGTTGGCGTATTGGTTGAATTACTCCGACTGTTAAAGCATTCAGGTTATCTAAGCTTTTGATCTGATCCAGAAAAGCTGCGTGATTTTGAGCGATCGCATACAAATCATCTAAGTTTTTACCATAAGTCAGGCGATCAGAACCACTCTGCATCATCATAAAGCCTACTGTCAGCCAGTTTCCAGCTTCCATCCCATATTTATAGGCGTTGTTATAGTATGTATCCGCCTCTCGAATGGGACGATTCCAGCTATGCACATCAGCAGCAAAGAGGAAATTAGTCATACCACGCACATCAGCATTGTCAAACTGTTCACAAAGCTGTACTGCTATTTCCCCAAACTGATAAGCAGTAGCGCAGTCCTTGAGGACACCATTAGCAATTAAGCCATAGCCGACATAACCAAAGGGAGACATATCGCTATTACCATACTGTAATGACAGCGTGGTCATCTTGGCGAGTGCGAGTAATGCTAAAGTTGGTTGACCATCGAGCCATGCAGCATAGAACAGAATTTGTAAAATTCGCAGTATTTCTGCAATGCTGGGATCTGTCATTTTGGGGGCTGCGAGAATTGACTCAATGGTATGCTGCTCTATAAATTGCTGAACTGTGGCGATTTCTGCATCTAAGCTAGCTTGGATAATCTCCGGCTCTGTGGGCATTGTCCACCCCAGCAGCTGTAAACTTTGACGTTGAATAGCGATCGCCTCAGCATTTCGTCCCTGAAGCTGATACTGGGTCATCTGCACGCGATAAATTATGGCTTTGTCCAGGGGAGTTTGAGCATATTTGAGTGTCTCCCCATACAGGACTTCAGCTTGGTCAAATTTACTACAAAGATAAGCCGCTTCTGAACCATCACGATGCAAACTGTACATGAGTGTATAGTTTTCGTGCCAAGCATCTGGGGATAATAGAGCCATCCCAATGGTGCAATAATCCTGAGCCGCTTGATAGGCTGCTGAGAGTTTAGCTTTTTGTCCAGCTTTTAAATTCAGATCAGCCAGTTGTTGTTTTTGCTCATTGGTAGTGATGACACTTTTTCCCATATTCAATTGGTTGACAATATCAAAAATCCTCTCCTCCTGTTCCTGCTGAGATAACCCTTGCAACAACAATTGACCAATTTTGCCATGAGTATACTGCTTTTGCTCTTGGGGAATTAATGAGTATGCTGCTTGCTGAACGCGATCGTGGAGGAATTTGTAGGTGACAATTTGTGAACCTGTCACCCCATCCTGCACTTCCCTCCCGACATAAAATTTATAAACTTCACTCTGGGGTAAAATCAGTCCTTCTTGTAATGCTTTCCATAGGACTGTAGCGGTTTCAGTTTCCGATTTTTCCCAGATAATCCCCAATGTTCCTAAGTCAAATTGATTACCAATACACGCCGCAAATTTTAAAATCTTCTGTGTTTTCTCTGGCAACTTCTGTAACTGCAATGCCATGAATTCAACAACATCATCAGAGAGCGATAACTCCTTCACTGCAACAATATTGCACTGCCAATTTCCACCGTTCCAATCAAATTTAATTAGTCCATCTTCATGGAGTGCCTTAAGAAACTGCGTGCTAAAAAATGGATTTCCGTGAGTTTTTTGATAAACTAATTCTGTTAATGTTTGTGCAACTGCTGTAGAGCAACTCAGTGTATCTGCCACCAGTTGATTTAAACTAGAGTTACTAAGGGGAGCAAGGGTAATAGTATTGATTGTGGCTTGGGCTTTCCTAATTTCTTCCAAACTGAACATCAAAGGATGGGCAGCTGAAACTTCATTATCTCGATAAGCACCAATTAATAATAAATATCCCCCGGCTGATTCACTCATCAGTAACTCTATCAACTTTAGAGATGCCGAATCAGCCCACTGCAAATCATCTAAAAACATCACTAAGGGATGTTCTTTAGTAGTGAATACCTCCACAAACTTCTGAAATAACAAATTAAATCGGTTTTGAGCCGCAGTTCCTGATAGCTTTATTGCTGGTGCTTGTTGACCAATAATTCTTTCCAATTCGGGAATGACTTCAATAATTACCTGGCCATTCTCACCTACAACCGCTAAAATCTTCTTTTTCCATGCTTGGATTTGAGCATCACTTTCTGTTAATAATTGCCCCATTAAATCCCGAAAGGCTTGCACAAATGCCGAAAAAGGGATATTGCGATTAAATTGGTCATATTTACCTTTAATAAAATAACCGCGTTGTCTAATGATTGGTTTATGAACTTCATTGACAACCGCAGTTTTCCCAATTCCTGAAAAACCAGTAACCAGCATCATTTCGGTTGTACCTAAACTGACGCGCTCAAATGCTTGGAGTAGGGTTTCTACTTCGGTTTCTCGTCCATAAAGTTTGTCAGGAATAATAAAGCGATCGCACACATCTCTTTGTGCAATTGGGAAACTCTCAATTTTGCCTGTTTCCTTCAGTTGTATCAAGCAATTTTCTAAATCATACTTCAGACCTAATGCACTTTGATAGCGGTCTTCTGCATTTTTCGCCATCAATTTTTTGATAATTTCTGATAGTACAAATGGAATTGCTGAATTACTTTCATGTACCAATGGTGCAGATTTTGCCATCTGACAATGTACCAATTCCATTGCATCCTCTGACTGAAATGGTAATTCTCTTGTCAGTAATTCGTAAAATGTTACACCCAAAGAATAGAAATCTGTACGGTATTCAATACACCGATTCATCCGTCCAGTTTGTTCGGGTGAAATATAAGCTAGTGTTCCTTCTAAAACATTGGGACTGATTAAACTTTGAGTTTCCCGTGGGAGTAGAGATGCAATACTGAAATCAATTAATTTAACTTGTTTGGTTTCTGGATTAATTAAAATATTCGCAGGTTTTATATCTTTATGAATAATGCGATGATGGTAGATAATATTTAATATGTCACACAAAGACATAGCTACTTGCAAAAAATCATTCAGAGGTAGGTTTCTCTCGTTCTTCTCTATCCATTTATTGAGAGATACGCCTCCAAAGTCTTCCATCACTAAAGCATAACTATTCCTATATGCTTCTAAGCTATAAGTTTGAATAATTTCAGGTAGCTGGAGATTTTTGGCAATAGTGTACTGATTGCGAAACTGCACCAATTCCGTGAAGGTGGGGTAAGGATTTTTCAGCAGTTTAATCACAACAGGTAAGGAGTCCTTGAGCCTAACACCTCGATAAACAAGAGTTCTAGAACCTTTATATAGTTCTTCGTTAATCTGGTATCCGGGAATATCGATTTGAATGCTAGCCATATTACTACATCCCTGAAGTATCACATAGTTATTATTCCCATTTAATGTATGAAATGATTTAGTAGTCAGGTTAAGTTTCGATAAAATTAGAGAGAATCTAGCTTTATAGCATAGAGTCTCAATCATGAAAATTTGATTATTTAAAGATACTAATTATCTAATAAAATTATTAAATACACTATTTATTATCAGTAAAATTATTTATGGGGCGGAGATATCCCGCCCCGATAATTAACTAAAATTAACCGAAATGTTTGATAATTGCGTCGGCAAATTCAGAACATTTGAGTGGTTCTACGGGTGGTTCGATTAACCGTGCTAAGTCGTAGGTGACTTGACTATTAGCGATCGCATCCCCTAAACCTTTCTTAACTAGGTCTGCGGCTTCTTGCCAACCCATAAACTCAAACATCATCACCCCAGACAAAATCACCGAACCAGGGTTAATTCTGTCTAAGCCGGCGTGTTTGGGTGCTGTACCGTGGGTAGCTTCAAAAACGGCGCAAGCATCGCCAATATTTGCGCCAGGCCCCATTCCTAAGCCACCGACAATAGCAGCAGCAGCATCAGACAAGTAATCACCGTTTAAGTTCATCGTCGCCAGAATCGAATACTCATCTGGTCTGGTTTGGATTTGTTGAAAGATACTGTCAGCAATCCGGTCATTGACCATGATTTTCTCTTTCCACTTACCGTTACCGTGGGTTTCCCAAATTAAGTTAAGAACCGTTTCCACTTCCTTGACAATTTGGGCTTTCTTCTCTTCGGTAAGACCATCAAAACCAGGATCAATCAAACGGGCGTTTTCTTCTAGAGAAATATGGGGATTTTTCTCTTTGTTGCTCAAAATCCAAGATTCCCGTTCGGTGACGCATTCTTGACGAAACTCAGAAGTTGCTAGTTCGTAACCCCAATCACGAAACGCGCCTTCGGTGTACTTCATGATGTTACCCTTATGCACCAGAGTTACCTGTTGCTTGTTTTTAGGTAATGTTAAGGCGTGTTTGATAGCGCGTCTTACCAGGCGTTGAGAACCTGTCTTGCTGATGGGTTTAATCCCAATACCAGCATCAAGGGGGATGCGCTTTTTCCCGTGTTCGGGGGTGGCGGGGATGAGTTCATTGTTGAGGATAGAGATTAAGCGATCGCCTATTTCACTACCTTGCTTCCACTCAATCCCCAAATAAATATCCTCTGTGTTTTCCCGATAGACTATCACGTCCAGTTTTTCGGGGTTTTTGTGAGGTGATGGCGTACCCGCATAATAACGGCAAGGACGCACACAGGCATATAAGTCAAAAATTTGTCTGAGTGCCACATTCAAAGACCGGATACCACCACCCACAGGAGTAGTCAAAGGCCCTTTAATTGCCACACCATACTCTCTAATAGCCGTCAGAGTATCTTCAGGTAAATACTGATAAGTACCGTATAAATCACAGGCTTCATCACCAGCGTAAACCTTAAACCAACTAATTTGACGCTTACCCTGATACGCTTTAGCTACCGCCGCATCTAGCACCTTTTGCGTAGCTGGCCAAATATCAATACCCGTGCCATCGCCCCGAATAAAAGGGATAATAGGATTGTCTGGTACAACAGGTTCACCATTTTTGAAGGTGATTTTTGATCCAGTTGTAGGGGGGTTAATCTTGTCGTACATACTTCACACACTCCACAAAGATACGCCGCCAGAGAGAAGATTCTTCTTGTGTAGGCTTGCAAATTTTACTGTAGATATTGGATATTGGGCATTGGGTATTGGGAACTGGGCATTATGGAAAACTTCTTTCCTGTCTTCCCTTACACCCCTAAACCCCTACACCCTTACACCCCTATCTTGTTGATGAGCAGATATTCCCCCTATTTCCCTTGTACAGCATTTAGGGATTCAAGTGTAGGTTTCAGTGAAAGTGTCGCAATTTTGTACGATCAAAAATAGTAAACTACTTTTCGCTATCACTGCTTTATCTATGATCAAGCTAGATAGCCAATTGCTTTTCCACTGACCGCTAACATGAGTAATGGCATGACAGACCCAATGATTGTATCAGGCACTGCTAACGAAATCGACTCCCTCCGACAAAAGTTAATCGCTGGGTCTATGCAAGTCCAACAACAGATCATCCCACAATTAGCTGCTTTGGGTAATGAGGGATTAAATGTGTTGTCAGAGTTTTTATTGCAACGTCGCGATCGCCCAGTTACTTGGGTTGAAGGCAAAGCCTATCAATTCCTCTACAACTCTGATGCACCCCAAGCCCAAGAATTTCTGCAAAATTATTTTCCTGAAGGAATTGTACCTCTAAAATCAGAGGCAGGGGTTAATTATAATTCTTTGCAACAATTACTAGCTGTCCAAGACTTTCAAGCAGCTGATCTCATGACTATTCAAAAAATGTGTGAGGTGGCAGGAACTACGGCAGTACAGAGAAAATGGCTGTATTTTACTGATGTCGATAATTTCCCCACGGTCGATTTACACACTATCAATAATCTGTGGATAGTTCACTCTGAAGGTAAATTTGGTTTTTCAGTACAACGAGAAATTTGGTTAAGTTTGGGCAAGAATTGGGACAATCTCTGGACAAAAATCGGCTGGAAAAGTGGTAATAAATGGACAAGATACCCTAACGAATTCACCTGGGAAATGAGTGCGCCTAAAGGTCATTTACCCCTATCAAATCAATTGCGGGGAGTGCGTGTAATTGCTTCTCTATTTGCTCATCCTGCATGGTCTAAGTCAGAAACCCCACGGCTTTAGCCGGGGGCTTGAAAAAGCCCATCTGACCAGCCAAAGTCTTAACTGACTACGTTAGCGGCAAGAGTTAAAGACCTACCAAGGAATGCGTAGCTAGTTCCTTGCTCTAGAACCAAACTGTTAAACAGATGTACAAGGGTTAAGTCAGTGCAGTTTGGATAGTACCGACCGCTAACATTGGCGAAGCTAACATTACCCGCAAGGAGGGACTTTATGTCCAAAGTTTTAGTTATTGATACCAACAAAAAAACATTAAATCCAATTCATCCTGCACAAGCTAGACAATTATTGAAAAACCAGAAAGCAGCAATATTTCGGCGTTTTCCTTTGACAATAATTCTGAAGGATGCTAGACCAGATGCGCCCGTATCTAGTCTAAGAATTAAGTTAGACCCTGGTGCTAAAACCACAGGGATTGCATTGGTTAATGATACTACTGGCGAAGTAGTTTTTGCGGCTGAATTAAAGCATAGAGGTTTTGCAATCAGAGATTCTTTAACCTCTAGAAGACAATTAAGACGTGGCAGAAGAAATCGCAAAACTCGTTACAGAAAACCAAAATTTCTTAACAGAACCCGTTCAAAAGGATGGTTAGCACCAAGTTTACAAAGTCGTGTTGAAAACATCAAAACTTGGGTTGAGAGATTACGCAAATTTGCACCAATTGCAAATATCAGTCAGGAACTAGTACGCTTTGATATGCAGTTGATGCGTAATCCTGAAATTAAAGGCAAGGAATATCAACAAGGAACATTAGCTGGTTACGAAACCAGAGAATATCTATTAGAAAAATGGGGTAGACAATGCGCTTACTGTGGTGCTAAAAAAGTTCCTTTTCAGATAGAACACATTCACCCTAAAGCCAAAGGAGGTAGTAATTCGATTACAAATCTCACATTAAGTTGCGAGAAATGCAACACAAAAAAAGGGACTAGGGATATCAAAGAGTTTCTAAAAAAAGACCCTAGCAAGTTGCAGAAAATATTGAACAAAGCTGAAAAACCATTGGCAGATGCAGCAGCAGTAAACACAACCAGATTCGCATTGTTGAACACATTAAAAGAAACTGATTTACCTATAGAAATAGGTTCAGGAGGTTTAACAAAGTTCAATCGCAATAATCAAAACTTGCCTAAAATTCATTGGTTAGATGCCGCTTGTGTTGGCGAATTAACTCCAATTCTCAGAATTAAAGGTGTCAAGCCTTTGTTAATCACTGCTAATGGTCATGGTACTAGACAGATGGCTGGTACGGATAAGTTTGGGTTTCCGAATCGCCACCGTACAAATAAACAGATTCATTATGGTTTTAGCACTGGAGATATTGTGAAAGCTGTGGTCACTAATGGTAAAAAAGTTGGCGAATATCTAGGGCGTGTTTTGTGTCGTGCCACAGGTAGTTTTGATATTGCTACCAAGATTGGAAGAATTTCTGGCATCAGTCACAAATATTGTTCAGCAATTCACAAAAAGGATGGATATTCGTATGGAGTTTAAAACTATCTTGACAGCGAATAAATTCGCCTGCGCCTTACTCCTATACATGAATGTAGGGGCTTCCACGGCACGAGGACTTTGGTGAAGGGAATAGGGGGTAGGGACTTGGGGAGGAAAAAAACCTCATAACTATTAACGAAACAAGCAGGAGTTTATTTTATTCCTAGAATCAGATAAATCAGGAAATTTTTTCAGCCGTCCCTAGTTAAAAATATCAAATTGAATCATGGCCAGAGTTCTTCTAGAAGATATTAAGCGTAAATTTAACAATGTCACTGCGATCGAGGATATTACCTTTGAAATTCCCGATGGTGAGTTTTGGGTGTTAGTCGGCCCTTCCGGTTGTGGTAAATCTACAATTTTAAGGACGATCGCAGGCTTAGAAACTGCTACATCTGGCAAACTCTTTATTGGCGATCAATTGGTGAATAGCGTCCCAGCAAGAGCGCGAGACGTGGCGATGGTGTTCCAAAACTATGCACTGTATCCCCACATGACGGTGGGTGAAAATATCGCCTTTGGCTTGAAGATGCGGAAAGTTGACCCGAAAATCATTCAAGATAGGGTAGTGAGTGTAGCGCGATCGCTATCTTTGGAACACTTATTAGACCGTAAACCCAAGCAACTGTCTGGTGGGCAACAACAACGAGTAGCATTAGGGAGAGCGATCGCCCGTGAACCCCAAGTATTTTTATTAGATGAACCCTTATCTAATTTAGATGCTCAATTGCGAGATGATACCAGGGCAGAATTAAAACAGCTACATCAACAATTAGGTGTGACAACTATTTATGTCACCCATGATCAAGTCGAAGCCATGACTTTGGCAGATAAGATTGTGGTACTTAATCGGGGAAGGATTCAACAAATTGGTGATCCTCAAACAATTTATGCTCGTCCTGCAAATCAAATGGTGGCAAGTTTTTTAGGTAGTCCACCCATGAATATTTTGCCTGCTATTTATAAAAATGGTTGTTTTGATGTGAGTGGGCAATTAATCGAAATTCCCACATTCATCCAAGATAAATTGCAGATACCCCAAGGACAAAGCATTGATTTGGGTATTCGTCCAGAACACATGACAATCAGTGAAGACTCAGGACTTTTAGTAGAAGTGAAGGTGATAGAACCTTTAGGAAGGGAAACCTTAGTACGCGCTGGTTTACCTGGTGCTACGACGTTGCTAAATATTCAATTGGGTGGTCATGTGCGTCTTCATCCAGGCGATCGCTTACATTTACAACTAGATTTAAATCAGTTGTTTGTATTTGACCCCAAGACAGGCGATAGACTTTTACCTTTAGATTAACTATGGCTCTAATAAGATTAGACTTACTATGATAATAGTAAAAGGAGCAATTAAAATCTACCATCGCTCCTTTTCCCATCAGCTATCTATAAAACAGATGGTTTAATTCTTTGGATATATACTCACCAACAACGGTTTCTGAACACTTAGTTTTCCACCAATGCAAAGATTTTTGGTGCATTCGTTCCATATATGCTTGGTTTTGAAGTAAGTTTTCTAATACTGCTTCCAGATGTTGCCAATCTTTCATTTGGATAGCAGGAGAATTCTTATAAAACCACCTTTGAGGCAAAGCTTCTGTTATGGCTATACAGCCATATTTGATAGCTTCAAAAAAGCGATATGTTTCAAATGAAGTGCCTCTAGGAGCGAGACATATTTTTGAATTCATCATCTTCTGATTATAGCTAATAGCTTCTGCACTCGCACTTGCAGTACCAAAAGATTGAGTCAATGAGATTTCTACTTTCAACTCAGGATGTTTTTTCTTAAAATTATTTAAAGCAGATAGCATATTTTCACGAGCAATAGTTTTTGGAGTTCTCAACCAAAATTGCAATGACCATATGGGATAATGAGTATGTACTACACTACCAGCAAAAAAAACATCGTAAAGACGCTCCTGCATATTTTTTATTGGCAAATCTTCTGAATTGAAGTACCCCAAAGGAATGTCGAAAATGGGCGTGATTTTTCTTTTACCCAACCTCGAATTTTTAAACTTGTGAAACTTATAATTTACCATCTCAGGTAAACGAATAGCCCAGTTTTTCAAAAATTTAATTGTTGTGACTAAGTTGAGATAGGAAGGATTCAGAAAGGGATTACATCCGAGTATTTGGTTTGTGCCATAGCATTTAAAGACTGCTCCTACCTTGTGTGTATACTTTGGGATACGACACAACTCATCTCCTAGTATGAAAACAACAACATTGTCTCCATAGGATGGGAGTTCATTGATTTCTGACATTGTTACATAGAAGGTAAGTCCTGTTTTTTGCAAATTCTTTTCTATTACCTGAAAAACTTTTCCGAAATAAGCAACAAACCCACAATTCTGTGGATTAACTTCGTAGATATCCCAGGAAATTAACTTTTCTTGGGGTTTAGTGTAAATATAGTATTTGTTGGCAACTATTTTATTGACCATCATTATTAGACCTGACCGCAATATAAATAGAACAAAAAAAGTAGTAGAAGAATAAAATGTGTATCTAATACGGTTCGGATAATACTAGATTCACCCAACCCCCTTGGGACTAAGCAAGGTGGTTTCATACGAAAAAAGAAAATATATAAGGTCTTTATTTCTCGTTTTGTGGCATGGCTTTTACCCATCTCTAAACCTCTCCCCCAAGCGAGGTTTGGAAACCCAGTTTTATTTTTTCTCTGCTTGTATGAAATCAACCGGCTAACTCCCTTGGGACTAAGGGGTATCTTCAAAAACTATGCACCTTAACCGAATTGTGTTGAATGTGTATCTACCACTCACAGCAAATTGACT
Source organism: Nostoc sp. UHCC 0870 (assembly GCF_022063185.1). Taxonomy (NCBI): domain Bacteria; kingdom Bacillati; phylum Cyanobacteriota; class Cyanophyceae; order Nostocales; family Nostocaceae; genus Nostoc; species Nostoc sp. UHCC 0870. Next base: position 3,019,059 of record NZ_CP091913.1, on the reverse strand, counting down.
TTTACAGAAATAATTTTACCATTAAATCTTCTTTGCATAGCTCTATTAGATTGATATCAGCCTAATAACAGATGCTTATTTTTACGCATATAATTTGTATTATGTCAATATATAGCTGCAACTGTAGCGTATCCTGCAAGAGTATAGGGATGAAAGGGACTTACACTAGTATTTATACCCGCCACCAACGTATTCCACCTTTAGGGTGTGGTGTTTCACCAGGGATAAATAGATCACTGTTGACTGTTAAAATAGCCACTTAAGCTACTGATTGTATTTGAGATTTCCTTAACTCACTAGGAGCAAACGCACCATTTTCTGTGATGATGGCTGTAATTAAATCGGCTGGAGTCACATCAAAAGCTGGGTTATAAAATTCCACACCAGATGGTGTCAGGATGGTATCACCAACTTGATAAATTTCCTCTGGGTTGCGTTCTTCAATGGGGATTTGACTACCATCAGATAATTCAAAATCAATGGTAGAAACAGGTGCTGCCACATAGAAAGGAATATTATGTGCCTTAGCTACAATAGCTAAACTATAAGTACCAATTTTATTGGCAGTATCACCATTAGCAGCAATACGATCTGCACCGACGACCACAGCATGAATTAAACCCTGCTGCATACAATGGGCTGTCATGTTATCAGTAATGACAGTGACGGGGATACCTTCTTGCACAGCTTCCCAAGCCGTGAGTTTTGCGCCTTGTAACCGGGGACGGGTTTCATCTGCAAACAGACGTGCTAAACGTCCCTCACGCCAAGCAGAACGCACAACCCCCAATGCTGTACCATAACCAGCCGTAGCTAAAGCCCCAGCATTACAGTGCGTTAGTAGTGTTAGCTTTTCTGGGGTTGTGGGCAATAGTTGCAAACCATGATCACCGATCGCCTGACAGGTTTGCACATCCTCAACATTAATGGCTTGGGCTGTTTGTAATAAAACTCGTTGAATATCTGTGACTGTTCCTGGGGTAGCGTAGGCAATTTTCATCATCCGACTAATTGCCCAAAATAAATTTACGGCGGTGGGACGAGTAGCCCGTAATAAATCAGCGACTTGTTCTAGTTGTGCTAAAAATTCGTGGCGATCGCTTGTCTCAATTTCCCGCGCCCCCAAATACATCCCATAGGCGGCTGCTACACCAATAGCCGGCGCACCCCGCACAATCATAGTTTTAATCGCCCGCGCCATGTCTTCGCTACGGTGAATTTCTACAACCGCATATTCATTAGGTAAACGGGTTTGGTCAATTAGTAAGACGGAATTATTTTGCCAAATAACGGGGTAAATCATAGGAAGGGGACAGGGGACAGGGGACAGGGGACAGGTGATAGGGGACAGGTGATAGGGGACAGGGGACAGGGGACAGGTGACAGGTGACAGGTGACAGGGAAAAACTCTTTCTTCCTTCTTTTCTCCTACACCCCTATACCCCTACACCCCTATACCCCTACACCCCATTCTATTGGGGAAAGTAACCGATAATCATAGCAATTTCCGGGTGATTACGAGCGATCGCTTCTGGTGCTTTGCCAAATAGTACCAATAGTTGGTTTTTGTGTTCTACTGCGCCATTTAACAGCAGTAAATCATTGCTTTTGAGTAATCGGGAAACTTGCCTCACAAAATTACCGCGCACCTGTTGAATTGGTGTGTCTGGGGGTAGTTCGATATCAGTTAACTCACTAGTTGTCTCCCTAACTGGGACGACTTGTAACAGTTGTAAAGAGGCTTTGAGTTCTGTGGCTAGACTTTTAGCCAATTGAATGCTTTGGGAGAAAGAACTAGTACGCATCTGTTGGCTGGTGAAAGCCAAAAACACTCGCTTGGTATGTTCAATTGGTAAAGGAAAGCGAGATACCAAAACGGGGACACTGCTACGCTGCACAATTTTGTCAATCACACCACCAAATAAGTTCTCTTGATAAGTAGAGTAACCTTTCCAACCGCAGATAATTACACTCGCGTGCTTTTCTTCAGCAACACGGGCGATACCTTTATCTATAGCTTCATCAATACGACCGATGGGGGTGACATTAGCAACCGCCGCATGGGCGATCATTTCGGCTGTGGATAGTAATTGGTTTTGTCTGGCTTTGGCCTCTGGGGAAATGGGGGCAGTTTCTTCTAATAATATGTGCAGAGGTAACAGAGTACCATTTGCAGATTTTGCCAGAATAATGGCTAATTTGAGGAGATTATCTTCTGTACTGGGATTAGCCACTGGGACTAAAACGCGATCGCCTATACTACTACCATCTTGAATTTTTTGGGTACTAGTTACTTCTGGCTTGAGTTTTTGCCCCCACTGATTTGTTACCCAAGGTGAAGCAATACAGGTAACTAGAATCATGGCAATTGTGCCATTAACTGTAAGTTGGTCAACTAACTGGATATTATAAGCCACAGTAATAGCAGCCAAAGTTGATGCTGCTTGAGCCACTGATAACCCAAACATCACCATAATATTGTTAAAATCCAAGCCAAATAACTTACCTGCACCCCAAGCTGGTATGTACTTAGCGACAATCGCCACCACTACCATCACACCAGATACTATCAGCGATCGCGGTTCTTTAATCAAAATGCCAGGATTAACCAACATCCCCACAGAAATCAAGAAGAACGGGACAAACAAGGTATTCCCGATAAATTGAATCCGATTCATCAAAGGACTAAGTTGGGGAATCAGTTGTGTAATAGCTACCCCTGCCAAAAAAGCCCCAATAATCGGCTCAATTTGGACTAATTCTGCTCCGTAGGATACTACAAACAAAGTAGCTAAAACAAAGGTAAATTCTGCCCCTTCATCATGGCCAAATTTCTGAAAAAACCATTGACCGATGCGAGGTACACCCCATAAAGTCAAGAAGGTGTAAATAATTAAAGCTGGAATCAAGAATAGCCAAAAGCTCAGAGTTAAATTACCTTGATGCGCTCTGACTACTACTGCTAATACCAAAAGTGCCAAAATATTGGTAATTAACGTGCCGCCAAGGGTAGTAGTTAAAACTTGAGAACGCATAATGCCCAATTTACTGGCGATGGGTAGCGCGAGTAAGGTATGGGAAGCGAAACAGGAAGCCACCAAAACCGCAGGTAATAAATCGTAGCCAATACCCATCATGGCTGCCGTTCCTAATCCCATCGGCACAAGAAAAGTAGCCAGTCCAAAGATAACCGCCTTATCAGCATTGTATTTCAGGTCATCTAAGCTAGTTTCCAAACCTGCCATAAACATAAGAAACAGCAAACCCACAGTACCCAGCAGGACAATTGTTTGATCCCGTGCCAAAAGTCCTAGTACATTAGGGCCGACTACCACACCCGCCAAAATTAAGCCGACAATACCAGGTAGCCGGATTTTCTCAAAAAGTAGGGGAGCAATCAACATAATCCCCAAAATCATCAAAAAGACGGGTACTGGGTCTTTAATTGGTGTTGATAACACTGAACCTATAGAAGCATGAGTTATACCCTGCCAGAGAATTGATTGCATAGTGGTAGGGAACTGATAGTTAGTTAAATTGACTCACATATTAGTACCATCTTCAACAGGCGATCGCATCACCAATAGAGTCAGCTTTATGGCGATCGTCTCAGCAAATTATGATTAATTAATCCCTTTCTAGATATATTGACAGTTTCCTAAAAAATTTATTTTCCATAAAAAAATAACCCCTGTCTTGAGGGGTTATTTATTAGACCTCTTGCAAAAGTCACGATTACAGCGTTCTTATTTGCGTCTTTGCGCCTTTGCGCGAAACAAAAAAATATTTATGCAAGAAATAAAAACTGATCAACTAAACAACAGCAGACACTTTTGGCTGAAAGAACGCCTCCAAAACTCTTTCGGCTATCTGACGACTAGTTAATCCTAATTCTGCCTTCGATTCATCTGGTGTAGCGTGTTCAACCAACACATCTGGAATACCAATGCGCTTCACGGGAACTACCACATCAGCATCTAGCAAGGCTTCCGCTACAGCTGAACCAAAGCCACCCATCACACAGCCTTCCTCAAGAGTGACCACGCGCCCAATCTTCTGAGCCAAAGGTACAATTAAATCTGTATCTAAAGGCTTAACAAATCGGGCATTAATCACAGTTGCTTCAATACCATGTTCACTGAGAATTTCCGCCGCCTGCATACTGGGGTAAACCATTGTGCCATAGCCAACGATCAACACATCATCGCCATTGCGGAGAATTTCACCCTTACCGATTTCCAAAGATTCCCAACCTTCTTCCATCAGGGGAACACCGTGTCCGTTACCTCTGGGGAAACGCATAGCAATAGGGCCACTGGTATGTTCAATACCAGTAACAATCATCCGTTGCAATTCTGCCTCATCTTTAGGGGCCATCAACACCATATTGGGAATACAACGCAGATAAGCAATGTCATACATACCTTGGTGGGTAGGGCCATCCGCACCCACAATACCTGCCCTGTCTAAGCAAAAGAATACTGGGAGTTTTTGGATACAGACATCGTGAATGATCTGGTCATAAGCCCGTTGTAAGAAGGTAGAGTAGATAGCAACCACAGGGCGCATACCTTCACAAGCTAATCCAGCCGCTAGGGTGACAGCGTGTTGTTCTGCAATACCGACATCAATATATTGATTGGGTAATTTGACTTGCAGTTTGTCTAAGCCTGTTCCTGTCGCCATTGCTGCCGTAATCCCAATAATTTTGGGGTTTTGTTCGGCAAGTTTGACGAGGGTGTGAGAAAAGACTTTGGCATAAGCAGGGGGTTTAGGCTTATTGGAAGGAATTGCTTTGCCCGTGGTCAAATTAAAAGGGGTTTGGGCGTGATAGCCTACTTGGTCTTTTTCAGCGATTTCATAACCTTTACCCTTAACTGTAGACACATGGACTAAAACTGGCCCAGCAATTTGATGTGCTTGTTGGAAGGTAGCAATTAATTCTTCCAAATTATGCCCATCTACTGGCCCCATGTAGGTAAAGCCCAGTTCTTCAAAAACTGCCCCTACTTTGGGAACAGCCAAACGCTTCATCCCTTCCTTGATGCGTCCTAGTTCGGGAGATAAGGATTCACCCACAAAAGGAATGTGTTTGAATTGTTCTTCAAAATTATCTTTGATGAACTGCACCGGTGGACTGAGGCGCATTTTATTCAGGTAGCGAGGAATTGCCCCCACGTTGGGAGAGATGGACATCTCATTGTCGTTGAGAACCACCAGCAGGTTAGTTTTGGGCAAATGTCCGGCGTGGTTGATGGCTTCTAAAGCCATACCGCCAGTTAAAGCACCATCACCAATGACCGCCGCTACCTTAAATTTTTCCCCAGTTAAATCTCGTGCTAAAGCCATACCCAAGGCGGCTGAGATACTAGTAGAAGCATGACCCGCGCCAAAGTGGTCAAATTGATTTTCACCACGCTTGAGATAACCGGCAATTCCGTCTTTTTGTCTGAGGGTGTGGAAGTTACTGTAACGTCCTGTGATGAGTTTGTGGGGATAAGCTTGGTGTCCTACATCCCAAGTTACTTTATCCCGATCTAAATCTAAAGTCTGGTAAAGCCCTAGTGTTAACTCTACAACACCCAAACCAGGCCCTAGATGTCCACCATATTCTGCGACTGTTTGCAGGTGCTTATCTCGAATTTGGCGGGCAATCTGTTGCAGTTGCCGAATAGATAAGCCGTGCAACTGATTGGGATGGGTGATTTCGCTCAAGTGCATATTATAGTGTTTTCCTCTTTAATCTCTAACTTTCGGTATTTTGATTTTCCCACGGTCGGGTTGCCGATAGAATTAGACTGGTACTAAGTAGCAGTCTAAAATGTATTTTTATGTAACGGGGAATTAGTCACAATACCTTCAGCATTTTTTCTTAGTATTTATGCTGAAAGCTCATACCGCAAAATTACTTTAAAGTATGTATCCAGTTACCTGCAAGGACAGTAACAAAATAGACAGTTATTAGGAAAATATCAAAAAAAGCCCACATTATGGGTGTGTCATTTTTGTGACTTGCACTTTTTTATTTTTGCTTTTGAGAACTAGAAAAATGGTGGAGTGTTGGTAACACTGGGAACTTCTGGCATTTCCGGTTGCTTTTGTTGTCTTTGCAAATATTTACTCAAAAGATAGGCCATATCCCCGCGATTCATCGGTCTTAAGGGGGATATATTGTTTTGAGCATCAGTATTAATAAACCCTTCAGTGATTACTGTGGCGATCGCTCTTCTAGCCCAACTAGGTATAGATGCTGCGTCTGGGTGTGCGGCGAGAATTTCGTTCACATAATCATCACCAAACTGAAACACACCATAAGCTTGGGCGAAAATAGCCAAGCCTTCTGCCCTTGTCACCCGTTGATTAGGGAAGAACAAATTCCCCCGATAACCTCTCATCACATCTGTTCTTAGCACTATCTGAATATCTCGATATGCCCAGTGAGAAGGGGAAACATCTGATATAGGTATTGGTTTTTCTTGTTGAGCAGCTTCTTGTCTATCTAACTTAAATGCTTTGACTAAAATCGTCGCTAATTCTGCACGACTTATCAACCTTTCTGGATAAAAGTTACCATCAGATGAATTAGTCATCAACTTAGCGGCAACTACCTGTTGAATTGCCTCTGATGTCACTCCCGCAGTAGTTTCGGTCACTTGCGCTTGCACAATTACTGGGAAGCTTTGGAGTAGTAGCACTAAAGAAAATGTACTTAGCCAAGGACGCATAGTTCTTACCACCGTAAACCTGCTTCTGTGTATGGACAACAACCGACGCATCGCGCACTGAATATGTTGACACATTTTTACTGGGTAAGGTTGCCGAAGGTCGAATACTCCTGTGTCAATTTAGTTTTGACGGTTCGTAGTCAGGACTTCAGTCCTAATTTTTCTAAGGACTAAAGTCCTGACTGCAAACTTGCTTATCCATTAATTTAACAAACTTCGCGTAATTCCCCTTCCTCAGCGTAGCCTACGGTGTACACACAAGTTATCGAATCACTATCAATCCTCTGTTTACCCCACGCTAACCCTCCCCTTGGAAATGGGAACTAGATTTTCCGGTTTCCCCTCAATCCATAGTGGGATTAGCAGATAGGGCTTACCAATGCCTTATCAAATACGCATTAGAACCAGCACACGAAGCAACCTTCCACGCATACAGCTACGGGTTCAGAGCGGGACGTTCAGCGCATGACGCTCAGAAAATCTTGTTCCTTAACCTAAGTTCAAACGCCAACGGAATAGATAAACGAGTTCTAGAACTCGATATTGAAAAATGCTTCGACCGGATAAACCACAACGCCATAATGGACAGACTCATTGCTCCTAAGAGCATAAGACAAGGAATATTCCGATGTCTCAAAGCCGGAGTCAATCCAGAATTTCCCGAACAAGGAACTCCCCAGGGTGGGGTGGTAAGTCCACTTCTAGCTAACATCGCCTTAAATGGAATTGAAGGTATTCATAGATACCACGTGGACTCTAACAGTCGAATTACCGACAAAACCTCAAAGGAAAGGATTATTGAACCAACAATCCGTTATGCGGACGACATGGTAATAATACTTAGACCTCAAGACGATGCCACAGAAATACTTGACAAAATCAGTCAGTTCCTAGCAGAGCGGGGAATGAAAGTCAGTGAGAAAAAGACAAAGCTAACCGCTGCGACAGATGGGTTTGATTTCCTCGGCTGGAATTTTAAAGTCCAGAAAAACGAGAAGTTTAAATGCGTTCCATCAGTGGACAACTACAAAGCTTTTCGCAAGAAAGTAAAATTCATCGTCAACAACTCGAATTATGGTGCTACAACAAAGGCTGAGAAATTAGCCCCGGTAGTCAGAGGTTGGAGGAATTATCACCGCTTCTGCAAGATGGACGGGACTAGAAACTCGTTATACCACATCGAAACAAGAGCATTTAGGGTATTCAATAAGGAAACTAAACAGAATCGCTACACTAGCAAGAAATTACTAGATAAGTCATTCCCAGCAGTTCCTTACTCCGAAAATAAACATATCAATGTCAAAGGCGAGAAATCACCCTACGACGGAGATTTGAGTTACTGGAGCGAGCGCAACAGCAAGCTCTATGATAACGATACCTCTAAAGCCCTCAAACGGCAAAACCATAAATGTGGTAATTGTGGTCTAAAAATGCTCAGTGATGAGAAGGTACATTTACATCATGTTGATGGAAACCACCAAAACTGGAAAACTAAAAACCTTCTTGCCATTCACGAAAGCTGCCACGATTATATTCACATGAGCAAACGCGAAAGCTAAGAACATCGGGAGCCGTGTACACGGAAACGGGTACGCACGGATCTAACTGAGAGGGGCGGGAAATAATATTCCCCCTGGACTCAACCCATAATAGTTAAAATCAGAGTGTTTAGTAATTTGAGCTTAAATTGTGGCTACTGTATCTTGTCCCCACTGTCACCAACTCATTGATAGTCAGGCTTTGACTTGTCCTTATTGTCGAACAACACTTAAAGCCTACGGACATCCCGGTATTACTCTGCACTGTGCCAATAAAAATGAATATCTGTGCAATAGTTGCACATACCATGCTGATGATACTTGCAACTTTCCCCAACGTCCCTACGCTAAAGACTGTACTCTTTACCAAAATATTTCTGAAAAGCAATCCATTTTAGAACAACAGCGTATTAATACTAGTTTGACAAACACTATTCGTAACTTGATTAAACGTCATCAGACTTTGTTACTATTACTGGGATTGCTGTTTATTTGTTTACTGATTGCTATGAATTAAGAAAATTAAATAAGACTAGTAAATGTAATCTTTTTATTACCATAACTTGATAAAGATACTTAGAACTCAGTACGCTGCTCAACGTCCCGCTACCGCTAACAGCGAGAAGTTGCAAGTAGGGTTTCCCTCCGGGCAAACTTCGGTGACTCAACACTATTTCCATGTTAGTAATTTTTTGCTTACTAGAGTTAGATGAATTTATATTGTCTTCTTGGTAAACTTTTTTTGAAAAATAAAATATGATAATATTTAATTTTTATATATGAATGAGACAAATATTACAAAAATCTGGGATCAGCTAAATAATGCCAAGCTGATCCGCTATGTATTACTTTTTGCACTGGGTTGGGGAATTGTTCAATTTTTAAGTTATTTTGCTACAGTAATTGTTGTTTTTATTTTTGCAGGTATTCTCGCATTTTTGTTGAGTTATCCAGTACGGTGGTCTGAGAGATTTTTACCACATAGTATTGCAGTTATCATAGTTTTTTTACTCAGTTTACTAATTGTTGTAGGGTTAGTAGCTACACTGGGTTTTGCAATTTTATCTCAAGGACAAGAACTAGTAAATCAAGCACCTAAATTTCTAGATTCTGCTATTAGTATATTAGATAGATTACAAATTTTCTTGACAAATTTAAATTTCCGAGTTGATTTTAAAGCTATAGAAAATGAACTCCGCAATCAGGTACTATCATTTATTGGTACTGGTTTGGTAAATATTCCAGGGTTATTATTTAATTTCATAGATTTGATTCTGATAGCAGTTGTAGCTTTCTTTATGTTGCTAGATGGTCAAAGAGTTTGGTGTTTTATTTTAAAAATTTTCCCAGAGAATATGCGGGATAAACTCACAGTAGCAATTCAACAGAACTTTTTAGGATTCTTTTGGGGACGCTTATTGTTATCTTTGTTTTTTGGAGTTTCAGTATTTATTGTATTTATTATTTTGCAATTACCTTACGCGCTATTTTTAGCAGCGATCGCAGGGGTATTTGATTTAATTCCTGGCATCGGAGCTACAATCGGAATTGCTCTGGTTTCTCTAATTGTTTTACCTCAAGGAATTTGGGTGAGTATAAAAGTATTAATTGGTTGTATTCTGCTCCAGCAAGTAGAAGAAAATTTACTCATGCCGCGAATTATGCAAGGCTCAATTAACATGAATCCAGTCTTTATGTTTTTTGCCTTATTAGTAGGAGCTAAAGTTGCAGGATTGGTGGGAGTTTTCTTATCTATTCCCTTAGCGGGAGTATTAATTAGTTTGTTTAACATTGAAGAGATGCAGGGAGGAGGTTGAAATTTTAGTACGTGGAGATAGTGCCTATTCTAGGGAAGATATCATGACATGATGACTATGACAAAGTTAAGTTCTCTCGCACTGAAGCACCCTACATTTTGGATATTTTTTTATCTGGAAGTCCCTTAATAGGCTATGTCTATGCTGTAATTCAGGGACTTGCAAATAAACTTGCTTCCACATGAAAAAAGCCTCCAAGTTTTTGCGCTAATTCTGGAGTTATCTTTTGATTGCCGTTTAAAATATTATCAACCAAATTTTCTGAATCTAAAACAGCTTGTAAATCAGCTTTGGTTTTATCAGATTGTTCTAAAAGAAATAACAGCATAGATTGAGGTATATTTGGTTGATCAGGTTGATAATATTCTTGTTCAAATTTTTCAATTAAAGTTATTAATAATTGATAGAGTTCATTCTCTTCAGGAGTGCGTTCACGGTGCATTAAATCTTCAACAATGGCTAACGCTTGTTCGTTTTCTGCTTCAGTTTTGATCAGCTTGGGAAGATACGCTGTTAATAGTTCTTTGTATTTTTCTGAATTAAAAGTAAGGGTCATTTTTCCAATTATCCTTATCGTATTCTGCGTGAGTGAGGATATATTTAATATAAATTAATTGACCTTCATAATCTATACTAACAATCAAGCGGTATTTATTGCCTTTAATATTGAAAACTGTAAAGTTACCTACAGCCTCAGCTTTAGCAAAAACTTGCTGTACTTCAACCAAGTCTGACCATTTAGCTTTACTAGCAATTTTATACCAGTTATTCAGAGCTTCCTCAGAATCAGCGTGATTTTCTCCATATTCTCTTAATAGTTTAAAACTAATAACGTGCATCTTCTTGATGACAAAAAATGAGTAATTAGATATTACTGTAAACAGCAGCAGCCGACACTGCTATATCAGGATTGTTGAGTAATCTGGCGGTAATAGCGATCGCTAAAGATGCAGCCGATACTTTTGCTCTTTCTAAAGCTGTTCGCATAGTACCTAAATCTACTGGAGACAATCCGCTAAAACCCCTCCAAACCGACCAATAGGCGTGCGTACTGCTGAAATCATATAGACTTCTTGCATACTTCTCAAATCTTCAAACAGTTAAAAATTGGAAATTTAACCCATATTTTTTCAATTGCAACTACTTTTGATTTCTACTTAATTTATAGAAATATTTTTATTAAATATCAACCTGATGCAGGTGATTTTCATTTGCGTATTTGGCTGGCTGTTTGTAGAGATGGTCATTGGTGTAGTTCAAATTATCGTACAACAATTGATAATTTAACTGCTATTTCCAGTCGCCAATCGCCAGTCTTACAGCCATTCATCTGATAATTTTCTGGAATATGCTGTCGAAATTTGGTAGTCAATGTTGCAAATGTTAGCGATCGCTAGCTATTTTCACAGTTAGCGTTAGTATGGCTATGTATTTTTCTACAGTATAAATATGACTCAAAATCTTTACGTAAATCCAGCTATAGGCAGCGACACCAATCCCGGTAGCCAAGCAGCCCCCTTCAAAACGATTACCCAAGCCCTAAAAGTCGCTTCACCCAATACCACTATTCAACTAGCTGGTGGGAATTACAAAGCCGATAACGGTGAAATTTTCCCCCTAGCGATTCCCTTTAGTGTCAAAGTTATCGGTAATGAAGCCAACAAAGGCAATAATATTTTCATAGAAGGTAGTGGAAACTACCTCAGCCGGACTTTTGCTCGTCAAAACGTTACCTTTGTGATGTTGGATGGTGCGGAACTAAGAGGCGTGACGGTGACTAATCCCGATAGTCGTGGTAGTGGTGTCTGGGCGGAATCAACTACCCCCACTGTTGCTAATTGCACCTTTATTAATTGCAAGCGCGAGGGTGTATTTGCTACAGGTGATGCTAACCCAGTAATTATTGGGAATGTTTTTACCGAGAATGCAGCCAACGGAATTGCGATCGCTAAAAATTCTCAAGGTAAACTTCAAGGTAATGTCTGCTTTAAAACAGGTTTTGGCATTGCCATTAGTGACACTGCATCACCCACACTTATAGATAATAAAATTTACGAAAACCGTTCTGGGATAATCGCCTCTGGTAATTCCCGTCCCATATTGCGTAATAATCTTATTGAAAACAATACAGATGATGGTTTGACTGTTATTGCTAATGCCCTACCTGATCTTGGTAATACCAATACCCCAGGCGGTAACATTCTACGCAATAATGCTAAATTTGATGTACAAAATGTTAGTGCCAATAAGTTAGTATCTGTCGGTAATCAAATAGATAAAACTAAGGTTGCAGGGAATATAGAGTTTGTAGATATTCAAGTTACAGCACCGACACCAACTCCAACACCAACGCCGACACCAACTCCAATTCCAACTCCAACTCCAACTCCAATAGCAACACCAACGCCAACTCCAATACCAACGCCTATCCCCGTACCTATACCAATACCAACCCCCGAACCTGAACTTGAACCTGAACCAATAGTAACTCCAACACCAACGCCAATACCAACGCCAATACCAACACCAACGCCAACACCAACGCCAATACCAACTCCAATACCAACACCAATTCCAACTCCAACGCCAACGCCAATTCCAACTCCAATACCAACTCCAACGCCGACACCAACTCCAATTCCAAGCCCTATAAACTTAAAAGATATTGGTAATCATTGGGCTGCACCATTTATTCAGGAATTAGTCAAACAGGGAATAGTTAGCGGTTTTCCAGATGGGACATTTAAACCTGATGCTACAATGACACGCGGACAATATGCAGCCTTATTAGTTAAAGCTTTTAACCCAGCACCAAATCGGGCTGTCATCAGATTTCAAGATGTACCTGAAAACTTCTGGGCATTTAAGGTGATTGTACAGGCATATCAAGGTCTATTCCTTTCTGGTTATCCCGATGGAACATTCAAACCCAATCAGAATATTCAGCGTGTGCAAGTTATAGTTTCCTTGGTCAATGGGCTAGGATTAGGTTTACCTACTAATGTTGCCAACGCCATTAAAGTTTTTGATGATAATGCCAAAATTCCTGATTATGGTAAAAATCAGGTAGCCAAAGCCATAGACAAAAAAATTATCGTTAATTACCCCAATATCAAACTACTCAATCCTACCCGCGATGCTACACGCGGCGAGGTAGTAGCGATAGTGTATCAAGCTTTAGTCGATGCTCGTCGTGTACCGGCAATTAATTCACCTTACATCGTTAGTTAGGGAATTGGGGAGTGGGGAGACAAGGTAGACAAGGGAGAATGACTGTTATAGCGGTTCTTGCTTTATTGAGGTACAAGAACCCCACCCCCAACCCCCTCCCCGCAAGCAAGGCTACCGTGTACACACAAGTCTTAAAATCCCAGTCACCACTTGCTTTATAGCCCTTCAATGTCATTCTGAGTGGAGCGGAGCGAAAGGAAGAATCTCGGACTTCCACCGTAGTCTCTAGATGTTTCATTTCGCTATCGCTACATTCAACATGACAGTTGAGAATTTTCTCAAGGTTCTGAAATGTATGTGGGTAGCACTTGTGTGTACACCGTAGGCAAGCAAGGAGAGGGGGCTATTATATAACTCATGTCCCCTGTCCCCTGTCCCCTGTCCCCTGTCCCCTGTCACCTTCTTAATGAGATACCGCGACCTTTTCATCAATTAATTGTGTATTATTCTCATCCACAATTTTGCGGAATAAATCACCATCAATTGTTTCTTGGTCTGCCAACAAATCTACTAGACGTTCCATTAATGCTCGGTTTTCTTGCAATAATTCCTTAGATGTTTGGTAGCAAATATTGACAATTTCACGAACTTGTGAATCAATCTTGGCAGCTATTTGCTCAGAATATTCTGATTTATTCATCCAGTCACGACCTAAAAATACCTCGTTATTTTGAGTTTCTAGGGATAATGGCCCTAATTCAGACATACCAAAACGTGTCACCATTTGGCGTGCCATTGATGTGACTTTTTGCAGGTCGTCTCCTGCACCTGTTGTCACTTCTGATTTACCAAAAACAATTTCCTCAGCCGCACGACCGCCTAAAGTAGACGTAATTCTGGCTTTGAGTTGGGAACGGGAAATTAAGCCTTGTTCTTCGTTGGGAGTAAACCAAGTTAAACCTTGTGCTTGTCCCCGTGGAATGAGGGTGACTTTCTGCACTGGGTCATGGTCTTTAATTAATGTGCCAATTAAGGCGTGTCCGACTTCGTGGTAAGCAATCAAGCGTTTGCTCTTGCTGTCTACTAGGGGTGTCCCTTCCATCCCCGCGACAACTCGGTCTATAGCATTATCAATTTCGAGGATGGTAATGGCTTCTTTGCGTCTTCTGGCGGTGAGAATGGCAGCTTCATTGAGTAAGTTGGCTAAATCTGCACCGGTGAACCCTGGTGTCCGGCGGGCGATCGCATCTAAAGATACATCAGGATCAACTTTCTTATTCTTGGAATGAACTCTCAAAATCTCCAAGCGACCCTTAAGATCGGGTGCATCAACTATCACCTGGCGATCAAAGCGTCCCGGTCTGAGTAATGCTGCATCTAAGACATCAGGACGGTTGGTAGCAGCAATAATAATAATGCCAGTGTTACCTTCAAAGCCATCCATCTCAGTCAGTAACTGGTTGAGGGTTTGCTCTCTCTCGTCGTTACCGCCACCAATACCCGCACCCCGTTGTCTACCTACCGCATCAATTTCATCAATAAATATGAGACAGGGGGCATTTTCTTTGGCTTTCTTAAATAAATCGCGGACGCGGGAAGCACCTACACCCACGAACATTTCCACAAACTCAGAACCGGAAATACTAAAGAATGGTACAGCAGCTTCCCCAGCGATCGCTTTTGCTAGTAAAGTTTTACCTGTACCTGGAGGGCCTACCAGCAGCACCCCTTTGGGAATACGTGCGCCAACGGCTGTAAATCTTTCCGGTTGCTTTAAAAAAGTGACAACTTCTTGTAATTCTTCTTTAGCTTCTTCAATACCAGCTACATCATCAAATTTCACGCCGGTTTTGGCTTCCATTTGGAAACGCGCTCTCGATTTACCAAAATTCATCGCTTGGCTAGAAGCATTGGTAGACCGACGCAGAAACAGCAGCATTAAAGCCACCAGAGGCAAAATCCACATGAGGTTAATCAATAACCCCACCGCAGCCCTACTATTGGCAGAAGAGACTTGACCAAAATCAACGTTTTTTTCTTTGAGTTTAGAAATCAACTCTGTATTTTGCTCTAATAGCCTCACCTGTTTTGGTGCTGCGTCTGGCTTTTCACCTTTTAAATAAACTTTTGCTATCTGTTCAGTTTCATCCAGTTCTACTTTTTTGACTTGATCTTGATTAATTTTCTGAATTAATCCCCCATAGGTTAAAGAATCGCGTTCCGTCTTTTCTGCTAAAGCAGGATTACCTCCAAACATAGTCGGTAACATAATCAAACTGGCTGCTAATGCACCAGTCCAAGCAACGCGCTTTGGTGATTGCTGTTTCATCAATGCCTTCTTAGCAAAATTTTTCATAAAAATTACCCTTTGTCTGCTGCCATAAGCCGAGCATATTTTTCTGACTACTCTTCTAGCAAAAATTGCGATAACTGGAAATTACTACTTATCTAATCTAGTCTAACTCCCAAAAGAGGCAGAGGGGCAGGGGGACGGAGGGGACAAGGGAGAGGAAAATGCCCTATACCCAATTCTCAGTAATTTGACTGTGGAAAAATAAATCGTTAAGATAATCAACATAGTCGTAATGACTTCGTATTTTACAAATACTTAATGATGGGTGAATTATGGTAAAAATTGTTGGCATCGGCGGTAGTTTAAGACCCAACTCCTACACCCAATTGGCTTTACAAGTAGCAGCACAACGGCTAGAAGCTATAGGTGCAGAGGTAGAAATTCTCGATTTACGACAGTTGCAATTACCATTTTGCACCGGAGCTAAAGAATATTCAGAATATCCTGATGTTCAGAAGTTGCGTGATACTGTACGCAACAGCGATGGATTAGTTTTAGCTACCCCTGAATATCATGGCGGTGTTAGCGGTGTCATCAAAAATGCCCTAGATTTAATGAGTTTTGAGGAATTGTCTGGAAAAGTCACAGGACTAATTAGTGTGCTGGGTGGTCAATCCAATAGCAACGCTTTAAACGATCTGCGGTTGATTATCCGTTGGGTACATGGTTGGGTAATTCCAGAACAAATTGCGATCGGACAAGCTTATGGTGCTTTCAGTCCCGAAGGTAAAATTTTAGATGAAAAGCTTTCTCAAAGATTTGATCAATTCGCTCAAAGTTTAGTTGACAACACTCGCAAACTCAAGGGAGTCAATTAGAAGCGGAAGAGTGCTGTTAGCGGTAGCGCGGCGTTTAGCCGGTGCTGAGTCTTGAGTGTTAAAAAGTAAAAAAGTATGGGCTGATAGCGTTTCCTAATCACATGAGGTATATCATAGCCCCCTCCTTGCTTGCGGGGAGGGGGTTGGGGGTGGGGTTCTTGTACCTACGCTAAAAGCAAATTTAACTCAGC
The DNA here is from genome assembly GCF_022063185.1 of Nostoc sp. UHCC 0870. NCBI lineage: Bacteria > Bacillati > Cyanobacteriota > Cyanophyceae > Nostocales > Nostocaceae > Nostoc > Nostoc sp. UHCC 0870. Next base: position 3,002,446 of record NZ_CP091913.1, on the reverse strand, counting down.
ACTCTTAATTGCCAAAAATATTAAATCAATTTACAATAAATATTACGCACACTAAATAAATATTCGATGATTGTTCAACCCGATCATTCTCTAACTACAGAGTCATGGCAGCATAACCTAGCCCCTTATAACTTGGGTTATAGAATCAAACTACTTTCACAGTTACTTACCCGCAAGTTTACTGATAAGCTAGAACCCTTTGGCTTAACACCATTTCATTGGCTGGTTTTATGCTGTTTGTGGCAAGAAGATGGTTTACCTACTTCTAGTATTGGGGAAAAACTTCAACAAGTGGGGGGTACACTAACTGGTGTCCTAGACCGGATGGAAGAACGTGGTTTAGTGCGTCGAGAACGGGATACCCACGATCGCCGTATCTGGCGAATTTGGCTAACTGATGCTGGGAAGGAATTAGAAACTGTATTACCACCGATCGCAGCTGAGGTGCGTGAGGAAGCCATGCAAGGTATTGCTATTGCTGATCGGGAAATTTTTTCCCAACTTCTCAATCGTGCGATCGCTAACCTTTCTTAAGTATTGCTTCTGAATCATCCAACTGGGTGAAGAAATTTCCTAATTTTTTGTAAAAAATACTACGTACACGAAAAAACAGATATAAAAATTATAGACTACGTATATTACGCATTTTAAATATTAATTTCAAAAAAACTAGCATTTTAAATAATTCATGAATCATCAGAAATGGCGGCTAATACCTGTATTTAGCTCAAGAAACTATCGTTTGTTTTTTGCGGGACAGGGAATTTCTTTAATTGGCACATGGATGACGCAACTGGCGACAGTTTGGCTAGTTTACGATTTAACAAAATCACCTCTAATGCTGGGAATTGTGGGATTTTCTAGCCAAATTCCTAACTTTTTTCTTGCTCCCTTTGCCGGAGTATTTGTAGATCGCTTTTCGCGCTATCGTACCTTAATTGGTACACAGATACTATCTATGGTACAGTCGTTAGTGCTTGCCACATTAACATTTACTGGGGTGATTCAAATATGGCAAATCATCGCCTTAAGCCTGTTTCAAGGATTTATTAATGCTTTAGATGCACCAGCTAGACAAGCATTTGTACCAGAACTAGTAGAACACAGAGGCGATTTAGCCAATGCGATCGCTGTCAATTCAACTATGATTAATGGTGCGCGGTTAATTGGCCCGGCTGTGGGTGGTTTATTAATTGCTCAGTTTGGGATAGCGTACTGTTTTTTAATTGATGGGTTGAGTTATATTGCAGTTATTGCTTGTTTATTAGCGATGACCATCAAACCTTGGACAATCTCAGCAAGTCCAGGAAATCCCTTACAAAAAATTCAAGAGGGATTTGTATATGCTTTTAGTTTTCCCCCGATTCGAGCTATTTTAATCCTATCAAGTTTAGTCAGTTTGATGGGACTACAAAATACTATTCTTGTGCCTATTTTTGCTGAAAAAATATTAGCAGGTAATGCAGAAACATTAGGATTTTTGATGGCAGCTTCAGGACTAGGAGCATTATCTGGAGGAATCTATTTAGTTACACGCAGAACAATTTTAGGACTTGGTAAATTAATCGCCATAGCACCAGCAATTTTAGGTGTTGGTTTGATTACCTTTGCTAACTCTAGATTTTTACCAGTTTCTCTATTTAGTATGTTATTTGTAGGGTTAGGAACAATTTTACAAATAGCTGGTAGTAATACATTTTTGCAAACAATTGTAGAAGAAGATAAGCGCGGCAGATTAATGAGCTTATACACAATGTCATTTTTAGGAATGATACCTGTAGGTAATTTATTAGGTGGAGTATTAGCAAGTCATATAGGTGCGCCTAATACATTAATTATTGATGGTGTAGCTTGTATTATTGGGTCTATAGTTTTTTATAGACAATTACCAGGGTTCAAGAAATTTATCTACCCAATTTACCACCAGAAAGGTATTGTAACGTGAGCTTTTAAGAATTGCATTCCTGAAAAGCTCACGTTAATTACCAATCACTAATTACTAACAAATCATTGCCAAGAGGAATTACTATTACTAATAGATTGCAACATTTTTTCTCGCTTTTTACGGGCGATTTCTTGCAAATCAACACTTCTATCAGTCTCATCGACAATTTCACCGGTTATCACTTCCAGCACATCTTCTAAAGTGATTACACCGGCGACACTACCATATTCATCTACTACTACAGCCAGATGTTCACGGGCTTCGATGAAGTTTTTTAGCAGTCTATCTGCTTGAATTACTTCAGGTACGAAGCGAACTTTGCGAGTCAGTGTAGAAATTTGGTGATTTTGATTTCCTTGAACGATCGCAGTGAGTAATTCCTGTTTTAAAGTAAAACCCATGACTTGATCAATCGAGTCATCCGTCACAATAATCCGGGTATGCTGGGAAGCGATAATTTCTGCTGTCGCCTCAGCGATCGTGAGATGTCCGTCGATATGTGTCAGCATAATGCGGGGGGTCATGAGATCCGAAGCTGTGACATCATTGAGTTTAAACACCCTCTGAATCATTTCTGCTTCATTACTTTCAATGATCCCTTCCTGCTGACCAATATTTGCAAGTAGCTTGATTTCTGCCTCATTAGTAGTAGGTCTTTTTTTACCTTTAGAAAAGGGTGCAGTGACGTTTTCTAAAATCCATACTAGGGGTGTAAAGACAATAGAAAGCCCAGTAATGGGTATAGCTGTTAGCATTGCAATTGGTTCACAATACCTTTCTCCTATTGTTTTGGGAATAATTTCACCAAAAATGATAATCAAGAAAGTCAAGACAGCTGAAAATACACCTAACCACCGTGATCCTAATGCTTGAGTTGCAACGCTACCTGTGACGATACTGCCAATAATATTAAAGATGTTATTGAGAATCACAATGGTTGCAATTGGGCGATTCATATTTTCCCGAATCGCCAATAGTGCAACGGCTGACGGGTTATTTGATTGTGCTAATTGTCTGACCCTGAGGGTAGAAACAGAAAACAGCGCGGTTTCTATACTAGAACACAACGCTGAACCTAGAATTACAACAAAGATGATAGTGATTAGCTGTAGCATATTGTTTCCCAACAATGGGAATCGAGAATCTCCTCATGAGTGGCTACCTCTCATTATGAGTTAATATCCACTGTGCTAGTCAAAAACGAGAGTAGAAATAGTAGAGGTTGGGGAATCATGCAAAATATAATAGGCGGAGTACCTGATTAAAGTAACTATGTCACAGCTATTTCCTGGAGAAGTATTCGCCAATACGGCTGATTTTGATCACGGGATTCGTAGTTTATTGCCACGATACGATGAAATACTAGATGTTCTTACCCATTGTCTGCCTTCTAATAGTCATTACATTTTAGAATTAGGCTGCGGTACAGGTGAAGTTAGTCTCAAGGTACTTAAATGCTGTCCAGAGGCGCAAATTATTGCCCTAGATTACTCACCCCGGATGCTGCAATTTGCCCAAGATAAAATCACCGCAGCCGGATACGAACAAAGATGGACGGGAATACAAGCGGATTTCGGTGAATGGGCTATTAATTCAGAAAAATTAGATATTGGTAGTGAATTTGATGCTTGTGTTTCATCCTTAGCGATTCACCATCTTCAGGATGAGATGAAGCTAAAATTATTTAAGCGTATTGCTGCCAGTCTCAAACAAGATGGTTGTTTTTGGAATGCAGACCCAATTTTACCCGAATCGCCAGCCCTAGCGGAAATTTATCAAGAGGCGCGAGAAGAATGGGCAAACCAACAAGGGACTAATTTAACAGAGATTCGCGCTAAAGTTGGTAACAGCAGTCAACAAGGATACTCTGATCAAGACCAACTTGCTACTTTAGACACTCATCTGCAAATGCTGACTCAGGCTGGATTTAAGACTGTAGCAGTACCTTGGAAGTATTATGGGTTAGCCATTTTTGGAGGATTTAGATAGTGGAGAGTAATGAGTAATGAGTAATGAGTAATGAGTTTTGAGTAATGAGTAATGAGTAATGAGTAATGAGTAATGAGTTTTGAGTTTTGAGTTTTGAGTAATGAGTAATGAGTAATGAGTAATGAGTAATGAGTAATGAGTAATGAGTAATGAGTAATGAGTTTTGAGTAATGAGTTTTGAGTGGTAATAGGTAATAGTATTTTAAAAATGTTTTTGGCAGGTGAGATTGGTTAAGCAGCGACTTGATACCTTATTAGTAGAGTTAGATTTATGTACTTCTCGCGCTTTAGCACAGAGGCTAATTCAGGCGGGGGAAGTGATGGTTAATCAACAGGTAATTGATAAGCCTGGGACAGAGGTTGATGCTGCTGCTCAAATTAAGATTAAAGAGCGATCGCGGTTTGTGTCTCGTGGTGGTGATAAACTCGCTAAGGCTTTAGATGTATTTGCGATTCCCATTGCAGGGCGTGTTTGCTTAGATGGGGGGATTTCTACAGGCGGCTTTACTGATTGTTTACTACAAGCTGGAGCTAAATTAGTTTACGGCGTTGATGTCGGTTATGGACAAACCGACTGGGGTTTACGCAATAATCCCCAGGTGAAGTTGCGGGAACGTACAAATTTACGTCAACTAGAACCTGGGGATTTATATGGTGAAGATGACCCGATTCCTGATTTGGCGGTGGTGGATGTCTCGTTTATTTCCTTAACCAAGATTTTGCCTGCTGTCTGGCGACTAACTCAACCCCCTCGTGAAGCAGTGTTGCTGGTCAAGCCTCAGTTTGAAGTCGGGAAATCTCGTGTAGGTAAAAAAGGTGTGGTGCGCGACCCCGATGACCAAGCTGATGCTATTTTCCAGGTGTTGCGAGTAGCTAACGAATTAGGTTGGAGATACAAAGGTTTAACTTGGTCGCCCATTACTGGCCCGGCTGGAAATATTGAATACCTCTTATGGTTACAAACAGAAGGTGAAACACCACCGCTAGATTTAAGTGCTATCCAACAAATGACGGAATCAGCCATAGCTGATTTTCACCAAAAAAGTGCAGTCAACCGTCAACCGTCAACACTCTAAACATCATAAATTAGACACTCTAAAGCCTCTGGATATAATTCGCAGTATTTATCTAAAGCGGTTTTATATTTTAAGGCTTGTTGTTGATGAGATTTTTCGGCTTGTAATTCTTCTACAATATCCCAGGCTACAGCACAATTAGGAGAATTATCGCCACTTTGTTCACAGGTGCTACGGGCTTCTGCGATCGCTGCTAAAATTGCTTTCTCTAAATCTGTAATTCCATTACCACCAGAGTTAACAGTATTTAGACCTACGTTGAAAGTTCCTGTCATTATCTTTATCGCCTCTATTGACTGATATCAAAATGTGATTAATAGCTGATATTCCTAGTTTAGATAGGCTGACTAAAAGATGTAGTGGTGAATACCGTTCTAGTTTTCAACACCTTTTCTTAGTAATTCCTGTCTATTTATTAGCTAACCTGAGTTCGGGATAAGGAAAAGGACAGGTAGTAAGCTGAAAATAACAACAAATCCAGCAGCCTGTCCTATGTTTAGTTTAGATGCTTTGTTCTGTCATGTAGATGATTTCTGTAAAGCGTTTGAAGCGCAATGGCACAAAAAATTGTTAAATCATGGAGGAATAAAACGTTTTCGTGCTAAAAGCTTATGTTTAAGTGAAATCATGACAATTATCATCGCTTTTCATCAAAATCACTACCGGAATTTCAAGCATTTTTATTTAAATCAAGTGAAACAACAGTGGAGTTCTGCATTTCCAGGTCTTCCTTCTTATCAACGATTTATTGAATGGATGCCATCAACCTTGATACCTTTGTGTGTCTATCTGAAGCATTGTTTTGGACAATGTACAGGTATCGGTTTTATCGATTCAACTTGCTTGAAGGTATGTCATAATCGTCGGATTTCTAGGCATAAGGTGTTTGAAGGTTTAGCCGCTCGTGGCAAGACTTCTGTGGATTGGTTTTTTGGTTTTAAGCTGCATCTGGTCGTCAATGAGTTTGGTCAACTCTTAAATGTATCTCTGACTCCTGGTAATGTCGATGACCGTCAACCAGTACCCGATTTACTGAGTGGTCTGTTTGGCAAAATATTTGCCGATAGAGGTTATGTTTCACAAAAACTTGCTTCTCAACTTTTACAAGACTTCGGAATTGAATTTTTTGCCAAACCCCGTCGCAATATGAAGAATAAGCTAATGCGTCTTCATGACAAGCTTTTGTCCCGTAAACGCTCAATTATTGAGACGATTAATGACCAACTCAAAAATATTTCTCAAATTGAGCATTCCAGACATCGATAGCGAAGCGGTAGCCGGTACCCCGGCGTCAGCCCTGTTAATTTTTGCGTTAACGTTCTTTGCGGATTAATCGCTTATTGTCATCAACCTAAGAAACCTAGCCTTCAACTGGAGTGGCTTTTACCTCCTTATCTTTAACCCGAACTCAGGTTAGCTAATAATTGCCATTTCTTTTATGTTGCACTCAAAATTAGATTTGTGGGCGATTATCAGAGGAATTTGATATTAATTGACCAACTATCAATCACAGCAACAATTCAGCCAATATTTTTTATTTAATCTGAAGATTTCATGTTTAATTCTTGTTGCAGCCGATACAGAATAGTATTTTTGTCAACTTGAGAGAGAATTTCTTGAATAACAGTATCAGCACCCAATTGTCCCCAAGTGCAGCCTTTTTCTAGGTAGACTTGAGCCGCTTTCCCTACAGAATATGCACCATAACCAGCAATTCCAGCTTGAGCGATCGCACTACCAGCAAATGCCGTCATATTAATCGGGTTATCACCACTAGTTAACGCTGCTGTACTCTTACCTAATCCTAATAGAAAACTGCTACCTAATTCTCCTAATAATAAACTCCCAGAACTCAATAAAATTGTTTTTAAAATTCTCCCAGCTTCATAGCTAGTCATAGGTAAACCATACAATCTTGCCAAAGCGCGAATTAAAGCTAAATCAGCCACACTTCCACCGAGAATATCGAAGAAAGCTATGGGATTTAACCCGACGGCTAAAGCTTTATATTTGGTAAATCTCCAAATGATATCTTCCGCTTCTTGTTCGCGGATATCAATAGTTTTTTGAGCGATCGCAGCTTCTGCTTCCCGTGCTTGAATCAGTGCATTTAATGCCAATAGCGATCGCCCTTCTCGATTGAGAATATTTAAAATCGTTTCCTTGAGTTCGTCTACCTGTGGCGGAGGCGTTTCCCATTCATAACTGACACTACCATCAGGCCATTCCACCCGGACTTCCATTGGTGCGGGTTCTGCCGCCACCATCACAATTTCATCAGGTAACAGAGGCTGGGTATGGGGATTCGCTGCACCTAATTGCTGTAAATTTTCGTAAATAGCTGCCCTATCTGTATCTGGGTATAAGTCAATTTTATTGAACACCAAAATCAGGGGTTTTTGTGCCTGACGTAATTCCAAAAGTGCCTGATATTCAGTGCGGGTAATATCTCCAGATACCACAAACAAAATTAAATCAGCTTGACGCGCTACATCTTTAGCCATTTGTGCGCGTGACTCACCTTGAATTTCATCTAATCCAGGGGTATCAATTAACTCTACTATCACCTTACCCCCTGGTTGCCAGCGTACAGAACGCGGCCATTGAGTTACACCATTGAGGGGGCCAGTTTGCAAAATCTTGCTTCCCAACACAGCATTTAAGATCGCCGACTTACCACGACTCACCAAACCAAAGGCGGCAATTCTAATTACGTTAGCGTCAAGCTTGCTGAGTGTAGCAGTTAAAGCTTCTATTTCGGGTTTGACTAAAGCTGACAATTCTGGATTAGATGATAAATGCCCTGGTTTGCGAAGATATCCATACCAGGACATTGCTTGTCTGAGACTAGCACGGGCGCGGTTGAGGTGAGTTTCTTGCAAATTACGCACAGAGTTAGTTTGGTTCAAAGTTGGACAAACAACAGGCTATATTTCTATTTTGATCTATGAATCTGCCTTATCACCCTCGCTTTCATCATCTTCAATAGTAAAATCGCTGATGTAGTCACGCACAACGCGCTCAAAAAATAAGGGCGCAGGTAAGGCTGTCCAATCGCTGTAGTGACCAAAGCCATAGCGTAGTGACTCTACAAAGGCGGCTAAGTCGTCAGGGTTGTCTTCTGGTTGGCGTAAGGTAACGACAATCTCAAGGGGGTTGGGAGTAGGCCAGCGACCTGCAAACGGAGCTTGTTTAGTGAGTAAATTAGTTTTTTTATCTAGACTGTAGGTTGATCGATAGCAACTTTGACCACGAGTATATTGATGTGGTAATTCACGCGCCACAGATAGATAAGCTACGCATCCAGTTTTGTTAGTCGCGCTGAGTCGAAATAAACCAGTCGCACTAGATGCTGAAGGAATTTCTATGTCAGGTGGCAGTTTTTTGAGTTCTTCTTTAGTTCTAGTATCGTCTAGATAAGTCTCTATTAAATGTCTGGATTTTTTTTCAATAATGCCAGGAGCAAGTTCTTGGCGAATACGAATTATACGTGCGCCTTGCCAGTTAACTTGCATATCTTGATACGAATTAAGGCTAATTTAATTAGCATTTATTCTAATATCAGCTAACCAAGGCCATAGTTGAACACAGTTGGAAGAATCAATCATAATCAGTGGTTGTTTACCTTCCTCTACAGAATCAGAAACAACCTGTTCCACAAAGTCCATGAATCTAGTCTTGCGTACCTCTTCTTTATCAGCCAGTTTAATGGGAGTAAGTTCAGCAACAAAAGCTCGTGCAGCAGAAAAACTAATCCACGGAATGATTGCTAAATTTCCTTGTTTTGTCCATTAGGATTTGGATAAAACTGTCGCGCCATTATTAAGCAGAAAGTTGGCTGATTGAGCTTTTTAATCTGTTGTGCGGTGGATTCCCATGCTTTAATTCGCTCACGCGATCGCTCTTTAGCCTTCAACTCTTTTCCTGGTAGAATCTCTTTTGGCCCATGAGTATATTCTGGCAAGCGACTAATTTCTACTTTAAGTATGTCTCCCCACAAAAGTTGAGTAACTTTCTGCAACAGTTTCACTTCTGTTTGTAGTTCAGCTTCATAAAAGATAAATAATAAAGGTCGTTCATTGGGATACAATCTCTGCATCGCTGTCTGGTTTGCTTGAATCAAGTCTTGAAGTTTAGTTGTTTGATTCAGTGTACCTACCTTGAATTGAAGAGCTTTTCTTCCCCAATGAATCCCTTCTAAACGAATGCCAAAGTGTTTACTTAGTAAATCATCAATTTGTTTATCTTTGAATTGATCGAGATATTTTGGTGTAAACTCAAAGTTGGTATTTGTTTCCAGAGCTTCCAAAACACTACCAAGCAGTGTAGGAAGATTAATCATACGTGTCGCTTTCTTTGTTTCCTTCAAGTCATGGCTTGGTTTAACCAAAGAATATTTATCGAATATTTCCATTCCTAGTGGTTGAAGAATTTTAGCAATCGCCTCAAACGCATCTAATTTATCAATCTCTGGTACACCTGTTTCAATACCATATCTTTCTGAAGTTTCTTCGTCGTCTTCTGAATTATCTTGAAGTCCATTACGGTGAGTAAGAAGTACCTCACAACTATCAGTAGAAGCTAAACCCAAAGCGATTTCTTGACCATCAAAAGATGACCCTAGATTTAATTTTCTCCGTAGGATTTCAAAATCTTTATCTGTTTTCCAAACCCATTTTATCTTCTCTTCCTTGTTATTTTTACCATTTTTGCTGTTTTTATCTCGTTCGGCTTTGACTTGATAGCTAAAGGCGCGATCAGTATGCTCTTGAGAAAATATGAAGCCGCTAATATTTCTGCGGTCATATTTAGGAGGTTTTAACTGAGTTAACCAGCGACGTTTAGAAACCTCAACTTTTAATAAAGGTTGATGTAAAGATGGATAAGTCACAACTTCCAAACTTACTACAAAACTAAATTTTCCTTTTTTATTATCTAAGGATTTCGGTTCAGTAATTAGTTCTGCAATACTAGAGTTAAATGTTGTATTGCTGGAAATAATGTGTTTAATTGACCCTAACTCTGGAAAAATTACCTGTCCAGCAATTTGACGAGCCACATAATCTGCAAGCATTCGATACGCATATTTATCTTTAGCTTTAGCTTGAGTTGTATCTGTCTCTTTATCCCAAGTCCAAGGTAATACTTGAGATTTGAATGAAGAAACTTTTATTAACTCTGCTCTTTCTTGCAAATCTTCCAAGCGGTTAATAATTTCTATCGATATATCTTCCTTCTCAGCAAATGGTTTGAGATAGTTTGTCAACCAATCATTAATAATTGGGCGAAGCATTCTATTTATTTCTTCTTCATTGCCACCAGTAAAATAAACAAAAGGTTCTGGCAACTTATCACCTTTAGCATAATTTAAGGCATATTTGCTAAGACCTACTTCTGGTTCAATTCTTGCTGCATCTTTTAAGACTACTTGTAGAAAATTTCGCAATGAGCCATAAGGAACATTTTTGACATTAGCTCCTTTTTGAATCTCGCCAAAACATTGCAACGCTGGTTTTGTCCAAGTAAGAGTACAACCCTCTACTATAATTGGGGGGAGTTTATCTGGTACGGTGAAAGCTAAAGGAAATTTGGCAATTGGTTTGATTGCCCCTGGCTGAATATATAATGTATCTGAAACAAAATCACCTTCAGTTTCTTCGTCTTCCTCTTCTGCCAATAAATCTTCTTCAAATTTAATCTCATTATCAAAATTATTCATCATTTTTACATCTCCAATAGTTGTGAAAATTCATCGAAACCTGCTTCTTCATCCGCCGATTCTTCTACAGAATGTAATTCACCAGGATAAATTACTCCTTGAATGTGTTGTAAAGGTTCTAGAAATGCGCCATACAGTTCTTGATAAATTTCCCGAATTACGGGGTCTTCATGGTTAACACATTCTTCTAAAATAATTCGCATCTGAACCAGCATACTATCTCGTCCAGAATCGGGCTTACCTTCTGTTGATTTTTTAGCCCAAGCTGCATCAACAAAATAAACTGATACTGGGCATCCATTCCGCATTCCTCGACCGATTGTTTGCAGAATAGCTACCATTTGATTAGCCGTAAATGATTTGAATAGTTCAGTCCCTAAACGGCTTGCCATTAAGGGTTCACGTAACAATCTATTGGCAATTAACCACAGGTCTTTTCTTGATTGTCGCCAAGCTGTTGCTATGGCATTCAAATCTTCTGACTCACTAAAAACTTGACTATCAAATTCTTGTGTTGCTCGTCCTGCCAAGCTATACAAAAGCTGCATATCATCTTTAGTAGGGTGAGGACGAGTGAGGAAATAAATTGCGCCAATTGCTGCATCTAGTTTTCTTTCTCCTTTGGTAAAAACGATATTGACACCTCTACCAATTGCCAGCATGGGAAAAATTAAAACGTGACAGTTTTCATCATCTCCTAATGCTTCACATTGAGCAGAAGTGACAAAATCTTTTGGTTGTTCCCCTTCTTTTAGAGACTTAACAACTGCTTTTGTATGCCTACCAATATCAGGATAATAGTTATTGATATATTTTTTGATATGGCGTGCTTGGTCATAACCATTGACAACTAAAGCTGCTTTACGGCAAATACCAGACTTGACATCAAATCTATTCATAGCTTTATAAATTTCAGAGTTAGTAGTTCCTCCTTTGACAAGAGCATCTACCATCATCTCAAGATTACGTTTTTGCAGGTCGCCAGCACCGCTATATTTGAGGGGTTCATCACCCCGTTGACTATCTGAAAACCATTTGAAACGATAAACGCTGGGTTCTCGATTATCATCTGATGTACGCGGTTTTGCTTTGAGTAAATAATGTGGTCTGGCGTTAATATGATAGGCAGGACTAGCTTGTAAAAATGATGTGGCTGAGGTAATTAAAATAGTTGGACTTGCTTGTCCATTATCTGCCTCTAACAACCGATGAAAGCGGTGCATTAACATCCGAGGCGCACCTACAAATGTAATGTAAGATAACTCCATATTTCTAGCCGCAGTGCGCGTTGTTAGTGCTTTGAAAAAACTGTATCGCACACCAGAAAATGAACCTAAAATACTTTCGGGAATGAATTTTCTGAGTTCTGGTGATGCAGTGGATTCTACAATTGGTTCACGAATGAAGCCTTCTGCAACCATTGTTCTCGTCCCTGGTACAATTCGCTGATAACCTAGAATTACGAATGTAACAGTTATAAGTAGTTTAATTAAATCCTCAGCTTCTATAGTTAATTGATGCTTGGGAAAACAGAGTTTAAAAAATAATTCAATAATTTCTTGAACGATCGCATCACGTTGTTTAATCAGATTTTCAGCTAAGTAACGACGGAAATGATGAATGAGATTTTTCCATTGCTGTTCTAAGGTTTCTTTGTTTATGCCTATATAATGAGGCCAAAAATCAGCTTTAAAATCTTGAGGGTTATTAACTCCTGTGCGGTCATAAAAGGCGTTATATGCTGCTTTTTCCCAAAATTCAGCTAAGGCTCGACTTCTGGTAACTTCTGTTTTGGCTTCTTGTTCATCAATTTCATCTTGTTTAGTGGATTTTTTAACACTATTCAAGAGTTCGCTAACAATCCGTAATACAGTCAATAATTGATTTTCGTAACGTTCTTTTACCCGCGACCCTGACATATTATGGATGGTAGTAATCAAAGAGGTATTATGATTGCCAAATTCCGCTAAGTCACGGCTGTAAAGTTCTATATCCCGATCAAATAGTCGATAGTTTTCACCACGAGCAAAGCGATTATGAATTTGTTCGAGAATTACTTTATGAATTGAGTGTTCTGAGCCAGAAATACTTAAAGTTGCCGCCCCATAATCATCTAAGACTTTTTGCACCATGTCGCCTTCGTCGAAAACAACTAGGTCAAAGGTACGAGCAATTAATTCAAAATATCGTAATTGTTCGTAAGTCGCATGGGGTGATATTTGAGTATCAAGCGATCGCACATGACCAACCCAAATATTCGCATCCAATAAATCTCGCTGTGCTTTGTTGCGACCGCACATTGTCCATAGAGGACACAGGCATTTTTTCATCTTTCCCTGTTTCCCCCCTCCTTGCAATATCCCGTTGCAAGGTGCGTAACCAAAGCCCCAAAAAGACATATCCGCAGTAGAAAAGGCTGGTAGAACACAGTTGAGTCCGAAAACTTCCGCCTGTTCTAAGGTGTAAGCAAAACCACCATTATTTCCGGTAGCGGCGATCGCTTCCGCAATATTGTCTGCATGGCGGCGACGAGTTTCATCACCTTGACCAACAAGCATTCCCACCTTAACTTGATGAAATGCTAAATCAGCCATGTACTGTCTAGCAACTTCAATGGAAGGAAAAACAAACATGGCTTTATAGTCATGTAGCCCCAACCAGACAGCTATTAACACCAGCAATGTTGTTTTACCTGACCCTGGTAAACCAATTAAGTGCTTGATATCCTCCAGTTCCAGCACATCATCTTCTTTCCGCAGTCCTTTTCCAGCCTCCGACACCATCAGGTCGAAGCGTTCAAAGCGATCGGCCCAATTACCTAATCGTCGTTCAGGATCTTGCTTCTCACGTTCGTCCATCTCATGAGCCAAATCACGCAGTTCTTTTAGGGGAATGCAAATCTTTCCTCTTGGTTGGCGGTTGAGGGAATGTGTACGATGTGCAGCAATCGGTGCAGTAATACGAGGAATGTCTAACTTTACGGAGGTTGAGTCTTCACCTAACGCCACAGCCATTGGCTGACGAGGATCAGCAACTGTAAAACCATAGGTTTCGTATGGCAAACAGGTACTGAGAATTTGCCGCGCCTTTGTAATTAAAGAATCTTCTAAAGCATCAGTCCTATGAAAGTGAAGTGTTTCAATATCAATTTCATACGTCCCTTGAGTATTATTGCAGTAATGATAATTGATATAGAGAGCGATCGCGTGTTTCACTGATTGGTGGGTTACATAAGCCAGTGACATCTGCCGCATATTGAAAATAGCTTGACGGGCTTGTGCAAAGGTAGGTGCATTTAAAATGCTGTCCATACCTGACATTACTACTGGTGCATACTCCAGTGAATTAGTGCCGATAAATTCTTCCATAAAGACGCAAAGCCAACAAATTCGCTCTGCACCTTTCCAAAAATCAGGTTTGGTTCGCATAGGGCATCTTCTTTAAAAACTCAATGACGGCGGAAACTGACATAATCTCTAAACTGGCCGCATCACCTTTTTTATCCAGTGTTGATTTGAGGGTGGAAATGTAGCTTGGGTTATCCTCAATTAAGCGATCGCTCACAGCCAAAATCCGACGACGATAATAAATCAGCCCGCCAATACTACGATTGAGCCGTAAAGCCAGAGTCACGGGACTTGTGTAAGATTTAGCATCAATCCCAATTACTTTTCCATTAATCGCTATATCGCATAAATCTGACTCTGGATAAAGTTCAGCATCTAGTCCGTTTTTTCTAGCTGTATCAAATATGGCTAATTCGTCAATTGCTGGGCCTGTCCAGTAAGTAAGAATTTGTGGCTTGGCAATTCGTAAAATATCTTTGTCGGGATCTAGCTTCTCAGATACTTTTGGCAATTCATGGCCAATACACTGGCGAATAGGACAACGCCCTTGTGCAAAAATTCTATTGTTAGATTGAGGTCGCATAAGTGTGCCACAGTGGGCGCAACGGTGTGCTGAACCATTAATTAGCCAAATATCCGGTACTAAATCGAAAAAATTATCAAGAATTATTCCCTGTAAAGGAGTTAAGTCATTGTCAACCAAGTAATCAAATAGTTGGCGTTGTCCAATCAGAGAATACCTACCAAGCAACTCTCGTAATGCAGTGTAAGCCTTATGTTGACGACGACCGCCCAATCTTTGAGTTGCGTCGCATAAGTCAGTATAAAGCCGATGTTCAATGACGTTATTTTCACCAAAACCGCTACTGAGGTTGGCAATCTCGGCACAGTCTGAGGTAGGAACTCGCAAATCTGGATCAATGATGGTTGCGTTAGCAAAGCGAAAGTCTGATTGGCTAAAAATTCCTAACCCCCAACGCTCAGAACCAAGTGGGTAGCGTGCGTTATCCAAAACAGTATGTACACAAGCCGCGCGATCGCATTGTCCTTCTTCAATATATAGACGACCCAATTTGCACATTGCTTGATAGAGTTCTGGCGGCAATGTACTATCCTCTTGACGAACAATTTGTTGCCCTGGTAGCAATCGGTCATATTGGCGAATAATTCCTTGTGCTAACAAAACTACGGCATCTTCTGCCAGATCCATTGCTGGTCTGTGTCCAGTAGGTAACGGCAAGGAAGTTGCGGTGATTGCAGGTAGCCACGTCGGGTCTTGACCTTGAGCCTCTGCCAGAATTTGCATCTCCAAAGTATCTTCAGAGAAAGAAGGTAATACTTGAGCGATCGCTGCTAGTGTCCAACCCTTCTTTAGTAGTAAAGTTGTTGCCAATCCCTCCAACATTTGACGGAATCCAAATTCCTGCCCTTTCGGTTGTGATAGCAGTTGCTTTGCTCTCCACGACCGCACGGTTCGCAAGGCTGGTGGCTCTACTGACAGTCTCAAGCGTTCAATCTGGCGTTTAAGTTCTTTTGTCAGTGCCTCCGCAGTTCCCTGCCATTGACGCACGCTTTCAAATTTCATATATTTGATTTACATCAATATGTGTTTACATTAAATGATGTAAATTGTAATGTCAAGATTAAAGAAAGTAATTTTTTCTCACCTAGTACCAAGGTAAATACGGTTTCTTCGGAGAGGGATATTTAGCGAAGTTATTCAAAATCTAGTGTAATATATTACCTATACATGAGTACAAACAAATTCAATCACATCAGCCAGGCCTTGTTGAGTTTTCAAATTGGTAAAAATAAAAGGTTTATCACCGCGCATTTTTTTTGCATCTCGTTCCATGACACTTAAATCTGCGCCCACATAGGGGGCAAGGTCAGTTTTATTAATTACCAGTAAATCAGATTTAGTAATACCGGGGCCGCCTTTGCGGGGGATTTTATCACCAGCTGCGACATCAATGACGTAAATGGTTAAATCTACCAATTCAGGACTAAAGGTAGCAGCTAAATTATCACCACCACTTTCTAAAAAGACTAAATCTAGCTGAGTGAAACGCTGTTCTAGTTGTTCAATGGCTGCCAAATTCATCGAAGCGTCTTCTCGGATGGCAGTATGGGGACACCCACCAGTTTCTACGCCCAAAATGCGATCGCTAGTTAAGGCTTGAGAGCGTACCAAAAACTGAGCGTCTTCTTGAGTATAAATATCATTCGTCACCACAGCAATTTGATAGCGATCGCGCAATGCTTTACACAAAGCATCTACTAAAGCCGTCTTCCCTGAACCAACAGGGCCTGCTACACCTATACGAAATGTGGTCATAAGTTCAAACAAATCAATTCTCAATTATTCGGTCTGCATTTGTGCTACTTTCTGCCGAATTAAGTGATCAATTTCTGCAATCCCTGCTGGTGATTGGAGCATAGTAAATGTTTCTGGAGATGCTACAGATGTGAAACGATCAACAAAGGCATAAAATGCTGCTTTATCTTGCGGATGAGCAACTACAATAAGCTCTTAGTTCAGCTTTTGTCATCTTGTTAAAATCAATCTTCACTAGAGAAATCTCCAACGACCATTACGATATATCTCTATTTGTATATTATCGCCAGACAAAATGAAGACATTGCCTGTGCGATCATATTAAGGATTGTTACTTAGTTTCTCATAACTGAGACTGAGATAGGCATCATCTTTTATGTTCTATATTGTCTGGTTCAAAGAACAGACACTCAAGTTTTATAGATAACCAATATTCAAGGAGAGCGAAATGCTTGACGCTTTTTCTAGAGCTGTAGTTTCAGCAGATGCCAGCACTTCCACCGTATCTGATATTGCTGCCCTCAGAGCCTTTGTTGCTAGTGGTAACAGACGTTTGGATGCAGTAAATGCGATCGCTAGTAACGCTAGCTGCATGGTTTCTGATGCTGTAGCTGGAATGATCTGCGAAAACCAAGGTTTAATCCAAGCTGGTGGTAACTGCTATCCTAACCGTCGCATGGCTGCTTGCTTACGCGATGCTGAAATCATCCTCCGCTATGTAACCTATGCTCTATTAGCTGGTGACGCTTCAGTTCTAGATGATCGTTGCTTAAACGGTTTGAAAGAAACCTATGCGGCTCTAGGCGTACCCACCACCTCAACCGTGCGTGCTGTTCAAATCATGAAGGCTCAAGCAGCTGCTCACATTCAAGACACCCCAAGTGAGGCTCGTGCTGGTGCTAAGTTGCGTAAGATGGGAAGTCCTGTTGTAGAAGATCGTTGCGCTAGCTTAGTTGCTGAAGCTTCTAGCTACTTCGATCGCGTAATTTCTGCTCTGAGCTAATTAATTGCTAATTGCAATTAACTCAACAGATTAACATCCAACACATTTTAAATTAAAAGCCTTTTGGGAGATTGAAGAAATGAAATCAGTTGTTACCACCGTTATTGCATCAGCAGATGCCGCAGGTCGTTTCCCTAGCACCTCTGATTTAGAATCAGTACAAGGTTCTATCCAACGTGCAGCTGCTCGTTTGGAAGCTGCTGAAAAGCTAGCTAACAACATTGATGCAGTTGCAACCGAAGCTTACAACGCTTGTATCAAAAAGTATCCTTACTTGAACAATGCTGGTGAAGCTAACTCCACCGATACCTTTAAAGCTAAGTGCGCTCGTGACATCAAGCACTACTTGCGCTTGATCCAGTACAGCTTGGTAGTTGGCGGTACAGGCCCCTTGGATGAATGGGGTATTGCTGGTCAACGTGAAGTTTATCGCGCTTTGGGCTTGCCCACCGCTCCTTACGTTGAAGCATTAAGCTATGCTCGTAACCGTGGTTGCGCTCCTCGTGATATGTCTGCTCAAGCATTGACTGAGTACAATGCACTACTTGACTACGCTATCAATTCTTTGTCCTAGTCAATTGCTAGGCTTGTGATTTGGTGATGGGGTAGTCTTTACCCTGCAAGTCTGGAGGTTCTTGGCTCTTTGCTTTGCCTGTTAAGGTTGAGTAAGGGGAAAGAATCTCTGGACTTGTTTTGTTTTAAACTATCAGTTTTAGGGGTGAAATTTAAACGCAGAGGGTAAGAGAGGTAAGCGCAGAGGTACGCAAAGAGAAGGAGTATTTGTTGAGGGCTGACAGCTAACTGCTGATATATATATGGTATATGGATAAACGCTTTTTTAATTTCTTTAATCTTACAGAAGATCAGGCGATCGCTCTTTTGGATACGCCTCAAGACCAGTTGAGTGAGGATGATTCACGCTATATTGCGGCTTCTCATTTGGTAAATTTCCCGACGGAGCAATCTATTAATGCCCTGATGCGGGCTGTGCAGCAAACTGACCCCAGCTTAGATAACCGTATTGTCCGCCGTAAGTCGGTGGAGACTTTGGGACGACTGCAAGCTGAGGTAGCCATACCAGTAATTCGCACTTGTCTAAGTGATGAAGACTGCTACACGGTGGAAAATGCTGTTTGGGCGATCGGTGAAATTGGGACTCAAGACACCGATATTCTAGAAGATGTGGCTCAATTGCTGGATAAGCCGGGGCAAACCCACCGCGTAATTATTCATACGCTGACAAAGTTTAATTATCAACCTGCCCTAGAACGTATTCGCAAGTTTGTAGATGATGCTGACCCACCTACAGCAAGTGCTGCAATGGCCGCAGTTTGCCGTTTAACTGGGGACTATTCCCAAATGGGGAAGGTTGTGGCGATGTTGCAGCACCCGAATGTGTTAGGGCGGCGGTTATCCATCCAAGATTTGATGGATGCTCGATATTATGACGCAATTCCTCATATTGCCCGATGTCCAGTATCTCTGATATTTAGACTACGCGGCATTCGGACTTTAGCAGAAGCCGGAATCTCTGCGGGAGCAATTAGTTTTGCCACAATTCAACCTTATTTAGAGCAGACATTATATGACCATCCCCATGATTTGGGTTTGGTGCATAGTTACCCAAGTCCCCCAACTCTGCCAAGTCTGATTCGAGGACTGTACGAAACCGACTTTGGACGTTGCTATTTGGCAACCAAAACTATTCTTGATGATCACGCCGATGTCGCGCCTGAAGCTCTATTTGCAACCTATGCCGAAGAAGCTAATAATGACTATGGCGCACACTTCCATGTGATTAAGTTGTTCGGTTGGTTGAAACATTCCCCAGCCTACGATTTGCTGATTGAAGGATTGTATAACAAACAACCACAATTTCAAAAATCACGGGCGGCTGCGGCGATCGCTCTTGGTGAACTCGGTGAAGCACGAGCAATTCCTGAACTGAAAGTCTGTCTCGAAACCAAAATTTGGGATTTAAAGTATGCAGCACTGATGGCACTAGAAAAACTCGGCGATACCAGTGGTTATGAGCAGCTTACAAACGATGACGATTGGCTGATTCGGGAAAAAGCTAAATCACAACTTCAACCAATTCTTAATTCGTAATCAGTTCGTAGCTTTATTTAAATACAGAGTATTTCCAAAGCCGATGCGCTACGCATTAATGAAATGGTGTACAGTCTTCAATTTTGAATTTTGAATTTTGAATTTTGAATTGTTATGTCTACAGAAGAATTATTTCAACAACTTAAACACCCCAACCCACACCTACGCGACCAAGCAATGTGGGCTTTAGCTGAGAATCCTGATGCCACAACGATTCCCCGACTGATGAGTATTCTAGATGAGGAAGATACCACCTATCGACGAGCGGCTGTAAAAGCTTTAGGCGCGATCGGCCCCGATGCAGTAACTCCTCTGGTTGCAGCTTTGCTCAATAGTGAAAATGTCACAGTGCGAGGAAGTGCCGCCAAAGCACTGGCTCAAGTTGCTATTAATCATCCAGATGTTCCCTTTTCAGAAGAAGGTGTACAGGGTTTAAAGACTGCTCTCAATGACTCCAATCCTGTAGTGCATATTGCCGCCGTGATGGCGTTGGGTGAAATTGGTACTCCCGTTGTGGATGTTTTGATTGAAGCATTGCAAACCACAGATAACCCAGCACTGGGAATTTCCCTAGTGAATGCTCTGGCTTCAATTGGCGATCGCCGAGGCGTAGAGGTGTTAACATCTTTAATTCAGAATGAATCGACGGATTCCTATGTCCGCGAGTCGGCGACTAGTGCATTGTCTCGCCTAGAGATGACTGTGAAGTTTCAGAGGGGAGAACAATAATAGGTGACAGGGGACAGGGGACAGGTGACAGAAAAAAAATTTGTGTTTGTAAAATGTAAAGATAAACCACAAAAAAAGTTTTTTTTACCTTGATAACCGTGAACCTTCAAACCGACAAAGACAAAACACAAGCCAGCACCAGTCAAAATATTGCTCCAGAAACAGAAAAAATTCTCTGTCCTCATTGTCAGCGCACAGCTACAAACGGCATCAAATGTAAGGGACTGTGTGTGGCTGACAGTGACTATTAAGGCATTAAATTAAAAAAATTAAATCTTATTCCTGTACTCCAGCCATGTCAGATTCCCAAACAATTAGTGCAGCAGTTGCCAAACTATACAATACCTATCCATTCCCGCCAGAACCGTTATTAGATGAACCACCTCCGGGTTATAACTGGCGTTGGAACTGGCTGACGGCGTATAACTTCTGTACCGGGCAAAAACCCTCTCATCACAATGTCCGCATCCTCGATGCTGGCTGTGGAACGGGGGTAGGAACAGAATACTTGGTGCATCTCAACCCTAATGCGGCGGTGGTGGGGATTGATTTGAGTGCTGGCGCATTGGCTGTAGCTCAAGAGCGTTGTCAAAAATCTGGGGCTACAGGGGTAGAATTTCATCACCTGAGTTTATTTGATGCGGAACAGCTACCGGGTGAGTTTGATCTGATTAATTGTGTGGGAGTTCTGCACCATACCCCTGACCCGATTCGCGGGATTCAAGCCTTGGCAAAAAAGCTGTCGCCTGGTGGGATAATGCACATTTTTGTGTATGGTGAACTGGGACGTTGGGAAATCAAGTTAATGCAAGAGGCGATCGCACTACTACAAGGTGATAAACGGGGTGATTACACTGACGGTGTAGCGGTTGGGCGACAACTGTTTGCAGCATTACCAGAAGATAACCGCCTCCGCAACCGAGAAGAAGAACGCTGGTCTTGGGAAAATCAACGGGATGGCTACTTTGCAGATATGTATGTACATCCGCAAGAGATTGATTACAACATCAATACACTGTTTGAGTTGATTGATGCGTCAGAATTGGAGTTTCTCGGCTTTTCTAATCCGCAGATTTGGAATTTAGAGCGATTAATTAGTAAAGCACCAGAATTGATTGAGCGTTCTCAAAATTTGAGCGATCGCCAACTTTATCGGTTGATTGAACTGCTCGATCCGCCAGCCATTACCCACTACGAGTTTTTCTTAGGACGCAGCCCTATCACCAGAGAAGATTGGGCATCTGATGCAAAGCTACTGTCTGCAATACCCGAACCAAGTCCTTGCATTCAGGGATGGCGAGATAGTCAACAATTCTTTAATCACGACTATCAGATTGTGCGTCTAAATGATGCCGAGTGGCAGTTTCTCCGCGCCTGTGATGAGAATCAAACAGTCAATCAAATCTTGCAGGGAATGGAGGCTAGTTTAGAAGATGTGCGATCGCTCCAAAAGCAGCAAATCATTCTCCTGACTGCCACATAATGATTCTAGGGGTGTTCGACCACAATAGGGTAAGTGTCAATCTATCTGGGTATCCTAAGTCTAAACGACTAACCTTAATCCGAGGTCTTGGTGATGAATCAGTTAGATGAAGCATTTATCCTGCTTAAAGAAAAAATTATCGATTTAGAGTTGGCACTCAGTCAGTCTCAGCAAGAGATCCAATTACTTAAACAAGCTCATCAAAAAGAAGTGGCTGATCGTAAGTATGTGGAAAGTGAATTAAGAACTTCTCAACATATGTTGCAATTGGTAATGGATACTTTGCCAGAAGCCATTTTTTGGAAAGATCGCAATTCAGTTTATCTAGGCTGTAACCGGAACTTCGCCGAAGATGCTGGAGTTTTTTCTCCTCAAAATATTGTGGGTAAAACAGATTATGACTTGGCGTGGAAAAAGGAAGAGGCTCGATTCTTCCAGGAGTGCGATCGCCGAGTCATTCTCTCTAATCGCCCCGAAGTAGGAATTGTCGAACCCCAACTTCAGGCCGATGGCAAACAAGCATGGTTAGAAACAAATAAAGTTCCTTTACACGATCTTCATGGCAACGTTATAGGGATTCTTGGTACTTATCAGGACATTACGGAACGCAAGCAAGCAGAAATAGCCTTACACGAATTGAACCAAAAGCTAGAACTTCAGACCTTAGAACTTACTTCAGCATTACACCAACTCCAACAATCTCAATTACAACTCATACAGCGCGAAAAAATGTCAGCTCTGGGCAATCTGGTTGCAGGTGTAGCCCATGAGATTAATAATCCCGTCGGCTTTCTGGCAGGAAATTTACTACCCGCACAGGAATATATCAGAGATTTGTGGGAATTAATTGATTTATACCAAGTGACATTTCCCAGTCCAGGACGGGAGATTGAGGAGAAAAGTGAAACTATTGATTTAGAGTATATTCGCGAAGACTTGCCGAATTTGCTCTCTTCTATGGAGAAAGGGGTTGAGCGGATTAGGTCTATTAGCACTAGCCTACGCACTTTTTCCCGAGGAGACACAGAATCTAAAGTTCCCTTCAAGATTCATGAAGGTCTTGATAGTACATTGCTGATTCTGAAACATCGCTTGAAAGCTAATGAACATCGCCCAGCCATTCAGGTGATTACTGAATATGATGAATCTCTCTGCATCAATTGTTTTCCAGGTCAACTGAATCAGGTTTTTATGAATTTGCTAGCAAACGCGATTGATGCTTTAGAGGAATCTAGTCAAGGAAAAAGCTTTCAAGAAATTCAGTGCCATCCTAACTGCATCAAAGTTTTGACAGAGTTGTCTTCTTGTCAAAAGTTTGGAGTGATTAGGATTCAAGACAACGGTGTTGGTATGACACAAGCAACACAGCACAAGGTTTTTGAGCGTTTGTTTACGACGAAGGAAGTTGGTAAGGGAACAGGATTAGGTCTAGCGATCGCTCGTCAAATTATCATTGAGAAGCATAACGGCATCATAGAAATCAACTCTGCACTTGGAGAAGGTAGTGAATTCACTATTAAGATTCCTCTCAAAACAGTCTATTAATCCTCACCTGACTAGGCATTCCCTCTAGAACTGTTAATTGAACACAATTCTTTAATCACGACTATCAGATTGTGCGTCTCAATGATGCCGAGTGGCAGTTTCTCCACGCCTGTGATGAGAATCAAACAGTCAATCAAATCTTGCAGTCAGTAGATGCTAGTTTAGAAGATGTGCGATCGCTCCAAAAGCAGCAAATCATTCTTCTGACTCCCTTGCACTCCTAGCACTGTTGTAAAATAGACAATAGAAGGATTCGGGGGGCCAGTTAACTGGTCGAAACGCCTATAGAAACTATTTTCGGTAATCTTCAGGGTTTAAAGTCCAGTCAGCTGAAACAACTACAGCGACTGTACCACCAGCGCATACCAGGCGATCGCATCACCACGCCTGAGTTCTCCCAGCGTCTGGCAGCAATTAGCACGGAAATTAATCAACCTTTGTGTGCCTACGTCAACCGTCGCGGACAAGTGATTCGGATTGGCGTAGGCACTCCGCGTCAAACGCAAATTCCACCAATGGAATTGCCGCGTTATGGTGCAGAACGTCTCAGTGGTATTCGTTGTCTAGCCACCCATCTCAAGGCAGAACCGCCGAATGAAGGGGCTTTAACAGCAATGGCAATGCAACGTTTAGATGCTTTAGTGGTAATCAATATTACTGGGACAGGCTTTACACGGCGCGGTGGTGGGGCTACAGGTTACGTTAAAGAAGCTTATTTAGCTCATCTAGTCCCTCAAGATGCCCGTGCTTTGATTCCTAGTGCAGCGATCGCAGGATCAAATAATGGTCAGTCCCCCAGTTGGAGTATATCACCACCACTAGATTTAGATAATCTAGCAGAGCAAGATTTCATGGACTTGGTGGAAGGACTGGAAGAAGAGTTCCGCCGGGAATTTGTCGCCCAGGAAGTAGATGCTGACCATGATCGCGTTTTAATTGTGGGTGTAATGACTGATCAAATATCACTCCAACAATTCCACGACACCGTAGCAGAATTAGCACGGCTGGTGGATACGGCTGGCGGTGATGTATTACAGACAGTACAACAAAAGCGATCGCGCATTCACCCCCAAACCGTCATCGGTGAAGGTAAAGTCCAAGAAGTCGCCCTCACAGCCCAAACCTTGGGATGCAACCTCGTCGTCTTTGACCGCTCCCTCTCACCCGCCCAAGTCCGCAACCTAGAAGCGCAAATTGGTATCCGCGTAGTTGACCGCACCGAAGTTATCTTAGATATCTTTGCTCAACGCGCTCAATCCCGCGCTGGTAAGTTGCAGGTAGAATTGGCACAGTTAGAATATATGCTGCCCAGACTCACCGGCAGAGGTCAAGCAATGTCTCGACTGGGGGGTGGTATCGGGACTCGTGGCCCTGGTGAAACCAAACTAGAAACCGAACGCCGCACCATTCAAAGACGTATTTCCCGATTACAGCAAGAAGTTGACCAATTACAAGCACACCGTTCACGGTTACGCCAAAGACGACAACATCAGGAAGTTCCCTCAGTGGCTTTAGTTGGTTATACCAACGCGGGCAAATCGACCTTGTTAAATGCTCTCACCAACGCCGAAGTTTACACAGCAGACCAATTGTTTGCCACCCTTGACCCCACTACACGCCGTTTGGTGATTCCTGGCGATGAAAATGGAAAAACCCAAGAAATTCTGATTACAGATACTGTAGGGTTTATCCATGAGCTACCACCATCCCTAATGGATGCCTTCCGCGCCACTTTGGAAGAAGTCACCGAAGCGGATGCCCTATTACACCTAGTAGATTTATCCCATCCGGCTTGGTTAAGTCATATTCGCGCAGTGCGGGAAATTCTGGCCCAAATGCCAGTTACTCCCGGCCCCGCGCTGGTGGCTTTTAACAAAATTGATCAAGTAGATAGCCAGACTCTAGCTTTAGCTCAAGAAGAGTTTCCCTTAGCTGTATTTATTTCGGCTAGTCAGCGTTTAGGGTTAGAAACCCTACGTCATCGTCTTAGCCAGTTAATTCAATATGCTGTTGACTCTGTGTAAATACAGAAAGACAAGGGTATATATTATATTTTAACTCAGTCATAGCACTGGGTTTTTTTATTTGAAGCTAACATTAATATCGTGACCGCTTGATTAATTAAAATGAGAAATAAAATTACCATTATAAAATTTTATTTTTTAGCAAACAATTCATGTTGAATCTATGAATAATAGATAGCCATATAATCAATTTACATAAAGATTGCTTTTAAAATAAAATATGCTGTTTATCAGTATTTATACGGTTATTTAGTGAATGTAAACCGTTGATTGAAGCTGTAATGAATATATTCTCTCAGGGTAGACAATATCTTTTATACTCAATTATTTTTGATGTATCACCTTAAAAAATTGGCTGAGTTTATCAATGTCTGTGCAAAAAATAATCTTTAGGCTATCTGCTATTTATGGATTTGGTGTTTGTTTATTGGCTGTAATGCCTTCTGCATCAGCTTTTACTTTTTCTCAAAGCGGCGATAGCGTCACAATTGGTGCTGCGGACATCAATAAGTCTTTTGAAATTAACTTTGACGGGAACGTTAGTGAAAAAGATGTTCAAGCACTCTCATCTACCGCCATCTTTAAATTCTTAGGATTTACTACAATCGGTAGTGGCTCTAATATTAAAACCGAGGCAAAGTTTGACATCACCCTATCCAACACATCTAGTAACGGTATCACCTCTAGAACATCTGCTTTAGGTTTTGACGTTAGTAGTGATCTACTTGGAATTGGAAACACCAACAATTCTGGAAGCACACGAGTCTCTGGGCTGTTTACTAAAGATAGAAGTGGTTCATTTCCCAATCAATTTGGCGGCGTTGATGTCTGCTTCACTAACGGTAATACCTGTCAGGGTGGTGCAAGTGGTGGTGTTAGCACTGGTGCGGCTGCTACTTTATCTCCTATCCTTGCTTTCGCAGGTAATGTCACTAACTTTACCCTCAGTAATTTAGGCGTGCGTTACCAAAGTATTGACGGCACAAGCACTATTGATAATAAAACCTTCAATGGTGCTAGTGGTACAGGTCGAGGATACTATATTGCTCCACCGCCACCACCTAAAAAAGTACCTGAGCCAGCTACAGCAGCAGCTATCGGTTTATTGGCTGTGGGTGCGTCGCGCCTGAAAAAGAAACAACCTCTGCTATCAGTATAAATCAGATTTTTCAGAAATTATCACATCATACAAGGACGGCTGTCATTCCTTCTTACTTATGAGATCAGCCGTCCTTTTTACTAAACTTTAAAACTAAAGCTTTAAAATTAATAAGTATTCAACCATATTGAGAAACTTATGGCAGCTAAGGTAGAGATTTACACTTGGGCAACTTGTCCATTTTGCATCCGTGCAAAAAACTTACTAACACGTAAGGGTGTTGAATTTACTGAATACAGCATTGATGGCGATGAAGTAGCAAGAGATAAAATGTCTGACAGAGCCAATGGTAGACGTTCTGTACCACAAATTTTTATCAACGATCGCCATGTCGGTGGTTGTGATGATATACACGCTTTAGAAGCTCAAGGTAAGCTAAATGAGTTACTAGCAACTGCTTTGTGAGCAGGGAGCAGGGAGTAGTGAGTAGTGAGTAGGTAGGTAGACATTGTATTTTTCTCCCCCTGCTCCCCCTGCTCCCCCTGCTTTCTGTCCCCTGTCCCCTGTCCCCTGTCCCCTATTTTTCTGGCTATTGAGGCAAAAAGTGTGAAACTGGCTTTTATTATTGATCCCATCCATCAGCTTGACCCATGTCATGATACGAGCGTTGCTTTGATGGAAGCAGCACAAATTTTGGGTCATGAAATCTGGGTAACTCAGGCAAATTTGCTGAGTGTAGTAGACAGCAAAGCTTGGGCGAATTTGCAGCAGGTGGAAATTACACCAGTGGAGTTGCTGGAAGGACGCTGGATAGCGGCGAATCCTTGGTATAAGTTAAGCCAGCGTTCCTTCATCTCCCTGGAAACGATGGATGCTGTATTTATGCGGACAGATCCACCTGTAAATGATGCTTACCTCTACGCTACTTACATTCTGGATTACATCGACCAAAATAAAACTTTGGTGATCAATAATCCTAGTGGTATCCGGGATGCAAACGAAAAAATGTATGCCCTCCAGTTTACCAATGCTATTCCAGAAACCATTGTGAGTGCAGATAAGGAGTTCATTCGCAAATTTGTTGCAGCTAAAGGGGCAGCCATTATCAAGCCACTGGGTAATAAAGCTGGGGAAGGGATTTTATTTTTGCAGTCAGGCGATCGCAATTTTAATTCTATAGTCGAACTCAGTACCTACCAAGGTCGATTACCAGTCATGGTACAAACTTATTTACCAGAGGCGAAAGAAGGGGATAAGCGGATTATCCTGCTCAATGGAGAGCCAATTGGCGCACTCAATCGTCTATCTAGTGGGAGTGATTTTCGTAACAATATGGCAACTGGTGGTACAGTGGCTAAAACGGAAATTACCCCCAGAGAGTACGAAATTTGCAGTGCAGTAGCTGCAAAATTGCGCCAAGACGGTTTAATTTTTGTGGGTATTGATGTGATTGGCGGCTACTTAACAGAGGTAAATGTTACCAGTCCCACAGGAATTAGAGAAATCGACAGGCTCGCTGGTACTCGCCTGGCTCATCAAGTCATTAAATGGGTTGAGCAAACTTTGAAAAAATAAAAAACTAAAATAACTTACATTTATTGCCACGCTTCTCATTTGCTCTAGCCAGACGTTACTGCACGTCAAGTTTTTTTGTAGGCAATACAACATAGCCGTTGGTTCACGAATCAACATCAATCTTGGTTAATTGATGTTGATTTGTTAACACACAGATATTTCAGCAGATAGCAACCATGCTGCTAACTACTGTATTTTCCCTATCTCTCTTAGAGCTTGAGAATTAACAGATTTTATATACCACTCAGTCTGACCTAAGACTACAAATTTTAATAATCTCAAATCTAAAACTCTTAATTCCGTGGTGGTGTGCGTCGCCTCTGGAGAAAGTCAGGAATATCTAAGCCACCCTTTTCTTTAGGCTCTGGGGTAACTGCTGGGGGATTACCTGCTGGTGGTGGTGAAGATGGCCGTTTAGGTGGAGTTGTTACACGCGCATTCGCTACACCCTGTTGCGGTGCTGCTTGTATTTCCCCTGTAAATCCAGTCGCAATTACAGTAATTCTCACCTCACCTTGTAGCCTGTCATCAATGACTGCACCAAAAATAATATTAGCGTTAGGATCAACTACTTCGTAGATTGTCTCTGCGGCAGCATTGACTTCATGTAGAGTCAGATCGCTACCACCTGTAATATTAAAGACAACTCCTCTAGCTCCTTCAATAGAACATTCTAATAGTGGTGAAGAAATAGCAGCTATCGCAGCTTCTCTCGCTCTTGATTTTCCAGAACTCACACCAATTCCCATCAACGCCGAGCCTGCATCAGCCATCACAGCGCGAACATCAGCAAAGTCTACGTTCACCAAGCCAGGAATCGTAATGATATCGGAAATACCTTGCACACCTTGACGTAATACATCGTCTGCATAGCGAAAAGCTTCTTGCACTGGTGTTTGTTCGGGAATCACTTCCAATAGCTTATTGTTAGGAATAATAATTAGTGTATCAACCCGGCTTTTGAGTCCTTCAATACCTTGTTCTGCCTGGGTAGTGCGGCGGCGACCTTCAAAGACAAAAGGACGTGTTACCACACCAACAGTTAGTGCGCCCATTTCTTTGGCTATTTCTGCGACAATGGGAGCAGCACCTGTACCAGTACCGCCTCCCATACCGGCAGTAATAAACACTAAATCAGCACCCTCTAAAGCCGTAGCAATTTCATCCCGCGATTCTTCTGCTGCTTTTTGACCAATAGCCGGATTACCACCAGCCCCTAAGCCGCGTGTGAGTTTTTGTCCAATTTGTAACCGACTAGGCGCACCTGCTAGAGTCAAAGCTTGGGCATCTGTATTAATTGACCAAAACTCTACTCCAGAAACATCAGATTCAATCATGCGGTTAACCGCATTTCCACCACCACCACCGACACCTATCACTTTAATATTGGCTACCCGTCCTGGGACAATCTCACCAATTCTGCCACTTTCGATATTGATTTTCTTGCTGTCGTGATTTTGTCCAAAATTCAGTCCAGAGTGATTAAAGGGGTTAGATGCGTTCACTGCTAAAGAAAAACCAGGTTGCCCCAAAGATTGGGAGTTTTTATAGGTAAGCTCTTGGTTATTATCAAGTGTCATGGGATTCAGAAAGGTAGATAAACGACTTTATTTCCGATGTTATTTGCCTAGGACTCAACTATAGTTCGACAGTGCTATAGATTTTGGCACTGTTATTTATTGTTGTCACCATTTCCAACCTTAACAAGATCGTTAGTGGGGAAATTTGCTATGGCATAAGCGATGAAGGCAGATGATCTCACAGCTAATTCTAGAGAAGTATACCTATATTTACCTAAAATTGATCTGTATAACTTCAACGAGTCATTAATATTTGCGCCACATTGTCGATTTTGCATAGTATACCTTTGGCATACACGATACACTCTCTTTGTTAAGGGTTGAAATTGATCACTGCTATTACTATTCACACTATTGCTTTTTATCTTATTTACGGCAGTCTGTACTGAGTATACGCCGTGCTTATTTTTATGATCATTAGAAAAATAATACTTACAATAAATATTTTTGATTCCTTGATGATTAGTTCTAGGGGTTAATTCTAAGCATTTATACATACATTTAATAAAAATACAAGTAAACTATTTCTAAAAATTATGAATTAATAACACAGCTTCCAAAGATAAGCCACAGTATGTCTTATCTGCCTTAATAATATAGTTGATAGGTTTCACAATTGGGAATAATTCCAAATTTTGGCAAAAACTAGTTCTATAACTGTGGTTTATCAGGGAATTACCCGCAAAGGGAGACTCTGCTTATCAGTTATAGAACACTCTACTGCTAGTGCAATATGGCAAAAACAAATATATAGTTTTAATTCCGCGTAGAGGTACTAAGGACTTGAAGAGTTAATCATCTCTTGTTTTTGGATCATATGTACTAACGGAGATTTGGGATTTGTCAAATCAATGTACTCGATTTCACTCGGATTAAGTTTTTTCGGTAAGTTACGCATTCTAGCAAGTAAATTAATTTGTTCAGGTAATTGAGGACTCAAAGCCCCAATATGGACATTTCCTATTTCTGTTTTCAATATTAAGTTTGTTGAGTCTTGGCAATCAATTTCCGTAATTTTCACGGAACTTTGACTGACATAGGAATACAGTTGATTCCAGTATGAGCCATACTTCTCTGGCGACCCGATAACTTTAAGACTAGGTAATTTAAAGTTAGGATTCATCAGTGTGTATTTTTCTAAAGGTATCCAAACCCCATTTGCATCTAATAAACCTGTACTATCTTTATTAGTATTTCCTTGTGCCTTAGTTTTTTGCGCTACAGCTACAGGTACTCTTTCCTCAATTTCGATAATTAATCCTGGAGGAAAAAGGCGACGGTTGACAGTCGCTTGTGCAATAGTTGGCTGTTTCTTCAAGGATTCTGCAATCACCGAGGGTTGAATCCGCCATAAAGACTGGGGATAAGATAGTTTTAACACCGACTGAACCGCCTCTTGTGACAGTGATTGATTACCTGATGTTATCAATACTTGTTTAGGTGTTTTTAACACCCATATCGGTTGGATAGCCACCCACAGCAAACCACCAGCTAGCCCACTAATGGCGATGGTACGCCAAATCGTTTGCAAAATTTTTACTTGGCGTTGTCGGCGTAATTTTTGGCGGCGTTGGGCTAAATCTTTGCGAGAAACAGATACGATCTCAGGCATTAATACCTCATTTTTGATTGCATTCTAAATTTATTATTATGCTTAGATTTTTCGATGGGTTTCAGTATAAATGCTGCCATCAAATAGCTGCTTTGTTTAAAAGTGGTGCTATTGCTAGTAACACTTTACAGCAACCCTAATAAAAATCAGGTATTCGTTTATAGGAGGTTACTTCAAAATCCCTCTTCAGAGACAAGTGATAATTTTTATGACAACTAAACAATAAAATACGAATAAATACATACAGATTGTTCATAAAAGTTAGAGATAATTAGTGACTAATAAGACAGAAAATAGCATCTACATCTGCAAATGGGAAATACATTAAACTTGTCGCGCTTTTACAAAGCGTGTAATCCTAGCTACACATTAAATATGGGTGTGAAGTTAGATCAGCAATACTATATAGATTTTGCTGATGTGCGTGGATGCAAGATTGTGGAAGAATTACAACGTACAATCAGTCGTATTTCTCCTGACGAGCCTACCTGTCAGTTGTTTACAGGTCATATTGGTTGTGGTAAGTCAACGGAGCTGCAACGCCTCAAAGCAGAGCTAGAATTAGCAGGATTTCATGTAGTTTATTTCGAGTCCAGCCAAGACCTAGACATGGCGGATATTGACATCAGTGATATTCTGCTGAGTGTGGCTCGTCAAGTTAGTGTCAGTTTAGAAGCAATTGGTGTCAAACAGAAGCCAGGATATTTTACCAATTTATTTAGAGAAATAGGAGATTTTTTGCAAACACCCATAGAACTTTCTGGAGAAGCAGAATTTTCCTTGGGGATTGCCAAAATTACGGCTAAAACCAAAGATAGCACTCAGTTACGCAATCAACTGCGACAGTATTTAGAACCCCGTACCAATAGCATTCTGCAAGCGATTAATGAAGAAATATTAGAGAAAGCAATTGAACAGCTAAAGTTGCGGGGTCAAAAAGGACTAGTAGTAATTGTAGATAACTTAGATAGAGTAGATATGCGTCCAATGGCCTCTGGACGGACGCAACCAGAATATCTCTTCATTGATAGAGGCGAACAGTTACGCCGCCTTAAATGTCATGTAGTTTACACTATTCCACTGGCGTTAATTTTCTCTAATGAGTACGAAGCACTCAAAAATCGCTTGGGTGGAGGTATTGCACCCAAGGTTTTACCAATGGTATTGGTGCGACAAAGAGATGGTAGTGATTATGAACCAGGGATGTCTCTACTGCGCCAATTGGTGTTAGCAAGAGCTTTTCCAGAATTTACCTCTGATGACCGGGAGCAATTTATTAGAGAGTTATTTGATTCACCAGAAACTTTAGATCGTTTATGTCGTGTCAGTGGTGGACACATACGTAATTTATTGGGGTTACTTTACAGTTGTCTGCAAAGGCAAGATCCGCCATTTTCCAGAGACTGTTTAGAAGCTGTCATTAAAGATTACCGAGATGATCTGCTATTAGCAATCGATGAATGTCAGTGGGAATTGCTATTTGAAGTAGTACAACAGCAGAGTGTGAAAGGAGAGTCAGACTACCAGAGTTTGCTCAGAAGTATGTATCTGTTTGAATATCGAGATCCTAGAGGTCGTTGGTTTGGTATTAGCCCAGCATTAGCAGAGACAGAAAAAGTTGTTGCTTGGCAAAAACTTAAGTAAGAAAACAATAACTTAAGGAACTCAATACGCAAAATTCAAACTTATAAGTTTAAACTTTATTCAAGTTTGAATTATGATTAATTTTAAATTGTTACAAGCACGCTGCAAAGGCAGTTAGCCACTTTTTTAACACAACACATTTTTATGTGTATATCGTTTGATGAATCAACAATGTAAAAGGCATAGTTAGCCTTTTACATTCTGTTGTGGTGAAACTTTTGTTTTGTATTGTTTTAAGTTTATAGTTATGACACAATGCCAACTGACAATAGCGATCGCTAATAATAATCAACACTCTCTACAAAGACTAATTAGGTCTATTAAGCTTTCTAAAGACCAATTCGCTCTGATCTTAGTACGTTGTAATTATAAACATCTACGGGAGCAGATGCTAAATGAACTACGCTCTCAAAGTAAAGATATCAATATCAAAGAGATATTTCTGCCATCATCTATTACCACCTTACATACAACAATATCTTCAGAACTATTTCTAGAAAACCCTGCTGTAGCTACAGATTCATTACCATCGGCTGTAATGGTTTTTGGTCTGGAATCAATAATTTCTCTTGATGATTTAATTATTGGCATTAATCAAGCACGAGATATCTATGCAGCTACTTTCCCTTTTCCGCTAATTTTATGGCTACAAGATGAAGTAGCATCATCGCTT
Organism: Nostoc sp. UHCC 0870; assembly: GCF_022063185.1. Taxonomy (NCBI): domain Bacteria; kingdom Bacillati; phylum Cyanobacteriota; class Cyanophyceae; order Nostocales; family Nostocaceae; genus Nostoc; species Nostoc sp. UHCC 0870. Next base: position 2,968,956 of record NZ_CP091913.1, on the reverse strand, counting down.
TCTAGGTTAGCTCCTGATTTTAAAAGCTGGGCAGCAACTACAATTAAATTTGAACTAGCGAAAGAAGATTTAATTGCCTTAATTAGGCAAGAAACGGAGTCTTTATTTGCTAGAGTGTTAGAAACAGGTGCTGATAAATTTATTTCTAATGCTGCGCTTAATTTAGACCCCAAGTCGCAACACCGTCACGAAATAGAATCAGCACGTAATGATTTACTGCGCTTATATAGTGTGCAATTAGAACCTGGTTTAGAAGCTAGCTTAGAATTTGTTCTGGGAAGAGATAAATATGCCAATGATCAAATTAATAGTGCCTTAGCTCATTACCAAAAAAGCCTAGCTTTGTGGCAGCAAGAAGCAAGAAGGCTAAGAGATTTAGGTGCTGTAAAGTGTCATTATTCTCATCAGCTTTGGCAGGCAATCATCTCATTTCACTTAGGGTTATGTTATCGCCGGATGGCAGATTTACACCGAGGTAGTAAGAGTAGCTATTGGCAACGTGCTTTGTTATGGTTTCAACAATGTCTGGAGATATTAGAAGAAGCGCAAAGAGAAGATTTAATTGCTAAGTTTATTCTTTCAGCCTGTGAAATGCTACAACGCTTACAACGCTGGGAAGAATTAAATATATTAACTCACCAATCTTTAAAATTACATAAAATCTATGGGTTTCCAGCACAGGTTGCTCAAGATTATAGCTTTTTAGCTGCGATCGCAATTACGGAATCTAATTGGATATTAGCTCATGAACTAGTCAATTCATCTCTAGCGATCGCAGAACAATCTACAGAAGTTTCTCCTCACCAAGAAAGTAGATATCTGTTATTATTAGCCAGAACCCAATGGCATTTAGGAAAGCCAGAAGAAGCGATTAGTAACCTAGAATGGGCTAAGGTAATATGTGAACTACAGTATGAACCCTCACTTTATCTAGAAATTTTAGAAGAGTTGCGATCGCTCTATTTCATCGAACGGCATGACTATCTAGAAGCCTTTAAAATTAAACAAGAAAAAATTCAAATTGAACATCAATATGGCTTTCGTGCTTTCATAGGTGCTAGTCAATTACAACCTCAACGTTATAAAAAAGATTTATCTTTAGAATCTCAAAATATAGCATCTATTCCTGATGATGTGGCACAGGAAATAGCTGCATCTGGAAGACAGCAAGATATTCAGCGTTTAATTGAAAGAATTACTCGTGCTGATTATAAACTTACGGTAGTTCACGGACCATCTGGAGTTGGCAAAAGTTCAATATTGAAAGCAGGTTTAGTCCCTGCTCTTATGGGAAAAGTTATTGGTGATCGTATCCCTTTACCCATTGTTTTATCTGCCTATACTGATTGGATTTCCGCTTTGGGAAACTGTGTTAACCAAGCGATCGCACAGACAGATATGTCAAGTATAGTTGAATTTACTTCGACTAGTATTATTGAAAAAATTCGCTTAACTGTTGAACGAAATTACACAATAGTTATTATTCTTGATCAGTTTGAAGAATTCTTCTTTATTAATCATGCCGATCAAAGAATTAATTTTTATTATTTCCTGAGTCAATGTTTAAATCTTCCTTATGTAAAAATAATTATTTCTTTGAGAGAAGATTATTTACACTATTTATTGGAATTTGAACGATTTAGTAAAAGTAGTAATGAGACTTTATACGATTTGAGTGTAATCAACCAAAATATCTTAGATAAAGATATTCGCTATTATTTAGGAAATTTCTCCATTGAGGATACTTTAGGTATTATATGTAGCTTTACTAAAAATTCGCATTATGAAATGAGCAGTCAACTCATTAATACCCTAGTCCAAGATTTGGCAGGAGAACTAGGAGAAGTACACCCAATCGAATTGCAAATAGTAGGCGCACAATTACAAGCAGAGAATATTACTAACTTAGAACAATATAAACTTTGTGGTGGCTCGAAAAAATTAGTAGAGAGATGGTTAGAAGAAGTTATCAAAGATTGTGGGACAAAAAATGAAGATTTAAGTTGGCAATTATTATTTGAGTTAACTGACGAAAAAGGTACACGTCCATTAAAAAGTGAAATGGATTTTCTCCACGTCATCGAACAGTATAGTGATGTAATACCAGACTTTGATGCTGCTGGAGATTTAATTTTAGAAATTTTAGTTGGCTCAGGTTTAGTATTACGTTTACGAGCAGAAACAGGCGATAGTTATCAATTGGTGCATGATTATTTAGTAGAACCAATTCGGCAAAAAAATAATCACGGCATAGCAGCTGAATTAGAGAAGGTAAAATGCGAAAAAAAGCAGGCTGAAGTAGCTCAACAGGTTTCTCAAGAACAACTCAATTTAGTTTTGCGAAGACGATTGCGAGAAGCACGTATAGCAGGTGTATTGCTAGGGATCATGGGTAGCACAATTGCCTCCCTGTGGTGGCAAGCTGATATGCAAAAAAGAGCCGCAGAAATGCAAACAATCCGGGCTGAACGCAGTGAAACCAACTTACAAATTAGCGCGATCGCATCTTCTAGTGAAGCCCTCTATACTTCCAATCAGCAATTTGATGCCCTACTAGAAAGTTTGCGTGCTTGGAGAAAACTTAAAGATTCAAAGGGAATCCTTCCAGAAACTCAAATGCGAGTAGCGACAGCCTTGCAACAGGCAGTTTATGGAGTCACAGAGTTAAATCGCTTAGAAGGACACACTGATATTGTCTGGGGTGTAACATTTAGCCCAGATGGTAAGTTATTGGCATCAGCAAGCACTGACAAAACAATCAAGTTATGGCAGCCTGATGGGACTTTACGCCAAAGTCTTGCCGGTCATACTAGTGCGGTGACTAGTGTGAGTTTTAGCCCAGATGGTCAAAGCCTAGCTTCTTCTAGCCTGGACAAAACAGTGCTAATTTGGCGCAAAAATCCAACCACGGGAATCTTTGACCAAGAACCATCTATAACCTTGGCTAATGCTGGAGATTGGGTTTATAACGTCACTTTCAGCCCTGACGGGGAGTTAATAGCTACTGCGAGTAGAGATAAAACTGTCAAACTCTGGCGAAAAGACGGTAGCTTAGTCACAACACTCAAGGGACATGAAGGATCTGTAAATTGGGTCAGTTTTAGCCCTGATGGTCGATTTATTGCTTCAGCCAGTGAAGATAAAACCGTGAAAATCTGGCGGAGGGATGGTAGCCTATTCAAAACTTTGTCAGGGCATGAATTGGGTGTAACAGTTGTGACTTTTAGCCCTAATGGTGAACTGCTAGCCTCAGCCAGTCGAGATAAAACAGTCAAACTTTGGCAAATAGAGCGCACGCAGCAAGATATTTCCAAAGTTCAAATATATAAAAATTTAACGCAACATACCAGTACAGTCTGGAGTCTTAGCTTCAGTTCTGATAGTCAAAAGTTAGCTTCTGCCAGTGATGATAATATCATCAACCTCTGGACTCAAACTGGGACATTAATCAAAACTTTTAAAGGTCATAGCGATGCCGTTGTGAGCGTGGCTTTTAGTCCAGATAATAAAATGCTGGCATCAGGTAGCTATGACAAAAGTGTGAGATTGTGGAGTATTGAATCGCCGACACTACCTATTTTGCGCGGTCATGAGGGGAGGGTTTTGAGCGTTGCATGGAGTCCTGATGGACAGATGTTGGCTTCTGGAAGTCGCGATCGCACCGTGAAACTTTGGCGACGAGATTTGATCAACGGTAAAACCGAAACAAATATTTACAAAACTCTAGTAGGTCATACAGACATTGTTAATAGCGTCAGTATTGACCCCAAAGGTGAAATTATCGCTTCTGGTAGTTATGACCAAACTGTAAAACTATGGCGACGTGATGGGACTTTACTAAAAAATCTCCTAGGACACAGTGATGGGGTGATCAGTGTGAATTTCAGCCCAGATGGTGCGTTGTTAGCGTCAGCTAGTAGGGATAAAACCATCAAACTGTGGAATCGTAACGGGAGTCTGCTCAAAACCTTAGAAGGGCATCAAGCGCGGGTAAACAGTGTTAGTTTCAGTCCCGATGGTCAGGTGATAGCTTCTGCTAGCGACGACAAAACCATAAAACTGTGGCGACGGGATGGAACTTTAATTAAAACCTTTACTCCCCATGATAGTTGGGTGCTAGGGGTGACTTTTAGTCCCAAGGATCAATTGCTAGCTTCTGCCGGTTGGGACAATACAATTCGCCTATGGCGACGAGATGGGACTTTGTTACAAACCTTATTAAAGGGATACAGCGACAGCGTTAATGCGGTCACTTTCAGTCCTAATGGTGAAATCCTCGCCTCTGCTAATTGGGACAGTACAGTCAAGCTTTGGAGCCGTGAGGGCAAATTAATAAAAACCCTCAACGGGCATCAATCTCCGGTCTTGAGTGTCAGTTTTAGCCCTGATGGTCAAACCTTAGCATCGGCTAGTGATGACAATACGATTATTCTGTGGAATTTGCATCTGGATGATCTATTGTCGGGTGGCTGTAATTGGGTAGATGATTACCTCAAACACAACAACAATGTAGAAGCCAGCGATCGCTCACTCTGTGAAGATAACAGCGAAAATCGCTAGAGTTTAGCTGATGAGATCAAGGTGAGAGGCGATCGCTACTTAACATTTCATCAATGGTTTCCAACTCCCCGTTTTGACTAGCCTCCTCTTGTAACAAATTTTTTAAAAAAGCTTGCAGCCTCATGCGTTCGATATAAGGCCAACCACCCTCAGATTCAATATCTTTCAGCAATGCGTAGAGTTGCTGACGGTTATTAGGCAAACTCTCCTGAAAGGAACTATCTCGAATCTCTCGATGTAAATACTCCAACTGGCGTAGCAATTTTAACAGTTTTGTCACATCTCCTTGACAACTCTGGGCTACATCATGCACTACAGCCGCAATCTTTTGTAACTTTTCGGGCAATTGCCCTGATTCCGAACTACTGTTTTTACTCATTCCACTCTCTCCATTACAATTAAGTCTACTCAAATTTACCCAGGATTATGGGCTTTCATTTAGTGAGCAGTAACGTGTCACAAATCCCTTATCGTAGCTAAATGGGATCAAACCTGCTTAATTGAGATCAGAGTGCTTTGATTTTGAGTTAAAAAAAATCGTATGATCTGGCTGATTTCCTTATAAAGCAATGGGCTGTATGTAGTGGCAATACATACATACTACAGAACGACTTGGGCGACACTGCAAATACCTACAGTATTTGCAAAGCGCGAAGCCAAAGCCAATCTTCGCGTTATTCAAGCACTTATGCCGATCTGGAACGGGGTGTAATCATCCATGCGCCCAAACCCTTTAGATACTAATTTTTGACATTGAGGTTGACCATGAGGTATCGCGCTTTAATTGTTGCATTCTTAGCTGTGTGCTTGGGGCTACTCACTGCTTGTAGTGATGCTCCTGCTGCTAGCAGTGGGGATATACTCACTTACGAACAAATTCGAGGCACTGGCTTGGCTAACAAATGCCCCCAACTAACAGAAACAAGCCGTGGATCAATTGCCCTGGATTCTAGTCAATCCTACGCCATTAAAGAACTCTGCTTAGAACCAACCACTTTCTTTGTCAAAGAAGAACCTGCGAATAAACGTCAAAAAGCAGAATTTGTCGCTGGCAAATTGTTGACTAGATATACTTCCACCATTGACCAAGTTTCCGGCGATCTGACTATCAACCCTGATAACAGCTTGACTTTTACGGAAAAAGATGGTCTTGACTTCCAAGCCATCACCGTGCAACTACCTGGTGGTGAACGAGTACCATTCCTGTTCACTATTAAAAACTTAGTTGCTCAAACTCAACCTGGTTTAACCAGTGTTAATACTTCCACAGACTTTGAAGGAACTTTTAAAGTACCTTCCTATCGTGGTGCTGCTTTCCTCGATCCTAAAGGTCGCGGTATCGTTAGTGGCTATGACAATGCTGTAGCCCTACCAGCTCAATCCGATGATGAAGAACTCACCCGCGTTAACGTCAAGCGTGCGGACATTCTCAAAGGTAAAATTTCTCTACAAGTAGCTAAAGTAGATAGTGCTAGTGGTGAAATTGCTGGTACTTTCGAGAGCGAACAGCCCTCTGATACTGATTTAGGTGCTGATGAACCCAAAGAAGTCAAAGTTCGTGGTCTGTTTTACGCTAGGGTTGAACCCAACCGTGGCTAAATGCCCTTGATGGTTAAAACCGATTAACTAAATTTACCCCTAATTATTTGGGGGTAAATTTTATCCGCGAGTTGCTCAACTTATCGTGACAAAAGTAATACCATCTTAATATGAAAGTGCATATAATAGGGAAAACAAGAACAATAAATTAAAATAGCAATGAGCCGCCCATTTAAGATGGAAATAGCAGAGAGTGAAGAAGAACTCAAAAAACGTCTTCAAACAGCCAATTTGGTAAATCAGAAAGAAAAATTACAGATGCTGTGGTGGATAAAAAGCGGTCAGATAAAGGAACAGCAAGAAATTGGAAACCGCTTGGCAAGAGATACTTCAACAATCACCAGATGGCTACAGAAGTATAAAACAGGTGGTCTACCTAGTTTATTGGAAATAAAGAAAGCCCCAGGTGCAAAACGAAAAATTCATCCAGGAGCGATCGCGGCACTGGAGTCAGAGTTAAAAACAGGTAAAGGGTTTGCGAGCTATGGTGCCATCGTAGAGTGGTTAAAACTCGAACAAGGGCTGGAGGTTGAATATGCAACAGTGTATGCGTTAGTTCGATATAAATTAGGGGCAAAACTCAAAGTACCACGCCCTCAAAGCCATAAGCAGGAGGAAAAGTTAGTATCTGATTAAAAAAAACTCGGTATTATCCTCAAGAGCTTAGAAAAACATTTAGCACCAGGAAAGTGTATTCATTATCTGTGTCAGGATGAAACCAGGGTGGGATTAAAAACTTGAACAGGAAAAGTGATTACAGCTTCTGGAGTCAAACCAACTGTACCTGTGAAATGGCAGAGAGAAAATTTTTGGATTTATGGTGCAATTGAACCATTAACAGGACAACATTTTCAGCAAGAATACCCCAAGCTTAATGGTGACTATTTTCAACAGTTTTTAGACTGGTTATCTCAACAATTAGGTGAAGATTATGCCATTTTACAAATAGACCAAGCTCCTGCTCATATCAGTGGTGCAATTAATTGGCCTGAAAATATCATTCCTCTACTTCAACCACCTCATTCCCCCGAACTTAATCCCATTGAGAGGCTTTGGCAGTATCTCAAAAAATCACTTCATAATGAACTTTTTTCTTGTTTACAAGACTTACGCACTCGCATACAACAATTGTTCGAGCAATTAACATTTGAGCAGGTAAAGCGATAAAACTTGAACCTAATAATCCACTAATCTACCTAGCGAGAGGTGGTATTTATCAAGAGTTGAAAAGTTATCAACAAGCATTAACTGATTTTAATCGAGTTATTGAACTTCAACCTAAAGCATGAAGTTACAACAAGATCCCCGACTTCTTTAAGAAGTCGGGGATCTGAAACTGATATTTTTTATTCAAAAACAGGTAAATTATTGGGGTCGATACCTTGCGATCGCAGATAAGCCGTTAGTCGTTCTTTTTGCTGGCGTTCCTGTTCAGCACGTTGGCGTTCCTGTTCAATCTGTTCCACAGCCCAAGGTAACAAGTTTCCATCTTTATCCCACCAGCGTAACCAATAACCAGTCCGCCCTTCTTTCGTTCCTTGCCATGTTCCTAAATATAAACCCATTTCCTGCACCCAATGACGACCATTTTCATCGGGTAGCTTTAATTCATACCGATTATTTTCCCGTTGATGATATTCTAATAATCCCCCATTTGGTTCAAAAATTATGTAGATGGGAACTTGCAATATCTGCTCGTAAAAAAACCATCTTCCTGGCGGGTAAGTGCGCTTAACTGAATATTCTCCCCCATCATTATCTGAGAGAAATTCCATCACAATTAACGGAACTTCACCTTCTAAAATTGGGGTATAACTTTTGCGATCGCGGATAACTTCTTTAACTGAAGGTACATAAACCCAATCTGGTGCTTTAATAACAAGTTCTCCATTGACGGTTGCACACAGTCCGAAATTGGAAGCAATTAACATTTGTGGTTGGATGAAACCACTGATTTCTAAACTTTCGCGCAAAGCACCAGCCAATATTGGCTGACCTGTATTCTCCACTGGTTCATCCTCTAGTTTAAAGTCTTTGGGTAAGGCTTCCCAGGTGATTATTAATTCAGTTTGGGGTTTGGTTGCGCTGAGTTGGGTTGCCATAATTAATTGAGGGTTCAAAATTAAGAAACCGATTGATGACAGGTATTCTATTTTTGAGAATGACCTAATTCACAAGCATCTGGGTTGCTCCACAGTATGATTTAAGTTCATTTTTTATTGTATCAAGGAAAAATAGGCTTATTTGAGAAGATGCAAGATTTTAGCTATTGTGGTTTAATATCTGCTGCCTTTGCAAAACTTGTTGACGAGCTACCGCATACTCTCCTGTTGACAGCCAGCAATATTCTTGGCGAATAGTATTTGCATATTGTAGCTTCCATCGTCTTTTTAATCGCCTCCTGCTACTTCCTACGCATGTTTGATTTATTAACCAAAATCGGCCCCTACTAAATAATCTCTCCGTATCTCTGTGTCTCTGTGGTGAAAAAACCCTTAATTTCACCACAAAGACCTATGACTGGGAAAGTATTTCCATTTCTGCATTCAGATTATATCTAGCAAATAGCTCCGCAAACTCCAGCATCAAAGGCGTAAAATATATCTGCTGCCTTTGCAAAAATTGTTGCAAAACTTGTTGACGAGCTACCGCATACTCTCCTGTTGACAACCAGCAATATTCTTGACGAATAGTATTTGCATATTCCCGATACTGCTCTGCATTAACAGCTAAAATTCCCAAATCTGCATCTAATAAGACTTGACTATCAATATCATCTATATCAGCTTGATGGTTCTTAGTATTGAGAATCAGACGGGTGACAGTATTAATCTGATTAATAGGAATTCCTAAATTACTCAGTAAGTTATCTGCATATGCAGCACTTTTTTCTTCATTATCTTTTGCTTGAGACTCATATACAACATCATGAAACCAAGCAGCAAGCTGTACGGCAGGTAAGTTGTCAGTATAAGTTTGTAAAGTCTGAATTATCTCCAGAACATGATTAATGTGCTTCAGATTATGATAATGACGATGGGGAGCAGAATAGGAATCGACTAATTGAGCAAAACCTGTCTCCATAGCTATTTGATTAACTCCAAAGGGTTGGAGTGTTTGCTGCCAGTGACGAAATAAAATATGCGTGAGATTTTCTGTAAACATAGATGCAGTATTGCCACTGTTTATATTAAAAATAAATACTCATAAAACAACAATTTACTAATCCCAAAAACCCGGTTTCTCCTCTGGGTGTAGTTTGATGTTATCTTACCCACCTACTGAGAAGAAATCGAGTTATTCGCCACAATCTTGATTATTGAATTAAACTTCAGGGTTTCTTACGATAAGAAAGAATCAAATAATGCAGTATCCCCAGCCGACTAATCCACTCAGCAACAGCTGTAGAATTAGCAGATTGCTCATATCCTGATTCACGCTGAAGTCGTTTGATTAATGGATAAGTAGGTAGGGTGTTAGTAGTGATATCTTCCTCTACGATTGATGTAAAGCCTTTAGTTTGAGCCAGTTGACGATAAGTATTTAGCGTAAAACTACTATCAACTTTTCCATATGTGTTACTAACACTCGGCCCTGGTAACTTGCCTGCCATGTTCATTAAGGGACGGACAAATTTTAAGGGTACAAAGTCACAAAGAGCTAGTGTACCGCCTGGTTTTAGCACTCGCCAGGCTTCTTGGAAAAAGCGTTCACGACTGGGAAAATGAAAGATGCACTCAACAGCAAGTACCACATCAAAAGAATTATCTGCAAAAGGTAATTGACAAGCATCTCCTTGAATAAATTCGATTTCGTTATGATTACGCGGTTGGACTTGTTCTCTAGCTCTAGCGAGTTGGCGGGGGTCAATATTTAAACCAGTCAGCTGCATATTGCTGAAGCGATCGCTCAAACTGGCGATCGTGCCACCGAATCCACAACCGCAGTCCAGCACCTTTTGCCCATCAGCCGCGCCACCTGCATCACACACTCGCCGAGTTAAATTTTCTGCGGCGGCGGCGAAATCCTCTATTGATCCATCTGATGTCTTTGGGTTTGCCCAGTAGCCCCAATGTACGTGTAGACCAAAGGTTTTAATTAATTCGGTGTTACCTTGACTAAATCCTTCTAGTAATTGGTCAAAATACGGTAATTCAACTTTTTGATGATCAAGCATACAATTTTATGAAAACTTACACCAATTTTTAGCATGATTTGGTGTCTAGCTGGGATTGGGGATTGGGAAGCATAAATTTAAAATTTCTTATCTGTGGTGACAAAAAAAAGGACGAGTCACAATAGAAAACACAGACTTCATAGATTAAACTCTTAACTTACATCAGGAGTTCACTATCAGTGGTATTACAAATACAAACCAGCACCTACGAAGCTAAAACCCAAGAAATTGCTAAACAACTTTTAGCTGCTACGCAAGAAAATCGCTCATTTTTAGCTTCCCTGCGTGATCAAATGCGCTGGGATGATAAATTACTTGCTTGGGCGATGAGTAACCCCGGTTTACGGGTGCAATTATTTCGGTTTATCGATACTCTCCCAGCACTGCGGAGTAAATCAGAAATTGCTGCCCATCTCCAAGAATATTTAGGAGATGAATCTGTCGAACTCCCAGCCGCTTTAAAGGGAATGCTGAATTTTGCCAACCCTGAATCTATGCCGGGACAAGTGGCTGCAACTAGTGTATCTACGGCAGTTGAGACGTTAGCTCATAAATATATTTCTGGCGAAAATATTAAACAAGTCATCAAAACTGTTGAACGACTGCGAAAAGAAAAAATGGCTTTCACCATTGATTTACTTGGTGAGGCTGTTATTACCGAAATCGAGGCGCAGTCTTATCTAGAACGTTATCTAGAATTAATCGCCCAATTAACAGAAGCATCCAAGAGTTGGGGAAATATTCCGGCTATTGATGAAGCTGATGGCGAAAAGTTACCAAAAGTCCAGGTTTCTGTCAAGTTAACGGCGTTTTATTCCCAGTTTGACCCATTAGATGCTCAGGGTAGTGAGGAGAGAGTTAGCGATCGCATTCGGACTCTGTTACGTGATGCTCAAAAGTTAGGGGCTGCTATCCATTTTGATATGGAACAGTATGCTTATAAAGACTTAACTCTCAATATTTTGCAAAAAATCTTATTGGAAGATGAGTTTCGTCAACGTACAGATATTGGCATGACTATCCAAGCTTATCTTCGTGATAGTGAACAAGATGCCAAAAATGTGATCGCTTGGTTAAAACAGCGTGGCTATCCTTTAACTATTCGCTTGGTAAAAGGCGCGTATTGGGATCAGGAAACTATTAAGGCGACTCAAAAACATTGGCAACAGCCTGTTTTTAATGATAAAGCGGCAACAGATGCTAATTTTGAGGTGATTACTCAGTTATTATTGGAAAATCATCAGTATGTTTATTCTGCTATTGGTAGTCATAATGTGCGATCGCAAGCACGGGCGATCGCTATAGCGGAAAGTCTCAATGTCCCCCGGCGGCGGTTTGAAATGCAGGTGCTTTACGGGATGGGGGATAAGTTGGCTAAGGCTTTGGTGGATCAGGGTTATCGGGTTCGGGTTTATTGTCCTTATGGTGAATTGTTGCCGGGAATGGCTTATCTGATTCGGCGGTTGTTGGAAAATACGGCTAATAGTTCTTTTTTACGGCAAAATTTGGAGAATCGGCCAGTTGAGGAGTTGCTGGCTGCACCGAAGGTTGATTTAGCTCGCGCAAAGGCGCAAAGTCGCAAAGAAGGAAAGGAAGGATTTGTTGGTGCGGCGGATACGGATTATGCGGAGGTGGAGGAAAGGACGGAGGCGGCGCGGGCTTTTGCGGCTGTGCGTGGGGAGTTGGGTAGGAGTTATTTACCTCTGATTGATGGGGAGTATGTGAATACTTTAGAGGTGATTGATTCGGTTAATCCTTCTAATTTTAGTGAGGTGGTGGGGAAGGTTGGATTGATTTCGGTTGAGCAGGCGGAACGGGCTATGCAGGCGGCTAAGGCGGCGTTTCCTGGGTGGAAGAGTACACCTGTGAAAGAACGGGCGGGGGTTTTACGTCGGGCGGCTGAGTTGATGGAAGCTCGTCGGGCGGAACTCTCGGCTTGGATTGTTTTGGAGGTGGGTAAACCTGTTAAGGAAGCAGATGGGGAGGTTTCGGAGGCGATTGATTTTTGTCTCTACTATGCTGATGAGATGGAACGCCTGGATAAGGGTGTAATTTATGATGTAGCTGGGGAAACAAATAGATATATTTATCAGCCGCGTGGTATTGCTGTGGTAATTTCGCCTTGGAATTTTCCTTTGGCGATCGCCTGTGGGATGACTGTTGCTGCTTTGGTGGCTGGGAATTGTACTTTGCTGAAGCCGGCGGAAACTTCTTCTGTCATTACTGCCAAATTTACGGAAATTTTGGTAGAGGCTGGTATCCCTAAAGGTGTATTTCAATATGTACCGGGTAAGGGTTCGCAGGTGGGTGCTTATTTGGTAAGTCATCCCGATACCCATGTCATCGCTTTTACTGGTTCTCAGGAAGTGGGTTGTCGCATTTATGCGGAAGCTGCTACCCTCAAGCCGGGACAAAGGCATATGAAGCGGGTAATCGCGGAAATGGGCGGGAAGAATGCCATTATCGTTGATGAAAGTGCTGATTTAGACCAAGCTGTTGTGGGTGTATTACAGTCAGCCTTTGGCTACAGTGGACAAAAATGTTCTGCTTGTTCGCGGGTGGTGGTAGTTGAAACAATCTATGATGCCTTTATCCGGCGGTTGGTGGAGGCTACAAAGTCTCTGAATATTGGGGAAGCAGAGTTACCAAGTACCCAAGTTGGCCCTGTAATTGATGCTAATGCCCGCGATCGCATCCGTGAGTATATTGCCAAGGGTAAAGCAGAATCACAGTTAGCACTAGAATTACCAGCACCTGAACAGGGTTATTTTATTGGGCCAGTCATTTTTGGCGAAGTTCCGGCCGATGGCATAATCGCCCAGCAAGAAATTTTTGGGCCAGTATTAGCAGTAATTAAAGTCAAAGATTTTACCGCAGCTTTAGCAGTTGCTAATGATACTAACTACGCCTTGACTGGTGGACTTTATTCCCGCACGCCTTCCCACATTCAAAAGGCACAGGCAGATTTTGAAGTGGGGAATTTGTATATTAACCGTAACATCACTGGCGCGATCGTATCTCGGCAACCCTTTGGCGGATTTAAACTATCTGGCGTAGGTTCTAAAGCTGGAGGGCCTGATTATCTCCTGCAATTCCTCGAACCCCGCACCATCACCGAAAACATTCAACGCCAAGGTTTTGCACCAATTGAAGGAGCTGAATAATTCGTAATGGGCTGCGCCCCGCTACGCTCTAAGCGCAGCTATGCCGCAGGCTTTACGTAATTGGGTATAGAAGAGGGGTATGGGGCATTGGGCATTGGGTAGACAAGGTAGAATTTATTTCCCCTACACCCCTACACCCCTACACCCCTACACCCCCATACCCCTATTCTCCCGTTCTGGCAAAAACAAGGTAAATTGACTACCTACACCCAAAGTTGATGTAACTGTCACATCACCACCATGCAACCGGGCTAATTTCTTTGTTAAGGCTAAACCTAGTCCAGTTCCTTCATACTGACGATTCAATTTACTATCTAGCTGTTTAAATGGTTCAAATAAGAATTTAAATTGATTTGCTTCAATACCAATTCCCGTATCTGAGACTGTAAATGTTATCCCTTTTGGCACTTTTTTGACTGTCAATGAAACTTCCCCTGTGGGAGTAAACTTAATCGCATTAGTCAGCAAATTGAGTAACATTTGCTTAATGCGTCGCTCATCGGCAATGCAAATATCTGCGCTGGTATCAATTTCACTGGTGAGGGTTAATTTTTTTTCAATAGCGAGATCGCGCACACTTGATAAAACATAATTACACAAATCTGATACTACTACAGGCATCAGAAATATTTCTTCTTTGCCTACTTCTACCTTTGATAAATCCAAGATATCGTTAATTAGTGATAGTAGATGTTCACCACTACCGTATATACAAGTAATATATTCTTTTTGCTTGTCATTCAGAGAGCCAGCTATTTCTTGTTGAAGTAACTGAGACAAGCCCATAATAGCATTTAGAGGTGTCCGCAGTTCATGGCTCATAGTTGATAAAAATTCCCTCTTGGCTCTACTACCAGACTCTGCTGCTGCTTGTGAGGCACGCAGTTGCAATTCAGTCTGCTTGCATTCTGTAATATCTTTGACAATAACTAACAACAACTCAGGTTCACCATCAAAACCAGGCATTACAGAAATGGAAAGTTTTGTCCAAACTAAGTTGCCGTTTTTATGTAAGAAGCCTCTTTCAATTTCAACGTGTTTTGCTCCATCAAATTCTTGAATATCTGTGCATATTTCTACAAATAGCTGTTTATAATTATCTAAATCTTCTTTTGTTTGGAAAATATAATCTGTAAAGCACTTACCAAATAACTCTTCTCGACTATACCCAAGCATTTGACATAGTGCTGCATTTACATCTACTATTTTCGCCTTTATATCTATTAATCCAATCCCAACAGAGGAACGTTCAAAAATAGCGCGAAATTGCGCCTCACTCTTTTTTAGTGCTTCCTGTGTAGCGTTGCGTTCTCTCGCTTCTATCGCTAATGATACAAAATCTGCGATCGCACCTGCAAAATACTCTTCTTCTACAGTCCACTCTCGGACTTCAGCGCAATGCTCGTAGCACAATATCCCTAATAAACGATCCTCTACCCAAATTGGTGTACTGAGTAGTGACATAACATTAAACAGAGAAAGATAACTTACAAATAACTCTTGCGTTCTGTAATCATGAATGACATCATCCACTGCAATGCAGCGTTCCTCTGCTAAAGCTTGGAAATATTGAGGAAAATTCGCTGCTGACAAAGACTGGCCGAAAGTATGCTCTTCAGTATTAAGATTATACAAGTCAATACATTCAATTCCTGAGCGTTCTTCATTGTATAACCACACACTAACGCGCTGCACTAAAAGTGTTTGCGCCGCAGCCTCGGTGATTTCTTGGAATACAGCATTAAGCGTACCTGTTTGGAACGTCTTGCTCGTTGCCAAGTGCAATAGTGTCCGGCTTTGCTTACGTCGCTCGTTGTCTGGAATTTGCAGTAATTCTTGGGACTGCTGGAATTTTGTAATATCTTTAACCACTAGCACCTGCACGTGTTCTTAACAGGAATCACTTTGCATGGCAGTTCTAAAAAATAAATAGAACTGTTTCTATAAATACAACTTTTACATATAAATTTACAGAATCTAAAGGTATATTTTTCGCTGTAATTTTTGTATTTTATATGTTTTGAATTACAACCTATTGTATGTAAGCTGTTTTTAACTTGATATTAATTATCTCATTGATAGCAAGGGATCACACTAAAAATATATGTATTAATTTTTCACAAAGATTTCACATAAAATTTAAAATAACTAACAAAGCATCTGGCAAATTAACCTTTTGTAGAAACGCGATTTATCGCTTCTCTACAAAAGTATGTATTGTAATTATTAATTAAATTGGTATTAGACTTTAGCCAGGGTCACTATTTCTAACTGATCTTGATATTTACCCTGTCGTGCTTCGTAACTGATAGCACATGGTTCACCTTCTAGGAAAAGTAATTGCACCACGCCTTCATTAGCGTAAATACGACAATCAGCACTAGAAGAATTTGAAAACTCTAGAGTCAAATGACCACGCCATGCCGCCTCCGCAGGAGTTAAGTTAGCTATTATACCGCAACGTGCATAAGTCGATTTACCTATACAAACTACTGTAATATTATTCGGAACTTCCAACTTTTCTAAAGCCACACCCAAACCGTAAGAATGAGCTGGCAAAATAAAATAACTACCATTCTGATCTGTATGCAATGGTGTCGGTTCTAGATTCTGGGGATTAAAGTATTTAGGATCAACTACAGTTCCCGGAATGTGGCGAAAAATGCGGAACTCAGCCGATGACAGTCTGATGTCATAGCCATAGGAAGATAAACCGTAGCTAATGACAGGTTGAGGCTCAGAAGATGCGTCTTTTTGCACTTTTCGGATTAAACTTGGCTCAAAAGGGGAAATCATTCCTTTTTGAGCCATTTCAGTAATCCAGATGTCGTTCTTAATCACAAGTTCACAGGTAATACAAACCGAATTACTAGGATATCGTGAACTGTGTCTTTTGTTTAGGGGCGATGACTTCGACGAATCTCTGTAATTTGGTCTGCCACATCTAAAATAGATTGCGGCATTTCCGTGCCGGTGAGAATAATATCTATATGGGAAGGGCGTTTTGCCAGAAAAGCTAAAACCTCGGTTTCGGGAATTAAACCAAAGTTAACCGCCAAGCTTAACTCATCTAGAACTACCAGAGAATACTTGCCATCGTTTACTACTTGCTGTGTATGCTGCCACAATTTTTGTAAAGATTGGTGTTCCGCCTCATCTAACTGTGGCGTATCGATGCAACGAGGTAAATCGCAGCGTAGCCAATCTAAATTTTGTCCTAACTGAATAGGACGGTCTTGTCCTTGATTTATCCCTCCTTTGAGAAACTGCACTATCAACACTGGTGTACCTTGACCAGCAATTCTGAGTGCTTCCCCCATAACGCTAGTAAAAAAGTTACGGTGGGTGCTAGTGAAAACTTGCACTAGACCTTCAATTGGATGTGGTAGGCTAAGAGCCGAATTGGCACTGGGTGTTTCTAACTGGGCAACCATAGGATGATAAATTTCAAAAAATTACAATAGATTCACTAGATTTTGCAGAGATTCCTTTGAGGAAATCACCTGTATAATCAATTTGTTTTTGCTCAGTTTAAAAGGATCTGGCAATCTGCTCTATAAGTCAAACACTAGCTTTGTGTTGAAGTCAAGAGTCGAATTAGGGATGGGAGACTGGGGACTGGGAAATATTCTTGCTGATCTCCTCTAAATTTGTAACTCTTTGGCTATATGTTAGATTTCCTCCGAGGTTGGGCAAAACAAACTTATTATGTGGTAAATGTTACTGGTTGAGGAGTAAATACTTGTGAGATTAGTGATTCTAGGAGGTTCAGGATCGGGGAAAAGCAGCCAAGCACAAAGATTGGGTAGATATTTGGAAGTCTCTGAGATTTCTACGGGTGATATTTTGCGGGAAGCAATCTCTGGCAATCAGACATTAGAAAGCGTCTATACTAATCTCGGTGAACTTGGTCGTTATGCACAGCCTTATGTGTCTAAGGGTGAACTAGTTCCCGATGAAATGATTATTGAATTAATTCGGTTGCGCCTAAAAAAGCCTGATGTCAGTGGGGGCTGGATTTTAGAAGGTTATCCCCGGACTGCTTTTCAAGCGGAAGAGTTAGATTTTTTGCTAGATGAGTTGGGGCAGAAATTAGATTGGGCAATTTATTTACAAGTGCCGGAAGCCGTCATGGTGAGTCGGTCTCTAGGGCGTTCTTTACCAGATGATCAACCGGAAATTGTCCAGCGTCGAGTAGAAATTTTCTATGACCGCACTATTCCTATCTTAGAGTATTATGACCGTCGCCGTCGCCTGTTAACGATTAATGGCGACCAGTCACCAGAATTAGTGCTGCAAAATATTTTGACCTTGCTGGAAGTCCCTTAACAAAGTCTTTAGTTATCCTAAAATTTTTCTTTGGGGCTACTGTATATTTCACAATAAATCTTATACTCTAAGTTCAGTCTTCTTACTTTGTTTTTAGATGGAGATGCCAACCCTACGATACAGAATCAGTATGAGTTGCGATACTAAAGTAACTTTAAGGCATGATTTCACCATAAAAATTTTGAGGCAGCTCTAATGGTTTGGCAGCGTCCCGATGGTCGG
Source organism: Nostoc sp. UHCC 0870 (assembly GCF_022063185.1). NCBI lineage: Bacteria > Bacillati > Cyanobacteriota > Cyanophyceae > Nostocales > Nostocaceae > Nostoc > Nostoc sp. UHCC 0870. The sequence goes on along the minus strand of NZ_CP091913.1, from coordinate 2,950,905 downwards.
AAACCCTACGAACTCCGTCCTGTAATGTTTCAATCTGAATTTACTCGCTTTGCCCCTGGTTCTGTACTTACAGTATGTGGTGATACTAAGGTACTCTGTACTGTCAGCGTGGCGGAAGGTGTTCCCAGGTTTTTGTTAGGAAGTGGCAAGGGTTGGTTAACTGCTGAGTACCGTATGCTACCATCAGCGACGCAACAACGCCATGAAAGAGAATTGTTGAAATTGTCTGGTAGGACGCAAGAAATTCAACGCTTAATTGGTCGTAGTTTGAGGGCTGCAATAGATTTTGAGGCGTTGGGAGAAAGGACTTTAACTGTAGATGCCGATGTGTTGCAAGCCGATGCAGGCACAAGAACAGCAGCGATTACAGGTGGTTTTGTCGCCTTAGCTCACGCTATTTCTCAATTATTACAGCGAGGAGTATTAGAGCGATCGCCTTTATGTGGACAAGTAGCAGCTGTCTCTGTCGGCTTATTAGAACAAGAGCCATATTTAGACTTGAACTATATAGAAGATGTCTCCGCAACAGTAGACTTTAACGTAGTGATGAATCAAAACTTGGGCATCATCGAAACCCAAGGCACAGCAGAAGAAGGCAGTTTTAGCCGCATCCAATTAAATCAGTTATTAGATTACGCCGAAAAAGGCATTCAGCAATTATTAATCGCCCAACGAGAGGCAATTCCCGACTGGGAGACTTTGAGGAATTGAACATTTGAGGTATTTAGCTCATCAACTCAGGAATCCTGAGTCATTTTGTTGTGTATTAATCTAAATTCCCATATCAATAAACCGACTCGTGAATTTCGATTAAATTTAGCTGTCAAAGACTTGACGGCTAGAATACACTTGACTTGTGTACATCAGATTACATATTTTTGTTACCTAAATTGGACAAAAATACTGCCGCTACAACGTGCAAGCTCTTAGCGTCAGCCGAAGTGATAACTTGTACTCATTACTCATTACTCATTACTCATTACTCATTACTCATTACTCATTACTCATCACTCACTACTAAGTTTGTCTAGGATGGCACTATGCCAATTTCTACCTTAATCTGGCTACTAGCAGGAGCAGCTCTGTGTTTAACGGAACTGTTTTTACCGTCGGCTTTTGTCGCCTTCATGATGGGTATTAGTGCCTTAATTGTGGCGTTACTATCCCAATTTGGTTTGGCTTTATGGATGCAAGTTGTAGCTTGGCTAATGCTTTCTACCTTGTCGATTGTACTTTCTCGGAGGTTTTTACAACCGCGACAACGCAAGTCAAAAATTCAGGATGCAATTATAGCAGAGACTTTAACAGAAATTCCAGCAGGTAAAACAGGGCGCGTACTGTATGAAGGCAATTCTTGGCGGGCGTTATGTGATGATGAACAACTTAATGTTGCAGCTCATCAAAGGGTGTATGTGGTCAGAAGGGAAGGTACTACATTAATTGTGATGCCGGAAAATTTGTTGCGTAGTTATTAGTTATTAGTTGAAATTCCAACTCAAATATTCAGGAGCATTAATCAATGTTTGAAAACTTCTTTTTACTTATCTTTTTGGCACTTGGTGGTTCTGCTGTGGCTGGGTCTGTTAAAGTTATCAATCAAGGTAATGAATCTTTGGTCGAAAGATTAGGTAGCTATAACAAAAAACTTGAACCTGGGCTAAATTTTGTGATTCCTTTTTTAGATAAAATTGTCTATCACGAAACTATTCGAGAAAAGGTTTTAGATATTCCACCCCAAAAATGTATCACCCGCGACAACGTAGGTATTGAAGTGGATGCGGTGATTTATTGGCGGATTGTCGATATGGAAAAAGCCTGGTACAAGGTAGAAAATCTCCATTCAGCAATGACCAATTTGGTGCTGACTCAAATTCGCTCGGAAATGGGACAACTGGAATTAGACCAAACTTTTACCGCTCGCTCCCAAATTAATGAACTTTTGTTAAGAGATTTGGATATTGCTACTGATCCTTGGGGTGTGAAGGTGACGCGGGTAGAACTGCGAGACATTATCCCTTCCCAGGCGGTAACGGAATCGATGGAACTGCAAATGTCAGCAGAACGCCGCAGACGAGCAGCCATTTTAAATTCTGAGGGTGAACGGGAAGCGGCTGTTAATAGTGCTAGAGGTAAAGCTGAAGCCCAAATCTTAGATGCAGAAGCTAGGCAAAAATCTGTGATTTTACAAGCAGAAGCAGAACAAAAAGCGATCGTCTTGAAAGCACAGGCGGAACGTCAGCAGCAAGTTCTCAAAGCTCAGGCGATCGCAGAATCCGCAGAAATTATAGCGCAAAAAATTAACTCCAATGCTACTGCCCGCCCAGCTTTAGAAGTCTTGTTGGCTTTAGGTTATCTGGATATGGGTTCTACCATCGGTAAGAGCGATAGTAGTAAAGTCATGTTTATGGATCCCCGCACTATACCCGCTACTCTAGAAGGTATACGCTCGATTGTTTCAGACATTCAAAATGATTCAGTAGTTAATGGACGTTAGTCATTAGTTAACAGTCATTAGTTAACAGTCATTAGTTAACAGTCATTAGTCATCCTTGACTGTTCCCTATTCCTTCTCCACATCAAAGCGGATTGCTATAGTTTTATAAAACTATAGCAATAATTTTGACTAATTTTGGCGCAAAATATACGTATTACAAAAAATCAAGACATATATTACAATAGTTGTGTTTACGCATTTTCTCGGAGAATAAACCACTGCTGTTGCAGTGAAATGTATGGGAGAGATTCTTTAAACACGAGTCCGGCTCAGTTTATTGTAGTTGTAAATTTTAGGATGTCAGCATCATGATTGATGTTAACGCACTCGCCCAAGCTGTAACAGCAATTTTGACTCCAGCACTACCAATTCTAGTCAAAGTAGGCGATGGAGCATTAGGAAAGATAGGATCGGATATTTCGGATAAAGTCAAGACTCTTTGGGTAAAATTACACCCTAGGTTACAAGCAAAACCATCAGCCCAAGATGCTATAGCTGAGGTAGTAAACAATCCAGACGATGAAGATGCAAAAGCATACCTGCGCCTACAAATCAAAAAATTACTCACTGAAGATACTGAATTTGCAGCAGAAATAGCCAAGGCGTTTTCTACAACTCCCACTGCCACTGCCACAGTCGTTCAGCAAGATGGCGGTATCTATGTTGGCGGCAATGCTTCCTTTGGGGGAGATGTTGCAGGACGCGATTTAAGCAAAGGTGATAAGTAAGGAACTATTTGAAATGTAGGGCAAATTTAGGGTGTGCTAGACACACCAGACGATGAGAAATCGCACGCCAGTGGCTACAAGTCTGGCAACCGAACGCATTGGCTTGGCTATACAGACTTAACCCGCCTGCGCGGATTAAGAAAAATTCTGCGTAGGCAGGCTTCTTTCCTCTTCACTGTCACCTGTCACCTGTGTTTCTTAAAATTAAAGGTATCCCGTGAGCGATCATCCTGTTGCCGAACCCCAACCATCGCCTACGTCTCCATCTGCTGATGCTGAAAAAAGTGAACCTCAAAATGTCAAACCGGAAGCATCGACGGGTAAGAATTTAGCTGAAGAATTGGGAGACTATTTTAAGCACAAGAGTAACGAAGCCCAAAATTTTGATGACTTGTTACAGCGTGGACTAGGAGTTGCCACAGTATATATTGGCGGTGTTCATGTTGTCGGTAATGCTAAGTTTGAGGGAGATGTCAGTGGACGAGATATAAAAGTTAATACTACTGTGACAGCAAATAGTAGTTCTGCAAAGGGAGTAGCAGGACAAGTTGCGCCAGTAGAAATTCAAAAAATATCTAGCGTCTACGTCCAAACCGACGGCTACATCCAAGCACAAAACATTTTACATGAGAAACATATCCTGATTGTTCGTGGTGACTTACATCTAGGCAAATGGAGTACAGCCATTTGTCTGCTGTCTAGCTTACACAATGAGGAAATTTTGGAACTTGATCCGATTATCGAAGACCTGGGTTTATTTGAGTGTGCCAACCAAGTAGGATATGTAATTGATAACTTTGCACCTGAAGGCGTGATTAAACTGAGGCGATCGCTACTCAACAGTCTCAGTCACAAGTTTCGTCAGCAAAATAGTCATCTCGTCATCACTCTTGACAGTCGCATTCCCATCTCGTTGGAAGATGTGGATGGATATATCGTGCATTGGGAGAATTTACCAGCCATTACAGACCTCTTGACAAAACATCTGCAATGGTATCTACCAAAAGAAAAATTGGCTATTGGTGAGACCCTGATGCAGACAGAAGAAGTCCGCGAACTGCTGCAACAAAATAAATTGCTACCTAATGACGTTGATAAGTTAGCAAAACTACTGGTAGAAGTCGCCGAAGACCAGCTAAAACTCAACCAGGCTCTTTCCCGCTTTAGCTTGCTAGTTGATAAACAAGTCTTGAGTTGGTTTGAAACCCATCCTAACCTCAAACAACGAGTTTTGATGATTACTCTGGCTGTATTGAGTGGTACAAGCGATGATACAGTTCTCAACGCTAGCCAGAATTTACAAGCGATCGCCAAACCACCGACCCAAGAAGATGAACAGTCGAATCGTGAGGAAGAGTTAAACAAAAAACTTTGGGATGAAGTTAAAGACGTTTGCGCTCATTTAGAAAAGGGATTAGGAAATCCTACTGAGTATGGTAGTCGCGAAGTTGACTTGATAGTGTTTGATATTCCTCAGTTTCAGCCTGCAATTTTAGCTTATGTCTGGAAAGTTTTGTACAAATGGCGCGAACCCCTATTAACGTGGTTGCATCAATTAGGATCACATAATAATTTTGAAGTGCGTGTTAGAGCTGCGGCGGCTGTTAGTGAATTGAGTAAGCATAACTTTGATATGGTACTCAAAGAAGTCCTGCGATCATGGGCAAATAGTGAACATCCACGCCAGCAACAACTAGCAGCACTCACCTTTAGTCTGTGCATCTATGATGACAAACTAGCACCACAGGTCTTAAAGTTACTCAAAAGCTGGAGCAATCTGGGGAATAATCCCCGTTTGGCTGGGACTGTGATCGCTGCCTATAGTGGTGTTGGTATTCTGTTTCCTGGTAATGCACTACGAGATTTATTGGCGATCGCTCAATCTAATAACCCATCAATATTTTTTGCTGTCGCTGAAAGCATCGTCAATCTGTTTAATGCAGGTCAGTATGCGGCTGTTTTACAAGTACTCCAAGATTGGACACAAGAGGTAGATACTTCCAAAACACACCAATTGGGTTTGGTTGTTTTTTTGGAATTGATGCAAATAAAAAAAGCACCTAATAACTCCAACTATAGCAAGTCACTTATTCTACTCTGGTTAGCAAAGGATACAGAAGAAAAAAAAGTCTATACACAAATTATTACTTCTTTGTTACAGCGTGCATTAAGCCTGAAAGCAACTCGTAATCATGCTTTAGATCGGATTCATCAATGGCTCGACTACGTAGATTATGATAGCCGCTTCTATTCAGTGCTAGGACGTATTATCTATAACTTAGCTATAGACGGGAGTAAAAATAGAGAGCCTAGCGAAGACGGAAAACGTATATTAAGTTACCTGAAAAGATGGGCTATTGCAGATCCTACCTGTTCTGCATCCAAGATTATTTCAACTATTAGTCAGCATTTAAATATTGAATTTCGGAGATAAATGTAATGACTACTTCATACAACCCTATTCTCAGTAAAGAAGAACTATCTCGCTGGGGTCTGTTAAATAAAATTCCTATTCCAGATGCTAATACTGCACTAGTTTTTGTAGGTAATGGAGAACCTACAATGATCATTACTGAAGGTCAAAAAGGACTAACCAGAGGAGAGATAGTCTGGGGGAAATATAGTCTAGTTTATAAAGTTGACTTGAGCGACTTCACCATATGCTTTGAATGTAAATTACCTTGTGTAACCGATGCGTTTGACTTCCAAGCTGAGGTTACGTTTACCTGTTCGGTGCGTGAGCCAGAGATAATTGTCCGTCGCAATGTTAGAAACATTTACTCAGTCTTGCAGCCTTTCATTATTGATGAAATGCGACGCATTAGCCGTAAATACGAGCTAGAAGAAATCGGTGTAGCAGAAAAAGAAATAAGTGATAACTTCAAAATAAAAATTTATGATATAGATATATTTAATTTTAGAAATCTTTATATAAGGCTATCTTTAGAAGCAGAAGCCCGTAAACTTATTCGCCGTAAAAAAATTTTATTGGAGGAGCATGAATTAGAAATAATACGGTTTCAACAAGAAGTAGAACTGCAAACTAAGCGTAATCAGCAAGAGTGTCAAGAGATAAAGTTAAGTCTCTTAGAGGAAATGGAAATACAAATGCTCAGACAAAATTTACAAAAGCAGAAAATGCAATTTGAGGAAGAACAAGTACAGCAACAAAATTTATTTCATATGGAAATGATCAAAGAAAGAGATAAATTTTACAAAACGATACCACATACTGATAAACGGACGCTTTTTGCTCTGCCAGTTGCACAACGTCTAAAAGGTGGTATTTATGTTGGAGGTAACGCTTTATTTATAGGTGATGTTGCAGGGTATAACGTAATAAAAGATGATAATAAATAAGAGTTGGGCATAAATATTTATAAAATTTATAAAGTGAATCAATATTGACGCTTCCGAAAAAATGTGTCAACTATTACCCAGTATTTAAGCATTTAAATATTTGAATCTCGGAGATAAATATAATGACTATTTCATATAACCCCATTATTAGTAAAGAAGAACTATTACGCTGGGATATTTTAAATAAAATTCCTGTTCCAGATGCTAACACTGCATTAGTTTTTGTGGGTAATGGACAACCTACAATCACCATTACCGAAGGTCAAAAAGGACTAACTAGAGGAGAGATAGTCTGGGGTAAATATAGTCTAGTTTATAAAGTTGACCTGAGCGACTTCCCCATAGGCTTTGAATGTAAATTACCTTGTGCTACCGATGCGTTTGATTTCCAAGCTGAGGTGAAGTTTACCTGTTCCGTGCGTGAGCCAGAAATGATTATCCGTCGCAATGTGACCAATATTTCCTCAGTCTTACAGCATTTAATTATTGATGAGATGCGACGCATCAGTCGTAGATACGAGGTAGAAGAAAGCGGTGCAGCAGAACAAGAAATTAGTAATAATCTCAGAGCCAAAATTCATCATGAAGGTTTCAATTTAAAAACTCTTTATGTCACTTTATCGTTAGAAGAAGAAGCTCGTGAACGCATTCGCCGCAAAAAACGTTTATCGGAAGAGCATGAGTTAGAAAAAATCCGGCTGCAACAGGAAGCAGAACTGCAAACTAAGCGTAATAAGCAAGAGCGTCAAGAAGTCAAAGCCGGACTCTTAGATGAGATGGAAATCCAAATGCTCAAACAAAATTTAGCAAAACAGCAAAAAATATTTGAAGAGGAACAAGCGCGAAGACAGGAGTTATTCCAACTCGAAATTATGAAACAAAGAACTGAGTTTTATTCCACGATGTTACAAGCCGGTCAATGGCAGATGCTAGCCCTACAACTGGCACAAAATCCACAGGATGTTCCCCTAATTTTAGAAAGTCTCAATCAGCAAAAGCTACTAGAAAGAGAACATCAAATCAAAATGCTCAAAATCTTAATTGATACTGACGCTGTAGAAGGATGGCAACTTTCTGAAGTAGGTAAACGCGCACTTCAAGAGTTAGTGGGTTTGACAGAACAAACTACTCCTGCACTAGAAGAAGCTTCACTCGAAGATAAATCTAGCAACGACAGCAAAAGACAAACACCAGAAAATATACCAGATGCGGAAGAAGTTTTTCCAGACTAAGCACAAGTTAGCAATGCTATAGGTTTTTGGGGTGCGTCAGTATGAATATTTTTTGGATGCAGCTAAGTTTTCGCACACTGACGCACCCTAAATTTTGTATATTGTTTAATCTAGAATTTGATTTAGTCATGTGATAGCAATATCATATGAATAGTAAAAATCAATAACATCAATATATTAAAAACTCTTTATTATCTCTAATTCAAGTGTTTTTTGAAAAACCATGACGGAATTAATACAAAGCCTAATTCGTCCCTTATGGCAATTCTTAATGCCAGTCCCGATGCCGTGGCGAAGTGCGATTATTGTGTTGCTTTTAATCCCTATTTTATCGTGGCTTTTTTTGCGAGCATTTCCTTGGTTAATTGCACAATTATCCCAAATTATGTTGATTATTAAACTGCCAAAATTCGTTCTTCAGATGGTACAAATTTTTGGTAGTATCTTACTATTACCAGAATACTTAATTACAAAATTTATACGTCAGCGTGCTTTCCAAATTCCATTTTTTATTTATATCTTTGATGATGTAATTATCGCCACGGTGAGTTTTGCTGCTCAAGCCTGTGAAGTGCTGGATAAAATTTTACAAAAAAGTACCAAAATAGCAATTTATGCTTTTAAAATCCGATGGTTCTCGTCTCAAGTTTTATTATTAATACCAAGCAGTCTTATATTGATATGGTACTTACGACCACAAATAGATGAAAATGAAGCTACAAAATTAATCGACAGTGGAGTAATATCTTGGTACTCTTTAGAAAATTGGGCAATAGATAATAATGAGAGTATATTACTGAATAGTTCTGCCCCTAGAATGTTTATTAGCGAATACTTTGCAGTCATTAATAGACAGCAATATACAATCGCCTGGAATAGTTTATCTGATGAATATAAAAATAAAGTTGGCAACTACAGAAATTTTTTGGACTGGTGGGAAAGTAAAGTTGAAAAAGTTGAAGTATATGGAGTTAGGCTCAAATCGCACAAGTCTCAATCTGCTATTATCGATGTTAGTATGCAATACCTAATGAGAACTACAAAAAATAAGCCTGAGACTGAGGTAGTTCGCTATCAATTAGTTTGGGATACTCAAGGCAACAGATGGCTAATTAATGATTCTGAATAGGTGACAGGTGATAGGTGACAGGCTTCCGCCCTGAGCTTCAGCCAAACGGTGACAGGGAAGAAAAATCAATGACTATTGACTATGATTCATCTGACATTTACCACACAAACCAAAAAATTCTAGAGTGTGGTAGAAAATTTTAAACTTATGAGTGACTTGTAGCTGGTCTTCTAAATCATGCACAGGGCATTGATGAATGGGAATCGAAGCACCACATTGCAAGCAAGTCAAGTGGTGTTTATCTTGAAGTGCCATACTATACAAAGCTTCACCATTAGATAAAGTCCGTACTTGCACCAGACCTTCGAGTTTTAAGGCTTCCAAGGAGCGATAAACCGTGGCTAAACCCATACTCTGATTACGATTTCGTAGTTCTACATAAATATCTTGGGCAGAAATCCCTTGTTTCATGGTTTGCAGGAGGTTTAAAATGCGCTCTTGGCTGCGGGTGCGTATGGCTCTCATAGACATTTGTTTAATAGTAGAAGCTGTTAAGACTGCCCAATTAATAAATTAACTGTAACGGCTTTATAATCTTATTTTTACCTAGTTGGAACAGAAAGTTATAGTATAGCGATCGCAGCATTCAGCAAAAACCTGTGCAAACCAAGTATCTAGCCAAAATTTTTGTCACCCTTCGTCCTTCAGTCTTAGATCCGGCTGGTGTGGCTGTACAATCTGGTCTCCAGCAGATGGGATACAATACCGTAGAAAATGTACGGATTGGTAAGTACATTGAATTGACGATTACATCCTCTGATGAAACTAAAGCACGTCAGGACATGGAGCGCATCTGTGACCAAATGTTAGCAAATCCTGTCATTGAAAATTACCGTTTTGATTTAATTGAGGTCGAAACTCAAACGGGAGTGTTTTAGGGATAGGGGACAGGGGATAGGTGACAGGTGACAGGGAAGAGAAGGGAGAGATTTATTAGGGGTGTAAGGGTTTAAGGGTTTAAGGGTGTAAGGGTGTAGGGGTTGAAGGTGTTGGAGGGGGATTGAAAAAGAGTCCAACACCGTTTCCCCAAACAGGGCTTTTAACCCAAGGGTTGGATTGGCTGCTCTTTCTTCCCCCTACACCCCTACACCCCTACACCCCTACACCCCTACACCCGCCCCAACGGGGCTTGGCTTGGTAACTCATACCCAATTCCCCATGCCCTATCATGCCCCATACCCAATGCCCAATGCACCACGCCCAATTACCAATTCCCATAGATTCTTGATTAATTATGAAATTTGGTGTTGTAGTTTTTCCAGGTTCTAATTGCGATCGCGATGTTGCTTATGTCACCAGAGACTTGCTAGGACAGCCCACTCGCATGGTTTGGCATCAAGATACAAATATTGATGATTTGGATGCCATTATCGTCCCTGGGGGGTTTAGCTACGGTGATTATTTGCGCTGTGGTGCGATCGCCCGATTCTCGCCTGTGATGCAGCAGGTAATTGCCCACGCCCAAAAGGGTAAGTTAGTCTTGGGGATTTGTAATGGTTTTCAGGTATTAACTGAAGCCGGACTTTTGCCGGGGATACTTACCAGAAACCGAGATTTGCATTTTATCTGCGATCGCGTCCCTTTAAAAATTGAAAGCACAAATAGTCCTTGGACACAGGCTTATACCACTGGTGAAGTTATCACTTTACCAATTGCCCACGGAGAAGGACGATTTTATGCGGATAAGGCGACTTTATCTGAGATTGAAGATAAAGGGCAGGTAGTCTTACGTTATGCAGGCGAAAACCCCAATGGTTCACTAAATAACATTGCAGGGATTTGCAATCGTCAGGGTAATGTTGTCGGTATGATGCCACACCCAGAAAGAGCATCTGATCCCGTAATTGGGGGTGATGATGGGTTAAAATTGTTTAAAGGTTTGCTAGAAAAGGTAGTAGCCTTGGCGTAATTTTGACCTTCACACAGATGATAATTCAACAAGATAGAGGCACAGTCTGACTGTGCCTTTTTATGATGTATCAAAATATCAATGTATGTGAAGAATTACACAACAGAGGCATGGCAAGAGAAAATGTGAAAGGAATCAATTACAATTATTTTTATTTTTTTGCTGAGGAAGGTTAACTAAAGGCGACATAAATAAATTGAGTCTGTATAGTTAATTTTATTAGAGCATTATCCCTTGGATTATCAAATGTCACCCTCGGATGCGGAAAATAAATTTATCACATGGATACAATCTTTTGATTATCGTGTTTTACAACACCAAGAAGATGTAGACACTAAGTTTATTCTACCAATGTTTCATCATCTCTGTTACCCAGAGGAATCTTGTTCTAGAAAATGTAGTTTGAATGCTGAAACTAAGGAAAGTCAAGCAAACAAACTAGAAAACGTGCAAATTTATTTTTCTACTGATGATGTAGTCAAACAAAATGCTGATACGTCATTAATTATTATTATTTATTTATCTCCCCAAGCAAATAATTTTCAAGAAGCTATTGCCCAAGCAAGATTCTACAGTATCTATTTAAGACCTTTATTTTTTGTAATCACCAATGGCTATCAAATTAAGGTTTTCAAATATTTACTCTATCATAGAGAAGAATGTATACTTGATAAAAATATTTATTCATTAAAACCTAATCATACAGCATTAGAATTTTATAATAATTATAATTTTTACTGTCTTAAAAATATTGATAAAAATCAAATTAATACTTTAAAATATAGCCAATATAATTTAATTGAAAAATCCTTAAGACGACATAATTTACCAGAAATTGTAGCTCAAACTGATTTTATACCTGCGATTGTACGAGAAGGCGATCGCTTAATTGTAGTCAAGCCTAAAGTAGTCATAGAATGTAACTTACCCAAGGCTTTCAGAGAGGGTGATTGTCTCATCCAATTTAGTGGGGTGATTTTAAGAGGTTGCAAGATTAAACTCAATCACCAAGATATTTTAGCTCAATTAATGACCGGATTGAATACTCGCCCTGAATGGGGATGCCGGAGATTTATCAAACAAATAGATGATAATGCGTTTGAAGTTAGTTTAGGTCAAACTACAGTTATTTTATCTGATTTAGAGACAGCAGATTTATGTTTATGTATTGACGTAATTTGCCAAGCATATAAAAAATCAATTATTGAATGTGAAAATATTTTAGAAACCTGGGATTTTGAATTTGTCGAATTTTTAGGTAGTCGGGGTGTGCATCTTTTTTCTGTAGATGCCAAACTATGGCGGTTAATGCACGATTTTGCTAATGAATTTAACTATGTGCAAGGTAAATCAGAATGGCACTTATTTCAGCAAGAAGAAATTTCCATTCGCGTAAGTAGAGGAATTCGCGATCATGCGTTTATTTTACCTCGACCTGTTAATTATTTTTCTTTATTACCCAATGGCATTATTAACATAGTTTATGAAATTAATCATATTCATCTCCAGTCTTTAGAAAATGGTGAAATTAATTCATGGCATCAAGATATTGGCACGCGAGGAACTTGGACAGCCAAATATACTAAACAATGGTTATTGAAAATTTTCATTCCTAAAGTTATTGATTATTATGCACAAAAAAATAATTTATCAGCATCAGAATTAAATAAAAATATTGCAGATTATGCTAACCATCGCACTCCTATTACAGAAATTAACGATATTCTAGAACTAGTGCCTTATCTTCGAGATATACAAGCTTGGTTAAATAATTACGTTGAAAATATTCCGGCTGTGCTTTTAAAAGAATATTATCAAACACTAACAAATCTAGTACGGAATACTGACTCATCAATAGAAGGGATGGACTATATTATCCGCAACTTGACTTTAATGGAAGCAGGTAATACCAAAGACAGAATGAATAGCAATTTTTCTCAATGGAATTTTAAAGAGGCTTTGTATTATTTAGATGCTCAAGTAGGCAGAATAAATAATTATCAATACGAGCAAAGTTTTAAAGCCGATTTAATCACTCGAACTTTTATCTGGATTATAGAACATGGCAAGACTCGGTTCTCTCAATCTCAATTAAATGCCACAAAAGAGGCTTTGTTACCACTCTGGGAACAGAGTCGGTTTGAAATGCGCTATGTAAATCCTGAGCGACAGTGAAAAATTAGAATTACTTGGACTCTCTTAACCCACAGCGAACTCAGTAAATTGTCGCTTAAAGGGGGAATGAAAAGCTAATACGATGTCTTTTTGGGGTATACCTCGACTAATCAGTTCATTGGCAATACCTCCTTCAGTACCATCATGTTGAATCCAAATTTTTTCGTTTTTAACATCTAGATGCAAAACACAGCCATATACACGACGTTTATTTGACCACCCCGCGTGGACAAGTTGGTAGCGATCGCGTTCTCTATCAAAAATAACTTCTGCTTCGACTTCTTCGTTACTGGCTTTGATTTCGCTGTAAGCTAGCAACAGTTCTTGAATAATTTGACGGTACTGTTCTACTTTTGCCATTTCACGATCACCTCATCTTCTGGGTCGAAAATAATCAGCCGGACTTGGTAACGTCGGATTAACAAGCGTGGTAGTTCTAAGGTAAAAAAAGAACGATAGGTATCTAAGGGAACGGCTAAATACAGAAGTCTCTCTGGTTGTTCTTCTTCAAGTGCTAGTTGATATTTGAGAAATTGTCCTAGAGCGGTACTAAATTCAGTTGCAGTAGATGGAGCAACAAAGCTTTTGACTTCAACCGCAATTTTTTCTTGATTTCGTTCAGCTGCTAAAACTTTCTCTGCACCGAGGTCAATGTACATATCCAAACCACCAAAACGGAGGAAAAGCGGGTCATTAGTGATGAGCCAACCCTCTTTCTCCAAAGCGCGTTTTACTGCATCATGGAATATGTCTTTCGCTGCCATAGATTGCTATAGCGTTTCCTAATCACATGAGATATATTATAGCCCCCTCCTTGCCTGTGGTGAGGGTTGGGGGTGGAGTTATTTTTACTCGACAACGTTATCGTGAACGACAAGCTACGCAAACACTATATTCATTTGTTGGGAAAGTCCGGGTATTCTTAATTTTATAATTTCACTTAAGGGAACACCAAAAAATAAATTATCCGCAATTGATAGTTGGGTAGGGTGCGTCAGTATGAATAATTTCTGAGTATAGTTAGGTTCTATCGCACTGACGCACCCTACAGATTGGATATTTTTTTATCTGGAAGTCCCTAAGCTAGACTATTTACTATTTTTTTGTGTTGCTAAATATACAGAATTAGCAAAATTTTATTGAACATATCAAACAATAAAACACAAGCCAATATATCCATAATTTGTGTTTTCGATTACTGCATCGCTTATTTTTTCAGAGATAAAATATGTGTCTTAGGAGTTCGTAACAACGGATAAATATATTGTTAATGATTTTGTAGCTAAAGTTTCAAAACTCAATTAGTTCTCCCAGCTATTTTTTCGCATTCTTGGGTATTTATATGACTTACAATTCCGAACAAATGCAACAGATTCTCCAAAAAGCTTTTGCTCGTCAGCAACAGGGAGAAATTTCCCGGCAGCAGATTATAGAAATTGCCTCAGAACTAGGAGTTTCATCGGCATCGCTGCAAGCGGCTGAACAAGAATGGTTGACCCAAGAAATAGGGGAGAAAAAGCGGCAGAGATTTCATGCTCAACGACGTGATGAGTTTAAATCACACCTAATTGCTTTTATTGGTGTCAATGGATTTTTGATTGTGTTGAATCTGTTTACAAGCCCTTCATATTTCTGGGCAATTTTCCCCCTTTTAGGTTGGGGATTAGGTTTGTTCTTTTCTGGTATGAAGGCTTATAAAACTAGTGGGGAATCATATGAAAATGATTTTTATGAATGGTCTAAAAAATTGCCAAAATAATTTACCAAAAAATAACTAAAAATTTAAGGGGTAGTTTTGCAACCACCCCTATATTCCCCTCATATTTAGAATTTACTTTTCGTTCCCTGATTGGGAAGTATATTTACTTTGAAAGATTAACTAAACTTTCAACTTCAGCCGAAGCTAGTGTTGGTGCAGTGAAAATCTGTGAGTAAAGACTTGTTGGCTGTTGTCCACCCACAACTGGTAATACTTGACGAGCATGGGCTGCAACTTCTACTGTTTTCACATCATAGGTCTGTGTTACCAACTTGGGATACAAACCGATACCGATGATGGGAAGAATCAAACAAGCGGTGATGAACAACTCACGGGGATTTACATCAGGAACTACAGCATCTAAATGTAATTCTTCACTTTGCTTACCATAGAACACTTGACGCAGCATGGACAGTAGGTAAATCGGTGTCAGAATCACACCCACTGCTGACAGCAGGATAACTACAACTTTGAAGCTGGAACTGTAAACATCACTGCTAGCGATACCGAGGAACACCATCAACTCACCTACAAAGCCACTCATTCCAGGTAAGGCGAGAGAAGCCATTGCGCCGGCGGTGTAGAGTGCGAAGGTTTTGGGCATTACTTTACCCATACCGCCTATTTTGTCCATCAACAAGGTGTGTGTGCGTTCGTAAGTCACACCAGTTAAGAAGAATAAGCTAGCAGCAATTAAACCGTGGGAAACCATCTGTAGCATAGCTCCACTGACACCAATTTCTGTGTAGGAAGCTAAACCGATGAGTACAAAACCCATATGGGCGATTGAAGAGTAAGCTAGGCGACGTTTGAGGTTGGTTTGAGCAAAGGCACAACAAGCACCGTAGACAATGTTAACGACACCCAAGATTGCTAAGACTGGCGCAAAGTAAACATGGGCATCAGGTAACATCTCCATGTTGAAGCGGATGAGAGAATAACCACCCATTTTCAACAACACACCAGCCAAAATCATCGAACCAGGTGCAGACGCTTCACCGTGAGCATCAGGTAGCCAGGTATGTAGAGGGAAAATTGGTAGTTTTACACCGAAGGCAATTAAGAATCCTGCATAAGCTAATAATTCAACTGCTTTGGGATATTCTTTCATTCCCAAAGATGCGATATCGAAAGTAAATGTATCTCCAGAGAATGCTAGTGCAAAACCGGATACGAGAATAAATATAGAGGCAGCAGCAGTATAAAGGATAAACTTGGTAGCTGCATAACGGCGTTTTGGCCCGCCCCAGATGGCAATTAGCAAGTAAACGGGAACTAGCTCGATTTCCCACATGAGGAAGAATAACAGCAAGTCTTGGGCTAGAAAGACACCCAACTGTGCGCTGTACATCGCCAACATCAAACCATAAAATAATCGCGGCTTGTTGGTTACTTTCCAAGCCGCGAAGATTGCTAGTGTGTTAATTAATCCTGTGAGCAAGATTAGAGGCATTGATAAGCCGTCAACGGCTAAAGACCAATTCAAGCCTATTTGGGGTATCCAAGCATATTTTTCGACAAATTGGTAAGTTGAGTTTTGAAAATCGTAATGTTGCCAAAAGGCGTAAATCATTAAGGCAAAATCGGCGATCGCAACTCCTAAACCATACCAACGAACTGTTTTACCTTCTTTATCTGGAATTATGGGGATGGCTAAGGATGCCACCAACGGTAAGGCAATTATGGCTGTTAGCCAGGGAAATTCAACTGGATTCATCACTTCTAACAATCGTTTTTTTTGTCCGCTTTTGATTACATTATATTAAGGAATTCGTACTTTTGTAAATGTTATTTATCCCTATAAAAAGAAAAATCAGGCTTTTCATAGGAATATATACTTAACAAAACTACGATGATCAGCATAAAAGAGAATAAATACCTATAAAATTTGACTGCAAGTCTATCCTAAATGTAAACTTTTGCAACGTCAATAAAAAACGGCAGCTTTAACTGCCGTTACAAAAGTTGATGGGACTGGGGAAAAGAAAGCAGGGGAAGCAGGGGGAGCAGGGGGAGAAAAATACAATGCCCACTCACTACCCACTACTCACTACTCAGCACTCAGCACTCATTACTCCCCACGCTCCCACTCCTAAATAATGCGATTGACAATCATCCATACTTCCCCGTCTGAACGTACATAAGGAACAGAGATGGTTTTAAATCCGGTGATAAATGGTTTGTAGTACACTTGCCAATACAAAGGACTCAGATGATCAGCACAAGCTTTTAAGCTGCGAATTTCTTTTGCTAGTTCCCCGGCGAGTTCATTAATACGTTCAGCATGGACTTGCGCCAGTTCCTTGGCTTCTTCTAACTGTTGTTGTTGCCTAATTAGTTGTGTTTTCCTAGGTAACTGGGCTAATTCAGTTTGTTTATGCTGTACCTGTGACTTTAAAGCTGCGATCGCATCATCTATGCCTTTGAGTTCCGCCGATAATTGGGGATTTTCTCTGGCTTGCAGGCGATAAGCTTGCACCATAGCCAGAGGGGAATCATGCTCACTAGCTATGACATCATGATTAATAGTCAGGTCAGCACGTTCTTGCTGAAGAACTTGAATTTCCGACTTGAGTGCTGCAATCTCCGACTGAATTTGCTCCAAAGGCCAGCCAGGGTTAAGTTGTTTCATTTTGAATTTTAAATTTTGAATTTTCAATTGCGCCTTGGGTATCGAGAGAAAGCGATCGCACTACAGCATTAATTCCTGTTTCTTTCCAAGCTGTAGACATCGCTGCTTCTACTGCTTGAGCGTGAGACACATCTGCTAAAGCCAACAGCGTTGGACCTGCACCACTAATCACCATCCCGTAAGCACCAGCCGCCATAGCCGCCGCATTCACAGCATCGTAACCAGGAATTAAAGCTTGGCGATAAGGCTGATGTAACTTATCTTGCAGGGCTGCCTTTAACCATTGTCCCTTACCTGTTTCCAAGCCGCGTAACAATAACCCTAAATGAGCCGTGTTGAAAATCGCATCTGCACGACTAAATTCTGTCGGTAAAACTCGCCGCGCTTCTGAGGTTGATAATTCAAAATCAGGAATCGCTACTACTGGGACGATATCACTATCCCAAGGAACATCACAGATTTCCCAGCCTGTTGGACTAGTAGCTGCTAGACGACATCCCCCCAACAAAGCTGGAACTACATTATCAGGATGTCCTTCCATTGCGATCGCTAATTCCATCACCTGCGTTTGAGATAAAGGCTCACCCGCTAGTTGATTTCCTGCAACCAAACCACCAACAATCGCTGTGGCGGAACTCCCCAAACCTCTCGCTAGGGGTACACCTAAACCAATCTCAATTTTTACAGGTGGCGGTGTTTTATCTATATATTGATATAACTTGACAAACGCCTGATAAAGTAAATTACTCTCATCAGTTTGTACTCGTTCCGCTTCCGCTCCTGTGACGTTAATAATGAAGCTACCTGCTTCCAGGCGGGTGAAGTTGAACTGATTATATATCGTCAAAGCTGCACCGATGCAGTCAAAACCAGGCCCTAAATTAGCAGTTGTCCCAGGAACATTAACCGTAACTGAAGAAACAATAGACATTTACAAATACTCACTAACCAATCAACCAGCATCCTATGTAAATGCACACCCATGAAATTTGCTGGCTGACATTCACAGCTAGGAAACATGATCATTTACAAATCTTAGTATAAAAGCATCACATATTGTAAGCCGACGGGAATAAATCAAAGGGGGTTAGGTTTCGCGTTAGCTTTTCCACATAACGTGAAAAGTCAGGTAGGGAGTAGGGAATATGTATCAGCTTTTTTTTACTGATTACCTGTTCTTTGTCACCTATCTATGCAATTAATTTCACTAATAAATATATATTTATTAGCATATAAAGCTTACTTTGATTTTATTAAAAATACTTAGAACTGATTTTTTATACAACAAAATTCTAGTAAAATTGTGTATTAAAAAAATACATAATTCCTATTTGTATTCAAGATTTCTATTAAATGTACTTTTTAAAACCAACTAATCTATCTATGGTATGAAAAATTCTTTATTCAAATTTTTTTGACTACTTTACAACTTGGTTTAATGATAAACATGAATAAATTATTAGTCTAATTCTGTTGCATATAGATTGAAATTATGTCTAAATATATTTATTCTATTTGATATAATTATATCAAAGATACTGTTGTTCAAGTGTAGTGACAGGTATGGAGGTAAGGATACTTTACATATAATTTTCCGTGATTACCTCATTACTTCATTAGCTATAAATTGCACAGTGTTTTGATGTAATTTAAATTTGATGATACCGTTTTGCATGAAGCCGGCTGTTTAATTTAATTTACAAAGACTATAAGGGCTTGCTGGCATGAGACTATCTACGTTAGATCCACTCATCCCGCTTAACTGTTTAAAAGATGAACTAATCAAGTTGCCAAAAGGTTACTCATTTTATGAAGAAGAAGTAATAGATTTTCTATCACGCCGAAGATGGCCTGAGAGCGATCGCCGTATTGATCGCACAACTTTCTGGCGTTGGAGAAATGATAATGGAATAGAACGCCAAAAGGTATTCAGCCGTTTGGATCTGCTTAAACTTTGTCAAATCTGCGACCACTACCGAATAGATGGAACTCGCAATGAATATTTGGAAATCATGAAAAGGAAACAAGAATTAGCAGTCAATAGATAAGAATTTATGTGTAATTTATGTTACTAGTTATTTAATCAGTGATAGTAATGGATCATGGGTAATAAGTTATTATTTTACCTATGCCAATTACTTAAATACATACTGCTTTAATGCTTGTTTAGGGTTCTAAGTAATTTCCCTGATTTTGATTAACTAGTAATATCAAACTCAGTACATAGATTCTTTTTAACCTACTTTCTCTGCGGCAGGGTCGGCAAAAGCTACAAATGCTTATTCTCTCGTTGACCCCGCCGATGTCTTTTCTAGTAAGGGTTACAGCGTTTTATTCCTATCTATTATGGTTTAATTTGGCTGTATGTGTATACCCCGTCGCAAATGGCATCTGGACATTAGGCTGCGTAAGGGGTTTAATAAGAAGGGTCACTTCTCTTCGGAGAAGTGGAATTAATGGAAACATAATCCGCTAATTGAAGCTAGCCCTAACCTAGAGTCAGTCACTTCTCTTCGGAGAAGTGGAATTAATGGAAACATTACGAGCATTCTTGGCTGGCGGTAAATGACTCCTGGGATGGTCACTTCTCTTCGGAGAAGTGGAATTAATGGAAACTGTTTTACTGACTGGCGCAGGATACAACGCAGGATAATAGTCACTTCTCTTCGGAGAAGTGGAATTAATGGAAACTCATCAAGCTTCATGGCGATCGCTCCAATCGTGTCACTTCTCTTCGGAGAAGTGGAATTAATGGAAACAATACTTTCTCTCAAACTGCGAACATCGTCCACGCCGTTATGTCACTTCTCTTCGGAGAAGTGGAATTAATGGAAACTTGTACTTCACTTTCTTCCCAAATAGGTACTTTAATATCTGGTCACTTCTCTTCGGAGAAGTGGAATTAATGGAAACTCGCACTCCAGAGAACTCTTCTTCTACTTGAACAAAGTTTGTGTGTCACTTCTCTTCGGAGAAGTGGAATTGATGGAAACTGGAAACACATTAATCTTCATCTACTTCCAGAGAGTGGTAATAATTTTTAATCATGCAGTCATATACAAATTAAATTTATTTTTGAATTTTGAATTGTTAACTGGGGATGTCGGTAGTATTTGATGTATACCCTAGGGAAGAGATTGATCATTGACAAGTTATTTCTAAAGTGGAAAATAGAATTCACTAGAAGTATGAAGTTTTTATTTATCTACTTGCGGAGAATAAAAAGTGTAGTTGATATATTACTGAATGTTGAAGTGTTGTTATGTTATCTATTGGAGACTATGTGCTTAATCAACAAACTGGACATTTAGGTAAAGTTGTTGGTTACGGCAACTACCTCATTAATAATGTATACACAGTTACATTAAAAGTTGTTGTAGCTGAAACTGCTAATTCGCAAAAGCGAGTGTTTGTAGTGGAAGATAAAGTGTCAGCATGGATTAGGTGGTCAGTAGCATAATATTCCCACTTTTTAAGAATGATAATGATTGTACGAGATTGTATTTTTTGTCTACAAGAAGCAGCTTTACAATTGATATATAAAAAATATTTACCGCCTCAAAATCCATCTGAATGTTTTGTCAATCCCCCTTGTGGTTGTCCCAATCCAGGAAAAGAACTACAGTGTGAAGACTGTGTTTATCTGGAAGCTTGTTTGTCTAATTTTAAGCAATTGGGGAGTAGGGACAAAGGGACAAGGAAGAAAACTAATGACTAATGACTAAAACAGTAAACTAGCAGAATTGGCATCTAAAAATAAATTAGCCTGTGGTTGTTGACGCAGGATAGATGCTGGACAATCTGTGGTTACTGAACCTTGGAGCATTTTTTGTATTATCTGTGCTTTACGTTGTTGTGGTGCTAGACAAAGGATTTTTTTGGCTGAACAAATCAAAGGCAATGTTACAGTAAAAGCGTACTGGGGGACGCTATCAAGATTCGGGAATTGTCCTGTATTTACTTGTTGTTGACGATTAGCGGTATCTAGTTTTACTAGTTTAACGCTGTAAGGATCTTGGAAATTGGCTACAGATGGGTCGTTAAAAGCTAAGTGTCCGTTTTCGCCAATCCCAAGACAGCAAAGGTCAATAGGTTGTGCTTGCAGTAGTTTGGTGTAGCGATCGCATTCTGTTAATGGTTCTAATGTATCACCTGCAATATAGTGAAACGTTTGGGGACTTACTCGCTTTTCTACACGTTCGCGCATATAGTGCCGAAAACTAGCAGGATGGTCAGCACTAATTCCCAAATATTCATCTAGATGAAATAAAGTAATTCGTGACCAATCTACACCACCCAAAGCAATCAACTCCTCTAAAAATTTGAGCTGAGAATTACCTGTTGCCAATAAAACAGCAGCTGTGTGCTGATGCTGGAGAATAGATTGTAAATACTTGTGGGTGATACCTGCAACGTCTTGAGCCATGTCTGATTCAGATTTGTAAATCTGTACTGAGAGGCGATCGACATGAAAAGATTTTGTAGCGGCTATCATTTGCTTAAGGGGACAGGGGACAGGGGACAGGGGACAGGTGACAGGGGACAGGGGACAGAGAAGAGAAGAGTGGTTATTTCGTTTTTTGCTAATGCTTAACAGCACTAGTACAGCACGGCGTAAATAATTAAAGGTTTGTAGTAAGGACTTTAGTCCTAAAATAAGGACTGAAGTCCTTACTACGAACTCGGTCATAATAACTTTATATTACTTAACATAGTTAGGTTTATTCCCACCGACTTACTTAGACTATTGTCACTAAATTAACAATTATTTACATTGTCCTAAAAATCATGCTAGCTGCAATTCTCTTTGATTTAGATGGCACTATTGTCAACACTGACCCTATACACTACCAAGCTTGGCAAGAAATGCTGTTGAGATACAGTATTAAAATTGATGAAACATTCTATAAATCTCGGATTAGTGGTCGATTAAACCCAGAAATCGTCAAAGATATTTTGCCACATTTATCACCAGCAGAGGGTGAAAAGTTTGCTGATGAAAAAGAGGAAATGTTTCGTCAACTTGCTTCCCATCTTAAACCATTAACAGGATTTTCTGAGTTAGTAGCGTGGACAGAAACACATCAGCTAAAACGAGCTTTGGTAACAAATGCACCTAGATTAAATGTAGAGTTTATGCTGGAGGTTTTGGAAATTAAAGAAATCTTCCATCAAGTTGTAATATCAGAGGATTGTGTAGCAGGGAAACCTGATCCTGAACCCTATCTGGTTGCTTTAAAACAATTGGGTGTTATAGCAGAACAAACCTATGCTTTAGAGGATTCCCCTTCTGGGATTCGTGCAGCGATTGCGGCTGATATCCGTACTATTGGTATTGCTTCAACCCATGATCCTCAAGGTTTGCGAGAAGTTGGTGCTTTTATGGCAATTCCAGATTTTAATGACTTGCAGCTATGGACATTACTAAACTCATCGATAGAGGTAGTCCCAAGAAAATAATCCATTATGTCTTAATTTTTGCTCTTCTCTGTGTTGATTTTTCCTGCAAAGCTTGGAGCAGAAGCAGTCTCTGATCCAACTTCTCTCTGCTCCTGATTAACTAAATCATTAGTTAATTCCATAATTTTTTCAAATTGAAAATTATGGGCTAAATAACTGAAATATTCTTGTAAAATTGTATTTTCTAAAGTAAGTTGCTGGATTAAATCTACAATTAAGTCATCACTACCTTTGGCGGCAGCTTTATATATTTTCCCCCTAATTCTTGAGGTATTTTATATAGTAAAGACAATCAAAGCAAACTAATTTTTTTTGCTCCACCAAGAAATTAATTTATTGTCAGAATAAAAAGCTGGTGCAACATATAGATAAAGCTAGTTTATCAAGTTTCATATTTATCACACAATAGATAGAAAAGCCGTATTTGTTGGCTTTATGTCTTTGTGTATAGGTCAACAATGTACCCTGTGGGGGAAGTTATCAGAAATTTATAAAGTTAGATTGTGTAGAGTGATAACCAAATAAATTCAAAGTTAATTTATTGCTTTGAGCTAATCTTTCATAAATTTAGGAGTCGCAAAATGAGTCTAGAAGAAAGAGCAAAAGCTACAGGTAAAAATATTGAAGGTAAAGCCCAAGAAGCACTCGGAAATGTGACCGGTGATCCTGAAGATCAAGCTGAAGGCAAAGCCAAGCAAGCTGAAAGTCAAGTGCGTCATGGCGTTGAAGATGTCAAAGATAACGTGAAGAAAAAGCTTGATTAACTGTAGTGGTTTTTAGGTATTTGAAGGCTTTTCCAGGTGGAGATATAGCATTCACAGTAGGGATATGTATATCATATCTCTACCTTTCTACACTGGTTCTGAGCATATAATTCATTTTTAATAAATAAAAAAATTAGTAAATTGTCTAGCAAAGATTTTAATGGGAGGAAAAAATATGATTCTGCTAAAACAAAGTCGCAAAATTATGACGACTTTTGTTTTAATTTTGGTGTTAATGATAGTTACCGCTTGTGGTGGTGGAACAGTAACACAAAGTGACCGTATTACCTCGCCTCCAGCAATTGGTCGAGACATAACTTATTCAGAGTTAGAGAGAGGTAATACCCCAACAGGGCAAAGTTTTGGTAACTGGGTTGTACAAACATCTAGGGGATTAGTTCAAGATGCTTATGTACGGGATAACAACAAACTAGGTGTTGTGATTTCTCCTCAAGTACGTCCGAATGAGGTGAAACCTTTAGCCAAATCTTTAGCACAAGGTTTTCGGAAGAATTTCCCCAATCAAAATTTAACTGTTCTGATTTATGGGCCTGACAAAAAATTAATTGTAACTGCCAAATACGATACTCAAACCAATCAGATTCAGTATACCTAAGAAGGGAATAGGTGACAGGTGACAGGCGACAGGTGACAGTATTTAATTTTGAATTTTGAATTGATTAGTCCCCATTTTCCCAAGGAGATGAGAAAAGTGACCAGCAGTGAAGAATACAGACGGCAAATCATGAAGGATTTGGCTGGAGGAAATATTGAATCTCTAGATGATGTGAGTAGTGATTCTGGGACTCAATACGAAACCTTCGATGATTTTGCTCAACGGACAACACCAGATCAACGCCGTAATTTATTCAATCGTTCCTTGCAACCAGAACGGATTCCCCCCAGTCAAATGGAACCCGAATTGCAAAAAGCGATCGCACAAATTAAACCCAATGAACGGGATGATGTCGCACGCGCCTTTTTCAAACATTTCAAGCAAAGAGGTTTAGACGATCGCCACCTAGAACAGCAATTAGGTCTTTCCACACACCACGCCAGCCGCATGAATGCTGATGATGTCAGTCGGCTTGCATCCTTCGCCTATCACAATCACCCCGACATTTTCCGCGAAGTCCTAGCCGAACAGCCAGGTATTATCAAGTTCCTCAGCAATCCTGTAGTTGCAGGGATTATCGGTATAGCCGCCGCCAAGTGGTTAGGTAGCCGCAAATGAAGAGTGCTGTTAGCGGTAGCGCGGCGTTTAGCCGGTTCCGTTAGCGGTAGCGGTGCATTGAGCAGCGTAGTGAGTGCCGAGTTTAAAGACTGTCGATACTCAGCACCCAACACCCAACACCCAACACCCACCACTCATTACTCATTACTCAGCACTCATTACTCATTACTCATTACTGAGTGCTGGGTTTGCAACAATTAATCAGTGGTTGATTAGCTATTTCCTCTAAGCCAACTGAATTAAGCAAGGTTGTCCACTTTGCCAATAAAGGCTCGTTATGAGGATTTTTAAGGCGTAATTCTGCTAAACTCGTGATAGCATCATACCAAATACCATTTACAGCATAAAGCGTTGCCTTTTCTGGGATTTCTGCTTGTTTGAGTTGTTCTGTTAATGTTGAATTTTGGTTAACCCTCTGCACCCAACCATCTGCATAATCCAGTTTTTTAGGTTGTTTTTTGTCGCATTGAACCCGTACCTTAAAAAACCAGTGATACATTTTTCCCACCTGCAACGAGGCTTCGGTTGGGGGTAAATTAACGCTGATGATTCCTGGTGATTCTGGTGGTGTCAGATAAGTACGATATAAAGTTATACTTTTATTGCCTGTTTTTTCTTGCAAAACAAACTCTATGTTGGCGATAGATGAAGCATTGTAGGGAACAAAAAAGAAGAAGTTAGGATGTTCAGCGTTTGTTAAACCCCAAACTTGAGTTATGGGAACAACCGCTTGCTGACCTTGGTTAATAGTCTGTTGATAGATTGGGACTAAGGCTGTTACTGTTTGACTCCCTGCGTCGCATCCACGGCTTGCAGCCCCACTTCTAGAACCGGCTGCACTGCGGTCTGGTGGTGGCGGTGGGGGGACAAATTTGACTGAGGCAAGATGATGATTAACTGGTAAAGCTTGGAGTTTTAAAGGATAGGATATATTGCTGGTGAATACTATCCCCAAGGCTATGGTTAATTGTAGGATTTTCATAATTTGTGGTCAATTAAAAATATATTTTTATGATTGTTTGATAGGCTTAATTACTGTTATGAGAATGACGGTATTAGCTCCTAAAGCGATCGCCGCAGGTACAAAAGGAATCCAACAACTGTATAGTATTAATATTATCAGGCAAAACCCGTATAAACTCAGGAATAACCCCCCAACTGCCCAGCTTAAATAAGTGGGTTGTCGCAGATATGCAGCAAGTAAGCCCCCAATAACAGCCCAACCCCAAACCCAAATCACTTCACCCCATATATTCCAAGTCCATAACAAAGGCCGCCCATCTAAAGCCGCACTCAACAATTGACTTACCATCTGTGCTTGTAAAGAAACTCCGGCGATTTCCTGTGACTTACCTTGAGAGGAAGCATAGGGAGTCAATGAATAATCCCGAAAACTTTCGGCTGTTGTGCCAATTAAAACTATTTTGTCTTTAACTGCATCGGCTGGTATTTTACCAGTTAATGCTTGCTGTAATGTGATGCGGGGAGCAATGGCTTCTAAGTTCGGAAACGAGCGATAATTGAGTAAAATCTGGTGTCCCAAAGCGTCAACACCTTGGTATCCTCCGGTATGGGTTTCGATGGGTTGAAATTTCAGCTGACCTAATTGCCATGCTCCATCAGGGGTAAATTGTAACTGAATTCCTTCAGGATATAAATAACGTAGAGCCAACTGCACATTTAAAGCATAGGGTGCAGTACAGGGAGATGAGGGAGGGGGAGTTAAAGCCAAAAGATGACGGCGTACCACATTATCGGCATCGATAACAATATCACTAAAGCCGAGAGAGTCAGGAGAAACTTCTGGCGGGGGTTTGATACCTGGTTTGCTACTTTGGGGGTTACTAACTTGACATACTGCCACAAAGCGATCGCTATTTCTCATCCGTTCCGCCAACTTTGGATAAGCCGATTGTACAGCATAGTCTCGGTATATATCCAAACCTATAACTCGTGGTTTATACGCTTCCAATTTGGCTGATAACTTATCCAAAGCCTCATCAGACAAAGACCCCCGCCTATTAGAAGATTGGGCTTGTACATCTTCTTCTGTAATTTCAATTACCAGTATGCGAGAATCTGGTTTTTCCTGGGGACGCAAACGCAGCATATGGTCAAACGCCATTAACTCCCATGATTGCAGGAAACCAAAATATCGTACACCCATTAAAAATGGTGTGATGACTATGCTCGTCAGCATGACCGCAGACAAAGCTTGTCGTAGTTTGATACCTCTCCTAGTTGGGGTTTTGGGTACAGATGTTATTTGCTGACTATTCTGGTTGACGTGTAATTCTCGCCATAATAAAGGCATCGTTGCCGGATTTTGATAAATTACAGGCAACCAAGTAGCACAGGGAAATTGAGTTTCTAGTCCTTGCAACCGTTCCCGTGCTTCTCTAACAGCTATGTATAAAGATTCACCGCGAGCAAAAGCCTCTAAAAAATACTTCAGAAATTCTTGCGCTACCCTATCAGGAACTGGTTCGCGCATGACGATGATTTGGGGTATATGCAAATCTGCAAACTCCCGCGCCAAACCCAAACCATCACAGGAGTTAAAAATTGCTAGATGTAAACCCCGTTCTACTGCTTTCCGCAAGCCATACTTTAATTGAGTAATCGTCAAGCTTTCTGTTTGATTAATATAAATTTTCCCCGCATCACCGCTTCCATCAGTAGCACTATGTCCGGCGAAAAACAAAATCTGCCAGTCTTGTTTCCATAGCTGGTCAGTCAGGTCTTTGCTTGATGGCTCAACTAGGAAAATAGTATTGGCGTGAGGTAATTCTGCCAAGATTTGACTGTCCGTTTGGATATCAATTCCCTGACTATTACCCAAAATTGCTAAAACCTTCACCTGTGATTTAGGCGGTGAGTTGCGGCTAACTTGTTCATAACTAGGCGCACTCAGAGCAATTTCGGCTTTGGGATAACGTTCTAATAAATCCCACAAATGCCAAGGTAGTTTTTGCAATCTCAGGTCATTTGTTTGTAGTAGTACGCGGATATGGTCCTCCGGTACAAGCTTTTCCAGCCATTTTTCACGGATAGGACGAAAACTATGGGATGATAGCCAAGTATTTAAGTGAAACCTCAAATTATCCGCCGCTTTTTGGCAATCTTCTAAGGAAAGGGTTTGTTTTAATTGCTTAGGAATACCGATAGGACGACCAGAAAATTTAAGTTGACGATAAATAGACTGCCATTGATGGTAAAAAAGGGGAATTTCTGGGTTTGGTGGTAGTTCGCCAATAATTTCTACAATTGGTCGGACATTTTCATCACCAATTTGCAATGTGACAGGAAATCCCGCCTCAAAACTTCCTGTGCCTAACTTTAAAACTACTAACTTACCCAACGTCAGTACCCCAAATATGGCAATGTAACTTACTTTAGTACGAAAGGTTACACTACTATGTACGACTGTTGTTAGGGTATATGCAGTAAATAAGTTGTCAACGTGCTTCTAACCAAGATTGCAAATCAGCAACACTGGTAAAATCTAACAGTGCTTCACTCAAATCTTCGAGGACAGACAAAGGTAAACTAGAAATTAGCGATCGCATTTCTGGAGAAAGTTCACCAAATCGCTTCGTTAGCAGTCGGATAATTATATTAACAGTTGCTTCCTCACGACCTTCCTCACGACCTTCTTCACGACCTTCCTCACGACCTTCCTCACGACCTTCTTCCTTAATTTCTCGGTAAACACGCGTTTCCTTGAGTGTTATTCCCAGCATTGTTTCTACCTCCGTTCTACTTAATTGCTCAAACTTGTACACCATAATTGTCATGATCATTTCTATTATGGCGCGACTCTTAGGTGATGAGATTTCCTGACGAGTTCTACTTAACAAATACCTTGCTGCTTCTGGTGCTTGTTCTTCCTGTACCGTAGTTAATACCATCAGTGCTACCCAAACAGGTAGGGCGCGAATATCCCCCAATTCATCTAAATAAACTCGATGTAATTGTCCGCCATTTAAAAATGAGCGATGGGGATTAATATCACTTTGTTCGAGGCTGCGTGATGGGTAAATGATGACTGCTTGCCAATCGCTAAATCTGTCACGGTTGCGGTAGAAATAGAGAGAAGATTCTGCAAATACCCTTTCATAAAGCTTTTCGTCTTTTTGGAATTGCACTTCACAAAAATACACCGTCCCCGGACTCGCATTTTCTGGTGGTAAAAATACCCCATCAATTTCAAATTTGGGTTCTTTGACAGCTACTGAGTCAAAGTTATATTTATCTGCATTTTCTGGAGGATTTGTCAATAGTTCAAATAATAAACTAGGCGATTGTTGGAATAGTTTGTAAAAAATTGAGTCTCGCCGCATAAATAATTCAGATTTTACTTAAGAGCAACCGCACTGGCGGCGTTACTACTCGCCACGAATTAAAGAAAAACTCTTTTTTCCTCTTTACTGTCACCTGTAACCTGTCACCTGTCACCTAATATTTCTCAGGAGCAAGTACCACTAGATACAGACGAACCACGAGGGGTAGTATTCGGTACTTGAGCTACTAGAGATACATTACCGTTTTTATCGACAATCCAGCCTTGCGCCTCGACTATTTTCGCTGGGGAAGATGGCGGACTTTCATTCATGACATTACTATTTTGATCAGCATCGACTGTATCTAATGTTATCCATCGTGCTGTAGATACATCACCTTGAAATGGTTCTATGGGACTGCGAGCAATTCCTCCCCGTCCTGTGACGGTGAAAGAACTACGCCTAGCAGCACTACCGGGGTTACAACTAGAGACAATTTGTTGTGACGCATCCGTAAGATTACTGGGTAACTGTACCAAACCCCTACTCGGATCTACATCGGGTGTATTAATTGTAACTGTACCTGTTAAGCCAAATTGGGAACTAGCATCAATGTCGTTAGTATTATTTGGTGGTAGTGATGGGCGTTGTTCTAAATTAAAAATACTCCGAGCATTAATGTTAATATTGCCACCTCGCCCTTGAAAGGCATTAGCCACAATATCATTATTTTGATTGGCGGTGGCGACAATAAAACCATCTGGTGCATCAATGGTAATATTACCACCGTTACCATTATTAAAAGCTTGAGCAGAAATCAGACTTTGATTTTGCAACACCAACAGTTTTACATCTTCTAGTCTGATATTTGCGCCTGCACCTGCATTAGTTTCGGCGGTGAGTTTACCTTGGTTGAGCCGGATAATGTTGGCTGTAGCTGTTAAGTTACCTGCTTCGCCTGTACCTATCGCGCTGACAGTGACTAATGCGCCATCACTAACGTTAAAAGTTGGTGTAGTGATAATTAGATTTCCGGCTTTACCACTGTCTTGAGCTTGGGAGAATAAGGTACTGGGGGTTTCTTTACCACCAATATTAGCAATACCAACCACATCTACAGATTCGGTAGCATTGACATTTAAAGTTCCACCATCACCTTGACTAAAAGAACCAGCTCTTACTTCCCCGCCATTGCGAATCAGTAATTTTTTGACATCTAAAGTTGCAATTCCTCCCTTGGCTGAACCAAAGTTATCTGCTGAGATTCTCCCGCCATTTTCTACAGTTAAGGTAGGAGTGGTGATTTGTAATGCTCCCCCATCACGGATAGCTCCTGATTCAGCAGACACGAGGATGTTACTTCTGCTAAAATCGTCTGCGATCGCTCCTATACCACTTACCAAGATATAATCAGTAGCATTGATGGTTAACAACCCCCCTTTTCCACCACTCCGCGCTGAGGTGGAAATTTGCGCTCCACTTAAAACATTTAACTTTTGAGTATTAATCGTTAAATTACCACCGTCGCCTGTAGCATCCTCTTCCACTTGAGCAAATAAACCACTTCCAATTAAGTCATCTGGGGTTCTTCCCTCCACAGTTATTGACTTAGATGCTGTAACTTTCAATTCTCCAGCATTCCCTGCTCCAAAAGTAGCGGCTGAAATCTGCGCGCCTCCTTGCACTAGGAGATTTCCAGTTTCAATGGTTAATACTCCGCCATCACCTGTAGCCTGTGAATTAACTCGAGCAAATAAACCGCTAGGAATATCAAAAACAGGGGAGTTTCCTACAAGTTGAATAGATTCTGACGCTTTGACTGATAAATCTATACCTCTGCCTGCTCCGTAGGTAGTCGTTGAAATCTGTGCGCCTCCTTGCACAATTAAATTGGGAGTTGCAATTGTCAAAGTCTTTCCTTCCCCTGTAACGTCTCCGTCAACTTCGTTAAAAATACCTGTGGGGAAAAAGTCTTGTGTCGTTGCAATTAATTCTAATTGTTCTGAAGCGAGGATGTTGACATTAGCTGCTTGTCCATCAAAATCAGCCACAGAACTTACTTGACTACCTTCAGTGATAATAATACGTTTTCCCTGCATCTGAATATCAGCACCCAGGAAATCACTAGAACCGACAAAGGCGGCTTTAGATAGGGTGATGTCTTGAAAGTTCTGTACACCTTCATAACCGAAAGTCCAACCTTTATCTGTAGGTATAAGGTTGACGAAACTGTTACCTGAGACACTGCCTAACTCAATTCTGCCGCCTGGTGTTGTTAAGAAACCTCCATCTAAGGCTATTTCGCCACCAATCAGTGCTAGGGTTTTATGGGATGGCACTTGTAAACCTAGAGGAAATTCAAATGGGTCTAGTGCGATCGCTTGATTAATAATTTTTCCTGGTACTTCCCCAAAACCTAACCCCACAGGCACACTGATAGTTAGTAGAGGGTTAACTTGGTTAGGTGTAGCTAAAAATTCAGTCCCATCAGCAAATCTAATTCTATTGGCTGTAGTCGCAATAAATGACCCACTAACATCGAGAGTGGCATTATAACCTAAAACAATTCCATTCGGATTAATTAAAAATAAGTTAGCTGCATCATTAGTCCGAATTAACCCATCAATAATAGATGGAGATTGACCTGTAACACGGGTAATAATATTTTGTATGTCTGCTGAATTTTGAAAATGTGCTACTCCATTTGTAGGAATAGAAAATTTCTCAAAACTATGAAACAGATTATTACCCACTTTTGTACCACCTGTGATTTCACAATTTATGCAATTTGGCGGGACAACAGAGTTATTTGGTAATGTTTGTTCTGGAATTATTTCTGCTTGGCTTGGCGTAGAGGTCAGGGCATAAAGTACAAAGCTGCAATTTAACAACAAACATCTAATAATAAATTTGCAGAATATTCTATTGAACATTTTAATATATTAAACTGTGATTCACAACGCTTACAATTACTTTGTATATCAATTCCAATTGAAAATTTTTTAAGTAGAGCAAATACCAGAAATATCACCAAAAAATTCTGGTTATTTAACTTATTTATTTCTTGGATTACCTTTAACTTTGGGTTTGATCAACAAAGTTACAGCAGAATAGATTATAGCGAATAGACCTGATATCAAGTTATTATTTTCAGGGACTCTTTGAGGTTCTATAAATCCCTGTTTAATTATAGAAAATACTTCTAGATCATTGACTATTTCTTCATCAGTATCCACAGCAAGAAGACCAAGTATAGGACGAAAATCAGCATAATTTGCCACATAATCCAGCAAATTATTACTCAATATATATGCCAAATCATTAACTGCTTTTTCTAGCTCAATAGGCTCACTCAAAGGACTGAAACTTGGAGCAAGATTCTCAGGATCTAATATAAAGTTGCTGTAGGGTCTAGGTCTTCCATATTCATCAAAAATACTGTATCTAACGTATTGCTTCCCATCTAATGTAATTAAGTCAGCCAAGAAATCTCCAACATCAAATAATGTTGTTGCTGAACGAAATGGATCTGTAAGAATAGGTCTATCTTCACCACAGCCAATAACGTCGTCATAAACATTATATAGAAGAGGATAACCATTTGAATCATAGTTATTTCTTCCTTCTTGATCACAAATTTGTACACCAAAACCTACACCAGATAAATCTGGTACACGAACATAGTTCCTCACCACTCCTCTAAAAATACCAACTAGCGGATTATCTGGTGCAGTGTCATAAACACGATTTCCTCTGTTGTCTGTGTCAAACAAATTAAATTTATAATATATTTGCGTTCCATTACTTCCCATGACACTGTATGTATTACCAGTGCTTCTTCTTTGCGCTGCTGCTGGTTGTATGAAAGCTGATGTCACAATCACACTAGTTGTTGCTAAAGCTATTATTAATTTCATCAGATCATTCTATATTGAGGGGAAAATTCCAATTTTTAAATTTGTAGCATTGTGCTATCTGTTTTGACGAATTAGTGTAAATAAAGCAGAACCATCACACTAAATGTATTCCAGGATGATAGATCACTGCGTAGTGTTGAAACTCAGTTTATATAATCGCGAATCTGACGTTTAATCAACGATATAACTCCCAAAAATCCTAATATCATTACACCATTTGTTGCTGGTGATTCTGGGACACTAGCAATGTCTTCCTCAAAAGTATTTTGTAGAAGGACATCAGCAATTCCTAGCGCATTTTCATCAAATGTACTAAATACTCTGACTTTACTTAATAAATTTTGCTCTAGAATATATGACAAATCATTAATAGCTTGATACTGATCAAAACCAAAAGCAGAGAAATCTAACCTGTAGCGTTGATCAGGCTCAGTTTCTCCTGCTCTAAAAATGCTATAAGCTATGGTGTTGGGATTACCTGGAAATAGAGGATCATTAACTATTAATTCAGCCTTTAAATTCCCATCTACTGGAGTAATAGAAGAAGTATCAAACTCTTGTAAAAGAATCAAAAATCCAGAATCATCAAACACGTATCTTCCATTAGCTAAACCAGAATTACAAATTGGTTGTTCATCAAAAGAAAGGCAAGCTCTTGCTATATTACCTTTCTTATAGTTTTCTATTGCTCCTGGAAAGAATCCTACCAAATCATCAGTTGTATTACCACTTTCATCAGCTTCGCTTTCATTTATGATGTTGCCATCTTTATCTCTATCTACTAAATCAAATTGCACTCCTACAAATGTTTCATCTTCCCCCATTTGTGAATAACTGTTACCTGTTCTTCTTTGTGCTGCTGCTGGTTGTATAAAAGCTGATGTCACAATGAAGGTACACGCAGCTAAAGCCATTATTAGTTTCATCAAACTTCCTCCGAAGCTTCTGTTAAATTAGTTTGCTGTAGATGACTATTTAGGCTAATATCAAAGATTTTTGTATCTCAGATATAATTAAATCATAAATTTCCGTATTTCTACTAGATCAACATAAATTTTTTATGAAAAAAATTAGCTAGATGACAAGGAATAAGGATTTATATCTGATTCGGTTTCAAGTGATGCTATCGAGAAAATATTTAGAGAGCAATAAATATTTGACTACGATTGTCTATTTATGTCTAGTAAATTGGTTACTAGTGATTAGCTGTAGTATCAAAGGGTGCTTTCTTTGCACCCTTCAATTATCAAGCTAATTAACAGTTGCAATTGAGTTGGATATCCAGGGAAGTAGAGAAAGCAGCAGGTTTATTTTCGAGAATTGCAAATACAGTACCTTGGAAAGATAATGCACCAGTGAGGCTGTTGTAGGAAATCTGGTTAGTTGAGGTTGCGCCAAAGGATGAGCCAAGACAAATTTTGTCGCCTTCACCCCAACTAAAGTCTTTAATAGTGTCTACACCTTCAAACTTAGAATTGAAGACAAACTTATCTGCACCAGCACCACCCCAAAGGGTATCATTACCAAAACCGCCAACTAGACAGTCATTACCAGCTTCACCATAGAGCTTGTCATTACCACTGCCACCGTAGAGCTTGTCATTACCTGTATAACCCAGCAGAGTATCATTACCACCGTTACCGTAGAGGGTATCGTTACCTGCACCGCCGGAGAGGTAGTTGTTAGAATTGTTGCCCGATATGACATTGTTGAGGGTGTTGCCATATCCACTGTAGGCAGTACCAGTTAGAGTTAAGTTTTCAACGTTAGCACCGAGAGCATAGGAAATGGAAGAACGGACTGTATCAGCTCCTTGTGACGCGTACTCGGTGACTACATCACCAACATTATCGACATAGTAGGTATCGTTGCCAGTGCCACCGTACATTTTATCTGCACCAGTACCACCATCGAGAATATCATTGCCACCGTAACCGTAGAGGGTATCATTACCTGCACCGCCGGAGAGGTAGTTGTTATAACTGTTGCCCGATATGACGTTGTTGAGGGTGTTGCCATATCCACTGTAGGCAGTACCAGTTAGAGTTAGGTTTTCAACGTTAGCACCGAGAGTATAGGAAATGGAAGAACGGACTGTATCCGTACCTTGAAAAGCATATTCGGTGACTACATCGCCAACATTATCGACATAGTAGGTATCGTTGCCAGTGCCACCGTACATTTTATCTGCACCAGTACCACCATTGAGGATATCATTACCACCGTTACCGTAGAGGATATCATTACCTGCAAGCCCGAAAATGCTGTCATTTTGTGCAGTGCCTGCTAGTGATGCCCGATAAACAAGTAGGCCATTAACGAATTGAAAAGAATTGTTGTCGTTGCCTGAAGTTCCAATAATGGTAGCCATGTTAATTTCTCCTGAGAGAGTGTAATTTTAATGCGTAAGCTAGATAAATATTGAAGAAAGTAGTCCCTAATGAACCTTGTATTTTTTACTCAGCACTTAGTTCTGAGTGTTGTCTCAGTGAACCTTCCTTCTGAGCATTACTACGATGGCTTTTAGTCTTTATGCACCTAGTAAGAAAAATTTTTTTGAAAAATGTGGAAAATGCTAAAATTAAGTAGAAATTCGTAAACTATTAATTTTCTATACTCACAAAATTTTCATGCAACCCCGACAGGGTATTATTGAAACCTTCTCTAACTTTATGCAGTTTGATGCAGATAGGTTCAGTGTTTGGGTGACAGACAGCAAACTGAACAGAAGTATCAAAAAGTGCTTAGAAAAATACCCACAACAGACATCTGATCATTTTTGGGTGCTTTACTGGTACAAAATCTGGGAAATAGAATCTAGTCCTCTAGCGGTGGGGCATATTTCAGCTTATTTACAAGAGGTATGCTTCTGGGTTGCTAGAAAAATAGCCGTAAATTTTTCGAGTCAATTTTCTGTTGCTGATTGTTTTCAGATGGCTATTTCCTGCATTTATAAAATCCTCAAAAATTTTAATCCTGAATACAGCACAAGCTTAAAAAGCTATGCAGAATATGCTTTTGAGCGTTTTCTTAAAGACTCCCTACGTCTGGGGAAGGAAGCAGATATCTGCACTGACTGGGCTTTACTGCATAAAATTAGCCGCAAGCGGTTGCTAAATTCCCTAAATCATGCTGGTTTTAATAGTCAAATTATTAATAATTACGTCCTAGCTTGGGAATGTTTTAAGGAACTCTACACCAGTGAGAGTCAAACTATCCGTCAGTTGGGAAAACCGGACACTGCAACATGGCAGGGAATTACTCAGCTATATAATAGACAAAGCTTAAGCCAAATGACTCCAGAAACTTTGGACAAATGGCTGAGTTCCTGCGCCAAAGCTGTACGAGAGTTTCTTTACCCCAAGTTTTTATCTGTAGATGCTCCTATTCCTGGGCAAGAATCAGGTAATTTATTAGATACATTACCCGCAGATTTATCAGCATCATTACTTACAGAAATTATCGCCCAAGAGGAAGCTGCAACTAGACAAACACAACAAGCACAATTAAACCAAGTTTTAATAGATGCTTTAGCAGCTTTGGATATTCAGTCTCAAAAATTACTCCAAGCTTATTATGAGCAAAAGCTGACTCAACAACAAATTGCCCAACAGCTAGAAATTAAGCAATATTCAGTTTCTCGCCGTCTGAGCAGTATTAAACGCTCATTACTCACTACCTTAACCCAGTGGAGCAGCGATAGTTTGCATATTTCGCCGACATCTGTCGTAGTGGATGGCGTAAGTAAAAGTCTGGAAGAATGGCTCAACAATTACTATAGAACCTCTTGAGATTATGTTTGATGCTGCTGTGGGTTTCGCTGTTGATAATGACTTGGTTCTAGAAATGATTCAGACATCACCAAATCTAGAGCATAATTACTCTACGTCTGGTGGGTTTCAGCGTGCTTGGATTAATCATGTTTGTTTAAGTACGTTTTTAGATTGGTTGCAGGGGGACATTACACCCCATGCTAGAGTACATCCCAACACGGCTGCTTTACCGAGTTTTTGGGAAGTAGTCAACGGTACGGCTATAAGTTTTGATAACTCGCGCTTGGTGTTACTTCCTACCTTAGCGATGGATGTAGATGAGTTGCGCGTACCTCAAGAATGGGTAGATATTCCCGAATTGGTGGCTGATTATTACTT
Organism: Nostoc sp. UHCC 0870; assembly: GCF_022063185.1. Classification (NCBI taxonomy): domain Bacteria; kingdom Bacillati; phylum Cyanobacteriota; class Cyanophyceae; order Nostocales; family Nostocaceae; genus Nostoc; species Nostoc sp. UHCC 0870. Next base: position 2,913,678 of record NZ_CP091913.1, on the reverse strand, counting down.
GGCGGTGCAATTAAATTCAGATGCAGGCTGGATGCGAGTTTTTGGTTATACAACTCATCAACAACTGAAAACTGTGGGGGTTTATGATGCAGGCGATCGCACTTACAGTTTAGAATCTGATCATCTAATCTCAGATTTGAATGTACTCTGGGTCACTCGCCAATTATCTCCTGAAGAAATCACCCGTGCGCCGGTTGCACCTCTACCACCTTTACCCCAAACCCAAGCAGACAATTTACTCCAAAGATTAAGTAATGCAGATATCAAATTTCCCCGCCTAGAAGTTCCCTTTCCTATTTGGGGAGCATTGATAGCACACGGCGGTTGGCGACAACGTTTGTATGAGTTGCGCCAAGGAATTGTTCAACCCGCATCCATAGGAAAATGGCTTGAGGAAGGTGTATCAAATTTTGCTCAACAACTCGGCTGGAAACGACAGCAATTTACCGCACTATCTTCAGGAATGAGGAGTCGAGAAAGTCAAGAGTCTATTCTCGGCTTATCTCGACAAATACTAGTAGCTGGAAATACTTATGAGTTAAGAGTTTTCCCTAAAGGTAATCCAGATGAACAAATTTGGCGTTTTGAATTACGCTGTGCAAATCCAGAAAATATGATTCCTGTCGGGTTTGAACTGAGGCTACTGACGGAAGATTTACAACAATTTCCCAATAATGAAGATAGAGCAATAACTCCTGTAGAAGAATTATCTGTGGAGGTGATGTTGGAATCTGGTGAAGGGTTGGTTTGGGAAGTTATACCTTTACCGAGAGAGTATGAGCCTGAAATTTTACGTTTTTAGTAGGGGTTTCTGTTTAAGGGAGTGGGGAGTGGTGAAGAAGAAGTTTATTAATTTTTGGTTGCTGGTTGTGTTGAGTATTTGTATTATAGTGACTCCGGCTTTAGCAAGTAGTTCTATAAGTCAAAATTCACCATCGAAAGTTGTTGAAAGCCAAATCTTATATGAAAGTGGTAGATTTGCTGAGGCAGTACAAATTTTAAAGCAGGCTGTCCAAGATTATGAACAGCAGGGAGATAGTTTAAAACAATCTGTAGCTTTGAGTAATTTAGCACTAGCTTATCAACAAATTGGTGATTGGAAACAAGCACATATATCTATTACTAAAAGTTTGGCTTTACAAGGCACAAGTAATAAAAATTTTACTGTATTAGCTCAAACTCTAGATATTCAAGGACGTTTACAACTTTTGACAGGTCAGGCGGAAGCATCTCTTGTTACTTGGAAACAAACTGAAGATATTTACACGAAGCTAGGAGATAAAAAGGGTATTGCTTTGGCTTTACTTTCTCAAGCTCAAGCATTACGAAGTCAAGGTTTTAATAAGCAAGCTATTGAAAAATTAGAACTAGTAAACAAAACTCTAGAATCTCAAGGTGATTCTTTGGCGAAGGCAGCAGTTTTGCTTTCCCTTGGTGATACCTTAGAAAATGTGGGAGAGTTAGAAAAATCTCGCCTAGCTTTAGAACAAAGTTTAGCAATTTATAGAAGGTTGAAATTACCAGAAAATATTGCTTTAAGTTTACTCAGCTTAGGGAATAATGCACGAATTCAACAGAAAAATACTCAGGCGATCGCATTCTATCAACAAACATTTGATACGTCAATTTCACCCCTAACAAAAGTTAAAGCCAGACTTAATCATCTCAATTTATTAATCGCGGAAAAACAATTTGCAGCCGCACAAAGTTTAATTCCTGAAATTCAATCTCTACTGGCACAACTTCCGCCCTCACGCCCCTCAATTTACGCCCACATTAACTTGGCTCACAATTTGGGTAGTTTAAATACTCCCACATCCCAAATCGCTCAACTCCTGGGGACGGCTGTACAGCAATCCCGGAGTTTAAAAGATATCCGCGCTGAAGCCTATGCTTTAGGTAATTTGGGTGGTTTGTATGAAAAAACACAACAAATTACTGATGCTATTAGCCTGACACAACAGGCTTTGATATTGGCGCAAACCAGCAATGCGCCAGAAATTAGTTATTTATGGCAATGGCAGATGGGTAGATTATTAAAAGCCCAAAGTAATTTTACAGGAGCGATCGCAGCTTACGACGCAACGATAGAAACATTGGAGTCGCTGCGTACTGATTTAGTAGCAGTTAATCAAGATATCCAATTTAATTTCCGCGACAATGTAGAGCCAGTTTATCGTGAGTCGGTAGCTTTACTGTTGCAAAATTCTGGTGAAAAACCAGACATTCAAACCTTAGAGAAAGCTAGAACCCGCATAGAAGCGTTACAGTTGGCAGAAATTGATAATTTTTTCCGAGAGGCTTGTTTACAAGGGCAAAGGGTACTTTTAGATCAAGTAGTAGACAAGGAAAATCCCAACACTGCCATACTCTATCCAATTATTCTGCCAGAACAACTGCAAGTAATTGTCAAAATTCCGCAGCAACCACTGCGCCATTATACAGTTAACAAATCCCAGGTGGAAGTTGAGCGCACCTTAGTACAACTACGGGAATACATCTTAGAACCAGATAGAACGGAGGAAATACAAACCCTTTCCCAAGAAATTTATAACTGGTTAATTAAACCTATAGAATCTGATTTAGCCACAAGTAAAGTTAATACTCTAGTATTTGTACTAGACGGAGCATTAAAAAATATACCCTTAGCTGCGCTTTACGACGGCGAGAAATATTTAGTAGAAAAATACGCTGTTGCTCTCAGTTTAGGGCTTCAGCTATTAGCTCCCAACCCTCTGGCTCAAAAACCTGTGAATGTACTGGCTGCGGGTTTAGTACAACCACCGCCAGATTTTCCCACATTCCCACCCTTACCAGGAATCAAGTTAGAATTTGACCTCATTGCTCAAACAGGCGCATCTACCAAAAAACTACTAAATAAAGACTTTACTAGCATTACTTTAGAAAAAAATGTCAATACTGTTCCGTTTAATGTCTTACATTTGGCGACTCACGGACAATTTAGTTCTCGCCCAGAAGATACTTTTATTCTAGCTAACGATGGTTCTATCAATGTTTTACAGTTCGATAATTTACTTCGCTCTCAGAGTGAAACTAGTCCGCAAACAATAGAATTATTAGTTTTGAGTGCCTGCCAGACTGCCACAGGTGATAATCGTGCTACATTAGGCTTGGCAGGTGCAGCCATCAAAGCAGGCGCACGTAGCACAGTCGCTTCACTATGGCACATCGATGATCAATCTACTGCGATCTTAATTGGTGAATTTTACAATGAATTAGTCAATAGTAAAGTGACTAAAGCAGAAGCCTTGCGTCGCGCTCAAGTAAAATTATTAACCCAGTATCCTAATTATAGTCGCCCTGGTTACTGGGCTGCTTATGTATTAGTTGGTAATTGGTTGTGAACTACCACAAAAAATTTAGTGCTGATTAAAAAATTAGGGTAGGTTGGGAAGCCACCGCCTTGGACGGGTCTCCCGACTTGAGGCGAATGGCGTTTGACGTAAGGAAACCCAACACTTGAGATTGATGTTGGGTTGCGCTGCGCTTAGAGGATGTTTGAAAAGTCTTGATTGATGTATCAAATATTGTTTTACCCCTCCCTAACCCTCCCCTTATAAAGGGGAGGGAACTAGATTTTTCTTGTTTCCCACCTTTACAAGGGGGGATTAAGGGGGGTAATAATGTAATTAAAATCACAGCGAACCACTTTTCAAACAACCTCTTAACCCAACCTACGTTTAATGGAAAACTTTAGTCAGCACCGGCTAAACGCCGCGCTAACGCTAACACCACTACCTTACTTCTTGGGGGATTTTTTGAACCAAGAACTAAACGGACAAGCTTTTCCTGTGCTTTCATTACCTACTTTACCGCCGGCTGTTAATTTTTCTAAAAACAGCGTGTTGTCAAAGTAGTGTTCCAAAGAAACAATCTTCAAGTCATCGGTGACATGAGCAATGCTCAAGCCGATAACTTCTACTGTTTCTCCTGTTGGTGCATAGTCTTTGTATGCGCCTTGAAAATGTCCCCAGTGTCGCCACTTAAAGGTGACAGTTGGTGGGCCTGAGTACACTTCTAGGACTTCCCAAGGGAAACCTTGGGGAAACGTAGATTGAAAGAGTTTAGCCGATGATTCAAAGCTTTCTTCAGAGGCTTTGTAATGCTCAGAATCCGCCATGAATAAATTGTAAGTACCTTGGGCTGATACATCTGCTGCGGTAAACTCGTCTCCCCCATTGGTACTGATGCGAAACTGGTCATTTACAACTGACAACCACTGCTGCGGGTCAGTTTTGAAAGATACCTCCATCTCAAAGGTTCTAACTAAATTTTGAACGATCGCCTCCAGTGTACCCTCAAGATGATTCCGTGTACTCTCTTTGGCTAAATTCTCATTGGAGCGAGAATAATCTGGAGGAGCATCATAACGCCACAGAGCATCACTGCTTTCGGCGATAACTGTATCTCTGTCCTGTACCCAAAGCGGAAGCTCGTTAGATTGTGTTGCGGTCATAACAATTCAAAATTTACAATTCACAATTCACAATTAAGAAAATCATTCATGGTAAGTATCCTGACTTCTAAGAACGATAGACCTCTTGCAAAAGTCCGAAAATGAGATGTGTCATTCTGAATGAAATGTATAATCTTTGAGATGTTTCGCTTCGCTCAACATGACAGCTTCAGCATTTATGCAAGAGGTTTAATCTTCCAAAGTCTTCTACAAGCAAACGATTTTCGAGATTCCGCAGTCACAACCCCTCTAGAACAATCAAATAAAAAAGCAAAAGAAAGAAGTGACTAATCCGAATTACGAATTACGAATTACGAATTACGAATTACGAATTACGAATTACGAATTACGAATTACGAATTACGAATTACGAATTACGAATTACGAATTACGCATCGCTTCTTTCATCTCCCGAACGGCTCTTTCCATCCCTACTAATGCAGCCCGGCTAATAATGGTATGACCTATGTTTAACTCTTCCATCCCTGGCAGTGCAGCCACCGGATATACATTCCAGTAGGTCAGACCATGACCGGCATTCACTCGCAAGCCAGCTTTAATGGCTTGTGAACATCCTTGAGCTAACACAGCTAATTCTTGATGACGACTAGTTTCATCGCTGGCTTCTGCATATTTACCAGTGTGTAGTTCAATAAACTTGGCCTGCACCTTGACAGAAGCTTCAATTTGTGCAGGTTCAGCATCAATAAACAAACTCACGGGAATACCAGCACCCTGCAATTTAGTGACAATCTCACCTATTCTAGCAATTTGCCCGGCTATATCTAAACCCCCTTCTGTAGTCACTTCTTCCCGCTTTTCGGGAACTAGGGTGACATAATCAGGTTTAATATCAAGGGCGATTCCCAACATTTCGTCTGTAGCGGCCATTTCTAAATTTAAGTGCGATCGCACTGTCTGACGCAGCAAACGCACATCCCGGTCTTGAATATGCCGCCGATCTTCTCGCAGATGCACAGTAATCCCATCAGCACCGGCTAATTCTGCCAGCACCGCCGCCGCCACTGGATCTGGTTCTACAGTCCGCCGCGCTTGGCGAATGGTAGCAATATGGTCTATGTTTACACCAAGTGTAGGCAACCCTAATATCTCCCTATCCACAGTCCACAGAGATTTATCTTACCTGAAATTGTCAACTAGATAAACGCTAATAAAGCTACGATCTGAAAATAAGCACAAAGCTTACAAAATTAAAAGGGGAATTAGATATTAATTCTTGTGAATTCAACCTAACTAATTGTCTACCTCAAACACCATGTCAGAATTATGGACTCATTTTTTTAGTTCAGGGTCATTTATCCCTCATGGACACTGCTATCTGTGGAAAACAGATTTAGTTTGGCTACATATAATCTCTGATGGGCTGATTGCTATAGCTTATTATTCCATCCCGGCTACACTTTTCTATTTTGTCCGTAAACGGCAAGATTTACCCTTTCATTGGATATTTCTATTGTTTAGTGGATTTATCATAGCTTGTGGGACAACTCATCTTTTAGAGATTTGGACACTTTGGCATCCTACCTATTGGCTATCGGGTTTTGTAAAGGCAATCACTGCCACAATATCTTTAATTACAGCTATCGAACTCGTCCCTTTAGTCCCAAAAGCTTTAGCACTTCCTAGTCCTGCTCAACTAGAACAAGCAAATCAACAATTGAAAATCGAAATAAGCGAAAGATTGCGAGTAGAAGCAGAACTAATAAAATATCAGAATCATTTAGAAGAATTAGTTGCTTTGCGTACTAATGAAATTACTAAGACTAATGAAAAATTACAACAAGAGATTACTGAACGTCAGCGCATTCTAGAAATTTTGAAACAAAGTGAAGAACGCTATCGTTATTTAGCTGAAGCAATTCCGCAACTGGTATGGACTAGTGATGCTAACGGTGAGACTGATTATTTTAATCAAAATTGGTGTGAATATACTGGACTAACATTAGAACAATCAAAAGGTTCTGGATGGCTAGTGGCTTTACATCCAGAGGATGTTAACAGAGCTTATGAAGTATGGTTAGATGCTGTCAAGATTGGTAATTTATACGAAAATGAATATCGTTTTAAACGAGCAAGTGATGGTTCATATCGTTGGCAGTTAGCACGAGGTTTACCACTTAAAAATCAACAAGGTCATATTGTTAAGTGGTTCGGGACTTGTACAGATATTCACGAACAAAAACAAATTCTAGAAGAACGGGCGAACTTACTAGAATTAGAAAAAGCTGCACGAGCTGAAGCAGAAAAAGCCAATCGCATCAAAGATGAATTTCTCGCAGTGCTTTCTCATGAACTACGCACCCCTTTAAATTCCATTTTAGGGTGGTCTAAACTATTACAAAATCGTACTCTAAATGAGACACGAACAGCGCAAGCATTAGCCACGATTGAACGCAATGCCATATTGCAGGTGCAACTGATTGAAGACTTGCTAGATGTCTCTAGAATTTTACAGGGTAAATTAGTGCTGAATGTTACTAAAGTCAACCTAGAAACTGTGGTTTTCTCAGCACTAGAGACAATGCGATTAGCAGCAGAAACTAAGCTGATTGAGGTCAAGACAATTTTTGCACCAAACTTGAGGCCAGTTATGGGTGATGCTGCTCGCTTGCAGCAAGTAGTTTGGAATCTCCTTTCCAATGCTGTCAAATTTACACCCAAGGGAGGCAAGGTAGAGGTGTGCTTAGAAAAAATTGATGATTATGCTGAGATTATCTTAATTGATAATGGCAAAGGGATTAACCCAGAATTTTTACCCTACGTCTTTGATTACTTCCGCCAAGCAGATAGCAGTTCTACGCGAAAATTTGGCGGATTGGGATTAGGACTGGCGATTGTCCGCAAAATTGTCGAAATTCACGGTGGTACTGTCAAAGCTGAAAGTGTGGGAGAGGAACAAGGCGCAAAATTTACAGTCCGATTACCGTTACTCCCAGAGCAAAGTTTAGATGTAGCCGATGAAAACAATCACCTATTATCATTAAATTCCCAGCCTTCATCCCTAGCTGGTATTAAAGTTTTAGTCGTTGATGATGACCATGATTCACGGGATTTTTTAACTTTTGTCTTACAGGAAAAAGGTGCTGAAGTTAATGTAGTGACTTCAGCATTTGAAGCACTACAGATATTAGCTCAGACCGAGTTAGATGTGTTGGTGAGTGATATTAGTATGCCAGATATGGATGGCTATATGCTGATCCGGCAAGTGAGAACTTCGACAGAGCAAAATGGACAAATTCCGGCGATCGCCTTAACTGCTTTTGCTAGACAATACGATCAAGACCAAGCACTCGCCGCCGGCTATCAAATCCACTTAGCCAAGCCTCTGAACGCAGACGAATTAGTTGCAGCTGTACGAAGGTTGGCTGTGCGGTAGTGACAAATCGATTAAGAATTGCGAGGCTTCAGAAACCCAGTTGATTGACTCTGAGGAATAATTGATGATGATAAAATCAATTATTACCATTCAGAAAAAGGATGTTTGACTAAATAGCTATTGTAATATTTGAGGTCTCCAGAGACTTCTTCCCCAATCCATTGGGGTAGTTCAATTTGTTGCGCTTCATCAGTCAGTTCAACTTCTGCTAATATCAATCCTTGATTAGCTCCTGCAAAGTCGTCTACTTCCCAAACTAAACCACCTACATTTATTTTGTATCTGGTTTTTTCAATTAAAGGACGAACACATAATGTATCTAACATTTCTTGAGCATCTGCTAAAGGAATCTGATACTCAAATTCCGAGCGAGAATAGTTAATAGTAGGGCCTTTGATGGTGAGATAGCCTTGATTTCCCACAATGCGGATGCGTACAGTCGCCCCTTGACTAGAAATATATCCTTGGCGATATAAACTACCTTTAGCTAGTTGTCGCCAACTATCGTCTTTGACTAAAAATTTACGTTCAATTTCTTTGGGCATGGATTAAGAATGGGGGATAATAAAATCAATTCGCAATTCGCAATTCGCAATGACGCTCGATGACTCGCTACCGCTACGCTAACGCAATTCGCAACGATGCTCCCGCCCCGCTTCTCTACGAGACGCTACCGCGAACGCTAACGCAATTCGCAATCAATTAAATTAATTTTAAATCATTGGTGAACACCATTTCAAACAAGCAAAAGCCTTGATATATAAAACTTTTGTCTTCTAGTCCCCTCTTCCCCCTGCCCCCTGCCCCCTGCCCCCTGCCCCCTGCCTCTAATCAAGGCTCTTGCTTGCAAATTAAACTGTTTTATGACGAAATCGGCAGTCTTGACTACGTTTATTGTTTTTTCAATTGTTCTAAATAAACGGCAAGCGGTATCATAATTCTGTTACACCTTTGTTAAGAATAGTTACAACCCCCTTAACAAAAGGAATTATGTTTTATGGTAGTTTCACTTGAGAAGAATGCACCACATCAGGTTGTAATCATTGGTGGTGGCTTTGGTGGACTGTATACAGCAAAGACTCTGAAGAAAGCGAATGTAAATGTTACTCTGATCGATAAACGTAACTTTCACCTATTTCAGCCACTTTTATATCAAGTTGCCACAGGTACGCTATCACCTGGTGATATTTCTTCACCATTACGAGCTGTATTCAGCAAAAGCAAGAATACACAAGTTTTGCTGGGAGAAGTAAAAGATATTAATCCCAAAGCGCAACAAGTGATTTTGGATGATAAAATAGTGCCATACGATACATTAATTGTTGCCACAGGTGCGAATCATTCTTATTTTGGTAAAGATCACTGGAAAGACGTTGCACCTGGCTTGAAAACTGTTGAAGATGCAATAGAAATGCGTCGCCGAATATTTGGCGCATTTGAAGCAGCAGAAAGCGAAAATGATCCTGAAAAACGCCGTGCTTGGTTGACTTTTGTGATTGTAGGCGGTGGTCCAACTGGTGTAGAATTAGCAGGTGCGATCGCCGAGTTGGCATACAAAACCCTCAAAGAAGATTTCCGCAGCATCGACACCTCAGAAACAAAAATTTTACTATTACAAGGGGGCGATCGCATCCTCCCACACATTGCCCCAGAGTTATCGCAAGTAGCCACAGAATCTTTGCAAAAGTTGGGTGCGATTATCCAAACTAAAACACGGGTAACAAATATTGAAAATGACATCGTTACTTTCAAACAAGGCGATGAAGTCAAAGAAATTCCCTCAAAAACTATATTGTGGGCCGCAGGTGTCAAAGCTTCACCAATGGGAGAAGTCCTAGCACAAAGGACAGGTGTGGAGTGCGATCACGCCGGACGTGTAATGGTAGAACCAGACTTGACTATCAGGGGTTATAAAAACATTTTTGTAGTGGGAGATTTAGGCAACTTCTCCCATCAAAATGGTAAACCCTTACCTGGTGTTGCACCGGTCGCCACACAACAAGGAGAGTATGTAGCTAAACTCATTAAACGCCGGCTTAAAGGTCATACTTTGCCACAGTTTCGTTACAACGACGTAGGTAGTTTGGCGATGATTGGGCAAAATTTAGCTGTTGTAGATTTAGGCTTAATCAAGCTCCAAGGTTTCATTGCTTGGGTATTTTGGCTATTAATTCACATCTACTTCTTAATCGAGTTTGACACTAAATTACTAGTAGTATTTCAGTGGGCGTGGAATTATATCACTCGGAATCGTCGCTCTAGATTAATTACAGGTCGAGAAGCTTTTGTACAAGCAAAAAATGTGACGAAACAAACTAGTTTAAGCTAAAACTCCGTGACAAACTCCGTCAAGAACCTAAACGCCTTGAGGATATAAGTAGCGCAATCTCTAGGGGAAGTGTTGTAAAAATGTCGCCACGCTGAGGCTTTATCTTCATCATAGCGATCGCCTCGTTCTGGATGTCCATCTAACCAAGCTAAACGCACAGCATGACCGATTAAAACATCCAAAACCATGTATTCTTCAATTTGCAGGCTGGGATTTTTAGAGGCGATCGCAGCTAGTTCCATTAATGCTTCAATATTAACTCGGCGGTACTCTGGGGCTTCAATTTTATTTAACAGATGCTCAACTAATAAAGCAAAGTTCTTTTCCCCAGCCGTCATCTCCGATAACATCACATCACTTTCTAAGCGATTGCGACGCTCTAGTTTATCGCCAATCACCACACCCTTACAATGCTGCATTAATAGCCAAACCTGCTGAAAAAAGTTTTTCGGGACACGGTTTAACGCACCCTCGGCTTGGCGGAAGCGTCGCCAACCACCCACCGGAATTTCTTGTGCTTCTACTTCTTCCTCAATTACAGGTAACACCACCCAATTAATATCACTTTCTTTTTGCTTGACGTGCAGTGATTCCTGCTGACGCAACAAATTACTCATTCCTGTATAAGCACTCAATACTTGATGCAAGCGGTCTTTGACTTCAAAGGGTGCGAGTTCCATTAATTGTTCATAGGCTTCATCTTGAGTTACCTGCAACTCCCGTGCTAGTTCGCTGGTAATTAATAAGATGAGATAGCCTACTCTGAGGGTAAGTAGTCCTTGGAATAATTCAGGCTCTGTTTTGATGAGGATACTAAGATAGATGAGGATTTCTTGTGTGAGGACGCGATCGCGGATATCCTCACGACAGAAGTTATTAATTTTCTCGAAAATCTCATTATGAGGCATCGGGACGGTAATCAATGACGCTTCACTGTAAGCCCTACCTACAGCAATTTGCTTACCCCGCACCAAAATAATCGTCACTGCATCCGACAAACCAATGTCAACCATCTGACGCAATCCAGCCGCCCGCCGGACTACTGCCCAGTGTCCTGAATCTCCGGCTTTGGTGTACACTTCATCTAGTAAATAAGCTACAGTCACCGGATACCCTGGCCCACCAAACCCTGTATCAAACTCCAGTCCTTGCAACCGAGTCAAAGTTTGCAATAACTCAATTTGCTCATAAAGATTTTCTGATGACCGCAGAGATGATAACAAAAAGCTCAAGTTAGTCTCACATTCCATCTGAAATTCTTGAGTATGCCCCAATCGCCAACTTTTCCCAGGATGATAAGCCAAATAATAGCAATGTGGAGCAGCATTTTGCATTGGTGATTGAGAAAATTCCCCGTCTTGCAGAAAATCAATTCTTTGTATTCCCGCCGTCAGCATGAGTTGATTTAGTCGCCCTAATTTGACTTGCACACCATTACATACACCTTCTTTCAACTCCTGCATGAGTTCTAGTAAAGCTTGCGAACCAGTTTCTAGGATCGTGTGAGTCAACATTAAACTTAAAGTTGGACGACCTAAATCGCTCCAATATTTTTGAATATACGCCAGTTCACTTCTAATTTGATCTAGCAAAAAATGGTAATCAAGAGTTAAATAAAACTGCTGCGAATCTAAAAATGACGGTAAAAATACCACCGTTTCGCCTTGAATGCGGAAGATTCTAGATGTAGTCAAACTCCGCAATCGGCGCACTGGTCGCCCAGTTAAACCAAGTTTATCATTGCGACCAATTTGAGTGTAAATATGCGAAAGTTCCCCTGCTTTTCTCACTTGAATAGGTTCTACTTGTTTCGGCGTTTGCGTCTCAATTCCATGCACTTCTAGTTTTGCTTGTAAATCTTCATCTTCTGCTAACAGGGCAATTTGTACTAAGGCTTCCCGCTTTTTACCTACACACAAATGTCTACCTAAAGGGTCAATATCTCCTAGTGCTAATAATCCTTCACTCAGCATTTCACCAAGAAAATATAAACTCTGCGCCCACACTAATGGGACATTTTCATTAGGTAAACGGGGCTGACTTTGAGGCACTAACTTTTCGGCTTCAACATTTTCATCGGGGACATAATAGACTTCTGGTAATAAATGCAACCCATCGCGTTCAACTAGTAAACTTGCCAAACTTTCTTGATAAAATTTAGTTTGCTTTTGATCACCACAAAATAACCCATCTAAAGCTAAATAAGTAAAAAATAACGGCCATTCACATTCAATATGCTCAAACTGCTTCAATTCCCAAGGTTCATAGTGCAACCGTTGATTATCTTCTAAAACAGTTTGGTGTCCATCCCGTAAAAAGCGTTTACAGCCGTATTTCCCTTGGAGTTTATTAATAATCTCGTTGAGTGTGCGTTCTCTTAACTGCACATCTTCCACCGCAAAAGCCGGATAACTAATAATACTCAACAGTGCCGCATCAATTTCTTTAGATGCAGATTCCCTCGGTAATAGTGATTCTAGAGTAATCCGCGCACGGGCAATTTCATCTGGTAACACATGAATGACTGAAGCTTGACTTCCCCTCACCCCAAATAAATCCAGTCCGTTGATAGCTTCTAAAGCCGCTTTCGCCATCCCTACAGAACTGGCGTTTAACTCTGCATTCCCATGATTAATTTTATTCCCCCGTTCCCAAATGCCATAATCAGGGGTGCGGTAGGCTCGTCCAATGTAATAAACCAAATTTTGGATAAAATTAACTTCATCAATCGTATAAGTTATCTGCAATCCTGAAGCGGTCATTTGCGCCAACATCAATAAAAATATGGAAGTTGCATCTAATTGCAGATGTCCCCATTCATCATCACCGACAACAATATCCCCTGTGGTTGTGTTGTATTTGGCGTGTAAGCCATCTAAGAGTGACTGGGTATGTTTAAACTGCTCTACTTTGTGAGATTGTCGCATCATCGCAAACAACAACCCACGCATCAACTTAACCACACTATGTTCTAACTCATAGGTGCGTCCCTTATCTTCATCTACCTTGCGGTAAGCCAGTGCTAAACCCCAAACTGCCAAAATGCTGTAGACATTATCTCTTACCCAAGCATCAGTATAATCACCGTGGGCAGTTACGGCTGTACTAGCCGGTAACAACCCAGTAATTGGATTCTGACGGGTCAAAATGATAGTTTTGATTTGCTGGTAGTAATATTCCAGACGGGCTTGTAATGCGGTGGCTGTTGTCATAATTTCATAGGAATACACGGGATGCGGGAAACTCAGTCCCTTTAGGGCTGGGTTACTGACGGGCAATGGTACTACAGCTGAGGGCGGTGGGAACTTATTATTATCTCGCGTTATTGAGCTTTTATTTGTCTAATCGTTAAGTTTTTTGTAAACCAAAGTAGAAGAATTGTAATGTTTTGGTACTCAAACCCTAATTAACACTTAGCAGTATTAATACTTTAACTTTATAAACAAACTAGTTTGAATCGATATAGTGTAAGTGTAAACACTGTTTATAAGAATATGAGTACTGTAAAATACACACAAAAATTCATGCTGAAAGTAATAGGTGTGGCGGCGATCGCTACCATCGGAATGCTCAATCCTGGGATTGCTAATGCCGCAGGATTCGTCACGGAAATCAAAGAGTTCGACTTGAATTTTGATTTTGATCCCAATGGCAACAAAATTACTACCTCTAACGCTGGAAATGCTCTAGGGATTGGTGATCAGTGGCAAGAATGGGGTGTTAGAATTAGTGCCAATGTCAAAAATAACCCTAGTCAATCTGAGCCACTGCTGTTATTTAACAGTCAGCCAAATACCTACACAGGTGGCGACAATGATTTGAGGACAGGAAGCCAATGGGGAACTACAACCCAAAATAATGTTCTGATTATTCAGGAGGACGGTTGGCAAAGATCAGGTGGGAAAATTGTAGGTGTGAGGAACGCCAACGATCCTGATGATGAAGCTAATGGGGGTTGGATCACCTTTGACTTTGTTGATAGTCCTGTCAACTTCAAGGAATTTTCCCTTTTGGATATGGATGATGACCAAGATAGTCGGGGAAATTACTTAGAAGTCTTCCTCTGGGATAAAGACGGTAATGAATTTAAAATTGATGCCTTGTCTTTAATCAAAGGACACTACAATCAGTATGTTGCGCCAACAGGTAAAGCTGTTAACGGCTATCAACAAAGCCATACATCAAATAATGTAACCATCACCCAAGATAGCAAAGTCAGAGGTGATAACTCTATGTATACCTTCCGCACAACTTACGTAGATATTACTAAGGTACAATATCGCTATCCTGGTAGTGGTGCGATCGCTGGTCTGAAGTGGGATAAAGAAGTTCGCAGAAAAGTTCCAGAACCTGGTGCTGGCTTAGGTGTTTTACTCCTTGGTGGTCTATTCCTTCGCTCTGTCCGCAAACGTCAATGTTCTTAATCAATTGCAAGTAGTTTAAGATTGCAGAACCCCGATTTCTAGGAGAAATCGGGGTTCTGGTTTAGAACTATTGATACGTGATTTTCTTATTACTATTGTTAAAGATCAAAAATAAAGGGTCGGCGTAAGCCTATTTGTAGGGTATTTTGAATTTTGAATTATTAAGCACAGCTAATTGGCAGAGTAATAATAAACTGAGTTCCCTGATCAAGAGTTGATAAGCAGTTGATTTGTCCATCATGTTTATCGACAATAATTTGGTAGCTGATCGCTAATCCTAGACCAGTTCCTTTGCCTACAGGTTTAGTTGTAAAAGATGGCTCAAAAATTCTAGCTTGCACTGCTGGTGTCATACCTAGAGCATTATCTTCGATACAAATTGTCACAGTTTTTTGCTCATGGTCAACTGATGTAGTAATTGTGATAGTGTTAGGGCAAGCAGTAGCTATCTGCTGATCTGAGCCATTTTGAAACAGGTCTTCAAAGGCATCAATAGCATTAGCAATAATATTCATAAATACCTGGTTTAGTTGTCCGGGATAGCAACTAATTGGAGGTAAATCACCATATTTTGTAACCACTTCGATTTTAGGGCGGTCTCCCTGGTCTTTCAGGCGATGTTTTAACAGCATTAAGGTGCTATTGATGCCTTCGTAAATTTGAAACTCAACTTTAGATGAAATATCAGAGCGAGCAAAGGTTCTTAGAGAGAGGCTGATGTCCTTAAGACGACCAATTCCCTGGTTGATTGATCCCAAAAGTTTTGGTAGATCCTCCACCAGATACTCTAAATCAATTTCTGCAATGAGTTCTTCTATTTCCGGGTCTGGTTCTGCTTGCTTTTGCTGTTGCAGATTCACCAAACGAAGGAGATCCTTCACATATTCCTCAATGTGAGAGCAATTTCCACTAATAAAACCAATTGGGTTATTAATTTCATGACCTATACCTGCAACAAGTTGTCCCAGGGTAGACATTTTTTCACTCTGGATCAGCTGCATTTGGGTTTGTTGTAACTGTTGTAGAGATTGGGTTAATTCTGCGGTGCGTTCTTCCACTCTTTGTTCTAGGGTACGGGTAAGATGGGAGATTTTTAGGTGTAAATTTAATCGGGCTATAACTTCTTCCTGCTGGAAAGGTTTGGTAATGTAGTCAACTGCACCAATCTCTAGTCCTTTTACCTTATCTACGGCATCGGCCAG
This sequence comes from Nostoc sp. UHCC 0870, assembly GCF_022063185.1. Classification (NCBI taxonomy): domain Bacteria; kingdom Bacillati; phylum Cyanobacteriota; class Cyanophyceae; order Nostocales; family Nostocaceae; genus Nostoc; species Nostoc sp. UHCC 0870. Next base: position 2,897,849 of record NZ_CP091913.1, on the reverse strand, counting down.
GGCAGTCATAAAAATCACCGGAATATTTTGAGTGATGGGATTGGCTTTCAGCCTGCGGCAAGTTTCAAATCCATCAACACCCGGCATCATAATATCCAGAAGAATGAGATCAGGCGCAGTATATTCTACTTGTTCAATTGCAGACTCTCCATCTGTTGCCATGAGTGCTTTCCAACCGCATCTTTGAATAGATTCTGATAGCACTTTCAGATTATTTGGATTGTCGTCCACCAAAAGGATATACATTGGCTTCGAGAGAGGTGCTGTCATCATTGACGTGACTCCGTTGTTATTACAAATGATTTCAGGAAATTACGGATTTTTGCAGTTTGAAAATTAGCAGTGAGTTTGCTCAATTCAGTTACGAAAGTAGTTAGCTGATTATCTTGTTGAATTAGTTCTTCTATCATGCCCTCAATAGCCGGAATATCTCCCATCATTGCTAAATGATAGAGTTGTTGCAGAATATCCTGAGACGGCAAAATCAATTCACTATGACCTTGACCTACTGGCTCATTCTGAGCAGATGACTGCTGAGGTTGAGGTTGGGCATAGATCCAGTCAACTTTTAGTAGCGATCGCAGTGCTTGATAAAGTTCATCAATCTGGAAGGGTTTGGGTAAGAATGCTGTTGCACCTGCTTGTAAACTCCGTTGCCGATTTTCCTCGAATACACTGGCACTAGAAACAATAATCGGAATAGAACGAGTTTGTGGATTTTTTTGTAAGTGAAGCATTAACTCAAAACCATCCATATTGGGCATAGCTAAATCAAGCAGAATCACATCCGGGAGATGGTCAGTTGTCACCTGTAGCCCATGATTGCCGTCGATCGCTTCCAGGGTGCGACAGCCAATTTCTTGTAGCAAACTAGTCAACATAGAACGATGGTTGCTATCATCATCAACAATCAGAATTTGAGGTGCAGTACCCTGAATACCCACAATTTTTGGCTGGGATGAGCTGTAGGTATAGCCCGTGGGAGACATCCCCTGTGTCTGCCAGTCATGGGAAACTGGGACTGTTACTGTCAAATCCAGCCAAAATAAACTACCTTCCCCCAGATGACTCTGTACCTGAATTCGGCTACCCATCAATTCTGCAATTCGTTGACTAATTGCTAATCCCAAACCAGTACCTTCAGATTTGCGCCCTACCTCACCTACTTGCTCAAAGGCTAAAAAGATTTTCTCTAATTGGTTTGGTGACATCCCAATACCTGTATCTTCAATCTGGAAGCGAATCTTCTGATTTGTTATGTCTGGCAACTCTTGCTCAATCACATCTACTTTGAGCATGACATTACCGTTGTCTGTAAATTTGATAGCGTTGCCTAGTAAGTTGATCAACACTTGCCGTAACCGCTTTTCATCTACTTCAATGACAGATGGTAGGCGATCGCTAATTAAGACATTAAATGCAATCCCTTTCTGTTGAGATCGGATACTGCAAATCTCAGTTACACCATGTAAGAAGCTGGGTAGATGTACATTAGTCGTCACCAATTCTAATTTACGAGCTTCAATTTTGGAAAGGTCGAGAATGTCATTGATCAGCATCAGCAGGTGTGTCCCACATTGATAGATAATGCTGACTCCTTCTAAGTCTTTTTGTGATAAATTTGCAGATGTCTCTAGCACCTGAGCAAAACCCAGGATGCCATTAAGCGGTGTGCGTAGTTCATGGCTCATATTTGCCAGAAACTCACTCTTTGCCTGGTTAGCAGCATCAGCAGTTTGCTTGGCTTCTAGTAGTTCATGAGTTCGTTCTTGGACTTTTATCTCTAGGGTTTTAGAATAATCAAAGAGTTGAGCATTAGCAATTTCTAGTTGCTGATTGGCTACTTCTAACTGCTGCTGTTTATAGGCATTGGTTGTAGCAATAACACTACCAATAAACGCAGCCAAGGCGGGTGTGACTGGTATTAAAAAACCATGTAAAAATAGCCAATAGCCACCGCCAATAAATGTGCCAATAACACCTACCGTTGCCCAAAGAATGTTACCACCTGGAATCCGTCGTTTAACACTGATACTACCTAACCACCAACTGCCTGTAGAACCAATCACAGACCACAAAATAATCCAGCATGACGTATAAATTCCAGAAACGCCGTGTAAGATGGTTGTGCCGTTTTTTGCTCCTCGCACCAGTTGCAGAGCTATATTGGCATGGATAACAACTCCTGGGGTAGGTTTTTGAGCAGATAGCCCAGAAGAGAAAGGCGTGCTGAAAAAGTCATTAGTGCTGGAGGCAATTGATCCAATAAATACCATGCGATCGCGCATCAAATTCGCCGGCATTTTTCCCGCTAACACATCGCGCATAGCAACTGTGCGAAAGGAGGCTTCTGAACCATACCAGTTGAGCAGAATTTGATAGCCGCCTAAATCATCATCGCCATAACCTGCTTCCTGATTTTTCAGGGGGAGGTAGATGGTTTTACCTAGGCGAAACTTCTGTTGCTGTTGATCAACAGATTCTAGGGTAATATTGTCTGCTTCCAGATACTTAAGTGCCACCAAAGTTGCTAGTCCAGCTTTAATTTTCCCCTGCTCTTTTGTATCTTCCGCCGTCAGTAAGGCTCGACGCACAAAGCGATCGCTATCTAGCACCAAATCAGCTAATCCCACTTGCTCCTGTTTCTTCAGTTGCGGTGGGGGATTGACGCGCTCACCAGTAATTTTTTCCACTCCAATTAAATTGGGAGTAGTGCGGAAGACTTGCAGAAGTTGTTCATGTCCCGTCCCTTCTGGCAAATCCCGATAGAGATCCAAACCGATTGCACGGGGTTGCTGCGCCTGAATTTTGGTGATTAATGTTGCCAATGACGAGTCTGGAACTGGCCATTTACCTACTGATTGAATATCCCGTTCATCAATTGTGACAATGACAATTTCATCAGCGATCGCCATAGATTCTCGCTGACGTACCCATTCATCACGCAGTTTCCACTCAGGCAAATTCAAAAGCCCCAGTGATTGCCCCATCATAACCGTGAGTGCCACACTGGGAGTAATGATCAAAATACTGCGAGTGCGTTGGATCAAAGTCTGGAGTTTGCGCCACATATTTGCGCCATACCGTTAATTGTTATCGTAAATTCAAGGGTTTAAATAATAAGTAATGGTATTTACTCATTACTCATTACTCATTACTCATTTAATACTGAGTGTTGGTGAGTTAATATCTTCACCAACACCGGGATTAGAAAGTTTGATGCTTAGTTTGCAGATATGACTAAAGGAGCTTTAGCAATATCCTTCAAGCTAACTGAGGAGAGGAGTTCTTCCCAGTGCTTGATGATGGTGGAATTTTTAGGCTGGGTGGTCTGAATTGCCGCTAATTTGGCTACACAGTCATACCACACTCCACTTTTACCTAAAGCGGTTGCCAGCTTGAGAGGATCGTTTTGCTCCATAGCCTGCGCCAATTCTGCATTAGGCTGGATGCGTTGAATCCAACCATCTACATAAGGTGTACTGGGGCTAAGTTGTCCGTCCACTTTTAAGGCTAAGAACCATTGGTAATTTTTACCAACAGCTAAAGCCTGTATATGGGCTGGTAATTTGACAGGAATCACACCGGATATCCCAGCTACAGGGATGGTCATGGTATGGTGCATATTGCCAGCTTCATCCTTGATGCTAAACACCGCTTCCTCTGCATTGGAAGGAGGGATATACACCATAACGGTAGGATGTGCTGACACTGTTGTGCCATAGAAACTTTGAGGCAGGAGGGCAATTAGGGCTGCTGGGCCTCCTGCTGCTACGGTCGAAGGATTCAAGTAATAAGTACCAAGGCGGGAAGCCCCACCAGCAACTTGTCTGGATGCAGTATTTCCCTTAACTGGGGTAAAGAGGTTACCACGGGAAGCCCCACCAGCAGCTTGTCTAGGTGCAGTATTTCCCTTAACTGGGGTAAAGAGATTACCACGGGAAGCCCCACCAGTAGCTCGTCTGGGTGCAGTATTTTCCTTAACTGGGGTAAAGAGATTACCACGGGAAGCCCCACCAGTAGCTCGTCTAGGTGCAGTATTTCCCTTAACTGGGGTAAAGAAGTTACCACGGGAAGCCCCACCAGTAGCTCGTCTGGGCGCACCATTATTAACGGGCGGAGTAAATGTCACCGCATAGGCAGTAGTCCACATACTACTAGCAATCAGAGCGAAGACGCTCAAGGTAATAACTAAATATCGATGTTTCATGATTTTTCTATCCTAGATAATTCGTCATATCGAATACATTGATTCATCTGTGTTCAAGAACCCCTAGATAAATTGCAAGCCAAGGAATAAGAGGGGATACATACTATTATTTATATCCAAAATGTATCCGATATTCCATAAAGTAATGCTGTTTTTATTGCAATTTATACTAGTGCAATTACTTAATTAAAGCCAATTACCAACCAGAACAAAAGCAGACCAAAAAAATGGGTCGCGGAAATCAGTTTGGCGAATCAGGTTTATTTGTGCCTGTCGCAGTGCTTCAGCTTTAGTGATTTGAGGTTGTTTTAATTGGTCATAGAAGCGAATCATCAGCATCTCAGCTGCCTGATCTTTGACAGGCCAGAGAGTGGCGATTGTTGAACGTGCGCCCGATTTGACAGCTAAACCCGCTAATCCCAGGACAGCGCGATCGTCCCCTGTAGCTGTATCACAGGCACTTAGTACCAGCAATTCAATTGGTTTGGATAAATTGCTACCACGATTTTTCAGCAGTTCGGATAATTCCTTGACGTTAACTTGTCCATCCCACGTCAGTAAGTAGGTATCTTCGAGACGAGAGCTAAATTGTCCGTGGGTTGCTAGGTGGACAACATTGGCAGAACTAGATTTGACTTGATCAGCAAGGGCTTGACTAGTAAATTTCTGATTAAGTAAGGTTTTCGATGTAACCTTTTGGGAAATTTGCTGAACTTCTGATTCCACAGCCGGTAAGGCACTAAACCCAGAGCGAGATTGACTAATCCCCCCAACGATCGCATTAATTTTGTTTTGCTGGAACAACTGGGCAGCCATTAGTTGCAATCCTGGTGAGAGTGCCACAGCATATTTTTCAATCAGATATTGCTTACCGTCATACAGGGCGGCTATGGGGATGTTACGTAACTTACCATCCAATACAAATACTAACGTCTTGGTATCTTTGAAGGCTTGATCTACTTCCGCAGGCAGAATCAGCCAATTATAAATTTGTTGGGACAATCGATCTCGGTCTTTGGAATCGGAAACCAGATTCAGCGATACCAAAAAATCATCGAGAGTTTGCTCAATTTCACCTTGAGATTTGTGAGTAACGTAGTAACGCAGAGGTTGTCCAGCTTGGGAGAGAATCACCGCCAGGCGATCGGGTAGGATAATCGGATAAATAACCGTGGCACTGGTGTCAACTTGGTCAATCTGCTGCTCTTTATCTAAACAAGCTTCCCGGAAAAAGTTATCCAGTTCGGCAATTTGCAGTGACTCAATCAATGCACGAGCTTGCATTAAAGCTGGTTGGGTTGGTTGCTCATCCAGCAGTAACCCCACCAGTTCTCGATAAACAGGCTCTACACTTTCACGGAAAGAAAATTGTACATCGGGATTCACCGCAACCATGTCCCCTCGCAGTGCCTTTAATGACTTCACTGCTTCCATATAAGCTTTAATTGCTTCTGGACGATTCCCCTGTTGTTTATATAACTGTCCTACCTGCCATGCAGATTGGGCAATGATATCGTCAGCTTGGAGTTGACGGGCAATATTCAGGGATTTCTGGGCTAATTTCTGTGCCTCAGACCACTGCTTTGTACGATGGTAGAGTTCTCCCCATTGATGCAGTGCATAGGCCTGGGCTGGAGTATCTTGAATTTGCTGTGCAGACTTGGTTGTCACTGCCATCAGTTGCGCCAAATCTTTGAGTGGTAGGATTTGTTCAGGATGGGAATGGTGATTGACGGTGGCAACAAAATTGATTGCTGCGTATAGAGATGCGTGACTGGGGGGCAGTTTCTCAAGTTGTTGGAGTAGTTGAGGCGCAAGTGGGATAGCAAACTCAGGTTTGTCATAATTGAGGAAAAGTTTAAATTGAGCTAAACGCGCTTGCAACTGATCGCCTGGATTGGTAGCTACCTGTTGAGCTGCTTCAAAGTCATCTAATGCTGCGTTTGGATCTTGCAAGTCAACGGCATTTCTACCCAAGCTGATGAGGATAGAACTCAAGTAGGGTTTAGCTGTAATTTTGTTAGCGATCGCTAAACTTTGCTCTAAAACTTCTTGACTTTTGGTAGAGTCGCCAATCGTTTGCAATGCTAAACCAAGCGATCGCAATCCACTAACTTTGACCTCCGAATCCGGCATCTCTGTGAGCTTTTGCGTTAGCACATCCAATTGTTGTTTCGAGCGACGGTAAAAGCCTAAACGTTGTAAAGCTTGTGTCTGATTGATTTGACTACCCAAACTGCCGATTTTATCACCGGCTTGTTCATAATATTTTTGAGCTTGTTGCCAAGTTTCTAGGGCAGTTTCCGCTTTACCAATACGTAGTTGTAAATTTGCCTGGGTATTCAGTATCTGCGCCCAGAGAATCGCATCACCAGAGGGTTTAGCCGTTTGCAAAATCTTCACACTTTCCTCAATCGATTTTCTAGCGGCTTCCCACTGATTGAGTTCCTGTTGTGCCAATGACAGGTAACTTAAGCTTAGGGCTTCATTAGTGCGATCGCCCTGGGTTTGATACTGTTTTACCGCCATTTGCCAAGCTGTCACCGCTTCTGTAAAGCGTCCCGATTGGTAAAAGTTCCGTCCTTGTTCTAACCCGTTGAGAGGTTGAGAAGAAAAGATTACTGGTGTTGTGACTGGTGGCGATGCTTTTACAGGTGCAATGGTCAATGCTAAACACAAACTGAAAATACTGAGACCAACATATAGCCAACGAGTTGATTTTATTCGGAACGTCATAATTATTTAACTTAATTATTGAGCAGTTTTTTAATAACGATGAGTCACATCACAAGTGTTGCAAAAATGACTATAAGTATAATTCCCAACTTAAAATGAGAAATATCATCACTCCAGCAGGATTGCGATCGCTTTGCGGAATTAGGGATTGCCGCCCTAGAAAAAAACACCCACAAGATTGATAATTTATTGCTTGGAAATCCCGTAGACCGTTAACTCTAGAGAAATTAACTGCTAGAAACCGCAGCGCAGGTTAATGGTTGTTGCATTTGAGTAGAAGATTTATCTGCAACTATCTCAATTTTGCCCAGGGCGTTACGATGCCAGGAAGTAGCTTGAACCAGAACCTCTGGAGATTCAGGTATTTGTGCGGTGACTGGGTTATTTTTGCGGAATGCAGAGACATCGCGGATATCTGACCAAGAATGATCGCTCCTCAAATCTTGATTGGGATTTTGCGGTATTCCTCCCCTTCCTGTGGCGACAAAACTACTACCACTGGTATCTGCACAACCTGCGGCAATTTGTTGGGATTGGTCTGTAACATTTGCTGGTAATTCTATTAACCCAGAATTGGGATCAACGCCAATATTATTGATTTGCACGGTGCCATTGACGCTAAATTGGGAACTGGCGGTGATGTCATTGGTGAGGTCAGTTCTGGGGGTGAGCGTATTGCGGAATGCTAGACCGATAATTCCTTGGGTAGTAATATCAATGTTGCCACCGCGACCTTTCACAGCATTGGCAATGAGGTCACTATTTTCTAATCCGACAATAATGGGTGCATTAATTGTCAGGTCGCCACCATTACCGTTGCCTGCGGCAGTGGCGGAAATGAAGGAATTGTGACGCATCAGCAGATGATCCTGCACGTTTAATATAACCTCCCCCCCATCACCAGAGGCGGTGGATGCGGTAATACTACCTTCATTGTCTAGAAAAATTGAGTTAGCGTTAATTTGCAAATCTCCTGCTTTTCCTGAACCATCATTTTTGACAGTGACATAAGCTTGATCGGTGATTCTCAATGACGGGGTATTAATCGTGAGCGAACGCGCATCACCACTCGGAGCATCAGGCAAGCCAAAAGCCGATCGAGTCCTTGCATCCAGAATCTGAGCCGTTGAACTAATGCGGCTAGAGGTAATCGATTCAGGGGCTTTTCCCTGGACAACGACCGACTCTGACGCATTAATGATCACCTGACTAGATGAACCCTCAGCAGCAGCAATAGATCCGACGAATCCACCATCTCGAACCAATAATCTGGCGGTGTTGATGACTATCTCATCAGCATTTCCCTTACCGATCGTTGATGAAGTCAGCGAACTGGGTGCCAAAACAACTTCATCAACACCTGCAACTTCAATCAAGTCTTTTACATTGATTTGCACCCTGCCAGTCGCTCCAGATCTGAATGCTGAAGAACCTATAGCAGCACTATCTAGAAGTCTCAAATTGCTAGTTGAGAGTGTAAAATTGCCTGCCTTACCGTCGCTAAATGTGTTTGTCGAGATCGTGGAATTAAGTGAGCGCCTAGCAGGAGCAGCGCCAGCGACGGTGATCGAACCAGGGACATCGATGGTTATATTGCCACTCGGGGCTGCAACAAACGTCGTCGTATTAATTCTTCCACCATCTTGGAGCAATAGCTGCGCGGCAGAAATGGTGATGTCACCCGTCTGGCTAGTTCCCAAGTTGTCCGTTCGGATGGAACTCCACAATCCACCATTAGCGGTATTCCCTGTCAGCGTAAGAGACTCTCTCGCATGAACTGTAATGCCCTCAGACTTTTGCGCTCCCAGATTTTGCAATAAGACTGTAGAACCCTCGGTCAAGTTGATATTTCGACCTTGTACTTGAATGGAACTGTTGATGCCACTGCCATCCAGCAAGGATTGTTGAGCAAGATTGATATTATTAAACTGCTGTATGGCTGAGTAATCCCCAACCCATCCTGTCCCCGTGGAATTCAGTTTAACTTGCCCATCGCGGACACTACCCACTTCTAGATGCCCACTCCCTTTGAGAGTTGCAATCCCACCGCCAAAGTTCACGTCACCCCCAATCAGTGCTAGCGTCTTGCCTGCTCCAGCTTGTAGCCCGATGGGATTTTGGCTGCGATTAAACGGGGCAAAAAATCCTCCAGTGATTCTATGTCCAGTCCCTTGCACTGTAATGGCTCCCGGATTTTGCCCCATCTGTAACCCCACAGGTACACTCATCGTCAACAACGGCTTTGCTGTTGGATTCACCGCACTAAATTCCGTCCCATCAGCAAACTTAATACTACTCGCCGTCGTTCCCACAAAGGAGCCACCAATATCTAACTTGGCATTGGGACCAAACATAATCCCGTTGGGATTCATTAAAAACAAACTTACGGGATTATTACTATTTAGGGTTTGAATCAACCCATCAATATTGGAAACATTTCCACCTGTCACCCGACTAAATATGGTTGTAATATTTGGCGTGTTGATTAAATCAAAAATCGCTGAACCATTTGTAGGCACAGAGAAATTACTGAAGCTATGAAATAAATTATTACCTTGATTTATACCGTTAAGAATATTAAAATTATTACCACTTTGATTAACAACGGTGTTGGTTGTCCCATCAGATGTCACCTGAGCCGTTGCTGGTAAGGACATTCCACCAGCTAAGATACCACAAGCTACACCCAAGCATACAGAAGTAAGCTTCATCACCCCATCTCCATTGCGATTATATGCTTAGGTTTCCCACAAGATTTTTGTAACTAACACTGCAATTCGACTTGATGAAGATTAACTTTTAGTCACAGCAGCACAGGTTAATGCTTGTTGCACACCAGTGGAAGATTTATCTGCAAATACCTCGATTTTGCCATCAGCATTACGTCGCCAACCTGTGGCTTGCACAAGAGTTTGTTCCGGTGTTGATATTTGTGCTGTAACTGCACCAGTTTGACGATATGCAGAGATATCGCGGACATCAGACCAAGTGCGTAGGCTATATAGTCCACCGGAGGTATCGCTCCTCACATCTTGACTAGGATTTTGTGGTATTCCTCCCCTTCCAGTGGCGACAAAACTACTACCACTGGTATCTGCACAACCACTAGCAATTTGCTGGGATTGGTCTGTAACATTTGCTGGTAATTCTATTAACCCAGAATTGGGGTCAGCACCAATATTATTGATTTGCACTGTACCGTTGAGATTGAATTGGGAACTAGCGGTGATGTCGTTGGTAAGGTCGGTTCTGGGGGTGAGGGTATTACGGAATGCTAATCCAAATATTCCTTGGGTTGTAATCGTAATATTGCCACCATTTCCTTCAAATGCATTGGCAATAATATCGCTATTTTCCCAACCAATTACGTAGGGGGAAGTGATATTAATATTGCCTCCATTCCCTATACCCTCTGCTTCGGCAGACAAAATACTGAGATCGCGCATCAAAAATAAATCGAGAATATTCAGGTCGATGTTACCACCATTACCCGATGCTGTTTGAACATTGATTTGGGCATTATTATTCAATTTCAAATTATTTGCCAGGACTTGGATCGAACCACCAATACCACTACCAAGGCTGCGACTACTGATTTGCGAATTGTTGTCAAGTTTAACTATTTCTGCTCGCATATTCAGATTTCCAGCGTTTCCGCTGGCAAATGATGTTGTGGATAGGGAAGTATCATTAGTAAACGCTAACTGACTTGCGGTAATATTCAATGTGCCACCATTGCCGCTACCCGTGGATTGGCTGCTGATTTGACTTCGATCTACATTGAGGGAATTCGCTGCATTAATGGTAACTTGACCTGCATTTCCCCTTCCTGTGGTGCTGCTGTCAATCGAACTTTGATTACTTAAACCTAATTCACCTGTGGTGATGTCAATACTACCACCAACCCCATCACGGTTGCTTGTAGAGAAAACACCATTATCAGCAAATAATTGATTGGCAATATTTAAGGTAATACTTCCCGCATCTCCGGTTTGAGTACTGGAACTGGTAACTTGGGAACCACCCTTCAAGCTGAAATTATTCGTTTCTACAAAGCTAATATTACCGGCACTGCCTGTACCTGTGGAAGCAGTAGAAACTTGCGAATTTCCATCAATTGCCACTTCTCCAGCTTTCACGGTGATAATACCAGCGTTACCGCTTCCGGTGGTATCACTTTGAATTAAACTTTGATTGTTTAAACTTAACTGACCCGCAATAATGTCAATCTCGCCACCAATACCATCACGGTTGCTTGTAGAGAAAACACCATTATCAGCAAATAATTGATTGGCAATATCTAAGGTAATACTTCCCGCATCTCCGGTTTGAGTACTGGAACTGGTGACTTGGGAACCACCCTTCAAGCTGAAATTATTCGTTTCCACAAAGCTAATATCACCGGCACTGCCTGTACCTGTGGAAGCAGTAGAAACTTGCGAATTTCCATCAATTGCCACTTCTCCAGCCTTCACGGTGATAATACCAGCGTTACCGCTTCCGGTGGTATCACTTTGAATGAAACTTTGATTGTTTAAACTTAATTCACCGGCGGTGATGTCAATACTACCACCACTGCCGCTACCGATGGAACCAGTAGAAACTTGCGAATTTCCATCAATTGTCACTTCTTCAGCCTTCACGGTGATAATACCAGCGTTACCACTTCCGCTGGTATAACTTTGAATGAAACTTTGATTGTTTAAACTTAACTGACCCGCAGTAATGTCAATCTTGCCACCAATCCCATCATTAGTTGTTCTCGTGGAAATCCCCCCTCGATCAAGAATAATGCGATCGCGAATATTCAAATTGACCGTTCCTGCATTTCCTGTATTTGGTAAATTAGTGTTACTGTAGCTACTAATCTCACCACCATTACTGAGTTGCATTGAATTTGCAACTATCTTAACGATTCCGCCATTCCCATTTGCTCTTAGGCCAACATCGTTGCCAATACGGCTGGTTAAATTTGTATTTGCAGTTGCACTTAATGGATGGATACCATCAATAAGGATATTGTTGGCTGTAATCTCAATGAAACCTGCATTCCCGTTTCCCTGGGTATTTGCATTCACTTGACCGCCATTGAGAAGTGTCAGACTATCAGTATTAAAGGTTAAATTACCGCCATTGCCAGTACCCTGACTGACTCCGGTTAAAATTTGACTGGGAGAGTTACCCGTCGAACTACTACCCACACCTTCAATTAAGCTAGAACGAGCATCAATTGTAATATTTCCAGCATTCCCTTTTCCGTTTGTTACTGAGACAATTCTACCTCCTTCAGAAAGATGTAAGGAGTCTGTCTCTATTTTTATATTTCCACCCTCTCCAGTTCCATTATTCCACACTGTTCCGACTATTGTCGAACCAAAACCATTGAGTTGACCGATACCGCTAACAAAGAGGTTTTTACTTTTAATATCGACACTTCCTGCATTCCCAGTCCCTCTGGTGGAAACTTCGATGTCCGCACCTTCAGTTAAAGAAATTCGGTCTGCTTGCAAATTAATTAGCCCACCATTCCCCATCGAGTTGGCTTGAGTACTGCTACTCATTCCTGATTTTCTCACACCTGATCCAGCTGGTACTGTTCCCGATATTTCAATCGCATCTGCAAGTATATTAATATTACCAGCATTTCCCTGTGCTAGATTGACTAAACTCGCTTCAACCCGTCCTCCTTCAGTTAGAGATACCAAACCTGCTCGAATATTGATATTGCCACCCTGTCCGCGAGCATTCCTTTCTAAGCGACCAAAAATATTACTACTGCTTTGAACTTGTAAACGGCCAGGGGCAAAAATATCGATATTGCCTGCTACTGACTCTGTAGTCCCACTGTTTTCAGCGATTCCTGCTCTGACATTACTTCTGTTCAAGATACTGACATTTTGCCCAGCGATCGCAATATCGCCCCCACCATCAGACATGACAATGACTTGAGCAGTATTATTCCCAACGTTATTTAATGTGATATTTGCTAAGGGAGAGTTTTCTTTTACAGTTGTGGTCGTGGTCTTTTCTCCAAGACTAAAATCGGCTACTCCCCCACTTCCTAGAGCAATCAGTTCAATTTTTCCCCCTAAAGCATTTATTCTCCCTCCGTTTATTTCAACATTACCTCCAATTAGAGAAATGCTACGACCATCTATGACACGTAAACCTAAAGGTAAATTGACACCATTATTAGCTCTAGAGCCATTAGTTATAGTGCCTGGATTGGTCCCCATTTGCAGACCGATAGGTACACTCATCGTCAACAACGACTTTGCTGTTGGATTAACTGTACTAAATTCTGTCCCATCGCTAAAATTAATACTATTCGCCGTCGTCCCCACAAACGAACCGCCAATATCTAACCTGGCATTTTGTCCAAAGATAATCCCATTGGGATTCATCAAAAATAAACTGACTGGGTTATTACTATTGAGCGTGCGAATCAATCCATTAATATTAGAAACATTTCCACCTGTAACCCGGCTAAATATAGTTGTAATATTTGGCGTGTTGATTAAATTAAAAGTGGCTGAACCATTTGTAGGCACAGAGAAATTACTGAAACTGTGAAATAAATTATTACCTTGATTTATACCGTTAAGAATATTAAAATTATTGCCACTTTGGTTGACAAGGGTGTTGGTTGTCCCATCTGATGTCACCTGAGCATGAGCAGTATGACACCAAATCAGCAGCATGACACCTAATGACAATTGATTGAGCAAACCTAACCCAACAGAACTTACTCTCATTACTTATGTCTCTGATACTTGATGATTTATGCTTATGATTCCCTTCAGGTAAATACTTCTAACCATTAATTTTGGGAAACGGCAGCACCACAAGTTAAGTATGATGGCACATGATCTGGTGATTGGGCGACTCTTAACTCAATTTTGCCGTTAGCGTTACGTCGCCAAGAAGTAGCTTGGACAAGCACCTCTGGAGATGGGGGTATTTGTGGTGTAACTGCGGCAGTTGTGTGGAATGCAGAGATGTCGCGGATGTCAGACCAAGTGCGTAGGCGTAGCCCGTCGTAGACATCGCTCCTCACTTCCTGAGTTGGATTTTGCGGTACTCCTCCCCTGCCTGTGGCGACAAAACTACTGTCATTTGTATTAGAACAGCCTGTGGCAATTTGCTGTGATTGATCAGTGATATTTGCTGGTAGTTCCAATAAGCCAGAGTTGGGGTCAACACCAATATTATTGATCTGCACAGTGCCATTGACATTGAATTGGGAACTAGCTGTAATGTCGTTGGTGAGGTCTTCTCTTGGAGTGAGAGTGTTGCGGTATTCCAAACCAATGATGCCTTGAGTGGTGATATTAATGTTACCGCCACGACCTTGGACAGCATTGGCAATGATGTCGCTGTTTTCCAAGCCCAGGATAACTGGGGCTGTGATGTTAATATTCCCACCATTACCCATTCCTGAGGCTTTGGTGGTAATGGTGCTACCATAACGCATCGATAATAACTCTGTCTGCAAATTTATGTCGCCACCTGCTCCAGATTCAGTAGTTGCAGTAATGCTACCGTTATTGCTGAGTCGCAATGATTGGGTATTCACCTGGATGTTTCCCGCATCGCCAATTCCCTGGTTTCTCACCGTGATCGATCCTTGATCGCTAACAGTTAACAAGGGTGTGTTGATGGTGACGTTTCCCCCTTGACCAATAGGAATTGCCGGAATCCCAAAAAAGAGTTGAGCAAATTGACTGGGAGCAATTACAGCAGAACGGATTTCGCTAGAACTAAGCGCACGAGGAATTCGACCTTGTACACTTACCTCTGCCGAGGCATTTATTGTAACGTTGCCAGCAGTGCCTCGGCTAGAACTGGAACTAGTGATCACGCCACTATCCCTAACTGTCAATTTGTCAGTATTCAGAATCGCATTGCCTGCATTGCCTGAAACAAAGCTAGCTGTCGATAACGCTGTTGCACCCGGTAAATGATTGCCAATGATTTCAATGCGATCGGCATTGATCAGCAAATCGCCACCGCGCCCTTGCGTGCGACTAAAAGTAACGCTGCCCACAACAGCACCATTGGCGACGGTGAGTCGGGGGGTAAACAGAGTAATATTACCGCCATTTCCATCAGCAAGAGTACTAGAACTAATTACACTAAATATATTCGCTGGATTGAAATCACGTACTTCTATAAACTCCGATGCTTGGACTACGATGTTACCACCATGGCCAAATCCAAAGGTGCGGTTAATAATCCCTGCTCCATTGCGAATCGTCAACTGTTGAGTGTTGATTGTTATATCTTGACTAGCTCCCTTACCCAGGGTTTCAGTCAACAAGCCATTCCGAATGCCTTGACTCGCTAAATATCCGTCCATGTACAGTGATTCTGTTGCTTGGACATGAATCCTTCCCCCAGCTTGGACACCGCTATTCTGGGCTAATAGCAGTGAACCATTAGTAAGGCTTACCTGACGACCCTGTACTTGAATTGAACCGGCTGGTACTCCACTAACATCCAGCAAGGCCTGCTGAGATAGCTGGATGCTACCCAAGTTTGTGATGTCTGCATAATTGAAGGCAAATCCCGGTTGACCAGCAGTGACATTGACCGTAGCTGACTGTTTCACACTGCCCAGTTCAACCCGTCCACCCTCCGCAATCAACATTCCACCTGTCAGGACAATATCTCCGCCAACAAGGGCAAGAGTTTGCCTTGACTCCACCCGCAATCCTCCAGTGGTGTTCGCACTAAGATTAGTGGGTACAAGTTCTGTATTTGTACTCTTCAACTGATGTCCACTGCTCAGAGCCGTAATTGGGGTGGGATGCTGCCCCATCTGCAAACCGATGGGTATACTCATCGTCAATAATGCTTTTGAAGTCGGATTAACAGCACTAAATTCTGTCCCATCAGCAAACTTAATACTATTCGCCGTCGTTCCCACAAATGACCCGCCAATATTTAATGAGGCATTTTGCCCAAATACAATTCCTGCCGGATTCATTAAAAACAAACTGACTGGATTATTACCACCAAGAGTTTGAACCAAGCCATCAATATGAGAAATATTTCCACCTGTCACCCGACTAAATATTGTTGTAATATTTGGTGTATTCGTTACATCAAAAGTCGCTGAACCACTAGTTGGCACAGAAAAATTACTAAAACTATGGAATAAATTATTACCTTTTTCAATACCATTGAGAATATTAAAATTATTACCACTTGGGTTGACTATAGTGCTGGTTGTACCATCAGATACCACTTGAGCCATAGCCAATGGTGTTCCGCCCAGCATAGCTAATGGCATTATCTCTGGTGTTAATAACCCACTGATAAATATCAATAGAAATGGTACTACTTTCATAGCCAAGAAACTTCCTTCACCTGATTTAAAGTTAGAGTTCCCTTAGTTGTGTGATTTAGAACAGAGTAGTCCTGCTAAACCCAAATCTATTATTACCTGTATGGTATTTTTTTAAACAGCAGTAACAAGGGAGCGATCGCCTGGTATTGAAATATGGGAATTTCTGAGAACACCAACATTAGTTAACTGTTGCTGTCTATCGTTGGTAAATGAAGATATCTGGGCTACTACTTTGATGGCTTTTCTGAAGTCAGAAATGGTTTGTTAGCTTTATCACGCAAGAAAAAAATAGTATTTATACTGAGGATAGTTGTAAAAAAGACAGGCATTATATGTAATGTTATGTCACCCATGACATCAAAGCATCGGAAATTAACTAGATGAATATAAGGTCAAGTGGTTAGAGCAAATGGGGAAAAATCAGTGTGTGCTAAATAGGTAAATCAAGGAAAAGGGTGACGATGAAACAAGTTGTTATTGAAAACTCCATTATTCACACAGCATTGTCTCAGCTAAAATTAAACAATTTTTTAAATTTTATCTTTAGATTAAAACTGCTCAAATTCGGTTTGATTCTAGCAGCAGTATTATGCAACTATCATCAGGCGATCGCCCAAACTTCTAATCCTCCAACTTCACCACCTGGTCGTTTAGAAGATATTCCGGTTACTCCTTTACCATCGGATCTGTTACCGCAACCATCCGATCAGGAGGAATTACTGCCTCCTGTGCAACTACCAGATCAGCCCACTCTAGGAGAAGATGATCCTCAGTCCAAATTCCGGGTTGATCAAATTGAAGTTGTTGGTAGTACAGTTTTCTCACCAGAACAGTTTGCCGTTATTACAGCTCCCTTTGTAGGAAGGGAGGTATCCTTTGCAGAGATATTACAGGTCAAAGATGCCATCACTAAGCTATACACTGATAACGGCTATGTAACGACAGGGGCTTTAATTACACCGCAGACTGTAGAAGCGGGAGTGATCAAAATTCAGGTGGTAGAGGGCAGTTTGTCAGAAATTAAAGTCGCCGGTAATCGGCGATTACGTAGCCAATATATTCGCGATCGCATCCGCATTGGTGCGAACAAACCTCTGAATGTGCCGCGCTTAATGGAAAAGCTGCAACTTCTCCGCCTCGATCCGCGTATTCAAAACCTGTCAGCTGAGTTACAAATGGGTGTAAATCCCGGAAGCAATATATTACAAGTCGAAATTCAAGAAGCCGATACTTTTTCACTCACGACAACTTTAGATAATGGGCGATCGCCTAGTGTTGGCAGTTTTCGTCGGAGTGTGGATCTGCAAGAAGCGAATTTATTAGGTTTAGGGGACACGCTGAATGTAGGCTACACCAATACCGATGGCAGTAATACCATCAGTCTGAATTACACACTACCAATTAATGCTCACAATGGTACTGTCTCGTTTGGTTTTAACCAAGGGTGGAATCGTGTCATTGAAGAACCATTCACCGTCCTGGATATTCAATCCAACACTAAGTCTTACCAATTTGGCTATCGCCAACCACTGATCCAAAAGCCAACCCAAGAATTAGCGGTGGGGCTATCGTTCTCGCGCCAAGAAAGCCAAACTGAGTTAGGTCTTGATAATATTGGTGGGTTTCCTTTATCCCCTGGTGCAGATGCAGACGGAAAAACCAATATTTCTGCCCTGCGTTTGACTCAGGAGTATACCCAACGCAGTAATAAACAAGTTTTTGCAGCGCGATCGCAATTTAGTTTGGGGGTTGATTGGTTTGATGCTAATGTCAATGAAGATGCCCCAGATAGTCGCTTTTTCGCCTGGCGGGGACAAGCGCAGTGGGTAAGACAGTTCGCACCAGACACGCTGTTGTTAGCTAGGAGTGATTTACAACTAGCAGCAAATTCTCTCGTACCTTTAGAGCAATTTGGTCTGGGTGGACAGGTAAGTGTGCGGGGCTATCGTCAAGATACATTACTTACTGACAATGGCCTATTGCTTTCGGCTGAATTTCGGCTGCCGATTCTGCGTGCTGCTAATCTGGGAGGAGTGCTACAACTGACCCCATTTATCGACGTGGGTAAAGGCTGGAATACCAAGGGAGATAATCCATCCCCAAATATGTTATTTGGTACTGGGTTAGGACTACTGTGGAAACAAGGCAATAACTTCTTTGTTCGGCTAGATTGGGGTATTCCTTTAACATCAGTAGAGGGAGAAAGGCGATCGCTGCAAGAAAATGGATTGTATTTCTCGGTGCAGTATTCGCCGTTTTGATCAATGAAGAATGCTGAGTGAAAAGTGCTGTTAGCGTAACGGGGTGTAAGCCTATACTTTCTAATTTACTCAGCACTCAGCAGTCAACAAGCAAAAATACTTACAAGGTAGATTTTCTAATTAGAATCTCCTATAGCTACTGTGTCATCTTCATCATCGAGAAATTCATCATCGTCTGGTTCTTGGAAAGCAGCAATGACCTCTTGAACAATTTCTTGTGCTTCTTCATCCTTAAGTTTCAAAGCTTCCTGAAGTTTTTTCAAGTAAGGCTGTTTATCTGTGGGAACTATGAGTTCGTCTTCGTCTAACAGGATAACAACTCCAGCCGCGAAGCCATCCCAAACCATTTCTTCAGGTAAGGACTGAGTTGCTGTGTTAAATAAGGGGCCGACTCCCTCCTCTTCTGCGATCGCCATCAGTTCATCAACCATTTCGACGATTTCATCTTCTGAAAATTCGGCGAACACCTCAAACTCCCAGAGAATACCTGCTAACCCTTCAGCATCCACTTCTTCCAGTGCAGAATCAGCGATCGCACTCACCAGCGCGATCGCCGCCACGGCTTCTTGTGGACTTAGGGATTCTTCTGTGGTGTTTTTTGCTTCAAAAATCTGCTCATAGTTGCTCATAATCATTACCTTTCACTTAAGGAATTACACAAAGGTTTAACCCGCGATCGTACACAAAACCTAGAATTATTCAAATTTGGTATTTGTACGGTCATAGCAAATCATTACTACCATACCCGAATGGCTTTATTCTCTAGCAGGTGAAATATTTTTCTAAAATATTTAGCGTCAGTTACTAGCTATGAGTCATATATTTCTTTACATGAGCTTGCGGTAACTACTAATAAAAATAGTCAAACCCTGACTTTGCTGCCTAAAGAATCAAGTTTTAGGCGCAATTTCTAGATGATCAATCATGTCCTGTTAAGTATAATTACTACTTGATTTTCCCATGATATTTTTTGTTGAGTTTTGCTAGTTTGGTTTAATATAGAGAGACGGTAGTTCAAAAAATAGCGATAGCAGTCATACATTGGGTTAACTAATGCTAACTGCCTAGTTAACTTTGCTGATGCAGTAGAAAAACTAAATTAAACGCAAGCTTGTAGTAAGCGGCTTTAGCTCTTATCAATATTAGTCCAGAGCGATAAACGATTAATTTTGTTTAACTAGTTACATACAGCAATTGAGGGTTAGTAGCGTAGATAAGCTTTGGTGAAAAGCGAGTCATTAATCAGGCTCATGTGATTCATCACTGCTGTTTAGCCATCTACCTCAACAGAGTTGAGGAATGTTGATCAATAAATAAGTCTGAATGGGCTACTCCCTGACTTAGCTAATAGTAACCAGAATTTCTATTGAATTGTCTGGGGCTTGTAGCTACTTATAGGTATATGTTCCTATGATGTCTTTAATTTGATGATCTAGCTGGTGGGAATTGCTTCCCGAAATCCATGCTATAGCTACATTTATTTGTCAGGTAAATTGATGATATGTATCCTCTGGGGTTAGTTACACCTAAATTAACCTCATCAGAGAAAATTCATCAGTTTAGTGATCTAATTATATTCACACAATCCAAATTTTTGGATGAAATTTTGTTGTTGCTGCATCCCAGTATAGGAATGCACAATTTCAACCTTAGCCATTTAACTTGTCAACTCCTCACACACTTGAAATATTATTTAAGGTCATGAATGATTTTGAATTTGTATCGACGATCTGCATTATAGCTGTAGCCTATCTGACTAGCATTTACTTATGGATTTCTTTGTCTCAAAACTCAAACGAGTAACCTGAGTCAGTAATTATTAATTCATGAATTAAGGTGATTGTGACTTTAATTTATGGCCATTCTGTTTTACTTATGATAATTCTGAAATTTGAGAACCCCGGCTTATAACATAAGCCGGGGTTCTCAGCTTTTAATAACCTGATTGTAGACGTATTGCCACACTACCGGCATGGGCAGGCAAACCTTCGGCTTCCGCTAAGGTAACGGCTGCTTGACCAATTTCCTGTAACGCGGCTTGATTGCATTCTAAATAGGTAATACGTTTGAGAAAATCGTAGACACTCAAACCCGAAGCGAAGCGGGCGGAACGAGATGTAGGTAGCACATGGTTGGGGCCGCCTAAATAATCACCAATCGCTTCTGGGGTGTAGCGTCCCAAAAACAGACTACCAGCGCATTTAATTTGACTAGCTAGTAATTGGGGATTATCTACGCACAATTCTACGTGTTCGGGAGCTAGTTGATTCAATAAAGGGATGCTGTCTGCCAAATCGTTCACAATAATTACTGCACCGTGCTTTTCCCAACTGATGCTAGCTGCTTCTTTTGTAGATAGCTGGGGAATAACTTGTGCAACGGCGGCTATAACTTGTTGGGCAAAGGTTTCAGAGTCAGTAATTAAAATCGACTGCGCGCTGGGGTCGTGTTCTGCTTGTGAGAGTAAATCCCAGGCTATCCATTCTGGGTTGTTTTTGTCGTCGGCTACAACCAAAATTTCCGAAGGTCCAGCGATGCTGTCTATACCCACAGTCCCAAATACTTGACGCTTGGCTTCAGCCACATAGGCATTACCAGGGCCGACAATCTTATCTACAGGGATGATGCTGTCTGTACCGTAGGCGAGGGCTGCTATTGCTTGCGCCCCACCAATACTATATATTTCTGTCACGCCAGCAACTTGGGCTGCTGCCAATACTGCGGGATTGATTTCCCCGCGCGGCATGGGTACAGTCATCACAATACGTTCCACGCCCGCGATTTTGGCAGGTAGCGCATTCATCAGTACAGAACTGGGATAACTAGCGCGTCCTCCGGGAACGTAAATACCGACTTGTGACAGGGAAACCCAATTTAAACCGAGTTTTACCCCTACGGTGTCGGTGTAACCAATGTCTTGGGGTAATTGCTTTTGGTGGAAAGAAGCGATGCGTTCAGCAGCTAATTCTAATGCTGCTTTGACTTCAGCCGGACATTTGGCAGCTTTTTCAGCCATGAAGGTTTCACTCAACCGCAGAGAATGAGGGCTGAAATGGTCAAACCGACTGGTGTAATCCTTCACTGCGGCATCACCCCGCACTTTTACATCAGCCAGGATATCGTGTACTGTACCGCTAACATCAACCGTAGCTTCCCGGCGGTTATTTACAAGGGCTTTAAATTGGGGAGTAAAGTCTTTGTCGGTTGTTTTCAGGAGTTGCATGGACAGTTTCTCTGAACTAGTGCAGGTTGGCAGTAGGGACAATATTCAGTGTAGAACGCTATTAAGTAGTAGTGCAAAACAAAATTATCTAAGGCGGAGGTTGGGTTGATGCACAAAACTCAACACTTCTACCATGTTGGGTTGCGCTGCGCTTAACCCAACGTCTTATAAACTACTCTTAGGTTTTTAAGCGCAAGCGCAGGCTACGCTAACAGAAATCAAATGAGATTCCTATCGTACTTATGCTGAGAACCTCCGGCTTCTAGCCGGGGGATGAAAGCTAATTGTCTAATTTATTAGACAACATGATAAAATCAAGTAGTGTGAATATAGGATGAAAAACTCCGTAACAAAAACGTATTCACGCATTTCACCTAACATTCAAGTAGCCATACAACTAGATTTAATCTAGTCGAGGTGGGTAGGGCATTTTGACAGTGCCAAAGCTAATTGAGTTATTTAACAATCAATTAGTAAACGTTGCGGAGAGGGTCTTTCAGACCCCGTAGCAACATCAGTTTAGAATCCTCCTGACTTCCAGTCGGAGGAGATGTCAAATATATTTTCTTAATCAAAAACCCAGCTACTGTAATCAAGTAACTGGGTTAATAATGGATTTGTTAAAATTAATGAGATTCTTTGTTTATCTAATCTATAAAACCCATCAAACTATCAGAATCATCAGTCTCGTTGGGAGCAACTGGACGATTACCCATTACAGAATAGTTGCTAGAAATAACTAGCGCACTAGAAGAAATTGGACGAATTCCTGACAAGTTAATACTGTCCATAACTTGGAATGTATTAGCACCAATGGGACGTATTCCCATGATGTTCATTGTTTCAACCACTTCCAAATGACTTACACCAATGGGACGTATTCCAGCACTTGAAAATGTATGAGCAACTTCTAAATCACTACTAGTAATAGGACGCTCTCCAGCAACGGCTAACGTTCCTACCACTTCTTGTTTATTTGATTTTTCTAACTGCACTGGTAAATTAGCACCTTTTTCGACTTGTTCTTGATTCGAGCTATGACCTTGGTTATTTTCGACTTCCACCGTTGTTTCTCCTTTAAGTTTGGCACGTCTTTGCCGAGGGCTGACCGTTTTGCCATTAGTGCTGATGGTCATAACTAGACACCTCTGGTTCGTAACTGAACTTTACAATATTTAAGGAAAACTTAAAATATTTCCTATATAACAGAGTTTAACCTTAAACAACCTTGCATAGATATAAGTATCTTCAAAACTGAGATATAAGTAAATTTAAATTAATAATTTTTGTAAATTAAGATTGGGGACTGGGGACTGCGAAGAAGCAGAGGAGAAAAACCAATAACTAATGACTAATGACTCAACACTCCTCACCGGCTAAACGCCGCGCTACCGCTAACAGCACTCAGCACTCCCCACTCAGCACTCCTCACTCCCTAACGCTACTATGAGATAGGGTATTTCTTAGTACAAATGTATGACAGAATTTGGTCTGCAAGCTCCCTTTAGTCCGACTGGTGATCAACCACAAGCGATCGCACAGTTAGTTGCTAGTATAGAAGCGAATAACCGTTACCAAACCTTACTAGGCGCGACGGGAACAGGTAAAACATTTTCCATAGCAGCAGTAATTGAGAAGGTGGGTAAGCCGACTTTAGTTTTGGCGCACAATAAAACCCTAGCTGCACAACTTTGTAATGAGTTGCGGGAGTTCTTCCCCAATAATGCTGTTGAATATTTTGTCAGTTACTACGACTACTATCAGCCAGAGGCTTATATTCCCGTTACCGACACCTATATTGAGAAAACGGCGGCGATTAATGATGAAATAGATATGCTGCGTCACTCAGCAACGCGATCGCTATTTGAACGGCGTGATGTGATTGTTGTAGCATCAATTAGCTGTATCTATGGTTTGGGTATCCCCGCCGAATACCTGAAAGCGGCTATACCCTTACAAATTGGGATGGAAGTAAATCAACGCCAGATTTTGCGGGATTTAACTTCAGTGCAGTACAGTCGTAACGATATCGAAATGGGACGGGGACGTTTCCGAGTCCGGGGTGATGTCTTAGAAATTGGCCCCGCCTACGAAGATAGGATTATTCGGGTGGAATTCTTTGGTGATGAAATTGACGCAATTCGCTATATTGACCCCGTAACGGGTGAAATTATCAATAGTTTGCAAGCTGTGAATATTTACCCAGCGCGTCACTTTGTCACCCCGGAGGAGCGTTTGGAAGTCGCTTGTGAAGATATTGCGGCTGAATTAAAACAACAAAAAACAGAACTAGAAGCAGCTGGTAAGTTAGTAGAAGCGCAACGCATAGACCAACGTACACGTTATGACTTAGAAATGTTGCGTGAAGTTGGTTACTGCAACGGCGTAGAAAACTATTCCCGTCACCTAGCAGGAAGAGAAGCTGGAGAACCGCCAGAATGTTTGATTGATTATTTTCCTAAAGATTGGCTGTTAGTAATTGATGAATCTCACGTTACTGTACCGCAAATTCGGGGTATGTATAACGGCGACCAAGCTAGAAAGAAAGTTTTAATTGAACATGGTTTTAGACTACCTAGTGCAGCCGATAATCGTCCTTTAAAAGCTGAGGAATTTTGGACGAAAGTCAATCAATGTATTTTCGTTTCTGCTACCCCAGGAAATTGGGAATTAGAAATTTCTGAAGATAGAATAGTTGAGCAAGTAATTAGACCGACTGGGGTAATTGACCCTGAGATTTTTGTGCGTCCTACAGACGGACAAATTGATGATTTGTTGGGAGAAATTAAAGATAGAATTGATCGTCAAGAACGGGTACTGATTACCACTTTAACTAAACGCATGGCGGAAGACTTAACCGAGTATCTGCAAGAACACAGCATTCAGGTGCGTTATTTACATTCAGAGATTAATTCCATTCAGCGCATTGAAATTTTAGAAGATTTGCGCGAGGGTAAATTTGATGTTTTGGTGGGTGTGAACTTACTGCGGGAAGGTTTAGATTTACCAGAAGTTTCCTTAGTGGTAATTATGGATGCTGATAAAGAAGGATTTTTGCGAGCCGAACGTTCTTTAATTCAAACTATCGGGAGAGCCGCGCGTCACATCCGAGGACAAGCAATTTTATACGCTGATAATTTCACTAACAGCATGGTAAAAGCCATTGAAGAAACTGATAGACGGCGGGGAATTCAAATGGCACATAATCGAATGCACGGAATTACACCGCAACCAATTGTAAAAAGATCGGGTAATGCGATTTTATCTTTCTTAGATATTTCTAGAAGATTGAATGCAGGAGATTTTAAAGTTGTCGAAGAAAATTTAAGTGAATTGCCATTAGAGCAGATTCCTGAATTGATTACTCAACTGGAAACACAGATGAAAGCCGCAGCGAAAAATCTAGAGTTTGAAGAAGCGGCAAAATTGCGCGATCGCATCAAGCAACTACGCGATAAAATGTTGGGACGTTAATAAAATTACCCCGGTTGTGGAGAAGAACCGGGGTTTTCACTGAAAATTCAAGAGATTACACAAAACGGCATGGGTAATAATTTTATTACAGTATCTACTTTTAGTAACTATATTGATGCTAATTTAGCCAAGCAGCTATTAGAATCACAAGGCATTCAATGCTACTTAGCTAATGAGTCTACAGTTAACATGGCATGGCATCTAACAGTAGCCGTTGGCTGGATTAAATTACAAGTCAATCAAACAGATTTAGAACAAGCCAAAAAAGTTTTAGTATCTTCTGCGTTCGAGATAGAAGACTCAGCAGACGAATGGCTGCAAGATGATGATATCGAAAAAATATCTTGGGCAGATGAAACAGCAGATAGAGCATTTCGCACATCTGTAATTGGTCTAATGTTACTCTTCCTACCCATCCAAATTTACTCTCTATGGCTACTGGTGCGTTTATTGGTTTCCCTTCGTCAAATCAGTGCCAATCGACGCATTAAAGTGATTGTTGCTCTGCTACTTGATTTACTAAATCTTTATATACTCTGGCAAATATTATTTTGAATGGGCATTATTTTTCCTCTACTGTATTATTGAGAAGAAAAAACTATGTCAACCACAGGAGGGTTTGACTAAGACGGAAGATCCAAAAAATCAATTGTCCTGATTGCAGCAGAACTTTGGGCTAGCTAACTAATACAATCAATATGGACAGACTTTTGATTTGGCTCTCTCCCGACAACTAGAAAATAGTACCGTATTCTCATAGTGGAATCAGGACTCAGGACGCAAAACTCTCTATGGTAGCAGGCAAAATTTTGCAGGGTGGGAAATACACCCTTATCCAAGAAATTGGACGCGGTGGCTTTGGCATTACGTTTAAAGCTACTCATCACTACTTAGAACAGGAGGTAGTGATGAAAACAATTAATGAAAAACTGCGACAACATTCTGAGTTTGCGAAGTTCGAGCAACAATTCCAAGATGAAGCCAGAAGGTTAGCTACTTGCGTTCATCCCAATATTGTCAGAGTCAGCGACTTTTTTGTGGAAGATGGACTACCTTACATGGTGATGGAATATATTCCTGGGGAAACCTTGGGAGATGCGTTTATCTTGCCAGGAATACCCTTACCTGAAGCCACAGCTATTCATTACATCCGACAAATTGGCGCAGCATTGCAGGTAGTTCACAGCAACGGCTTACTACATCGAGATGTTAAACCAGATAATATTATTCTTCGTCAAGGTACTCAAGAAGTTGTCCTGATTGATTTTGGCATTGCCCGTGAATTTAATAATGGCGTGAGGCAAACTCACACAGGAATAGTATCTGAAGGCTATTCCCCCATTGAGCAGTATTTAACCCAAGCGATGCGTACACCCGCTACAGATGTTTATGGTTTGGCAGCTACTTTGTATGCTTTATTAACAGGACAAGTACCCTTACCAGCATTATTACGCGATCGCGAACAAATGGCGACCCCCCGCGAACTCCAACCCCATCTCAGCGCATCCGTCAATCAAGCCGTTATGCGTGGAATGGCTGTAGAATCTCGCTTTCGTCCCGCCACCGTTGCTGAGTGGCTGCAACTACTCCCAGGTAGTGGGATAAATGTTGCACCGCCAGTCATCCCTACCTATGCAGTCCCGACTATCGATTTATCTGTTCACAATCTCGAAAATGCGGCTAGCGGAAACATTTTCAGCAGTGTGAAGAAAACTAAAACTTCGCCATTAAAAAACGTCGCCATCATGGTTCAGAAGCTGGCTACTTCTAAGGTTTTCTTGGGTGTTAGTGTAGCTTTAGTTGCTGCTACCGCCGGTTTTGGTATCACCAATATGTTTGCTGATTCTCAGCCAAAGTCACCCTCCAAACCATTGTTTGAAGAACGCCTACTAGAATCAGGGGGTAAAAACACTACCCCACAAGAAAACAACAATATCCGCAAATCTTCCACGGTTGATTCTGGAGAAACTACACCCACTACCAACTCTAGACGACGCAGACGTAATTTACCTGAACAACAGACTGAACCTGCAAACACCAACAGCAGTTCTACAGAACAATCACCACAACCCAACACTGGAGAATCACCAAGGGTCAATTCTGAAAAATCTTCTCCCTCACCTAACACTGATGCTTCACCATCCCTAGTAGAGACGCTGAGGGAAATTCGTTCTTCACGCAAAGCTAACCCCGCCAACTCTTCAGAAAATTCCCCATCCTCTGATAACCAGAATTCTACCCCGCCCCCAGTTGATAAACAGCCTAAGCCTGTGGTATTGCCAAGCGCACCACCTACAGATGCAAAAAATCCAGATTCTTCTTCTGTAGTAGTGCCAACGGTGGAAGTTAAAGAAAATTCATCGACTGATAGTCCACCTGCAAAAGTACCATCTCAGAAAAACGACAAGCTTTCAGAAACCCAACCAAGCGATAATTAACAAGGTGAAACAAAAATGTCAACTTAAGACAACTCTTCCTGATTAAATAGTTCTAATAAACCAATTGTGCCGACAAAAAAAGTATAAATACCATATTGTAATGGTATCCTGTTTTTTTCAGGTGCATAAATAGTTGCTATTACTGCTTCTAAAAAATGGATTGTGATAACAATTCGTCCTATCCAAACAACTATATTTAAATAATTTAAAATTTGCTGGTTATTTATTAGCAGATAATCATTCCATAATTCTAAGAGAATTGCTCCAGTCGTCAGCACTATAGATATGATTTTTATAAAAATAAATATCTTGGGGTTGACCTTTTGAAAAACCTGATTATGAAGAAATAGTTTAATATTAACCATATTGAAATTGCTTTAATTGCTCAATTAAATGATCAAAATAGGGGGATATCTGGGCTTGCTGCTCTGATGCGACTCGCTTTAAACTGGCAGTCTTAATGCCTTCTAGCCCTACCACCATTGCATCTAACGGCACTTGCAATTCTTGATACAGCAGTTGCATATAGTGCAATCCTTCCGTGCTGGTGTAGTCTGTATGCTGTCCAACGATACCATAAGTAATACAGCGCAGGAAGTGCCAGAAATCACGCCAGCAGGCATCTGCTCTGGCGGCTGGGTAGAGTCCGCCACCGGGTTGGGTGATTTTGGGGAATGTATTCAATACCTGGGTTCTAGCTTCATCTACAATTTCATTGACGCGATCGCGCAGTTCCCTAGTTACTATAACGAGTGCTGTGCTTGATGGCACAAGCTGCTGAATTTGATCTAAATCTTCATCGGTGAGGTAGCGTCCCTCGTCATCTGCCGCTTGGAATCGCTGAATTACTATCGGTGGATGGGTACTCTGCCAGGTGGCAAAACTAACAATCCTAGCTTTGTGGATCAATTCCCGAACTGCCGCACTTAGGGGTGGCTTTGTCACGTCGCTCCTCCTACGGAGACGCTACGCAAACGCTCCGAAATCAAATCCTTGAGACAAAATATATTTTCCCATGTTTTGGGGCGATCGCAAGATATGAGACATCCGGTTCAGACTAAAGTATAAGAAATCGTCTACTGTTCGCTGCTATGGAACTCCACGAAATCGAAACCAAATTGCAAGACGCGGATTTTCAATACCGCCTCAAGGCAATCTCTGCCCTCCAAGATTATCCCACCGATGTCGCTGTTCCTTTACTCACCCGCCATATCCAAGACCCAGAGTTTCTGGTACGAACATTTGTTGCTAGGGAGTTGGGCAAGCAAAAAACGTCGGAATCCTTCGCGGCTTTGCTGCAAATCATGAAGTTTGATAACACGCCCAATGTCCGGGCAGAAGCTTCTAACTCCCTCTCATTATTTGGCAGGGTTTCTGCCTCTCATCTAGTGCAGACATTTTTACGAGATGATCACTGGTTGGTGCGGCGCAGCATTCTGGCAGCCCTTGTAGAAATGGACTGCCCTGAAGAAGTGCTGGAGGTTTGCGCTTTAGGACTAGAAGGGGAAGATGCCGCAGTGCAGGAAGCCGCCGTAGATGCGCTGGGTTGGTTGGCGAGTTCCCGTCAGTCTGAGGCTGCTTTGTCTCAACTCCTGATACTGAAAAATTCTGAGGCTGAATATATCCGGGTACGGGTTGCCTATGCCCTCAAGCACTTTATTACCCCCGAAGCCAAGGAAGCCCTAGGAGAACTGAGACAGGATGCTGATTACCGTGTAGTGGGAGCAGCAATGGAAGATTTAATCCCTTGAATAATAAATCTTTCTTTTGCATGAGTGCCTTTTAACTTGTTCTGTGAGACACTCCTATAAAGCAATTCAACATAACTGTCTAGAGATGTTGTATAGAATTGAATATTAAACCTAACGACTTTAAGTAATATAAAGTTATTTTGATCAAGTTCGTAGTAAGGACTTTAGTCCTAAAAGAAGGACTAAAGTCCTTACTACAAACCTTTAATTATTTACGCCGTTCTACTTAGACTGGCAGAATTGGTCAAGAGCAAACTATTACTGAGTATTTTTGTTTGCACGAAAGGAGAAAAACATGGCTGAAATTCCCACCGGCGGTGAAATGCTCTGGAAAATGGAAGGGGACGATCGGGTCTTATACCTGCGGCATAATTCGTCTGAGCAGTGGCGGCCGTATGAAGAGTTTCCGCAGTATGTTTTACCCGATCCTCAAGGATTTTCTAAAGGGATTGCTACCTTTTTGGCATTGCTAAAGAAAGATTGGACAGCAACTAAATCATAGATATAGCGGTTCTCACTTTAGTGAGGTACAAGAACCCCACCCCCAACCCCCTCCCCGCAAGCAAGGAGGGGGCTATGATATACCTCATGTGATTAGGAAACGCTATATACTTTCCAAGCTGGCGCGTGTAGTCCGACGGGTTAAAGCATGAGGTGTATCTAGCTCTTGTGCAGGGTGACTAAGCAGGCGCGATCGCATTTCATCACTTAGCCCCTGAACTTTGGTAAAATCTGCTCCGGCAATGCTTTCTAACTGCTCGAACTCAACGCCAGTCATATCTGCTGCTCGTAAATCTGCACCTGCTAAATTAGCCCCATTCAACCGAGCATTACGTAAATAAGCCCCTGCTAACCAGGCTGTTCGCAAGTCTGCTTGACTTAAACGCGCCCCCTGAAGATTAGTAAGAGTTAGATCAGCACCCCCCAAATAAGCCCCCAACAAGCTTGCACCCTGCAAATCAGCATTTCGCAAGTTGGCTGTATTTAGCTGCGCCCCGTTCAAATTAGCATTTGGCCCGATCGCCCCAGAGGATTTATAAGCAAAGTCTTCTGGAAACAGAGTCTGGCTATTATATTTAGCTCCCAGCAACTTGATGTCCGTCAAAATTGCTCCCCGTAAATCTGCACCACTCAGATCAACTCGATATAAACAAGCTGAGAGTAAATTCGCATCCCGCAAAATAGCTTGGCTGAGATCCGCGCCCCGTAAATCAGCTGCGCTGAGATTCGCTTCACTCAGATCAGCTTGACGGAGATTCGCTCGAATCAGAGTAGCTCTATGAAAATTGGCTTTTTGTAATTCCAGTCCACTGAGATTAAATTGATATAAATCTTGTTGACACAGAGTAAGTCCCGCCTTGAGAGCAGCCAAAACGTCTTGGGGTGTCTTGAGAGTCTCTCTGCTGATCATGAGTTGAAATCGTGAGATTATTTAGGGGTATTGTACCGCGACACTAATTCTTAATTCGTAATTCGTAATTCGTAATTAAATTTATTTTGTTTGTTTGAGGATAACCTATGGCTTTGCTGACACCGATGACGATGATGGACTTTTTTCGTAAGAGTGAAGGAGTCTGGTTTACCCACCGCACGGTGCATCACTTTGATACGGTGGCGGATGAGTCGGGAGAATCAAAGCTGTATGTGGGCGTAATTACGGATGATCCACGGATCAATATGATTTGTGAACAGCAAGGCATTGATCCAGTTATGGCGAAGGGAGGAGCTAGCTTTATGTGGCAAGCACATGACGATGACAAAGAACCGAATCCTGAGCAGGCTGCTGTGTTGATTGATGTCCCAGATGATGAGACGGGGCGATCGGGCAAATTACTACGCAACCAAGGATATGTGGAAAAGATTCCCGTTGTTAGCCGCTACTGGTTTGGCAAAGACGGCATTTTAACAATTGATACCGAATATGACAGCAACCAGGGACAGGAACGCTGCTGGTTTATGACAGATGATTTTCGGGTGCGCGTCAGTACAGTGCGGATGATGAATGGAGTGTATTTGATGACCTATTGCTCCGAAAGACGCTGTTTAACTGAGACAAATTTAGCAGAAATGGTACAACACAACTTATCTAGGGTGAAAAACAGTTAGTACAACTGACTACTGACAACTAACCAAAGAAAGTGATAAGCATGAATTGAATTGACTTAATTCTGTCCTACTTCCTGATGTTAAAAGTTTCAAAATTTAAACAGGGGAGTTGTTATAAGTTAGGTATGGTATTGCTGGAAGCCGGTGATGTGATGATAAAGCCATGAATAAAACGGTTGAAGTCCTACCAGATCAATCAGCGTTAATTGCGCGATCGCTTGATTTGATCCTGACCAAGTTAGATACTGCCATTAAAGAGCAGGGAAAATTTACGATCGCCTTATCTGGCGGTAGCACACCTAAGCCGTTGTATGAAGCGATCGCCCAGCAAAAATTACCTTGGGATAAAATTCATGTGTTTTGGGGCGATGAGCGTTATGTTCCCCCAAATCATCCTGATAGCAATGAATTAATGGCGCGTCGTGCCTGGCTAGATCGGGTTGATATCCCTCCAGCCAATATTCATGCTGTACCCACCTTGGATAACGATCCAGGGCTATCTGCGGCTAAATACGAACAACACTTGCAAGCATTCTTTCAATCTGCACCGAGAGAATTTCCCGCTTTGGATGTAGTATTGCTCGGCATGGGTGATGATGCCCACACTGCATCTTTGTTTCCCCACACAGAAGCTTTAAAAGTAAGCGATCGCTTAATTACTGTCGGTAACAAAGACGGCAACCCCCGCATCACCTTTACATACCCATTCATTAATGCAGCTCGCACGGTCATGTTTGTAGTAGCTGGTGCGAACAAAAGACCGGCTCTAGCTCAAGTCTTTGCCCCACAAGCGGATGACTCTACCTACCCATCCCGCCTAATTAAACCTCAAGGGGAACTTTTGTGGCTACTTGATGCCGCCGCAGGTGCGGAACTCTCAGCTTAATTTTTGTATCACAAGTAGTTGTTAAAATCGAAAGCTAGAGTTGCTCTTTTACCACAATTTTAGGAGGCAGGGGAAGCAGGGGAAGCAGGGGAAGCAGGGGAAGCAGGGGAAGCAGGGGAAGCAAGGGGAGATTATATTTCTCATCCCCAATCCCCAGTCCCCAATCCCCAGTCCCCAATCCCCAGTCCCCAATCCCCAATCCCCAATCCCCAAAACTATATTTTAGGATGCTCTTGAACAAAGGCTTAAATCAATGATAGTTTGCCCTAATTGCAATCACTCAAATCCAGACGGCGCGGTTCAATGTGAAGCTTGCTACACACCGTTACCAGCTACTAGCCACTGTCCCAATTGTGGTGCAACGGTACAGTCTGATGCCGCTTTCTGCGGTCAATGTGGCTTTAATCTACATTCAGCTGCTGTACCTGCTGCTGCTACTGTTGTTGCTACTGTTGCGCCTGACATCCCTGTAGAAGTCCCAGCATTGGTTACTCCTGATCCAATACCAGATCCAATGCCAGATCCAATGTTGGAATTACTACAACCTAACGCTTTAGGTATTGACCCTGGGTTTGCACCCTTACCACCTACAGAAATGGCTGCGCCTCCAGTCGCGCCTCCAGTCGCGCCTCCAGTTGCACCTCCAGTTGCACCTCCCCCAGTCGAGGCAGAAATTACACCACCACCAGCACCACCAGCTGTAGTAATTGAAGAACCTGTTCCCACTGCACCTCCTGAGCCAGCACCAGCACCAGTCCAAGCAGCAGAAGAACCAGCACCAGCACCAGCACCAGATCCAATACCACAGCCTGTAGTTGCACCACCATCTCCCGCCAGAACCCAATTACAGCAAATCACAGCCTTATTGGTTCACGTCCAAAGCGACAGAGAAATTGAATTACCACCAAGTCTGTCTGTGATTCATATTGGCAAGCCGAATGACCGCATTCCTCCAGATATAGATGTTTCAGGATTTTCTAATTCTGAAATTGTTTCTCGCATCCACGCCGATATTCGGATGGAGGGAGATGCTCACTATATAGAAGATGTCGGCAGTTCTAACGGAACTTACATTAATAATTTGCCCTTATTACCAGGTAACAGACACCGCCTCAGACCAGGCGATCGCATCAGCCTTGGTAAAGGAGATTTAATGACATTCCTCTTTAAACTCGCTTAACTATAGGTATAGAGGATTAGGGGTGTAGGGGTGTGGGGGGAAGAAAGAGCAGCCAATCTAACCCTTGGGTTAAAAGCTCTGCTCCTTGGGGCATCCATGTTGGGTTATTTTTCAATCCCCGTCCGACACCTTCAACCCCTACACCCTTACACCCTTACACCCTTACACCCCTAATGAAGAATTACGAATTAGTATGAGCGAACCAGGGAAAGATTTTCATAAATTATTGACCAACGAAGCTCCGCCAGTAGTTGAACGTATGGGGCTAACTTGGCTAGTAGGAGCAGCGATCGCTACAGCCATCCTTTGGCAACTACCAATTGGTAATTATATTTTATACCCTTTTAGTATTTTAGCTACGTGGTTTCACGAGATGGGTCACGGGCTGATGGCTATATTATTGGGTGGACAGTTCCAGAAATTACAAATTTTTAGTAATGGTTCTGGGGTAGCCACTTATGGACTCCGGACATCATTAGCTCCCCTTGGCCCTTTCTTAGTCGCCGCAGCCGGGCCAATGGGGCCTCCACTAGCAGGCGCAGCTTTAATTTTAGCGTCTCGTAATTTTAAAACAGCCTCCTTGAGTCTCAAAATTCTCGGAGGTTTTTTACTGGTTTCGACATTAATTTGGGTACGTTCCTCCTTTGGATTTGTGGCAATTCCCCTATTGGGTGTCATGATTTTAGGTATTGGTTATAAAGCTTCCCAATGGGTGCAAGGATTCGCCATCCAATTTTTAGGCGTGCAAGCCTGTGTGAGTACCTACCACCAACTAGATTATTTATTTAGCAGCACGGCTGGCCCTTTGGGACTGTCTGATACAGCCCAGATGCAAAAATATTTGTTGTTACCTTATTGGTTTTGGGGTGGATTAATGGCGATCGCATCCTTAATCATTCTCGTACAAAGTCTCCGCATAGCCTATCGTTCAGTATAGTCATTAAAAACCTGACATGAGAAATGCTGATTTATACACAGGAGACTAACTAAAACACATTGCATAATTATATAGCAGGTGGCAACCTCCGACATCGGGGAATTGTCTTATCTTAAGTTATGAACATGATCGTGCAGCTACCAACAGATACTTGTGATTAAATAATCAGCATGAAATTTCAACTGTTATTCGGCTCTTTATTATCCCAGCTTAAAATACGTCATTGGTGGTTAGGTGCTTTATTATGGATAGCTTTGGTTGCTCCGGCTCAAGCTTCTGTGATTCTGCGTGTAGCTATTGAAAGGGGAGTCAATCAAACTAAAGTTGGCAGTTCCACAACGGCGATTGTCAAAGACAGTACCGGGCGAACTCTAGGACAATTACCAGCCATGAGTGCTTTTTATGCTCAAGCTGTACCTGGAGGAGTAGCTTTAGATAAATGGCAATCTGGTTTATTTTGGATTGAACCATCAGGCAAAGGATTCGTGTATATTGGCGATCGCTGGTATCGCGGTAGAACTCTAGTTGTCCCCACAGACAAAGGTATCGATGTCGTTAACTGGGTAGATTTAGAAGAATATCTCTACAGCGTCATCGGCGCAGAAATGAGTTCTAGCTGGCCACAAGAAGCCCTCAAAGCTCAGGCGATCGCAGCCCGTACCTATGCTCTTTACAAACGACAAGAACAGCGTAAAAACCCCGTTTATGATTTAGGTGATAGTCCCGATCGCTGGCAAATTTATAAAGGCGTAAGTAGTGAATCTCCCGCCACTTATGGCGCAGTTGATGCCACGGCTGGGCAAGTATTAACTTATCAAAATAATCTAATTCTCTCAGTCTTTCATGCTTGTTCAGGAGGACACACCGAAAACGTAGAAGATGTTTGGGGAAATCCCCTACCTTACCTGCGTGCAGTAGAAGACTATGATCAAAACATCAAAGAATGTAATTGGCAACGCACCTTTTCACCCACGGAAATTAGCACCAGAATTGCTGGGGTGGGCAATGTCCAAGAGATAGTTCCAGAGGCATTTTCACCTTTTAACAGTGTAAAAGCTTTAAGAATTGTTGGGGATAAAGGGACAAAGGTACTGCGCGGCGAAGAAGTCCGTACAGCACTCAGACTGAGAAGCACTCGATTTAACGTCACCAAAGCAGCCGATGGTAATTTTCTACTCCAAGGCTTAGGTTTTGGTCACGGTTTAGGCATGAGCCAATGGGGAGCGTATAATTTAGCGTTACGCGGTGCTAACCACCTCCAAATCCTCGGACATTATTATCGCGGTGTCGCCCTCACACCAATTAAGGCGAAGTGATCAGGGACTGGGGACTGGGGACTGGGATAAAATCTCCCTGCTCCCTGCTCCCTGCTCCCTGCTCCCTGCTCCCTGCCCCCTGCCCCCTGCCTACTCCCCACTCCCTCGCTCTAATCGCCTTTGCCATTCTGCGTCAATTTGTGCAGAACGTTCTACTTCTTGATCTAGTAAATCAGTTTCAGTGCTGTACACCAAATTTTCATTAGTAATGACTGTTTCCGTGCCGAACTGACGAGCGTAATCAATCTTTTGTTGTAAATCTGGATTGGGATTGGCTAATAGTCTGGCTCTAGAAATGCGATCGCGGTTACGAGTTAAAATTTTGTCGTTACGCCACTTGATCCAAAAATAACGGATCAAAGGTACACCTAAAAAACCTACGCCATAAGCCAATAGCAGCCAGTAAATGCCTTGGACAAAAGCTACTAGTCCACCTAACTGAGCCGCAACTATACCATCTCTTAATAAACTTCCCAGTACCAAAGCACCGACAAGATTGGCTACACCTAAACCAGCACTGAGCATAATTTGCCCAGAACCAGCTGCACTAAATCGCCAAGGTGATTCCTCTAGGTAAGTTGACACAGATTCTTGCTTTTTATTGCTGGCTCTTACCTGCAATTCTGGGAAATAATACACAATTTGCCCTTCAGAACTGACTTTAGGTTGTCCGTTGAATCTCAACAGCACGGGCAACATATAATCTTCGTACTCCTGCTGATATCCTGCACCCAAATCATCAAGATAAGGAGCGATTTGTTCTGCTGCTATTGCACCCTGGTTACTCCGAATCACTGCGGCTATTTCTTGCCAACGGCGTTCTTCTAGACGTGCGTTAGGATTTCCATCACCAAACAAAAAGGAAAATACAGCCTCGAAGAAATTCATTTGGCTGTCTTCTTGCCTATCACGCCGCCGTTGTTCGGGATAATTTCGATGATTGGGGTTAAAGTACCAAAACAAATCAGGAATATAAAAAAATCCCCAACCGCCACTAGAATTGCTGCTGCGGTTGTCATCGTCACTACTAGAGTTGAGTGCAGTAATAATCACAATGATGGTGATAGTAATTAAAGCAATAGAAGCAACTAGAAAAATCCCGAAGGAAATCCGAATCAGGTAAAACAGAACGCCCCATAGCTTCTGCCACCATTCCTGCAATTTCAGTTTAAAGTATTTATTCCGTAAAATATCTCGAAAATTCCGAGGAAATAAGTAAACAACATCTCCAGTGTCTGCTACCTGTAAATGTCCTCCAGCGTCGGTAGCTAGAGCTAGTAATCCTTGGTTAGCTTCTGCTAAGTTCAATCCAGCCTGAGTTGCCACATCTCCAACGGTGACGCGGTAGCCCAGTTTTTCCACAGCTTGCATAACAGTGGGATTGGGAGTCATTGCTCTCCTCTCCTATTGAAATTTATTCGCCCTTCCTTCAGTATAAAGTTTGGTTTTGGGCTAACCACCCACCCATGAATAATTTAGTCGTGAGAATTATTCTGAGGAAACAGGTAGGCGATCGCAGCATAACCAGACGCAGTGATTAAACTAACCAACAAAGTAGCGAAAATTAAGGTAGACATAGAAGCCAGATGATCCTCTAGTCTTGAGTAAAAGTATTTGTATCTCTTTAACCTAACAGTTGAGTATGACGTAGATACAATCAGGCTGTGACAATTGTTTGTATCTATGCTAGGGGCAAACAAAAGCGAAAAGTAGTGCCTTTTCCTAGTTCACTTTTGACTTGAATTTGACCACCTTGTAACTCAACCAAACGCTTGGTAATAGTTAAACCAATCCCCGTTCCTCCAGAATGGCGATCGCGCGATTGATCAGCTCGCCAAAAACGCTCAAACACATGAGGTAAATCCTCTGGAGCAATGCCAATACCTGTATCAATGACTGCAATCCATAGTTTACCTGCTTCAATCCAAGCACGGAGAGTAATTGAGCCTGTAGTAGTATAATGCACCGCATTACCCAACAAATTAACTAAAATCTGTTCAGTGCGATCGATATCTGCTAACACTAGTGGTAATTGTGCGGGCAATTCTGAACGCAGCACCGGGCCATCTTCCATCAATTGATCCGTGAATCGCTCTACCAATGAATCTAGCAAAGGATATAAATCCACAGGTTGAATATTAATCGGTAAATAACCAGCTTCTGCTTTAGAAAGTTCTTGTAAATCATTCACCAAACGTTCTAAACGTCTAGTTTCTCTAACCAAGCGGCGATAAACTTCCGGGGATGCTTCCATCGCCCCATCCGCCAGTTCCTCCAAATAACCACGTACCACAGTTAACGGTGTTCGCAGTTCATGAGTCATATCACCAATTAGTTCTCGTCGTCGTATTTCCACTCCCTCTAAACTATCCGCCATGCGGTTAAAACTAGTACCCAGTCGATTCAGTTCAGGAATGTCAGATAAAGGTAATCGTGCTTCTAAATGACCGCCTGCAAACTGTTGAGTGATTTGTTCCATCTCAGTTAATCGCTGCATAATCCGTTGAGAAACCCAGTAACTCAACCCTCCCGCCGCACTAGTACCCACAAACACCGACCAAAGAGTGCTACGCCACCAAGCAATTTCAAATCCCTGCACTAATTCCGTCCGACTATGAACGATATTGAATCCCCTACTTTCTAATGTTTCTAAATGCAAAATGAAAAAACGAGGGGAAGAAACCTTACTAATGATCACAAGGCTAATTAACCCCACTATCATCACTACCAAGTGGGAAACAAACAAGCGCGATGCTAAAGGTAAGGATTTCATGGCAGTGCTGAGTTATGAGTGCTGAGTGCTGAGTGCTGAGTGAGTCTACCTGCATTTACACCTTATCAAGCTTGTACTCATTATTCATTATTCATTACTCATTACTCACTACTCATTACTCATTACTCAGCACTTTTTAAACCGGGGGAGAGTCTTCAAACTTGTAACCAACCCCAACTACAGTTTTAATAAAAGTGGGATTAGCAGGGTCAGTCTCAATTTTTTTACGTAATCTTGCTACATGAGTATCAACCACACGCTCATCACCAAAGAAATTATTTCCCCACAGTTTGTCAATTAGCTGGGTACGATTCCAAACTCGACCCGGATTACTGACAAAGTTGCTTAACAAGTTAAATTCTAGAGTAGTCAAATCTAAAATTTCTGGTGGTTGGGAATTGATCTGGCGGGTGGCAGTGCGTTGGTCTACATCTACTATAAAGTGTTGGGTACGGTTAACCTGAGTTTGTCCACCTTGACGCAGGCTACGCCGCAACAACGCCCTGACTCTAGCTACCAATTCTCTAGGGCTAAAGGGTTTTACCATGTAGTCATCCGCACCTGTAGATAAACCAATTACCCGGTCTATTTCTTCGCCCTTAGCCGTCAGCATGAGAATATAAGGGTCTTTTACACCGGGTTTTTGACGAATTCTCGCGCAAACTTCCAACCCATCTAATCCGGGAATCATTAAGTCTAGGATAATTAAATCTGGTGGTTGCTCTTGAAACATTCGTAAAGCATTGATTCCATCGCGGCTAATGCGACAAGTAAATCCTTCTTTTTCTAAGAAATGTTG
Organism: Nostoc sp. UHCC 0870; assembly: GCF_022063185.1. NCBI lineage: Bacteria > Bacillati > Cyanobacteriota > Cyanophyceae > Nostocales > Nostocaceae > Nostoc > Nostoc sp. UHCC 0870. The sequence goes on along the minus strand of NZ_CP091913.1, from coordinate 2,858,407 downwards.
GATTAACTGAGCAATTTCTGATTCATCCTCAACAATTAAAATGTCCATCTTGATTAGGATTTGACCACGCAGAGTTTCTGGATTGTTATTGTACTTCAGTTGTAGGGGCGAGGAAACCCAAAATTTGTGTTGCTTTGTTGGGTTGGGCTGCGCTTGATTTCACAGAAAACCTACACCATAGCTTGTGAGCATGATGTAGGTCGTAATTTATTCTCAAAATTGACAATGTGTTCTTTTTCTAGAGATTGGAATTAGACAGTGTTCGATAGCTATACCCCATGTGAGCATCTTTTTGAATATGTTGTTTAATGCTATCGAGGTCAATGAAATAATCAGCAACATCTATTAAACAGTCGTTTGTCATCGTTCTCAAACTGACGACTTCTACCCGCACGCCTGTACTACTGACAGCATTAACAGCGTATGCTAAATCGCCATCTCCACTCACTAAAACCGCAGTATCATAGTAGGGAGCTAAGGTAATCATATCTACGGCTATTTCTACATTCAAATTGGGTCTTTTGGAGTTATCTGTGACTTGGACTTCTTTTGTCACTACACGATAACCATTACGACGCATCCAAAATAAGAAACCCTGTTGTTTGTCGTTACTCCGGGGACGGTTATTGTTTGGTCTTGAAATATCAATTCCTGTGTAGAAAAATGCCCGCAATAAACGTGAACCTGCGGTTAAATGACAGAGTAATTTGAGATAATCGATTTCAATACCAAGTTGCAAAGCAGCATTAAAGAGGTTTATTCCATCAATAAAAATAGCTACTCGACCACGATTTGAGTCACTAGTTACAGCTAAATCATTTCTAGGTTCTCTTGGTCTGGAAATTTCATTTTTATTACCATTTTTTATTTGAACTTTCCCTGATAAATGAGGCTCTTCGGACAGGGGTTTATATGTATTGCTTGCTTTGGTAAAACTCGTGTTAGTCATTGATTCCTCTGGATGTTAAATCTCGCAAAGATGAAGGGGTAATTGACCATAGGTTACCTATACTGATAAATCAGCAAGGCAAAAAAATATATGCAGTTGCTTGACACAAAGACACTCAAATTTTGTTCAACGTTGAGATTCCAAAGTTTAATAAGCAAGAGCATTTAACTCTTTTTAGGCAACTTTTACGAGATATTCCCTCTGTCGATATGCCGCCATTTCCATACCACTACAGCACATCAGTCATGGTTTGTGGAGAAACCATTGGCATCTTATTCCTATTGTAACTCCCTCTTTAAAATTTCTTACATTAAGGCAATATTTATATATTGATATGGTGATTTTAGGCAAAAATAATCAGTAGTTAAGATTTGCAGACAAAAGCCTTAAGTTTAGGTTTTTTTAATCTTTTGAATATATTCCTTAATGTTAAGGATTGTGCATATAAATTATTCATGATTCTTGGGGAATCATAAATATAGCGTAAACATTATGCTGTCCCAACCAAGGCTGAAATACTATTTTTTCAGGAGGTGTATAATATTTAACTTGTTTTGTTTGGGGAATATTGCTAAATGTGAAAATTTATACGCGATTAAGGTAGCGATCGCAGCTTGGTTGTTAAATTAGCAAAGAATCTCTAAAATCAAGCAAGTTAGCGGCAATCAACAATGGTATCTACTACTGCACGCTTCTCGGATGTCCAAAACCATTGGGCGCGTCCATTTATTGAAGCCTTGGCGGAAAGACGCATTTTGAATGGCTATCCTAACGGTACTTTTCGCCCCGATAACTCAGTCACCCGTGCTGAGTTTGCAGCTATAGTTGCAGCTATGTTTAACGTTGCTGCAAAGCGTCCATATATCTTCTTTAGTGATGTTCCGGCTAATCATTGGGCGGCTGGTGCAGTTAAAAAAGCTTACGAAACAGGATTTTTAACTGGCTACCCTAATAAAACTTTCGGACTCAATAACAGAATTGCGCGTGGTGATGTCTTAGTCGCTTTGGTGAATGGCTTGGAAATTGCCACTAAGATTAAACTGGATTTATTAGACAAATTACCGCAAATTTACCAAGATGCGGCGACTATTCCTAGTTATGGTAAAAATCAAATTGCGATCGCTACTAGTGCAGGTTTAGTCTCTAGCTTTCCTAATATCAAATTACTTAATTACACCGTTGCGGCTACTCGTGCTGATGTGGCTGCCATAGTCTATCAAGCCTTAGTTTATCTCGGTAATGCCCCAAAGATTAACTCTGCATATCTTGTAGTTCCCCCCACCCCTTCCGCCAGCACTGTCAAAGTTAGTCATCAACGGGAATTTCGGGGTGCATGGCTAACAACAGTTTGGAATAGTGACTGGCCTTCCAAAGCTGGACTACCTGTAGCACAACAGCAAGCGGAACTAGTCGAGATTCTCAAGCAACTACAACAACTGAACTTTAATGCTCTCATTTTACAAGTACGTCCAGAAGGTGATGCGTTGTATGCTTCTAGCATTGAACCTTGGAGTGCTTGGATAACTGGAACTCAAGGCCAAGCCCCAGAACCATTTTATGATCCATTGGAGTTTGCGATCGCCGAAGCCCACAAACGCAACATCGAAGTTCACGCCTGGTTCAATCCCTACCGCGCCAAAACAAGCATTAAAGGTGCTGCTAACGTTCGTCCCCATATAGCTTTAACCAATCCAGAGGTAGTATATCAATGGGGTAATCAGTTATGGATGGACCCAGGCTCAAAACTCGTTCAAGATAGAGCTTACAATGTAATCATCGATGTTGTCCGCCGCTATAACATCGATGCTATTCACCTCGATGATTATTTTTATCCTTATCCCATCCAAGGTCAATCTTTCCCCGATAATAAAACCTACGCCGCGTATAAATCAGCCGGGGGTAAACTCAGTGTAGAAGACTGGCGACGAGAAAATGTCAATCAAATGGTTCTACGTCTATATCAGGGAATTAAAGCTACAAAATCTCATGTAAGATTTGGTATCAGCCCCTTTGGTATTTACCGCCCTGGACAACCACCAGGAATCACTGGCTTAGATGCTTACAATGTATTGTATGCTGATGCTAAAAAATGGGTAGAACAGGGCTGGATTGATTATATCGCCCCGCAACTATATTGGCGGACTGACCAACCCAAACAAAGTTACCCCGCATTACTCAAATGGTGGACAGAAATTAATCCCCAAAAACGACACATTTACACAGGTAACAACATTTCACAATTAGACGGCAAAGCTTGGAAAGATGAAGAGATAGAAAAGCAAGTGAAAATCAGCCGCAATTTAGTCAAAGATTTATCACTAGGTAACATATTTTTCAGTATGAGTTCCATTACTGAAAATCGTCAAAGTATCGCTGATAAATTTAAAGGCTCACTTTATGCCACACCTGCCATCGTACCTACAATGTCTTGGCAAAGTCAATCTGCACCACCGCCACCCAAAGAACTACAAGTCAATAACCGCAGACTCAATTGGCAACCTGGAGATAATCAGCCTGTACGTTCATGGACACTCTATCGTCAAAGTGGGGAAACTTGGACATTGCAAAGAGTATTGTCTGCCGGTACAACCTTCGCCACTGTGCAGCCAGGAACTTATGCTGTGTGTGCAGTAGATAGATTAGCCAATGAAAGCGAGGGTGTAGTAATTACCGTGAGTTAATCAACAAGTTTGTAGTCAGGACTTTAGTCCTTCTAAAATAAGCACTAAACCCGGATTTCTCACCAATTATTCCAACCTCAGTCCAGAGTTCGTAGGGGCGGGTTAAGCGAAATATTCGTGCATGATTCGAGCATATCTGTAAACCCGCCCCTACTGTTTGTGAGAAATGCGGGTAAAGACTTACTACCAACCCAATTAACCTTCCATTTATGGTATTTTTGCAGAAAATCAGGCGTTTACCGAAAATTATCTATCTAGCGATCGCAATTTTAATTATCAGCTTCTTTGTGATTAACTTAGAAACAGGTGCTGTTGAAATTAGCAGTATAGAATTTATCGGAGAAGCTACTTTACCAAAAAGATTATCCTTCCAAAAAACTGAAATTGGAGGCTTATCTGGAATTACCTATGATAATAAAACAGACCTTTATTATGCAATTTCCGATGACCGGGGACAAAAAGCCCCAGCCCGCTTTTATACTTTTAAAATAGATTTAGATCAAGGTTATTTGCAAGATGGCGGCGTTATTCCAGTTGGTGTCACCACACTATTAAACAATGACAATCAACCCTTCCCCCCTAATGCAACTGATACAGAAGGTATTGCTGTCACCAAAGAAGAAACAGTCTTCATTTCTTCTGAAGGTGATGTTAATAGATTGATTGCACCTTTTATTAAAGAGTTTAACTTAGCTTCTGGTCAAGTCATTCAAACACTACCCATACCACTAAAATTTTTACCTAACAAAAATGGGAAACAAGGCATACGTAATAATTTAGCCTTTGAAAGCCTTACCATTACACCTGATAACCAAACTTTGTTTACGGCTACAGAAAATGCTCTCATTCAAGATGGGGTAATAGCTGAACCTAATATTGGTAGTCCTTGCCGCATTTTGCAATATAATCTCAATAATAATCAACTAGCAAAAGAGTTCCTTTACCAAACCGAACCAGTAACATCGTTTTTTAATCCCACAGGTAAATTTGCCAGTGGATTACCTGATTTACTGGCTTTAGATAATCAAGGTCACTTTCTCAGTATAGAACGTTCTTTTACTGGCTTAGGATTTACTGTTTTCTTATTTCAGTTCTCTTTAACAGCAGCAGATAACATTCATAATATAGATAGTTTATTGGCAGTTGATACTAAAAAAATTACCCCAGTGCAGAAAAAACTGCTGTTAGATTTAAGAACTCTTGATGTAGCACTAGACAATATAGAGGGTTTAACTCTTGGACCACAACTATCTCATAGAGAACACCTTTTGATTCTCGTTAGTGATAACAATTTTAATAGTATACAACGCACTCAATTTTTAGCTTTTAAAATTACAATTCAATCACCAATTATGAGTTTATTCCGTCGAATTTTTCAGCTAAAATAAACATTTATGAGCCTTGAAAAACTTTATAAACCCGGTTACTCAAAGAAACTGGGTTTATAAAAATGTCATTCTGACTGGAGTGGAGCGGAAGGAAGAATCTAGTACCACAAGGCGGAATTCAAAATTCAAAATAAAAATGTCATTCTGACTGGAGCAGAGCGGAAGGAAGAATCTAGGCTTTGTGGCACATATCGAGATGTTAACCTGTGGGAACGCTTTCAGCGTTGGTGAAGCCTGCTCTTTGCGCTTACATTCCAGTTCTTACCCTATGGGAACGCTGGCGCGAACGCTTTGCTCAGGACTCCATACTCTTACGGTGAAGCAACATGGATAGTAGAAATTTTGATTATTAAGTGAAATCACTAGACTTCTTATCAAAGTCAATTTCGTTCATTTAGGGATTACGTAAATTTTCTCATGCCTTTTATTTAAGCAATATGTTACATAATGTTTAAAGGATTTTGTCGAAATATGAGCAAAATTCTCTTTCAAAATTTAAGCTGTTCTTGACAGCAATTTTCAGATTGCATAATTAACTTGATAAATTTAATAAAATCTGAAAAATGAAAATTAACTCCTAACCTAATTAACAATTATTTGATAGCGTAAAATTTCCAAATATGGTCAACTCAAGAACAGAGCCAGATGTTTATATTGGAAAATTTTTAAACAATCGCTATCTAATAATAGATTTGATTGGTAAAGGTGGTATGGGACGGGTTTACTTAGCAGAAGATACAGCTAAGGGTGGTAAACAAGTCGCCTTAAAAATCCTCATGCTAAGTTTAGCAAATCAACAGTTATCTCAACGTTTTGCTAGAGAAATTTTTATTGGCGCACAATTGGGGCGGAAAAGCCAACATATTGTTAGAGTCTTGAGCTATGGCGTGACTGATGATAAAACTCCATTTTATGTTATGGAGTATCTTCAAGGTAAAAACTTGAAGCAAATATTGAAAGCTCAAGCATTAACAATCGGCAAATTTTTAGATATTTGTTATCAAATTTGTTTAGGTTTACAATGCGCTCACGAAGGTATTACCCTCAAAGGTGAGATTTATCCAATTGTACATAGAGATATCAAGCCTGAGAATATATTTCTAACCACAGATCCCAAACAAAATGAGCTTGTTAAAATTCTTGATTTTGGCATTGCTAAATTTTTAACAGAACGCAGTGGGATGACACTAACAGATTCTTTTATTGGCAGTTTACCCTATTGCTCTCCCGAACATATGGAAGGACGCAAATTACTTGATGTCCGTTCTGATATCTATAGTTTGGGAGTATTAATGTTTGAAATGTTAACAAAAAAACATCCCTTTCAAACACAAAGTAATTCCTTTGGTAATTGGTATCAAGCTCATCGCTTTCAAACTCCACCTGCATTCACAGAAGTTGATAATCAATTAAAAATTCCGCAGGAATTACAAGAATTAGTGATGAATTGTTTAGCTAAAGAAGTAGGCGATCGCCCACAGAATATTCATCAAATATTACAAGTTTTAGAACAAGTTAAAAATAAAATTGAGGCGAATGTGGGCAATACTGATGTCTGGGAAAGCTTGCCTACAGTACAGTTAGTACCTGTAACTTCAATCTCAGAAAAAGAATGCTTACAAAAAATATGGCCTAAAAATAAACCGATTCAGACAATTGGTTTTCCTCATCTCTTACATACTACTCAAGGTAGTATCCCCACATACTGGGCAATGTTACCTAAACAAGAAATTGTTAGTTTTTTAAGTAAAAACAATAGCACTGAATTTATTCATAAAATGTCAGTCTATCCGATGATATTATGGGTGACAGTGTTATATGATGCCCAATTATCTCTAATTCGCTGGTTATCATCTTTTATAGATTTAAGCGAAAATAAGGGGCAAAAAATAGTTCAAATTTTGGCAGATACTGGATATTATCATTTACTATTTTTTGCTTTAGAAGAGCCAAATACTTGCGCTCATGTCATTACTTTAACACTTAATGCTAAACAGCGTCAGCAACTATTGGATTGTTTAAATTCTACTCAAAAGTCGCAAGCAACGACATCAATTGTCTCCGAAGAAGCTAAAGGGTTACTTAGAGTAGAATATGAAAAAATTAAACTAGAAATTATGCAAAATCTAGTTGTCAATAAATCAATTCATAAGTTTGATCTAAAAGATTGGTTGTCTGAAATTATTGGGCAATTTATGCAATTATTTGTATTTAAAAATAACAAATAATATTTTATTTACATTTTAAAAATAAGGGTGATATTAGAGGTTATGGAAAGTGAATAAAAGTACATTTGTATCCCCAAAAAATGCAGGACTAATTGTTAATCGTTATCAATTGAAGCAATTAATTGGTAGCGGTGGGATGGGGGAAGTTTTTTTAGCAACTGATATGCTTCTAGGAGGAACACCAGTTGCGATCAAATTTCTAACACAAACTGTATCTGATGCCAAAATTCAAAAAGACTTTCTTCGTGAAGCATTGATGAGTGCAGCCTTAAGTCAAAAAAGCCTGCATATTGTTAGAGCTTACGATTATGGTGTCAGTGAAAAAGGGAAACCATTTTATGTGATGGAATATCTCAACGGTAAAAGTTTAAAAGACTTAATTCCCTTACCATTGCCTAGATTTTTAAATCTGACACGGCAAATTTGTTTAGGTTTACAGTGCGCTCATGAAGGAATTCAAATTGATGGTAAGATTTGTCCTTTAGTCCATCGAGATATTAAACCAGCAAATATATTAGTTGTGCCAGATCCGATATTAGGTCAGTTAGTCAAAATTCTCGATTTTGGGATTGCAAAATTTTTAAATTATACAGCTACACTTAGCACTAACAGAGGATTTCATGGCACTTTACCCTATTCTTCTCCGGAGCAACTAGAAGGGGAAAAATCAGATAGTCGCTCTGATATTTATAGTTTAGGTGTGATGATGTTTGAGATGCTGACTGGTGTTAAACCTTGGCAGCCAGAAACAGATTTATTTGGGGCTTGGTATAAAGCACATCACTTTGAAGCCCCGCGAACAATCGCAGAAGTTAGCCCACAGCTAAAAATACCGCAAAATATCAATAATTTAATTATGGCTTGTTTAGCTAAAAAAGCTAGCGATCGCCCCCAAAATATTAGAGAAATTTTGCAAGTTTTAGACAACATAGAAAAATCTCAATGTGCCAATCTACCTATAAGTTTTGCTACTGAAAAGACATCTAAAATATCTCTAGATTCTCAATTGTTTTTAGCAGTCGAAAAAAACTTTAAACAATTTACTTGGCCTAAAAATAAACCTATACAAGAAATCGTTTTTCCCCAGCTAATGACTACTAATCAGGGAACTGCGGTGGCACTATTGCTAATGTTGCCAGAAAGCGAAATCCAAAAGCAATTAAATTCAAAACTATACAACCGATTTATTTTTGTCACATCACCCCACCCCATGCTGTTGTGGGTAACACTACTCTACACTCACTCATTTGGGGCTAAGTGGTTACCATGCTACCTAGATATGCAGAATCCCTACAATCGTCGGCTAGTGTCATTTTTAGCTGACCATAATAGCTATCCTTTGATGTGCTTTACCCTAGAACCACCCAACAAATGCACCCAAGTTCTCACTAGCCACGTTGATCTCAGCCAACGGCAAAAGCTGAAAATTTGGGTAGAACAAAGTCAAAAACTACCTCCAACTACTCAACCCCAGTTGAGTAAAAATCTGCTCAAACAACAGTACAAGCAATTACAGTCTCAGATGCTAGAGAGAATAGGTGACAGGTGACAGGTTACAGGGGACAGGTGAGAGCAGGGGGAGCAGGGGGGAGAAAAATACAATGCCCAATGCTCAATCAGGAGTCAACTGCCCTATCCCCTTGTGGGTAGGGCTTGTAACTAACCGAGAGACTCGGCTGAAACATACGGGTAATTGACCGTACCCTGTCTCCCCGGCACAGCCTTCCTTATTGTAGGGAGAAGAATTTGAATCCATTTCACGAGAGTGAATACAGATTCAATTATTTCTACCGTCACCGACAAACCACTTTTTCTTATCCACTGGTGTTGCATTTAAGAAATGTCATGTCTCAAGTAGATAATCTTATTGTACCAAAGTTCCTGGCTCACTTACATCCCCACCCACAAGGTGATGGGGTTTTACGCTCGATCAATAAAAAATTTACCAAAAAATTGGGTTGACAAATTCTTTTATCTTAGTCATAATAGGGAAGTTGCCAATTAAGGGACTGTAGTTCAATTGGTTAGAGCACCGCCCTGTCACGGCGGAAGTTGCGGGTTCGAGCCCCGTCAGTCCCGTTAATGAATTTTGATTTATCAGTAACTAGTGCTGGGTTAGATCCGTTCGGAGTCATCCGTCTTGAGTATAGAGTTCAAATTCTTACTCAGCACTCACAACCGGCTAAACGCCGCGCTACCGCTAACAGCACTCAGCACTTGCTATAGTAATCATTGCCTTGCGAAAGAGAGAACTATTGTGACTGTCAGAGTCCGAATTGCACCTAGTCCCACTGGGAATCTACATATTGGTACAGCTAGAACAGCTGTATTTAACTGGTTGTTTGCTCGTCACCACGGCGGGACATTTATTTTGCGAATTGAAGATACAGACCTAGAGCGATCGCGTCCTGAATATACAGAAAATATTCTGGAAGGATTGCGTTGGTTGGGACTCAACTGGGATGAAGGGCCATTCTTTCAATCCCAACGTCTAGACCTGTACAAACAAGCAGTACAAAAACTCCTCGATCAAGGTTTAGCCTATCGCTGCTATACCACATCAGAAGAACTCGAAGCCTTACGAGAAGCCCAAAAAGCCAAAGGTGAAGCCCCTCGTTACGACAATCGCCACCGTCACCTCACCCCAGAACAAGAAGCGGAATTACAAGCCCAAGGGCGTAGTTTTGTAATTCGTTTTAAAATTGAGGATGGCCGGGAAATTGTCTGGAATGACCTAGTAAGGGACAAAATGGTCTGGCGCGGTAGTGATTTAGGTGGTGATATGGTCATCGCCCGCGCTTCCGAGGAAGGTATTGGTCAACCCCTATACAACTTTGTGGTTGTAGTGGATGACATTGATATGCAAATCAGTCATGTGATTCGGGGAGAAGACCACATCGCCAATACAGCCAAGCAGATTCTACTGTATGAAGCATTGGGGGGAAAAATTCCTGAATTTGCCCACACACCTCTGATTTTAAACATGGAGGGACGCAAACTTTCCAAGCGGGATGGGGTGACATCCATCTCTGACTTTCAGCGAATGGGCTTTACATCTGAAGGTTTAGTTAACTACATGACCTTGCTGGGGTGGTCGCCGCCAGATTCTACACAAGAAATATTTACCTTAGAATCAGCCGCCAAAGAGTTTAGTTTTGAGCGCGTCAATAAAGCTGGGGCGAAATTTGACTGGGCGAAATTAGATTGGTTGAACAGTCAATATCTCCACAATATGCCAGTAGACCAGCTCACCGATTTAATTATCCCTTACTGGGAAGCGGCTGGATATCAATTTGATGGCGGACGAGACCGTGCTTGGTTAGAAAAGTTGGTAGGTTTACTAAGTGCTAGCTTGACACGGTTAACCGATGCTGTAGATATGAGCAAACTGTTTTTTGGCGAGACAGTAGAATACAGCGAAGAGGGTAGCCAACAACTACAGCAAGCCGGCTGTAGTGATGTTCTGCAAGGAATTATCACAGCCGTGGAAACTCAACCCGAATTTACAGAAGCTGTTGCCCAAGACATAATAAAACAAGTGGTAAAAGCCCAAAACGTCAAAAAAGGCTTAGTCATGCGATCGCTCCGCGCTGCGCTAACTGGAGACGTACACGGACCCGACCTCATCCAATCTTGGTTACTCCTCAATCAGATTGGTTTAGACAAACCACGCTTACATCAAGCGAATATAAGTAAAGGGGTGTAGGAGAGACAAGGGGGACAAGGGAGACCAGGGCGATTTTTACCCAGTCCCCAATCCCCAGTCCCCAATCCCTAAAATTCCATAGTCAATTACTCCCAAATTGGGAACAAAGTCTGTAAAATTATTGTCTTCCCAAATACTGAGGTACTTATAGAATCGCTATGTCGAAAACAACGCTAAATAGAGGAATTAGATTATCTTTAATGATAGTTACGCTTGGCGTTATATCGGCACTGCCAAGCAACAGCAAAGCCCAAGAAACCCCCCCGATCTTTGGCGATATCACTATCAGTCAAAAATTTTCTCCAGACCCCCTCACAGTCCGGGGTATGAGTGGCGGCTCAGTAGCAGGAAACAAGATTGCTGGTAGAGTTGACACTTCTACTGGGCCATGTACTGGATTTGTACATGAAGCACCAGACCACAGTATTAAATTAACCAATAAATTTGACTACCTAAAACTCCAAATACAAGCACCTGAAGACACGACTATTATTGTCAAAGGGCCTGGCGGGACTTGGTGCAACGACGATTTAGATGGCAAAAATCCCGGCATAGTTGGTGAATGGCTACCTGGAGATTACCAAGTTTGGATCGGTTCTTACGAAAAAGATAAATATTTTCCCTATACGTTACAAGTTACGGAAGTGAAGTAGGCTTGGGCAGAAAAAAGTCAAAAGTCAAAAAGAGGAAAAGGGGCAGGGGGCAGGGGGCAAGGGGGAAACCCCATAAATAAATTTAGGGGCTTGAAACCCTTTTTGCAGGGGAATTCCAGTATCTTTCCCCCCGCCCCCTGCTACCTGCTCCCCTGCCTCTTCGGTCGACACCTCGGCTACGCTCTTTGCGGAGGGTAAAGCCTGCGGCAAGCGTTCCGTAGGCAAGAATCTCGGTTTTGCACCGTAGTCTCAAGATGTTTCATTTCGCTGTCGCTACATTCAACATGACACCTCTGCTCACCTGTCACCCGTCACCGTTCGGCTGACGCTCACGGCGGAAGCCTGTCACCTGTAACCTGTAACCTGTAACCTGTCACCTGTCACCTGTAACCTCTCACCTGTAACCTCTCACCTGTCACCTGTCACCTGTCACCTGTCACCTATCTCCTCCCACTATTGCCATGTTGTATTAGAATTAAGTTAAATTTAATTAAGATTCTTATCGGCATCTCAGATTTCACATAAGCAGTTACAGCTTTGTGGTAATGCCTGATTAGATATCAAATTAAACAAAATGGAGTTATAAACATCCGTTTTACAACTATCTAGTGACGACCGTTGCTAGAAATAACTAAATGTAAATTGGCATCTAGAGGCAAATTAAAATGAAATTCTCTTGGAGAGTCCTCGTACTCTGGACATTGCCTGCTTTGGTAATTGGCTTTTTCTTCTGGCAAGGCGCGTTTGCAGGTAATCCTGCTGACATGAGCAGAAATGCTGCTAATACGCGCATGACCTATGGCCGCTTTCTGGAATACTTGGACGCTGGTCGCGTTAACAATGTGGATCTGTATGAAGGCGGTAGAACAGCGATTATTGAAGCCAGTGACCAAGATATCGAAAATCGTGTGCAACGCTGGCGGGTAGATTTACCAATTAATGCGCCTGAGTTAATCAGCAAGCTTAAAGAAAAGCAAGTTAGTTTTGATGCTCATCCCATGCGTAATGATGGCGCAATCTGGGGACTTTTAGGTAATCTGATTTTCCCAATCTTATTGATTACTGGATTGTTCTTTTTGTTCCGTCGTTCCAATAATATGCCTGGCGGCCCTGGTCAAGCCATGAACTTTGGTAAATCCAAAGCGCGTTTCCAAATGGAAGCCAAAACTGGGGTAAAATTTGATGATGTAGCTGGTATTGAAGAAGCTAAAGAAGAATTACAAGAAGTTGTCACCTTCTTAAAACAGCCAGAAAGATTTACAGCTGTTGGCGCACGTATTCCTAAAGGGGTGCTGTTAGTCGGCCCTCCAGGTACAGGTAAAACTTTACTAGCAAAAGCGATCGCCGGGGAAGCTGGTGTTCCTTTCTTTAGTATTTCCGGTTCGGAGTTCGTAGAAATGTTCGTGGGTGTTGGTGCTTCCCGCGTCCGTGACTTGTTCAAGAAAGCTAAAGATAACGCGCCTTGTATCATCTTCATCGATGAAATTGATGCGGTAGGTAGACAACGGGGTGCTGGTATCGGTGGCGGTAACGATGAGAGAGAACAAACCCTCAACCAGTTACTCACCGAGATGGATGGGTTTGAAGGTAATACAGGAATCATTATTATTGCTGCTACCAACCGTCCTGATGTACTAGACGCAGCTTTATTACGTCCCGGTCGATTTGACAGACAAGTAACCGTTGATGCACCAGACATCAAAGGACGCTTGGAAATTCTGCAAGTCCACGCTCGTAACAAGAAACTTGACCCCAGCGTATCATTAGAAGCGATCGCACGTCGCACACCAGGATTCACCGGTGCAGATTTAGCTAACCTGCTGAATGAAGCCGCTATTCTAACTGCTAGAAGACGCAAAGAAGGCATTACCCTGGGTGAGATTGACGACGCAGTAGATAGAGTTGTCGCCGGGATGGAAGGTACACCATTGGTAGACAGCAAGAGCAAACGCTTGATTGCTTACCATGAAGTCGGACACGCCTTGGTAGGGACTTTATTAAAAGACCATGACCAAGTGCAGAAAGTCACCCTGATTCCTCGCGGACAAGCACAAGGTTTGACTTGGTTTACCCCCAACGAAGAACAAGGCTTAATTTCCCGTTCCCAACTCAAAGCCAGAATTACTGGTGCTTTGGGTGGTCGCGCAGCTGAATACATAATTTTTGGTGCGGCGGAAGTGACCACAGGTGCAGGCGGCGACTTGCAACAAGTCACCGGTATGGCTCGCCAAATGGTGACACGCTTCGGGATGTCTAATTTAGGCCCTCTGTCCTTGGAAAGCCAACAAGGGGAAGTTTTCCTAGGTCGTGACTGGATGACCCGTTCTGATTATTCCGAATCAATTGCGGCTCGGATTGATTCTCAAGTGCGGGAAATTGTTGAACAGTGCTATGAAAACGCTAAGAAGATTATGCGGGAAAATCGTGCTGTCACCGATCGCCTAGTTGATTTGCTAATTGAAAAAGAAACCATTGACGGTGATGAATTCCGTCAAATTGTCGCTGAGTACACTGATGTACCTGAAAAAGTTCAGTTTGTTCCACAACTGTAGTTTTAAATCAGTTACCAGTTATCAGCAGAAGTAACCCTGATAACTGGTAACTGTTCACTGATAACTTTGAACGGGGATAGTCAAACTACCCCCGTTTTTTTATTGACCCTATCTCAATGGGGTATATATATCTTCAGAGTCGGCATTGAGATAAGGACATTGCAATTCAATATTTAATGCAGAGAACTGTTGCAAAATAGATGTCATCTTACCTGATGGTGTATTAATACCTTGCAGCCAAGCTGATAGCAAACCATTAGCCACAATTTGACAACGATGTGTACCAAAACTCTCATTTTCAGCAAATCTATGCTTTGGTTCTTCGGCGATCGCTAACCCTGGTGCTATAGGCTTAGTAAATAGGGGAACTTGCTCCCGAAAATGGGCTTGATGCTCTGTATAAAGCGTCTCTAAGATGGGGTGAACGCATTCATAATCATTTTTGTTAAAATACAGCACTGCTGAGTCGTAACGCTCATAATCGGCAGGATTATATAAGGCTTTAAAGGTAAATTCTAGAGATATAGCATTGAGTTGCGTAGTCAAACTATCCATAACTGCAACTGCACCATCTGGAGTTACATTAAAGTAGACACGCACCAGAGTTTGATCCTGTGTTTGATCATGTCGCAATATACCTGCATCAGCAACTGCCATATAAAACCCACTTTGCACCAGGTTTTTAGGTAATTTGATAGAAATGAAGTTTTCTAAGTTAGCAGGTGCTTGCAGTCCATCTTGTTCAACATACAATGTTAAACCATCTTTATAAACTGCTATAGCACCGTCTATTTCTTCTCTGACTACCTGCCAACCATAACTCCAGTAGCCTTGACCTCTATTATTTTCATGCAGGCGATCGTAAAAAGCTAGGTCTACACCTAAAAAGGTGTTGTTCTCTAGATTTTGGTTGACGGCTAAATTAGATATCTCTGCATCCGATGCCAAAACACTTTTCAAAGAGCCATTGTAGTAGATGCCGTAGAGAAAACTACGCAACTGCTGACTCAAATACTTATTCTGTAAATCTGAAGATAATTTTTGAAAGCGGGAGACTGAAGACTCAGGTAATTCTAGGGGTTTGTAGTTGGGATGCTTAATACAATACTGGGATTGGATCTCAACATTATGAATAATGTCTTGCAATGATAGTTGCAGTGACTCTGAAATATCTGACAATTGGACAGAATCTAATAGTTGCATAGATATTGACCTGTGAATTAGAAGATGAATAAGTTTGTAGTAAGCACTTTAGTGCTGGAAGATTTAAGGACTAAAGTCCTGACTACAAACACTGATTAGGCGTAATTAATTAATGCGTAGGTATTACGAATTAACCAATAAACTGTCAGGATAGAAGTCTGTTGCTTCCACACCAAAAATTGTGGGAATAGATGCTTCTGGACGACACAATAAACTCTTGGCGACTTGTAGCATACAAATACCCACATTCCCAAAGGTTTTTTCGTACTGGAGTCGAGCCTGAATAGCGGTAATTAACGCTAAACCACAAAATTGCATCACCCGTTGTAAGAAATCGGGACGATGTTCTAAGATTTCTGGGAAATGAGTTAAGTAAGCAGTTACCAACTCTCTCAATGAAGGTTGGAGGACATACAAGGGGGTAGCTGCTAGACGTAAAGACTCATCAATGGTAATCGATTTACCTGTCACCATGCTGTATAACCACATTTGCAGATAGCTGGCGATGACTGTTCCCAAATCATTAGCGGGATCTCCCCAGTTACCACGTTCCCAGTCAATCAAGCGGATAATTTCCTCATCAGGTGCTGCTTCCCAATCCAGGGAAACTAAGATATTGTTTAACTTGAGGTCATTATGGGTGAGACAACAAGGGGTTAAGGAATCGATTAATTCTGCGATCGCCTGACCTAAGCTATCGTAACGTTGATATAAGGCAAAAAATTTGATGCCATCAGCAGGAACTTTACCAAAGATTTCTGGCGTAAGTCTGTCTAAACCACGACTGAGATTAGACTTTCTTTCTTGAATAGGACTATCGATAGTATGTTGAAAAAACTCTCGATACTTTTCATTGTTAATTGAGACGCGATGAATTGATGCTAAAGTCTTCCCAACGGCCTTTGCAATGTTAATGGGAAATAAATTCAAATTCTCTTTAGCGTAAAAATCCATTAAATCTCGATATGTATCAAGATAATTGAAAATAAGAATAGAATTTTCCCAATTGAAATGT
This sequence comes from Nostoc sp. UHCC 0870, assembly GCF_022063185.1. Classification (NCBI taxonomy): domain Bacteria; kingdom Bacillati; phylum Cyanobacteriota; class Cyanophyceae; order Nostocales; family Nostocaceae; genus Nostoc; species Nostoc sp. UHCC 0870. The sequence continues at coordinate 2,842,032 of NZ_CP091913.1, read as the reverse complement.
ACTGCTTCTGATAAATTAGTACGGATGTAGTTAAGTTCTGGGAAATGACGTAAAAAATCATGAATCCGCCATTCCAGAAAAAATTCGCCAGCCGTTTTTCCTTCTGGGTTATGACGTTCTTGCTTAACTAGCAGTTTCCTCCCTTCTGGAAAGGTAACTAGTAGATTAAAATTTTTGGCTGGTTTTAGTGCAATTTTGCTGAATGATTGCTCATCAAGAGTACATAAGTTCAAAGAATTTAGGTACTCAAATATGTTTTGAGAATTGAGGATAAATGGTGGCATAGTCTTAGATGAGTGACAACATTAATAACTATTTTTTTAGCCCAACAATAATATTGAATCTGTATTGGATAACTTTAAAAAATATTAGAGGATGTTTGATAAGTATTACTATTTTATATATTGGTTACTCCGTACCATGAACAATATATGATTTTACCAAGTCTACAATGCTATGAATTGCCAATATTACTACTACAAACTCAAGAATTGTTTCTGTAAATCGCGATATGTTGTTTAGACCATATTCATCACCACCATATATTAAGTTATATTCTCCGTCATCTAGTTCAGTTAGAACATTTTGTGACTCATTAGAATCCAATTCATAAATAATTATTTTTGCCATTTTTTGTATTCACAAAAAACCTATTACTTAATGAGAGCTTAATTAGAAAATAATATTTAGAATTATAGTCACTAAATAACCTAACTAGTACAGCACCGCGTAAATGAACATCCCATTACAAATAGCGCAAAATCGCGTAATACAATTCTTTTGAGTTTTGACTTTCGTGTAGCGGTACTAGCTGTTCAAATTTATATGGAATAAGATGCAGGCGATTAAACTTTACATCGCTTAATCGCTCATGCCACAATTGCAATAGAGCTATTTAGCTCAGTTTTCACTTAACAAATAGCTGGAAATTACCAATAACCACCACTAGCAGAACTGAAAGACCTAGCCATGTGTCCAATAGCGTCAATACCATAAGTGATTACGCCAAATTCAAATCCTTTTACAGCTAAATCTAAAACACCATTTGTTCCTTGAGAATAGTTACCACCACCATGAATAGAATCATCAAGATTGTTCAATTCATTGAGGAAGCTTTCAGAATCTTGGAATAATTCTGCACCACTAGCACGTAATTCGTTAACAGCAATAAACGCCATGATGAACTCCTAAAATAATATTTGTGTTTCAGAGAAAGTGCAGGCGATTAAGCAATTTCAAAATATTACGCTTAATCACTGATACCACAATTGCAATAGAGCTAAATAGCTCAGTGTTCACTTAATAAATAGCTGGAAATTAGTAGTAATAACCACCAGCGTCGCTGAAGGACTTAGCCATGTGTCCAATAGCGTCAATACCATAGGTGATTACGCCAAATTCAAATCCTTTTGCCGCTAAATCTAAAACACCATTTGTGCCTTTGGAATAGTTACCACCATGAACAGAATCATCAAGATTGTTCAATTCATTGAGGAAGCTTTCAGAATCTTGAAATAATTCTGCACCACTAGCACGTAATTCGTTAACAGCAATAAATGCCATGATGAACTCCTAAAATAATATTTGTGTTTCAGAGAAAGTGCAGGCGATTAAGCAATTTCAAAATATTAAGCCTAATCGCTCATGCCACAATTGCAATAGAGCTATTTAGCTCAGTTTTCACTCACTTAATAAATAGCTGGAAACTACCAATAACCACCACTAGCAGAACTAAAGGACTTAGCCATGTGTCCAATAGCGTCAATACCATAGGTAATTACGCCAAATTCAAATCCTTTTACAGCTAAATCTAAAACACCATTTGTGCCTTTAGAATAGTTACCACCATGAACAGAATCATCAAGATTGTTCAATTCGTTGAGGAAGCTTTCAGAATCTTGGAATAATTCTGCACCAGTAGCACGCAATTCGTTAACAGCAATAAACGCCATGATGAACTCCTAAAATAATGTTTGTGTTTCAGAGAAAGTGCAGGCGATTAAGCAATTTCAAAATATTACGCTTAATCGCTCATGCCACAATTGCAACAGAGCTATTTATCTCAGTTTTCATTAATAACCAAGAGCAGAACTAAAGGACTTAGCCATGTGTCCGATAGCGTCAATACCATAGGTAACTACGCCAAATTCAAATCCTTTTGCCGCTAAATCTAAAACACCATTTGTGCCTTTAGAATAGTTACCACCATGAACAGAATCATCAAGATTGTTCAATTCGTTGAGGAAGCTTTCAGAATCTTGGAATAATTCTGCACCAGTAGCACGCAATTCGTTAACAGCAATAAACGCCATGATGAACTCCTAAAAATTTCGTAGGTTATTAGAAAATGCAAGTCGATTAGGCTTTGTTTTGCTTAACCGTTGATTCAATTTTTATTTACTTTTCTGCTGAAAATCAAGTTAAAAACCTAGGTTACAAAGACATAAATTAGTTGAATATGTCTATTTTTAGGTTGATATTTAGTATATTTAATATTGATGTATAGGCATAAAATTTTTGCCTTGGTAATACAGATATTGTGAGCATAATTAGCTATTATTAACTGCGTACACAAGAACATATAAAAAAAATCTCCGTATAAAACAATGGCGAAGGTATTGTTGAAGAATCCGACGCTCTCAGCTTTTAGAAAGAACTGAGGAGGTTTATAATCGTCTCAAAATACATGATGATAGCCATGAAAAATCGTGTGTTTAATCTTGATTTGAATTAAAACACACGATAATCATGAGTATTAAGTTGTCATTAGCCAACAATTATTGTGAGATACCAAGCTGTTTTCGCAAGTCTTGAATTTGTAACTCTAAATCATCCATCCATCGGTTAAGAGTTGCGTTTGTATCAGGTATCGAGTCTACGGTTGGCACTTCTGGAGTGGGACTTGCTGGAGTTCTTCTTCTACCAGCATATCTTCTCTCCATCCCAGCATATACATTCTTCATTTCCCAAGCAGTGAGTTCATTAATTAGTTTGCCTTCATCATCGGGAGAAAGGTCAGATATTGTTATTTTTACCATTTGCTTGCCTCCTTAAATACAGTCTTACCAATTAGCACAGTACAGGGACATTAAAAAATTAGAATCGCCCCCTTATATTTTGATTTTCTCTTCAAGAAAGTCAATCTTTTATTGCTAGGTTTTCAGACACAATTCCAGAATTTTTGTCTATAAAAGCAGATTTTTTACAATAATGAAATTTATTTGTCTTGCTCAAGATAAGAACCCCGCTTATTTGGATAAGCCGGGGTTCTCATTCACCTAGTAGTTCAGTTCGTAGTAAGCGACTTAGTGCTTAGAAGAATCAGGACTAAAGTCCTTACTACAAACTTGCTTACGCTTAATTCTGAGCTTGTGGTTGTAAAGCAGGAATGGTTACATCTATTGGTGTTACCTGGGCTGCTAGTTGTGTTAATGGTGGTTGAATAGCAGTTTGATTACCCACTACTAGAGTTACTAAATTTTCTGGTTTGAGGTATTGCTTCGCTACCCGTTGCACATCGGCGGCTGTGGTTGCAGATACGGCTTTTTGATAGCGGAACAGAAAATCAGCCGGATAACCGTAATATTCGTAGCGCATTAACCGAGATAGGGTTTGAGCAGGGTCTTGGAAGTTGAATACAAAAGAATTTAAGGTAGACTCTTTAGCGCGACCTAGTTCTTCTGCTGTTATTGGTTGAGCTTGGATACGCTTGATTTCCCCTTTCAAAGCTTTGATAAACTGTACAGTCGCATCAGAGCGAGTTTGTCCTCCAGCAATGAACATTCCAGGGTAGTCAAAGCGGGGACTCCATAGGCCGTATACAGAGTATGCTAAACCTTGACGCGATCGCACTTCATTAAATAACCTACCGCCAAAACCATTCAATACCCCATTCATCACATCCAAGGGTGCATAATCAGGACTATCAAATCTACCTCCCAAATGCCCAACTAAAACATTACTTTGGGTTAACTGCGGCTGATTGACAAAGAATACTCCGCCTGTGTTAGCTGGTGATACCTCTGGTAAGGGCAATTTGACCATTTTGGGGTTACGTTGCCAATCACCCAGTTTAGCTTGAATGAGCGATCGCATTTTTTGGCTGTCAAAATCCCCCACTATTCCCAAAATCATATTATTGGGGTGGAAATAATCCCGATGAAACTGCACCAAATCCTCACGGGTAATCCTATCTATAGTTGCATACTCTGTAATTCGGGCATAGGGGCTTTCCTTCCCATAGATTAATTTGCGAAATTCCCGGCTGGCGATATTGCTAGGATCATCATTACGCCGAGCAATACCCCCCTTGGCTTGTGTTTTGGCTAAATCTAACTTTTCTTGAGCAAATACCGGCTCTCTTAGCACCTCAGCAAACAGCCCAAATACCGTTTCTACATCGTCACTGAGTGTTTCAAAACTGGCACTACCCGACGCTTCATTAATACTAGTTTCTACAGCCGCCGCCCGTTGTTCCAATATTTCATTTAACTCATCGGGGGAATGCTTTTTAGTTCCACCAGTCCGCATCACAGTACCCGTAAAACCAGCCAGTCCGACTTTATCCCCTCCTTCCCAACGGCTACCAGTCTGTACCAACGCCGTACCACTGACTAAAGGTAGTTCCTTATCCTCCATGAGATATACAACTAAGCCATTTCGCAGCACAAACCGCTCATACTTGGGTAACTTAATCTCAGGTATCGGTGCAAACTGCAACTCTGTGTAGTGCTTGGCTGCTGCTGTCGCCACTGGAGAAAAGTTAAAAGTTACCAGTAAAAAAGCACAAGCAACTATCAAAATATAAATCAGTCGCCTACCATTCTGAATTTTCCAGGACATACGCCTTTGAAGCCTTACCTTATACCTGTGCATAACTCGCTACTTATTGTGATTTTGAATTTTGAATTGTCTAAGCTTGCTTTGATAACAGCTTGCCAATTGTGCGATTTTCTGGGGTGAATGTATCCTTAGCTACTCGCTGAATATCAGCAGGAGTCACCGCCACAATGTCCTCTAACTGCTTAAACAGATTCCGCCAAGAGCCGGTTTTGATTTCATATTCTAAAAGTTGCTGTGCCATGCCCATGTTAGAGTCTAGGCTACGCAGTAACCCTGCTCGTGCTTGAGTTTTCACCCGTTCCAATTCTGAAGCTGCTACAGGTTGGGTTTGCAATTTGTCAATTTCTTGGCGTAAAGCCGTTGCCACTTCATCAACGGTGTGACCCGGAGCTGTGAGAGCATAGAACAGCATCAGGTTGGGGTACTTATCACCAGGGAAGCCACTAAAACCTTGAGCATTTAAGGCTACGCGTTTTTGTTCTACCAAAGACTTATATAACCGTGATGTGCGCCCATTACTTAATAAACTAGCAATGAGTTCATAAACTGCGTTATCTGGATGGGTAACAGATGGACGGTGATAGCCTTCTAAATACCAAGGTTGGGAAGGTAACTCTAGAGTAATTTCCCGTGTTTGGGTTTGCTTTGGCTCTACAGGAATAGTTGATTGGGCTTTGGGTTTAGACTTATAGCGTCCAAAATAAGTCTGTGCTAGTTTTTTGACCTCGGCTGGGTTAACATCTCCCACAACTGCAATTGTGATATTGCTGGGTACATAGTGAGTATCAAAAAAACTCTGCACATCTTTTGGTGTGAGGTTACGAATATCTTCGTCATAACCAATCACTGGTCGTCTGTAAGGATGGACTTTGAAAGCTGTATCAATGAACTTTTCCACCATCATGCCGATAGGTGAATTGTCCACCCGCATCCGCCGCTCTTCTAAAATTACATCTTTTTCTTTATAAAACTCCCGCCGAATCACAGGGTCAAGAAATCGATCTGATTCCAGTGACATCCACAGTTCTAACTTATTAGAGGGAAAGCTGTAAAAATAGCGCGTCGCTTCCGCAGAAGTAGTAGCATTTAAACCTACACCACCTGCTTGCTCGACTATTTGTCCTAATTCGTTTTGCTTGACTAATTTAGAGGCTTGTGCTTCTACTTGCTGAAAATCTGTTTGCAACCTAGCTAATTCATCTTGTTTCCCATTGGTTTTGGCGGCTCTAATTTGACTATCCAACTGCTCTAAACGCTCTAATAGAGGTTTTTCAGCTTGGTAGTCTTGTGTTCCAATGCGGGTAGTGCCTTTAAATGCCAAATGCTCTAGAAAGTGGGCTACACCAGTTTTCCCGTCTGGCTCATCCACACCTCCTACATCTGCGTAGGTGAGAAAGGAAACAACTGGTGCTTGATGGCGTTCTAAAACAATGAACTTCATGCCATTATTCAAGCGAAACTCTGTTAGCTGCTTGATTACCCGATCTAAATAGGGTTGAATCGAACTTTTAGCAGTAGGCCTTTTGCTCCGTTGCAGCGTAGTTTCAGGAGGCGGTACGGTTTGGGTTTGTGCTAAAGCTGTCTGTGGTACTAGCCCCCACCAAGCAACTATCAGTACCAGTAACGTTGTTAAAAGTCGGCGGGTTAAATCCCTGCTGAAAAAAGAGGGAATGTATGATTGACCTTTCGTAGCTGGGACTTGTGAGCAACTGAAATGATTCATAAGCGACGAGTAAAATAAATTTTCACTACCTAGGTGACAGGTAAATTAGCAATAGGAGCGTTAATCTTGTATTAAGCTTTCTGTGCTTTTTGTACCTGACGTTAGACAATAATGCTACAAACCATGTTCCGGAGATTTTACATTAACTATTATGCGAGTTTTTAATTCTCCCCCACCCTCAGAAGCACAAACACGCTCCCGAATTTTACAGGCAGCACTCAAATTATTTGCTGCTCAGGGATTTGATGGTACTACTACCCGCGACTTAGCACAAGCAGCAGGTGTGGCTGAAGGAACTTTATTTCGGCATTTTTCTAATAAAAAAGCGATTTTAGTAGAAGTTGCAACTGCGGGCTGGGTAGAGATTCTCACGGATTTACTCACAGAATTAAGTGAAATGGGCAGTTATAAAGCTGTAGCACAGGTGATGCGCCGCCGGATGTGGAATTTACAAAAAAATGCCGATTTGATGCGCGTTTGCTTTATGGAAGTACAGTTTCATCCAGATTTACGCGATCGCATTCAAATAGAAGTGATCAATAAAATGACCGATGTGGCTGAAGCCTTCTTCCAAACTGCTATGGATAAAGGTATTTATCGCCAAATGGATGCCAATCTAGTAGCGAAAGTTTTCTTAGGAATGTTTGCGATCGCCGGTTTTTCCAATAATACCCTCATGCAACCCGATGCTTCCCCCCAACAAATGCAACAAATGGCAGAAGGTTTGGCGGATATCTTCCTCAATGGCGTATTGGTAAAGGATTAAGTTGCACCAAAAAAAATCCTATATGCCATGAAAAGCCCGATACATGATGAAATATTGTGTTTTGTAGCTCAACATAAACCATACACTGATAAAAAATCTTATGTGAGGCTGTTTTATGTCTGAAATTAATTATCAACAGCCAATTAGTACGGTAGCCACCCTGATGGAGATGTACATCGCGGGTGAGCGGGATTTTAGCCGAGCCGAACTAGGTAATGCCAATTTACAAGGCGTTGACTTGAAAGGATCTGACCTGAGTTACGCTGATTTGAATGCAGCGAATCTCAAAGGCGCGAATCTCAGAGGTACTGATTTGAGCTTTGCTGATTTAAGTCAAGCTGATTTACAAGATGCCGATCTTAGAGGTGCAATGTTGATGTCAGCCAATCTCCGCCAAGCCAACCTCCAAGGCGCGAAGTTAGAAAAGGCTGATTGCGATCGCACCACTCATTTTCCCCCAAATTTTGATCTAGGGAAAGCTGGTGTGCAAATTAAAGATTAATTCATCTGTGAGGTTTGGCAATAGGTAATAGTTTTTTCTGTTACCTATTACTTGTTACCGGGTTTTCTTGGTATTATTGCAGGCTCAAATCAATCTATCTGTAAGATTTGGGTAAAAGCATTTCACGTTGGCAACGTTAAAAAATATGGGTAAAAGTAAGCGTATCGGCATTCTTACTAGTGGAGGAGATTGCTCTGGTTTGAATGCGGTGATTAGGGCTGTAGTCCATTGTGCTGGCGGTAAAGGCTGGGAAGTCTTAGGAATTAGGCAAGCAACCCTAGGATTAATGGCACGTCCGCCGCAATTTACAAAACTAGAAATCGAGCAAGTTGACCCGCTTTTAACTTCTGGTGGGACAATGTTAGGCACTACCAACAAAGGAGATCCCTTTGCTTTTCCGATGGCTGATGGTAGTTTATGCGATCGCTCCGAGGAAATTATTGCCGGCTATCATCAACTAGATTTAGATGCTTTGATTGGGATTGGTGGCGATGGTAGTTTAGCTATTCTCCGTCGTTTAGCACAACAAGGCGGGATTAACTTAGTTGGTATTCCCAAAACCATCGATAATGATATTGGCATTACCGAACACGCGATCGGATTTGATACAGCCGTGAATATTGCTACAGAAGCACTTGATCGGTTACACTTCACCGCCGCTTCCCACAGTCGAGTCATGATTTTAGAAGTGATGGGGCGTGATGCGGGACACATTGCCATTGCTGCGGGAATTGCTGGGGGAGCAGATGTGATTTTAATTCCCGAAATTCTCTACAATATGGAGCATATCTGCGCCAAAATTAAACAACGCCAAGAAGCAGGTAAATACTATTGTTTAGTAATTGTATCCGAAGCAGTGCGTACCCAAGAGGGAGAAACTCTCACCATGACTAATCGGTTGGGACAATCTCGATATGGTGGGATTGGGGAATACTTAGCCGATCAAATTAGCGATCGCATCGGTGCAGAAACACGAGTCACCGTTTTAGGACACATCCAACGGGGTGGAACAGCTTCACCACTAGATAGATTAGTAGCCGCAGCCTTTGGAGTCGCAGCAGTCAATCTCATTGATGAAGGTAAATATGATTACATGGTGACTTGGCAAAATCGCCAGGTGCTAAATGTACCCATTGCGGAAGCGATCGCACAATATAGAGCAGTCAACCCAGAGGATACCTTAGTGCAAACTGCGCGTGGTTTAGGTATTTATTTAGGAGATTGATATTCAATACGCATCTGCTTGACTTCAGTTTCCTGAGATTCTAAAAACAGCATATCCGCTATTTTTTGTAATCCCAAACTTTCCAACTGTGCGAGTTCAGAGTTAGACAATGGCCAGGGTGGCCCAGATGGTTCGGCTTCTGTTTCCCGCACACGAGCAATTAACAACAAAGTCCCACCAGGAGCAACCACAGAAACCACAGAAGAGATAACCGCAGCACGTACACTTAATGGTAAAGCTTGGATATTCCGACATTCAAAAATAAAATCAAAAGCTCGATACCATTGTGAAGGAATCGCCAACAAATCAGCAACTTCATATTTGACTTTTGAATTAGGAAATCGCTGCTGACACCAAGCGATCGCAGTAGGAGAAATATCAAAAGCGGTAACATCAAATCCCAGTTTAGCTAAAGCTTCCGCGTCATCCCCCAAACCACAACCAATTACTAGAGCCTTTTTCCCCAGGGTAAATAACTCATGATTATCTAACCAATCTTGGAGATAGGAGTGAGGTGTTAACCTTGCCCAGGGAATTTGTTCAGCATCACCATTAGCTGAAGCATATAAAACTTCAAACCATGCTGATGGTGCTGATTTATTAATCGCTTCTGCTGCTAAATTTTGAACCTTCTGGCGTAAATTTTCAGGTTGTTGTTCAAACATAAAACCGATTTTTATCTTATATTTTAATATTATCTAAAAAAATCAGTGACATCCCATAATCCATAAAATCCGTGATTAAATTTTCACCTCACCAATCGCTTAAACACCATACTCTTACTCCCAAAATTAATCAACAAACCAACCTCCAACTTATACACCTTCAGATAATTTAAAGCCTGAGCCAAATGCACATCTTCAAGCTGAATAACAGCCTTCAACTCAACCAAAACCTTTCCCTCAACCACAAAATCAGCCCTACGAGTTCCAATAGGTTTTTCCAAATCCTTATAAAAAATATGTTGCTCAATTTCACGTGCAAACTCCAGCCCCACTTGACTCATCTCATAAGCCAAAGCCCTTTGATAAATAACCTCTTGAAACCCATTACCCAAAAACTTATGGTATCGGCTCAATAAGTAGGGGTAGTAGAAAAAATAAAGTCAGCGAGGGACAAGCAATATCATAAAATATGACACATGACGCAAAAGCTAGATTCGAGTAAAAAATTGGGAGAAGAGATACTGCAAACCATCGAGCCAAAAGGAATTGCAGATGAATCAATGCGTCGGACAGTAGAAATATTACTGAACCTAATAGAGCAATTGCAAGCAGAAGTCAAAGAATTACGAGATGAAAATCAACAGTTAAAAGATGAAAACAACCGCCTGAAAGGAGAAAAAGGTCAACCAGACATCAAAAGCAGCAAGAAAGGATTTGCCAACAATCACTCATCAGAAAAAGAACGACAGACTCTAAAAAAGCACAACAAAGGCAGTAAGAAAGCGACAGTTAAAATAAATAGAGAACAAATATTGGAATATCCCCAGGACAAACTGCCAGCAGACGCAGAGTTTAAAGGCTATCAAGAAGTAATCATCCAAGACATCACCTTGGGAACGGACAACGTATTATTCCGTAAAGAGAAATACTACTCACCTTCAGTGGGAAAAACCTATTTAGCAGAACTGCCTTGCGGTTACGAAGGAGAATTCGGTCCGGGAATAAAAGCTTTGGTGATGAGCCTATACTATGGGGGCAACATGACCCAAGGCAAATTATTAGAGTTTTTAGAAGATATTGGGATATCCATATCAGCCGGATATTTATCGAACCTACTGATTAAAAACCACACTGATTTTGAAAGCGAGAAAGATGAAGTATATGCGTCGGGACTAGAGAGCAGTCCTTGGCAAAACTTCGACCAAACTGGTGCGCGGGTGGGTGGGGTGAACTATACCACTAATGTAGTCTGCAACCCTTTCTATACAATCTACCTGACCACTGCCAAAAAAGACAGATTGAGTGTAGTAAAAGTATTGCAAAATGCCACAGAACTGGAGTTGATTCTCAATCAACTTACAGACAATTTAGTGGAGACTTTCCAAATCCCGACTAAATGGAAAAATGCTCTTAAACTATTACCTCAAGAAACTGTGTTGAGTGAAGCAGAGTTTAATACTCTACTTGATACATATCTACCCAAACTAGGTTCTCAACACCGGACTCGGATTATAGAAGCAGCAGCGATTGCTTTTTATCATCAACAAACTGATTGGCCAGTGGTGCAAACTCTCGTTTGTGATGATGCTCCTCAGTTCAAATTACTGACTGATAATATCGCTTTGTGTTGGGTGCATGAAGGACGACATTACAAAAAGTTGACCCCTTATGTTGCTTGTCACCAAAAAGCTCTTGATAAATTCCTGGATGATTTCTGGGATTACTACCGAGACTTGCTGGCTTACAAAGATGCACCCAGTCAACAGATGGCAGAAAAACTCCGGTCTGAGTTTTGGAAACTTTTCGATACTCAAACCGGTTATCAACAGTTGGATGAGCGAAAACAATTAACGCTGCTGAAAATTTCGGAGTTGCTTTTAGTCTTAGAGCATCCTGAATTACCTTTGCATAATAATCCGGCGGAGTTAGCTGCTAGGACAATGGTGCAACGGCGTAATATTAGTTATGCCACTCAAACTCTAGAAGGTACTCAGGCTTGGGATACTTTTATGTCTCTTGTTGCTACTACTCGTAAGTTGGGAATTAGCTTTTTTGAGTATATCCGTGACCGGATTTCTCAGGTTGGGAATATTCCTTCTTTAGCAACTATTATTCAGGAAAAATCTGCTCTCAATCCTTTTGGTTTTTCATTGATGACTGAAGAACTCCTTACCCCGGAATATTGAGGGGATACAACTTATGTACCTCAAAACTAGCCCCGATAATTTTCTGAGTAATATCAGCATACTTCAAACCCTCCATACAACACACCCATGTAAATAGATAAATCCATCTTGAACACGGATTAAACAGATTTCAAGATTACACTGATTTTTATGTTTTAATCTGCTCCCAAAAAATCAGTGTAATCTCATCATCTGTACACCCAGGTAAATAGATAAATTCATCTTGAACACGGATTAAACGGATGTCAAGATTACACTGATGTTTATGTTTTAATCTGCTCCCAAAAAAATCAGTAAAATCTTATAATTCGTACACCCATGTAAATAGACAAATCCATCTTGAACACGGATTAAACAGATGTCAAGATTACACTGATGTTTATGTTTTAATCTGCTCCCAAAAAAATCAGTGACATCCCATAATCCGTAAAATCCGTGATTGACATTTTTCACATATGAACTACTCTAAATTCTTTAACCCCATCGCAATTTTACTGTGTTTTTCGATTTGCCCCATGACTTGTTTTGCCCTTTGAATTACTACCGCAGGTAAACCCGCCAACCTTCCGGCTTCAATCCCATAGGATTTATCTGCACCTCCTGGTTGGACTTGGTGCAGAAAGATAATTTGGTCGGGTAATTCTTTCACTGTTACTTGATAATTAGCAACATTAGGTAACATCCCCGCTAATTCATTTAATTCATGATAGTGAGTTGCAAAAATTGTCCGCCCCTGGATTTCTGTAGCTAAATATTCTGCTACAGCCCAAGCAATAGAAAGTCCATCAAAGGTAGCTGTCCCCCTTCCGATTTCATCTAACAAAATTAGGGATCTCGCTGTGGCGTGGTTGAGAATATTCGCGGTTTCATTCATTTCGACCATGAAGGTAGATTGACCTGTAGCTAGGTCATCAACTGCACCGACACGGGTGAAAATGCGATCGCACACTCCCAACTTGGCCGACTTGGCCGGGACAAAACTCCCAATCTGCGCCATTAGCTGAATTAGTCCCACCTGACGCAGATAGCAACTTTTACCACTGGCGTTTGGCCCAGTCAAAATAACTAGGTCTGGTAGAGATGTATTATTTTCTCCACTACTCCCCAATTCCGTTGAGTTGGGGACAAAAAACCCCACAGGTAAGGACTGTTCTACTACTGGATGGCGACCACCAACAATTTCTATTTCCCGTCCGGGAATCATTTCGGGACGACAATAACCTTGCTGTACCGCCAATTCAGCTAAACCACACAGCACATCGGCGGCGGCTACGGCGCGGGAAAGGTTACGAATTACTTCCGCCTCTTTGGCTATCTCTTCCCGCAGTGCAACAAAAACCTCATATTCTAACTGATTCAAATCATCTCTTGCTGTCAGAATCCGGGCTTCTCGTTCTTTGAGTTCTGGGGTAATGTACCGTTCTTCATTGGTGAGGGTTTGCTTGCGGATGTAATTATTGGGTACTTGGTCAGCTTTGGCACGGGAAATACTAATGTAGTAACCAAAGGTTTTATTAAATCCTACCTTCAGTGTGGGGACACCTGTTCTAGCTTTTTCATCTACTTCTAAATTAGCAATCCATTGCTGGTCTGCTTCTACCGTTGCTTTTCTTTCATCCAACTGAGGGTTTACCCCAGACCTAATTAAGCCCCCTTCTTTTAGGTGTATCGGTGGTGATTCAACAAGGTGGGTGTGGATATTCTGCGCCAATGTTTCTAAAATCGGCGGCACTTTCTGCAATGCTTTGAGGAAGGGAGAACGCGCATCAGCAACTAAACGGGCTAATTCTGGCAAACGCGATAGGGAATCAGCCAAAGCTGTTAAATCTCTGGCGTTAGCAGTCCCTGAACTTGTTCTGCCGGTAAGTCGTTCTAAGTCGTAAATCTGCCGTAATAATTGCCGCAAATCCTGACGCAGAGGGGTATTTTCTTTGAGTTCTTGAATAGTATCTTGTCGCGCCCGAATGCCTTTAATATCAAGTAATGGTTGCAACAACCACCGCCGCAAAGCCCTAGTACCCATTGCTGTGCTAGTTCTATCTAATGCCCAAAGTAGAGAACCGTGAAAAATGCCATCACGGACGGTTTGGGTGATTTCTAGGTTGCGGCGGGTTTGGTGGTCAACAATTAGGTAGTCGGTGATGGTGTAGGTGCGGAGTCTTTGCAGAGAAATGGGTTTTTCTTTTTGGGTATCTTCCACATATTCCAACAACCCACCAGCCGCCCTTACTGCTAAGGGGAGATGGTCGCAACCCAAACCTTCGAGCGATCGCACTTTGAATGTCTGCAATAATTTACTTCTAGCCTCACCCTGAGAAAAGGGGACTTGCGATCGCAAACTATAACAAAATGATGGTGGTAAGCAGGCTGGTAAATGGGGCGAAGTTTCACCAGGACGCAGCAAAGTACCCAAATCAGGGGCGTTTGTGGGAACTAACACCTCGGAAGGCTGCAAGCGCATGAGTTCCTGGGTGAGATGTTCTAAATCACTATCTTGGGTGGTGAGAAATTCCCCTGTAGAGATATCTGCATAAGCTAAACCCCAGTGATTCCCCGCAATTACCACAGCCGCTAAGTAATTATTGCGACTAGATTTGAGCATCCCCTCTTCTAATAATGTGCCAGGGGTGAGGATGCGTGTCACCTCCCGACGCACCAAACCCACCGCTTCAGAAGAGTCTTCCACTTGGTCGCAAATGACCACAGCATAGCCTTTTTCCACCAGTTGAGTTGTGTAGCGTTCCCAAGCGTGGTGGGGTACACCGGTCATGGCGACACGACCAACTTCACCGCCGTGTTTACTAGTAAGGACTAATTCCAGTTCTCTCGCTACTGTGACAGCATCTTGGAAAAAAGTTTCAAAAAAATCGCCTACCCGATACAGCAGCAGCGCATGAGGATGTTTATCTTTGACCTCAACGTAGTGCTGATACATTTTACTCAGCTTATTGCGGTCTACCTTTTGCGTGTCGGTATGCGGCCCAGTGGAAGGATTGGGTTCTGTCGGCTGGATATCAGAGGGAGAAACGGTCATAGGATAGATGCTAGAATTTACGCACGCCAAAGCCACAATATCCGATGATAACGTGATGTGGAAATTTAATGGCGATCGCGCAAGGTTTTTTTATGGTTCTATTGTGTCGGCTGTGTCGGCGAAACACAACCCCGACTCCTATTGACAAGTCAGCTATTCATTCCAAGGGGAGGGTTAGAGTGGGGTAACTTTCCTCAACATACAAATAACTTCCCTAATTTTATCCACCACACCATCAATATCTTGATAAACTTCCTGATTCTTAAACCTCAAAATACTCGTACCTTTTGATTCCAAAAAAGCTTGGCGATCGCGATCATATTCTGGGACTCCATCTTGATAGTGACTATCACCATCAATTTCTATGGCAAGTCGCAATTCTGAAGAATAAAAATCAACTACAAATCTGTCAATACTGTATTGTCTGCGAAATTTACAACTTTCAATTTGTTGACTTCTCAGCTTTGCCCAAACTATTTTTTCACATGGGGGCATATTGTTTCTGAGAGTTTGCCGTTTTTGCTTTTCTGAGGTTTGGTTATACAGCTTCGTCATCAATATTTTTATATTCCTGGACTGTGCTTATTATTCCCAGGGTTACCCCCCTTAATCCCCCCTTGGAAAGGGGGGAAACCAGAAAATTCAGTTACCTCCCCTTTCCAAGGCTACGGTGTACACACAAGTCAAATTACCCCCCTTAATCCCCCCTTGGAAAGGGGGGAAACCGGAAAATCTAGTTCCCTCCCCTTTCCAAGGGGAGGGTTAGGGTGGGGTAAACAGAGGACTGATAGTGATTCGATAACTGGTGTGTACACCCTAGCCGATACAAACGCGGAGGGTGAGGGAGGGGTAAACAGCATCTAAAACTTTTACCCCCCAAATTTTCAGAAATTGCGGATAATACTGTTGAAGCCTGATCAAGATGCGTCTCACTACACCTACTCATGAACGAACAGCGTTTACAAGCTTATTATCAGCTAATTGAAAAGCTGCTAGATTGCCCCAGTGGGGAAGAACCAGAGATATTAGCAGCGAATACAGAATTGCTAGATGCTGACTTTGTGCAGGTGTTGACAGCAGTCGCAGATAATTTCGCCCAGCAGGGAGAAGAAAATAGAGCTAATTGGTTGAGAAACTTAGCAACATATCTCACCACACCAGAAACTCCCCCCATCACTGAAGCAGATATAGAGATTTACAGGCAATTTATATTAGAAGTATTGCGAGCAACAGCAGAAAGTAACGGCAATCCTCAAGTAATTTACCCGTTGCTGGCAGCAAATACCCATAAACTGGATCGTATCTTTGCAGAATTACTGCGCCGTTGGGCAACAACTACCTTAGCAGAAGCAGAACCAGATACAGCGACATCCATCGCTAATGTGATTTGTAACTTTAGTAATCTGATTAGCGATTTTCCCTTGGGTAGCAAAGCCAATAATATGGAAATTGCTATTACTGGTTACGAAATTACGCTTACTGTATATACCCGCACTACCTTTCCTGTAGATTGGGCAATGACGCAAAATAATCTGGCGATTGCTTACTCTGACAAAATATTAGGAAACAGAGGGGAGAATCTGGAAAATGCGATCGCCGCTTATTCTGCTGCTCTGGAAGTCAGAACCCGCACTGATTTTCCTGTAGATTGGGCAACGACGCAAAATAATCTGGGGAATGCTTACTTATACAGAATATTAGGAAACAGAGGGGAGAATCTGGAAAATGCGATCGCCGCTTATTCTGCTGCTCTGGAAGTTTATACCCGCACTGATTTTCCTGAAAAATGGGCAACGACGCAAAATAATCTGGCGGCTGCTTACGGTGACAGAATATTAGGAAACAGAGGGGAGAATCTGGAAAATGCGATCGCCGCTTATTCTGCTGCTCTGGAAGTTTATACCCGCACTGATTTTCCTGAAAAATGGGCAACGACGCAAAATAATCTGGCGGCTGCTTACGGTGACAGAATATTAGGAAACAGAGGGGAGAATCTGGAAAATGCGATCGCCGCTTATTCTGCTGCTCTGGAAGTTTATACCCGCACTGATTTTCCTGTAGATTGGGCAATGACGCAAAATAATCTGGGGAATGCTTACTTATACAGAATATTAGGAAACAGAGGGGAGAATCTGGAAAATGCGATCGCTGCTTATTCTGCGGCTCTGGAAGTCAGAACCCGCACTGATTTTCCTGTAGATTGGGCAACGACGCAAAATAATCTGGGGAATGCTTACTTATACAGAATATTAGGAAACAGAGGGGAGAATCTGGAAAATGCGATCGCTGCTTATTCTGCGGCTCTGGAAGTCAGAACCCGCACTGATTTTCCTGTAGATTGGGCAACGACGCAAAATAATCTGGGGAATGCTTACTTATACAGAATATTAGGAAACAGAGGGGAGAATCTGGAAAATGCGATCGCTGCTTATTCTGCTGCTCTGGAAGTTTATACCCGCACTGATTTTCCTGTAGATTGGGCAATGACGCAAAATAATCTGGGGAATGCTTACTTATACAAAATATTAGGAAACAGAGGGGAGAATCTGGAAAATGCGATCGCCGCTTATTCTGCTGCTCTGGAAGTCAGAACCCGCACTGATTTTCCTGTAGATTGGGCAACGACGCAAAATAATCTGGGGAATGCTTACTCTGACAAAATATTAGGAAACAGAGGGGAGAATCTGGAAAATGCGATCGCCGCTTATTCTGCTGCTCTGGAAGTCAGAACCCGCACTGATTTTCCTGAAAAATGGGCAACGACGCAAAATAATCTGGCGATTGCTTACTCTGACAAAATATTAGGAAACAGAGGGGAGAATCTGGAAAATGCGATCGCCGCTTATTCTGCTGCTCTGGAAGTCAGAACCCGCACTGATTTTCCTGAAAAATGGGCAACGACGCAAAATAATCTGGCGATTGCTTACTCTGACAAAATATTAGGAAACAGAGGGGAGAATCTGGAAAATGCGATCGCCGCTTATTCTGCTGCTCTGGAAGTCAGAACCCGCACTGATTTTCCTGTAGATTGGGCAACGACGCAAAATAATCTGGCGGCTGCTTACTTATACAGAATATTAGGAAACAGAGGGGAGAATCTGGAAAATGCGATCGCCGCTTATTCTGCTGCTCTGGAAGTCAGAACCCGCACTGATTTTCCTGTAGATTGGGCAACGACGCAAAATAATCTGGGGAATGCTTACTTATACAGAATATTAGGAAACAGAGGGGAGAATCTGGAAAATGCGATCGCTGCTTATTCTGCGGCTCTGGAAGTCAGAACCCGCACTGATTTTCCTGAAAAATGGGCAACGACGCAAAATAATCTGGCGGCTGCTTACGGTGACAGAATATTAGGAAACAGAGGGGAGAATCTGGAAAATGCGATCGCCGCTTATTCTGCTGCTCTGGAAGTTTATACCCGCACTGATTTTCCTGAAAAATGGGCAACGACGCAAAATAATCTGGCGGCTGCTTACGGTGACAGAATATTAGGAAACAGAGGGGAGAATCTGGAAAATGCGATCGCCGCTTTTTCTGCTGCTCTGGAAGTCAGAACCCGCACTGATTTTCCCCAAAATAATGCAGAAACTTTGTTAAATCTCGGCATACTCTACCAAGAAGCAGAACGATTTGATTTAGCGTACAATACTTTCACCCAAGCAATAGAAACAGTTGAAACTTTGCGCGGTGAAAGTAATTCTGGGGAAGAAGGGAAGCGTAAACAAGCCGCAGAATGGAATCAACTTTATCGACGGATGGTAGAAGTGTGTCTAGCCAGTGGTAGAGACACCGCAGCACTAGAATATATCGAACGCAGCAAAACCCGCAACTTAGTAGAGCTGATCCTCAACAGCGACCTTAAAACTATTTTCCCGCCAGAATTAGCTACCCAATTAGAAGAAATCAACGACAAAATAGCCATTAGTCAGTATCAACTGCAAAATAGTAAAGTCGAAAATCCTACAGCCTTAGCTCAAGATATCCAACAATGGCGACAACAACGCCAAGCATTACAAGATAGCCATTTACCTGTAGGCTCTGGCTTTAAATTTGACCAATTTCAAAATACCTTGGCTGACAACACTGCAATTATTGAATGGTACATTGTTACAGATAAAATTCTCACTTTTATTATCAAACCTAACGGACAAAAATTAATATCTTGGCAATCACAACCAACAGAATTAGATGCGCTTTATAACTGGAATAATGAATATCTAGAAGATTATTACAACCCAGAAGATCCAAATAAAAGCCAATGGCAGAATCAGCTAGAAACACGCCTAAAAAACTTAGCAGAAATTCTACACATTGAAGAAATATTAGCCCAAATACCCGAAGAATGTAAAAGATTAATTCTCATTCCCCATTTATTTTTACACCTGTTACCTCTCCACGCTTTACCCGTCAAATCATCATACTTAATTGACTTATTCCCCAACGGTGTCAGTTATGCACCTAGTTGTCAAATCTTACAACAAGTGCAACTGCGTCAATGTCCTGACTTTCAATCTTTATTCGCCATCCAAAACCCCACACCAGATTTATATCAAGACTACGAAAAAGATTTAGGTGCAGTCACAGCCATCAAGAAAAACTTTGCTCATACTGATATTCTGAAGCAAGACCAAGCCAAAAAATCAGCAATTATCAATATTGATGAAAATCATCATGTCAGATTAAATCCAGAATTACTTAAAGCTAACTGTATCTTTTTCTTCTGTCACGGTTACTTTGACCCTAATTCTCCCCAAGACTCCGGCTTACAATTGGCTGACGACAACCTAACTTTAACAGATATCATTACTCACTTCAAATTAACAAACTGTCGCCTAGTCACACTCTCAGCTTGCGAAACTGGTGTTACCGATTCCACCAGCACTAGTGATGAATACATTGGTTTACCCAGTGGCTTCTTGTTAGCTGGTAGCACCAATGTAGTCAGTAGCCAGTGGACTGTCAGTGCTACAGCCACAGCTTTACTGATGATTAAATTTTACGAAGAATTGCAGCAACAAAGTAATATTGTATTAGCTTTAAATACAGCACAACGCTGGTTAAGAGATACAACAATCAAAGGCTTTCAAGATTGGCTGAGTAACTCGTCATTAAGTATAGCCTGGCAGGTAGAACTAGATAAATACTTTACTCAAATTGCCAAAGACCAAGGAGAATCTACCAAACCTTTTAAATCACCTTTTTATTGGGCTGCTTTTTATATCACAGGTAAAGGAGTTTAACAAATGTCAGTTGATCAAAATAGCATCCAAGCTTTTATTCAAATCCTTAAGTCGCCAGCCAATTTAATTTCTCCAACAGACTGGGATGAATTACTGCAACTATGGAGTAATTTACCAGAAAATGACGATACCGAAATCTCAGGAATACTAGACAATTGGTTGCGAAACCCATCGCGCAGTCAACTTTTAGCAGCATACAGACAAAACCTCAGATCAATCAGTCCTGAATCTCAGATGAATTTAGGTATAAATCTAGGCTTAGGTGGTACTACATCACCAACTAAACGCGGTGAATCCAGCCCATCATCAAAGGAATTATTAGACAACGCCATTAAAAACAACGCGCCTTTATCTGACAAGCAAAAATCCCAGCCAACACCGTGAAGAATTTCAGCCTCAGCCTCTACGCCTTTCATCTCCGCCACACCCTCACCAATCTTCCAGGTGAAGTTGTGACAGATGCTAATCTGTTATGGGAAAATCTGGTGAAAGTTGGTGTAAATTCACTTCCCTTTAATAGCTTGAAAGATTTGCGTTCACAATTAGTTTCCTATGACAATGGTATATACAAACCCCAGCAAGAAGCAGCAATCAAAACTGAATGGTTAAGTATTTCTGGCCAAGATTTAGATTTAGGTAATCTCCCCACACCAGACGGCTTTAAAATTAATGCTAATCTTCAGCCATTTTTGCTAAATGATACCTACGCAGTTGATTTAACATTAACTCCAGAATTATCAACCACTGAAATAAATATCCCCCAACTGCAACATTTTCAACCAAAATCTTTATTACCTGCTAACATTCAACCATCATTAGGGCAGACATTATGGATTTACGGCGAAGTAGATACCACCGTAGATTGTGATACCATAGCGAAAGGATTTGCCATAGCATTAGTAGCAGGAACAAACTTAAATCCTGTGCTGATTAAAACAGGAGAACTATTTGATAGTCTTTTATTTGAATACCAAGCATTAGATCCCAACGAACCAGATAACCCTGCTAAACAGTGTCAGATTTTAATCGTCATCAATAATAACCAGTCACCAACAATAACATTAGCAGCAACAGCCTATGATTGGTTATTAAGATTATTTTGGAGTTATCATAAAATACTTTATATTTATCAACTAGCGCGTCAACGCTATAAAGAAGCGAGAGAAATTTACAGCGATTTAGAAAATAAAATCCAAGAGTTTAACAGTTTGATATCTGCAAATTCAACAAAATTATCTGACTTCAAAAGCTTAATGGCAAAAATTCCCCAAAAAAGCTTTGATTACACCAGATGCTTGCAAGATTTACAAACGCACCATACCGCAATTACTACTAATATTACTAATTACAAAATTTGCTTAGATAAAATTCAAGCCATTGGTAACGGAAAAAGTCCCCAATCCTGGCAAGATTTTTTGGACAAAGAATGTCAGAAATGGCAGAAGCAAATTGAGACAGATATTAATTATCTTACTCCAGGTCAAGAATTATTTGGGCAATTGGTGGATACAATCCGAGGTATAGTAGAAACACAACAGGCAGAGAGCGATCGCACTCTAGAAAGCACCATTCAAATACTAGGTATAGGCTTCGGTGGGGGTGCAATTGTCTCCGGTGTAGTCGTCCAACACATCGACAAAATTAGCCAACCCCTAGCCGCCATCTCTCCTGATAACCAACCCCATCCCTTTTACGCATCTTTATTGTTGAGTATTTTAGCAACCTTATTTTTCATCGCCTTGGGTTGGCTGATAACTAAACGCAGGTAGTAAATATTAAGTAGGGCGTGTTAGAGCGTGTTTGAAAAGTGGTTCGCTGTGATTTTAATTACATTTTTACCCCCCTTAATCCCCCCTTGTAAAGGTGGGAAACAAGAAAAATCTAGTTCCCTCCCCTTTATAAGGGGAGGGTTAGGGAGGGGTAAAAAATATTTGATACATCAATCAAGACTTTTCAAACATCCTCTTACAGCTATATCAGAATTTGAGCATTGGCGACAGTAAAAATTAGCTGTAACGCACCACAAATGCAGTGCGTTACGCGTTGCTTTAACTACGCTTCTGGGGGCAAATCTACACTATAAACAGTTTCTCCTACCAAGTTACGTAGTGATACAGTCATAACTTTTGTAGAATCATTGATTTTGACTGCACCAAAGAATTGCAAACCTTCACTTGGAGGTCGATTTGCTCTTGTACCGGGAGGTAAGCTTTGGAATATCAACTGTGGCCCAAAAGTATTTTCTAGTGTGTTTGGCCCAAATGTCCCAGCGTTGAGAGGCCCGGCGACAAACTCCCAGAAAGGTTTGAAGTCTTGAAACTGGGCTTTGTTGGGGTCATAATAGTGGGCGGCTGCGTAATGGACATCAGCAGTTATCCACACAACGTTTTTGATATTTCTCTGTTTAATAAATCGGAGTAAATCGGCTATTTCTAATTCTCTACCTAATGGTACGCCATTATCTGCGTTAGCCCAAGCTTCAAAGTCTGTGCTACCATCTCGAACTATTAATCCTAGAGGCATATCGCTGGAAATTACTTTCCATGTAGCTTTGGATGTCAGCAATTGACGTTTTATCCATTGGATTTGTTTACTACCCAGCATAACAGTATCTTTACTGGGAACTGGCTGATTATTGGGGGTATTTCGCCCTCTGTAGGTGCGCTCATCAAGCATGAAAATATCTAACAACGGGCTATAGTTGAAAGAACGATAAATTCTGGCTTGGTCGGTATTATTGGTTGTATAGCCAATGGGCATATATTCTAAGAATGCTTGTCTTGCTCGTTGTGCCAACAAGTTCACATCCTTGACTGTATAACGGTTATCACTAAGAAGAAATTCCCCAGGATACCAATTATTTGTAACTTCGTGGTCATCCCACTGCGCCAGCATGGGGACTTCAGCATTAAAACGCTTCACGTTCTCATCTAGTAAGTTGTATTGATAATTACCACGAAATTCTTTGAGTGTTTCTGAAACTTTCGATTTTTCTTCTGTGGTAATGTTGCGCCAGATTGTGCCATCATCAAGAGTTCTTTCTGCAACAATGGGGTTATCAGCGTAAATAGTATCGCCACAATGAACGAAAAAGTCAGGTTGCATTTGGCGCATGGTTTCGTAAATTTTCATCCCACCAAATTCGGGATTTATACCCCATCCTTGACCGGCGGTGTCTCCACCCCAAACAAAGCAGATATCTCGTCCAGTGATAGCGGGAGTATGAAAAATTCCATTGACAGGTTCGCTGTAGGTATCTTGATTTAAATCTTGGAACAGCACCCGATAAAATATTTGTTGATTGGGAGGGAGATTTCTGAGATTTAATCTGGCTGTAAAGTCGCTATCTGCTAAAGCTTGTGGCCCTAAAACACGCTGCACATTACTAAAAGATGGGCTAGTGGAATATTCTACAATCATTCTGGACGCGCGATCGCTCTTACTCCAAATCACCACATTATTATTCGTGATGTCTCCGCTAGCTATGCCATAAGGTACAGCAGGACGCATTCTATCTGAGGTAATAATTGCAGGTGCTTGAGCAAAAACTTGTGATTTTGATACAAGGTTTGTGGTAATAATTCCACCGGCTGTTACTGCTGAATTGAGCAAAAATCGACGGCGATTTAGCTTTAATGAATGATTAGATTCCATACTAATTAATAGAAATATCCTGCAAAAGTCCTACAGGATAAGTGTTTACCATATGCTCTGATGACAATAAGTAAAGATAGAGTTATCTAGGGGTTAATAAAAATTAGTTGAAAATATTTAATATAATTTAATATTTAATCAATTAGTATCTTTTTACCTGAAATTAAATTTTGCTTAAACTCATCACCCAAAAATAAGTTAAATTCCAGCGTTTAGATAAAAGCAAGAAGTAGAAAAAGAATCAGGATAACCTCTAAATAAATTGAGGTGATTGCAACTATCTTTTTTTACGTAATTTTGGCAAAAATTTAACTTGATGGTAACTGAGATGAAATTACTGAAAAATTTGGCTGTAACTGCTGCTACTCTGGCTATAGGTTTTTCTGTTGTAGATGTCAAAACTGCATCTGCTGCTATTGTGAATTACGCTTTTACTGTTGAAAGTCCCACAAAAACAGGCAAAGGGTTTTTTAGTTTTGATGACGCAACTTTTAGTAGTGGTATCTTTCCAGAAGCAATAGTTAAGTCATTATCTTTCCAATTTGACGGAGATTCCAATCTTTACACAGAAAAAGATGATATCGCCTATCCTGATTTTCCTGTTGTATCGTTAGTTTCATCTTCTACAGGTAAGCCATCTGTAGAATTAAGTTATTTCTTCTTTGATAAAGTCAATCCCTCTGCATTCTTCTACGAAATTGTTGGGGAAGATTTTACAATTCTGGATGGCAGTTTTCAAAATACTGAAATTGGCTTTGGTAAAGTAACTTATACAAAAGTACCTGAGCCTACAACTCTGGGTGGTGCTATTCTTGTTTGTGGTATTAGCTTGATAATCAAAAGAAAAGCAAAAGCAATGAGAAAAGTTAAAGCTTAATATCGGAAGATTTGCCCACCATATCTAGGTTTTGGTGGGCATCATACATTAATTTTTTCCAATTACTTAGCTACGGGTAACTACTACTTCACCTTCAACCTTTGCTGAGTCTGATTCTGTATTATCTATCTGATTTAATTCTCCAGCCCGCCAAGTATCGGTGATATCTTTAATAAAACTGGCTGTAGGGATAGCAACTAATAAACCTAAAACACCGCCTAATTTAGCTCCCAATAACAAAGAAACTACCACCCAAACAGGATTTAAACCAGTTAAGTTACCTAAAATTCTAGGTGCAACAAAATTAGAGTTGATTTGGTCGATAGCGACAGCTACCCCTAAAACTTCAAATCCTAACCAAAAGTTTTCTAAAGCAACTAATAGACTAACAATAGCAATGCCGATACCTGTACCAAAGGGAAACAGGGAGAAAAAGCCAATACCAATGCCAAAAAGTAGTGCTAAGGGAATTCGCAACGCTACAAACGCTAAAGTTACTGTGACAGCTAGTACAGCACCTAATGTAGCTTGACCGATAAAGTAATTATGGAAATCTTCCCTTAGTATTTGTCGGAGTTTCGAGCCGATGTGAGAAGGAAACCACTTATAAAGACCATCCCACAAGCGATCGCCATTTAGTACCATATAAATGGTTAGGACTACCGCCAGCAGCACATTCACCACAACCCCAATAGTATCGAAAGCTAAACCCAAAATTTTACCAGTCACAGACTGCAATTGGTTAGAAAATCGCTCTAAAACCTGTGTGGCTAAACCGCTCAAATTTACGGGTAAAGTTTGCGTTGCTATCCAATTTTGCAAAACGTCAAGCTGTTGAACGCCAGAATCAATCCAATGAGGCAGAATATTCACTAGTTCGTTCAGCTGTCCAATGATTAGTGGTACTAAGGTCAGACCTAAGCCTACTAAAATCACCACAGCTAACAATAACACCCCAACAATCGCCAAGTTGCGTTTCACCCCACGGCGTTGAAAAAATTGGATGGGATAATCTAAAACAAAAGCCAGGAGGGTGGCAGATGCCAAAACGCTCACCAAGGGTTGAAAATACTGTACAACCTGAATTAATAGCCAACCGTTGAGAATAGCTACAGGAAACGCCAGTCCCACAGTTAACCATCGAGGCAATTTGTTTATTGATTGCATTTAGTGGTGACTCCACACGCGCTATAAGTTTATTGTGCCTGGTATGGGGGGATAGGTGACAGGTGACAGGGGACAGGTGACAGGGGACAGGGAGAAGAATTAATGACTATTGATTAATGAAGTCTAATAAGATTTGCTGTGCTACAGAACCTAAAGGTCTGGTTTCTCTAAGGTTTTTTGAATAAAATTTACCTTGACTAATATCTGCTGGTGTTAATAACGCCATATCGCAACCTTCATTTAACACCAATTGATGGAATTCTACCAGTAGGGGTGCATGGAACACATGACGCACTACTTTTTCATCAGGATAACAGCCAAATTCAACAAAGGGTGGCAGAATATAGCCGATTTCTTCTAGGATTTCTCGCTGTACTGCTATATCTGGTGTTTCGCCGGGTTCGATGTGACCGCCAAACAATGCCCAGTGACCAGGGTAGGGAATATTGGGGATATTGTCCCGCAGTTGCATCAAAAATTTATTATCTTGGTAGAGGATGGCGATCGCTACATGAACTTTTTGCTTATTCATTTGACATTATTTTTGGAATTAATGTAAATATTATTACTTCTCTTCCAAGTAAACCTCCCCAAATTCTTGGTCTGCTATGGGAATACTTTCGTATAATAATTTACCTTTAATTACTACTGACTCCCCCTCTTGGAAATTGCTTTGATTAGTTACAACCCAAATTTGGTCGGTGGAATCATTAATTAAATATGCCCGATGCTTTAATAAGGGAACTTTTCTTTCTACCTTACCTTGGATATAAACATTACCTTGTTTGTCAGGGGTGGCTTTTATTTTCTGAATCGCCGTCACATTGCTACCAAAGCTAATTTTATTACCTTTCAAGCCTGACACATTCAAAGGCGCACAGCTACAAAGTCCCACCAATAAAAGTAAGGTAATACCAATTCGTAGTTTGTAATTCATAACGATGCTCCGCCCCCTACGCTAACGTAATTTTCAAAACAGATTAGAGTCATTAGACCTCTTGCAAAAGTCATAATTACAGCGTCCTTCTTTGCGTCTTTGCGCCTTTGCGCGAAACAAAAAAATATTTATGCAAGAGGTCTATTAGTCATTAGTCATTAGTCATTAATTCTTCTCCCTGTCCCCTATCTCCTGTCCCCAATATGAGAAAATAGACAAGCAGACAGCAACGCCATAATAATCTACAAGCAAGGGTTATGTGTAACTATTGACCATTGATTAATAACCAATGACTATTAAAACTTGCGTAAGTTCTATATTTAAATTTAGGAATTCTCATGGAAACAAAAACTGCCACAATCTTGGATGGTAAAGCTTTAGCTGAAAAAATTCAGCAAGAACTAGCTTCACAAATCAAAGAATTACAAACCAAAATCGGTCGTCCTCCTGGGTTAGCGGTGTTGATGGTTGGGGATAACCCGGCTTCTGCTGCTTATGTGCGTAACAAAGAAAAATCCTGCGCTAAGGTGGGTATTGCTTCTTTTGGGAAACACTTCCCCCAAGAAACAACCCAAGAAGAATTAGAAGATGCGATCGCTACACTCAACCAAGATGAACAAGTAGATGGTATTCTCGTACAGCTACCATTACCAAAACATTTAGATTCTGTCAAGCTATTGCATCAAATTGTCCCCGATAAAGATGCTGATGGACTGCATCCAGTGAATTTAGGAAAACTGGTAAGAGAGGAAACAGGCTTACGCAGTTGTACACCTGCGGGAGTGATGCGGCTATTAGCAGAGTATGACATTCCTTTGGCGGGAAAACAGGCAGTAGTATTAGGACGCAGTATTTTAGTAGGTAAACCGATGGCCTTGATGCTACTAGAAGCTAATGCTACTGTTACTGTTGTTCATTCGCGATCGCAAGACATTACCAGTATCATTAGAAACGCTGATATTCTCGTTGTCGCCGCAGGTATCCCCGGATTAATTACTGCTGACATGGTGAAACCAGGCTCTGTTGTGGTAGATGTGGGGATAAATCGCGTCACTGATAATAGTAGTGGCAAAAGTCGCTTAGTTGGCGATGTTGAATTTGCAGCAACGGCTAATGTCGCGGCATATATCACCCCAGTTCCTGGCGGTGTTGGACCAATGACAGTGGCTCTTTTGCTAGAAAATACATTTGCCAGTTATTTAAAAGCAGCAAAGGAGAAGGGGATTTTAAATGATAAATGAAAAATTATGAAATGTAACATAACTCATCATTTATCATTTATCTTCCATGATTAATGAAGTATTAGTTAATCTTTTGACTCCAGAGCATCTTAAAATTGTGACGTGTATGACAAATAGCCAAAAGCCAAAAATTTAAGGAATTCTAAGGATGGTAGCAGCTGATAACCTTCAGAAGATGCCAGGAAAAGCCTCATTTAACCTAACAGCTTATCTTCAAGAGCGAAAAAAACTTTGTGAAGCTGCGCTGGATGAGTCACTTCCTGTCATTTATCCAGAAAAAATTTATGAATCAATGCGCTACTCGCTATTAGCTGGAGGTAAGCGTCTGCGTCCGATTCTCTGCCTAGCTACCTGTGAAATGATGGGCGGTACAATCGAGATGGCCATGCCTACAGCTTGTGCATTAGAAATGATCCATACTATGTCATTGATTCATGATGACCTGCCAGCAATGGATAATGACGATTACCGTCGTGGTAGGTTGACAAATCACAAAGTCTATGGCGATGACATTGCAATTCTAGCTGGGGATGGCTTATTGGCTTATTCTTTTGAATTGGTTGCTACCAATACACCTGAAAGTGTAGCAAGAGAGAGGGTATTGCAGGTAATTGCCAGACTGGGAAAAGCATTAGGTGCTGCTGGTTTAGTTGGTGGTCAGGTGGTTGATTTAGACTCAGAGGGTAAATCAGATATTTCCCTAGAAACCCTCAACTTCATCCATAACCATAAGACAGCTGCCCTTCTAGAAGCCTCTGTTGTCTGTGGTGGAATTTTAGCTGGCGCATCATCTGAAGATGTACAAAGACTCTCACGCTATTCCCAAAACATCGGACTAGCATTTCAAATCATTGATGATATCCTCGATATCACCTGTACCCAAGAGCAATTGGGTAAAACCGCAGGTAAAGACCTCCTAGCGCAAAAAGTTACTTATCCTAGTCTGTGGGGTATCGAAAAATCCCGTGCTAAAGCTCAAGAACTAATTGAGTCAGCGTGTGCAGAACTAGACCCATTTGGGGAATTAGCACAGCCACTCAAAGCACTCGCTCAATTTATCACCAGTCGCAATCATTAGATTAACCTCTGGGGGAATTCACAATTAAATTCAAAAACCCATTGCAATCAATCACAATGGGCTGTAAATTTTGGATTTTGTAGCTTGCTTTCCTCGGTCGGCGTAAGCCTACCCGTAGGGTATCTTAAATTGGAGTGTGGTGAAGCTGCATTTTGGGTTGCATCTCAACGTACTCTGTGAAAAACGACTACTGCTAATACTGACTAACCGAACCAAAAGACCATGCAGGACATAGGCAACATTTTAGACAACCGGGTGCTGCTGGTTGCTCTGGTAGCTTGTTTTTTAGCTCAAGCATTGAAGCTGGTGATTGAGCTAGTTCAACACCGCAAACTGAATGTCCGCGTTTTAGTAACCACTGGAGGTATGCCCAGCGCACATTCAGCCTTGGTGACAGCTCTTGCTACTGGTGTTGGACAAACTCTAGGTTGGGCATCGCCTGACTTTGCCTTGGCTACAATTTTTGCCATTATCGTCATGTATGATGCAGCCGGAGTGCGCCAAGCGGCCGGTAAGCAAGCCCGCATCCTCAATCAAATGATTGATGAATTATTTCATGAAAAACCAGACTTTAACCAAGACCGTCTCAAGGAATTGCTAGGACATACACCTGTACAAGTCATAGCAGGTTCAGCTTTAGGGATCACAATTTCTCTATTAGCTGGGTCTTTGTTGGTCAATAGTCAATAGGTAGGGGACAGGGGACAGGGGACAGGGGACAGGTGATAGAGGAGAAAAACTAATGACTTTTGACTTTTGACTTCGGAGCGCAGCGACGCTACTGTACTTGCACAACCGATCGCAGTAACATGACTTTACGGCTATCTACTAGTACAGCAAAAAAACCGCGATCGTTGAGCTTCTGCAATGTGTTGTAAGCTTCTTGTTGGTTAGTCGTATAAACTGCCAATAAATAGGGTTTTTGTCCGTAGGATGCCAGACCAACGTTACCACCTAGGGCTTGCTGTAAACTAGTTGCGAGTTCTGGACGGTTAAAATAATCTACTAAAACAGCAAAACCTTGTCCCAGCATTTGGGGATTATAGGTGATTTGGGGTGGCTGCTGTGGCTGCTGTGGCTGCTGGGCTAATTCCCCTGGTCTGGTGGTGATAATGGCAGACAAGCCTACAATAGTATTGATATATCTAGCCCAACGGTTGGCATCATCAATGCTTCTAAATCCCCCTATCCGTGTTACTGTCTCCGTCAGATATCGGCAGGTGGTAGTCTTAATTTCATTTGGTAAGGCACTGCGTAACTGCTTCTGATTTTCTGCTGTTGGACTGACTACCAGCAACAGATACTCCCCAGGCGTAGGAGGTTGACACACAGGAAGGGCTGTTTGGGCTGTTACGGGAGTTATGCTACCCATGAAACCTGCGCCTGCGATCGCTAGTCCGAATACACTGGATAAAATGGCAAATTTCTGCACAGAATTGGGACGCATAAGAGGATTTTGCTGAAAATTTTGTTTAGTTATGAGTCATAGTAAACAAGCTGATTACTATTAAATCTTGTAGAGACGCGATTTATCACGTCTCTAAGGACTATTGACTCATTGCTCAAGATACAGGAGCAAGGGATGCTATAGGATTCGGAATTGTTCCAGAAGGAGCTGGAAATTCTCCTGTAATGACATATTCTAACCGCAGTTTCAGCCAAGTAATAAATTGGGAATTAGTAGAAATAATAGCAGCTGCGGGTTGAGGACATTTAGCTTTGATTTGAGCCATTTCAGGTGCTTCTAAAAAAGCTGGTTGTGATACTAGCCAAAAATCAATTTCTTTTTCTTGTTCGTGGTAATGACGAGTGCGTTCTTTCAGAACTTCCTCAATGGGTTCTTCTTGCAACAAAAAGCGACGGCTGGCCAAAACGTAATAGTATGTTTGCATTGTCATCCTGTAATTACTAGCTAACTAACTAATAATTTTAAGGCTTAGATATGATTTATAAAGTAACCAAAAAAAATAGGGTAAGAAACTTCCTACCCTAAATCTTTTTATACTTTTTTAAGTAATGCAAATTACCAACAGCATTAAACTTTCGCCAATTCTGGTGTAGGACGTTTGCTGTTGCGAATATTGGTAATCGCCTCAGCATAATCTTTGGCGTTAAATACAGCAGAACCAGCTACGATCGCATTTGCGCCGGCTTCTAACACTTGCCAAGTATTATTAGCTTTAAGTCCACCATCTACTTCAATCCAAGGGTCTAAACCGCGCTCATCACACATTTGACGCAGCTTGCGGATTTTTGGCACTACCCCAGGGATAAAGCTTTGACCACCAAAACCGGGGTTAACGCTCATAATTAATATGAGGTCGCACAGTTCCAGAACATATTCAATCAGTTCTAAAGGTGTACCAGGGTTAAGTACGACCCCAGCTTGCTTACCGAGTTCTTTGATTTGTCCGAGAGTGCGGTGTAGATGTGGGGAAGCATTATGCTCGCAATGTACAGAAATAATATCAGCACCCGCTTTAGCAAAGCCTTCTACATATTTTTCTGGTTCGACAATCATCAAATGGACATCTAGAGGCTTATTTGTAACCGGACGAATCGCCTCCACTACCAGAGGACCTATCGTAATATTAGGTACAAATCGACCGTCCATTACATCAACATGAATCCAATCAGCTCCAGCTGCATCTACAGCGCGAATCTCGTCACCTAATCGACTAAAGTCGGCTGATAGGATAGATGGAGAAATAACAATTGGTTTTTGAGATTGGTTTTGGGTCATGGCTAGTGGCTTCTTAAGCGTCCTCTTCTGTAAGTATTGTAACAAAATAGGTAACAAAATATTGAGAATTTTTGGGATTGGGGAGAGGGGAGAGGGAATAGGTGACAGGTGACAGGGGACAGGTGACAGGGAAGAATACAAGATAGATAAACTAATAACTATTGACTATTGACTATGAATAAAAAATTAAGCTGGATAATTTGGGGTTTCGGTGCTTCTTGTTTGAGTTTGCCTGTTTTGGCTTCGGCTTTACCAAGTTCTTTAGGAACTAATGGTATTGATGTTTTGAGGCTACATCAACCTCCTTATAATTTGCTGGGTCGGAAAATTGCGATCGGTCAGGTGGAAATTGGTCGTCCGGGTATGTTTGGCTGGGATAAGGCGGTGTCTAAAAATCGTGCTTTATCGTTGGCGGGGGTTTTCTTACGCAATGCGCCAGCTAAGTCTAATAATAGCGTTGACCCCCATGCTTATAATGTGGCTGGCGTTATGGTCAGTAGAGATAAAGGTTTACCTGGAGTTGCACCGCAAGCAAGACTCTATTCTTCAGCTGTCGGTTCTACAAGAAATATGGGTCAACCAGAAGAGTGTTTATCAGCTCAACATATAGCTTTGCAAAATACTGGTGATGTTCGTGCCATTAACTTTAGTTTTGGTGAACCTCTCAACCGTGACCCCCGACCAGATGCTACTTTAGATGGCAAAGCGTTGTTGACTTTATGTGTTGACTGGTCTAGTCGTGTTCATAATGTTTTGTATGCGATCGCAGGCAATCAGGGTAAAGGTGGTATTCCCATCCCTACAGACAATTTTAACGGATTAAACGTGGCTTTTTCATCCCGGCGCGGGGGGATTTTTAATAAAGTCGATGTTTCTAATCTGGCGGGTTTAAATCAAGGGGTTAGTGGACGATTGGCTGGTAAGGAATTTAATGTGGATGGGCGACGCTCTATAGGTATAGTTGCACCAGGTAATAATATTCCTTTGCTCAATCCCGATGGCAAATTAAATAAGGTTACAGGTACAAGCTTTGCTGCACCTCATGTCACCGCTACGGTGGCTTTACTCCAAGAGTTTGGTGACAGACAACTACGCAGCAAACAACCAAATTGGAGTATTGATAGTCGCCGTCATCAAGTGATGAAAGCTGTTTTGCTCAATTCCGCAGATAAAATCCAAGATAAGGGTGATGGTTTACTGTTGGGGATGACGCGGACGCTGATTGATAAACAAAACCAAGATTGGCTAGGTTCTGATGCTTATAAAAACCCAAAAATTCCTTTGGATTCTCAAATGGGAACGGGTCATTTAAATGTTTTTCGCGCTTATCAGCAATTTAGTGCTGGTCAATGGCTACCGACTGCTACTATCCCGGCTGTTGGGTGGGATTATCGACAAGTAGATGCTAGTAAATCTGTTGACTATACCTTAGCAAAACCCTTAAAGCGGGGAAGTTTTGTCTCTATTACTTTGAGTTGGGATCGTTTGGTGGAACTCAAGGATACCAACAAAAACCAAATGTATGATTTAGGAGAAAAATTTAGCGATCGCGGTTTGAATAATTTAGACCTCTATCTCGTCAAAGCCGATAATAAAAATGCCGATGCTGGCACAATTTGTTCTTCAATGAGTGACGTTGATAGTGTAGAACACATTTTTTGCCCCGTTCCTGCTACTGGTAACTACAAAATTCGTGTGCAGTTCCGTCAGCAAGTCAACGAACCTACTCAAGCATATAGTTTGGCATGGTGGACTGTTTCTAATTAAGAGGTGACAGGTGACAGGTGACAGGTGACAGGGAATAGTGGATAAATTTCCTAATCCCTACTCTCTACTCCTGATTTTTGTCATTTAGAATACAAATTTTTTTTATGAAAGTGTATTGAAAATCAATATAATTTTAATGAGTGGATTTACTAAAAGCTTGTGCAGTCGCCGTTGATTTTTGCCGCAAAATTACCGTTACCAAAACTGTAACCGCCGAGTATTTAAATTATTGTTAATGCAAAATTAAATAGTGAACACAGCATTAACGTCAATATTTGGTAGACAGGTCAAAAATTTTGGTACATGAGGTAGTAAAATGATTCGGCAGAAATTCAGTGGTGTGAAAGAAAGTTTCCTGCAAAGACGTTACGCTGTGAGCTTAGGAAGACGTTATGTTCTAGCCGCAGCTAGCGTGGTTCTGTTTGGGGTTTTAGGTTGTTCTCAGGTAAATGATAGTACAAGTGCGTTAGCCCAATCCGATTTACCTCAAACAGCGTCCTCAGTGCAAAAAAAAACAGTAATTCCCGATACAAAAATCATCTCTGCTAACAATAAATTTGGCTTTAAACTATTTAAGGAAATCGGGAAACAAGAGAGTAGCACTAAGAACATTTTTGTGTCGCCTACCAGTATCGCGATCGCTCTGTCCATGACCTACAATGGTGCTAGCGGCTCTACTCAACAAGCAATGGCTAAGACTCTGGAGTTACAGGGTATCAATCTACCAGAACTTAACTCTGCTTACGCTTCACTCAACCAGCTGCTAGAAAATCCTGATCAAAATGTGCAACTGAAGATTGCTAACTCATTATGGGCGAATCAAAATGCTAGCCTGCGTCCTGATTTTATTCAGAGAACCCAAGATTTCTATAAAGCCAAAGTCACAACTGTAGACTTTCAGGATGCTGCTACCCCTAATACCATTAACAAATGGGTAAAAGATAACACCAATGGCAAAATCGATAGCATTGTTAACAAAATAGAACCAAATCAAATGCTGTTTTTGGTGAATGCCATATATTTTAAGGGGCAATGGACCGAGAAGTTTGATCAAACTCAAACTAAACCCCAACCCTTTTACATCTCACCAACTCAGCAAAAACCACACCCCATGATGTCGCAGACGGGTGATTATAAATACTACGAAACTGAACAATTTCAGGCTGTGAGTTTGCCTTATGGTCAGGATGGTAAAGTTAGTCTGTACATCTTTTTACCCAAGCAGAACTCTAATCTTAAAGCCTTCTCGCAAAACTTGAATGCTGAAAACTGGGACAAATGGATGTCTCAATTTAGCAAGCGGGAAGGATCAATTAAGTTACCTCGCTTTCAGACAGACTATGATATTACCCTCAACGATGCACTCAAAGCTTTAGGCATGGGAGAGGCTTTTAGTCAACAGGCTAATTTTTCCGGTATCGGCAAAAATCTAGCTATCAGCCAGGTGAGACATAAAACTTTTGTAGAAGTCAACGAAGAAGGTACAGAAGCTAGTGCAGCCACTTCTGTAGGTATAGTTGCCACATCTTTCAGAGAGCCACAAGTACCATTTAAAATGATTGTTGACCGTCCCTTCTTCACTGCAATTCGTGACAATCAGACAGGGAGCATTTTATTTATGGGTGCGATCGTTGATCCAAAGTAAATGAGGTAGAGACGGGATTAATCACGTCTCTACTAAAATGTTGCGTGTGGAAATTAAGGTAAAGTTGGCTGTTCAGAAACGTTCAAAGCCTTTTTTGTCTCTGCTTTGGGGTTCTCTCCTGGCGTGATTGATGTACTTGTCTCTGTGTGACTTGTACTTTCCTCTGCTTCAGTGATCAAGCTAGTAGGACGCAAAGCAGTTAGAGCAGTCTTAATAATCACAGCCGTAGGTACAGCTACTATTACCCCTAAAAGTCCGCCAACTCTAGCTCCTGTTAACACAGAAATTAATATCCACACAGGATTTAACCCAGTAAAACTGCCTAAAATCCGGGGTGCAATCAAGTTCTCTAAAATTTGCTGCACAATCACAGCTGCGATTAAAACTCTCACACCCATCGAGAAATCTTGCAACGCCACTAGGGAAGTAGTGAGGGCAATACCTACAGAACCGCCAAACGGGACGAGAGCCATAATGCCAATAGTTAGGCCAAATAATAGACCAAAAGGCACTTTCAGCCACAAAAATGTAGGAATCAGGGCTGAGGCCATACAAGTAGATAAAATTAGCTGGGTAATAAAGAAATTTTGAAAGCTGAGGCGTACCGTTTGGGAAAAAGGGTGACGAAATCTTGTTGGTAGCCATTCGACTAGACTTTCCCAAAGTTCTCCGCCGTGCTGCAAAAGATAGAAAGTTAACACCATCGTCAAGAGAAAATCTAGCAAGCTGGTGAATGTCACCACAGCCAGATTTAAAACTTGCCCAGCGATCGCCTGCAATTGTCCCTTGACGCGATCGTTAATTTGCACTACCAAAGCATCAAGGTTAAGAGGTAAGCCCATCACTTCGGCTTTTTCGTTCAACATCATTAATTGCGATCGCCCAGAATCAATTAATTCGGGAAGGCGAGCCACTAATTGTTGTGCTTGGGTAAGTGCCAAGGGAAACAGGGTTACACCTAAAGCTAAAAGCACCGATAGAGCCAGCAAAAACACTAAAATAGCTACTTGCTCTCGTTTTGCACCGTGATGCTCCATCCAGCTAACGGGATAGTTGAGTAGAAATGCTAAAACTGAAGCTCCAACTAAAATAGCTATGAGGGAATGGAAATAATTAAAAATTGCGGCAAATGCCCAACCATTGAGAACCAACAATGGGGCGAAGATAGCGATCGCCCCAATTCTCGCTATTGGTGTTAGTGTCTGCCACCAGTTGAATAGCTTGCGTGTCTGCATCTTAAACCGATTGCGGGATAGAACTCAATAAAATTCTGAATCTATAGCTTATTATCTCTAACTACACCACTGTCATTCATCCCTCTAGTTTAGGATTTGACAAAATATCTTATGAAAAATTCGGAATCGAGTGATCATTCTCTGTATCAAGAGAGTAAAGACTGGGAAATGGGGAGTGTGGAAGAAGACGTTACCCAATCCCTACTTGATAAAAAAGATGCAAAAAATGCCAAAACACAGTTGATTTTATATTTAATACCCGTGTTAGGTTTCTTTCCCTCCCTATGGATGGTTTATCGCCGCCAAGGTAATCGGGAACAACTAGCCGTTAGTCGTCTGTCTATTACTCTGGCATTTACCTGGCTTTTGGGCTATGCCTTATTAGCCACTGGGTCAGCAACTACCGATTTTTTAGCCCTGCGCCTGTTAATCCTCAATAGTTTTTGTACATCTGGTTATTTTTTGGTAAGTCTCTGGCTGATTTTCAGAATCATTCGAGGTAAGTCTCACCGTTTACCAGGGTTAAGCAACTTGGCAGAAAAATTATTGGATTAGGGGAAAGGGAACAGGTGACAGGTGACAGGGAAAGCTAATTTGTCTACAAGAGGTGTTAGCAAAACCCAGTATGGCTTTAAACCTTTACATTTTTGTCAAAAGAGAGAATGTCTCTAGATATATTCCCCACCATCAATTAAAGAGAAAACCTCAACCCAAGTAAAAACACTCAAAATTCAAACCTCTACACTATATAAATAGTATCTAATCCCTAATCCCCACCAAGTCCCCAATCCCCAATTCCCAAAAATATTCTGTCTACATCTAGTCAAACTGACTGAATTGTTGTCATACTTCAAGAAAACATTGAAAGATTTGCCACAACTAACAAAAAATCCTGCTATAAGTGTTGTGGTTGACGCTGTATTTACAGATCAGCATGGTTTATTAAAAGTTAGCTATTATGGGTTGATTTATCTGCATTAATTGTTAGTCGGCAAATATACATAATTTAATCAGTTAAGTGTGAGGCAGTCTGTGACCAGTCAAAGAACTTCGACCGAAGGAAACCAATCAGCGAGAGTCCCTAAGTCCAGGCAGAAAAATGCCAAGTCTGGGCGTTGGCTATGGTTCTGGGTGGGGATGAGTGGTATTGCTATGGTATCGGCAACAGCCGGGGCGTTGTTGGCAGTGTCTTTAAGTGGTACACAGTTACAACAAGCAGAGCTTAGTCCCCAAGAAGAAGCTGTCTTTGATGGCGATCGCATTGCTGGTAATGGGTTACGATTCTCAGAATTAACTCGTCCCGTAAATCTTCTTGTTATGGGTATGAGTGTACTACCGCCAGATGTACGGAATCCTCCTCCTGATACCCAAAACCTCCGACATTTACCGCAAATCAATTCCTTTGATGGTCTTGCGGATGTAATGCTTTTAGTTCAATTTCAACCAGAGAAGAAAAAAATAGCGATTTTGTCTATTCCCAGGGATACCCGCACCGAAATTGAGGGTTATGGGACAAGGAAAATTAATGCTGCCAATGTTGAAGGTGGCCCGGCTTTAACTGCTAAAACAGTTAGCAATGTCTTGGGGGGTGCAGGAATTGATCGCTACATCCGCATTAATGTTTTAGGGGTGGGCAAACTGATTGATGCTTTGGGTGGAGTCACAGTCCATGTTCCCAAAGATATGAAATATCAAGATGACTCTCAACATCTATATA
The DNA here is from genome assembly GCF_022063185.1 of Nostoc sp. UHCC 0870. Classification (NCBI taxonomy): domain Bacteria; kingdom Bacillati; phylum Cyanobacteriota; class Cyanophyceae; order Nostocales; family Nostocaceae; genus Nostoc; species Nostoc sp. UHCC 0870. The sequence continues at coordinate 2,803,785 of NZ_CP091913.1, read as the reverse complement.
TTAATTTAAAGGCAGGTAAGCAGCATCTCAACGGCGATCAAGCACTACAATTACTTCGCTTTCGCCATGATGCACTGGGAGATATTGGCCGCATTCAACGCCAGCAAATGGTAATTCGGGCATTGATTGACCAGAGTCTCAACCCCGCTACAGTAACTCAATTACCAAAAATTCTCAACGTGGTCAAAGATAACATCGATACTAATTTAACTGTTGAAGAATTGGTGGCACTATTGGGCTTTGGAGTCCGCACCAACCGGGCTAATATGCAAATGTTTATGTTACCTGGTCGCTTTAGCGAAAATGGTGAGTATGATGCTAGCTATTGGATACCGAGTAAAAGAGGTATTACCAACTTGATGTCTCAGCACTTTGGTTTAGAATCATTCTCGGAACGCCAAATTACTGAGCCGGGCGCGTTAAAGGTAGCAATACAAGATAGCACAGGTAGCACAGATAGCGATCGCTCTCAACTCCGTCCTTTGATCAAAACTTTGGAAAAAGCCGGATATCGCAATATATATATTTATAAAGAGTGGTCTGAACCTTTGGAAATGACTAAAATTATCGCTCAAAAGGGCGATGGCGATAGTGCAGAATCAATTCGCAATACTTTAGGTTTTGGAGAAGTCCGCGTAGAAAGTACCGGTAGTCTCAATTCTGATATTAGTATCCAGGTAGGTAGAGATTGGTTGGAAAAAAAAGAGTGGTTAGAGAATTCCAGTAATTTTTGATAATTCAAAAGTCTTGTCTTTTCACAAAATGTAGGGGTTTAACGTTCAAAGCAAGAGAGACGCAAAATTTCGCGTCTCTAAAAATTTCATTCCTATTACTTCTTACTCATTACTCATTACTCATTTAAATGCGTGCTAAAACTGGTTGATTTTGTACTGCACTAACAGTGTTAGATTCAGCATCCGTGCAGTAAATCTCGCAGGAGTTATTTGGGCTTTCGATGAGTTTTATCTTGTGTAGCTTTGCACCTAGGTTTTGTACAGGCGATCGCAGTAAATTACTAATATACAGAGCGATATTCTCAGCAGTTGGTACAACCTCTGCAAAGTAAGGAATATCTTTGTTTAAAAAGCTGTGGTCAAATGCTTCTAGCACATGATCATCTATCGCCTGATTTAAAGCACCTAAATCGGCAATCATCCCAGTACGCTGATCAATTTCACCTTTAACAGTTACTTCCAAGTGGTAATTATGTCCGTGTCCGTGGGGACGAGCGCATTTACCGTAAATCTCAGCATTATCTTGATCACTGAGTTGAGGATGTGCTAGCCGATGGGCTGCGCTAAAGTGAGTGCTAATAGTTAGGTAAGCTTCCATTCCGTTTCCTATGTAATCTGCCCAAAGTTCAGGATGTTCAAACAACTGTATGCGGACTAGTGGTAAGTGGGGTGCTAGTCGCTGCCAAATAACCCGTGCAATATTCTCGGTCGTAGGCAAAGTTTGCTGAAAGTCTGCCCAGACATCATTGAGATAAGAAAAGTCCAATTGGCTGGTAACTTCGCTTTTAATTACGTGTTTCACGTCAGACAAGTTCAACACCATACCATATTCATCAAGTTCTCCAGCCATAGAGACAAATAAGACATAGTTGTGTCCATGTCCAGGAAATTTAGAGCAAGCACCAAATTTCTCAATATTTTCGGCTGGACTCAATTCTGGCAACCAATAGCGATGGCTTGCCGAAAACTGAGCGCGGCGATTTACAATACATTGCATGAGTACACTGGGAGCAGAATTTAAAATTTCTTAATCTTTCACTATTTACAGCATAAACTAATTCTTTGCCTGTAGTTATGGGAATCATATCCATATCCATAAGAAGAATGAATGTCAGACTAGGAATTTTAAATATGACTAACTCCGAAGCATTGAACCGTAACGAATCTCTGGTAACAGAACTGCTAAAGATCGTGAACACACTGCCTGGATTATTCGGATTTAAGGAAGAACTACAGCAAAAATTGGACAATTTACGCTCTGTTATCCAAGGAATGCGTCCACCACGAATCATGGTAATTGGTCGTTCTAGATCCGGTAAATCATCATTAATTAACGCCATTTGTGGTTTAAAGGTTGCAAAAGTCAGCCATACAAAACCAGAAACAGGTATGGCTGAGTGGAAGAAATACTACCATCATGGTAGTGATGTACTCCATATATTAGACACAAGAGGTTTACAGGAGTCTCAAGCACCCAGACAATATGATGCGGCAAAAACGCCTTATGAAAGCATCATGCAAGCTGTAAAAAAAGATTGCCCAGATGTCATTCTCTTCTTATGTAAAGCAACAGAGGTTCATGCTGCTGCTCACAACGATCTTGATGAGTGTGAATTAATCGTTGGAGAAATAAAGAAACTGTATCGGCGCGATTTACCTGTGATTGGAGTTTTAACAAAATGTGATGAAGTATCACCTCCAAAAGTTTCGTTACCCACTGACAACGAAACAAAAAACCGCAATATTCAGGAACAAGTTAAAAGTTTTCTTGCCTTTTTGAAAGCAAGACCAGGATTAAGGGAATCTGTCAAAGATGTTATTCCCACTGTTGCATATGCTGAATACGAAGATGGGGAAAACGGTTTAATTCTTTCTGAAGAAGACGATCGGTGGAATATTACTGAATTAGTAGAAAAAATGATCAACTACACGCCTAAAGAGATACACGGCTCTTTATCACGGATGGCGCAGATTACAAAATTTCAACTCCATGTTGCTAGGATAGTTGTTACCGCTTGTACTGCCTTGTGTGGTTTTGTTTCTGCAAATCCTATTCCAGGTGCAGCAATACCAGTAGTGGTTACGATTCAAACTTTTATGGTTATGTATATTGGCTGGCTCAGTGGAAAGGAGTTTTCAGAACAGATTCTCAAAGATTCTCTTGTAACTGGAGGAGTAGGTGTTGGAGCAAATGCTGGTATGATTGGTATTGCAGATATTGCTTTAAAATTTATACCTGGGTTTGGTAGCGTGCTGGCTGCAAGTGCAGGTGCGATCTCCACACAAGGTTTAGGGGATGCAGCGATCGCGTATTTTCTGCCACAATCAAAGGAAAGGCAGCATTGAGCCTTAGCTTCTGCCCTAGAATTATAGAAAGGAGTCATCACTACTCCACAGATGCTTGCGCTTCACAATGCAATCTTGTGGCGATGCGGAATAGTTCTTGCCCAGTGTGCAGATAACGCTCATCATAGTTCAAGGGAAAGTAAGCCAACTCTTCTAATCCATCTCCCACTTGACTGAGGCTGTAGTAGAGATGAGCTGCGGCTCTAGCTAGACTGGGAGGATTAGGTAAGGAACGAAAAGTAATTTGAGCTTGTTTAAGGTCTGCTTTACACTGTTGTAAATATTCCTGAAATTCATCTAGCAATTCATCATCAAAAGGATCGGCGGCGAGTTCTTCAATTTGCTCTTCTAGAGAATTGAGAATACTGCACAGTAAGCGATTGACTGGTTGATATACTAGGCGCAGCCATTCCTCAACTTGCTCATCAGCGTCTTTTCCTGACTTACGTTTAGTTTGGTAATGTTTTTGCGCTGAGGCTGTACGCTGTAGGCGATCGCTATTTAATTTGAGAGACTCACCCCGCAGTTGATTGTCATAATTGAGGCGAGTTTGACTATCGCCTAAAACTTCATAGGCTGCGTTAATGCGGATAATCTGCTCATGGTTAGCCGTGTCCTGATTACTATCAGGATGAAATAATTTCACCAAGCGGCGATAGGCTTGCTTAATCTCCGCTTGGCTAGCACTAGAACTCACTTTGAGAGTGTCATAGTGGTTAGAATCTTGTTTAAAATCGACCATTCATCCACTTGATTGTTAGCTGACGCTAGTGGCTACCTTAGCCTCTAGGTCTTGGAATAACGGCGTACTCAAATATCTTTCGCCAAAACTGGGCTGAATCATCACGATTAAGCGTCCCGCATTTTCTGGGCGTTGGGCTACACGAACAGCAGCACATAAAGCTGCACCACTAGAAATTCCAGATAATAGCCCTTCTTCTCTGGCTAAACGCCGACTATAAGCGATCGCTTCTTCATCACTGACTGTAATCACTTCATCAATTAAGTCTACCTTCAGTACCTGGGGAATAAACCCCGCACCAATACCTTGGATTTTATGGGGGCCTGGTTTACCGCCTGATAAAACTGGGCTGTTGGTTGGTTCAACTGCGATCGCTTGAAAGCTAGGTTTACGACTTTTCAGCACTTCCGCTACACCTGTGATCGTACCACCTGTACCCACCCCTGCCACAATCATATCTACCTGTCCGTCGGTATCTTGCCAAATTTCTTCGGCTGTAGTTTCCCGATGTATTTTCACGTTGGCTGGGTTGCGGAACTGCTGCAACATATAAGCATGGGGCGTAGTATTAACTATCTCCTGCGCCCGGCGAATTGCCCCACTCATCCCTTCCATTCCTGGGGTAAGTTCCAATTCTGCACCAAAAGCCCGCAACATTGCCCGCCGTTCACCACTCATAGTCTCCGGCATAGTTAAAATTAAGCGATAACCCTTAGCAGCAGCAGCCATCGCTAATGCAATACCTGTATTTCCCGATGTGGGTTCTACCAATACTGTCTTTCCAGGAGCAATTAACCCTTCCTCTTCGGCATCATTAATCATACTCACGCCAATTCTGTCTTTCACGGATGACGACGGGTTCATGCTTTCCAGTTTGACTAAAATTTGTGCCACACATCCCTCAGCTTGGGGAATGCGATTCAACTGCACTAAAGGTGTCCGACCAATCAATTCTGTAATGTTATTAGCAATCCGCATATTTTTTCCTTATCCATTATTTATTAATCATTTATCCATAATCTCAGCGTTTATAGTCTAGAGTCCACAGCTTTCTTTACGATTGACTAATGACCAATAACTATGGACTAAATGTAGTACATAATATCCAACTGCCGCCGCGAATCTCTTTTTTCGCAAAGATCCTGAAGGGTGTAATTTTGCAACACAGAATTAGCAGCTTGACAAGCTTCTTGCCAAATGTCTTCTATCACTGCACCGTCTAAAGTCTTCGAATTGTCATTATCTTCACCCGTCCTCACATCTAACCCTTCCAAACATTCTAATATTTCCAGCAAGTTGATTTTGCGAGGTTCTCGCGCTAAAAAATAGCCCCCTTTTGACCCGCGTTGGCTTTTGAGTATCCCTCCACGCCTTAAGGTCGCCAGCAACTGCTCCAAATAACGATCAGGGATTTTTTGCTGGGCGGCGATTTGTCGAATTTGCATGGGTTCGCCGCTTTCGTAATAAGTTGCCATCTCTAATAAGGCAAGAATTGCGTATTCTGATTTACACGATATTTCCACAAGCAAAAAATTAAGTGATGAATGAAATTATGAGAGAGTTGACCTGACTTTTCACGTTATGTTTAACCTTCTCTAGTATACTCCGGTTCACCACTAGGGTTTCTGTCTTATGCTAATTCGTGATTTTTTGGCCTTAACCAAGCAGTATTGATATGAGTCCTATAGTTCGTAGTAAGGACTTCAGTCCTGATTCGACCGAAAATTACAACTATATTGCTGTTTTTTAAGGATTTTCGGCATTTTTATATACAATAAGTAGTTAAACATAAAAAAACCCCGCTTTAAAGCAGGGTTTTTATGTTTAAAATGTTGAACCGATTCGGAATGCTCTAGAAGGTGAAAGTAGTTCTTAGAGTACCGATAATCGCATCATCGTTGTTGCCATTTTGATTAATATTGGTCAACCAGATGACACCAGGGGTGATGGAAATGTTGTCAGATACGCGGTACTTGTAGAAACCTTCAACTTGGTAGGGAATATCGTTAGAACCAGCTACAACACCACGAGCGTAGGGTTGTGCGCCTGCAAAAATACCTAATACGTTACCTTGCTTACCAAAGTCAGGTAATGCTACGCCCACACCATAAGACCAAACTTCTCTATCATCACCAATGCCAAAGCCTGTAACATCGGTATAAGAAACAAAGCCACTAAATGATAATTTATCACTAGGTCTAAAGGCTGCTGATAAACCGTAGGAGTTGCTGGAGGATGCAGCAATTGGATTAATGGCGCGGTTAGCTAGCGGAGTACCTACTAAGACGTTGCCATCTTCATTGGCAAATAGATTAGTTCCTGTACCACTGTAACCGTGAACGTAAGTTGCAGCTAACGCTATGCGATCGCCTACACTAAAGTTCAACTGACCTAATGCGGCATAGTTACCGTTAAAGATACCTGAACCAGTACCAGGATCATTAGCTTCAGAACCTAAATAACCTACAGTTAGGGAACTTGGTCTGAGGATACCGCCACCTCTACCAAAGGGTAGGTTGACAGCTATACCAGCACCACCGCCAATCCGATAGATGGGGCTTTCCGAAGAGAAGGTAGATAACGCACCGTTACCACCATCTGTTTTGTCAAAGAAGTAGGGGTTGTTAACAGCAGCATAATGGCTGTGTCGTCCACCAGCAGCAGCCAAGTAAACTTGAGCAGGCCCTACGGGTGCTTCATAGGTCAGTCGATCTATGGTTACATTGTTGTTACCAGTGCTACCAACTTGGAATGTTTGTGTGCCTTCACCACTGGTTTGTATGCCGTCACCACCAGTACCATTGAGGTCAAAAGCATTAGCATTACCAGCCGCTAGACGGGTGGTTAACAGGTCTCTACCTGTGAAGCTGGTGTTTAAGCTGAGACGGACTCTGTTTTGGAAGACGGTGTTATTATTGTCTCCGGCTTGGTCGCCAAACACATCACTCACCGCAAAAATAGCTTCACCGGCAAGTTTGGTGGTGGTGGAGAATTGGTTGGCTTCCAATTCCGCAGTCCGTGCTTCTAAGGCATCTACACGACCACGCAAGGTTGCTAGTTCAGCAGAAAATTCTTCTTGCAGGCGTTGTAGGGTAGCTAAATCTTCTTTAGTTACTAAGTCAGCTGTTGCTGTAGCAATCAGTTCGTTGACCCGATCCAAACAGGCGTTCAAACCTGCGGCAAATTCATAACGGGTTAAAGCTCTGTTACCGCGATATGTGCCGTTGGGATAACCAGCAATACAACCGTAACGCTCAACCAAGGACTGCAATGCTTGGAATGCCCAATCGGTTGGTTGTACGTCGGAGAACTGAGAAACTGATGTAACTTGGGACTGAGAATTGTTAGCTCTGCCTTCGTTACTATAAAGGTTAACTTGGTTTATTACTTTTGTATCTTCAGCCATTGGGGCTGATTGAGCCACAATTACTGGCTCTGGAGCAACTTCAGACACCTTGGTTTCTGTGGTTGCTACTTCAGTTGTTGGGACTACAGTTGCTGGTACTTCTGTGGTTGTACTGGGGGCTGCGATCGCTGTTGAAGAAACTAACAGTGTTGCTCCTAATACCGCAGGGCTAACCACTAGGGATTTCCACAATAGATTAGACATTTTTACTTTTCTCCTCACACCTTGTATAGATAATTGTTTTCGCTGCACTTAATTCTCAAATACGCGACATTTTATTCCAATCTGTCGATGAGGCGTAGTTGCCACTACCACAATTTTAGTTTTTGCAAAGCTAATAACTGATTAACTTAATTGTTAAAAATTCATGTGATCAACTCACGCAAAAACATAACTATATAGCTTATTATTATAGAGTATTTGAGCTACATGGCAAGAGATAAGCGATCGCCTCATTAACTGTCACACCTAATCACTTATATAAAAAAAGAGAGAGTAGGGTTTCAAAAGTTCCCTACTCTCTGCAAATTTTTAGTTCGCCTCAGCCTTGAATTGGCTTCTATAAAAGCATTTAACTAATCCCAGAAATTACTCCGGCCAAATCAAAATCCTTTTGTGTCAAGCCACCTGCATCATGTGTTGTTAATGTAATTTGCACTTTGTTATAAGAAATCTGTATGTCTGGATGGTGTCCGGCTGACTCCGCAGGTTCTACCAGCTTATTAACAAATGCGATCGCTGCCACAAAGTCTTTAAATTTGCGGGTAGTTTGTAAGGTAGAACTTTCTACTGTCCAACCTGAAAGGCTGCTGGCTTGCGTTTGAATTTCTGCATCAGTTAGTAGTTGCGCCATATCAAAAACCCATAGTACCGCCGTGAAGGCGGAAGTCAAAAGTCAAAAAGCTTATATAAATTTTAGAATACCTATAAAAAAAACTATCCGCTCTGATGTTAGATCAGTTGATCTATATCAGAGCGGTCTAGCGGGTCTTCAGGTTGCAACCAGACTGCCGGAAGGAACTCCGTGCTTTAGCCTAGCTACTAGTAGCTTACTTAGTCTGACTAGCAGACTAAGGCTAACTTTTAGAGAACAGCCCCGGCACACAGCCGGCTAACTGCAACCTGATGACCCACGCGTTTACTACTTTCTATCATGGGCATCACCTCCTTATTGCCTAATCGGTCTAAGTCTCAAAAAGGCAGAGAATAAATCTCTGGGCGTTAACCTTCGATTACTATAGCATATCAATTCTGAGATTCTCGCCCTTGATCAAAAAAAACCTCCGCTAAAATGCGGAGGCTATGAAAATTCAGACAAAAGACGAATGTTAACTCACCACGATTAGAGTGCGTTACCGCGAGGTAGGACTTCTTCGGGGAACACAAATTTTTCGTGAGGCTGATCTTGAGGGGCCATCCAAGCGCGGATACCCTCATTCAACAAAATGTTCTTGGTATAGAAGGTTTCAAATTCTGGGTCTTCCGCAGCGCGTAATTCTTGCGATACGAAGTCATAAGCCCGCAGGTTGAGGGCTAAACCCACAATTCCGACAGAACTCATCCACAGACCAGTTACTGGCACAAACAACATGAAGAAGTGCAACCAGCGTTTGTTGGAGAATGCAATCCCGAAAATCTGTGACCAGAAACGGTTTGCTGTCACCATTGAGTAGGTTTCTTCAGCTTGGGTGGGGTTGAATGCGGGGAAGGTGTTTGAGCCTTCGCCGTCTTCAAATAAGGTGTTTTCTACGGTTGCACCGTGGATGGCACACAATAATGCTCCACCTAATATCCCTGCTACTCCCATCATGTGGAAGGGGTTGAGTGTCCAGTTATGGAAACCTTGGAGGAATAGTAAGAAGCGGAAAATTGCTGCTACACCAAAACTGGGTGCGAAGAACCAAGAAGATTGTCCCAAGGGGTACATCAAGAAGACGCTGACGAATACCGCGATGGGGCCTGAGAATGCTAGGGCGTTGTAAGGACGGATGCCTACTAGACGCGCAATCTCAAATTGACGTAGCATGAAGCCGATTAAGCCAAATGCTCCGTGCAGTGCTACGAAAGGCCAAAATCCACCTAGTTGACACCAACGAGTGAAGTCGCCTTGTGCTTCTGGTCCCCACAACAACAATAGGGAATGTCCCATGCTGTCGGCGGGGCTAGATACTGCTACTGTCAGGAAGTTTGCCCCTTCTAGGTAGGATGAGGCTAGTCCGTGGGTGTACCAGGAGGTGACGAAGGTTGTGCCGGTTAGCCAACCGCCTAGTGCTAGGAAGGCGCAGGGGAATAATAATATTCCTGACCAACCTACGAACACGAAGCGATCGCGCTTTAACCAGTCGTCTAGTACGTCAAACCACCCTCTACTGGGGGCGCGTCCTACTGCGATGGTCATGAAAACAAATCTCCAAATCTTTATAAGTACGAGGTTTTTTGTAGACTTGCTTGATTTAGCTATCTACAAACAGAAATGTTACCAGATTGTCAATCTAGTTTACAATTTTTTACTGACTCTAATAATTCTAGGTGCAAATTGCTAATTTTTCCAGTGGCTAATGGGAATAATTTTATTTTTGATACAGAAATTATGAGAAATCTGAGCTAGAGACTAGGGGCTAGACGTTAAAAAGAAGCAGAGGGGAGGAAATACCTAATCCCCAATTCCCCATTCCCAATTCCCATAACGCTAAAATGAGTCCTACAGTTATATGTAGTTACTGCTAAATGTTTACCATTGACTTAACCATCAGAAATACTCCTTTTCCCGCATCAGTGCAACGTAAGACAGCAGAAGACGCTGAAGCCGTTTATCAGCTAATCTTGGCGGCTATGCGTTCTGGGAATCCTGACATTGTAGAACTTAAGTGTGAAGGCAAGACAGAGAAGAAAATCGCTGTTCGTGCCACTGAAATTACTGGAGTCCAGATTACAGAAAAAGATGGTGTCAGCACCAGCAGTGGTAGAGCCCCAGGCTTTTTTGCCTTAGCTGGTGAATAACCCAAGGTTTAATCATGACGGAAGCGGGCATTTTAGTTAAAGATTTACAGTTCAGTTGGCCTAATGGTGAGACAGCAATTCAATCTTGCTCTTTGGAAGTACCCAAAGGGGAATTTTGGATGCTGTTGGGTACAAATGGCAGTGGTAAATCCACATTACTTCGTTTGCTAGCGGGGCTGTTAGCTCCCCAATCTGGAGAGATTGGGGTTTTACATCCTGTTGGCTTTGTCTTCCAAAATCCCGACCACCAACTAGTGATGCCAACTGTTGGTGCAGATGTGGCTTTTGGTTTAGTAGAAGAAAACCTGCCAACAACTGCGGTGAGAGCAAGGGTGACAGAGGCATTAGGGGCAGTAAATTTGAGTGCTTTTCAACTACGCCCAATTTATGCCCTCAGTGGGGGACAAAAACAACGGGTAGCTATAGCAGGTGCGATCGCTCGTCATTGTGAAATATTATTATTAGATGAACCCACAGCTTTACTTGATCCAGATAGTCAATTGGACTTAGTGGCTAGTGTCCGCAACCTAGTGAAAAGTAGAGGTATTACTGCCTTATGGGTGACACACAGATTAGACGAGTTGAATTACTGTGATGGTGCTTTCTTACTAGAAAAAGGCCAACTCATAGATAGTGGTGAACCACAGCGTCTTAAACAAAGGTTGATGAATATAAATGGGGAATAGGGAATAAAACCAATTCGCAATTCGCAATTCGCAATTAATTCAGCCACCCAAAAGGGGTGGGGTTTTTACTGCCCTAATTCTTCCCAATCCCCAGTCCCCAATCCCCATTCATCAATAATTTCTAACAACGGCGACGCGCCCTTAAAAGACGCATCGCCGTTGTTATGAGAGGGTTTTTTAGGCAAACTTTGCAATTAAATCACATTATTTTGTTTTTTGTAACATAGTGTTACAAGCAATACTTCTATTACTATAAAAGTTATGAATGGATCTTGTTAACTCTAGAAAATTGTGATTAAAAACCATGCCCCGTTCCCTATCCCCAGCCGTCTTGTTAGTAGACGGCTACAATATAATTGGTGCTTGGCATTGCCTTAAAAAAACCCGTGATACTGCTGGACTAGAGGCGGCTCGCTGGGAACTTGTAGAAGCGATGACAAGTTACAGCGCGTTTCAAGGTTATGAAACTCAAATAGTTTTTGATGCCCACTATCAAAATACCTCTAGTAATAGGGAAGTGATCACCGAGTTTTTATCAGTTCATTACACTGATTTCGGGCAAACAGCAGACTCTTATATAGAAAAAACCTGTGCATCTTTGCGCCCTCAATTTTCACAAACTCGGATTTCTCGTGTAATTGTTGCCACATCAGACCGCGCACAACAGTTAACAGTACAGGGATATGGGGCTGAATGGTTATCAGCACTACAATTGTGTGGGGAGGTACAAACTACTGTTTGTCGGGTCAAACAAAGGTCTCAACCACGCACACAATCTAAGAGTAGATTTTTGGCTAGTAGTATTGATCCTCAAGCAAGACAAAAGCTTGCTCAATTGCGGATGGGATTGTAAAGTAAGAGCGTCCGATTCCACCGCCTCTAGTCGTTTTCTAGAGAAAGTTTTGGCTGGGAAGAATCTCCAAGTTGAGCAGGAAAAAAAAATTCTAAAAGTACTTGCCAAATCCTTAAGACTACATTACTATAGTAAATCGTGAGAGCAATCATTCCTCAGTAGCTCAGTGGTAGAGCGATCGACTGTTAATCGATTGGTCGCTGGTTCGAATCCGGCCTGGGGAGTTTAAAGAAGATCAAAAAAATAGGGGTGCGGTATGAAGCATTGGTTTTTCAACTTCTTACCTCATCCTTATTATTTTTGGAAACACTAATTTAAGATTTCCAAATTAGGAAATTGCAAAGTTTTCCCAAGGTGCGATCGCAGTAAATCCTCTTCTAGCTTGAAAATAGGGTATTGGGGTGTAATTTTTTATTTTTGCGTAGTGGTACTAGCGACTTTGCTGTTCAAAGAGGGGGCGTACAATTAAATATCCGGCTCCAAAAGCTGTCAACATAATGAACACAATACTGATTGCTAACCACCAACCATTAATTTCCTTAGCCTTAGACTCAGAGGCAGGATAGTAACCTACTTCTTGTTCTTCAATCAAGACTGTTTCTGGCATAGGAGGACTGATTTCCACTACAGGCACAGCAAAATTAGTTTGACGGCTTTTGCTGCTAGATGCTTCAGGTACAACAGGTTGGCGTGAACGTTTACCCTGTGGGCGTGGTTTAGTTTCTGGAGACTGGTGATTGCTTGGGATATTACTTACTTCAGGGTGAGAATTTGGAATAGAAGTAAAATTTGGTGTGGTACGGTAATCTACTAATTTTTGCAAATGTATAAAAGACTTAACCACTTGAGTAATTTCATGGCGCAGAAGTTGATTTTCTTGCACTAATTGTTGATTTTTAGCAGTTAGTACATCCAATTGTGACTGTGTTGCTTTTAATTCTGCTGCTAATTCCCGATATACGTATAATGGTACGGAGGTTGGATGAGTTTGAGGTGTTTGTTGTCCTGGATTGCCGTGAACAGAACCTGTGGTTGTTCGCATCAGTTGCTTGGTATCAAAATGAGGTTAATTAAAGTATGAGCCATCCTATCAAAAGATAGTTAGCCTGGAAACTAGCCCAAGACAAGAATAAATATATAAAAAAATACTCTTATCGCCAAAATATCTCCAGTTATATTGTCAGGATTTACACATTAGGTATGAGGCATTGGGAATAGAAGTTTGATAACAAAGGAAAGAAGTGTCCTACAGGGCCTTGACCTTGGCCTATATCTAAGGCGTAAGTCAGTGCATTAGTAACATATTTCTTGGCTTGTTCTACAGATTGCCATAAATCTTTATTTTGGGCTAGATTGGCAGCGATCGCAGCTGATAAAGTACAACCAGTACCGTGAGTATTCGGAGTATCTACTTGCTTTGTAGTTAAGGTTTCTAACTTTTGCCCATCAAACCAAATATCAACACCAAGGGCATTTCCTAGCATTCCTCCACCCTTAACTAACACAGCTTTTGGCTTGAAAGTACGGTGAATCACTTGCGCGGCTGCCCTCATATCATCTAAAGAATTTACCTGTAACCCGCTCAAAATCTGGGCTTCGTAGCGATTGGGTGTAACAATAGCTGCTTTTGGTATTAATTGCTCACGGAGTGTCTTAACAGCATCATCATCAATTAATTGCGCCCCAGTCCGTGAAACCATAACTGGGTCAACTACTAAGTTTTTGATTTCTAAAGTCTCGACTTGTTGGGCAACAGCTACAATAATTTCCTGGTTGAGTAACATTCCAGTTTTCGCAGCTTGTACGCCAATATCCTCAACGACGGCTTGCATTTGGGCTACAACAGTCTCTGGTGACATCGCATCAACTCGCATCACCCCTAGAGTATTTTGAGCGGTAACACAGGTTACGGCACTAGTCCCGTGAACACAATGAAAAGCAAAGGTGCGTAAATCAGCTTGAATTCCCGCACCGCCACCACTATCTGAACCAGCAATAGTTAAAGCAACAGGAACTCTTGATATTATTTCAGCATTCATAGTTAAAAATAGGGGACTGGAAACAGGGAAAGAATTAAACCAATTCGCAATTCGCAATTCGCAATTCGCAATTACGTTTTGCGTTAGCGTAGCGGTAGCGAGTCCGCGAGCGTCCGGGGATTTAGCTGAGGCATCAAAACGCGCTGCCTATAGAGGCAGGGGACTTAAACCCCCAAAGTTCGTTAATAACTAATCAGTAACTTGGGTTAAGAAGTTTTGCAAAAATTTACCCCATTCGGCTGCTAAGGGAATTTCTGTAAACGGAACTTTTACTGAATTAGTTGTATCCGTTAATATAAATTCTAGCTCTATAGAACGTCCTCGCTCAGGTGGTGATTGTAGATTAACTAATTTGCCATCTACTAAAAGTTGGATTTCTTGGACATCAACTAAAGAAAAAGTTTGCAGTTGAATCAGCCCTTTAGCTGTGGGTTTACCCCAAGTTATATCGTTATCTTTTTGACCTAAAACAGCATAGATATCATACTTAGCCCGATCAAATTGCTCTGCCCAAGTACGATAGGCTTCAACTTTTTGATACTCTTGCGAGCCTTGCCAAGCCAACCAGAAAAATATTATTAATAGGGGCAACCATAAAAGTCCACGTTCCATCGTTGAAATAATCCTAAGTCAAAGATTTAACTAAAAAGTTTTAACTAAATTGCAAAGTCCACCAACTAGGGACGCATATAAGTTATCGTAGTGAGCAAACTGGCAAAAAGCGGTGATGAGTTGGTATGAGAAAACTTATAATATTGTGCTTGTTTGTCATCGGGTTGGTATCGGCTGTATTTGGTTTCCTAAATTTGCAAGGACTAGCAGCTAAAGGCGAATTTCAAACAATTTTGTTAGATTTTCGGGAAGATATTCCAGCCGAGGTGATCAAGCGAGATTTACAAGCAATCGCGCAAAAATACAACGTTACTCCTCAATTAGATAATAAATTCTCAGCAAGAGACAATGTTTATATTATCAAAGGCGATCGCGAAAGACTCAAAGAACTAAAGAAATCTCCCTTTGCTAAAACTACAGAGATTATCGAGCCGAACTACATCTATAAGCTAATTGAGCCAGCAGCTAAACCCACTTGGCTAGGCGAAATGTTAAGACCCCAGGACGGCGAAGAGGTACAACCCTCCTTAACTGCACCCAACGACGAATATTACAGCAAACAGTGGAATTTGCACAAAATCGGCATTGAAGGTGCATGGAGTCAAACTAAAGGCAGTGGCGTAACTGTCGCAGTCATAGACACAGGCGTTACCAAAGTCCGAGACTTACAAGAAACAAAATTTGTCAAAGGCTACGATTTTGTCAACGACAAAGAAGAAGCCAGCGATGACAACGGACATGGTACACACGTCGCCGGGACTATCGCCCAAGCCACCAATAATAAATATGGTGTCGCCGGAATTGCCTACGAAGCCAAACTCATGCCCTTAAAAGTGCTGAGTGCCTACGGTGGTGGGACTGTTGCCGATATTGCCGAAGCCATTAAATTTGCGGCAGACAAAGGCGCAGATGTGATTAATATGAGCTTAGGGGGTGGTGGTGAAAGTCAACTTCTCAAGCAAGCCATTGACTATGCCCACAGAAAAGGTGTAGTCATCATTGCCGCCGCCGGTAACGAAAACGAAAATTCTGCTTCCTACCCCGCCCGTTACCCCCGCGTCATCGGTGTTTCCGCATTTGGCCCCAACGGCGAAAAAGCCCCCTATTCTAACTTTGGTGCTGGCGTTGATATTTCCGCGCCTGGTGGAACTGATACCGGGGCAATTCTGCAAGAAACCATCAACGAACAAGGCGAAGGTGTGTTTCTCGGACTCCAAGGTACAAGCATGGCTTCCCCTCACGTTGCCGGTGTCGCAGCTTTAATCAAAGCTAAAGGCATCGAAGAACCAGAGGAAATTTTAAAAGTCCTCAAGCAGTCAGCAAGAGTCATTCAAGACGATAGCTTAAACTACTACGGTGCTGGACAACTCAACGCCGAAGCAGCAGTGAAACTAGCCATCGAAGGAAAAATCAGTTTCCAAGATTTCTTCCGTTGGTTGCGAGATAACGGCTATCTCAACCCTGGCTTTTGGATAGATGGCGGTGCGGTAGCATTATTACCAAAGGTATTAATGGTAGTTGGTTCTTATCTCCTAGCCTGGTTTTTGCGGGTTTACTTCCCCTTCGCGTGGAGTTGGTCATTATCTAGCGGTCTAATTTTTGGTAGTTCTGGGTTATTCTTCCTCAAAGGTATCTATATCTTTGACCTACCCCAGTGGCCTTTCCGCGTTTTAGGTAGTTCCCTACCAGAATTAGGCAACACCATCCAAGGGTCTGGTGCTTTAAATCCCATATTTGCCAGTGTATTAATTCCAATTGTATTAATGGCATTACTACTAGGTCATCCCAACTGGAAATGGTTCGCGATTGGTTCAACTCTTGGTGTAGCTGCTTGCTTAACAGTCAGCGCAGTTTTAGACCCAGCCGTTTGGGGTTTAGGTAGTGAAAATTTAGCCAGGATATTCCTCATAGCCAACGCCTTACTGTGTTATGCACTAGCACGTTTAGCATTGAAGAACGAAGGACAAACAGCGTAGAGAGGAATAGGGAGAAGGCAGTTAAATCAATTCGCAATTCGCAATCTCACTCCCTACTCAGCACTCAGCACCGGCTAAACGCCGCGCTACCGCTAACAGCACTCAGCACTCCCCACTCAGCACTTATTATGAGCATCACAGTTACAGGTAAAATTGAACGCCGTGAACTTGGCATGGGTACATGGGCATTAGTTACCGATGAGGGTGTTACCTATGAAATCCTCAAGGGTGTAGATAAAGAATTACTCAAACCTGGACAAAAAGCCCAAGTCAAAGGACAGGTACGCGAAGATATCATGACTATTGCCATGATTGGCCCTGTCCTAGAGGTAAAATCCTTTGAGGTTATTAGTTCTGACTAGCTGTGGAATTGAGAACCTGCTGTAGACGAGTTCTAAATTCTCCTTTGGGATGTCCTCCTTTGACTTCACCGATGATTTGGAATTCACCTTCTGGAGAATCACAAATAATGTAGGTAGGCCATCCCATTTCAGATTTATCAGGATACTGGGTCAGCAGAATCTTGCGATATTTGCGATAGGTTGCGGTGTCCTGCATTTTCACGTCAATAAATTGCAAGCCTAGTTCTTCAGCCACCTTTTGGTCGTAAAAAGACATTTTGTGGCAGATACCGCATTCTTCGGAAGAAAATTTAATAACAGCTAAACTCATAAGAATACGCGGTAAGTGGGAAACGCAGAGGCTTTAGCCCTGAGAGGGAAGCGGTACGAGCGGTTTTAACCGCCGCATTGGATATTTTGTTCATTACCGCCTTGGAGTTGGGAAATTAGGGGTACTTTTGTGATGTACTTTCAACGGGACAATTACCGTTTCAAATTTTCCAACTCTGTACGCATAATGTTTTGCTCTAAAGAGCCTCCCATTTCTGGGGTAATGTTAGCTTAGACCTGTTATAAGAGCTTGTTAGGCTTGCAACACTGTTCCAGTGACCTTAGAACTGTTTAATCACAAGCGACAGAGCAGGGAACTAGCTACGCATCCACAGGGTGTCATGACTCAAATAACGTTTACCTATTACTAGGTGATCTGGTCAGTACGGCTTGCTTGATTACTCTTACAAGCCCAGTCCCTTTAGGGCTGGGTTACTGACGTAGCTCTTTGTCTCTTTTAGATGTAGCCGATATAGTTAAGCATACCTCTAGACCTAGCCGTATTCATCTATCACGGGTTTAAAAATAAATATTCTAGAGAATAGTTACAACTGTGAGAAAACCTAGACATAAGCACTCAGATATGCTCTCTCAGCACAAAAATCATAAGTAGTTCTCGACTAATATAGAGCCATCGCCTGGAATCATAGTCTCTTGAAGCAGTAAATCATCCCTGAAATCAGGTATTTTTTTCAGCATGATGAGGTGATGACAAACCTATTCTCTTCCCACCATATACTTACGTAAGTATATACAAACACTACAAATCAGGGCAAGAAGGGATTCAAGCAGAATTAAGTAATCATTATCAATCAATGGGAACATTTTGTCAGATTACTTATTCAAAATATTATATGTAATGACTCTGCGATCAATTTACACCTACTCAGTGAAAAATAAGTTATAATTCCTGAGACTCAAGAAAATCTAGTTAACAGACTGTGACATTCACACCAATAACACATAATCTGGGCTAGAATATAACTCCAATCTTGAGCTAGAATGTAGCACCAAGCAACTACCAATCACCAGAGCAGACCAACTAAACATCTACCTTTAAAGGCTCTAGTAATTACCAAACAAACAGGGTAGTTAGTTATCAAAGCGTGTCTATCAATTAATTTTTCCAGGATAAATTTCAGTTTTCCGGATAAATTCATGTAAAGGTTGACTGTGATTTTTCCCAAAAAAAGCCCCTAGTGGTGGCAGCCAGCCAGGGGGAGTCAATTATCAGGGTGCATCTACCAATTAATTGTTCTAGAATTCGACAATACATTCCGGAGGAATTGTCACAAATGGAGTTGCTTTTTTGCATACCAAAAAAAAGCTCTCGTCGGTGGCAGTCAATTAGGGGAGTTATTGATTAGGGTACATTCATCAAAGTAGTTAATTTTTTTCAAAGGCAATCAGTATCTCCTCAATAAATTTGTTATTGATAGGGTTGCTGATTGCTTCACAAAAAAAAGCCCCCAGTCAGGTGTTAGCCAAGCCAGGGGAGTTAGTTATCAGGGTGCATCTACCAATTAATTGTTCTACCTTTCTTTAGTAGTTTCAGGACAAATTTCTTAAATTAGCTAATTTATGGATGGTTAGACATAAAAAAAGCCCCTAGTCAGGTGTTAGCCAAGCTAGGGGAGTTAGTTATCAGGGTGCATCTACCAATTAATTGTTCTACCTTTCTTTAGTAGTTTCAGGACAAATTTCTTAAATTAGCTAATTTATGGATGGTTAGACATAAAAAAAGCCCCTAGTCAGGTGTTAGCCAAGCTAGGGGAGTTAGTTATCAGGGTGCATCTACCAATTAATTGTTCTACCTTTCTTTAGTAGTTTCAGGACAAATTTCTTAAATTAGCTAATTTATGGATGGTTAGACATAAAAAAAGCCCCTAGTCAGGTGTTAGCCAAGCCAGGGGAGTTAGTTATCAGGGTGCATCTACCAATTAATTGTTCTACCTTTCTTTAGTAGTTTCAGGACAAATTTCTTAAATTAGCTAATTATTGATGGCGACGCATAAAAAAAGCCCCCAGTCAGGTGTTAGCCAAGCTAGGGGAGTTAGTTATCAGGGTGCATCTACCAATTGATTGTTCTACCTTTCTTTAGTAGTTTCAGGACAAATTTCTTAAATTAGCTAATTATTGATGGCGACGCATAAAAAAAGCCCCTAGTCAGGTGTTAGCCAAGCCAGGGGAGTTAGTTATCAGGGTGCATCTACCAATTAATTGTTCTACCTTTCTTTAGTAGTTTCAGGACAAATTTCTTAAATTAGCTAATTTATGGATGGCGACGCATAAAAAAAGCCCCCAGTCAGGTGTTAGCCAAGCTAGGGGAGTTAGTTATCAGGGTGCATCTACCAATTAATTGTTCTACCTTTCTTTAGTAGTTTCAGGACAAATTTCTTAAATTAGCTAATTATGGATGGCGACGCATAAAAAAAGCCCCCAGTCAGGTGTTAGCCAAGCTAGGGGAGTTAGTTATCAGGGTGCATCTACCAATTAATTGTTCTACCTTTCTTTAGTAGTTTCAGGATGAATTTCTTAAATTAGCTAATTATTGATGGTGACGCATAAAAAAAGCCCCCAGTCAGGTGTTAGCCAAGCTAGGGGAGTTAGTTATCAGGGTGCATCTACCAATTAATTGTTCTACCTTTCTTTAGTAGTTTCAGGATGAATTTCTTAAATTAGCTAATTATTGATGGTGACGCATAAAAAAAGCCCCCAGTCAGGTGTTAGCCAAGCCAGGGGAGTTAGTTATCAGGGTGTATTTACTAAGTATAACATATACCAAGTATTATAAGATACAGTTTTGCCTCTCTAAGTTTAATTAATATTCTTTGGTAATAATAGATTTTGCCCTATTTGCTTTGATGAAATAGACTAAGTAGATATTAGTAATAGATAAAACCCCTAGTCAGGTGTTAGCCAACGAGGGGTTTTGAAGATCAAGGTGCATCTACCGATACATTATTCTGGGCAGATGTCAACTAATCCGGCTAAAGTTGTAAATGTAGAGAAAGAAAAGCCATTTATTTTATAAACAATAAGTGGTCGAATCCATCTACAGTATCAGAAGGAGCGAAAAATCGAATTGAAACTTTCGCGTTTCAAATTAGATTTAGGAGGCGGACAGGAGAAGTTGTGACCCAGGAATTTCACATTTCCGTGACTCCAGTAGGGCAAAATGACTACTTGGTGCGGACGGAACGAGTCGCGCCTGGTGTCCCATTGGCAGAAGAACTAGTGACTTGGCCTGTGGCTGATTGGTTGGCATCTGCTGGGCATCTGATGAATGACCCATTGAAGATAATATTACAGGGAGACACGATCGCCTCTAGTGCGATCGCCAAAAACTCTGTTAGTTTAGTGGCATTGGGTCAGAAACTTTATAACGCACTGTTTCAAGGCACTCTTAGAGATAGTTGGATTACAGCCCAGGGGATTGCCCAGAATCAACAACAGGTGCTGCGTTTGCGTTTGGGGCTTAAAGATAATAAGTTAGCACGTCTGCCGTGGGAAGTCATGCACGCAGGCGATCGCCCCCTCGCAACAGGCCCCTATATTGCTTTCTCTCGCTACCAAAGTGGTATATCCCCCGCCTCCCGCTTACCTTCAGCTAATAGAAATAAACTCCCGGAAGATGGCGTGATTAGGGTCTTAATGGTACTAGCATCGCCCACAGATCAAGATAGTTTGGATCTCCTGAAGCAAGAAGGTATCAAATTACGAGCTGAACTGCAACGTCAGTTACCCAGAACCTTAGATGGTGGTCATTATCTACCAGAAATTGAACTCACTTTACTAGACCAACCTGGTAGAGAAGAATTAACCCAGGCTTTAGAACAAGGAAAATTTCATGTTCTCCACTATTCCGGTCACAGTAATTTAGGGCCAAACGGCGGGGAAATTTATCTTGTTAGTAATAGAACCGGCTTGACAGAAACCCTCAGTGGTGACGATTTAGCAGGATTGCTGGTTAATAACAATATCAAAATGGCGGTATTTAATTCCTGCTGGGGAACATACGCTGCTACAACTGATATTCCTAAAGACTCATGGGAACGTAACCTGACAGAAAGCTTAGTCAAGCGGGGTATTCAAAGCGTTTTGGCAATGTCAGAAAGGATTCCTGATGAAGTGGCGTTGACACTCACCCAATTGTTTTACCGCAACCTCAGTCAAGGGTATCCCGTGGATTTATGCGTGAGTCGAGTCCGTCAGGGATTAATTTCTGCCTATGGTTCACACCAGCTATACTGGGCATTACCAATTTTATATCTCCAGCCAGAATTTAACGGGTTTCTATATCCAAAAACCGCTTCTCCTACCAGTGCAGATTCCTTGGCGGAGTATAGCCCACCTTTGACGGCAACTTCAACTACTACGGCTGCTTATTCTGCTGTAGTGGATGATTCAGAAATGTCTGTACCTATTGAGGGCATGATTCCCTCTGGGTTAGCCCGTGATAATTCTGGCTTAGACTGGCTAGGAGAAGATACTTGGGGTGATTTAGTTGATGAAATTGAGTACGATGATCCTAGTTATGCAGAAGATTCTGCTTTTGTCTCTGATATATTTCGCCAACTCGATCAACAAATTCCTGGGAATGAAGCACCTGATCTACTAGAAGAAGTTAGACACCAGATGCCAGATTATAGTCTCTCAGAAGGACAAATGGCGGCTGCGCCCAGAGAAACAGAGTCACCAAAAATAGTACCTCCTGTAAGCAATAATGGAACAGCCCAAAACTCGTCAGCAAATTTGCAGAATTTAAGTTTGTTATCATCAAGGATGCGTCAACAGTGGTCGATTTTAGCGATGATTGGGGCGGGTGCGATCGCAACTGTATTAGCTTTTACTTGGTGGTGGCAAAATCGACAACCACCCTTACGTGACATTCCTCCCATCCCTACCCAGCCTGTATCCAGCCCAGGCCAGATCCCAACTGATATCAGGCAAATTCCTACGCAGATGGTAACAACTATTGCCACGGAAAGATTAAATCAAGGAGACTTGGAAGCAGGTTTAGTAGCTGTAGAAGAACTACTAAATCGCAACGTACTTCCTCCGGCGGAAACCGCTTTGAATTTAATTCCCGCAAAGCAAGCCCAAAAAGCATCTGTTAACTTTCTCAGAGGGCGATTAGTTTGGCAGTTTCTCCAAACAGGAAATACAAAATACAGTATTGATGATGCCCGCCGTTACTGGGAAAATGCCGTTAAGGCCAATCCAGACTCGGTTTTATATAAGAATGCTTTAGGATTTGCCTACTATGCTGAAAGTGACGTGAATCGAGCTAATAATTCATGGTTTAGAGCTTCAAATTTAGCACTCGAACAAGAAAATGCTGATTCTCAGACTAAAGCACCTGATGATGTCTTAACTTCCTATGCTGGTTTAGCCCTAGGACTATATAAGTCTGCAAAAAGTTTTTCAGGGAATAGACGAACTCAATATATTAACGAAGCCATCAAATTACGGGAAAAAGTTCTGGAGAAAGAACCGTCAAATTTCCAAATTGATAAATTAAGCAATAATTGGCTGTGGACAGAAACAACTTTAGCAGATTGGCGATCGCTCCTTCGAGAAAAACCCAGAGCAAGCTGATGGTTTGCTAGATTCCCCGTCATTAAGATTTGTAACTCCATTTTGGGAAAACTAGGTATAGCAATAATGTTGGGTTCTTGTGATTTGCGCTGAGACAACAAGCTATACCACACCAAGGGAAAAGGATGGAGATTATGCTTGCTATTGATAGCATCAGCAATGCTAATGAAATCGGCCTGCAATTAGATTCGACTTTAGAAGCATTACCAAGGTGGGAAGTTCAATGTGAGCTACATCTCCCAGGAAACAGACTAATTAAAAATTTTGAGCAAGAAACGTTTTTACCAGGAATTATCTTGACTAAAAATCAGGGTTTTGTTGGGATGATTTCCCGAAAGCAATTCTTTGAGTATATGAGCCGCCCTTATAGTTTAGGGTTGTTTTCCATGCGTCCTATCGAAAACCTTTATAATTGCCTGCAACCTGAGATGTGCATATTTGATCAAGATATGACCATTGTAGAAGCAACTCAGATGGCATTACAGCGATCGCCTGAGCTTGTCTATGAGCCAATTCTCATTAAAAGTCAATCTGGTAATTATGGCATAGTTGACTTTCATCAGTTACTCCTAGCTAATTCTCAGATTCATGCTCTCACCCTGGCTCAACTACAACAAGTAGAAGAACAGTCTCAGTTAGCTAAGGCTGGATTTCGTGACTTAAAGAAAAACTATAGCCGACTATTACAAAATGAGAAAATGGCTGCTTTAGGTCAGTTGGTAGCAGGTATTGCCCATGAGGTTAATAACCCTATCAACTTTATTGCTGGGAATATTGCCCATGTGATTAACTACAGTAGTAATTTCCTGGATTTGATCAAGTTGTATCAAAAATATTATCCCCACCCTGTAGATGAGATTACAACTGCAATTTATGACAATGAATTAGAGTTTATTGCCAAAGATTTACCTGATCTTTTAAGTTCTATGCAAGCTGGTTGCAAACGCATTACTCAGATTGTCCTTTCCCTAAGAAATTTTTCACGATTAGATGAATCTGATAGAAAAATAGTTGATATTCACGAAGGTATTGATAGTACGCTATTAATCTTACAGAGTCGTCTCAAATATCACAAAAATAATCAAAATATTAGCGTTATTAAAGAATATGGCAATCTTCCTCTAGTAGATTGTTATGCTGGGTTACTCAATCAGGTATTTATGAATATTCTAACTAATGCTATTGATGCCTTGGAAGAGTCAATCGTCAATAGTCAAGAGTTAACAAGCAACAATTATGAAATAGAAACTCAACTACAAATTTGTATTCGCACTGAAAACATTAACAATCAGCAAGTCATGATTCGCATAGCTGATAATGGTTTAGGCATTCCAGACGATATCAAAAATCGACTATTTGATCCGTTTTTCACGACGAAACCTGTAGGTAAAGGCACTGGATTGGGACTGTCTATTTGTCATCAAATTATTGTAGAAAAACACGGTGGGCAGATATATTGTGTATCAACCGTAGGAAAGGGATCTGAATTCATCATTCATATTCCCGTCAACAGTTAACATTTGCCTTGCATAGATTAATAGATTTGTGTCAGGATGAATCTGCACTAGCTGATAGTATTCATTTTAACCAAAAATCTTATGCGAACAAAAATCCCCGTTGGCGTGATGCTACTTACAATGCTAGGAAACCTAGTATTGACATCAAGTGTTCAAGCTAACTTCAACGGCAAACTAACCGTAGAAATTGATGGATTGAAAAACCAAACAGGGCTAGTCTGTGTCAATGTCTTTGCTAGCAGTCAAGGATTTCCCAGTGATAGCAAACGTGTCGTCAGCAATCAGTGTAGTAAAATTAGCGGAACTCCTTTAAAATTGACCTTTGATAATTTAAAAGCAGGTAATTATGCTGTCGCTGTAATTCACGATAAAAATAGCGATGGCACTTTAAATACAAATGCTCTAGGTATCCCTAAAGAAGGCTTTGGCTTTTCTAGAAACCCCGCAATTCTCACTGGTCCACCCAAATTTAGTGATGCAGCCTTTTTCTTAGCTGGAGCAAATACTAGTATTCAAATCCGGTTGAAATATTTCTAAAGTGGGGAGTAGTACCGCTACGCGGAAGTCAAAAGTCAAAAATTATTCACTGCGTGACGCTAACGGGAATAATTTTGACTTTTTTATGGCTAATGCCCAATTCCCCATCTGGTATGTAAAATGGTCAGCATATTTTGCTTCTTGTGTTACCCATGACCATTACTAAACGTCATCTGCCAAAGTTGATCAGTTTTGCTAAAAATCCCAGTCTTTCCCAAAAATTAATGCTCATTGGGTTAGCCATTACCTTGTTCTTTATTTTCCTGGCTTTCTTTGCGCCTGTACTGCAATCTTGGGGATGGCTACAAAATCCGAAAGAATTTCTCTCGAACCCGATACAAGAAGCACCATCTGCTAAACATTGGTTTGGTACTAGCCGTTTAGGACATGATGTGTTCTCTCGGACGATATTTGGCGCACAAGCCGCTCTACAAGTGGTGATTTTGGCTACCGCGCTGAGTATGATAATTGGTGTACCTCTGGGGATGCTGAGTGGCTACCTGGGTGGTAAGTTAGATAAGGTGTTGTTGTTTATGATGGATAGTATCTACACCTTACCAGGACTGCTGCTTTCCGTGACACTAGCGTTTGTTGTAGGTCGAGGCATATTAAACGCTGCGATCGCTATTAGTATTGCATACATTCCTCAATATTATCGAGTCGTCCGTAATCATACGGTCAGCGTCAAAACAGAAGTGTTTATTGAAGCGGCTCAAGCAATGGGTGCTTCTACTTGGGTTGTGCTTTCTAGATATCTATTTTTAAACGTCATTCAAAGCGTACCTGTACTCTTTACCCTTAACGCCGCCGATGCCATTTTAGTATTAGGTGGTTTGGGCTTTTTAGGGCTAGGCTTACCCGAAGAAGTGCCAGAATGGGGATACGATTTAAAACAAGCTCTAGAAGCCTTACCTACAGGTATTTGGTGGACTACCCTTTTCCCTGGTTTAGCGATGACTTTTATGGTGGTAGGGTTATCACTACTTGGTGAGGGGTTAAATGAATTTGTCAATCCCCGATTACGGGGAGAAAATAGAAACCGGAAATAGTCAACCCCTTATAATCAAATTCAAAATTCAAAATTCAAAATTAAGAGTTGTTGTTTTGAATTTTAGCGTTTTGAATAGAATACATACTTTATTAATGACTGAGAGATTAGAGTGAAAGATAACATTTCTTTAATTGCGGCGGCGGCTGGTGGATTTATGCTTTCTGTGGCTTTGGCTGGCATTTTACGCGGTGCGCCGGTTACAGCTTGGCAAGAACAATCAAATGTTCGTTCTACTATTGTTACTGATTTAAGATTCACACCTAAAAAGACTGATAACTTAGAATTTTTTGGCAGAGAAACACAAAAAAGCTAATATGCTTTTGTAAATTACCCTAAGACGGGGAATTTTGATCAGCTTAGTCACAGCTAGCTGAGAGTTTTCGGTGTGAGGATGGAAAAGTGGGGAATTCTCAAGTAATCGGGATTGATTTGGGGGGAACAGCTATTAAATTGGGGCGATTCAGTCAAGATGGTAGTTGTCTGCAATCTTTGACTATCGCCACACCACAACCTGCGACACCGGAGGCTGTGTTTGCTGTTATGGTGGATGCGATCGCACAAATTGACCCAGATAATCAAACTATAGCTATCGGTGTAGGTACTCCTGGCCCGGCTGATGCTACAAGACGCATTGCTCAAATTGCGATTAATTTACCAGGATGGCAGAATATACCTCTGGCTGATTGGTTAGAAGCTAAAATTGGCAAGCCGACTATTATCGAGAATGATGCTAATTGTGCCGGTGTGGCTGAGGCTTGGTTAGGTGCAGGTCGCCAATTTCGCAATTTTATTCTGTTAACCCTGGGTACTGGTGTTGGTGGTGCAATTATTCTGAATGGCAACTTGTTTGTGGGACATCAAGGTGCAGCTGGAGAATTAGGATTAATCACACTCCAAGCTGATGGGCCAATGTGTAAGAGTGGTAATCAAGGCTCTTTAGAACAATACACCTCAGTTAAAGCCATTCGTCGTCTGACCGGCAAAGAACCTGTGGAATTAGGAATGCTAGCACAATCAGGAGATGTCAATGCGTTAGCATTTTGGGCAGAATATGGCAGGTATTTAGGTATTGGTTTAACTAGTTTAATTTACGTTTTAACACCAGAAGCTGTGATTATTGGTGGTGGCGTTAGTGCTAGTGTTGAGTTTTTCTTACCAGCTGTCAAGGCAGAAATTGCACAGCGCGTCATGCCAACCTCTCGCGCTGGGTTACAAATTCTTCCCGCACAATTAGGTAACTCAGCAGGTATGGTAGGTGCTGCTAAGTTGGCATGGGAGTTAATTCGTAATTCGTAACGATGCTCCCGCCCCGCTCCGCTCTAAGCGCAGCTATGCCGCAGGCTTTACGTAATTCTTAATTCGGAAAAACTATGGACTACGAAAAAGAATAGCCTGTAGTTTTCTGCACGTATTGTAATACTTTTTTATAGGAATCTGGGTTGTTCGTGGGGTTAATCACAATGGGGATAGTACCATCAGGCAACCAGAAAGTGATTCTGCCATTAGGTTCTTGACAAAAGGAACTAATACAATTGAGGTTAATTACATATTCGTTTCTTTCATAACTAATTTTTACCCAATAGGCATTTTCTATTTCCAACCCAGTTACTTTGTCTAGATAATCTAGAATTTTTTGATAATCTTCTCCATTATTTTGGGGGTTAATCACAATAGGAATGGCACTATCAGGCAACCAAAAAGTGACTCTGCCGTTTTTTTCATAACAAAAGGCATTAACACGGTCAAAATTGATCACATATTGTTTCCTCTCATAAATAATTTTTACCCAGTACGCCACAACCTCTCCTCAAATCCCAAGTTTATGAATGATGCTTACCCTGTATGTCTTGAAGTCTATTGATACTATTCCAAAATGGTATGACTTCCTAAGTTAATATTGTTGTGTGCAAATTCAAAATGCCAACAATGGATTTTGAATTTTGTACGGTAGATGCCCTTGCCGTAGCTCCCTGTAGGGTATTGAGAATTGTTTAAGATACCTCTACAGGAGTTTGTACGTTAGCAGTGGGATGATTGCGAGCGATCGCAGCCTGCAAGAAGCCTTTAAATAAAGGATGGGGGTTGCTAGGGCGGGATTGAAACTCTGGATGGAATTGACACGCGATAAAAAATGGATGTTGCGGCAATTCTACAATCTCTACTAAGCGTCCGTCAGGGGAAGTTCCACTGATAACATAGCCAGAATCTAATAATAATTGGCGATATGTATTATTAAACTCATAGCGATGGCGATGTCGTTCATCAATGACTTCTGCTTGATACAGTTGGGATGCCAGAGTATTGGGGAGAATATGGCAAGGATATACACCCAAGCGCATTGTTCCGCCTAAATCTACGACATCTTGTTGATCTGGCAACAGGTTAATAACTGGGTAATTAGTAGATGGATCAAATTCTGCACTGTTAGCACCTGTTAAATCGCCAACATTTCTTGCCCATTCAATGACAGCACATTGCATTCCCAAGCATAAACCGAGGAAGGGGATTTGGCGATCGCGGGCGTATTTAATAGCAGCAATTTTGCCATCTACTCCACGCGTACCAAAACCTCCTGGTACAAGTACACCATCTACACCCGCCAGATATTTTTCTGCTGATTCGTTTTCCAAATCTTCTGAATTTACCCACCGCAGGCGTAAATCTCCGTATGTGGCAAAGGAAGCATGGCGTAATGCTTCAACTACAGATAAATAAGCATCACTCAAACGGACATATTTACCAACAATGGCGATTTCTACAGTGTGTTTGGGACTGTATAATCTTTCTACCATCGTTTGCCATTTTTCTAGATTTGGCTGGCGTTGTTCCATCTGCAACAAATCTAGAGTTTGTTCTGCCAGTCCTTCCCGTTCTAGAATTAGTGGGACTTCATAGATACTGCTAGCATCTTGGGCAGTGATGACACACCCTACAGGCACATCACAGAACTCTGACATTTTTTGCTTTAATCCCATTGGGACGGGGCGATCGCTCCGGCATACTAAAATATCTGGTTGAATGCCAATGGATCTCAGTTCCTTGACTGAATGTTGCGTCGGCTTGGTTTTCATTTCCCCCGCCGAAGCAATATAAGGTACTAGGGTAACGTGCATATACAGCACATTTTGCCGTCCTACCTCTTTGCGTAGCTGACGAATGGCTTCCAAAAACGGTAGTGATTCAATATCGCCTACAGTACCGCCAATTTCTGTAATCACTACAGACGGATTAGTAGCTTGAGCAACTAATAAAATCCGTTTTTTGATTTCATTAGTAATATGGGGAATCACCTGTACAGTGCCACCATTGTAGTCACCACGACGTTCACTAGTAATTACAGCTTGATAAATTGAACCAGTGGTAACGCTGTTGAGCCGCGACATCAAGGTATCAGTAAAGCGTTCGTAGTGTCCCAAGTCTAAATCGGTTTCTGCACCGTCTTGGGTAACAAACACTTCCCCATGCTGAAAAGGACTCATTGTGCCTGGATCAACATTAATATAGGGGTCGAGTTTCAAAATCGACACTGAATAATCCCGTGATTTGAGTAAACGGCCCAGACTTGCTGCTACAATGCCTTTGCCAATACTGGAAACCACACCTCCAGTTACAAAGATAAACTTAGTCATAGTAGTTTGAGTTGCCATCGACTGCTAAAAATACCTTCCAAAAAAACATCCCGTCATTGTGCCATAGTCAGATCAATTCAAAATTCAAAATTCAAAATTCAAAATTCAGAAATCCATATTTTACAAGGCTTTCTGAATTTGAATTGGTTGCAGAATTTGCGTGAATTGGTATGACATGGTGTATTATTCTGTGATCCTGCTGTGAAAAAATTCCTAGTCCCAGTTATCTTAAGCTGCTTTATCTCCTCCTCTGTAGCATTGGCAGAACCTAATCCATCGCTGAAAGTTGTTTATCCCCAAACTAACCACCAGACTAGTGCAGAAAAAATCTTTTTTATTGGCACAGCACCACCTAATGGACAAGTTCTCATTAATGGTACGCCAATTACCCGCAGTCAGTCTGGTCATTTTGCGCCAAGTTTCCCATTAAAGTTGGGAGAAAATATCTTTGAAATACGTCACCAAAATCAAGTGCTTCAGATTAAGGTGAATAGAATCAGCACCCAGCCTGAGATACCCCAAGGATTAGCCTTTGCTCAAGGTTCTCTGACACCAGTCGCCGACATTGCCAGACTACCGGGAGAACTAATTTGTTTTAGCGCAATTGCACCCCCTAACGCCAGTGTCTCTGTAAAATTGGCTAATCAAACCGTGGCACTTTTACCTCAACCGCAACAGGCACAACTACCCAGCAATTTGGCAGCGTTGACGGGGCAGAATCAACCCACTACCCAGTCTAGCGTAGGCAAATATGAGGGTTGCACTACATTTCCAGTACCTGCTTCTGATTCCTTCACCCAACTTGATGGTAATAACATCATCTCTGGTACTGTTGTCCCAGATTCACGTCAAAATATCGATCTGGGTAAACCGGAATTTCAACTAAGGCTGAATGGTAAGACGATAACTCAACCAGGAACTGGCAAAATTACTATCCTTTCACCAGCACAGTTACCAGTCGCAGAGGTGACAGTAGAGGCTGGTGTGGCTCGTACTGGTGCTAGTACCGACCATTCTCGACTTACTCCACTACCCCAGGGAACACGGGCAACTGTCACAGGAAAAGAAGGTGAATGGTTGCGTTTAGACTATGGTGCTTGGATTAATAGCAAGGAAACCCGTATTTTACCAGGAGCTATTCCGCCACGCTCAATTATTCGCAGTGTCGGATATCGAAGACTTCCCGGTGCAACAGAGATGGTTTTCCCCCTACAAACTCGTGTACCTGTGAGTGTGCAACAAGGCAATAACTCTTTTACATTGACACTCTACAACACCACTGCCCAAACTGATATCATTCGCCTGGATGATGACCCCCTGATTTCTCGCCTAGATTGGCAGCAGGTAGCCCCAGGACAGATTCAATACACCTTTAACCTCAAAAAAAATCAACAGTGGGGATATAAGCTGAGATATAACGGTACAACCCTGGTTTTAGTTTTGCGTCATCCGCCTGTTATCAAGCAAAATAAGCAAAAACCCCTATCTGGTATCAAGATTCTACTAGATCCAGGGCATGGTGGTAAAGAATCTGGTGCAGTTGGGCCGACTGGATATTTAGAAAAAGATGTAAATTTAGTTGTTTCTAAGTTGCTGCGGGATGAATTAGTCAAACGGGGTGCAATGGTGGTGATGACGAGGGAAACTGATCAAGAAGTTTCTCTGCCAGAGCGTCAAGCAATTATAAATCGAGAAGAGCCTGCGATCGCACTTTCGATTCATTACAACGCCTTACCCGACGCTGGCGATGCGGAAAATACCAAGGGTGTGGGTATGTTTTGGTATCATCCCCAGGCGCATAGTCTTGCTATTTTTATGCAAAACCATCTAGTAGAGAAACTCGGTAGACCTTCCTACGGCGTATTTTGGAATAACTTAGCCTTGACACGCCCAGCAACCGCACCCTCGGTATTATTAGAGTTGGGTTTTATGAGCAATCCCAATGAATTTGAATGGGTGACAAATCCCCAAGAACAGAAAAAGTTAGCCAAAACTTTAGCAGATGGAATAACTGAATGGTTTAGAAGCGTTAAGTAGCATATTTGAGCAACGTGCAACGTAAATAAAAATGTTGATGGTTGAAAGATGAGTGTCGGGAGTTGATTATGCTGAAAAATACTAGAACATATCCAACCGCTATCTTGACGACTCTAGCTTTCATTGGGATTGTAATTAGTACAAATACTCAAGCGATCGCTAAAACTCCATTAACTCAGCCTCAATGTACTGAGGTAAAAATTCAAAAGCATATCCAGCAATTAAATCAGGGCGATCCTGCTGATTTTAATGCCGTGGTAGCCTGTAAGTCTAAAGCCGTTCCATCTCTCATCAAAAGTCTAAATAGCTTAAATGAAAACCTCCGCATCACTATGATTGCTGCACTGGGTGAAATTGGTGCGGAAGCATCACCAGCAGTACCTTTGTTGAATAATTTATTAGATAACAAAAGCAAAGATGTCCGGGTAGTCGCTGCCAATGCTCTCAGAAAAATTGGTAAAGATCCTGTTCCCGCTTTAATTCGCACTTTAGGAAATACATCTCCTACTATACGCGAAGAGGCTGCTGATGCTTTAGGAAGACTTGGTATAGAGGCAAAAGCAGCTGTTCCGGCTCTGATTAATGCACTCCAAGATTCAGATAGTAGTGTTCGCGCTCATGCTGCTGATGCACTGGGAGAAATTGGCACACAAGCAAAAGATGTTGTGCCGGCTTTGATTAATGCACTGAAAGACCCAGATAATAATGTGCGCGTTTATGCGGCTTATGCTCTAGGAGAATTTGGTATGGAAGCAGAAGCAAAAAAAGCTGTTCCGGTGCTGATTAACGCACTCCAAGATCCAAATCGTGATTTTGTCGCTCATGTAGCCTATGCGTTGAGCAGAATTGAAGATTATGTCCGCGCTTTAATTCTGGCTCTACAAAATCCTGACCCTCAAGTACGCGCTCAAGCGGCTGATACTTTAGGGAAGCTTAACCGTTATGCAGAATATGCGTATCGGGCGGATCTGTTTGAAGATGTTTCTCTGGCTCTGAATAACGCAAGCAAAGATCCAGATAGCTATGTTCGCGATCGCGCAGCTTATGCAATTATTAGCCTTGAGGAAAGAGAAGCCACAAGTGTATTCTTAGTAAAAGAAGCAACATCTACTCATGTCAGCAACAACCCACCGATTATGTGTAAAATCCCAATAATCAGGTCTGTACTGAAATGGAAATGCCCCTCAGTAGTACGGTTGAATAGTAATGGCAAATAAATTTACCAATGCTAATTTAAGGGGTAAAGACTTCCGGGGAAAAAATCTCAAGGGAGTCGATTTTAGTCATGCTGATATCCGTGGCGCGAACTTTAGTAATGCTATTCTCGTTTGTGCAAATTTCACCTCTGCTAAGGCTGGATTGCCAATTTTCCAGGTAATTATTTCTGTTTTTTTATCACTAATTGTATCATTATTTGCCGGATTAATTGCTGCTTATGGTGGTGCAATTATTGGGGATTTGTTAAGTGGTAATGCTAACATATCCCCTGGTTTTGGAGTAATAGCAATATTTACTGTAACGTTTTTTTTAATTATTATTCTCTGGCAAGGTTTAGGGTTAATACTAGCAACATTAGCTGAAGTAGTAGCTGCTTGCACGATTATTTTATTAGCATTGTTTCCCGAAAATGAAATAGGAACTTCTTCGGCAGTTGGAGCAATATTAGTGATACTGGCTATAGCTGGCTCAATTGTTGGTGTGATGAATATGGCTTTAGCTGTAGCTGTCGCCAGAGCTATGGTTTTACCGGGAATTGTGAGTTTAACGGGATTAATGGCTTTAGTTGGTGCTGTTGTTGGTGGATTATTGGGAGTGCGATCGCAAGTTTCAGCATACATCATGGCTGGCATAGTTGGTTTAGTGGCGATCGCTATCGGTATTTATGTAGGATGGGAAGCTATAACCGGAAATCAAAAATACTTACTCATTCGCTCTTTAGCCATTAGTATTGTCTCCCAAGGTGGAACTAGCTTTCGTGGTGCAAATTTAACTGATGCGAACTTTACCCAAGCTAACCTCAAAAGTGTAGACTTCCGCCAAGCTACCCTCACCCGCACTTGTTGGTTGCAAACAAAAAATCTAGCTCAAGCGCGTTTAGAAGGTACATATTTAGAAAACACTAAATTACGGCAGTTAGTTATTACCAAAGAAGGGAGCGAAAATAATTTTGATCGCTTAAACCTCAGAGAACTAAATCTAGAAAATGCTAATTTACAAGATGCTAGTTTTATTGGCACAGATTTGAGTGAAGCTAATTTACAAAATGCTAATTTAGCAGGGGCAAAACTTGCTCAAGCACAGCTATATCAAACTATTTTAAATCAAGCTTGTTTAACAGGAGCTTATATTCAAAACTGGGGAATTTCCACTGATACTAACCTTGAAGATATCAAATGTGATTACATCTATATGCAGCTACCAACCAAGGATGATCCTGATCCTTGTCGTAAACCTGATAATCGGCGGGAAATTTTTCAACCAGGGGACTTTGCAGAATTTATCGCCCCAATTATTAAAACACTTAACCTCTACCAAACGCAAAATATTGATCCGCGTCAAGTAGCTAATAAATTCAAAACTCTAGACTTATTTCACTATGAAGGTATTGATCCAACTGCTGCGGCGATCGCTGTGACTCAATTAGCACAAAATCACCCAGAAGCCGGATTAGAAATTGTGGCTTTAGAAGGCAGAGGAAAAGATAAAATTCGCCTGCAAGCTATAGTAGCTAACGATGCCAATCGCTCAGAACTTTATCAAGAATATTTTCAAAAATATAGTGAAATTCAGTCTTTGTCTTATAGTGATTTACAAGCCTTACTTTTAGGAATTAAAGAAAAAGAGGAAAGGATTCAAAGTTTAGAAAAACTGCTGGAAAATGCCATACATCAGCCCAAGTTTTATGTGGAAACATATCAAAATCAAGGAGAAATTTTCATGTCACAAAGTAAAGGAAATGTCAATATCAGTGGTTCTCAAGGTAATATTAGTGGGATTTCTGCCGTGGGTGAAAACTCTGCAATGACAGGTGTTGCTATTGGTGCAATTAGTGGCAGTGTTACCAATACTATTAATGAATTACCCCCATCTTCTGAACCAGATAAACCAGGAATTAAAGAACTACTGACTGAATTACAAACGGCTATTGAAGCTGACAAAAATCTAGGTGATGAAGACAAAGCAGAAGCCTTAGAACAGATTAAAGCAATTGCAGAAGCAGGTCAAAAGCCAGAAGATGGAGCAATGCAGAAAGCAGCAAAAACAGCTTTGAAATTTTTGAAAGGTACAATTGCTGACTTGCCTACAACAGCAAATTTAGTTGAATCCTGTACTAAATTGTTGCCTTTAATTACTAAATTCTTCGGATTACCATAATTATTTAAAATTATTAAGCAGAGGAAATAAAGTGAAATTCATACCGCTACTAATAGGATTAATAGCTTTAAATTCTCTGGCAAATTCCAGCGTAACTTGGGCGCAAGATAAAACTCTGAATCTGGCTGATTCCTCTGTAATTTCCCACAGAGGACACAAACCTTTATCTGGACTCAAAATTGTACTGAATGCTGGACATGGTGGTACAGAATTGGGTGCAGCTGGGGCTACTGGTTTGTTAGCAAAAGACTTGAATTTGC
This sequence comes from Nostoc sp. UHCC 0870, assembly GCF_022063185.1. Taxonomy (NCBI): domain Bacteria; kingdom Bacillati; phylum Cyanobacteriota; class Cyanophyceae; order Nostocales; family Nostocaceae; genus Nostoc; species Nostoc sp. UHCC 0870. The sequence continues at coordinate 2,768,713 of NZ_CP091913.1, read as the reverse complement.
AAGTAACTAAGTTATTGCAGGATGAGTTAGTGAGGCGGGGTGCAACTGTAGTGATGATTAGGGAAGACGATCGAGACATATCCCTTGCAGAACGTCAGAAAATTATAGATCAAGAATCACCTGCGATCGCTCTTACATTTCACTATCGATCCCTCCCAGATGATGGTGATGCGGAAAATACCAGAGGTGTAAGTAGCTATTGGTATCATCCCCAAGCCCATAGCCTAGCTGTCTTACTACACAACCGCTTAGTTAATGATTTGGGTAGGCCTTCTTATGGTTTGTATTGGCAGAATTTAGCACTCACACGTCCCTATACTGCACCATCAGTGTTATTAGAGTTAGGTTTTATAAGCAACCCTGACGATTTTGAACAGGCGATAAATCCCCAGGAACAGAAGAAGTTAGTCAAAACTCTAGCAGAGGGTATTACTGAATGGTTTAGAAGCCTGTAATAGTTCCGACTGAAATGACACTACCGCAATGACACTGTTAAAACTAATATAGCTAATCCGTCTACTTTAGCTCAACGTCACTTATCTTTTTACAGATGGATAAAATTAGAATTCTATTTCTGTCATCTGATCCTAGCGATGCTGGTCGTTTGCGTTTAGGTCAAGAATTACGAGAGATACGTGAGAAACTACAACTCTCGAAGCAAAGAGATATGTTCCAACTGGAGTCTCGCGAAGCCGTGCGTCCAAGAGATATAACTCAAGCAATTTTTGATGTCAAGCCGCAAATTGTTCACTTTTCAGGGCATGGAATGAGTACAGGTGAACTATGCTTTGAAAATATCACAGGAACTGTTCAACCTGTTGCTCCTTCAGCACTTAGCAGTCTGTTCGAGCTAGTATCAACACACGTTCAATGTGTAGTTTTGAATGCTTGTCACTCAGAGAGCCAAGCAAAAGCTATTGCCGATCATATTCCCTGCGTTATCGGCATGAATCAAGCTATTGGAGATAGTGCTGCAATTGCATTCTCTGTTGGTTTTTATAGAGCCTTAGGAGATGGTCGTTCTTTTGAAGACTCTTATATGTTTGGTCGTACAGAAATTCAGTTAGAAGGTATTTCTGAAGATTTAACTCCAGTTGTCTATGCAAAGAAAGTAGAGGATAGCAAAGATAGTTATGTTGTATCTTCTGCAACTAAAGACAGCTTTATTTATACGCCTATTACTATAAAGCAAGACCGGAGTTTGTTTCTTGAATTATTGAAAGATTTCCCTCCTACGGGAAGAGGTGCAAGATTTTTACAAGAACAGGACTTAGGAAGCCCTATTCACAGCAAAGATTTAGAACATATTGATCATTTTCTTAATAGTTGGGCAGATGTAATGCACGAGTTTTTAAATACTGAACTGGAGAAAAAGAGACAAAACCTTATGATTATTCTCAGCGATTTTCGATGGGAATTAAGTATGAACATTTGGCCAGTTGGAAGTGGTGATTTTTTCTCTATGTGTCTTAATGACTTTGAAGTTCGAGAAGATCGTTTTGAGGCAAGAGATAGACTTCATAAGATGGTTAGGGAAGCTTTTGATTTGTACGAAGATTTGCTGCGCTGTTGCAGAATAATGCTTGGTGCTGTTGATGATGAATAATACTAGCATTTTTAATATTTTTATTTAGCACCGTTATATGGTAGTGCGTTAGGCTAAAACCATAACACACCTTAGTGGCGTGATACTTAACTCCTGGATGTATCTAAGTTTTTTCGTACAATATTTCTCAAGTTCCAAACTCAGTAAATTGACGTACATAAGGTTCGTGAAACGCCAAAATAATATCTTGCTTAGGTACTCCCATTTCTACCAATCGATTGGCAATTCCTTCTTCAGTACCATCATGCTGAATCCAAATTTTCCCATCTTTAATATCAAGATGTAAAATACAGCCAAAATCGCGTTTATTTCCCCGCCAGCCGACATAAAGTAATTGATAGTGGTCTTGTTGTTCGTCGAAAATTGTCTGTACTTCATATTCTTCGGCGTTTCGTTGCCTTGCGGCTCGTTTTTGCCGTTCGGAAAGAAGATGTCGAATATATTGCCGATATTGTTCTACAGCCATTGACGAATCACCTCTTCTTGTACATCGTAAATCATCAATCGCAATTGATATTTGACAACTGCTGAGGCAATAAATCTCCGTTGAAAAAAACTTTCATAAACTGGGACGCGCACCGCTAAATAAAGTAGACGTTCGGGTTCAATCTTATCTAACGCATCCCGATAGTTTAAAAACTGTCCCAAGGCAGTATGAAATTCTGAAACATTTGATGGACTAATAAAACTTTTAATCTCTACTGCAATTTTTTTGCCTTCTTGCTCTGCGGCTAACAGTTGCTCTGCTGCTAAATCAATCTCAAAATCTACATCATCCACATTAATTTCATAAGGATCAGCCGTAATCTTCCAGCCTTCTTTTTCTAAAGCATTTCTGACGATATTATGAAATCTATCTTTTGCCATAGTATTTCACTATCCTCAAGATTAGGCTGGTTAAAGGTAGGTAATACACAATATTTACTAGTCGCCAGTCCCCTGACTTAGTTTAATGACGCTGCCAACCATGCAAAATCGGCATTGTAAACAAACCCCAAGCCAAACCTGTAATTAATCCAAAGGGTGTAACTAAATAATTATTAAAATCCCATAGACCAAAAATTTGCGCTGCTAATTCCACAGGATACGCCATCATTAACACGCTAGCTAACGCCGCACCATTCCAGCCGTACTGACTGAGCCAATAAAATCCTTTACCACCAGTCACAGCATATAGCAGGCGGGTAATTAGTAACCCTGTAACAGTACCATAACAGCGCATACACACAGCCATAATAAATGGGGGTGCTAAATCTAAGCCCATCTCTGGTTGCGGACATACATGATTACCCATGAAATAAATGATGTCCGCAATACCCCCAAGCAACCAGACTCCAGACGCAGCTAGAAAAGGAGCGATGGGAGGGCCAAAAACCATCCCCGCTAGCATGAAGTCAGCAATGAAGCTAACCCAGTTAATCTGCAACTCTTTTGTTAAAGCTACTCTGACCATTTCCTTTCTGTGCGTCTTGTATAGTCTTGAGTGCTGAGTGAGTAAAAAGTATTCAGCACTTATGTAATAGCTACAAGCACCACCTATGAGTCGGTGGTCTTTTAACTCAGCACTCACTACTGGGAACTCAGCACTCTTAATTAACCTACCTTAGAAATGTAGGGACTTGTCAACTTATCTAACTGTTGAATTAACAGACTCAGGAATAATCCTACATCTGTAACTACACCCACTGATTCAACTGAACCGCGATCGCTCAATTTTGTCACCACAGCCGGGTTAATATCTACACAGACCATTTTCACGCCGGCGGGTGTCATATTCCCTACCCCAATGGAATGTAGCATTGATGACAGCATTAAAATCATCTCCGCACCTTCCAATTGTTTGGCGTATTCCTCCTGTGCTTTGATTAAGTCCATTTGGGTATCAGGTAAGGGGCCGTCATCCCGAATTGAACCAGCAAGGACGAAAGGTATTTGATTACGGACGCACTCATACATCACGCCGCTATGAATTATCCCCGCCTCTACAGCCTTGGCAATGCTGCCATAACGACGAATGATATTAATGACCTTGAGGTGATGGCGGTGTCCACCACGAACGGCGACACCCCGCTTCATATCCATACCCAGGGATGTACCCATCATATTTTGCTCCATGTCGTGGACTGCGATCGCATTTCCACCCAGCAGAGCCTGTACATATCCTTCCCGAATTAGCTGTGATAGATGTTCACCGCCGCCTGTGTGAATGACCACAGGGCCAGCCGTGACAACTACTTTACCCCCAGCATCACGAATTTTTCGCAATTCCCAAGCGACTTGTTCCACCACCAATTCCACCCGCCGTTCACTGGAAACTCCAGACGACATAAAGCTGAATTCTTGGGCGTTGCGTTGTTCCCGTGATTCGGTTTTGCGGATGGTGCGGATACCTTGCACGTCAACTACTACCTGTTCACCTACTTCGAGGTCACGGAGTATTTTACACCGTGCTAGTAGACCATTGGGACTTTGAGTAATTGCGATCGCGCCGTCCATGCGCTGATTTTCTACCTTCACCCACTGCCCATTAATCCTAACTTCGGTAGGATAAATTGTACTTACGTAGAAATCATCAGGTGCGACACCATCCTGAATCACAGGCGCAAGCTTGACATCTCGCTCATCTTGTGGTAGGTCTACTGCACCTAAATCAATCAACAGGGAGATGATTTCCTCCATTACCTCGTGAGAAGGTGCGGACACCTTCACCTCAGCTGCGGAGGTACTTTGCCGTTGTTCTCCCAAGTTGAAGTTCAGAACCTGGAAACTACCGCCAGTATCGACAATCAAATCCAAAGCGCGGTTAATTAAGCCAGAGTCAAGCAAATGACCCTCTAAACGAATAATCCGACTTTCGACTGATACGTTAGCGTGAACTTCAGCCTGTACAGGTTCTGTAACGCGCAAGGTAAGACATTTCGCTGCACCACCTGCTTTGAGAAATTCCTTGAGTGGTGTTTCTAAAACTCGGAAATCAACAGATGCGAGGCGAGACTTTAACCCCTCGCTAGCTTTGTTCATAATCACGATGCTGTCTACATTCACCGCATTACAAGCAAAGTTAACAGCATCCGCTTCAGCTATGGCGATGCGCTTTTCTGCTGCAACGCGCATTTCAATTAAGCGGTTGGAGTAGGAATCAAACGCGCCGGGATAATATAGCAAATAGCCATTTGCTAAGGGACAAAAACAAGTATCTAAATGATAAAAACGCTCATCGATTAACCGCAGGGATAACACATCAATATCCAGCCATTTAGCTAGATATGGATGAGAATCTAATTCGGAGCGGAAACCGTAACCCGCCCATAACCAACGCCCTTCTCTATCTAAAAGTGCATCACCTGCACCTTCAAAAGGTAAGTCTTTAGGTAATTCATAAACGGTGTAACCATTACCTTCAAACCACTGTTTAAAATATGGTTCTTCTCCTTGACGCTCTTTGTGTAAAAAGCGACTGAGAACGACGTTCTTACCCAACACTAAACCAGCATTGGCAGTAAAAACCATATCTGGCCAACCTTTTTCGGGTGTTACCAAATCGACAATTGCGTGTTCTTTGAGAATTTGGTGTAGCCCTTGCCACTGTTCAACGGCGCGATCGCGTGATGATTTGTGAATATTTCCTTCCATCCAAGGATTAATCACATAGTCCACATCGTAGTGGTCAGGAGCGCACATCAAAAAACGAATCCGGGAAGTCATAAAAATATTACAAATGATACAGGCTTAATTCGGACACAAGTGTTTCTTTTTCAGTTATGTATAATCCTTGACTTTGCATCTATCTTTAGATAGTTGCAGGATTTACAAAAGTTTTGCTCTGATTCCATTATTGGAAGAGTCACAGTAATGGTAACAAACCTATAGGCTACTGAAAGGTAAGGACTTAGTAGTATACCTCTGAGGCTGCAATCTCATGTTATTTTAGGCTCATTTAGTTTTAATAATTTAAATTAAAAATGACTGAGTTAAGCGTCTCTGTAGAGGATAATCCTGATCCCCAAGATATTCGGGCTGTAATTAGCAAAATTCTGGAATATAACAACAATAGTCAACACAATGAAGACATTGCTTATCCCCTCAGCGTTTTCATTCGGGATGCTCAAGGTGAAATTGTTGGCGGTCTAATTGGGAAAACACACTGGGGATGGTTGTTTGTTTCTCACTTGTGGGTAGCTGAAACCCTAAGAGGTCAAGGCTATGGACAGCAACTTTTACTGAAGGCTGAAGTAGTAGCTAAACAACGGAGTTGTAGTCATGTTTACTTAGATACATTTAGCTTTCAAGCCTTGGGTTTTTATGAACGTTTGGGCTATCAAATTTTTGGTGTCCTGAAAGATTATCCCCCAGGACATCAGCGATATTTTTTACAAAAACAAATTTAAAAGTTAAGGACTGGGTAGAAGAAATTATGCACAAGCTTGTGATTTTGCCTGGATGATGCCTTTTAAGATACGTTTTAGAGGAGATTTCTTGATTAACTTCATGGCTTGTTTAGCATCTAACCAGCGTCGATATCTTGTACTAGCTTCTGGATAATTACTACTAACTATGTCAACTGGCAATAAATACATCTTCACGCAGTAAATTTTGCCTCGTTTGCGATATTTATAAGTACCTAATTTATTATCATCTACCTGCCCAATTACGCCTGCTTCTTCCCAGGCTTCTTTAGCAGCTGAAGCAGGCGGAGTCATACCGTTGACGATACCACCTTTGGGCATGACCCAACGCTGGCGATCGCGCGTTGTCACTAGTAAGACTTCCACCCTACCATTTCTGACTCGATAGGGGATTACACCCGACTGTTTCAGCACTTTGTTCACTTTTCGGCTCATAGGAATTATCTCCCTGTGTTGCTGTTTTTGTATACTATTTTGACTCCAGAATACGGAGAGTGAATATCGGATGAATTTTAGTGAAGATATGTTTCACTTTATTCAATACCACAAACTGATGTGAATTTTCTGAATAAAAGTACGCAAAAATTTAGCCTACATCAAAAATTTAAAATACTCTGAGGTATATCACTGAAAAAGCAAAATAAATAACCGCTAGGTTTAGACCTATGCCAGACAAAGAATTACTGGAGATTATAGTGATTAAAGCCTTGAATTTAGGATAATTTAACAGAAAGTTTCGCTGGTCAGGGACTGATCAAACTACTACTCAAAGACAGATAGTAACTAGCGATCGCCCATAAAAAAGTAATAAAAATAACTTTTACCCAATCTCTACCCAGGCTTTTGATCTAAACGAGTTGCTTGCTCTAACGCTGCTTTTTCTCTGGCTCTATGGGCGTAAGCTTGTAGTTGAGCGCGATCGCAACCTGTAAGAATACTCAAATTTTCTAGACTGACCCCACGCATTAACATTTCTACGCGCCAGGTATGTTGCGCTTGGGCGATTTCTGGTGGTTTTCCTGGGGGAGTTAACAATTGTTGAGTCCATGTTTGCCAATATTCCAACACCTTAGATTTCTCAATGGGTTGACCTGTTGCATCCAGAAACATCGCAGCCTGAGTATCTTTACGACTTTTCAGCCATTTAATTAACGGATTGTTGGTATAAGAACCATAGCGTTTTCCTAAAATCCACTGATTGACAGGTACTTGTCGAACATACCCAGGGGTGGTAATTTGCAGTAAGTGACTTTGAGGATCATAAATTTGGTGATTGCGCTGCAAATCGACTATTTCTTGGGGGGATAAACCAGTCGCAAATAATAAATAAGCGATCGCAAAATCTTGTACTCCCGACCTTTTGGCTTGTCTGAGAATTTCGTGAACTAACACAGCAGGTAAATCAGCTATTTCCTGGGTCTTGTAGGGTGTTAGTAAGCTGCTTGTAACTGATGACATAGCACCACGCAGAAATAACTCTACTAAATTCTCTAGAAAATCATCCCGACTTTCCCACAGTTCATGAAATTCGCTGGTAAATTCAATCACTGCATATCCCAGAATCATGCCATTAAGCAAGCTAGCTAATTTTTCTGCTGGGAGATAGGTGTTTAAGTCCCCCTGTTGAATTACAGTAACTAAGTATTCGGCAACATAGCGGTTAGCCTCTGTTAATCCTCTTCCCAAAGCACGACGATTTTCAGCCGGAAATTGATCAGCTTCTCCTACCACAGACCGCACTAATTCCGGCATTCTTTCCAAAGCCTGCAAAGTGTCACTTGCATAATCTTTCAAGGCTTGGTAAACATCACCTGGAGGAGTAGCACGGCTAATTAGGGATTCACCTAAATTTGTAAAAGCTGCCGATTCTTCTAGTACAGCTAACAATAATCCATGTTTATTCCCAAAATTACGGAATAAGGTGACTTCGTTAACTGCTGCTTTTTCCGCAATTTGGCGCGTTGTCGTAGCACTAACCCCTTGAGCCGTAAACAACTCTAGAGCTGCCTGAATCAAACGTTGACGTGTAGACAAAGATTGAGATTTCATAAAGAAAATGCAAGTGGTGCTTGCATTAAAACCAGAGATTTGTTAGCATACCAAATGTAAGTGATACTTGCTCTAGTCTACTGTAACGAATGAGTGCCAAGCGGGTAAATAAATCCCTCTTTGGCTATGAATGCACCAGATCCAAGAGCAAATTGCTACCGAAACAGTTAATAGGAATTTTTATGACCGCAAAAAATCTGGCATTCGCCTCTGAGGGAAAAGATTCACTGCGTCTCAGGTGGATAAATGTGGCATTTTTTGGCACAATTCATGCCTTAGCGTTTTTAGCCCCTTGGTTTTTCTCTTGGTCAGCACTTGGGTTGCTGTTGTTTCTGCACTGGTTATTTGGCAGCATTGGCATATGTTTGGGATATCACAGATTACTCAGCCATAAGAGTTTTCAAGTACCCAAATGGTTAGAATATGCGATCGCCATCATCGGTGCTTTGGCTCTCCAAGGAGGCCCAATTTTTTGGATTGGAGGACATCGCCAGCACCACGCCCACACCGAAGATATCAGCTTAGATCCATACTCTGCCAAGCGGGGCTTTTGGTGGAGTCATATGTTGTGGATCTTATATCCCCGCTCCGAGTTTTTTGATTATGAAATCTATAAAAAATACGCCCCTGATTTAGCAAGACAACCTTTCTATCGCTGGTTAGATCGCTATTTTCTCCTCTTGCAAATTCCTATGGGATTATTGCTGTACGCTTTGGGCGGATGGCCTTTTGTCATCTACGGTATGTTTCTCAGAGCCGTATTACTTTGGCACTCCACCTGGTTCGTCAACTCTGCAACCCATATGTGGGGTTATCGCACCTTTGACGCTGATGATAATGCGCGTAATCTCTGGTGGGTTTCTATCGTTACCTACGGCGAAGGCTGGCACAACAACCATCACACTTACCCCCACGTAGCTAAAGCCGGTTTCAAATGGTGGGAGATTGATGTTACTTGGTGGAGCATTAAACTTTTACAAACTTTAGGTTTAGCGAAGAAAGTCATCTTACCCCCATCGTTAAGCAAAACTCAAGGTTAACTTCAGCCTGAGTGTGCGACCAATGCTTGCGTTACGTAGGGGTGTAGGGGTGTAGGGGTGTAAGGGTGTAGGGGTTACTAAAAAACCTACACTTGTGAGCTACCCCCTACACTAGGATTAAACTAGACCAACCGTTTTCATTGCCTCAACCACTTGTGGATGCAATGTGCAGTACCAGACATCTTTTTTATGCCATTTAACAATAAAAGCTGTAGGAAATGGAGAGCCGTCAGAGTGTTGAGGCAAAGACCAATTTAGGTATTCTGCAAGCATCTCACCTAATCTTGCGTATTGAAGATTAACTGCACCAAAATGCTCATAACCAGCAGCTTTAGCTAATTCGGGAGTAGTGCTGGTCTGATTATGTTTATGATAATGCGCCTTAAGCATAGCTCGATGTCCTTCAGTTAATTTGTCTGCAATAGCACTGAAAGCTTTTGCATATTTCTCAGCAGAAGGAAGAGGTAAGTCAGTTTCACACTCAGGAGTATCGATAACTGTCTCAAAGTCATCTAATGCAGCTGAAATTAGTTCACTACAGAAGGCACTTTTTGAACGACCTATAATTTCAGCCAGCTTTTCTAGGCGCAAGTTGTCTGTTTTTGTTAGCGTTATGGAAAATCTTACTGACTCTTCTTGACGCTGCAAAACCTTATGTGCTAATTTTTGAACCTTATTCATAACCAAATATAGAATCAATATTTGAATCAAATTTAGCATCATTAATGTCAGATCGTCAATTAAGGTAATTTTCTATGAATAAAATGCAAGCTATAGAATAAAGGTGAACTACCCAAAGTAGAACTTGTTTCTCATGAACTACAAAGATATCATCACAATTGAACCTGGAAAACGTAGTGGTAAACCTTGCATTCGAGGAATGCGAATTACGGTGTATGACATTTTGGAATATTTAGCTGGTGGGATGACAGAGACAGAAATTTTAGAAGACTTTTCTGAACTTACATCTGAAGATATCAAAGCTTGTTTGGCTTTTGCTGCTGACCGAGAGAGAAAATTATTTGTAGCATCCCAGTGAAACTACTTTTAGACGAAAATATTTCTGACAGAATTATTCCTCAAATTGCGGATATTTATCCGAATTCAACACACGTAAAATTACTCGAACTTACCCAAAGTGATGATTTGCTGATTTGGGAATATGCCAAAGCTCATGATTTTGTGATTGTTTCCAAGGATTCTGATTTTCATCAGCGTAGTCTTGTCTACGGTCATCCGCCAAAATTTATCTATCTCCGTGTCGGTAACTGCTCCACTGCCAAAATTGTGCAAATCTTACGGGAAAATTACACCACAATTAGCATTTTTGGCAATGCAGAGCAAGAAAGTATTCTAGTATTAACATGATGCGCTAATAGGCAACTGAAGTACAAACTATTGGGGAAGGAAATATTACACCGTTGGCATTTTCAGCTATTCAAGTATCAGCTACAAGAGTTTTGGCGTGAATTTGAACAAATGCTAGCGATCTCCTACGGTGGGCGAAACGCCAACGCCTACGGTGGGAGGAACGCGATCGCCACAACATAAACAGGCATTTTTTTTGCTTAAATAAACGTAAATCTAGTTTGGTAATGCTTTGAAATATACTGGTGAAGTCAAATAGCTTCATTTACTTAATCAACAGCCGAAACCAGTATGAATGAGCATATACATCGACTGATTGAAAGTATTCATCAAGAGTTACTACCTGAGTTGCAAGTCGAAAGCGTCAATCCCCACGATCCCGTAGAAGTTCGCTATCTTCCCCATCCTTGGCAATTGATTGGTAGAGGTAACTATGCGGTGGTGGTTTGTCACCCTGAATACCAAGAGTTGGTAGTCAAGATTTACGCACCTGGAAGACCAGGATTTGCAGAAGAGGTGGAAGTATATCGTCGTCTCGGTTCTCACCCAGCATTTTCGGAATGTCTATATGCAAAAGATGGCTGTTTAATCCTGAAGCGATTATATGGGGTGACTCTATACGACTGCATCCCACGGGGTTTGCGTATCCCTAAACAGGTGATAAAAGATATAGATAAGGCTTTAGATTATGCGCGTCAGCGTGGACTTTACCCCCATGATGTTCACGGTCGCAATGTGATGATGTATGAAGGTAGAGGTTTAGTAGTAGATATTTCTGACTTTCTTGATCAGGAGAAGTGTTCTAAATGGGATAATCTCAAGAGAGCTTATTACTGGTTATATCGTCCCATCCTTTCACCACTACGGCTGAAGATTCCTTACTTTATACTGGATGGTGTCCGCAAAACTTATCGCTTCTTTACTTTATTAAAGAATAGAAAACAGAAATCAGTTCCCCTACTTCCCTAAATACTTGCAGTTAAACAGTTTTTAGTGGCAAAAATTATGACTGTTGCCAAACCCTCATTGCTAACACTGGATGAGTTTCTCAATCTTCCAGAAACAAAGCCTGCTAGTGAATATATTGACGGTGAAATTATTCAAAAGCCAATGCCTAAAACTCGGCACTCACGACTTCAAGCTAAGTTGATTACAGGAGTGAATGAAGTCGCGGAAGCAAGCCAGATTGCTTATGCTTTCCCGGAATTGCGTTGTACTTTTGGAGGTCGTTCAATTGTTCCTGATGTGGCTATTCTGCGTTGGGAACACATTAATTTTGATGACAATGGAGAACCTGTAGATGATGTGTTGGTTGCTCCCGATTGGACTATTGAAATTCTTTCACCAGACCAAAGTTCTAACAGGGTGACTGGCAACATCTTGCATTGTCTGAAATATGGTTGTCAACTAGGATGGCTAATTGAACCAAGCGATCGCTCAATTCTCGTCTTTCAGCCACAACAACAACCAGAACTACTGCGTGGTACAGACGATTTATTGGTCTTACCTGAAATTGAACTGAAATTAACAGTGGCGGAAGTCTTCGCTTGGCTAAAGATGGGAAGTTATGAGTGCTGAGTGCTGAGTGCTGAGTTATGAGTGGTGAGTGGTGAGTGATGAGTGAGAATACCGAGTCATGACTCATTGCTCAGAGGGTGTTTGAAAAGTCCCCTTTTATGTCATGCTGACGAAGGAAGCATCCCAGTATAACGGTGAAAACGCGGATTCTTTCCTACGGAACGCTTCGCGAACCTTCCGCAAAGCTCCACTCAGAATGACAAAGGATACCTGACAAAACTTTTCAAACAGCCTCTCAGGACTCAATACTAAATTGAGTCAGCAAAATGTTAATTTGGGAAACTGTGACCTAAATCTCAGGGAATTTTAACCAATGCCATACTTGAGTGATGCGAGTGCAATTCATGCCATAGTTGCTGACTATACTCAAGCTACTACTCTATGGATAGATACCGAAGTAGCAGAATATAAAAGCCGTAATCCTAGACTATCGCTGATTCAAGTCTTAGATGATCCTCACGATATGAGTGGCGATCGCGTTTACCTTTTAGATGTCCTCAATCAACCTGATGTAGTAGCTGAATTTATTGAGCTAATTATGCTCAACCCAGTTATAGAAAAAGTGTTTCACAATGCTAGTTATGATTTAAAATTTCTTGGCAATAAACAAGCTAAAAATATCACTTGCACTTTGGAATTAGCCAAAAAAATTCCTTACTATATTTTACCATTACCTAATTACCAATTAAAAACATTAGCTACAAATTTATGTAATTTTAACTATATCGATAAACAAGCACAAAGTAGCAATTGGGGAATCAGACCCCTCAGTGAAGAACAAATTGAATATGCTTATTTGGACTGTATTTATCTTGCTCAAATACATCAACGTTTGTTAGAATTGCAATTAGCAAGTAATCCAGAGCCAATCTCAGAAGATTTAACAGTTCTTGGTACACAGTTAAGCCAAATTGAAGAACAATGGAAGCTGTTAAACTCTGAATATGAGCATCTAAAAGACCGACTAAAAACAGCTATGCAAGCTCAAAATGTAGCCGAAACTGCTTTTTGTAAACTAACCAGTTATGAGCGTAAAGTTGTGAAAGTGCAGTTTACAGAACTTGCTAGATTAGTACAAAATCAAGAAATTAGTTTAGATTTTCCGGTTACTCTCACTCAGAAGCTGCAAAAAGATTTAGGGGAGAATCTAGAACAGTTATCTGTAGATATCGAAATAAGTAACTCTGTACGGCTGACTCCTAAAAAGACAGAAGATGATGAAGATGATACTTAAATCAGTGAACAGTGAACAGTGAACAGTTATCAAGGCGTATGGTGGGGGACTTAAACCCAACGATAAACACATCACTCTTGACTGATAACTGATAACTGATAACTGATAACTGATAACTGATAACTGTTAAAAAGTCTTTACTTAGTATTTCATAATTCGTGATTTCGCTAAACGATTTTAATAAAAGTATAATAAGCCACAAAGAAATTTATTTTTTTAAAATTCCCGGTTCATACGACATATTACTGTTAATTAAACCTAGAGGATAGGAGGTAAGCACGCTATTGGCTGGGTACATCTCAAAATAATTAGCATCAATGTTTAGTGATCTAATTCACACTCGTTTGGTACTAATTAAAATTAGTTGTGATGCCGATTGAGAGCAACTTATGAAACTGCGGTTATTGGAGCAAAGGCGGGTGAAGTTAACTAGAATATCGACTATAGGTGTGTTGACCGCACTGAGCGCAATTACCATTGTTTCTTGTAGTAACAACAAAGATGTTTTGGTGACAGAAATAGGGGTGAATACTCCTAGCCGTCGGGCAGCTAAAAACTCTCAAGCTGGGTTAGCTTTTATTGAAGGGCAAAAACAGCACGCCCAAGGTAATTTGCAAGCTGCGATCGCTGCCTATAATAAAGCCCTAAGCCTAGATTCTGGATATGGTGCAGCTTTCAGAGGAAGAGGGTTGGCATATTTTGATTTAGGAGACAAGCAAAAAGCGATCGCTGATTACAACGAAGCCATTCGTCTTTCTGCCAACGATGCCGAAGCTTTCAATAGTCGGGGAAATGCCCGCGCCTCTTTAGGTGATCAAGCTGGTGCAATTTCTGACTACAATGAGGCGATTCGCCTATCTCCCAACTATGCCGAAGCCTATAACAATCGGGGTAATGCTCTTTCTGTGCAGGGAGACAAAAGCGGCTCTATAGAAGACTTTAACCAAGCTATTCGCCTCAATCCCAGATATGCGATCGCCTACAATAACCGAGGCAATTCCCGTGCTGCCCAAGGTGACACTCAAGGGGCAATCAGCGACTATAACCAAGCCATTCGCATCAATCCCAACTTTGGCCCTGCCTACAACAATCGCGGTAATGCCCGTGCTGCCCAAGGTGACAAACCAGCAGCTTTACAAGACTTGCAAAAAGCCGCAGAAATCTTTCAAAGACAAAACAATAATGATTTATATCAGCAAGTCATGAACAATATTAACGAATTAGGGCAATAGGAGTGTTGAGTGCTGAGTTGTGTTAGCGGTAGCGCGGCGTTTAGCCGGTGCTGAGTTGTGAGTTGTGAGTTGTGAGTTGTGTTAGCTCGGCGTTTAGTCGGTGGTGAGAGGAAATATAAAATTTTCCTTAAGTTTTAAGTAGCAAATATCCCAAAAAGTGATTTTTAGGTGGCTAAATTGTAATTTTGGAAAATTTATGTCGTCCTTACTCGCTTTTTCTGACTGGGTTTCAGAAAATCACTACACTAGTGAGGGGTGACAACTATCTTGGCAATTTTGTATTTATTATTATAAAAAGCCATGAAAAATCTGTAGCAGAAGATACATAACCCCTGTTTTAAATGCTTTAGTATCTCTCTCTTGGGTGGAATTCTGCCTACAATTAAAAAATAAGCGTTAACAATTTTTGGCTTTATTTTCCGGTTGTTTAACTAACCACTGGAAAATGTAACTAGGTTAAGAAAATTCTAAATAATCACAAAAACACAGCAATTTGTGTGTAGAGGGCAGTGTTAGTTTGCTTAGTAAAAATATTACTAAAATTATCAAATTTTAGTTCATCCTAAACATTTTGGAAATCTAAAAATTGGTTTTCACACTTTTTTAGTAAAAAACACTGTTGTCATAACTTATCAGCCGATTAATACAAGGAAAATTATTTTGTAAACTGTCGTGTCAAGGAAGCGGATGAATAACAATTTTATAGCACTTGTTGCTAAAAACATCGAATAATTGCGTTTTTCAGAGGCTGTTGACATACTCTAATCCCCAATTAGTAATCACAACATCACTTTTTGGCAACAGCAAATTTTCGCTTAATCAAACCAAGAGTTTACACACCAATCTGAAATTAAACCATGAATCCCTCTTCGTCGTTAAGAGTTCAGGGAGGGCTGAATCAATATGCTAATAATCAGCCATCTTCCACGACTGTCGCGCCTATCCTCAAACTTCTGAGGTTAGTTGCAGGGGATACGAGTCTGGTTTCAGAGTTTAGCCAAGCTTGGATGGTGCGTGATTTTCAATTAGGTGATGAGTTGGCTAGCTATGGGTTAGATGGGGAAGTTGTAGATAGTAATAATATTGTTTCTTTAGTTTGTCAAGGTCGAGTCAGGCTGTTGGGGTTTAATCAAAAGTTAGCAAGAGAAGTTTCGACTCAAGTAGTAGTAGATGGGGAAATTTTTGGAGCAGACTATTTATTTTGTCATCACAGTTTATCATATCGAGCGATCGCAGCTAGTCCCGGTAGTGTCATCCAAATCTCTGCGGCTGAACTAGAACAATGGTTAGAACGTCTACCCCAGCTAGAAAACTACTTACAGCAATTAACTAGTGAGCGACAAGCACTAATTTTCTTTAAAAGTTACAGCCAGTTGCATTCTCTTACCAGTGCCAAACTGCGAGAACTAGCACCTTTATTTATCACTAAGCATATCCCCGCAGGTACATCGTTATTAGAAGCTACTCCCCCAGAAACTGGTAGATTTTGGCTAGCACGTGGTCAAGTCCAGTCTATATCTGTAGGGAGTTTACCGCCAGCAATGGGAGATAGTTGGGGATATCCTGAACTCACACCCCCAGATGGGAATGCTCAAACAGATTTGCTGGTTTACCACTTATCTATAGAAAACTGGGATGCGGCTAAAGTTTTAGCACCAAATTTATGGACTAATAACCATAAACCAGTAGCAGCAAAACCAGAAGTTAAGGCTAGCGAGAGTAAAACTAAACTCCTCCTACCGCAATTAACTAATGTGTCACCGCGCGATTCTCATACCCATCATCCCCCCGCAGAGATAGCCGCAGCCGATACAGAATCTATTGACTTTCCCCAAGGAGATGTACAACGCAGGTTTTGGTTTTCTTATCCGTTTATTCAGCAGCAAAGTTTATCTGATTGTGGCGCGGCTTGTTTGGCGATGATTAGCCAATATTGGGGTAAGCGTTTGAGTTTTCCGACACTGCGGAAGTTAGCACAGGTGGATAGATTAGGCGCAACTCTGGAAGGTTTAGCCGCCGCCGCCCAAACCTTGGGTTATGATGTGCTACCAGTCCGGGCAAGTTTGAATAAATTAGAATGGCAAACTAACCCGTGGATTGCCCACTGGCAAGGGATTCACTATATTGTAGTGTGGCAAATTAAAGGCGATCGCATTTTAATTTCTGACCCAGCTTTAGGTAGACGATGGCTAAAACGTGCCAAATTTATCGAGAATTGGACTGGCTATGCACTATTACTAAATCCTACTGATATTTTTTATGCTCTCAAAAGCGAAAAAGTATCTCTAGGTCGCTATGGGCAAGTATTGTGGCATTATCGCAAGTTACTTAAGCAAATTATTCTCGCCTCGTTATTAGTCCAGGTGTTTGGTCTAGCTGCGCCCCTGTGTACTCAAGTGGTTCTTGACCAATTAATCCCAGCCAAAAATTTAGACACGTTAAATGTATTTGCTATTGGCTACCTTTGTTTAGGTATTTGGCGTAACATATTAACCGTACAGCACCAATACTTACTGGATTATTTAGCCAGCAGAATTGACCTCAACTTGATCGGTAGTTTTATTCACTACACCTTGCAATTACCCTTGCAGTTTTTCGCTTCCCGCCCAGTCGAAGATATTGTCAGCCGTGTGCAAGAAAACCATCATATTCAACAATTTATTACCCGGCGAGCAATTGGTGCAAGTATAGATGCCTTCATGGTGCTGACTTACCTGGGGCTGATGATTTATTACAATTGGCAACTGACACTGTTGGTATTGAGTTGGATTTTAGCGATCGCATTTTTAACTTTAGGTGTCAGTCCCTATATTAAGCAAGCATCAAGAGAAGTTTGGCAAGAATCAGCTGGACAACAGACTGCGATCGTAGACATGATAAGTGGTATTACCACCATCAAAACTGCCACGGCGGAACGTGGACTGCAAAAGTATTGGGAAGAACGCTTCCTGAAAATGTTAAAAGCGCGGTTGCGGGGACAAAAGTTAGCTAATCGGTTGCAGCTTACTCGCAGCTTAATTAATCACATCAGTAGCAGTTTGATTCTCTGGTTTGGGGTGACTTTGGTGATTGGTCAGCAAATATCTTTAGGTCAGTTTGTCGCCTTTAATTTGCTGATTAGCAATATTACCAACCCAGTTGTCGCCTTGGTGGGATTATGGGATGAATTCCAACAAGTGTTAATTGCAGCAGAACGACTGAATGATGTCTTTGCTGCTAATTTAGAAGAAAACCCACAAACAACCCTATTGGTAATGCCTCCCATTCGTGGTGAGGTGCGCTTAGAAAATGTCTCTTTTAGTTATCATGCCCAACAAGAGCGCAAAATTTTGCAAAATATCTCTTTTGGGGTGAAACCTGGGCAAATTATCGGCATTATTGGTCATAGTGGCTCAGGTAAAAGCACTCTAGCCCATTTACTAGCGGGTTTGTACGCTCCTAGTGCTGGCAGGATGATGATTGATGGGCATGATACGGCTGCGATGTCTCCCCAATCATTGCGGAGTCAGTTGGGGCTAGTATCACAAGAGTTGTTTTTATTTTCCGGGACTATTTTAGACAACATCACCCTACATGATTTAGAGTTTAGCCGAGAACAGGCTGTGATTGCTGCCAAGTTGGCTAATGCTCATGAGTTTATCCAAGCCTTACCCCTCGGTTATGATACCGAAGTTGGGGAGAGGGGATTAGGTCTTTCTGGGGGACAGAGACAAAAAATTGCGATCGCCCGCACCTTAATTAGAAACCCCAAGATTTTAATTTTTGATGAAGCCACTATGGGCTTAGATACTGACTCAGAAGCAGACCTGCAACACAACTTAGCCCTCATTACTCAACAACGCACGACCTTCATCATCTCTCACCGCGTTTCTACTGTGCGCCATGCTGACTACATCTTAGTTTTAGATAGAGGCATGATTGTTGAACAAGGCACACACCAAGAATTGCTCACAATTCCAGGTATTTATCAGCAGTTAGCTATGAAGTAGGGATTGGGGACTTGGGGACTGGGGATTGGGGACTGGGTAGAATAGACCTCTTGCATAAATGCTTAAGGTGTCATGTTGAGCGCAGCGAAACATCTCAAAGATTATACATTTCATTCAGAATGACACATCTCATTTTCGGACTTTTGCAAGAGGTCTAATTTTCTCACCACCGGCTAAACGCCCCGCTCCGCTAACAGCACGGGCTAAACGCCCCGCTCCGCTAACAGCACTCACCACTCAATTCGCACTTAACATATTTACGAGAAGTTTTTTGGATAAACTGAACAATATTTTTTACGCTAATACTGCGCTCACATTGATGCACTGAAACCATTAAAATTTATTTTTATTTTTATTTTATTTTTGTGGCAACAGTTACATATTAATCCCAATCTATAGCAATCCTAGATTATTCATGGGAGCGAAGAACTCCGGTTTATAGAGAAACTGGGGTTCTTAAGTCGGGGAGTTCTCATCAGTTAAATAGGATTGCATAGCATAAAGCTACGTTTTTAACAAATGATTACATACTGGATGTTCAGGAATCTATCAGACATTGATTTCCTAACCTCTTTAAATCTAGAATTGCTGTAACCTTCATCAATTAAGCTCTCGGTGTCCAAACTATAGCTACACATGATACAGAATGTGTAAACAGGGTTTCACCCCTCACCCAAAAAATATTTATTTAGCTTTTATTCAGTAATAATTCTGATTTTTAATTATTGCTTATAACTCTATTTAGTGGTAAATTTTCTTAGTGAGTTCAACGTCTCAAATGTAGAGTAGGTGAGGGGTTAGACCCCTCATAACTTAGTTCAAAATTGTGAATATGAAAAACAGTACAGCAAAAAAATGGACATTGAAAATATTCCGTAAATTTAATGATTAAAATGCCAGATCCATAGATGACATCCATGAAGAAAGATAGTATAAATACGAATAGCACCCTTGATATAGTTAGTATGGATAAAGAAGTTTTATGCTACATACTAAAAAACACTGAATAGCACTGATGCTTTATATTCGCCCAATAAATAAATATCGTAAAATAAATCTATCGGGGTAAAAAATGTGAATTTACACAGTTACCAAAAAGCTGCATCTACCGAGAGCTAAACTAAGACCTTTGTCTGTTACTCAAAATAAATTTGACTCCCACCTTGCGGTTGCTAGTATTTTTCTAAACAACAACTACTATGAATCAACATATGACAGGTATGACCAACGTTAACAAAGCAGTTAATCCTCAGCAATTTGACAAAGTAGTCGAAGCAATTCTAGCTGGTAAATATTCTTGGGCTTGTGTTTTAATGCTACGCATTGTTGGTTACAATCCCTTACATTACATTCCCTACCGGACTTATAATCGACTACTCAAAGAAAACTCCGAAGCTAGCAGAACGCAACAATCACATCCAAGCAATGCCACAATAGGTAAGTCATCTGAAGCTCATACTTCTTCTAGTTGTTTAAGTAAAATCAAAGACCTTGGTTACTTTGAGGTAGTAGGTAAGCAAAAAACAGAAATTCGCGGTGGTCATATAGATTCGTGGTTTGCTCAGAAAATTCACGATTCTCAACCTATACAATTTGACTCGCCGTCCCTAACAGCTAGCGAACTCAATCTAATTAATAATTAGACTCTCCAGCTTTTATCATGGGTAAGCAAGTTCGTAGTGAGTATTTTAGTTTTGATTTCTTCAAGCCGCACTCTTGTGCGAGCTTCTAGTCATGAGTTAGGCACTCCATATTTCCATATTTAGTTTTACACATGGTCATGCACATGGTAAGATAGGGCATGGAAATAAAGCACGGCAGGGGTTATGTTTATGCAATCGAGTACCATATTGTATGGTGTGTCAAATATAGGCACAATGTACTGAAAGATGAAATAGCCGATTTTCTGAAAGAGGTTCTAGTAGAGACGGCAATTCTCTACAAGTTTAAGGTTGAGAGTCTTGAAGTACTAGAAGATCATGTTCACGTTTTAGTCTCTGCAACACCTCAGCACACTATCCCCAATATCGTCAAAATGTTAAAGGGAATATCAGCCAGGAAATTATTTTTAAAGTTTCCTCAACTCAAGAAAAAGTTATGGGGAGGTCATCTTTGGAATCCTAGTTATTTTGTAAGCACTGTTTCAGAAAATACAGAAGCACAAGTCAAAAAATACATAGAAAACCAAAATGCAGAAAGCGTTTAAGGGTAAAGTTCCATAAATCTCAGGAAATTACTGGAAAACTTGTAAACGTTACTGTAACTCGCATCTCGTCAGGTAAATATATTGCTAGCATTTTGTGTGAGACAGAGGTAGAAAAGTATCCTCAAGTTGCTCAAAATATTGGTTTAGACCTGGGGATTAAATCTTACCTTGTTACAAGCAATGGCGAGGTTGTAAATAATCCCAAATACTACCGAACTCAAAAAAGGAAATTACGTAAAGCAAATAAAAAACTATCCCGTAGTGTAAAAGGTAGTAACAATAGAGTCAAAGCGAAAAACAAGCTGGCTCGTACCTATGAACGCATTACGAATCTGAGAGATGACTTTTTGCACAAACTGTCAACTCGTTTAATCAAAGAAAACAGTATCATCTGTATAGAAGATTTGCGAGTTGCCAACATGGTGAAGAACCATAAATTAGCTTTGAGTATTTCAGACGCTAGTTGGTCTAAATTTGTTACTATGCTTGAATACAAAGCTTTGTGGCATGACAGAATTGTACAAAAAGTTGGTACGTTTTATCCCTCATCTCAGACTTGCAACTGTTGTGGTTCTATCAATCCACTAGTCAAGGATTTAAAGCTGCGTGAATGGTCTTGTCCTAGTTGTAGTAGTTACAATTTGAGGGATAAAAACGCAGCACTTAATATATTAAGTGAGGGTTTGAGATTACTAACCGCCGTTGGTACACTGGAGGTTATAAAAAACGCCTGTGGAGAACTCGTAAGTCCTGAATTACTTCAGGCAGAGATCGTTGAAGCAGGAATCGCGTGACTTTTAGTCATGCGAGGTTCAAACTTCTAAGCACTAAAATACTCACTACAAAACTTGAATATATTACATTAAATGTCAGCATTTGCTGAATTTATGACTAAATTATGCCAAAGTGGCAAATATTCAACCATAAAATCTTATACATTAAAGGTAACGACTCAAATCAGGTAATTAGCCGACAAGCTCATTCTCAAGGGTCTAATCACTAATTAACTGACTATGAGATATACCTAACTGATTACTGTTGCTGAAGTAATTAGTTTTTAAAGCAAACATGACAAATTAACTATTGCTACTAGTAGTTCTTTTTCTGAGGAAGTTTGAGCAGAAGAAAATTGAAGTGCTGGCCCTCTCCAATTTTCACATTGAATGCTCCCTATCGAGTTTCCGAATGGTGGAGGAAATGTAGATGAATTTCCGAACTGTTACTGGTTATTTTGTGCATCAGCATACTCTATTCCTAGAACTACCAGTAAAAGTCAGAAGAGACATAGTAATCGTTTAATTTTTGTCATGGATAGTAGAACCGCTAGTTCTTACACTTTTGTTTCAAAATCTGTAATCTTCGTCATCTCAGATGGGATTACCTCCAATTGATAAACTTGTAACTTATACAACAAATCTTACAAATGCAGGAAGCTAAAAAATATGAATGCTTCCTGCTTTTTTATTTACTAAAAAATGGGTATATTATTGAGTTTTCTAGAAAGACGAAAAAATGAACGAACCAAAGCAAGTATTGATTACACCAGAGGAAGTTGTTAACGCTCTCAAAAAAGAGATGAATTTAAAGGAATTTCATCAAAAAATTTTGTTTAACAAGGTGATTTGGCAAGTTGCTGAGGAACGTGGGATTATAGTGACAGTAGCAGAAATTGAAGCTGAGGCTAACCGCCAACGTCGTGAGAAGCATTTAGAGAAAGCCGCCGATACAATGGCGTGGTTACAGGATGAGTTGGTGACGACTGATGATTGGGAAATGGGAATTTGCGATCGCCTGTTGTCCCAAAAATTAGCTAATATATTATTTGCGGAAGAAGTAGAAGCTTTTTTTAACCAAAATAAACTAGAGTTTGAGCAAGTTATTCTCTATCAAATTATTGTAGACTCTGAAAAGCTTGCTCAAGAGATTTATTATCAAATTGAAGATAGAGAAATTAGTTTTTATGAAGCTGCACATCTTTATGATGTAGATATTTTACGTAAACAAAAGTGTGGTTACGAAGGTAATCTATATCGCTATAACCTACCAAAAGATATAGCTGCTGTTGTATTTAGGACTCAGCCTCAACAGTTAATCGGCCCTTTAAAGACTGAATACGGTTATCACCTTTTGATAGTAGAAGAATTTTTACCTGCTGAATTAACAAATGAAAAATATCAAGAAATCCTTAATAATATGTTCCAAAAATGGTTATTGATAGAATCAAATAATCGATTTATTTAATTCCTAATAGTGACATATTAGGGATATCTTGAGAATAAGATAAGTAAGTCGATGAGAAAAATTAAATGTATATGAAGAAATGTAAATGGTCGATAGGGTGCGTTATGCGGCGTAACACACCTTGAATTGTTGACTTAATTCTCAGTTAAATTCCAGTTTCTACCCTACGGGAATGCTGGCGCGAAGGCTTTTCTCAGGACTGCATAAAAATCTCTACCGTCTAGTAGGTCATCAAGTTTGTAGTAAGGACTTTAGTCCTGATTTTTCTAAGGACTAAAGTCCTTACTACGAAACATAAATTAGCTATATTTCATTTTTTGGTAAAATTTTAATAAAGATTTGATGAACTTTACTTTTTTCAGATAAAAACTATTGACTAGCCTTCAGAAAATTTCTAAAAAAATAGTAGTAGGTTAAATAACTAAATTCAGAGACTGTCACTTTTCCGTTAATGTTTGCCAGGTGAATAGCAGATTACTCATAGTCTGCTAATGAAACAATAGCCAGTGTTGTGTTAGGTTGATGTCAGTAACCTGTACTTGCATTGACATCTAACTACATATTTTTCTGAGTGGTACTCGTAATCTCAACAACTTAAATATTTACTCATAGAGTTTTTACCTACATTCCAGGTTTTAGCAACATCCTGACAACAAAATTATCATCAAACTTGAGATAGATTTCCTGAAATTAGCAACCAATTATTTTGGTTGAAATCAATACCAACATGACACCATTGTTCAGGAAAATTTATCAAGTAATTGAGGTGAATTTTTGAGGTGTTTTACCAGATACTGCTGTTTATCGGGGAAAAAGATAAGTATGCTTGCAGCATATTTGATCAGGTTGACTGACTTTTATTTACTCAATGATCATATTCTCAGCCATAATGATTCCGAAATGAGAATTGATTGGGAGTTACTTAACAACGCAGTTTTATCATGAACTTGATATTGCGTTTTTGAGGCTTTTGAATCTTGAATACTTGCAAATAACCCCCTAATTCATGAAATAAAAAGAGGGTAAACACTTGTCATCACATAAACTTCAAAGAAACACAGGTCATAGATGACAGTGAAGAGGGAAGCTGAGTATTTCTTTCATATTGTGCTAGTCAGAGGCTAATACCTTGCAATATTTAGCAGTAGCTGTTCCTATGCAGGTTAAAAACTTAAAATAGCCCACTAAACCTGATGAATTTGAAACTTTGACCTAAACATACATTAGACATTACCTGGTAATAATTATGTCTGAATATTTTCATCAAGAGCAATTTATTGAAGGTTATGACTTGCACGAAAGCAAGTTTTTAACTCCCTTTCAACGGAAAGCTTTACTTAAGCATTTACAAACCAATTTGCAGCCAGAATATCGCAAACGCATTGAAATTATGTTACTGGCTGACATGGGGACATCACAAAGTCAAATCTGTGAGAAATTGGGCTGTTCTCAAGAAATGGCGCGTTATTGGATTGGCATAGCTGAAGCAGGTTTAGCACACAAATGGAATGAGCGGCCGATAGGTAGACCCAAAATTGTGAATAACCAATATATGGATAGATTGAAGGAATTAGTGAGTAATAGTCCTCGTGATTATGGTTATGCTTTTACCCATTGGACAGCACAATGGTTAAGTAAACATTTAGCATCAGAACTGGGAATTTCTATTAGCGATCGCCATATCAATCGCCTGTTAAAACAAATGGGACTTTCTACGAAACCTAAAAATAACCGTCCTCAAGTTACCGAGACAGACTCAGACAATAATATTACCATTTCTGATTTAAAATCTCAATCTGAATCGCCTCTGAACTGGTCATTTAATTTGATGCAAAGCAGTAATTAGAAGGGAGTAGAGAATAGGGAATGGGGAATAGGCAGTAGGAAATCAGAGTATAAAAATCATGACTATTGCCCAATACCCAATCCCCGATTTTTTATTTTTTAGCTGGTTTGCATCTCATACATTATTTTGAATCTTGAATTGTTAATTCCCCATGTCGTCAGGTTTTTCTCAGCAATATTTAGCGCAACAACTTACTCAAACCTTGGGTGAGTCGTTGACAGAAAATGAACTTGCTAAGTGTATCCAAGGATTGGAAATTATTGAACCGCCAATTGCTAAACAGTTTTGGCAAGCTGCTACAGCATCGGCGGGAATTTACATCATCCTTGGAGGTAAAGTAAGATTACTAGATAGTTCTTTGAACTTGATCACTACCCTCTCAACAGGAGCGTCTTTTGGTGAACTGAGTTTATTTCCCGAAGAAGAATTTAGTCCTTATGTTGCTAGGGCTTCTGTTAATTTAAAACTTGCTTATCTGCCGCAATCTAGATTACAAGGACTGATCAGTGAACATCCTAGCATTAACGATCGCCTAAAAAAACGGGCAGAAACTTGGGATTTATTGGTTTTCTGTAACCAAAATACCTTACTGCCTGAAAATACTTCTATCGAAGATGCCTTGAGAGCATTGTTTTTATTTGAACGTCAGACTTTAGCTAGTGGTTCACTTCCCCAGTCGCTTTTGCAAGATACTAAACTCTGGCTTTGGCTGCGAGGAGAATTAACCGATACCCAAGGACGCAGATTTACACCGGGAACAATCACCACATCTGCAAATGTAGGTAATTGGCAAGTCACCACACAATCAGCAATTGTGTATGTTCTCAAAAATACCAATTGGCAAATAGCACTAGAATACTGGCCGCAGTTAAGAGAATTTCCAGAATCTAGTGTTAGTATTGAAAGTAACCCCTCCCCATCCCCGGTTGTAGAGACGCGATATATCGCATCTCTACAACCCCCCCCTTCAGAAAAACCCAAATTTCGCCGTGCATATTTTCCCAGCCCGAAAGTGAGGGTAGGACATTGGTGGGGAAGGATTACCAAACGCTATCCATTATTTGAACAACAAAGTGCAGCTGACTGTGGTGCAGCTTGTTTAGTCATGGTTAGCCGCTACTGGGGTAAAAACTTAAGCGTGAATCGCATTCGGGATTTAGCCAATGTTAGCCGCAATGGTGCATCCCTCAAAGGTTTAACCACAGCCGCAGAGACAATAGGTTTTACTACCCGTCCAGTGAAAGCCAGTTTGGATAAGTTAGCACAACAAACCTTACCTGCGATCGCCCATTGGGAAAATAAGCACTACATCGTAGTTTACGAAGTTACCAAAAAACACGTTATTGTTTGTGACCCAGCTATTGGGCAACGTAGCCTCACTCTGGCAGACTTTAAAGCAGGCTGGACTGGCTACGCTTTGTTATTGCAACCCACTACCCAACTACAAGAGGCTCAAGAAACCAGTACCCCATTCTGGCAGATGTTTGAGTTAGTCAGACCTCACTCCAGAGTGCTGCTAGAAGTATTTGGGGCTTCGGTATTAATTCAGTTTTTGGGACTGATTACGCCGTTATTTACCCAGTTGTTATTAGATAGAGTCATTGTCCAGGGTAGTACGTTGACTTTAAACGCCGTGGGTTTAGGGTTGATGATTTTTGGCTTATTCCGCGTCGCAGTTAATGGACTCAGGCAATATTTACTAGACCATACAGCCAACCGCATTAGTGTGTCACTGTTGGTAGGTTTTATTAAACATACCTTCCGTTTACCCCTAGCGTTTTTTGAATCGCGTTATGTGGGAGATATCGTCTCCCGCGTCCAAGAAAACCAAAAAATCCAGCGTTTTTTGACTGGGGAAGCCCTCTCCATTATTTTGGATTTACTGACGGTGTTCGTTTACGTGGGGCTGATGTTTTGGTATAGTGCGTCTATGGCAATGGTCAGTTTAGCGATCGTGCCGCCGTTTGTATTATTAGCACTTGTTGCTACACCGTTTTTACGCCGCATTAGCCGGGAAGTTTTTAGTGCTACCGCCAACGAAAATAGTTATCTAATTCAATCCCTGAGTGGGATTCGCTCAATTCGTTCGATGGCGATTGAGCAGAGTGTGCGTTGGCATTGGGAAGAACTGCTGAATAATGTGATTAGAAAGACCTTTGCTGGGCAGATTATCAGTAACCAGTTACAGATTTTTAGTTCCGCAATTGAAACCCTAGTCACTACCAGCTTATTGTGGTTGGGGGCGTGGTTGGTGATTCAAAATCAACTCACCATTGGTCAGTTAGTTGCCTTTAATATGCTGTTGGGTAACATTATTCGACCCTTTCAGCGTCTAGTCGTGCTGTGGAATCAATTACAAGAGGTGACAATTTCTACAGAACGCATCAATGATATTCTCGAAGCCGAACCAGAAGAAGACTTACAACATCACCCCCGGCAATTTTTAACTCGGTTAACTGGTAGTATCCGCTTTGAAAATGTCACCTTCCGCTATCATCCAGAGAGTGATATTAATGTCCTAGAAAATCTCAGCTTTGAAATTAAACCAGAGCAAACCGTTGCTGTCGTAGGGCGTAGCGGTTCTGGTAAAACCACATTGTTTAAATTAATTTTAGGGCTATATCTGCCGACAGATGGCAAAGTGTTGATTGATAGTAACGATGTGACTAGTATAGCCCTGCGATCGCTCCGTTCTCAAATTGGTGTAGTGGACCAAGACACCTTTTTATTCGGCGGTACAATCCGCGAAAATATCAGCATTGCTCACCCCGAAGCTACCTTAGAACAAGTGATAACGGCGGCGCGATTAGCCGGGGCTGATGACTTTATACAACGATTGCCAATGGGTTATGAAGCCCAAATTGGCGAAGGTGGCGGTATGTTATCTGGCGGACAACGGCAACGCCTAGCCATAGCTCGTGCTTTGGTAGGTGATCCCCGCTTATTGCTTTTAGATGAAGCAACCAGTCACCTTGATTCCGAATCGGAACGTCTGATTCAAAATAACCTGAAAACTATCCTTCAAGGACGCACCAGTGTAATTATTGCCCACCGTCTGTCTACCGTGCGTCATGCTGATTTAATTTTAGTCTTAGATCGTGGCTTATTAGTCGAAAGCGGTACTCACGATCAATTAATCACACGAAAAGGCCATTACTTTTACCTGAACCAACAGCAACTGGCAAGTAATTCGTAATTCGTAATTCGTAATTCGTAATTCGTAATTCGTAATTAAGAATTTGTTGCCTTGGATATTACTGGGAAATTCTTAAGAAAATGGGCATGGAGCAAAAAGGGTATGGGATATCGGGCATTGGGTAATAGTTCTTCTTCCTTTCTATTCCCCAATCCCCATTGCCCCTTATCCCCAGAGGGGGCCCCGAGTTCCCCAGTCCCTAGTCCCCAGTCCCCAGTCTCCCTTCAGAGTAATTTATGCCACACATATCCCACAATTCATCATCTGTGCTAGTCAAATCACAGCCAGATGATCTGCAACGTGTTGAAGAATCTCGTTCTATTGTTAATGACCAAAATCAAGGGATAAAAGAGAATAATGATTGGTTTTATGGTACTGAGGAATTACTCGATGCCTTACCCAAACGCTGGACTCGTTCCACGCTTTATCTCTTGATTAGCTTTGCTGTGATTCTTATCCCTTGGGCATCTTTGAGCAAAGTTGATGAAACAGGAACAGCCAGAGGGCGTTTAGAACCCAAGGGTGCAACGCAGAAACTAGGTATTGCCGTCGCTGGTAAGGTGAAAACTGTCAACGTGGAAGAAGGGGCGACGGTTCAGGCTGGACAAGTTTTATTAGAATTAGATGCTGAGGTTTTACAAAAGGAACTAGAACAAGCCGAAACTAGGTTAGAAGGATTAACTAATCGGCAAGCGCAGCAGGAATTACTGAAAAACCAATTGATGCTAGCCATTAATATCCAAGAACAGCAAAACCAAGCCCAAGCCTTGGAAAAAATGGCACAAGTGAATCAAGCCCAGCAGCACTTAGATGGTAAAAAAAGTACCTATCACTTACAAAAACTGGAAAAACAAGCTCTGGTAGAACAGGCTAGGGAGAGAATTAATTCCACTCAGGTTCTCCAGAATTTGGCTCAAAGGCGTTTGCAGCGAGATTTAAGGGAAGTTGCACGCTATCATAATCTGTTAAAACAAGGTGCGATCGCACAAATTAAAATTGTCGAACTAGAAAACTCTGCTGAAGATAGCAAACGCTCTCTGCTGCAAGCTCATGCAGAGATTACGCAAGCAAAGTTGCGTTTAAGAGAAGAAGTAAATCGCTACCAAGCAACTATTAGTCAAATTCAAGCAGAAATTCAGCAAGCACAACTACGTCTGCAAGAGCAGCTAAGTAGTTATCAAGGGGTTGTCCAAGCGGGTAAATTGGCAGTCCTTAAAAGCCAAGAACAGCTCAAAGACCTCCAAAGCCAAATCACTAACTTGCAATCTGAAATAGCGCAGACCAAGAGCCAGATTGCATCATTTAAGCTACAACTACAACAAAGAATAGTGCGATCGCCTATTGATGGTGTAATTTTTGAGTTGCCTGTAGAAAAACCAGGCCCCGTAGTCGAACCAGGACAGATAGTAGCTCAAATCGCACCACAAAATACACCTTTAATTCTCAAAGCCCAAATGCCCAGCCAACAAAGCGGGTTCTTGAAGGTGGGAATGCCAGTTAAAATCAAGTTTGATGCTTATCCTTTCCAAGATTATGGTGTGGTGCAAGGGCGCGTCAACTGGATTTCTCCTGACTCGAAGATCCAAACCACCAACCAAGGAAACGTAGAAACCTACGAAATGAATATCACTATAGATCAACCATATATCCAAGCTGGTAATAAACGTATTTTCTTAACCCCTGGTCAGACAGCATCAGCAGAGGTAATTATTCGTCAACGGCGGGTAATTGATTTTGTCTTAGACCCATTCAAGAAATTACAAAAAGGTGGGTTGGAGCTTTAGGGGACTGGGGACTGGGGAGCTAAATCAGTTAGGAATTACGCAACTAGCATATTTTTTATGTAGATGTAGGGTGTGTGACGCGGCGAAAGTATTTCAACGTAGTCATGAGAATGATAGCGTCACGCACCAACCATCGATTGTCACACTTGCGTAAGTCCTACAGTGAAGATTTATCAAGTGGGTGATACCTGATACCTGATAACTGATAACTGTTTTACCCCCATGCCTATATTTCTGCCACCAATTATTTAAAGGGAGAATTGTATCATGTCAAAACTTATACAACTATCGATTGCAGACATTATTTATCATCTAAAATTATCTTGTCAAATCCCCACAATTTTAGAAGCGATCGCCACCTCCAGAATTATTACTGAAGTTGCCGTCTCAGCAGGCATTGAAATCAGTATAGAAGAACTCCAACAAGCCGCAGATAGTATGCGCTTAACTCATCAGTTGTTCAAGGCAGAAGATACTTGGAACTGGTTAAACAAGTATTATCTTTCTTTAGATGACTTTGAAGACATGGCTAAAACCAACTTATTATCCGCTAAGTTAGCTGGTCATTTATTTGCAGATAAAGTTGAACCATTCTTTTATGCCCATCAAATTGATTACACCGGGGCTGTTACTTATGAAGTTATTTTAGATGATGAAGACTTAGCTTTAGAGCTATTTTACGCCTTAAAAGAAGGTGAAATCAGCTTCCAAGAAATTGCCCGTCAATACATTCAAACCCCAGAAATTAGAAGGGCTGGGGGCTATCAAGGTATTCGCTATCGGCGAGACTTTAGACCAGAAATTGCAGCTGCGGTTTTTGCTGCTACTCCTCCCCAAATTATTAAACCCATAGTCACCCCCAAAGGAGTGCATATCATCGCCGTCGAGGAAATCATTAACCCCGAATTAGATGAGGAACGACGGATGCAAATTGCTAAAGATTTATTTACACTTTGGTTAGAGGAACAAATCAGTGGTGTAGAAATTGTAGCTGATTTGAGCCGCCAAGATAATTCGTAAGAGAACATCGGGTTAAGATGTCAAAAAGGTTACGCTATACTGGCTGACCAAGCGGGATGCCGGATTCTGGAACTGAAGTTATGTCATCGCCGTCGCTTATCATAGAGGTGGTAATATATTAAAGTAAATGATGTAAAACATACAATCATTTAACAAAGCTTAAAGTTGCTTTATTATATTATTTACCAAAGGTGTGAGTTGAGTTGTGGAATTTAATTAGCGATGACTACTTGTATATCTACTATTGCTGAACGTAACTCTCAAGCTGTACGAGTACGCGAGTTAACCAAGACTTGTTATCAAGACGATCAACAAGTCAAGTTCATGAGCTTGCAAGCAGAGGTTGATTCTCTGTGGCAGGAATTACAAAACCTCAAAGAAAAACGTTTAACTACCACTAGCCCAGAATCATAAAACAAATTTATCGTCCAGCGATCGCCAAAATCC
Organism: Nostoc sp. UHCC 0870; assembly: GCF_022063185.1. Lineage (NCBI taxonomy): Bacteria > Bacillati > Cyanobacteriota > Cyanophyceae > Nostocales > Nostocaceae > Nostoc > Nostoc sp. UHCC 0870. The sequence continues at coordinate 2,737,471 of NZ_CP091913.1, read as the reverse complement.
TCTAATTCGTCAAACGCTAGGAACATTCGAGGGGATTTACAGGCGATCGCTACAACCAATCATTAAGATTTCATTAAAATCTGTATATCAATTTACCATTACTTGCACTAGATAGGACTTACGCAGTGATACGAAAAATCAAGAGTTTGGGGGAGAGTGAAGGGGTATAGGTGTTAAAAACCCTTACACCCCTATACCCTCACACCCTTACACCCCCTTCTTAACTAAAAAAAGGTGAGCCAAATAGATATCATTGAAGTGTATTTTGAATTGTTCGTATGCTCACACTGTCTCCCAGCCTACAAGCTAGACTTTCTCAACCCCTCAAAATCGGCTCATTTGAAGTCAAAAGCCGAGTTCTTCAGTCGCCTTTATCTGGGGTGACAGATATGGTATTTCGTCGCTTAGTGCGACGCTATGCACCAGATTCAATGATGTACACCGAAATGGTGAATGCTACGGGGTTACACTACGTCAAGCAACTACCCAAAATCATGGAGGTAGACCCCAACGAACGCCCTATCAGCATTCAGTTGTTTGATTGTCGTCCTGATTTCTTAGCGGAAGCAGCCATCAAAGCAGTTGCAGAAGGTGCTGACACTATTGATATAAATATGGGGTGTCCAGTCAATAAAATTACCAAAAATGGTGGCGGTTCTTCCCTGTTGAGACAGCCAGAAGTAGCAGAGGCTATTGTTCGGGAAGTGGTGAAGGCTGTTAATGTACCAGTCACAGTCAAGACGCGTATTGGCTGGAATGACAAAGAAATCTTCATTCTCGATTTTGCCAAGCGCATGGAAGATGCCGGGGCGCAAATGATTACTGTGCATGGACGTACCCGCGCTCAAGGGTACAATGGGAATGCTCGCTGGGAATGGATAGCCCGTGTGAAGGAAACCCTATCTATTCCAGTGATTGGTAATGGGGATATATTTTCAGTAGAAGCGGCTGTAAGATGCTTAGAACAAACTGGTGCTGATGGTGTGATGTGTTCCCGTGGGACTTTGGGTTATCCCTTTTTGGTAGGAGAAATTGACCACTTCTTGAAAACTGGAGAGACATTACCAGCACCAACCCCAATTCAGCGTTTGGAATGCGCCAGAGATCATTTACAAGCCTTATGGGAATATAAAGGCGATCGCGGTGTCCGTCAAGCCCGCAAGCACATGACTTGGTACGCCAAAGGTTTTGTCGGTGCAGCTGAATTGCGGGGACAATTAAGTTTAGTGGAAACAGTACAGCAAGGTTTAGATTTGATTGATAGAGCTATTGAGCAGTTAACTCATGGTTATGAACCAATGGAAGAAGCCGAAAATTTCCAAGTTGCTTAAAGAATTATCGAAAAATTGAGTCTAACAAAAATAGAATATACAAGTAATAAGAATTATTATCACTATTAATTGTATATTTTATTTTCTCGAAGTCCCTAATAAGTTTTCTGCGGCTTCTAACATTGACCCAGCTATATCTTTGAGGTCTTCACGATTCTGTAAGTAAGTTTTGAGTGCTTCCATTGGGTCTATGCTACTGCTAGCACTCAACTCAGGAATGCGGGGACGAGCTAACTGACTGACTAATTCTGCTTGAATAGTATAAGTATGAGCAGCACTCAGGGCAGAATGTAAGGCAGAGTTATCAATCAAATCGATTTGTTCGGAACGAAGTTTATAAATTAGCCGTACTACTGCATCTTCTAAATCATGTTTAGCGATCGCCTTGATTAAAACACCTTGGGGTTCTTCTGCTTTCGACACATCTACTTCTAAAGTCCGAAAAGTCCGAACTGATAAAGGGCAAAATTCCCATTTCGCACTCCCCCGTTCCAGTTCCAACATGATATAACCTTTATCTTCTTTCTCCTCACTAAAATCTACCCGTTCAATACTCCCCGGATAAATCACTGGCGGGTTATTAGATTTATTTAAATTTTGATGGCGGTGGACGTGTCCCAAAGCCACATAATCAAAACAAGGACGAGTCAACAAAGATAAGGGTAGTGTAAAACCTTTACCCACCGCTAAAAACCGTTCAGCCCCTAAAGTTGCATTATCAGCCATCAAGTGAGCTAAAAGCACAGTAGGCACATCGGAGTCAAGCCGACGAATTTCCCCTTCCATAACAACTTGCAAGCGTTCCGTTAACAATTGATTGACTTCCGCCAGCGATAAACCGTCTGTTTCCTGACGAGTCATCAGAGTGGAACGGGTAAGCCAAGGTAGGGTAATTATTTGCACTTTACCGTTAGGGGTAGAGATGTGGTGAGTAGTTAACTTATCCCCAACTACAAAACCTGGTACTCCCAAGGTGCGGTAAATATTTAAACTCGCGCCTCCTTGTCCTTGGGAATGTTGGTCATGATTTCCCACCAACAACACCGTTGGAATATTAGCATCGACCAATCGCCGAAATTGACTAGCAAAAGCTTCTTGTACATAAGGCGGTGGTGTCGCATCAGGAAAAGCATCCCCACCGAATAGAACCAAATCTACAGCATCCGTTAATGCCCGATCAATACACAGTGATAAAGTCTGCACAAAATCTTCCAGTCGCGTGTTTAAACCTGTAACTGGATTAATTCTGCCGTGGGAAAAACCGCTTCCCATATGGATGTCAGAGAGGTGAAGGATTTTAATCATAAGTTAGGTCGTCGGCAATATTTTTTATTAGCAGGGAAGGAAGGGAGTATAAGTTAATTTGCTCTCATTAGGTTGCCGTATGAATTTTGTAATTTATGAGGTTATTGTACGTAATTAAAATTTATGTTTATCTAAAATGATGAATCTGATTTTTAAGTAAATACTACAGTATTTACTAAGAAGTATTGCAGTATTTTAAGTTTTACCTTAGTTTCTTAGATATATATACGGTGACTGATATCTTTATGAAATAACTAAATTTGCAGGATTCTACTATGATAAATAACCCAAAACGCCCTAATTCGTTGGGAGAATCTATGGTTATGGGAGCGTTAATTATGTTGACTAGCGTCAGCATAATCACCATCATGAGTGTTTTCTAAAAATAAAAAAATAAAATTTTAGCAACTAAACTTTACAAAACTCCTCTCATTTATAAGAGGAGTTTTGTAATTGGGAATTAAAAATTGCATATTAAACAGTATCATAGACTAAAAAAATTTTAGCGATCGCGATTAGACCTCTTGCAAAAGTCCGAAAATGAGATGTGTCATTCTCAATGAAATATAGAATCTTTGAGATGTTTCGCTTCGCTCAACATGACAGCTTCAGCATTTATGCAAGAGGTCTATTCTCTGAAAAACTTTGTAGTTTCGTGAACTACCCCTAAAAAACATTACCCCTCTCCGCCGCCGGAGAAGGGTTAAAGATGAGACATTAAAATTCTCACTAGCTGACACTCAGCAATTAGGACTTCAGCAAAACCTAATAAGCATCCTGCAACTCATAGAAATCAGGCGAGATGTAATCCTTACGCAAAGGCCAACCCACCCAATCTTCAGGCATCAAAATCCGCTTCAAATTGGGGTGTCCTTCGTAGATAATGCCGAACATATCGTAAGATTCGCGTTCCTGCCAATCTGCCGTCTTCCAAATCCAGTAAACAGAAGGCACTACAGGATTTTCCCGTGGTAAGAACACCTTCACCCGGATTTCTTCAGGTCGGTCAGCATTATCACCCACTTTCACCAAGTGATACACACTGACTAAATCCTCTCCTGGCCCAAGGTCAATACCTGATTGAAACTGGAGATAATTAAACCCGTAAGCGTACAGGGCTGTAGCGATAGGAAGCAGGAAATCTGGCGGGACTTTAATTATCTCTACGCCGTTCTTATCAGCTGTCAAAGACTCATGAGCAAAGCCATTTTCTGTCAGCCACTGGGAAATTTGACCGGCTGGAACTATAGCCTCTGTCTCTGCGGGAACTGGTTTTACTTCTTCATCAGCCACGGCCTTGTTCCTCCTTCTGTGTCTTTCCTGTCAACAGTGCAGGTGGAACAGGTAAACCGATTGCTTCGGTTAATTCCTTGGGTGGGTTGAAGCGGGTTTCTGACTGCATATACTTACCAGTTAAAATTTCTGGTACTGGTTTCATATTATGAGTCGTGCTGTAGAAACGGTGGGTTTGTTTAATTTGACCCCGTTCCTGCATCGAATCATTAGCAATCTTCTTCCGCAACTTAATAATTGCGTCAATAATTGCTTCAGGACGAGGAGGACAACCCGGTAAATACACATCCACAGGAATCAGTTTATCGACTCCGCGTACAGCCGTGGGAGAATCAACACTAAACATCCCGCCTGTAATTGTACAAGCTCCCATCGCAATTACATATTTAGGTTCGGGCATTTGTTCATAAAGACGCACCAATTGGGGGGCCATCTTCATGGTGATTGTCCCGGCTGTAATAATCAAATCAGCTTGACGAGGACTAGAACGGGGAATTAATCCGAAGCGGTCAAAGTCAAAACGTGAGCCAATTAAAGCTGCAAACTCAATAAAGCAGCAAGCTGTACCAAACAGCAAAGGCCACAGACTAGAAAGCCTCGCCCAGTTGTAGAGGTCATCAACCGTAGTCAAAATTACGTTTTCTGACAGGTCTTGAGTGACTTTAGGACGCTCAATGGGGTTGATGATGCGCTCTTTGTCCTGGGTGGTTAAATTAGAATTTAAGACCATTCCAAAGCTCCTTTACGCCACGCGTAAACTAGGGCGACTACAAGAATTGCAATAAAAATCAGTGCTTCAATGAATGCCAATAACCCCAGACGGTGAAAGGCTACCGCCCAAGGATAGAGAAACACAGTCTCCACATCAAAGACTACGAAGACTAGAGCAAACATGTAGTAGCGGATGTTGAACTGAATCCAGGCCCCTCCGATGGGTTCCATCCCAGATTCATAGGTGGTGCGACGTTCCAGGCTGTTACCCGTGGGTCTGAGAAGCTTGGACGCAGACAGTGCTAAGGCAGGAACTAGGCTACAGATAATGAAAAAGCCTAGAAGGTATTCGTAACCGCTAAGGACAAACACAATGAATATCTACCGCTTATAGTGTAAATAACGCTGTTACTTTCTTTTACATTATATCTGTTTAGTTTTTCTGAAATCTGTGAAACAGACGGATTTCAGGTATTTGATTCATTTGTGAGGGTGATAGAAAAGTCTAACGAATATGTCATAATTTGTAACGTATATTTAATAATTCCTCTTTGCGAGACCTGAGTCATGAGCGAACAAGCTGTTGAGACTACAGCGTTAGACCGCTACGAGTGTCGCGCCTGTGGTTATGTTTATGAACCTGAAAAGGGTGATGATAAGCATGATATTTCTTCAGGGACACCTTTTTTAGAACTGCCAGTAAATTGGCGTTGTCCTGTTTGTACGGCTAAAAAAACTGCTTTTAGCAATATTGGACCAGCAGGCACAGCATCCGGTTTCAAAGAAAATCTCAGTTATGGTTTAGGTGTAAATACCCTAACCCCAAATCAGAAAAATCTCCTGATTTTTGGTGCTTTGGGTCTTGCCATTTTGTTTTTTATTAGTCTCTACGGCTTGCAGTGAGACTGGAGACAGGGGCGCAGTGGCGCAGTGGAGAAGAGCAGCAGAGGCGCAGTGGGCAGATGAGAAAACTATACTCAGCACCGGCTAAACGCCGCGCTACCGCTAACAGAACTCAGCACTCAGCACTCAGCACTCAGCACTCAGCACTCAATCAGCTTTTTCTACTAGATAGGTAAACTTTTTAGAGAAACCTTACACAAATTTAGAAACAAATACAAAAAAATCTCATGCGATCGATGTCTATTGTGAAAAGTTGGCAGAAAATCTTTGCTTTGTTGATGGTCGTTTTCTTGTGTATTGGTTGTAGCAAAGTTCCCTCTATAAGCTACAACCCTTGGGCAGTTATTTCTGTGCCAACTGAGGCAAAACTGCTAGATATCGGCTTTACTAGCAATCCTCAACATGGTTTCCTCGTTGGTAGCAACACCACCCTTTTGGAAACCAATGATGGTGGCGACACTTGGCAGCCTCTCAAATTAGAATTAGATGATGATCGGTATCGGTTTGATTCAGTAAGTTTTGCTGGACAAGAAGGTTGGATTGCTGGAGAGCCTTCTTTGCTACTGCACACCACTGATGAGGGTCATTCTTGGTCACGTATTCCTCTAAGTTCTCAGCTACCAGGTAATCCCATTTCTATTTATGCTTTGGCTGAGAATACAGCTGAAATGGCTACTGATGTAGGCGCAATATACAAAACTACAGATGGTGGCAAAAACTGGAAAGCTCAGGTGGAAGCAGCAGTAGGGGTAGTACGTAACTTAGAACGTTCTGCTGATGGCAAATATGTAGCCGTTTCTGCTAAGGGAAGCTTTTACTCGATTTGGGAACCAGGACAAGATAGTTGGAATCCTCATAACCGCAATAGTTCCCGTCGGGTAGAAAATATGGGATTTGCTCAAGATGGTCAGTTGTGGTTACTAGCAAGAGGAGGTCAGGTACAGTTTAGTGACCCGACTAAACCAGATGAGTGGCTAAAAGCTGAAACTCCTGAACTTTCTACCAGTTGGGGTTTATTAGATTTAGCTTATCGCACACCCGATGAACTTTGGATTGGTGGCGGTAGCGGTAATTTACTCATGAGTACCGATGGCGGTAAAACCTGGGAAAAAGACCGTGATGTAGAAGCAGTTGCAGCTAATTTTTACAAGATCGTTTTTTTCCAGCCTGAACAAGGATTTATCATTGGCGATCGCGGCGTACTGCTAAAATATCAACCCAATATGGCTAAATCTGCCAAAACACCAGCAGCCGCTTAGATAATTTAGGTTTTCATTATCTTGCAGTTTTATGAGAAGCAAGTTGTAACTTGTAACTCTTTCTAAACTTTGTAGGATAATAAACTCAATAACATTTTTGTAAAGGTGGGTATCTAAATGTCAGGGACTACTGGAGAACGTCCGTTTTCCGATATTGTTACCAGTATTCGTTACTGGGTAATCCATAGCATCACCATTCCAGCATTATTTATTGCCGGTTGGCTATTTGTCAGCACCGGGCTGGCTTATGATGTGTTTGGCACTCCTCGTCCTAATGAGTATTTCACACAAGCTCGGCAAGAAGTGCCAATTGTGAATAATCGTTTTGATGCGAAAAAGCAAGTTGACCAACTTATTGGAAATTAGTTTGAAATCATGACTAGCGGCAATAACATCAACCAACCAGTTACCTATCCTATTTTTACGGTTAGATGGCTTGCAGTGCATACATTAGCTGTGCCTACCGTATTCTTTTTGGGCGCGATCGCCTCAATGCAATTTATTCAACGGTAAATCATGGAAAAAACGCCCAACCCGAATAATCAGCCGGTAGAACTTAACCGGACTTCTCTGTACCTGGGACTACTACTAGTTTTTGTTCTAGGGATTCTGTTTTCCAGTTACTTCTTTAACTAACTGGAACTCTGGTTTTGAATCTGGGTTTATTGAACCTGTGTTGATTTTTTATTAAGAGAGGAGGAAAATCTGTGTCTGCTGGAACTGGGAGAATTCCCCTGTGGGTCGTCGCTACGATCGCAGGTTTAGGTGTAATAACTGTTGTAGGTATTTTCTTTTATGGGGCCTACGCTGGAATCGGTTCTTCGATGTAACTTGAAATTGAACCAATTCATCTAGCACTTGTTTAAAAATTTTCATTAAAAAGCCGCCTGTTCTTTTGGACAGGCGGTCTTTTAATTATTGATTAGTCAACCAATCAAGTTAATTAACCAATATCATCGCGTTCAATGTATAACATCATGAACGCCATTGCTACTGCTGGAAAAACCAAACCAGTCAGAGGAACTAAGATAGAGGGCAAAAATGAAGCTGCCATAGTAAAGATTCCTGTTAAGTTACACTACAATTCAAGACGAGCTTACTGCAAATTCAACCCAATTTTTTTAAATTCTCAAGATTTTTAACACAGAGTCTATTCAGGGAGTAATCACAGACCGAATAATTCGTCTAGTTGTAAATTCGGCAAATCTGGAGGAATTACAGTGCGAAATACCGTAACTTTGTGACTTTCTTGTTGAGTAGCTCTGTTTAACGCGATCGCCTCTATGCGAATTTCTAAGCAGCCAAAAGGAATATTCAAGGGAATCATCACTTCCATTCCCCCGGAGGAATTAGGTAACAAATCTGTCAGCAAGTGAGGGCCATCTAGCAACCAGCGAGTTTGACAATCTTCCACCCATAACTTAGCCACTACCTGTGGTGGCACTTTAGGTAGTTCCACTCTCACCCTAATAGAATTACCTGCAATCAGTTCACCTTCAGGTACGTGCAGTTGAGGAATTGGCAAAGGTTCGATGGGTTCTTCACTCAGGGAAGTAAAAATAGATAAACTGGCCATTGATGGATTTTCTACTTGAAAAACATCGCTTTTGCTTAAATCCACCTCTTCCTCAGCAAATATATCATCTACAACAATTTCTTGGGCTAACCAAGCCAGAGTTGTCTCGATTTCCTCCACAGGTAATAGTTCTGGTGCAGGAATTAAAGTAGTAGATTCTGGTTCATATTCTTGATTTTCTATCTCCTCATCACCAAAAGTATCAGTCTCTATAATTGCTGTTGCTACATCTCCACTCACTTCCAACGTTGTAGCCTCATCACCAAAAGTATCAGTCTCTGTAATTGCTGTTGCTACATCTCGACTCGCTGCCAAAGTTGTAGCCTCATCACTCACAGTAGGCAGAGGTGGTTTCTCAACTGTGATCTGATGGTCTAACACCTCTGGGTCTGAATATTGCATTTCTGTGGCTTCAGGCAAGGTATAACCTTGGCTCTGCATCCATTTTCTGATCAGAGGCGATGAGTAAGAAGGTGGTAAATTAGGTGTTTCCTGGACTAAATCATCACTTGATTCCGAGGTTGCCAGAGTTTCTTGTTCAGGGTTAGCAGCAGGGATTAATTCTGGAGTTGGGATAACTTCCGATTCGCCTAGGAAATCATCCGTAAATTGAGCCTGATCATTCCCATATTCTTCAGTATTTTCCGATATTTGTAAATCTATTTCTGGTAATATCTCAGCAGCTTGAATATTTAAAGTATCGGTAATTTCGCTATTCACTGCTTCAGTTTCAGTAGCAGCAGGTTGTAGGCGTTTGAGGTAGGGAAAACTACTGCCCAGCATCCGCGATCGCCGATTTTTAATCACCAATTGCTCCAAGTTAATGGGAGCAGGAGTCATGGGAACTGTAATTTCATCCTGTGTCATCACAGGGGGTTCTAGATCAAATTCTGCTACTGTGTCCTGACTAGCGATGGGCTGCGTCCCACTGTAGGTCATCGCCTCAGTTTGATTCTCAGGCAACTTTGGCAATTGTAGCCCACGGGAATCAACCTCTTTCTTGATTGATAGCAGTTCCATTGACCCTGGTAAGGCTAGATTTGGAACTGGATAGGTTAGCGGTGATTGTCCGGCTGAAGGAGTTTTCACCAAATTGAATAATTCCAAATCAAGGCTTATTGATGGTTCAGGCGTTGATGTGGGTGGGGTGCTAGTTTCATAACTAGATTGGGTTGTCGTCGTCACTGCCAACAATTGTGTGACATCTGCTGTAATCGTGAAGGACTGGCTAGCTAAAAGTGTTACTTCCCCAGCATTCGAGACAGAGCCATATAAACTAATATCTGCCAAAATTAGCTTTGATTCACACTCAGCCGGAATATCAATTGCAGAACGGAGAGTAAAAGGTAGTGCTTGATCTCCTAAAGATTGCCGTATCTGAGTCAAAACGTCCAAGCTTTGAGGCGATCGCAGTTCAATCCTCAATTCCAAATCATAAAAATGTTCGTGCTTTAATTCTTGCTCTGGCTGATAATTTTCTTGTAACGCGACATTCCCATGAATTGTGAGTACATGACCCCAACGAGTAATATAAGTTTCCCGATCTAAAGTCAATACTAGAGGGCATTGGGGCTGTTGTGGCGGAGATTCCGCAACTTTTTCCTCTGCGATTAGTGGGTCAGAGGTCGGTAATGCTAAATCAATTAAATTTTGTAAAATCTGCTCGGCTGTTTCACCTTTCACCCAAACTGGGTTAACAGGCTCATCAATCAATGCTTCTTGATCCAAACCTGTAGCTAAAAGTTGGCTCTGGGGAGCGATCGCTAGTTCTGTAAACTCATCAGATACCAAACTGCTCTCAGATGGATCATTAAATGATCCTGGCTCTGTAGAAGCATCTGGCTCGTGTACTTCCTGAGACAATACCTGTAAATAAACACCATATTGCCAGGATTGTCCTAACATATCCGACATCAAATCCCCGGAACAGCGCAACTCCCAAATCCCCGGTTTGAGGTAGGTAAAAGGAATCACCGCCATTAAGCCGTCCGAGTTAGTACGACGTAACCGCTTCTGAATGCGCCGTTTTGGTGGTGTTTCCTGGTGGGAAAAGTGAGTAACACGTACTTCTATATCCCTATGAGGAAGTTGTGATAGAGCCAAAACCCTATACCGACCTTCAATAATCTCCGTGCTTGGCGATTCTAGAGATTGCCAGGAGCGATCGCCCTGTTTCTGAATCAGAAATTGCCAGTGTTCCATTGTAAGTGATGTCCAGACCGAAGAGCAGCTGAGAAATTTTTTGCATTATATTGCTAGCAAGTTTACCTCAGCAATCTGTAATTGCATCACTGTAATGTAATTTTTTGATTCAGATCGTCATACTTTCAATAAATAATTTAAGTTGGGTTTAGGCAACTCCCACTCAACGCAACATCAGGATAGAGTAGATTCCACTCATCCTGATCAATACCAAATATAGCTACACTTCAAGATTTACTCAAAGCGTCAAATACTATATTGTTTTTGGTAGTAAGCCAATATTTGCTGTACACGTTGCCGACTTTCCACATTAGAGTTTGCTGTCCAAGAAATATACAAGCCGGCAATTTGACTTTGATGGTAGTCAAACTCTTGAGAAGTCTGAGGGATTAAATCCACTTCTACCCCTGCTACTTGGCACAGATGGGCTGCTATCTCTCGATATACCGCTAATGGTAAACCAGCAAACTCAATTTTTTCTTTAGTCTCCATCCTTATGAAACTCCAACACTATCGGTATTTGAGGTAGGTGTTGTCACAGAAACAGGATTTGTTGTTGCAGGTGTTGTACCTGTTGGTACTTCACCTACTGTTCTGGCAACCTCTATACCGTATTGTTCCAGAATTACAATCGGATTAGAACCTTCATTCATTTCAATTCGTTTCACCAAAACACCATTCGCCAGTCGCTGTCCTGCTTCCACATAACGACTTGTAAGTTCATTTGGTATTTTGATAATTGCTTGGGGTGCTTTACCAATAATCACAACGCCTGTCACCATCACAGCTTTTGCTAAATCAGGCTGTGCTGGCGGTGGTAAAACTGAAACTAAGGTGGGATTAGGCACTACCTGCGGTAAAACTTTAGGTAAGACGGGAGTTAAGCTAGGTGGCTTTACTACCCGCGCTAATTTGTTTGGCGTTGAAGTAGTTTTGTTGGTGCTGGTATTCCCCTTCTGGGGTTTAGTAGCAGGTGGTAAAGGCGGTACAGAAGGAACTGGTCTAACACTTATAGTTTGTGACATTTCGGGGACTACTTGCCCGACAATTTGGGCAAATGGGTCAATCCGTCCCTTGGAAACTAAAATTATCCGTTCTGTAGCATTGGTAGGTTGAATTAAATTGGAGGCCGCCCCTGTCAGTTTTGTTGTTGGCTGACCAGACACTACAGGGTTATTAAAAGATTGAGCTGCTGCGGCTGGTGATTTGGCAACAGGTGTTGCACTGGGGATAGGATTAGCAGCTTGTTGTGTATCTTCTGTAGCGCATCCAGCGATCGCTACAGTCATAATAGCTGCAACTAAGATTTTTGATGTTCTGCCCATTAGCCGTTCTCAAACGCTATAGGAAATGATTGATCGAAATCCACTCTGCTGATATTCCCAGCAGAGTGTTGTTATCTTTATAACCTAATTTTTCCCATTTCAGCAGTTATTTTTAACACTAAAATTTCAGAATAAATACTGTTGACTCGATGAAAATTTAATCTTCTGCTGTACACATGAGATGTTTCAACAAGTCCAATCCTTTTTTGACTCTCCGGGAAACAGTAACTACACTAATCCCCAAATGTTCTGCTACTTGTTTCTGTGTCAAATCTTGTAGAAATACACACTCTAAAACTTCGCGGGTGCGTTGTTCTAACTGAAACAATGCTTGTTGTAAGCGAATCTGATCTTCTTGCGCTAATTGAAAACTGCGATATTGGTGATCTGGAACTAATTCACCCAGACTAGTAGATCCTTCTTCGCCATCTTGAATGGGAACATCTAAACTCAGAGGCGCACGGTTTACCCAAGCTAATTTAATTTCTTGCCATTCGTTTGGAGAAATTTCTAGTGCTGCTGCTAATTCCGAGTCAGTAGGTTGGCGATTGTATTTTACTCGCAAAGAACGAGAAACCCCTATTGCACGTTGTTGCAGTGCTAAGTAGCGTCTGGGAATCCTAACTGTGACACCTTTATCTCGAAGATAGTGTTGGATTTCGCCCCGAATATAGGGAATAGCGAAGGAACTAAAAGCATGACCTTTGGTCAGTTCAAATCTTTCAATCGCCCGAATTAAACCCAAGCAACCAACCTGAACTAAATCATCATAGTTTTCATGGCATTGATTTATCCAGTAGTGAGCTTCTTTTCTCACCAGACCTAAATTAAGTTTTACCAGTTGATTGCGGACAGTTTCTGAGCGAGATAGCTGATATTCTCGCAACAACTGCCAAATTTCGCACTTCAGTTCATTGGTAGTTGAGGTAGGCATAGCACCGGGTTTATTTAATTAATAAACAATCAATTACTGACTTTTAAACAAGGCGTTTATGGCGCGATATTAAAATAAATATCGTGCTACATAGCTCAGGAAAATTTGTAGTCGGTGACAGTTTTACAGTTTTTATGATCAAAATACTCAGGAACTGACAAGCGAGCCAAATTTGAATGCGCGAAAATAGTTTTGTCTTTTGTATTTATTCTTTGTATTGGATGTAGCTTTATTGAGGTACATAGAGATAAAATATATAATTTTCGGTTAAATTAAAAACCGAAATTGTACTTAATTTATTTAATAAATAATAAATTTGGCTATTCAATATATTTGAGTAAGTTACTGACCCTTGATTCTCAGTGAAGCTACTATATAAATCAACTGTAATTTATATCCTCTTTAAAGTAGACTGTGTAATCATTGGTGACAAGTTAAGGATAGGACTTACGCAACTGGCATATTTTTGATGTAGGGGAGGCAAAAAGCGGTGTGGATTTTCCTCCCGCTTTATTGTCGTTGTGTGAGGCTGCGAAAGTATTTGAACGTAGTCATGAGACTTATAGCGTCACGCACCAACTATCGATTGTGACACTTGCATAAGTTCTGAAGGAAAAGGGAAAATTGTCAAGGGTAGTATTTGCAGAGGTCAAAAATCATGAGAAACTCGGTGTAGACAAGTAGTTGAGCGATTGAGACCAGCCATGACCCCCAGCCGAAAAATATTCTCGTGACCACGCGAAAAAGAAACACAGACCACTGGTGGAAGACGAAGTAATAGCCGAGCAATTGAAAAGATTACTGACACCAGCCATTACAAATCTAGAAAATTACTACCAAAAATTAGGAATCAGAGAACGGATACTTAATTTACCGTTGATGATGGCGGCGGTATTAACCCTACTTATTAGAAAAAATAGGTCTTGTATTTGTTATTAAGAAATAATCGAGCGATCACTTGGTAGATAAAAGCTCTAGAATTCACAAATAGCAAATGCTTTCAGAGAGTAACAGAACAGTGTTAAAATAATGTTTTTTACCTAAATCACTTAATTGATGAACTCAAATACAGTGAAACCTTACTCAAACATTTTTGCTGCTTGACCTATTAATTAATCTTAGCTCGTAAGCTGTAACTACCGGATTCTCCTCCCGCAAAAGTATTAGCCAGAAGATAGTAAACCCCATTTTCTGGCAAAGTGACAGTCAATTTAGCATTGAAATTGTTGGGAGCAATATCATCATTGGTGGCTATAAGTTTCTCTTTAGCAGGTAGAAGTAAGTAAAGGTTCACATCTATTTGTTTACTATTCATCTCAATAGTCACTTGCTGACCTGCTTTGCCTTCAAACACATAAATGTGAAAATAGCTATTGTTAGGTAAAGTGCGATCGCCTGATTTTAATGTAGCTTGTACAACTTGACCATTGAATTTTGTGCCAAATTTCATTACCATCAGCATCTAATAAAATTATTGATGGATCAATCTCTTGACTTGTCATTTCAATCAAAATTTCATCATTTTTTTGTCCCTGTAAAGTATATATTTTATAGTGCTTATTATTTGGTAACACTGCATCACCCTCACCAATTTTAGCATTAACAATTTCACCTTTAGTAATTTTTTCCCCTTCCTGATAATTAAAAGTAGGTGAATTTTTTGTAGGGATAATAGGAGCTATACTTTCTTGAAAATCTCCCCTGTTAGCTTTTTGTTTAACTGTTGTTAATACTTGTGATTGAGATATTTGAGGTGGAGTTATCAGTTTTTGTAAAAATAAAGTATAAATTGCCAAATCTATGCTACAAAATGCAATTGCCCCAGCTACACCTTTCAACCAAAATGTAGGTGCTTGCCAGTGCAATTGACCAATATTTAAAACCTGACCAAGCATAAAATAACACCAAACCTAAATATATATTTTACGCCTTTGATGCTGGAGTTTGCGGAGCCATTTGCTAGATATAATCTGAATGCAGAAATGGAAATACTTTCCCAGTCATAGGTCTTTGTGGTGAAATTAAGGGTTTTTTCACCACAGAGACACAGAGACACGGAGAGATTATTTAGTAGGGTCCGATTTTGGTTAATAAATCAAACATGGGTAGGAAGTAGCAGGAGGCGATTAAAAAGACGATGGAAGCTACTAGCCATAAAATTACATCCCTGTCAGAACTACGTAAGAAGGTTTGTAAAGTAAATGGCTCACGTTGTTTATAGCCTCTCATTGAAGGTGGCAACTTGTCACGATAATCAGTGCCGTAGCGTGCCATTCTTTCAAAGGGTAACTCGCCTTGGGAACGCTGGGGTAAAATTCGTCGCCGTTGGTAAGGAACGGTACTATCACCAAAGTTATCGATGTATTCTTCGCTGTTGAGCAAATCGTTAATGAAGCCTTTTAGTCCTTTGGTCGCAAGGACGATAGACCAGGCGAGTTTTTCGCGATCGCTATAAATATTCCGCCCTAGAATTCTTTGTACACAGAGTTCTACAAAGCGGTAATTATTATTGGACTCGTAATTGAGCCGTCTAAACGAATCGGATAAGACTAATCCGCTAATAAAATCTTTGACTGTGATCTGTCCTGCTTTGAGTTGAGATTCCAGGAAGATTTGACGATTACTGGACAGCATTTGCTGTTCATGAAAAATTTGGCGATAGGCTGCCACAATCAAGACATCCATTTCACTGGCTGACAACAGGTTCTCAGTTGTGTAAACTCTAGGCTGTTCATCACCAGGTATCTCAAAGCTAGTCACACGCTGATTTTGAGATGAAGGGGCATACTCCAACAAAGGAATTGACATAATGAACACCTTTATGATATATGAAACGCACGTAAAAAATTCCGTTATTGTATCGAATTAGCAGCTAGCAATGACCGCAGCTTCTAACTACGGGTGATGTAACTGCTATCCATCTACGGAACTCAAAATCCAGAATACGCTTGTGTAGAGATTTCGCCTGTTGATTTGCGAAAGTAAGTAGTAATTCGTAACATTTGATCGTCAGTCCTACTCATTCTCCGCGCCAAAACGCTAAGGGGTTCTGAGTGGGACGGCAATCAGGATAAAATCGCAGGTGAGATTCTATAGCAGATTCCCTAGGGGGGGGTGCAATTCCCAATCCGAGACAGAGGTGAGAGAGCGATCGCGCAAATTGTTCTTGATGTCCCGGAAAACCGACATGAGCATGGGCATATTCGTGGACAACTAAGCGCAACCAGTCTGCCGGCACAACTCGCCCTACATCAATCAGAATGGTAATTGGATGTGTCTGGAGGTTACAGAGAGCATCAATCCCAAAACCCTGAGCAATAGGAGCAGCACAAATTTGAATAGGAGGTTGCTCCCAAGGGTGAAAACAATCGTGGCAAGCCTGAAGATATTTTTCCAGTTGTCTGTTCACCCCATCAATATGCTCACTGATCCAGGCGCACAGAGGAATGCGGTTATTCATATCATAAACCACATCTATCATCTCTGAGTCAAGAGCTAGACACCTAACTCCATAAAGGTAGTCTAACCCTCGTGCTACTGGATCGGTACTGCTGGTAATGATTAATTTACCAACCAAAGAAGGAGAAGTGTTTTGTGGGTTGAGCCGCATTGTTAATCTGGTCAGGAGTCAGGTTAGAAGCAACCTCTGAAGCATCTGCAATCCGAAATTCGGTACAAAAGGTAGCAGTGCTAAAACCACCAAACCGTTTGACTGTACTGGTTCGCATCCTGAGACTGGGGCTGACAAACCAAAATCTCTCAATTGAACTCATTGTTTCATATTCAGTCGTCAAGACTAACGCATCTTCATCATCCATGTGATAGCGTCCTGCTACTGGGACAATTTCGGCATAGCCTCGTTCTCGCAGCAATGAACCTTGGCGGGGGTTATCTGCATCAGGAATTAGGGAGAAGACTGTAGAGCCTTCATGATTTTCTTCTTCTTTATCCCATCCCATTGCTCCTTGCCAAGTGACAAAAGCACCACCGATCGCTAATTTGGGGTCAACCTCATGGAGTTGGCAAATTTCAATCACTTGAGGATGATCAGCAGCAAAGGCTTGCACCTGGATGTCTGATTCCCCAGCTTCCGATCGCTTGAAGGCCAGGTGGTGTGTCGTTCGCTGCGATCGCCATCTACCTGTACTTAGTTCAAAAAACTCCATTGCATCCATAAAAACCTAACTCCAAACAACAAGTTGAAAACCCTCTGCTCATAAATTATAAAACGTTAAGAAGTTGCCAACAAAAACTTATACCAAAGAAGCGGACGCGACTGAAGTCGCTACAACAAACTGTATATTTCGTTTATTCGCAATCGTCTAAAAGTGTCTACTTGTCAAGTAGGTGTAACGTTTGTTAACCTTACATCTATAGTCTAGATCAAGCTAATGTTGCGAAACACCGGAGAATAGAAATTATGGATATTCCAATGGAGCTGAACTTAGAGCAAAAATTCAACCTCAAACTTTACGAAGAGCAGGTTAAGGGATTAAGCCAGGAAGAATCTCAAAAATTCCTCTTGGAGGTGCTGCGACAGTTAATGGTCAAAGACAATATGATTAAGCATCTTCTCCAGCAACTTTAGGCTAACCTCTCACGAAAAATACCAATTAATCCCCCTAGTTTCGCCTTGAATAAAGAATTTCACATAGTTTCCCCAGTCGGGGTAGTCCTGGCTGGGGTATTGTTTTTGTCATAAGACCTCACGGTATGCGGGAAACTCAGTCACTTCAGTGCTGAGAGGGAAGCGACACGGGCGAATGAGAGTCTCATGGAATCTTCTAAGTTGAGTAGTTATATCCATCTTTTCTATGTATATGCGTACAAGCTTTGTAGCTAACTCCTTGAACCAATCCATTCTTAGTTGATATATTAAAAACGCTAACTAATCTCTCAACTTCTAAACAATCTTGTATACTGCGTTTCATGCTGCATACTTGCTAAAGATAAGCCCCAACTACAGCAACTCAGGTCATCATCTTCTAATTCCATTATTTCTATTGTGGCAGAAGTAATTAATGGTTGTAAATTTAGTAATATTTCTTGTCCGGCTGTTTGTCCGAGGGGGATGAGTTTTACTCCAGCCGTCATTAAATTAGTTGCCCAGCTATGCAGATATGCTAGTAAAGCGGCTTGAGGATGGATTTGCCAATGAGCAGCAGCAACACCAAAAGCGATCGCATAATTGCAAGGATTACTCACAGCGTTGGCTAAATCTAATACTTGCGGTTGTATTTTAGCAAGTAATTGCATGAGCGATCGCCCCATTTGCCAGCTAGAATTACGTAATTCTTGGGTTTCCCTAGCAGCCGATAACCACACATTCCAATAGCGCAATCTTTCCAAATCACCTGTAGTCACAGCCTCATGCACTCTGACTATTACCGCCGTTTCTAATCGAATTGCCCCATAACGCAATTCTGCCTCTAACCAATGTTTGAGGGTGTCTTTGTTGGTAATTGTGCCATGTTCTACTAATGTTTCTATTCCTTCCGAATAGCTGTATGCTCCCACAGGTAAGGCGGAACTGGCTAGCTGCAAGAGATGCAATAAATGACTATCCGTGAGGGTGATGGTGTCCATAAGCACCGACCTCCGGCTGAAATGGGATAATTTCTTCTGTGATTTCCAGCCCCATCTGTTCTAACAGGGTGCGTAAAACTGGGTCTGGAGATAAACGTAAATAATTGCAGGTAATTTCTACAGGTACATGACGATTACCCAAATGGTATGCAGCCCGCATTAATAAAATTGGCGTAGGGGCGATAACAGTTAAAACCTGTTCTGGTTTAGCGGTAATTCTAATAAAACTGCCATTGGTTTCATCTTGTAGAATATCCCCATCCCACAACACCGTCCCCCTAGGTAAACGTAAAAACACCACCTTACCGTCTTCTGTTTCAAAGCGGTGACGGCTGCGGGTACGTTCTTCTGCTGTCAGTGCCAAAGTAAAAGTGACTGTTATCTCAGGGTTTGGTGGTTGTCTTTGCGTCAAGGTGAGCATAATTATGTAATTCGTAATGGACTAACGTCCCGCTCCGCTAACGTAATTCGTAATTCGTAATTAAGATACAAGAAAATGGGAGTAGATTAATATTTTCTACTCCCCAAAGGTATACCATCCAGAAATTTTAATCTTGATATAGCGGTTTGCAGTTGAGTCTAATACAGACCTAACCCCCAGCCCCTTCCCTAGTAGGGAAGGGGGGAATATGTAGAGACGTTGCATGCAACGTCTCTACAGTTGTAGGAGAGAGGTTTAAAGAGAGGTTAGAGTGTATTGCATACAAACGAGAAGTGCTATAACTGTTAACTGATTTAAGTCAATTCCAGCCAACCTTGATAACCGGTGACAATACGATTTCCATCTTTGAGGATGTGAACTTCTATCTGGTCGCTAGCCCAAGAAATTTTGTCAGCAAAAGCTGGGTTAAATACGCGAACTTTTTGATTCCGAGAGGAAACAGGGGAATCTGGAGAATTAATTGCTAAAGTTTCTACAAACGGCCCATCAATCAAAATATCTAATTGTGCTAATAATTCTTGAGAACCTGGAGGTGCGGATTCTGATTGGAGTTGCTTGAGGGTAAAACCACTAAAAGACATGACATTTAAACCAGCAGCTTTTAGCTTACGGGCTAAATCAGCTAGGGCTGGTGCTTGCCAAAATGGTTCTCCACCAGAAAATGTCACGCCGGTATTTTGGGGTTTGCTTAAAATTTGCTCAACTAGACTATCAACAGTTACTAGTTGGTTCATCTCAAATGTCCAGGAATCGGGATTAAAACAGCCAGGACATTCCCTCGGACACCCTTGTACCCAAACAACAGCACGACAACCAGGTCCATTCACTTCTGATTCATCAATATAACCCATGATGTTAAGATGACCAGAGGGAATTTCTGGGCGTATTAGTGATAGGTTGGTTTGTTCGGTTTCCATCTGTTGATTCCTTGTAAACGGTGAACTATGACAAAGCTATCGGGGCGCAGCGTACTGGAATTTTGGTTGCATCGTAAATGGCATCAGCTAAAGCATTGAGGACATTGACACTGATACACTTAAGTTGGCTCAAATTACCACACCCGGATTCAACCGCATTATTCCCCCTAGTATCCAACTGACGAACCAAAGCGCGGGGTCGAGATGGAATGTTAAGTTGAATTTCATCAGGACTCAGACGCTGTAACAGTTGGATATAATCTTCTAGCATTTCTGTCGTCCAGGAAGACAAAACCATTGTTTGGATAGCGAGATGTCCTGTATATTCCCCGCGAAATTGGGCAATACCTGCCAAAATATCTGGTAGATTTATTATCCCTACTGGGTGATTGATGCGCTGCCATTGATGTGACGAAATGGCATCTAATTTAACAGATACAATATCAGCTAGTTGCAAAGCGTCGCGTACCATGCGATCGCCTAGGAGTGAACTGTTAGTTAATACTACCGTTGGCAGTTTTGTCAACTGTTTGGCGATCGCTAAAATTTCATCTAAATTTAAGGCTAATGTCGGTTCACCACTACCACTGAGGGTAACTACATCTATTTTTTTATTGGGTAATAGCGATCGCCGCAAATCCTCAATGATTTGAGATGTAGGTACAAAAATCTGGCGTTCAGTGGTGTGTACTTGAATTTGCCCTAATTGACAGTAGACGCAATTAAACGAGCAACTAGAAACTTCTCCAATTGGATCAATACCCAGCGATCGCCCAAATCGCCAAGATTTGACCGGCCCGTAGACTAAGGAATGACGGGAATTTTCTGTAGATTGTATGGCGTTCATACTTATTCTCTCGCTGGCATGGCGATCGTCTAGGTGTTACTATCCACAATTTACAATTAGAAGATGAGGAAGTTGTGAAGCAACTAGGATCTGCTTGCTGTTCTGTATCCTTAAATTACCCGTAACTAAACGGTATTCTCTTATATCTTCTCTATCAGCTCACTTCTTGACCCAATTTTTAGTCTAAATATAAGAGTCTAAACTCCAGTAAGAAACGCTATAAGCTGTCATGGTCTAATATCTATGTTGAGTTTCCGAGTCCATGTTGGGTTGCGCTACGCGTAACCCAACCTTGTATATTGAGGGAAGTAGTAGACCGTCACAACCTTGGTCAAAATAGACTGCTTCGTAGCATGGGTCACTACAACAATCTCTTTGACAGAACTCGAACAGTCGCCAGGGGCAAAACTTTAAGTTTAAGTATAGAGAATTAAAGTATACAGTCCGTATCGGGCAAGGATGAGTGAAATCAAGGGGATGAAAATCTACCAAGATTGAGGTTATCTGTGAGGGTGAAAGATGGAAAATACTGGTCAATGGGTAGGAATTCATGTCAGTAAAGCCAATCTAAGAAATTGGCTCTGACTGCTTGCGTTCATAAAATGTTAGTCATTTTAAATGCTATGGTCAGAGACAATTTACCTTGGCGCGTTAATGATGAATCTGCAACTGTGTCTTCATAATTGAGATCATCTTTTTATACCAAGATGATTCACCATAGCTTGTTGTGCTTTGACTTCTGTGTTTACCGATCGCAGCATGACTGGCTCGCTTTGGAATGTTGTTTTTTCCTCTTGTTTCTTTTTTCTTTACTTTCTCTGCTTCATTTTTTTGCTCCCGATCGCTTGACTTTTAAGACAGTCGCTACATCTAATGCACAAATTTAGGCTTGTTGCGAATGAAATGTATAATCTTTGAGATGTTTCGCTTCGCTCAACATGACAGCTTAACTCGGATTTCTCACCAATTCTTGCAACCTCAGTCCAGAGTCCGTAGGGGCGGGTTTAGCAAAATCTTCGTGAATGATTCGAGTATATCTGTGAACCCGCCCCTACTGTTTGTGAGAAATGCGGGTTAAGCATTTATGTAAGAGGTCTATTGTTTAATTTGAGTTGTTAAATTATTACCAATCTGCTCAAGACGATCTGTCCCTACTTGCATTGATATCATCATTTTAGATAATTGTGAAACTAAATCTTCCCTGCCATGTTCTTGAATATTCTGCAAAATTTCCGGTGGTATATCAGTGAATTGTTGCTGGCATAGTTGTAAATTATTAATCAGGTCTTTAATAACTACTTGCGCTTCTTGAAGATTGCCAGATATCCAATTAATGGGGTTGTTTATTTCATATACTGATTCGGTAATTAACTGGCTAACTACAGATATTTGATTAGTTTGGGTTTTTGGTAATTGCGTTTGTTCTTCTAAATAACTATTTTTCTTTAAATGATTAATATAATCTAAAGTACGGCTAATAGTATTCTCTAAGTCTTGAAAGTCAATAGGTTTATTGATGAAATCACAAGCTCCCAGACTCATGGCTTGTCTAATCATTTTTATATCTTCGTATGCGGAAACAATAATAGATTTGGTATTTTCATGAAATTCGCGGATTTTGCCCAGCAATGTCAATCCATCCATTTCTGGCATATTAATGTCAGTTATCACCAAATTAATCAGGGGATTTTCTCGTAATATTTCTAGTGCTTCTATCCCATTATAGGCAAAAATAAATTCATACTCTCCTTTGCGGATCTGATTTCGGAAATAATGAGATACTAGACGTTTAATCAATTTCTCATCATCCACAAATAATATATATTCAGGCATGACTTAAAACCCTTCAATAATTTTGCTTATTTTTGATTTATCGACAAAGAAATTGGTATGATGATTATGAATTCTGTGTATGCTCCAACTTCGGTTTTTACTTGAATATCTCCTTGGTGTTGACCAACAATAATATCTTGGATGATAGATAGCCCTAAACCTGTACCGTCTCCAGCAGGCTTAGTAGTAAAGAAGGGATCGAAAATTTTATCGATTAAATTTGGTGCAATTCCATTACCATTATCTCGAATAATGATTGAGAAATTTTCTCCTTGATTTTGGGTTTTGATAAAAAGTTGGGGGATAAACTGTTTACCAATCTCCTGTTTTTTCTTATAAGCTGCATAGCAACCATTATCAATAATATTAATCAAGGCTCGATTTATATCCTGAGAAACAATTGCTACCTCCGGTAAAGATGGATCATACTCAGTTTCTATTTTTATATTAAAGCCTTCCCACTTATTGACTAAACTATGATATGCCAGTTGAATGGCAGTGGCAACTAAGGCATTGAGATCAGTGATTTGTCGTTGACTGTCACTATCAGTTCGAGCTAAAAGCAACATATTCCTAATGATGTTATCAGCCCTGAGTCCTTGCTGTTTGACTTCTGTGACATTCTCAACTATGTCATTTAGGGTTTGTTTGATAAAGTCAAATGATTCTGTTTTGACAAGCTCAGATTGAGATTCGAGTTCTGCAAGTACATCCTGTGCTAAGTCAGCAGAAATTTCAGCAAAATTATTCACAAAATTGAGGGGATTTCTAATTTCATGGGCTACTCCGGCTGTGAGTAAACCCAAGGATGCAAGTTTTTCTTGAGCAATTATTTTAGTTTGGGCGGCTTTTAATTCCCGTGTTCTTTCTTCCACCTTAATTTCTAGAGTCTGGGAATATTGCTCTAGTTGCTCATACAGTAAGGCATTTTCTAGAGAAATTGCCGCTTGAGAACATAATAATTGCAAAATGGCTAGGCGATCGCTAGTAAATGCGCCGACAGTCAAATTATTTTCTAAATACAGAATCCCAATGAACTTTCCTTGATTAATAATCGCTGTCGCCAACACAGATTTTGGTTGCTGAGATTGAATATATGGATCATTCCCAAAGTTAGATTCGTCTATTGCATCGCTCAAAACGACATCTTCATGAGTTCTAGCCACATAATTAATCACAGATAAAGGTAGAATGTCCGCAACCAAGGCTCTGGCTGACTCTACACTAATTACCCCTAGCTTATCTACGGAAATTTCTATTCCTAGCTTTTCATTTCGGCTGAGAATCAGACAGCCATGAGCAGCACCAGCATTTTCAATAGCGATTGACATCAATTTTTTGAGCAATTCGCTTAAGACTATTTCCCCAGATATTACTTGTGATGCTTTAATTACAGTTGCTAAATCTAAAGATTCACTATGATCAGTCTGCGTTGTAGTCACACTATTATGAGTAGTCAAAGTTTGTTTACGTTTACTAACTACTCCTGTTTTGTCTAGTAATTGGGGATATTTGACTAATAAATCCTCTACTTTGCGTGTAGCACCCCACAATTGATAGCTGTAGTGAGCTTCTATCATGTAGAGTTGGGCAATATTTTCTTTACCTTGAGTTAGCCAGAACTTAGCGGCTAGTTCATTAGCTAAAGCGACATTTTGGATAAAATCATATTCTTGTGCTGATGTAATTGCTTGGTCATATAAATCCATCGCCTTTAAATATGCACCAGATACGCGAGCCATTTCTGCTTCAATCAAAAGATACTTATGCAAGAAATTCTCCTGGCTATTATTTGCCCAGAGTTTCATCAGCTTTTGATTAGCAACTAATTTTTGCCAATACTCCGTTTGTTCTTCTTGAGTAAATTGAGGATATAAAGAAGTCAGGATTAGTGATTGGGCGAAATTTTGATCAGCTACTGGAATCAGACCTTTCAAAAATTCTAGATAATTTTCTGCCTCTAAAGAACACCTGAGTGCTTCTAAATTTTCATCATAAAAATAAAGAATTTGAGATTTTAAAGTTAAATAGCAGAATAGGGGAGCAAAACTAGTGCGATCGCGACAACCTGCTACATATTCTAATTCACTAATTTCGGTAGTGTCAAAATCTAGCTGATCTGATGTTCTTGCTGTCAAATTTAATAGATTTAAACGGGCTGCTAACATGGTATCTTTTGCCCATTGATTCTGATTTTTCTGGACAAATTGCAACCCATTGTCTAACTCTGACAATACATCTGCTAATTGCACTCCTTCAAATAAAGTATTAAATATCTGAAAGGCGAGAATATATCCCGCAAATTGTAAGTCTCCTGATTCCAATCCTGCATGATATCCGTCTTGATTAATTGCCCGCGTAAACTTGATATGTTTGACCCAATTTGTTTGAAAATTCGCCAATACAAAACAGGCTTTACATTTTTGTGCTAGATTATTAAACTTTTCACTCACTTGCAGAGCTAACTTACCAAACTCATAACCCTTTTGATAATCCCGCCAAACAGCACCTAGTAACATCCCATAATTGGCATAGCCCTTAACAGATTCACCTAAATTACCATATTTTAGAGAGAGATTTAATAGTTCTAAAACTACTATTTTGTATAGTCTTTGGTCTGCAAGATAAGTTGCCGGATCAACATTCATTAAAAGATTTAAAGCAACTATTTTTTCGGGAATTACCATATCTGGCTTATCAATTAAGCTGGCAATATCCTGGTTTTCTAAAAGTTGATTAGCCTCAGTGATTAAAACTTCTAAAGCTGCTTCAAAGTCAGCTTCAGGTAAGTAAATTCCTAACAAAGCCAAACCTTTACGTCCGGCTGTAACAGCCTCATCTAGTTCCCCTAATAGGGTATACTGCACAATCAGCAGATTATAGATTTTAGCCTTTTCTAGATTAGTTCTAGTCTGCTCTAGCATGACTGCAATCAGAGATTGGGACTGCTCAAAATTACCCAGTAAATACTCAACTTCTGACCTTTCTAGATGCAAATTAAAGGCTAAATCATAGTGTTCTTGCCAAATATCACCGGGCAGAACTTCCATACCTGCAATTAAATATTGCAAAGCTGCACTATAAGCATTTGCTTCTTTGGCTTTCTTTCCTGCTGATAAATTTAATTTAGTTAGCTCAATTTTTTCTATATTATTTACTAGTAGTTCTCGACTTAAATTGAGATGATCTACAACTTCAAATATTCTATTAACTAGTTCTGATGTTACTAGATTATGTAATAATAACTGACCAATTTGAAGATGAATATTCTTCTTGTTATCTTCATCAATTAAGGCATAAGCCGCTTGTTGTACACGGTCATGCAGAAACCGATAATTGATAATTATTAGGGGGGAATGAATTAAATCTAATTCTGTAATTTCTAAATCAGAAGTGGGTATAATTAGTCCTTCTTCAGTGGCGGGTAAAATATCCCTAAAGGTTTCATGTGTTGGTTTTTCAGAAATAATTGCCAGTGTATTTAAATCAAAACTATTACCTACACAAGCTGACAACTGTAAAATATGCTGAGTCTTTGGCGACAGTCTTTTTAACTTGCCGATCATTAAATCCACAACATTATCTGTAATACCCATTTCTTCAATTTGGGTAATATCCCACTGCCAAATCAGGTTTTGTAAATCAAATACCAGCAGGTTTTCTTGATATAATGTTTTCAAGAATTGACTAACGAAAAAAGGATTACCACCTGTTTTAGATTGTACTAGCTTTGCTAATGGTTCGACAGAGATGATATCACTGTATAAACTCTCGGAAATTAGTTGAGTAATATGTTCTAATATTAGTGGCTCTAAGGTAATTTCTTCAATAAGAAAACCTGATTTTTTTAATCCTTCAATAGTAATGATGGCGGGATGATTAATATCTACTTCATTATCTCGGTATGCGCCAATCAAAAATAAATAACCTAATTCTTCATCTCTCATAATTAAATCAATTAATTTGAGAGTAGCAGAATCAGCCCATTGTAGATCATCTAAAAATATGACTAACGGATGTTCTTTTTGGCAAAATACACGAATGAAGTTTTGAAAAACTAAGTTAAAGCGATTTTGAGATTCTGCTGCGGCTAATTCTTGTACTGGTGGTTGTTGATTAATAATTAGTTCCAATTCTGGGATAACATCAATAATTACCTGACCGTTGACCCCTAAAGCCGTTAAGATTTTATTTTTCCATGTTTGCAGTTGGCTTTCACTTTCTGTCAGCAGTTGTCTAATGAGAGATTGAAAGGCTTTAACTACTGCACTATAAGGAATATTTTTCTGAAATTGGTCAAATTTACCAGCAATAAAATAGCCTCGTCGTTCAGTGATGGGTTTATAAATTTCCTGTACTAATGTTGATTTACCAATACCAGAATAACCAGCTACTAACATCATTTCTGTGTTTCCTTTGCTGACTCTGGTAAAAGCTGTTAGTAAAGCTGCAATTTCTGGTTCTCTACCATAGAGTTTTTGCGGAATTTTAAATTGGTCTGAAATATCTTGACTAGCCAGGGTAAATGAGGAGATTTTACCTTGATGATATTGCATCAAACAAAATTCTAAATCTGCTTTGATACCCAAAGCACTTTGATATCGTTCCTCCGCAGTTTTTGCCATTAATTTCATGACAATATCTGATAGAGTTTTGTGTATATCTGGATTGATGATATGTGGTGGAATTGCTTGTTTAGCTAGATGAGAATGGACTAATTCTAAAGAATCATCAGTTTCAAAAGGAAGTTTTTGAGTTAGCAATTCATAAAATGTCACACCGAGGGAGTAAAAATCAGTGCGATAATCGAGGGCGCGGTTCATTCTCCCTGTTTGTTCTGGCGACATATAAGCCAGAGTACCTTCTAAAACATTGGGATGTTTGAGGGTAGTATTTTCACGAGTAAAAACTGTAGCAATACCGAAGTCAATGATTTTAACTTCGCCTGTTTTGGGGTTAAAAACTATATTTGAGGGGTTAATATCTTTATGAATGATATTAGCTGCATGGATTTGCGCTAAAGTGGCGGTGATTTTAATGGCGATCGCTAAAAAGTCTGCTATGGAGTTAAGATGATGAGAATGCCTGAATGAATCACCCCCAAAATCTTCTAAGATAATCACTAAAGTTTTTTGATACGCTTCTAAAGCATAAGCTTTCACCACTCCATCTAAATGTAAATTGCGGGTAATTTCATATTCTTGCTTATATCTAGTCAGTTCTGCCGATGTGGGATAATCTTGCTTGAGAACCTTGAGAATCACTGCTTGGTTATCTTGTTGCCTAACACTCCGATAAACTTCGGAATTATAACTTTCATAAATTTTCTCTAATATTTGATAACCAGCGAGTTTTATCATAAGAATACGCGGTAAGTGGGAAACTCAGAGGCTTTAGCCCTGAGAGGGAAGCGGTACGAGTGGTTTTAACCGCATTGGATATTTTGTTCATTACCGCCTTGGAGTTGGGAAATTAGGGGTACTTTTGTGATGTACTTTCAACGGGACAATTACCGTTTCAAATTTTCCAACTCTGTACGCATAATGTTTTGCTCTAAAGAGCCTCCCATTTCTGGGGTAATGTTAGCTTCTCCCAAGGGGAGACGCTGCGCGAACGACCAGTTATAAGAGCTTGTTAGGCTTGCAACACTGTTCCAGTGACCTTAGAACTGTTTAATCACAAGCGACAGAGCAGGGAACTAGCTACGCATTCCAGGGTGTCGTAACTCAAATAACGGCTACTCGTTTAACCAAGTGGTCTGGTCAGTACAGCTTGCTTGATTACTCTTACAAGCCCAGTCCCTTTAGGGCTGGGTTACTGACAGCTAATGTCACATCTGTCTGTCTGACGATTGTAAAGATATTATTCCCCAAAACTAGAGACTGTTGCACAATTATCGCCGAGAATTTCGTGAACTATACTGTTACGCTTCAACGAGTTATCAGGACAAGAAAGCGTGATCATTGTTCATTGTTAATAACTGCTGCTGTTTACACGTCGTTATGAAATTGACATTTGATTTTTATAGTACAAGATAGTAATTGTAGATAAATCAATTAGTTAACTATATGTCCCTCATGGATGGATAAGATAACGTTTTTAAATACTTATGTATTTACTAAAATTTACACTTCACTCTTAAATATATATACGGTTTAAATAATGAAACAGTCAAAAAATGGTTGACAACAATTCATTAGAAATACTGTATTTAGCGTTCAAGATCAACGTTGAACTTAAAAATATTAAATTTTGCGTTCGTATTAATACTGACTTAGATAAAGTTATTTACAATTTAGTTTCAATGCTATGACCACTGCTCAGAATAATGAATTAAAACAATTCAGTTTTGCACCTGAACAATTTGCAGCATTGTTTCCCTTCCATCTGGTAATAGATCGAGAAATGAAGATTGTGCAGGTGGGTGGAGTGCTTCAGCGCATTCTTGAACCTGTGGTACTGCTTGATAGTTCCCTGGAAGAACATTTTCAGATTCATCGCCCCAACTGTCCAGCGAACTTTGCAGCGATTATACAGCGATCGCGATCGCTGTTTCTGCTGCAATCCCATTACAAGGAAATGCAGCTTAAAGGACAGATGCTATATCTAGAAGCATCCGATCATCTCTTATTTCTTGGCTCTCCTAACGTTACTGATATTGCCCATCTAAAAAAGTTAGACCTGAGTCTCAATGATTTTCCTCTCTACGACTCGGTGGTAGATAATTTATTTCTCTTGCAAACTCAGAATACCGCCCTTGCAGATGCCCAAAAACTCACCGCCCAACTAAAATCTCAACAGGCAGAATCACACGCCACAGTCGTACTTTTGAGCAGGCTGATTGAAAGTTTACACGTTGGTATTCTATTGGAAGATGACACCAGACATATTATTCTGGCAAATCAGGAATTTTGTCATCAGTTTGCCCTTCCCTTTGCTCCAGAGGCTTTACAGGGTATGGATTGTCAAAAATTAGCTCCAGCCAGCCAAAAACTATTTGCTAAACCAGAGGAATTGATATGGTACTTAGATGAGGTCGTTAGTCAACGCAAAATAGTTCTGAATCAAGAATGGCAGATGCTAGATGGGCGCACCTTAGAACAGGACTATATACCCATCATGGTTGAGCAAAAATTGTATGGTCATCTATGGAAATATCGGGATATTACCGACAGAAAAAAATCTGAAAATGCCCTGAAATTAAGTGAAGAACGGTTAAAGCTAGCCTTAGAAGCTGTAGATGAGGGCATCTGGGATTGGAATCTAGTCACTGGAGAAGTTTATCGTAGTCCACGCTGGTTCACAATGTTAGGCTACACCCCAAATGAACTAGACAAACATATTAAACTGAGAAATGGGTTAATCCATCCAGAGGATCTACCCCAAATGCAACAAAAGTTAAAAGCTCATCTCAAGGGTGAAACTCCTGTATATGAGGCGGAAATCCGGTTACTGGCTAAATCTGGAGAATGGAAGTGGATTCTAGATCGAGGTAAATTAGTTAGCCGCGATTCCCAAGGAAAAGCCGTGAGAATGGCGGGAACGCATTTAGATATTAGCGAACGCAAAAAAGCCGAAGTAGAACTCCAGCAGGAATACCAAAGAGCATTACTGTTGAAACAAATTACTGAAGAAATTCGTCAGTCTTTAAAACTAGAAAAAATTCTCCAGACAACAGTAAAAGAAGTCCAACGGATTTTACAGGCCGATCGCGTCCTGATTTTCCAAGTCAATCCTGATGGTTCTGGTAAAGTTGTGCAAGAGGCTGTAGTTCCAGGATGGTCGGTGACTCTAGATCAGGATATTAATGATCCTTGTCTGAGCCAGGGATATCTTGACTTTTATCGTGCTGGACGGATAACTGTCATTCCCGATATAGAGCAAGCAGGATTTCAAGCTTGTCATGTAGAATTTTTACAGCAATTTCAAGTCAAAGCCAATTTAGTCGTCCCAATTTTGATCCGGGCAGATTTGTGGGGCTTATTGATTGTGCATCAATGCGATCGCCCCAGACAATGGACTAATTGGGAATTGGATCTACTCAAACACCTAGCAGATCAAATGGGTATTGCTCTCAACCAAGCCCAGTTACTATCTCAGGAAAAGCGTCAAGCCCAGTTGTTGGCACAGCAGAATGAAGAGTTGAACCTTGCCAAGCACACAGCAGAGACTGCAAACATGGCTAAAAGTAACTTCCTCGCCACAATGAGTCATGAAATCCGTACCCCCATGAATGCAATTATCGGCATGACAGGACTACTCTTAGATACTTCCTTGAACCCTGAGCAACTCGATTGTGTAGAAACTATCCGTAACAGTGGTAACGCCTTGTTAACAATCATCAATGATATTCTCGACTTTTCTAAAATTGAATCTGGTCATTTAGAGTTAGAAGCACAACCCTTTGACTTACGCACCTGTGTAGAAGAAGCCTTGGATTTGTTAGCACCTCAAGCCGCCTCCAAAGGGATTGAATTGATGTACCAACTGTCATCAGACACACCGACTCTGATTATTGGTGATATTACTCGCCTGCGTCAGATTCTCTGGAATTTACTTAGTAATGCCGTCAAATTTACCAGTGATGGGGAAATTGTCGTGGCGATCGCCGCTCGGCAGTTAGTACCGCATAAATACGAGTTAAAATTTGCCGTTAAAGATACAGGTATTGGCATTCCAGGCGATCGCCTACATCGACTGTTCAAGCCCTTCAGCCAAGTAGATGCTTCCATGACTCGGCGTTATGGTGGTACTGGTTTGGGGTTAGCTATCAGTAAGCGTCTGTGCGAAATCATGGGTGGCAGAATGTGGGTAGAAAGTCAAGTAAACAAAGGTTCTAGCTTCTATTTCACAACCATTTTGCCAGTGCAAACCTCTCATATTGATAATTCTTGCAGTGTCGATTCAGAACTGGTTGGTAAGCGATTACTACTAGCAGTAAATAACGCCAACTTGAGAAAATGCTTAACCTTACAACTGCAAACATTGGGCTTATCTGTCCAAGTTGTCGAGTCGAATGCTACTACCCTAAATTGTTTGTGGGAACAAAAACCCTATGATCTGGCTATCTTAGATATTGATGAACCAAACTTTAACCACCTCAACCTGACAGCTAAGATCCGTGCTATACCCAGACATCGAGAATTACCTTTAGTAATGTTAAGTTCTAAAGGCAAGCAAACCTTAGAAGTCAAGCAGATAACAGCAGACTTTACAGCCTTTCTGCATAAACCTATTCGGCAATATCAATTACATCATACGCTCTTACAAATTGTTCGCGGTAGCTGGGTTAAGAAGGTAGATCCCAAAGCCATTATTCCCTCTTATTCCCGATTGCCGACAACAAATCGCCCAGCCATTGATACCCAGCTAGCCCAAAGTTTACCGTTGAAAATTCTGCTAGTTGAGGATGTGTTAGTCAATCAAAAAATTGCCATCAAAATGCTGCAACGGTTAGGTTATTGGGCAGATATAGCTAATAATGGCTGTGAAGCCTTAGAAGCTTTACAAAGACAACTCTATGATGTTGTGTTTATGGACATCCAAATGCCAGAAATGGATGGATGGGAAACAACGCAACGGATTCGCACAGACTTCTCCCCTACGGCGCAACCTTGGATTATTGCGATGACAGCCCATGCTCGCCCAGAGGATCGCCAGCAATGTTTAATGGCGGGTATGGATGAATATGTGAGTAAGCCGATTAGTATTGAAGCACTGGAAGCAGTCCTGAAACAATTTGGTAATGAGCAGAGGAGCAGGGGAGCGGGGGAGCAGGGGAGCGGGGGAGCAGGGGAGGCAGGGGAGGCAGGGGAGGTAGGGGAGCAGGGAAGCAGGGGAGCAGGGGAGGCAAGAGAGCATGATTCGCTAGTCACCAGTCACCAGTCACCAGTCACCAGTCACCAGTTACCAGTCCCCATTCCTCAAGTAATCGACCAAAAGACTATGGAAGGTTTACGCAAAATGGCTGGTAATGAAGCCAATGTCCTGATTGCTGAACTAATCCAGATTTACCTCGAAGATACTCCAGTTCAAATCCAGACGATTCAGCAAGCCTTAGCTTCTGGAGAACGAGACAAACTCAAAAAAGCAGCTCACGCTTTGCGATCGCCTAGTGTTAGTCTGGGCGCACTTAACCTAGGGAAAATCTGTGCGACTTTGGAAACTACAGCCAATGAACAAACTTTAGAGCAATTATCTAGGCTGGTTGATCAGCTAGAAAGCGAATATAACAATGTTATCAACGCTCTCCAACGACTTTTGGAAGAGTAGGGAGTAATGAGTGCTGAGTGCTGAGTAGTGAGTAGTGAGTAGTGAGTGCTGAGTAGTGAGTAGTGAGTAGTGAGTAATGAGTAGTGAGTAGTGAGTAGTGAGTGAGAAATCCAGGAATAAGTAATCGTCATTTTTCCTTGTCTACCTTCCAATTCCCAATCAATGCCCAATATAAAAAATGGCTGAAATACCTGATTCCAAAGTTAAAATTTTAGTAATTGATGATGATCGTATTATCCAACTCATTATCAAAGGAACACTAGAAGAGCAAGGATATGAAGTGATTCTTGCGTCTAGTGGTATACAAGGCTTAGAAAAAGCTCATAAATATTATCCGGCGATCATTATTTGTGATTGGCAAATGGATGAAATGGATGGTTTAGAAGTGTGCCGAGAAATTAAATCTCAATCATTTCTAGCAACTACCTTTTTCATCTTACTTACTTCTAGAACATCTGTAGAAGACAGAGTAGAAGGTTTAGATACAGGTGCGGATGATTTCTTAAGTAAACCTATCGAGATGAGTGAATTAAAAGCACGGGTGCGAGCCGGACTTAGACTATATCAAGCCAATCGAGAACTCCAGAGATTAGCCAAAGATTTAAAAGTCCAAAAGCATCTTTTAGAAATAGAGCTAAAAGAAGCTGCTGATTATGTAACATCTATTCTTCCTGCACCGATGTCGGGACTCGTCACCATTAACTCTAGGTTTTTACCATCTCGTCAATTGGGTGGTGATTGTTTTGATTATTACTGGCTAGATGATGAGCATTTAGTTATCTATCTTCTTGATGTTTCTGGACATGGATTAGCTGCGGCTCTACCTTCAATTTCCGTGCATAATTTATTGCGATCGCATTCTCTCCCTAAAGCCAGACTCACTCAACCATCTGAAGTTCTCGAAGATTTGAATGAGATATTTCAAATGGATAAACACAATGCTCAATATTTTACAATTTGGTATGGAGTTTTTAACCGCAGTTCGCATCAACTAACCTACGCTAGTGCTGGACATCCTCCAGCTTTACTGTTTTCTCCATCCACTGACTCTGGTTTAGAAGTTAAACAATTATGTACCCGCAGTCTCCCCATTGGAGCTTTTGCAGAAGCAGAATATCACAATGCTGTATGTGATATTCAACCAGATAGTAAACTCTATGTTTTTAGTGATGGAGTTTATGAAGTAGAAAAGTCTAATGGTACTATGTGGGATTTGGAAGGATTTATTAATTTTTTGAACTTATATAATCAATCATTAAAATTGGATTTAGAATCAATTTTAGAATATCTAAAAACTTATACCAATATCCAATCTTTTACAGATGACTGTTCTTTAATAGAAATTAAATTTAGCTAATTTACTAGTTATAAATATTTAATATAAGCATTTGACGTTTCGTAGTAAGGACTTTAGTCCTTAGAAAACAGGACTTACGCAAGTGTCACGATCGATAGTTGGTGCGTGACGCTGTAAGTCTTATCACTACGTTTAAATACTTTCGCAGCGTCACACACCCTACGTAAAAAATATGCCAATTGCGTAAGTCCTAGAAAAATCAGGACTAAAGTCCTTACTACAAACTTTCTTATCCCTCAATTCAAATTTGATGGACTACTACTTACCTATCACCTCTTGTTTTTGAGCTAATGTCTGGGTAAAAGATGCCTGATCGGGAAATACTTCAAAAACCCTTGCTGTGTCACTAAGGTCTAGAATCATCCTAATTTGATCATTGAGTGAAGAAAAAACCAGTCTTCCCTCTTTTTGTCGAACTGTTTTCAGTGTCAAAAGCAGAGTTCCAAATCCAGAACTATCCATAAAGGTAATTTCTTTGAAATCAATCAGAACTGTATTTATACCTGATTGAATAATCTCTATCACTTCTTGATAAAGTTTTTTACCTTTTCTTCCATTAAAAATTCCACGAGGCTGAATCACTTTGAATTGTAATTTGTAATCCATACTCTATCCTTGCTATTTTCCCCTGTCTCTTGACTAATGATTAATAACTAGCTTTTTCTTCAGCAATAGACAATTTATGTCTCCAGATTCACGAGTATAACTAATGATCCATTCATATTCTTTTCTAAGCTTTAGTAAGAAGATACACCCCCAATGAGCTTCATGGTCTAAGGGGTTAAATGTGCGATCGCTAACTTCTTGATGGAAATTTTCTAAAGCCAGCTCGAAATCAAAAATATCGCCTTGATCCCAAATGCAAATCTCAAAAAATTCCTGAGATATTTTTACGGTCAAATCCACAGGGGTTTCAGGACTTAGATGGCTATGGGCATGGCGTACCACATTGGTAAAACCTTCAATTACAGCAGTTTGGGCTTCTAGCCACAATTGATAAGTTACTGGTGTGTGGTTGAATTGCTCAAACCATTCTACAATTGTTGCCATTGCGTCAAGGTTACTGGCAACTTGTAGTCTAGAATTATGGATCAATACATCTATTTTCATTAATGTTTATACTGCCCCTGAATCTTTGTTGAAGACAACAATTATTGTTTTCAAAATTAGTTTGAAATCATAAAGCAAGCTCCAATTATCTTGATAGCGTAAATCTAGTTTAATTACATCCTCAAAATCACGAATTTTTGAGCGACCATTAACTTGCCATTCGCCACTGAGTCCAGGTCTAACATCTAGCCTTTGCCAATTTTCAATCTCGTAATGTTCTAACTCATCGGGAGTTGGGGGACGAGTACCAATTAAACTCATATCTCCGGTGAGAATATTCCAAAATTGGGGAAATTCATCAAGGCTTGTTTTGCGAAGAAAGCGTCCTACACGGGTAATTCTGGGGTCATTATCATTCTTGAAGAAAGCACCAGAAGCTTGGTTAGCAATAGTAGCTTTGAGGGCTTCTGCATTCGTTACCATTGAGCGAAACTTCCAAATGCGAAACCGCCGTCCCATCCAACCGCAGCGAGTTTGGCTAAATAGTATAGGCCCAGGACTATCAAGTTTAATAGCGATCGCAATCGGCACAAATAACACGGCTGTCACACCCAACCCAATCATTGCACCCACAATATCAACTGCACGCTTGACAGGCGATCGCACCGAAGGATGGGTTACGGGTGGACGCTTGTCTGTCTTGCGGTTGAGAGTGGGGATAGTTGCTTGTGTATTGGTTTCAATGTTCAATATTTTATCCAACCCTACCAAGCCAAAGGCTAATTTAACTTGCTCATTCACACTCCACAGAACTAATTCCACCTTTTTAGTCTGTGCTAATTTGAGGTTAGTAATCATTGAACCAACACCACTACTATCAATAATTGTGGTTTGTCCAAAATCTAAGATAATTTTGTTGATAGTAGAGTCTTCCAAAAAACTTTTAAACATCTCCCGGAAAGCAACCGCCTCTAGGACAGTTAATCGGGGTGGCATCTGTACTAATAGAATGCTGTTTAAGCGAGTAGTAACTAGAGTTAATTTTGCCTTGGAATTAGAAACTACCATTGTTATACACCTACCTGTAATTGATTGAAAGTTTGACCAAATCTGTCTTCTAAACTATTGCAAAGTGCGATCGCTGAAGCCTGAGACACATCAGAAACCGATACTTGTCTGGGGTTATCAATAAATCGCACCAAATCACCAGGAGACCAAGCAACAGGAACATTGATTTGGGATAATGCTAAAGCTAGTTCTACTTGATGATCATCAACGTGTTCTTGAAACTGCTGACTGCGAGAAACCAAAATATAAGGCTTATCCAGGGAATCCAACAGCAGTAAAGTTCCTTCCCCACAGTGTGCAATCACAATTCGGGCTTTGTGAATCAAGTCTTGAAACTTCTCTTCCTTGAGGAAACGATAAACCCTAGCACCAGCCGGTAAAATCGTCGAGTTCCCATACTGAACCACAATTTCCTCTTAAATTAATTCAGTTTGTAATAACACCTCAATCCAGTGCATGAGGCGATTAAAGGGGTATTGTTCTGTGCCAACAGTGACTAAAATCATAGGGGTGTAGGGGTGTAGGGGTGTAGGGGGTGTAGGGATGTAGGGGTGTAGGGGTGTAGGGGGTGTAGGGATGTAGGGGTGTAGGGGTGTAGGGGGGTGTAAGAGGATGCTTGAATTACGAATTACGAATTACGAATTGATTAACTCTCTTGGGGACTGATGAGTTCAGCTTGAGGATAACGGGCTTGTAGTTGTGGCCACTGCACATATAGAAGACTGAGAAAAGGTAAAACTAGTCTGGCGGATAAACTCAAAGTATGAATCCGGGTTACAGATTCGATAAATACTGTCTGACTACCAAAGAGTTTCCCCATAATCAAAAAGGGAACAGCCACACCAGCCCCCGTAGAGACAATTAGATCGGGTTTAGTTTCTCGAATGACTTTAAAAGCTAAGTATAAATTTCTCAGCAAATTAGGAAAATTGCGGTTAGTAGGACTATAAGCCCAGTAAACCGTTTCCTCATTCAGAGCAGCTTGTGTAGTTGCTGTATTAAAACTCACCCAAACTCGATCATAATTTTCCCAAAAAGAACGCAATTGTTGAAGACCTTTAAAATGTCCACCGGAAGAGCAAACTAATAATACTTTCATAGTTGATTTGGCCATTATTTATTAGTCAAAAGTCTAGAGGAATAATCTACAGACTGAATATTTACTCATCACTCATCACTCATTACTCATTACTCATTACTCATTACTCATTACTCATCACTCATTACTCATCACTCATTACTCAGCACTCTTAACTTGTTCATGCTGGATACGTCGTTTTTGACTTGTACCAGTGATTTGCATCATCAATTTTTCTAACCACTGGTAAGCAGATTGGGGTAAAATCCAGAGTAAATATGCAGCACCACAAGAGATTAATGTGCGGCGAGGTTCTTCTAAAAGAATCCGCCAGTGTATTTTCAAAGCTTGGTGTAATAGACTGACAGCAATTTTAGGCGATCGCTGTCTGGTTGCTCTCCTGGCTAAATACCGTAGTTGATAGGCTCTAGCCTTATTACCCCATTTTTCCACAAATTCAGGATTATAGACCTGAGTTTTCACCAGAATCTGCTCCCAAGATTCATATTGCTTGATAATATTGGCTGATAAACCCCCCATATTCACCCGATAAAGAGTCAAAGCTTCCGCTATACCTTCGATTTTCCAGTTAGTTTGCAGAGCAATCCTGAGCCAGCATTCAATATCTTCAGATTGACGGAAGCGATCGTCAAAGTAAAAGTCTTCCACTTCACCATAGAGATTCTCCTGAAACTTAATCTCTCGCAAAACATCTCTGCGAATAACCACCGAAGAACCATTACTGATAGGATTACGACAGAACAAATATTCTGGTGTAATATCAGTCAACTTAGGCATTTGATAAATTCCCAGAGGTTGACCCTGATCATCAATAAAACTAGAACGAGAAAAACTCACACCCACCGTAGATGAACGTTCAAAATGATCAACGTGCTTCGCTAACTTCTCCGGTAGCCATAAATCATCACTATCAACAAAAGCCAAATATTCCCCTTGTGCGTGACGAATCCCGGTATTTCTCGCCCCAGCCAAGCCCCGATTCCGTTGATGAACAAATTGTATCCGCCCATCATCAAATTGCTGACAAATCTCAATACTCTTATCTGTGCAACCATCATCAACAATAATAATTTCAAAATCCTTAAATGTCTGCGCCAAAACCGATCGCAAAGTTTCAGCCACAGAACCCGCAGAATTATAAACCGGAATAATTACAGATACTTTCATAACTAATTCGTAATTAACTCTTCTCAACTCTTACTCTCTGCGCCTCCGCGCCACCCTGCGGGAAGCCGCAAAGCGTCTACTGCGTGCAAAAATCCCCTCCATCAACCACACCCCCAACACAGCCACCAGAGTTAAAAAACTCCGCCGAGGCTCATAAACCAACAACCGCCAATCAGAACGCAAAGCGCGAGTCATAAAATCAACCCCCACATCAGCAGGTACTCCCAGACGAAAAGCCCGCCGAGCCAGATAACGCAAATGCACAGCCTGAGCCAAAGCAAAATGACGCTCAACTAACGCAGGTGCATAAACTCTCGCCCTGTCCACAAGTTGATTCCAACCTGCTTCCATGTGATATAAATTAGATGAAAGCCCACCAGAACTAGTACGATACCGAGTCAAAACCTCGTCAATACCTGCAACTTCCCAATCAGTACAACTAACTCTCAGCAACCATTCCAAATCCTCAGAAAAACTCATGTCTTTACAAAAGCCTCCCACCTGATGAAAGACTTCCCGACGCACTACCCAATTAGAAGTTGTCGTAGTGGGGTTTTCTGAAAGAAAGTATTCTGGTTTTAAATTACTTAAACGGGAACTAGAAACCTGTCCGGTTGGTTCACCCGCTTGATTAAGGATTTCCACCTGAGAAAAGCTTACCCCTAACTGGGGATGAGATTGAAAATGCTTCAGGTGTTGGTAGAGCTTGTTTGGTAGCCACTGATCATCTGCATCGAGAAAAGCCAGGAATTGACCTCGACTTTTTTCTACTCCCAGATTGCGGGCAGTAGAAACACCCTGATTGAGTTGATTGATTAGATGAATACGGTCATCTATAGTTTGATATTCTCCGATAATTGCCACACTGTCATCCGTAGATCCATCATTAATAATCAATAACTCCCAATCAGAGAAAGTCTGTTTTTGTACAGAAGCGATCGCCGCCCCTAAAAACTCAGCCGCATTATAAGCAGGTATAATCACCGATACCATTGGCTTACTAATTATCATCCCTTCCCCTCCTCAAATCAGAAACTTCTCCGCGTACCTCTGCGCTTACCTTTGCGCCCCTCTGCGTTTAAAATTCACCCCTCAATCCACCTTTTTAACCTAAGTTTGAGCTTTGAACTTTGAACTATTGAAAGTGTGCTGAGTTGCCCAAATAGTGTAAATTGGTTGGAGAATTAAATGGGTTGCCATAACTGCGATCGCAGCTCCTAAAATCCCCCATTGTGTCCCTACCCAAATCCCCGTAGCCAAACACACCGTAAACATCAGATTCCAACGCAATTCAATTTGTGTCTGACCAAAGGCGCGGAACATTAACGAAGCTGCATCAGCAAAGGGACGGGATAGGGCTGAACAACAAATCAGCATTAAAATGGGTACAGCACCTCTTTCTACCCATTTCTGCCCAAATATTAGGGGAATGTAGAAAGGTGCTAAACTCGATTGCAACACGACTAAAGGCACAATCATAAACGCGATTTTCCGCAGACTTTGCAGATAACGTTGGGCGAATAACACGGGCTGAGAGTTGAGGTTGCACAGGTCGGAGAATAACGAAAGCCGTATAGCATTTATTACACTTAAACTCATGCCTAATCCGGCATTAAATGCAAAATAATAAACACCTAAAGCTTCTAAACCAAGGAAACGACCAATTAACAGATAATCTATGTTTTCTCTAAAAATGGTGAGTAATTCGACACCAAGGATGCGACTAGCGAAAGATGTAATCTGTCGCCATTTAGCGAAGGTGACAGATTGAGTCATGCGCCAGGGATGATATTTAAAGGTGAGAATAATCCAGATGGGGGCTACTAAAAACTTAGGCAGAATAATCGCCCACATTCCCCAGCCAGAAAGGGCAAAAATCGCCGTTAAAACGTTGTCTGTAGATACTTGCACAGAACTAATCAAAGCCAAAATATTCAGGCGGTTTTCCCTTCTGATTAAGGCTGTTTGCACCATTGCTAGGGGATAAATCAGATATGTAATCGCAATCAGACAAATGGGTAAAATTAAATTTGAGTTACCGTAAAATTGTGCGATCGCTAATGATGCTAAACACTGCACGATAAATAACACCCCAGCAATTACCCAATTCAACCCGAAGGCGGTACGACATAACTCTTCTACCTCGCTAGCATCGGCTTGGACTATTTTGTCTGCAATCCCATTACGGGTAAACACGCGAATAAATTCGTAAGTAGTCAGAACAATTGCGGCGAGTCCATAATCTTCCGCACTGAGAAACCGCGCCAGAATGACTGTAGTAAACAGGCGAAATACCCGAATAACTAACTCGGAAGCCCCCATCCAGCCAATATTACGCACGAAGCGGTCTTGTTTGAAGACTGCTAAAGTTTTGGCGATCGCTTTCATGTCACCGCCTCTAGTAGCTGTTGCCAGTTAGATATGTAACTATCCCAAGCATTGATAGCAGAAGCTTTTCCCTGTTCTCCCATCTGGGCTAATTCAGCAGCAGGTAAATCAACTAATTCCTGAATTGCTTTCGCTAGTGCTACTGGATTTCTTGGTGGTATAAGTCGATTAGATAGTTGATTGACGGCATCGATTAAGATATCAAAGCCTTTTTGAAAGCAGAATCTTCCATATACACCGATGATGAATGGTTGATCTATAAGCCTGGGTTTGGGGGGAACAGCTAAGAAATTATCTACAATTCTGGAGGACTGAATTAGGGCGATTTTTTCAGGCGGTAGTAATCGGTTTTTGGTCAAGCCCATTCCTTGACCGCCTATGAGGTGGGAAATTTTTGGTTTCATTTTGGTGGGGGGGGGATTGGTTCACGCAGAGGCGCAGAGAGGGAGAATGAGGAGTTATTTTGAGTTTTTGAGTGCTTGGTTATAGCATTGGTGGAAGTCTTGTTGGACTTGTTGGCGAATTGTTTGATGGTTGAAGGTGGTGGTGGCTGTGGCGGCGATCGCATCCATACAGTTATCGGGGTTAAAGTCTTTGAGGTTGCACCCAGGAATGTCTAAGCGTTGGGTTAGGTCTTTGCCTTTGTTGGAATAGTACAAGTTAAAGGGCGTTCTGCCGCTTGCTAGGGCTAATACTGCTGTGTGATAACGTATGGCGACTATTAGGCGACTAATCGCTAATGCACCCATGACTAGTTGCCATGTGGGTATTGTATTGGTTACTCCAAAGGGGTTGAAAATTTTGAGTCCTGGTACTTGTTGGGCGATTTGTTCTGCTACTGCTAGGTCGTTATCTGCTCCGTAGGCTTTAGATTGAATTAGTAATACGGGTTGATATCCTTGTTTTTGGCAGTTGCGGCTGAGGGTAATTAATTGATGTTGAAATTTTTGATTGTCATGGCTGTACATTGAGTCAAAGGCGCGGAGGGAAATTAAGGCGGCTGTTTCTGGTTCGATTTCTAATGTTTGAAGGATTTCTCTGGCTGTTTGTTTGGCTGTTTCACTAACTGAGAGGGTGAAGGCGACATCAAAGGATAGAATTGCTGATACTCCAGCTTGGGTTAAGCGTTGATGGCTTTGGGCATCTCGGACGCAAACCGCAGCCAAGCGACGTAAGCAAAACGCTAAGGCCTGAAAACTTAGGCCATGACACGATCGCGGGATTGATTGTCCAAATAAAAATGTTTTTTGGGGCGATCGCTGTAATTGCAGTAAATTACGAATGAAGGCTTTGGTAATTAAACTTTCGCGGGCATTGTTGAATATATCGCCGCCTACGCTAATATAGCCGTCACACTGTCTCATTTCAGGGACAAGCTGTAAACCTGGAATGTCCTCTGGTTCTAAGTCTTGGAATTTAGCTACAACTTGAGCATCATCTGCTAGGGCAGTTAAGGCACTGTAAATTGCTGCATCACCAATATTTAAAGTTGAATAGGTATTTACTAGACCAATCGTGAGTCCCATTAAATCAGTTATCAGTTATCGGTTATCAGTTACCAGTGTCTAATTTTGATGACTGGTATAATATCCTTATACAAAGCTTTTTGTCTTTATCCGAATTGATAGTATAAATATTTTCTCGCTTATCACTTAAAAACGCCTTAAATAATGCAAGAGTAAAATCACTGATAGGCAATAATTACTGTTGGTATTTAGTCAGCATTTCCACTGTTTACAAGCAAAATGCAGGGTTTATTAGTTAGTTAAATAGATTAAAAGGGTATTCTGATTTTGAATTCATACGGTTTATATTTTTTACATTTCGTATAGGTTAATAGCATCATTGAAGAACTGTAATTTTAACTAGATAAAAAGAAGCTTTTTGTAACGTTATGCAATTAATACTTAAATATTTTCAGGGTCAATGTTCAAACATATAATTTTCCATGCCATATTCATAATTTTGAGTTGGACAACACCCAGTTTTGCTTTACCTCTATCTCCTGGCGATCGCGTTAAGGTGATCATTCCTGAAGGGGAGGAGTTTAGTGGCATTTTTGAGGTCAATTTAGAGGGAGATTTGGAGATTCCCTATTTATCTCCTTTACCT
The DNA here is from genome assembly GCF_022063185.1 of Nostoc sp. UHCC 0870. Classification (NCBI taxonomy): domain Bacteria; kingdom Bacillati; phylum Cyanobacteriota; class Cyanophyceae; order Nostocales; family Nostocaceae; genus Nostoc; species Nostoc sp. UHCC 0870. The sequence continues at coordinate 2,694,494 of NZ_CP091913.1, read as the reverse complement.
GTGGTGGGGTTAGAACCAAAGCAAGTTGAGGAAAATCTCACTACAGCTTTGATTCATGGGGCTTTCTTCCAACCCTCGTTTTTGCAAGTAAACGTGAGGGTGGTGCAGTGGGCTTCAGTGGAAGTCTTTGTCAGTGGGGCGACATTTTTACCGGGACGGGTATTTATTAATGAACTCTCTCCAGGTGATAGAACCCAACCCCCGGTAGCAGTGGCGGGACAATATCCCCCTAACCGTTACTTGGCGGTGGCTATCCGCGATGCTGGTGGAGTTAAACCTAATGCTGATATTAAACGCATTCAATTGATCCGCGATAGAGAAACCCGGATAGTAGATTTGTCTGGAATTTTAACCGGTGAACCCTTTGCAGATATCCCACTCATTGCAGGCGATCGCATTATCATCCCCGATTCTGGCAAGATGCACAATGAGTTAGTCCGTCCTTCACCAATTACCCCCATTGGGGTGAAAGTCTTCCTCTCGAATGTGACTGAACCAGATCCTAGTAATCCTCCTCCTGATGGCGTATCTTTTGCTTATGGTGCGCGTTTTTCTCATGCGGTGGCTGCGGCTAACTGTGCAGGAGGAACACGGGGAACTAATGCAGCACGTAAAGCCGTACTGGCGAGAACTGAACAATTAACAGGGAAAACTACTTACATAGAGCGGAGTGTCAACAGACTGCTTATGGATACGAAAAATAATGATGCTAATAATCCCTTTTTAATGGGCAATGATATTGTCGTCTGTTATGACTCCAAAGTAGTGGAATTTCGGGACGTGATCCAAACCATTCTTAACCCTCTCTCAATTCTACGAAATATATTCAGATGACAGAACGACGCTTGATTTTTCCCCTAGCAATCATTATCGGTATTGTAAAAGCCCGATGGTTGCGTTATGGGGTGCTGAGTGTGTTGGGTAATGTTCTGATCTGGGGGTCAACAATCCAGTATTTAAAAGTGACGAAACCAACCTACACTAGTGAGTTTGCGCTGATTTTAACCGGGGCTAGTTTTGGTGTGAATGTTAACCTACCAGAAATTGGTCAGGCTTCTTCCTTTAGTGCTTCTGGGTTGGGTAGTTCTACTTTCGATCCTAGAGCTAATTATGAATATATTTTTACCAGTGAGCCAGTATTAAAGGCAGCAGCTGCGATCGCTAAAATGCCAGATGAGTCATTCAAGCCCCGGATCAAACTGTTAGACAACACTACCATGATGTTGTTTGAGATGACAGGTAAAAGTCCAGAGGATGCACGCATTAAATCTTTGGCTCTCTATCAAGCAATGGTAGATCGCATCAATGCTTTACGGGCTGAGGAAATCAGTCAGCGTGGTCAACCTACGCAAAAAATCTTGCTTTCCACTCAAAAGAAACTCGAAGAATCTCAAACACGGCTGTCGGAATACAAAGTACGCTCTGGCTTGAGTTTTCCTGATCAAGTGGGTAATCTCTCTTCTAATATTGAGCAGTTGCGCCGACAACGTGCAGAGGCTACAGCCCAAGAGCAACTTACCAGCAAAAGAATGCAGCAGCTGATCCAAGATTTAGGACTGACTCCCCAAGAAGCAGCCGATGGGTTTTTGCTCCATGCAGACCAAATCTTTCAAAAAAACCTCAAGGACTACAGTGAAGCGACAACAAGCTTAGAAGTTTTAATGACTAAGTATGGTGATAACCATCCCCAAGTTATTAAGGAAAGTAAACGTCGTGAGGCTGCTTGGATTGCTCTTTTAGACCGCAGTAAATTCCTTACACGTAAACAACTGACTCCAAACACACTAATCCGTTTAACTTTAGCAGTGAATGGGTCTGGCAGGGATACATTATTCCAAAGTTTAATAGTTTACCAATCTGATCAAAAGGGACTCCTAGCTCAGATTAAAGCTTTGGACTCCGAAATTGCTCGCCTAGAGAGGCGTTTAGATAGTCTATCTCAACGGCAATCTATCTTAGAAAATTTGAAGCGAGATCAACAGATTGCCGAAGCTGTCTTTGCTTCCACACTAACCAAATTAGATTTAGGCCAAGGAGATATTTTTTCGGCCTATCCTTTGATACAGATGGCAATGCAGCCTAGTTTACCAAAAGACCCCACAACTCCTAAAAAGGGCTTGATTTTCGCTGGGGCGGCCGCTGGTTCAGTTTTTTCTACCCTCGGTCTTTTAATATTGTGGATTCGTAAACCTTGGATAGATAAGCTTGCTAATTGGTTGTCTTGAGGATAGGGAACAGGTGACAGGTGACAGGGAGTAATGAAAAAATTTTTTAAGTTAGAACATGATATTCAGCCGGAGAATGTACCGGAAAAAGTGGTATGGTGGGCGATCGCTAACACCTACTTTATTTGGGTTTTTGGTGGACTATATGTTGTGGGGTCTGTTTTGTGTTGGGTGCTGCTACTATTTCTCTTAATTAAAATCCTGGCACAGACAAAAGACACCCCACCAGAGGAGAAAATTTCTATTCCCTTGTCTATCTGGGTGTGGATTGCTGGGATGTTGGCGATGGAAGTAGCCTTGGTTGCTGGACATATGGACTACAATCTGCCAACTAGTTTAATTATTAAGTCTTCCATTGGTTGGGCTAAAGGTTGGGCTGCATTGGCTCTTTATCCCTTGGCGGGTTGTTTAAAAATTCGCCCACAAATTATTTATCGGGCTGTTTGTGTTGTTGGTTTTCATACGTTAATAATTACCCCTTTTTTATTGTTAACTCCCATGCTGCACTTGCCCCAAATCTTATATGTCTCACCATTAAAAGCAGTAGGAGGGCCGGGTAATGAATTTTTTGATGTCCCTCTCTATGAAATTGATGGTAGTACAGGTGATTTGCGTTGGCGGCTATTTACCCCTTGGGGGCCAGCTTTAGGTTTTGTCGGCAATGTTAATTTTATGTTGGCCTTGCAAGAAAAAAATAAAAGATGGCGGTGGTTTGGCTTAATCGGATCTATAATCATGTGCTTCGTTTGTAAGTCTCGCATGGCTCAAGTTTGTATTGTGGCGATTCCCTTGCTGACAACGGTTTTATCTGGACTGGCTCGCCCAATGATCTTAATTGGACTAGGAATCACTAGTTACCTGGGGGGGATTTTCTCGCCATCGATTATTTTAGCTTTTAATAATTTTTGGGATGGTTTTAAGGCTGCAAGGGCGGGTTCAACACGGGTACGTATGGCTTTAAAACGGATTGCGGTTTATCGTTGGCATACTGAAGCTCCAATTTGGGGACATGGCATAGTTGAAGCCGGGCCTCACCTAGTAGAATATATGCCTATTGGTTCTCACCATACTTGGGCAGGTGTATTGTTTGTTAAGGGCATTGTCGGGTTTATCGCCATAGCTGTACCAATGGCTTTCAGTTTCGTTGATTTGTTAATTAAGTCTTTAGATCCCAACCGTCCCGCCGCTAAAGTTGGCTTGAGTATTTTGATGATTCTATTTCTCTATACTTTTGGGGAGAATTTAGAGATTTTAGTCTATCTATACTGGCAAGGACTAATAGTTATGGGCATTGGTTCTCAAGAAAAGGGGGAAGCAAGGTATAAGCAAGTTGGTAGTAAGGACTTTAGTCCTTAGAAAAATCAGGACTAAAGTCCTTACTACAAACCGTTTAGGTTTTTTCGCCAACATAAATGCCCAAAGAACGCGCACTTTGTACTAAGTAACCATCGGGATCTACGTGTAAGGGACTTTGCGCTACAGCTTCTTGAATGGGAACAGCAACAACTTCCCCATGTTGCCAAGCTAGCATTTGACCAAATTGACCTTTAGCGACTAAATCAACGGCTGCTTTACCGAAAACGGTGGCTGTTAATCGATCAAGTGCCGATGGTATACCACCACGCTGAATATGCCCTAAAACAGAAACTCTAGTATCTATAAGATTGCCGCTACAAAGAGCAATCTGTTCGGCGATGTATTGACCTTTGCCGCATTTGGGAGGGGGGAGAGTAAGGATTGGGGAGTTGGGAGCGGGGGAAGAGTTTGTGGTGTTGGACATATCTTCCATACACAACTTTGCTCCTTCGGCGACTACAACGATCGCAAATTTACGTTGCCAGCGATCGCGCAATTCTGCTATATGTTGACATAATCCCTTAATTGTGTATGCTAGTTCCGGGATTAAAATCACGTCTGCACCGCCAGCTATGCCAGAGTGGAGTGCTAAATGTCCGGCTGTGCGTCCCATAACTTCCACAATCATCACGCGATCGTGACTAGCGGCTGTGAAAGTTAGACGATTGATCGCATCAACAATTGTATTTACAGCAGTATCAAACCCAATGGCTCGTTCTGTGAGGGCGACATCATTATCAATAGTTTTGGGGATAGCAACTAAATTCCAATTACCTTGGGTAGCAAGTTCATTAATAATACTTAAACTTCCATCACCACCAATGGCAATCAGCGCATCCAAAGCCAACGCCTCATAACTGGCAAGCATCTCATCTATATGAGCTAAGGTATCGCCTTTATTAATTGTGCCTAAAATTGTGCCACCCATATTCAGTAATGGGTCAATACCCCGCAAATCCCAACCGTGCATATTAAGTGCGATCGTTTGACGCTCAAGCAACCCTTTGGTCGCATAGGGAATACCTAACACTTCCCAATCATAAGTAAGTGTCGCATGACTGACAACTGCGCGAATCACACAATTCAATCCCGGACAGTCACCGCCGCTAGTTAGAATGCCAATTCGTTTACGCATAGTAAATAATTCGTAATGGGCTAACGCCCCGCTCTGCTAACGTAATTCGTAATTCGTAATTAGGGGATTGGGCATTGGATATGACTTGCTGTCTCCCTTGTCTCTCCTACACCCCTACACCCCTACACCCCTACACCCCTACACCCCTACACCCCTACACCCCTACACCCCTACACCCCTACACCCCTACACCCCTACACCCCTACACCCCTACACCCCTACACCCCTACACCCCCAGTCCCCTATCCCCTATCCATGATAATTAGACGGCTCGTAAATTCTGCCCCATTCTGGTTTATAGGTTTGCAAAGCTCGCATATATTGAGCGCGTTCAAAGGCACTGGGGTTAGGACAGTTTTTCTGGCTCATGCTACCTTGAAGCTGTTGTAAAGATTCGTATTCGTGTTTTTCCATCCATTCGCGCATTTCTTCTTCTATACACCGAATATGGTTGATACCATGCCGTAATAAAACAGAACACAGCATGGTGATGTTTGCCCCAGCCATGAGCATCTTGATAACATCATGGGCAGTATGAATACCACTGGTAGCAGCTAAGTTAGCATTGATCCGACCATAAAGAATGGCAATCCAGCGCAGAGGTAAACGCATGGCTTGGGGGGTGCTTAAGAGTACATGAGGCTTTACCTCTAGGGTTTCTAGGTTGATATCTGGCTGGTAAAAGCGGTTAAATAATACCAAAGCATCAGCCCCGGCATCATCGAAACGCTTGGCCATGTTTGCCATATTGGTAAAATAAGGACTGAGCTTAACAGCTACAGGAATGGATACGGCAGCTTTAACTACCTTTAACATATTGATATAGCTCTGCTCTATCTGTTCGCTTGTCAGTTGTGGATCAGTATGTACAGTGTAAATATTCAATTCCAACGCTGCCGCACCAGCTTGTTCAATCATTCTGGCGTAGTCAGTCCAGCCATCTAGTGAAGAACCGTTGAGGCTGGCGATAATGGGAATTTTTACCTTTTCTTTGGTTTTATAAATCAACTCTAGATATTCGTCAGGCCCAAGACGAAAGTTTTCAGGTTCGGGGAAATAGCTTAAAGACTCAGCAAAACTTTCTGTCCCATAGGTCAGATGATGATGCAGTTCGTGACTTTCCATGCTTAACTGTTCTTCAAACAGCGAAGGAAGTACGATCGCACCTGCACCAGCATCTTCCATCCACACAATACTATCAATTTCGCCCGTCAGGGGAGATGCTGACGGCACGAGTGGCGATCGCAGCTTCATCCCCATATAACTAGTTGTTAAGTCCATGTTGATATATTTCCTGGTTATGTTATAAAATTAACATCTCAATCAAGTTAACGAATGTATGGTGTAGGTTGCAAAACTCTAAACTTCTACACCCTCACAACTTGATACATTTAGCCATCGATAGACAACTTGAGCCACAGCCTCATTACCATCTATAGTTGCAAAGTTTCTCTTGTTCATCGTTTTGTCCTCAGAAATTTGGGGACTACAGCCTAGAGACATTCATTTTTGAAGTTAAGAGGAAAATTTGAGGAAGTTGTGAGGAGAATATTTCCCGCTCTACTCTCTGTGCCTTAGGGTTTCTGTGGTGAAATCAAGAGCTTTTCAACCACAGAGACACTAAGGCACAGAGAAATAATTAGAGATTTTATCGCCAAAAAAAATTTCTCCTGTAAGCCATTTCCTCACAAGTTCCTCAAATTTTTGACATAAATTTAAAAGTGTAGAAAACGCCAGCATTAATTGGATTACCTCAATAGCTTGCTTTATACTCACACTGGTTACAAATATACTTCAGTAAACATCTATGTCTTGTTATGCCTAGAACAAGATTTTGTTTACAAAGAAGTAATTTTTGTAGTCAAAAAGTTGTAGAAGTTAGCTGATGAGAATCCAATATCGTTATTGGGTTCATCGAAAAAGCGATGCTGGCTTTCCTCATTTACTATTTTGATGTAAAAATTCGAGATTTATAGCATTTTCTGCCCATATATTCAATGTTGAAAATTTTGTTTGAGAGATGAGGAAACATTAATTAAAATGCAGTTATCAGATAGCTAACATTAGCAATTCATTTTCAATTAATCGGTGTTTAAAACAAATTTAAAAGGGAAAATTTATGTCTACCTCTAAAAATTTACTGCAAAAAATCCAAAACTTAGGACAGCAATTAATTAACTATCTCTCAGGTGCAGTTTCTAGAATCTTTGGTGTGAGAGATGATGACTACCCAGCAACAGGTGTTCAGCCTTTTGAGGGGGATATACCAGAAAAACAAGATTTTTAAACATGAAGATTCTTAGTAAGAATTCAGGAGAAATTTTTCAATATTTTTTGTTCCTGAGTTCTTACTATTAGAGTTATCTGCAAAATTGATGACTCACTATTAGGAAGGTGGTAATATGGATATCGTCAGAAAAATTAACAATGAATTATCTGTCGCAGGGCAAATTACCCCAGAGCAATTTCCCCAAATTCTTGCTGATGGCTATAAGTCTATACTTAACCTGCGATCGCCTGATGAAAAAGGCTGGTTAGATGATGAACGAGATAAACTGGAATTTCTAGAATTGCGTTATCTTAATTTACCTCTTAAAGTTGAAGAAATTAACCATCAAACTACACGCCATGTCTTAAATACCATCAATGAATTACCAAAACCTGCTCTGATTCATTGTGATAACTCAATCCGTTCAGCCGTAATAGCATTATTGTATATTGCGACTAAACAAGGTATCACTTTTGAGAAAGCAATTGAATTAACAGCTAATTTAGGATTAATATAATGTTATTTGCCGAATTTTAACCAAATATTTGATTTTTTATTTATCTTCTGCCTCCTAACTTATTTCCTAAAAACCTGAAAATCCTGATATCTCAAAGATGTCGGGATTCTGATTATCACAAACTATTAAACCTCTTGCATAAATCCTTAACCTGTCATGTTGAGAGAAGCGAAACATCTCAAAAGAACCTGTCATGTTGAGCAAAGCGAAACATCTCAAAGGATGCTGTCATGTTGAGCAAAGCGAAACATCTCAAAAATTGTACGTTTCATTCAGAATGACACATCTCATTTTCAGAACTGTGCAAGAGGAATATTCTAAATCGTTATAGTTTCCTGTATTGTAGAATACAAATTAACTTAAAGTTTGATCTATATCTCAAGTAGTAGTTGCTTGATGCTAGTGATGGAAGTATGGCTATAAACTTTTCGTTATTCTTCACAGTTAGCACCCTGTATCAAGGGATTTCCCATGAAATTGATTTTATACAATTCTTTAAATAATATCTGCTGCTGATATTGATTTAAGAGTGATTTTTAGTGGTTTAATAATTATGTTGGCTGTTTTGTACTAAATACTAAGATTAGCTAACTCTCAGGATAAATGTAGATTTGCAGTTTACTTCAACTTTGACAATTCGCAGCTTTAGGGTAGAAGCAGTTTCTTAATCTATTAATTAAGTTGATTGCTCTAATCCAGTGCTGTCAGTAAGTCGTGAGTATCTAAAGTGAATATAGAATTATTTATCCAACGAGCCGAAGCACTACACAAGCAGCTAGCAGATTTATACCAAACTGCCAGCGTTTTGCCGTGGATTCCACCAGATTTACTACCGCAAGCTTTTAAGGAACTCTATAGTAACTCGAAAATGGTACAGTTAGCGGCGGAAGAACTTTATCAACAAAACGAGGAACTTTTACAAACAAGAACTCAATTAGAAGCTGAACGCTTACATTATTACAATTTATTTGAATTTGCACCAGATGCTTATTTTGTTACTAATTCAGAAGGCGTTATTCAAGAAGCTAACCTAGCCGCCGCTAAGTTGCTGAATACTACCAAGCAGACTTTATTCGGTCAATCGATGATTAACTTCATCCGCATCGAAGAGCGAGAAAGTTTTCGCAGCGAAATAACTCAGCTATTTCAATCTGATAGAGGTAAAGAGTTAGTATTACGTTTACAGCCAGATGATGGTGAACCTTTTGATGCGGCTTTGACAGTAGCAGTAGTTCGCAATCAACATGGTAAACCAACATCTTTGCGCTGGTTATTGCGTCAGATTAATCAACATCATTTAAATGATTTAGGATTAATCAATCGTGAAGAATACCTCAGTCAAGATCGCCCCATATATACCTATACTAAAGGTGAAGATATTCCCTTGAATCCTTTAGTAATTTTCTATATTTGCCAAGGTTTAGTGAAATTAAATACTTTCTGTGAAACAGGTGAAGAAATTTTAGTAGGTTTAGCAACACCACAAATGGTATTTGGCTCTAGTATGACATCTTTACCTATTTATCAAGCTACAGCCTTGTCAGATGTCAAATTAGTATCTATTCATTTAACTGAAGTAGCTTTGAATCCGATATTAAGTAATATTCTGTCACCAAAAATCAATCAACGGTTAAAGCAAACTGAATCCTTGTTAGTTATTTTTGGCAAGCGACGAGTAGAAGATAGATTATATCATCTCTTACAGTTTTTGAAACAAGAAATTGGCGAACCAGTAGCAGAAGGAACTCGTTTAAATCTTCGCTTCACTCACGAAGAAATTGCTAGCGCGTGTTGTACTACTAGAGTCACAATTACAAGATTGATAGGCAAATTGCAACAACAAGGAGTAATTAGTTTTGACTCGAAAAAACATATGATAGTTAGAGAGTGCTGAGTAGGGAGTGCTGAGTGCTGAGTAGGGAGTGATGAGTGATGAGTGCTGAGTGCTGAGTAGGGAGTAGTGAGTAGGGAGTGATGAGTAGGGAGTGGTGAGTAGAGCGCATTTTGTCAAGCAGTGAAAATACTCAAAATAGGTTTAGTGAAAATGAGAATTGCTGGCGCGTGGGTGAGGGTGGGGTTTAATCACTCTTGAAAGCATAACTAATTATCCGAACCTGATATCATGCAGAGATTGAAACTCTTACTCTCTGCGTTTCTGCGCCTCTGCGTGCGATAAAAAATATTTTTGTCTACACTTGTTGTCAAAATATACCACACATGAAGTAGAACTATACCAAACATCACTGCTACGCTACTTTTAGTTGATAGATGAAATCTAACTATGCTAAAAGTATTTGCAGATAGAGGTGGCACATTTACAGATATTGTTGCTGTAACAGATAATCAGAAAATTATAGACAGACTCTCAAGACTTCAGGAACGATTTTTAATTGTGCCTTTGCCTAATCAAGAATGGGTAATAGTCTATAAATTACTCTCCGAAAATCCTGAACAATACCAAGATGCAGTTATTCAAGGAATTCAGAATATTATTGGTCTGAAAAACAATGAACCTATTCCCAGTGCAGCGATAGAAGTAGTTAAAATGGGGACAACAGTAGCCACTAATGCACTGTTGGAAAGACAAGGAGATAGAGTAGTTCTACTAATTACCAAAGGGTTTAAAGATGCCCTCAGAATTGGCTACCAAAACCGTCCTGATATCTTTGCTCGTCAAATTATTTTACCGACGATGCTTTATGAACAGGTAATTGAAGTAGATGAACGCTATGATGCTAATGGTAATGAATTAACACCTGTAAATATTGCACAGGTAAAACAAGATTTACAAGCAGTTTATCATACAGGGGTTCGTAGTTGTGCAATTGTCTTTATGCACAGCGATCGCTACCCCAAACACGAGCAACAAGTAGCAGAAATTGCTCAAAAAATAGGCTTCACACAAATCTCTGTATCTCATCAAGTTAGTCCCTTGATGAAATTGGTAAGTCGCGGTGATACAACTGTTGTAGATGCTTACTTAACGCCAATTTTACGGCGATATGTTGACCAAGTAGCTAGTCAGTTACCTAACGTCAGGTTAATGTTTATGAAATCTGATGGCGGGTTAACTGATGCTACACAATTTCAAGGTAAAGATAGCATTTTAAGCGGCCCGGCTGGCGGTATTGTTGGTGCAGTCCAAACTAGCAAAAGAGCAGGTTTTAATTTAGTAATTACCTTCGATATGGGGGGAACAAGTACAGATGTTGCCCATTTTAAAGGTGAGTATGAACGCCAATTAGATTCCGAAATTGCTGGGGCGCGGATGCGAGTTCCTGTATTATCAATTAATACGATCGCAGCTGGCGGCGGTTCAATTCTCTTTTTTGATGGTTCTAGTTATCGTGTCGGGCCAGAATCGGCTGGTTCAAATCCTGGACCCGCTTGTTATCGGCGTGGTGGGTCTTTAGCGGTGACAGATGCTAATGTGATGTTAGGTAAAATTCATCCCCAATATTTCCCTGCTGTTTTTGGCAGTGATGGTAATTTACCTTTAGATAAAGATATTGTCTTGGAGAAATTTAACCAATTAGCCCTAGATATTGCCACCGTTACAGGTAATTATCGTACACCAGAACAAGTAGCAGCAGGATTTATGGCGATCGCTGTCGAAAATATGGCTAATGCTATTAAAAAAATTAGCCTACAACGTGGTTATGATATCACGGAATATGTTCTTTGTTGTTTTGGTGGTGCAGGCGCACAAGTTGCTTGTTTAATTGCTGATACTTTAGGGATGAAACAGATATTTCTGCATCCTTATGCTGGTGTTCTTTCAGCTTATGGTATGGGATTAGCTGATGTTAGAGCTACTAGAGTTGGGGGAGTAGAAAAGCATTTAAATCAAGCATTAATTCCTCAATTAATACAATTAATGGAGTCTTTAAAAACCCAAGCCAGAAGTGAACTCAGCCAAGATGAAAGCAGCATTGAAGAAGAAATAATTCAAACCCTGAATTTAAAATATGAGGGGACTGATTCTACCTTAAGTGTTAATTTTGATGTAGATGTAACCGTGATGCAAATAGCATTTGCAGATAAACATAAGTCTCGCTATGGTTTCGTGCAGTCAAAAAAAGCCTTAATTGTTGAATCTATTTCAGTAGAAGTAATTCAGAAAATGGATACTCCTGAAGAAACTTTAATTGCTCGTACTAAACCTTTAGATAAATTTCCCCAATCGGTGGAAATAGTCAAGATGTTTACTGCTGAAAAATGGCATGATACGCCAGTTTATCGTCGGGAAGATTTACAACCAGGAGATTGTATTAATGGTGCTGCTATCATTGTCGAAAAAATTAGCACCATTGTAGTTGAACCGAATTGGCAAGCCAGATTAACTGAGTGTAATCATTTGATTTTAGCCCGATGTGTCAACCATGAATAAATTTACAAATTAATTGCGATTTGAAAGATGAGTTTCTGACTATTTAAGTTGAAGAGTCCATCTGAAGAAACAGCGATCGCCATTTTCAATTGATAGATAAGCAAGTTCGTAGTAAGGACTTTAGTCCTTAGAAAAATCAGGACTGAAGTCCTTACTACAAACCTCTATCTTTTTGTAATCACAAAAAATGGATAGCTATATCTGACAATTTTTCTTAGGTACTTCCAGATAAAAAAATATCCAAACTGTAGGGTGCGTCAGTGCGATAGAACCTAACTATACTCAAAAATTATTCATACTGACGCACCCTACCCAACCTATCTTTTTGTAATTACATATCTGACAATTTTCTCACATTCAAGGAGTCGCAATCAAAATGTATACTACATCTCAACCAGATCCAGTACGCTTAGAAATATTCAAAAATCTCTATCAATTCATTGCTGAACAAATGGGAATTGTCCTACAAAATACAGCCGTATCCGTAAATATTAAAGAACGCTTAGATTTTTCTTGTGCAATTTTTGATGCGTCAGGATTATTAGTAGCTAACGCCCCCCATATTCCCGTACATTTAGGCTCAATGAGTGAAAGTGTCCGCAGTTTAATCAATGATAAAGGCGACACTATTAAACCAGGCAATGTTTATTTATCAAATAATCCCTACAACGGTGGAACTCACCTCCCCGATGTCACCGCCATTACACCCGTATTTCTAGAAACTGGCGAAAATATCTCCAGTCCCCTATTTTACGTCGCCTCTCGCGGACACCAAGCTGATATCGGTGGAATTACGCCTGGTTCTATGCCTCCTCATAGTAAAAATGTAGAGGAAGAAGGCATTATGTTTGATAATTTTCTCTTGGTAGAACAGGGGGATTTTCGGGAAAATGCAGTACGAGAATTACTGTTAAATCATCTCTATCCTGCTCGTAACCCTAATCAAAATATAACTGATTTTAAGGCACAAATTGCTGCCAATGAACGGGGAGTGCAAGAACTGTCTAAGATGGTTTCTCAATACGGGCTAGAAACAGTTCAAATTTATATGAAATTTGTCCAAGATAATGCTGAAGAATCAGTGAGAAGAGCCATTGATGTGCTTAAAGATGGCTCATTTGTTTATGAGATGGATAGCGACGCAAAAATTCAAGTACAAGTCATAATTAACCGCGAAAATCGGAGTGCTAAAATTGATTTTACTGGCACATCTGGACAGTTAAATAGTAACTTCAATGCTCCTAAAGCAGTTACTCACGCAGCAGTTTTATATGTCTTTCGGACTTTAGTTAATGATAGTATTCCCTTGAATGCTGGGTGTCTGAAACCTTTAGATATTATTATCCCTGAAGGTTGTATGTTAAACCCAACTTATCCAGCAGCCGTAGTTGCAGGTAATGTAGAAACTTCTCAAACTGTTGTCGATGCTTTGTATGGTGCTTTGGGTGTGATGGCTGCTTCTCAAGGGACGATGAATAACTTTACTTTTGGGAACGATCGCTATCAATATTATGAAACCATCTGTGGCGGTTCTGGGGCTGGGGCTAATTTTGATGGTACGGATGCAGTCCAGACTCACATGACTAATTCCCGCTTGACTGATCCAGAGGTTTTAGAAACCCGCTACCCTGTACTATTAGAAAGCTTTAGTCTGCGTCCTGATAGTGGCGGTAAAGGAAAACATCAAGGCGGTAATGGGGTAATTCGTCGCCTGCGCTTTTTAGAACCGATGACAGCTAATATTCTCTCTGGACATCGGGTTGTACCTCCTTTTGGGTTAAATGGCGGGGAAGTTGGACAGGTGGGGCGCAACTGGGTAGAACGGGGAAATGGGGTTCAAGAGAATTTAGACAGCACAGCAACAGTAGAGATGAACCCTGGAGATGTTTTTGCGATCGCTACTCCTGGAGGCGGAGGTTTTGGTAATTCGTAATTCGTAATACTCGCAAAGCGAGAAGCAAGCTACGTAATTCGTAATTAGGAACTGACTTTTCACGGGATTTGGAAAACCCCTCTCTAAAGACTAGAGTATCTCTCCCCTACAACTGTAGAGACATTGCATACAACGTCTCTACCTTTTCTCGTCAATTATTCGCGAAACACAATATCCCCGATTTCTCAAAGCAGTCGGGGATATAATTAATACTTTTGGTAGTTGACTAAGTAGGAAAAGTATCTATTAATTTTATTCCCTTAAAGTTATTTAATTAAAAATCCCGTAGAGATAAATTCACGGGATTGATTTTAACTGTCTGATTAATATAATTCTGTTTTTATTTTTATCTTACCTACGGCTCTACCCACTTTTTCCCAGGCTCTTGCAGTTTCACTGTCTTGGTAGTCTGTTCTAAGATATTCAGCTTTTTCATAACAAATTTCAGACATTATTCTTAGCACATCCACGACACTCATGCTATCAAGCATCGCTTCGATGTCCTCTTTGTCGTACATATTTCGCGCTCCACCTGATGAAATCTAGATAAATTGGTTTGAGACGGTGATGATCTTCACTACATCCAATTGTCATAATAGCTGGATCTTTCATATCTTCACATATTTCAATGGCATGAAATAAAAATTGTGCCAAATATAGCTATATATATATATTGGTATTATGGCTAAATTTATAGTTTAATCAAGATACAGTGTTCTACCCTATTAATGGCAACTTGAGACTCATCAAACTCATGCTTAGTGCAACAAGATAAGAAAATTAGATGAATGCTGACTCTTTTTTCCAACAGGGACTCTATACAAATTTACCAAGGGACTATCAAGGGGCGATCGCAAATCACACCCAGTCCACCCAAAACCAACCTGACTATGCAGTAGCTTATTTGAACCAAGGGATGATTCTATGTAATGAACTAAAAGATTATCAAGCTGCGATCGCAGATTTAACTCGTGCTATTAAAATTAATCCTAATTTAGCTGAAGCTTATTACTATCGAGCATTTGCGCGTTACTCTTTGGCTGACTATGCAGGTGCGATCGCTGATTATGATCAAGTATTGCAAATTAACCCTACTATTACTGCATCTTACTACTATCGGGGTAAAGCTTACTTCGCCTGGGGAGAATATAACCAAGCCATCGCTGACTATATGCACACCATAGCAGTCAATCCACAGTTAGCTAGTGATATAAATATAGATATTGCTCACGCTTATTATTATCGAGGTGTGGGTTTTGCTAATCAGGGCGATAATCAAGGGGCGATATCAGATTTTCAGGAAGCTTTGCAATGGCATCCCTATTTAGCCGCAGTATACAGTAGTCGCGGTAATGTCTACTATAACCTAGGAGAATATCGCCAGGCGATCGCTGATCATGAACGCACCATCCAACTAGATCCTACCTTGGTCGAGGCTTATCAAAATCGGGGTAACGCCTACTATGCTTTAGGAGACTATCACGCCGCCATCGCCGATTACAACCGAACTCTAGAACTTAATCCTAATTTTGCCACAGCATACTACAATCGCGGTGTGATCCTCTCTCGCCTCAAAGAATATGATTTAGCCTTAAAAGACTTAAGCCAAGCAATTCGTTTAAACCCAGAGGACGCACAAGCCTATGGGGAACGGGGTTTAATTCGAGTATTTGAGAAAGATTATCAAGGTGCTATTGCTGACTATAGCCAAGCATTACAAATTGATCCTAATTTAGCTTTAGTATACGGTTTGCGTGCCAACATTCGCCGCCAAATCGGAGACTATGCCAGCGCACTGTCAGATAGCGATCAATTATTAGCACTATGTCCCCAACTTGCAGAAGGATACTGCGATCGCGCTACAGCTCGCCGTCATCTCGGAGACTATCAAGGAGCGATCGCTGATTATAATCAAGCATTACAAATAAATCCCAACTTAGTAGAAGCATACTACGGACGAGCGGTCATTCATGAAGCCTTACAAGATTTTCTGGGAGCAATAGCCGATAACACTCAAGCCATCAAATTTGACCCCAATTTTGCCCCATCCTACTGCAATCGTGGTAATGCTCGTCGTCAGTTGGGAGATCATCGAGGCGCACTAGCCGACTACAACCAAGCCTTAGTAATCAATCCCCAACTAGTTGAAGCCTATTATAACCGGGGAGCTTGGTATTATGACCAACAAGATTACCAAAGCGCGATCGCTGATTACACCCAAGCTTTAAAGATTAATCCCCAGTCTGCCCTATTTTATAGCCACCGCGCCAATGCTTATTATGCCCTTAACGAGTATCACCAAGCCCTAGCAGATTATAACCAAGCGATCGCCATTGATCCTCATGATGCTGAAGACTGGTATAACCGAGGTCGTAGCCATACTCAACTGGGAAACCATCAAGCAGCATTAGCCGATTTAGACCAAGCCTTACAGCATCAACCTTACTGGGCTTCAGCGTATTTATTACGGGCTGAAGTTCGGCGTAATTTAGGAGACAGAGATGGCGCAATGAGAGATTTAAAGAAATCTGCTGACCTTTATAATCATGAAGGTAATAGACAATACCATCAACAAATTTTAGAAATGATGGCTACACTGCGTTAGCTAGTTGTGGTCTAGTGGGTTATCAAATTAGTTTTGATGGTTCTTAGAGCGTGTTTGAAAACCCGATTAAAGTATAAAATGACGTAGTTCTGAACGTCTCCCCAGGCGCAACCACAGAGCAATCACACCTTTTTTGCTCAAGTTTTGGTGAACAGCATAACCAAACCAACAAATCTTTAAGCAGCTAGCTGTAGTATAAACCAACAGCCAGGTTTTTTCGTAGCGCACTAAGTCACCTATCCAAGCTGGCTCAAGTCCTTCCTGTTGAGCAACTTGGATGATAAAGTTAGCAAAGGCGATCGCATCTTGGCGATGTTTTTTGATTCCTGGGGGGATGGGGTTTTCCGCATATCGCCAAAACAAGGTAGTGAAATTTTTACCCATTTCTTTAGCGGTGCGTGGTAACAACTCCCGCACTTCTCCCAACCGCTTCCACTTTAAGGAATTAGCAAACGCATTCACCTGTTTTGGTGAAAGTTGCTCTAACTGCTGCGCCTCATCACTACTGAGTCCCATCTCTAAACCAACGGCTTGGGGGTTAGTAAAGAAACGTTCTCTCAACTGTGTGTTGGTGTAAATTTGTGCTAAGAGTATTTGGGTTTGTTCTAACCCCATCTGTGATGTCTCCTACCAATTTCTCTTGCTTGTTGCAATTCGGATGTTAATTCTGCAAAGGCTGGTAAATTTTCATCCCGTTCTAAAACAATTCCTTTTATAGCCACACGCGCCACAACCTCATCCATGAGTTGCCAGACTTGGGAGGGTGTTGATTGGGAATGACTATCAATTAGTATGCCATCATGCCAATGTCCACCTACAAAATGTAACTGGACAACACGTTCCCAGGGTAAATCTTGCAAGAATTGCTGCACATCATAATCGTGATTCACTGCATTGATGTAGAGATTTGTGATATCTAACAACAAACCACAATCACAACGTTCTACCACTTCCGCCAAAAATTGGGCTTCGGTCATTTCTGCACCGGGAAGTGTCACCATATAGGTAATATTTTCCAAAATTAACGGCACATCAATCCAGCGTCGCACTTCGGCAATATTACGACACAGCACTTTGACAGCCTCTTTGGTGTAAGGTAACGGAGACAAATGGCCAATATCAACTCCACCCGCTTTAGTAAAACAAATATGTTCACTCCACCAAGGCGGGTTAAGCTGTTTAATTAACGCTGCTAGTTGGCGAACATAGTCTATATCTACACCCTCAGCACTACCTAAAGAAAGATTAATAGCGTGGGGAATGAGAGGGAAATGACTGGCTAATAATTCTAACTGTTGCTGTTGTTGCCAGGATGGTTTTAAATAATGTTCCGCTACAATTTCCAGAAAGTCTACCTGTTGGCGGTTGAGGAACAAATCACTTTTAAACGGTTGGCGAAAACCCAACCCTACGCCTAAAGGTGGTAAATCAGCCAGCACTGCGTCTACCCTCCACAACCGCCACAGCCACCACCACCACCGCATGAACTACTACTGCATGAACTACTACTGCATGAACTACTACTGCATGAACTACCGGAGGAAGAGTTGCTACTGCTAGTTGTGCGAGTTGTTTTAGTTGTGCTGGAGGTCATTGGGGGAAAGAATGCTTGATAGTATGAGTAATAAGTAGTTCCATCCAGTGCATTCATGCCAAAGAGGGCTATGAGTAAGTTGTATTCCAATGGAGAACATACAACACCAAAATTTTTGCTTTTAGACTTTAATGGCGCGAATGCTTCCTCTAATTGTTGCAGATATTTATATCCCCGATAACTGATGCGCGATCGCCTATTAACCTGCCCAAAAAGCCAGATAATAGAAACTACAGCCATAATGATCAAAAAGCCGACGTTGTACCGTCCTTTAGCTAAAGCGATAATTAGCTTATAACCACCAAGGCTAGAAATAATCATTGCCCCCATCAACCCTACTTTCATCTGCCATGCCTGCCAGGACTGCCAGTCGCCTGGATACAACAATTTTTCATTGTGCAGTTGCTGTTCATAAATATGACAGTATGATTCTACACTCTCAGATGCGGATCTTAAAGATGTGATGGCTGCGGTAGGGACAGCAAATTTCTGGAATACTTGCTGTTCTATCGGCTGTAATTGAGAAATATCAGGATGATTGGGTGCATGAGTGATGGATTTTCTACTAATTTTTAAATAACCTTGCACCAATAGATTAAATAATGCCACATTCGCTACTCCCGCCTTTTGGAAACGCAAGTAAGCAATTTCGTAGGGATCTGGAGCAGTGGGAATTAACCGCAGAGGTTGATTTTTGGTAGGATCTTGGATTAACAGCCAGCAGACAAACAGTGTGATGGCAATTACACAGCCATAAAACAATAGAAACTGTGGCCCATACATATCTGCTATGGGATTATGCAGCAATAAATCCATTGCTTCTACTCCTAATTGGAAAATTACTAGCAATCCAATAAATTGAAGTTAGTATTTTTGCATATGTTTCTCCACTCTTGTGTCTATATTAGCACAGTAGGCGATGGACTCGGTGAAGGCTGAAGAAATCAGGGGTGTAAGATTTTAGGGGATAAAAACTCAATATTTGGGAAATTAGGGTAAATTCTCAACCAAACTCAGCGAACTTGGAAAACAGGATAATTGCAAAAAAGTAACTATTTATACTAAAAAATCTGTGGATGGCAAATTCAATCTCTAACTGTCACATAAAAAAATTCGCTTAAACAGTTCTAAATCAATACTTAGACACATTCAAATTAAGTTACGCCATATTTGCCAGTTGAGGTTATTTGGGAATACTTACGTAAGTTTTAATAAAATTATAAAGACTTAATAATAGCTATAAGTGTAATTACTATAGGCGATAGTTGTATTTTCGTATATGTTGTGTATAAATACACTACAAAAAAATATTAATAATTATCTTAAATAAATATATTGCAACATTTATCGTAAATTCAAGGGTTTAAGACCCCTAGGTCTACACGTAGTATCAGTTGAGTTGGGGTTTAAATCCCTAACTCCAACTGTCTTTAATTTTGTTAGCGCAGCGTTAGCGAGTCCGCGTTCGCGCAGCGTCTCGTAGAGAGCGTCATTTTGAATTTTGAATTTTTAATTGTTAACTGCATTGTTTGTTTATTAATGCTACCAGTAAACGTTAAATTTTGAACTGACATGAGTAATCTAAACTTATCGCTTGATTCATTATTAAATCATCTGGAAAACTGTTCAAAATATCATCTTGGATATCCCTTGAATCAGAAGCTTGATTACCAACATCTAGCACCACTTCTGAGTTTTATAGTAAATAACTTAGGAGACCCTTATGTCAAGGGAAATTATGGATTAAATACCAAAGATTTTGAACGAGAAGTAGTTGATTTTATCGCCCAACTATATCGCTTAGACAAGTCTGATACTTGGGGATATGTCACCTCTGGAGGAACAGAGGGAAATTTATGTGGAATTTTATTAGGTCGAGAATTATATCCAGACGGAATTCTTTACAGTTCAGAGGATAGTCATTATTCAATATTCAAAGCAGCACGAATGTTTCGTATGCCTTTAACGAAAGTAAAATCTCTATCAAATGGAGAAATTGATTATGACTCATTAAGTCAATTACTTTCAGAGAATAAAGATAAGCCGGCTATCATTAATATTAACGTTGGGACAACGGTTAAAGGAGCAGTTGATGATATCAGCAAAATAGTTGAGATTATTTCAGAACTTAATTTACAGAAATTTTATATTCATATCGATGCAGCTTTAGGAGGAATGCTTCTTCCGTATTTAGAGCAGGAAAATTCTTTAGATTTTAGCAAATATCCCATAGGGTCAATAGCGATTAGCGGGCATAAATTCATTGGTTCGCCAATTCCTTGCGGCGTTATTCTGGCTTCCAAACATTTAATTCAATCATTTGATATTGAATATCTGAACTCTACCGATACGACTATTTTAGGTAGTAGAAATGGCATGGCCCCCGTAATTCTTTGGGATGCTATTCAAAAAAGAAAGCATCAATTTGCATTTGAAGCTATACAGTGTCGTCAAAACGCAGAATATCTTTACAATAAAATTAAAAACTCATATAGGTTTGCTCTGCTCAATCCCCTATCTACAACTGTGCTGTTTGAATGTCCTAATGAATTGATTGTGCAGCGATGGCAATTATCATGTTTCGATAAAATGGCTCACGTCATAGTAATGCAAAATCACAGTCGTACATTACTAGATGAGTTTCTAGAAGAAGCTGGATTTGTTAAAAATTCTCGGACTTACGCATTAACGGAAAATGATATCAATGTGTTTTAACTTTTCCCCTTCCCTTGTAGGGAAGGGGGTTAGGGGGTTAGGGGGTTAGGGGGTTAGGGGGTTAGGTTTCGCGTTAGCTTTTCCACATAACAAACTCCTGATAACGTGATAACTGATTTAACTCATGGAGTAAAAAAAAGAACCCCGGTTTCTCGAAAAAACCGGGGTTCTGTTGTTTGTCCTAAACTTACTTACTTTCAGTAAAGTCAGCGTCGATTACATCATCACCGCCATCAGAGGGAGGAGTACCACCGCCATCACCAGGAGCAGCACCAGGAGCAGCACCACCAGCCTGTTGATAGATATTGCTACCAACTGCAAACAACGCTTGTTGTAATTCTGGTGTCAACTTCTTGATTTGTTCGTCGTCTTCCTTCGCAACGGCTTCCCGCACTTCTTTCACCAAACCTTCAACCTTTTCTTTATCAGCAGCAGGCACTTTATCGCCTAACTCTTGCAGCTGCTTCTCGGCTTGGTAAGCCAAAGAATCGGCTTGGTTCTTGCGTTCAATTTTTTCTCGACGGTCTTTATCAGAAGAAGCGTTTTGTTCGGCTTCACGTACCATCCGGTCAACGTCGGTTTTATCTAAGGTAGAAGCACCAGTAATACTGATAGATTGTTCCTTACCAGTACCTTTGTCCTTCGCGGCGACGTTGAGGATACCGTTAGCGTCGATATCGAAGGTAACTTCAATTTGGGGTACGCCACGGGGTGCGGGAGGAATCCCATCCAGGCGGAAAGTTCCTAAACTCTTGTTATCGTTAGCAAATTCTCTCTCACCTTGGAGGACGTGAATTTCTACGTTGGTTTGACCATCCACGGCTGTAGAGAAGACTTCCGATTTTTTGGTGGGAATTGTGGTGTTGCGGGGGATAATCTTAGTCATTACACCACCCAAGGTTTCTACACCCAAGGACAATGGTGTTACGTCTAACAACAAGATACCTGTAACATCACCAGACAAAACACCTGCTTGAATTGCTGCACCCACAGCCACAACTTCATCAGGGTTAACGCTTTGGTTGGGGTCTTTACCCAACAAATTCTTCACCAATTGTTGGACGGCGGGGATACGCGTAGAACCACCGACTAAAACAATTTCATCAATATCACTTTTGCTTAACTTAGCATCGCGCAACGCTTGTTCTACAGGAATGCGAGAACGGTCAATCAAGTCAGAACAGAGTTCTTCAAACTTGGCGCGAGTCAGGGTTGTATCCAGGTGTTTAGGGCCATCCTGGGTAGCTGTGATAAATGGTAGGTTGATTTCTGCTTGGGTAACGCTAGAAAGCTCAATCTTGGCTTTTTCGGCGGCTTCTGTTAAACGTTGTAAGGCTTGTTTGTCTTTGCGGAGGTCGATACCTTCGTCTTTTCTAAACTGTTCAGCTAAGAAATCAACGATTTTCTTATCGAAGTCGTCACCACCAAGATGGGTATCACCAGAAGTAGACAATACTTCAAATACGCCATCGCCTACTTCTAGGACAGATACGTCGAATGTACCACCACCTAAGTCAAATACCAGGATGGTTTCATTGCTCTTTCTGTCAAAACCGTAAGCTAAGGAAGCGGCTGTAGGCTCGTTGATAATCCGCATGACTTCAATACCAGCGATTTTGCCAGCATCTTTGGTGGCTTGACGTTGGGAGTCGTTGAAGTAGGCGGGAACGGTGATTACAGCTTGGGTGACAGTTTCACCTAAATACTTACTAGCGTCTTCTACTAGTTTGCGGAGAACTTTAGCAGAAATTTCTTCTGGTGCAAATTGTTTACCAGAGGAGTCTAGCTTGACGTTACCGCCACTGCTGAGAACCTTATAAGAAACTTCTGTTGCTTCGTTAGTGACTTCATCAAAGCGACGACCAATAAAACGCTTTACAGAGTAGAAAGTGTTTTCTGGGTTCATCACTGCTTGGCGTTTGGCTATTTGTCCTACCAAAGTGTCGCCATTTTTAGCAAATGCTACCACTGAGGGGGTGGTGCGAAACCCTTCAGCGTTAGCAATAACCGTTGGTGTACCACCTTCCATTACTGCGACGCAGGAGTTAGTTGTACCTAAATCAATTCCAACTACTTTTGCCATTTTCGGTGCTGGCTCCGTATAACTACAAATGAATGAATGGGAATATAAGAGACTTAATCTTTGAACCAACTAGTTTAAAAAGCAGTTAGTTCAGCATCGATAACCTTTTGGAGTTGTCAATCCAAGTTACGCTGATATATATACTGAGCTTATGTAGCCAGTCCATGAAGGGTGGTTTCCCGAACAATGGATGGGACGGTTAATTTTAAAGTATGTTTCTAGTTGGTTCATCGATTAAACTGCTTTCACTCTGTCTAATTTATGAGAATTAATACTCTGAGTAATTAGGGTCAACCGTAAAGTTAATGTGGTGTTTGCCGCCTTTAGATGTAAATCACCCTATTGTGAGGGAAAATTAACTAGATTTTTATCGGTGACAGGCTTCCTTGGGGGACGCGAACGGAGATAACACCAAACGTCCGAACGGTGACAGGGGACAGCCGTTAAAGTTACCATCAACAGTTAAGTGCGATCGCCTAATCCCAAACTGGGTTTAAAATAGCTACAGTCTCTTGTCGATACTCGTATTAAGAAATTTCTAGCTGTAGTTTCAAACACATCTACACATTACAATTTACTTACCAATACAAAGCCTCTTGTTTTACCTGAAACTGAATCAACTGTGTTCATAGCTTTCCATAGGTCTGCTGTCTTCACCCAAACTGGTGGATATTTATAACGGGAAACATCCATAATTAAAAATCTATCTGTCTCTTCGTTATATGCGGCTATTGGTGATATGTGTCCGCCTCTTTCCTGGTTGATTTCTTTGCGTAAATAATTAACTATGACAAAGTTGCCTTTTTGTTTTAAATTCGCTGCTGTCACTTTTCTAAAATCTTCTATACTAGTAATAGCAGCATGATGAACTTCCACTTTTACACCATAACTAGCGATTAATCCACCTAACTCTGCTAAAGTCATACCTTGACGAGAGACTTTTTCGGGAGTGATGACTGCTTTAGTTTTCTCATTACTAAAAAAATTCTCTTGAGTAAACACTCTATAAGGTGAATATTGTGGTGCTTCTGGTGCAGAAATTCCTAAGCTATTTAACACCATGACAATACTTGCCACTCCACAATAAGCTTGATTATTTTGAGTTACAAATTGTATACTTAAGGGGAAAAAGTCTTCTCTGGCGCGACTGGTAATTAATAGATTTTTTCCGGTATCAGAATTGAAATCGATTAAATTAGTTGATAGTGGTAAAGTTTGAGATAAGACGTTGCCACTGGAAATACATAATCCAATAACTATGCCTTGGATAGAGGTTTTGAGAATTTTTTTAATAGTAAAATTCATTGCTGTGATTATATAAATGGGACGTTTCACCCAGAGGCGCAGTATCGCTAAGGCGGAAATCGCAGAGAGGAATTTTTATGAGAGAGTGAGGAGTGCTTTAGATTTACGAAATTCGCGTACTACTTCTTTAATATCTTGGAGTTCTCCTTCTACTAAATAGTTAAGCTGTCGCATTTCATCGGCGGATATTTTACCTGTTAGTTGATTAATGGCTTCTCGGATTTGTGGGTATTTTTTTAAAGTTGCTTGTCTGATAATTGGTGTAGCTTCGTAAGGGGGGAAGTATTGTTTGTCATCTTTAAGAACGAATAAACCCAAGCGAGCAATTTGTCCGTCTGTGGAATTACCTGCTATCATATCTACTTGTTTTTGAATTAATGCCCTATAAATTAAACCCAAGTCCATAATTCGAGGTGGTTTGGTAAAGTTTAAATTATAGGTTTTAGCTAACCCTGGAAACCCATCTTCTCTTTCTAGAAATTCGTAGCCAAAACCGCCGCGCCATTGGGGTGTATATTGAGCAGCTTCGGAGAGGGTTTGAATGTTGTAGCGTTTGGCATCTTTTCCCCTGATAATAATTGCAAAGGTATTTTCAAAACCCAGACTAGGCATTACTTCTAACTGGAATTGTTGAGCATAGGCTTGTTTTAGTTTTGCATAAACTACTTTAGGATCGTTAATTACTGCTTGTTTTAAAATACCCGTAAACGCCGTACCTGTGTATTCAATATAAGCATCAATATTACCAGAGATAATTGCTTGATGACAGACAAAAGAACCACCCAAGCGAGGACGGCGAACTACTTTTAAATTTGTGGTATCTTCGATTTGTTGAGCTAGAAGTTCGCCTAAAATATCTTGTTCGGTAAAGTCTTTGGATGCTATAATAATATCACCGCTACTACTTATTAGATTAGTTTTACAACTAGCGATCGCCATCACTAATGCAAAGCTGAATAAGAGAACTAAAAAAAATCTTTTCATAACCCATAGTTGCTAAAAATTATTAACTTTTCACTTTTAATTTATTCTCTAGCAATCCAATCAATAAATCAGCGAGTAGTGCTATCACCGCCGCCGGAACTGCCCCAGCTAAAATTAACTGATTATTGACTACTGAAATTCCCCTGAAAATAAACACGCCCAAGCCTCCAGCACCAATTGCAGCCGCAATAGTTGCAATGCCAATACTAATAACTGTCGATACTCGTACCCCCGCCAAAATCACACCCATTGCTAAAGGAATTTCCACTTGTAATAATAACTGTCTATCTGTCATTCCCATTCCTCGCCCGGCTTCCCGAATTGCAGGATCTACCCCTGTAATACCTGTATAAGTATTACGAATTATAGGTAGTAGGGAATATAAAGTTAAGGCAACAATCGCAGGAACAACACCAATTCCACCAATGACTGGGACAGGAATTAGTAAGCCAAATAATGCCAAACTAGGAATAGTTTGGAGAACATTAGCAAAACCTAAAATTGGTTGCCGCAGTTGAGTTTGACGGGTAATTAAAATTCCTAAAGGAATACCGATCATAATGGCAATACTAATGGCAACACCCACTAAAAATAAATGTTCTAGGGTGTGTTGTAAAATTTCTGACGCGTACTTGATCAGGAAGAAATCTTTCATAAGTTGTCTTGCAGTGAACGCAGACATTGCAGGAATGCCAGACTTTCGGGATGTTGCGATCGCATAAATTCATCCTTCGTCCCTAATACTACCAATTCTCCCCCATACATTAACCCAATTCTCGATGCCAAAACAAAGGCTTCTTGAATGTCATGGGTGACAAAAACCACTGTCTTCCCTAATTCCTGTTGTAATCGCCGAAATTCCTGCTGTAATTCTAAGCGCGTAATCGGATCGAGTGCGCCAAAGGGTTCATCCATTAATAATACAGGCGGATCTGCGGCTAAAGCCCTGGCTACACCTACCCTTTGTCTTTGTCCCCCCGAAAGTTCGTGAGGATAACGGCTAGCAAATTGTGTAGGATCTAAACCTATCAACTGCAATAATTCGTATACTCGCGTTTTGATTTGTTTCGGTTGCCAGCCTTCTAAACTAGGAACTAAACCCACATTACGTTCTACTGTAAAGTGAGGAAACAAACCAGTTTCTTGAATTACATAACCAATCTTACGCCTGAGTTTAATTTCATCCCATTGAGTTGTCGGTACACCATTAAATAACACCTCGCCTTGGGTGGGTGTAAACAGGCGATTAATTAATTTCATAGTGGTAGTTTTACCGCTACCACTACGTCCGAGTAATACTAACGCTTCCCCCCGATGAATGGCGAAATTGAGCCGCGACACCAAAGGACGATGATTGCGGCTAAAGGTGACATCATGAAATTCAATAGCGACTGAGTTATTTTGTGGCATTACATAGAAACATTTTAAACTTTGCTTGGTTCAAGCCCCCGGATTTATCCGTGGGCATTAATTGCCAATTTTACTGACTCTATCTCATCAATTGTGGGAAACAAATCAAGACTTAATCAAAGCTGTCTAGAGCATCCTTTTGTACAGGGCATCTACACTTTAGGGAACACCAAAAAATAAATTATTCCAAATTGACGGTTAGTAGGGTGCGTCAGTGCTATAAAACCTAGCTGTACCAGGAAATTATTCATACTGACGCACCCTACATTTTGGACATTTTTTTATCTGGAAGTCCCTTAAATAAATTGCAAAAAATTTTCTACAATCGGAGTTAATCTGTTTTCCTGCCAGATTATGGCAGTTTCTATTACAGGTGCTTTTTCTAGTATCGGACGATAAGCTACACCAGTCCTTTGCAGATTTTGTAAAGAAGATGGTGCGATCGCTACACCTATTCCAGCCGATACTAGTCCAATAATGGTTTGC
This sequence comes from Nostoc sp. UHCC 0870, assembly GCF_022063185.1. Classification (NCBI taxonomy): domain Bacteria; kingdom Bacillati; phylum Cyanobacteriota; class Cyanophyceae; order Nostocales; family Nostocaceae; genus Nostoc; species Nostoc sp. UHCC 0870. Next base: position 2,667,487 of record NZ_CP091913.1, on the reverse strand, counting down.
ATTTGAATCGCCTCCTGAGTAATTTTAGGGTTTAAATGCTCCTGCTGAAAAAGACTCATGATGCGATCGTAAAGTCCTGGTGCTAGATGGCGGGGAAACATAATCAAAGGTTCATTGAGAAGCGATCGCACTGAGATATGTTTTTTTTGCACCAATGAATGAGTTGAAGGCAAAGCCACAACCAAGCTTTCCCTGTGAATACATTTATAAGATAATGTGTCATTTTCTAAAGGTGGATGAGCAAAACCTACATGAATTCGGGAATCTCTCAGTGCTTGCTCCTGTTGACTGGTCGTTAACTCCAGTAAAACTAGTTCTACTTCTGGAAATTGTTCGCGAAATTGGCGCAAAATCAAGGGTAATAAGTCGTAAATTACCAAACTAGTAAATCCTATTCTGAGTTGACCTGTTTCACCACGTCCAGTCCTTTGAGTCAGTGCTACTGCTGTTTCTAGTTGCTTCAGTAGTTGATAAGTCTCTTGTAAAAACACCTGGCCAGCTGCTGTTAGCTGTACTTGTCGCTTAGTTTTGCGATGCAAAAGTTCTACCCCTAGTTCCGCCTCTAGCTGTTGGATTTGTTGGCTCAGAGGTGGTTGAGCTATATGCAGTCTTTCTGCGGCTTTACTGAAATGTAGTTCCTCAGCTACAGCGATAAAGTAGCGCAGGTGTCGTAGTTCCATATGTTTAATATTTTATAAGTCTCAATTTTCAATAAATATATATTGGACATCTCAAAAAAGTCTACCTATGATACACGTACAGTGATTTGATTAAGGTAAAAGCAATGGATGAAAAAACAATGTCAGAGAATCTCAGAAGTCAAGTTGTCACACAAGGGGTGCAGCGATCGCCAAATCGCGCTATGCTGCGTGCAGTTGGTTTTCAGGATGAAGACTTTAACAAAGCAATTGTTGGTGTAGCTAATGCCTACAGTACAATTACTCCCTGTAATATGGGGATTAATCAACTAGCACAAAGAGCAGAAGCTGGGGTTAAACTAGCTGGGGCAATGCCGCAAATGTTCGGCACAATTACTATTAGTGATGGGATTTCGATGGGAACGGAGGGGATGAAATATTCCCTAGTGTCACGAGAAGTCATTGCTGACTCCATTGAAACCGCCTGTACTGGACAAAGTATGGATGGTGTAATTGCGATCGGTGGCTGTGATAAAAATATGCCAGGGGCAATGATTGCAATGGCGCGGATGAATATTCCGGCTATCTTTGTTTACGGTGGCACAATTAAACCTGGACACTACAACGGCCGCGACTTAACTGTTGTCAGTTCCTTTGAAGCTGTGGGTGAATACAGTGCTGGGAAAATTGACGAGACCGAACTGATGGAAGTAGAACGCCGTGCTTGTCCTGGTGCGGGTTCTTGCGGTGGGATGTACACAGCTAATACTATGTCCTCGGCTTTTGAAGCGATGGGGATGAGTTTACCCTATTCTTCTACAATGGCGGCGGAAGATGGCGAAAAAGCCGATAGCAGCGAAGAATCAGCTAAGGTACTAGTAGAAGCAATTCGTCATCAACTTTTACCCCGGCAAATTATCACCCGTAAATCTATAGAAAATGCTATTTCTGTAATTATGGCTGTCGGTGGTTCAACTAATGCCGTATTACATTTTCTAGCGATCGCTCGCGCAGCTGGTGTAGAACTAAATCTAGATGACTTTGAGACTATCCGTGGTCGTGTACCCGTTTTGTGTGATTTAAAACCTAGTGGTCGATATGTCGCCACAAACTTACACCAAGCTGGCGGTATTCCCCAAGTGATGAAAATGCTACTCGTGCATGGTTTACTCCACGGCGACTGTATGACCATCACAGGTAAAACCATTGCCGAAGTTCTAGCAGATATCCCCGAAGAACCACCCGCCAACCAAGATGTGATTCGTCCTTGGAATAACCCAATGTATGCCCAAGGTCACTTAGCTATTCTCAAAGGTAATCTAGCTACAGAAGGGGCTGTAGCCAAAATTACCGGAGTCAAGAAAGCCTTAATTACTGGCCCCGCAAAAGTATTTGATTCAGAGGAAGAATGCTTAGATGCCATCCTCGCAGGTAAAATTCAAGCTGGTGATGTAATTGTCATCCGCTATGAAGGCCCTAAAGGCGGCCCTGGTATGCGGGAAATGTTAGCCCCCACTTCAGCAATTATTGGTGCAGGTTTGGGTGATACTGTTGGCTTAATTACCGATGGACGCTTTTCTGGCGGTACTTACGGTATGGTAGTCGGACACGTTGCCCCAGAAGCAGCCGTTGGTGGTGCGATCGCTCTGGTCGAAGAAGGTGATAGCATCACTATTGATGCTAATTCCCGCCTGTTACAGTTAAATATCTCCGATGCAGAATTAGCCAGCCGCCGCGCCAAATGGCAACCCCGCCCACCCCGTTATACAAAAGGCATCTTGGCGAAATATGCCAAGTTAGTCGCCTCTAGCAGTGTCGGTGCTGTCACAGACTTGGATTTATTTAATTAAGGGTACAAGGATGTCAAAAGAGGCAGGGGAGCAGGGAGCAGGGAGCAGGGAGCAAGGGAGAAAACTGAGACAGAGCTTGTACTCCGCCCCAGTAAGAACGCCCGCTTATGGGCGGGGCTTCTCTACGAGACGCTCCGCGAACATACCCATGCTCCGCTTCTCTACGAGACGCTACGCGTAGCTTGCTTCCACGAAGTGGTACGCTCCGCGCAGAAGAGAAGGGCTTGTTCCCCCTGCTAAGAGCCCCCTTCCCCTCTGCCTCTTCGGTAAAAGGCGGGTGCGGGGATTGAACCCGCTAATCCCCACAAATGGTGGAGACGTAACCGATAACCCTATATTCTGCGTCCCCGAAGGGCAAGTGATGAATCAGGATAACCCGCCATGAAAAAGGATAAAAGTTACCATTTATCCTTAAAGCTATTCAACTCTCTTTACAACTCCCCTGTAGCTAGCATCTGGATAATGCGAGGTGTACCAGGGTCAAACCCTGCCAAATCCCAAGATAAAGGATCTTTGGGATCTACTAAGGTAATTTGGTAAGGTGTCAAGCTGACATACACAGCCTTAACATCAGGATTCACCTTTTTACGGTACTCAGCCAAGGCTTGAGAGGGATGCTTATAACCCGCCCAGCTTTCGGAGTCAGTCCAGAAGCAGATAACATCGGCTTTGAACTTGTGCTTAATCATCCAGTCATAAGCTACAGACGCATCTGTTCCGCCAAAGTTTTGCTTGCTGGCTTTCCGCACCGCAGAGCTAAAACTATCTTTGGCGGTAATATTCAACTCCCGAAATTCCGTAGCAAAGCCGCGAATCATGTAGTTTTTCTCAGCTTTGGCTGTAACTAATGCCATTGTGGTGGCAATTTCACAGCAGCTTAGTCCCATATCTGCAACCAAGCTACCCATAGAACTAGAAACGTCTACGGCGTGCATGAATACTTTACCTGTGGGTTGCACCACATCAAAGGACAACTCAACGGCTTTTTCTAAGATGTCCACGATACGGGGAACTGGACTCCAAGTTTTCTTACTGCGTCCTAATCTTCCTCCAGACTCATAAGTTTTGAGTGCTTTCAAAACATCGATGGGATGAATACGACCTTTCCGCAGATGTTCTTTGTTGTTGAGAACTGCTTCTACACGCGATAAGTTTGTGCTTTCGTCAGTTCGTAACACACCCAATTCAGTTAATGAACCCAAGTTACGCAACATTGCACCAATAGGCATTTCCTGAAATAGTAATTGCCAAGCTTGCTTATCCATCTTACCCACGGGTGTAGCCATTTCATGGGTTAAGCGTCCTTGCAAAATGGCTTGGTGGGTTTCATTGGGGTTGTGCTTCAGCCATTCGTACCACCAAATCTGTGCTAACGCCTCAGAAGGTATTGCAGTTGGTAATTCTGCCCAACCTTTGACTACCCACTCATAAAGTTGACGGTGGTTTTCTGTAGGTGGTTTGACGTGAAACAACCGTAAAGCATCACGGTTAGTAAAGCCTTGACGTTGTTGATATTTCAACAGTTGATAGGCTAAACCTTTGACATCTTCACGAGATAGCCAACTTTTACCAGCTTCCCGCACTATCTTACCGAACCCCCGCAGAGACTTGGTGTAGTTCAACCATTCATAGAAATGGCTACCTGTACGGACAACTTGGGGAAAGATTTCACCAAAAGCCTGTTTTGCTTCTGGGGTTTCACCCATTGACAGCAACACCAAAGCAAAAATAGGTGCGCTGTTATTGATGGCGTGTCCATCACTGGCGTACAAGATTTCTTCTGCAACACGACTGGGATTTTCCGCGACAGCTTGTTTTACAACTACCACAAAATCTTCTGTAAGTTCTTGTTTGCCAGCATAGTATGTGCTTTGGGCTGTCCCAACCAACAGACAACGCCGCAACATTTTCCAAATGCCAGCATCAAACATCCAGCCACCTGAACGCCCTTTCATCATCTCGGCTTCTCGTCCGGGGATGGGTTGATTTTGTGGTGTAGTTGTCTTGTTTTTGGTAAAGAAATTGTAATTCATGGCTTCATCTCCCAGCCCTTGCAGGCAAAAATGAAAGGTGGCAGGGCAGGACTCGAACCTGCGACATCCGGCTTAAATATGCGATAACCCTAATTCGTCGGCCTTTGCAGGCGAGGGGTGAATAAGGATGTTTACGTCGCTCTACCAACTGAGCTACCTGCCACATGAAAGTTAAAAATTAGATTTGGTGTAGTGGGGCGGGATTTGAACCCGCGACCTCCCGCTTTGCAGGCGATAACCCTCAATTCTTCGGCCTTTACAGGCAAGGGGTGAATAAGGACGTTTAGGCACTCTATCCACTGAGCTACCCACCACATGAATGTATAGACACGATTAATCACGTCTTTAGTTTAGATTTAGCGGAGCAGGATTTACACCTGCACCTCCAGAAGTTTAATCAAGGGCGTTGGGAATCAAGATGTTATTCGATAACCCTCAATAGGTCGGCCTTGTCAGGCAAGGTGGGTGTTCTGGTATTTGAACTATCCGCTACTGATTTAGCTAACTCCTTTGGGAAAATCAGCTTGTAGTATTAATGTAGTATATGTAATTTGAAAAGTCAAGAGGATGACTAAAATTTTTTTGAAGTTCGTAATCAGCACTTTAGAATGCTTAATTCCATAAGGACTGTTCACAACTTGTTTCTGTTAAAACTTGTTTAGCTATGTATTTTGGAAAAATATTTTGCAGCTTTTTGCCGAAATTATCAGGTTTTTTAGTTTTATACGATCGCAGCTAATGATAATTTTGCTGATTTTTGCCATAACTTTGCCAAACTATACAAAAACCTGCGCCGATTTTTGCCAATATAATATATTATTTCCCAAAAAATTCGGTTGGCAAAAATCGGCATGAGTGAAAAAACAATAGAAGGTAGCGGGAAAGGCTTTCTCGTTCTCCTTTTGCCAATATCGTTTGTGATTATTTTCCTGGTTACTACCTGGAAATTTTTGCTGGCTTTTCTGGTGTTGCTCATTGGTTTAAATGTATGGCAACAATACCAATGGCAACAGTGGTGTCAGCGAGTTAACCCGATTTTCAGTGAGTTGGTTCGAGAAAATCAGGGCAAAATTACACCTGTAGATTTGGCAATTCGGGGCAACTTTCCCGGCACACAAGCAAAACGCTATCTAGATGGTAAAGCATCTGAATTTGGTGCAAGTATACTACCTGCTGGAGAAACAGGTGAAGTTTATTACTTCATCACTGGCAGTATTCTAGGTAACATTCTTGACAGTAGCGAGCCTGTCAAACAACTAGCCACCCCACCAGTAACGAAGGAAGCGCGATCGCTTTTAGCAGCACCACCTACACCAGAATTAGCACCACCTGCACCAGAACCATTCGCAGCAGAACCAGTATTAGCAGAAGCAGAACCGGAATTACCACCACCAGCTGTTACTGAAGAAGCTAAACAAAAACTAGCAAGACAGTTAGTTTTTGGTTCTTTGATTCAATCAGAACTGGCTAAACGGCTGAATGTTTATTCCAGCACTGTATATAAACGGCGCAATGATCCAGAATTTCCTGAATGGAGTCGCAACCGCGATCCTGATGGTATTGCTTGGACTTTTTCAGAAAAAACTAAGGAGTTCTTTCCTGTAGATGAGTGAGTAGTGAGTGCTGAGTGCTGAGTAGTGAGTGCTGAGTAGTGAGTGCTGAGTGCTGAGTAGTGAGTGCTGAGTAGTGAGTGCTGAGTAGTAAGTTAGGTAAGGGTCACTAGTCAATAGTTTTTCTCCTCTGCTCCCCCTGCTTCCCCTGCTCCCCCTGCTCCCCTGCTCCCTCTGCTTCTTAATAGTCCCCAGTCCCTAGACTCTTTTTAACGTCTAAACCTACGGCTTCCGAAATGGAACTTAGGCCATTTTGTTCTAACTTGACTAGTAAACCTTCAAGAATGCGGCTGACCATCATTGGGCCTTCGTAAATCCAGCCTGTATAAACTTGGATCAGGCTAGCACCAGCAGTAATTTTTGCCCAAGCATCATCGGGGGAGAATATGCCACCTACCCCGATAATTGGCATCTGTCCTTGGGTTTGCTGACAGATAAACTTAATTACTTCTGTGGAGCGATCGCGTACTGGCGCACCACTAATTCCCCCAGCTTCTTGCTCAGGTGATTTGCCAGTTTTGTCAATCACTTGGGTTTTTAGCCCCTCACGGCTAATAGTAGTGTTAGTGGCAATAATCCCGGCTAGCTGGTAGGTTTTCGCCAAAGTAATAATATCCGCGATCGCTTCCCATTCTAAATCAGGGGCTATCTTGACAAAAATTGGTTTTTGTAAGTTGTTTTCTTTTTGTAGTACATCCAAGATAGAACTGAGCATAGAGGCATCTTGGAGCGATCGCAAACCTGGTGTATTGGGTGAAGAAACGTTGACTACAAAGTAATCTCCCAACTCTTTAAGTAATTGAAAACTATGTAAATAATCTTCTGCTGCTGCTTCTAGGGGAGTAACTTTCGACTTACCCAAATTAATGCCTATAGGTATAGATGAAGTGAACTCTTGTTTTTCTTGAGTTAACAGTTTTGCCATTGCTGCTGCACCACTATTATTAAACCCCATGCGGTTAAGAACAGCTTGATCTAAAGGCAAGCGAAACAAACGAGGACGAGGATTTCCTGGCTGTGCTACAAATGTCACAGTTCCCAGTTCCGCAAAACCAAAACCCAGGCTTGACAAGATGCCAGATGTTACACCATCTTTATCAAAACCAGCCGCCAAACCTAGGGGGTTGGGAAAGTGTAAACCAAATAAATTTTGTTCTAGGCGGTGATTTTTTAGACATAGAGACTTTTGTAACAGGCTTGGTAGCCAATTATTACCAGTATGATTTTGATGTGATAACCAACTTAAGATTGCGATCGCCTGGTGATGTGACCACTCTGGATCTGCTTTTAATAAATTGAATAAAACCGGACGAATAGCAATTTGATAAATATCCATAATAAATAGTCTTAGTTATTCGTTCTGTCTCCCCAGTCCCCAATCCCCAGTCCCCAATCCCCAATCCCCAGTCCCTTCCATCCAGAACTCCGAATAAACAATCGAAACAATATTAGTCAGGGCTACTTTATGGGCATCTTATATATTACAAGCTATGTTGACTAATAATCAGATGGGGCAGCCACAACCACCTATAGCCGGCGAACAGCAGATTGTTGCCCTAGGACGCGTTTTGCAAAGTCTAAGGGAAGAGGATGATATTGAGGTTCTGATTGCAATTACTACTTCTTATATTCAACAGCAGTTTAATTACAGTTTGATTTGGATTGCTGTTTACGATCGCATCAAGCATACATTGTTAGGTAAAGGTGGTGTCACTCCTGGAGGCGAGGATAGTTTTTTACGCAAACGGTTGATTCTCCGTCCAGGTGACTTATTAGAGCAAGTAGTTATTCAACAGCGCGCTGTGGGAGTGGCAGATATCCGCACTGAAACCAGAATTGGCGAATGCCAGGAATTAGGTAAAAAACACAACGTTCGGGGAACAATTATTTTTCCCATACGCTACAAAGACCGTTGTTTGGGTTTGCTGTTAATAGCTGCGGAACGCTGGGGTTATTTGATCCCAGAGGAAACCAAAACTAGTGTGATGATTGTCTTAGGGGAACTGGGGTCAATACTGTATCAAAATGAACTTCATTTGCAGCAAAAGCAAAGCAAGCGTCCTGATGAACCGTTATTAGAATTACTCGACAATTTACATAACTTCAATAATTTAGAAGAAAGACTCAAAGCAGTAGTAGAAGCAACCCATGAATTTGTTGCTCCCAGTCGTACTAATATTTACTGGTTTGATCGACAAGGACGCTATTTTTGGTGTCGGATTACCAATCAACTCAGGAAAATGAATAGAGATGCACAGCGTGAACAGCCGGCGGCCGGTATGACTGTGCAAGAGTTGAGCGATTTTTATTATGCTTTGTCAGTTAATCAAATTGTTTGGATTGGTGATGCTCGCAGTTCCCTAAATAGTCATTTTACAGCCAAGTTATTGAAACGCTGGCGGGTGCGATCGCTCTTGGCTGCTCCAATTATCTGGCAACAAGACCTCTTGGGTTTTCTGGCTGTCGAAGGTGTTGAACCGCGCATTTGGTCAGAAGCAGACAAAAATTTTGTCCAAGGTGCGGCGGGTTTAGTCTCTCTAGTAGCTCCGACTGAAAAAATGGACAGTACCATTCAACAAATTAAAGAGGATTCCCAACTTACTAGCCAAGTTGCTCAAGCTATCTACACTTATCAAGACCTCAAAGAAACTTTACGTATTTGTGCTACCAAAGTGTTAACTCGGTTAGGTGCTACCCGCTTTTTAGTTTTACAGTATGACGCTGACCGGAATAACTATCAAGTCGTCTATCAAACTCAACCCCATAATCGCCGTCCTTTGACCTTTGCTTTTAGTTTATTGACCGAAACCGATAGACAGATGTTGAAATCGGCGACAAAAACAGTAGAAATTGAGAATTTAGAGGAAGATTTACGTTTTTTTAACTGGCGACCACCTTTAATAGAAAATGGAGTGCGATCGCTGTTAGTTTGCAACTGCATTCAAAGTCATCGACCAGAGGCAATCCTGCTAATTACCCACACCAAGCATCACAATTGGACAACCCTCGAAAAAGAACTGCTGTGGATTGTCAGTCAACAAATTGGCGTAGTTTTACGGCAATGGCGACTACTAACCAATAGTGAACAACAGCAAAAAATTGTCCAGAGTATCCAACAATCTCTCTGCATTTTAGAAGAAGCCCATAGTGAAAGCACTGAGACAGAAAAAAATTATCTAGAAACTACCACTCTGGAACAAATAGCATCTATTCTTGGTTGTCCTTTAGCCTTAATGTTGTCTTGGTCTTCTGGCCAGTCTCAGGCGGAGATTATACCCGGAGTAATTGGTGATAGTCAATTTAATATTCGCACGGATGCACAAATATCTGTACAGTCTGAAGCATTGATTCAGTGGGCGTTGTCTAAAGATGGCTACTTAAATCTGAAAGCCGATGATTTACCACCAGAAACCAAAAAATGGTTAAATTGTCCAGGAATGGGCAAGGTTTTGGTTATAGCTTTACGGACTGCTGCTATTCATCAACCCACAGGGATAATTGTGTTAGCAGACCATGCAGAACGCTATTGGCCCCAACAAACCCTAAATGCGATAGAAACTCTGATTGAGCAATTAGCTTGGTTGCGTCGTCAACAGCTAATCAGCAAAAGTCTAGAATCTACAACCCAAGAATTACGTCAACTCAACTGGTACAAACATCGGCGGTTAGAAGAAGCCCAAAGAACAACAACACAATTAATCGGTCAAATTCATGATTTGGGCATTCCTCATAATGAATTGACTCAGACACGCTACCAGTTATTGTGGCGACAGTTAGATCACACCACTGCGGCGATGACAGGATTGTTAAAACAAGAACAATGGCAATTGTACATGAATGGGGAAACCATGCCCATAGCCAGCTTGTTGAAGCGATCGCTCGAACGCATAGACAACTTAGTTCAAAAACAAAAACTCTGGATTGGGGTTCATGGGTTGGGACAATCGACACAAGAACTAGAGACAAACAATGGTTCTGGCTTAGTCAAAGGTGTCGTTGCTTCCAGTTACCCTTCCCCAATGGCGATCGTTGGCGACATCATCAAATTTGAATTAATCCTCAACGAATTATTAGTGTCCGCCTGTCAACGTTCCCCTCATGGTAGCAGAATTGATATTTGGTGTCGTCGCTTAGATGAAAAATTCCTAGAGTTATCAATTACAGATAACGGTATCATTGCACCAGAGTTACTAACAGAACTAGAGCAAATGACACGTAAGGATGTACTAACACCTAGTCATTTAGATCAACTCCCAGGTTTACATTTATTGATCTGTCAACAGCTAATGCAGCAACTAGGAGGAGAATTACATCTCTACCAGTTACCTGATAATCGAGTAGTTAGCCGCTTACTATTGCCATTAGCTTAACCCGACAGAAGGACAGCATGAGATCAATGGTATGGTGTTGACTTTAATAAAGCACACTGTTTAACCCACGATTTTTTACCAAGTGCAGTAGCTTAAGAGATGCTCCACTAGGCCGCTTTTGTCCTATTTCCCACTTTTGAACTGTTGAAGGGCTTATATTCAAAATACGTGCAAAAACAGCTTGACTGATTTGAGATGATTCCCGTATTTCTTTAATTTGTAATGGTTCTAGAGGCTCAATAGGAGGTAGACATAAGTGTTCAAATTCGCGCAATGTAGTTTGATTCATTAGCCCAGCTTTGTCTAGGTCTGACGCTGTTTCATGAACCGCTTCAAGAATCGCCGATTTTTTCTTCCGCATTACAAATCACCTCTATTAACGCATTACTATTTTTTGCCTGCTCAAGCTCTTCTGGTGTATAAGCAAGTAATTGCTTGGATAACATTTTCAGAGCTTCTTCTTCATCTTTGTCAATGTTACTGCGTTCATTTTTTGAAAAGCCAAAAATAAAAAATCAACGATCTTCATTATAAGTAATGAGGAAATACCCATTACTCATTACTCATTACTCATTACTTATTACTCTTTACCAAAAATCTCACCCTCCGTTTGAATTCCTCAAAGTCTGCATCGCTGAGTAGGGTTTTTTGCCATGCTGGGCGTTGGTTAATTTGTTCACACCAGTTTTGTAGTTGGGGATAATCATCCAGACTTACACCCAAGTTAGGTAAAAATGGTAAAACTGTTCCTGCAACAATATCTGCTAGGGTTAATTCTTCACCATTAAAAAAAGTATAATGGCCAATAATTTCTGTTAAAAATTGCAGCACTTTATTTATATGCTGTACTGCTTGTAAGAACTGCGGTGAGTCGGGATTATCACAAATTAGTGTAATTGTTTTGGGAAATAATTCATTAGCTGTCACCATTTGCACCATTCTGACTTTTGCCAATCCTTGAGCATCATTAGGCAATAATGCCGGTGTGGGATATTTACTTTCTAAATAATCTAAAATTGCCAAAGATTCTATAACCCTAAACCCGTCATCTACTACAACTGGGATATGGTGAAATGGGTTGATTTCCAAAAATTCTGGCTGTAATTGATCACCATTTAATTTCATTAATATCGGTTCAAAATCAATTCCTTTTTCTAATAAAGTTATCCACACACGCCGAGCATTAGGTGAAAGGGGAGCGTAGTAAAATTTCAACATCGAAAACTCCTATGGATGAATAAAAAGACCGAATGGTTTGTTGAACTATAAAAATTTTTGCTGGTTACGCCTGCTGAGATTGACAATATTTCTGTTTTAATCCCTCTGGAATGGGAATTAGACGACTACTTTCTAAACTCATAAAAGCACCTTTTTGTGTGGCGATTGCTGCTAACTCTTTATTGGCTAAAATTTCAGCTTGTACAGTCCATTTTAAACGTCCCAAATTACTTAACCATAAACGGCCAATTACTTGATCATTTAGCTTAATTGGGCGTTTATATTCAATTTCTGTGCCTGCCATAATTGGTGCATATCCTTGCTTAAGCTGTTGCTCAAGTTGCCAGTGTTCTTCTAGAAACTTGAGGCGTAAATCTTCTAGCCACCTGATATAAACTATGTTGCTGACAATACCCACAAAATCTATATCATAAGTTCTTACGGGTATGCTTAATACTATCTCTAATGGTCTATGGGTTTTCTCAGTTGTTAGCATGATTTATCCTAAATATTACATTCAGACCATCCGGTCTGTAAAGGCATAAAAAAAATTAAACTTCTACTTTGTAGTTAAGTGTTAATTCGTCACCGGGTAAACCTCTGATACCCCAGTTGGATTTAGGTAATTCAAAAATTGTAATTTCAATATCATCTACTGAAATATTCAATTGTGTACTTATGTTTTGAATCAACAATCGAATTAGCTGCTTTTTAGTAGCAACGGAACGCCCTTCAAACATACTAATTTCAATAATTAAATAATCTTCTGACCTGTCTGATGGGTAATAAAAATCAGATTTATCTAAAAGAAAAAAACGATGAAATCTTTTCTCAGGAGCAATCTGTAATCCTTCAATTAGAGCGACATGAATGATATTTGATAGCTCTGCTTTAATCGGGTTGAGCTTGTCAGCTAAACCATAAACTTTGATTTGTACCATTGTTCTAAAGGTGAGTTTCTATGTACTGGTTGAGATGATTAACGGCTCTTTGCATATAAATATTATCTCCATATAACTTGCTCATCATAATTGAACCCTCTAAGATTGCAGTCATGATACTAGCTATTTCATCCGCATTGACTCCAGGTTGAATTTCACCTTTTGCAATTCCGGTTTCGATGATGTGGCGAATGAGATTAAGCCAAGCTGTCATCGCCTGTTGAGTACGTTCTCTTAAAGCCGGATGAGCATCATCACTTTCAACGGCCGTATTCAGTAGGGGACACCCTCCGGGGATGGGTGGATTTTCTACAAAACTGCTAAATACATTCACGATCGCCTTTAAACGTGCGATCGCATGGCGTTCGTTGCGTAATGCTAATCTGTAATGTTTGCTCACACAAGCGATCGCATAATCAAAAGCCTGTAATGCTAATTCATCTTTGCTTTGGAAATGATTGTAAATTCCCCCCTTTTGCAATCCTGTCACCCGCATAATGTCAGAAATAGACGAACCAGCATACCCCTGTTGGTTAAACAGTTCGGCTGCTTGTTGGATAATCCGAGCTTTTGTTTCTTCGCCTTTGGACATTAAAAGTATTTAAGACCGATTGGTCTGATTAAGATTAGCAGTATTTATCTAATATAGTCAATACACTCAGAAATTTAGTAGAAACGTAGCAATGCTACGTTTCTACTAAATTAAGCCGAAAGGGTTAAAATCTTCTCGACAACTTGAGAGTCTACATCTTGCTGTTCGCCCAAAACGGCTAAACCGTGCTGTTTTAGACGTTTGATAATTACAGGAATGGTTTCTAAGCCTACACCGTAGTCAGATAGATGAGTGCGGACACCGAGGGACTCAAAGAAGTTGCGAGTTTGAGCGATCGCTTGTTCTACGCGTTCGGTTTCGCTACCATCAATTATGTTCCAGACTCGCTCTGCATATTGTAGAAGCTTTTGCCATTTGCGATCGCGTCTCACAGACAGGGTACTTGGTAGCACAATCGCCAAAGTCTGAGCATGATCTAAACCATGTTCCGCCGTCAACTCATGACCAATCATGTGAGTCGCCCAGTCTTGCGGAACTCCCGCACCAATTAATCCATTGAGAGCCATTGTTGCACACCACATAAAGTTAGCTCGTGCATCATAATCGTGGGGATTAGCCAGGGTTTTTGGCCCCTCCTCAATCAGCGTTTTCAAGATTGACTCCGCCATCCGGTCTTGTAATGGTGCATTGGCGGGATAAGTCAAATACTGTTCCATTACATGGGTATAAGCATCAACAATCCCATTACCAATTTGTCTTGGAGGTAAGGAAAAAGTCGTTTCTGGGTCAAGAACAGAGAAGCGAGGAAATACCAAATTACTATTAAAGTAGAGTTTTTCCTCTGTTTGTGCCTTAGTAATCACAGCACCTGTATTCATCTCCGAACCCGTAGCAGGGAGGGTCAATACAGTACCCAAAGGTACAGCCGCAGTCACGGGTGCTTGCTTGGCGAGAATATCCCAAGGATCGCCCTCAAAGTAAACCGCCGCCGCAATAAACTTAGTTCCATCCAGAACTGAACCACCACCCACCGCCAGCAGAAAATCAATCCCTTCTTGACGGGCTAATTCTACAGCTTTCATTAGTGTTTCTAGGCGGGGATTAGGTTCAATTCCACCGAACTCAAATATATTCCGTCCAGATAACGCAGATTTAACTTGATCGTAGACACCATTGGTTTTGATGCTACCTCCACCGTAAGTTATGAGAATTTTGGCATCAGCCGGAATTTCAGTGTCAATTTTGGCAATTTGACCTTTACCAAAGAGGATTTTAACTGGGTTGTAAAAAACAAAATTTTCCATGAGTGCTTAAACTAAGGATTGATATTGCGTCTTGAGTATTCTAATCAGTTTGACTAATCGGGATACTGATTGGCGATCGCGACATCATCAATCGCACTCACTGGAACAGAATATTCAATTTGTTGAATTTATACAAATTTTACGACGATCTGTATATAATGCAAGCAATTACTTGCACTTGTAAGCAAGTGCTTGCATAGGTGACAGGTGACAGGTGACAGGTGACAGGAAAAAAATTTTTGTAATTAATTCTGTCTGAGTAAGTAAGTTGCTGAGAAAAATCCAATGTATATGAAGAAATGTAAATGGTCGGTAGGGTGTGTTATGCCGTAGGCTAACGCACCTTGAACTGTTGACTGTTGACTACCTAATCCAGACCAAAATTAGTTTTTAAAGATTCAATCTATAGAAAATATCTCAGTAATTTCCCTAGTTAAAATTTAAGAGCGAGTGATCAAATATGTCCCATCAAGATAGTTCTCATTCCTCACTACCTGTAGAGATAGAAGATTCTCAGGCTACCGAAACTCAAGATAGTTCTCTGGTAGAGCCAGAAAAACAATCTACACCTAGTCCTAAAGGGCGTTGGCCTGTGATTGTTGGCATCATTTTGCTAATTATCGGTGGTGGTTTTGGCTGGAGGTGGTGGCAAAGTAGCCTGGCGGGGAATAGCCCCCCAGGAATGGCGGCGGGTCAGCCGAGGGGAATTCCTGTAAAATTAGCGACAGTAGAAACAGGAACTTTACAAGAAAGCTCTGTATTTGTCGGCACTTTAGACGCACCGCGCTCAGTGGTACTTAAACCAGAAATTGATGGACGAGTCAGCCAAATTTTAGTCAAAGAAGGCGATCGCATCCAAGAAGGGCAAGTAGTAATTCGTCTGCAAAGTGATGATGTTCAAGCCCAGTTATTGCAAGCTAAAGCTTCCTTAGAACAAGCCCGCGCCCGCCTAGCGGAACTCAAAGCCGGGACTCGCTCTGAACAAATTGCCCAAGCCAGAGCGCAGGTAGCCCAAGCTAGAGCCAGGTTAACAGATGCCCAAGGTGGAGCGCGTCCAGAGGAAATTGCTCAAGCTGAGGCGCAAATTGAATCAGCGAAATCTGATGTAGAGTTAGCGCAGTCACGAGCCAAGCGATACGAAAAACTTCAGACAGAGGGTGCAGTGTCCCAAGATGTTTTAGAAGGATATTTGGGAGAAAGACGTAGTGCTGAAGCGAGGTTAAGAGAAGCCCAGCGACGATTAGAGCAACTGCGTAAAAGTCGAGGTTCTGATATTACCGAACTAACGGCTGCTCTAGAACAGCAAACACAAAACTTGAGACAATTAGAAAACGGCGCACGTCCAGAAGAAATAGCCCAAGCGCGATCGCAAGTTACCCAAGCCGCCGCCCAAGTCAAATCTGCCGAAGCCCAAGTGCGTTACACGAACGTCCTAGCACCTTTGACGGGGATTGTGGGTAATATCCCCGTGAGAGTTGGTAGCTTTGTCAGCAAAGGTGATGAACTGACAACACTGACTAGAAACAGTGCTTTAGAACTAAATATATCCATTCCCCTCAACCAAGCCGCACAATTGCAGACGGGATTACCCGTGCAGATGCTAGATACCCAAGGAAACCCCACCACCACAGGTAGGATTAGTTTCATTGAACCCAACGCCAACTCCAATTCCCAAACAGTCTTAGCCAAAGCCACCTTTAGCAATGGTACGGGACAACTACTCAATCGCCAGTTAGTCCAAGCCAAAGTGATTTGGGATGAACGTCCAGGCGTGTTAATTCCCGTCACAGCCGTATCTCGCTTAGGTGGAGAAACCTTTGTATTTGTCGCGCAAGCACCAGAAAGCCCCCAACCAGACGCGCCGTCTTTAGTAGCTATACAAAAATCGGTGAAATTAGGAGCGATTGAAGGTAACAATTATCAAGTTCTAGAAGGACTAAAAGCCGGCGAAAAAATCATAGTTTCCGGTATTCTCAACCTCACCAACGGCGCACCTATTGTTCCAGAGTCTTAGAAGGGGGCAGGGGGCAGGGAGCAGGGGGCAAGGTAGAACTTTTCCCAATCCCCAATCCCCAATCCCCAGTCCCCAGTCCCCAATCCCCAATCCCCAATCCCCAATCCCCAAATATGTTTGTTGACTTCTTTATTAAGCGGCCAGTATTTTCTACCGCCTGCGCGTTATTTATTCTGCTGGTAGGAGCAATCAGTATTCCCACATTACCTATTGCGCGTTTCCCAGATATTAGCCCTACTCAAATCAACGTTGCTGCTAACTACACTGGTGCGAGTGCAGAAGTAGTGGAAAGCGGTGTCACTAACATCTTAGAACGGCAAATTAACGGTGTTGAGGGAGTAAAATATATTACTTCCAGCAGCAGTAACGACGGTTCAAGCAATATCACAGTGACTTTTGATGCCTCGCGGGATAAAGATATTGCCGCCGTCGATGTTCAAAATCGTGTTTCTGCTGCCGAAGCTCAATTACCAGATGTTGTGCAGCGTACAGGAGTGCGGGTCACTAAGCAATCTAATAACATTTTGTTAGCGATCGGCTTATACACTGACAATCAGGAATATGACAATATATTCCTCAGTAATTATGCTGACCTTTACTTAACAGATGCTTTAAAAAGAGTTAAGGGTGTGGGTGAAGTGCGGATTTTTGGGGAACGCCGCTATGCTATGCGTTTGTGGTTAGATCCTAATCGCCTGGCTAGTCGGAGTTTAACTACAGAAGATGTCACCAATGCGTTGGCGGAACAAAACCTGCAAGTTGGTGCGGGGAGAATTGGACAAGAACCTGCACCCAAAGGACAACAATATCAACTGGATGTGCGGGCAGTTAGCCGACTAACGAATGCAAAAGAGTTTGAAGAACTTGTCCTGAAAACTGAGAATGATGGCACTTTAATTAAACTCAAAGATGTTGGTAGAGCCGAACTAGGGGCAGAAAATTACAATACATTTTTACGATTTCGTGCCAAAGATGCCGTCGGTTTAGGGATTTATCAAGTTCCGGGAAGTAACGCCTTGGATGTAGCCAGGGGAGTTAAAGAGGCAATGGTGCGATTAGCTCCGAGTTTTCCCCCAGGAATGCAATATCAGGTAGCTTTTGACACGACAATGTTTGTCGAGGAATCATTGTCAGAAGTGGTTAAAACACTATTAATGGCAGTGGTGTTAGTGGTACTGGTGATTTTTGTCTTTTTACAAGACTGGCGGACTACCTTAATTCCAGCGTTGACTATTCCCTTGGCTTTGGTGGGAACGTTCGCTTTTGTGAAAGTTTTTAACTTTTCGATTAATAGTTTGACTTTGTTTGGTTTGACTTTAGCATCAGGGATGGTTGTAGATGATGCCATTGTTGTAGTTGAGCAGATTAGCCGTTTTATTCAAGAAAAAGGGATGAATCCCCGCCGTGCTGCTAGTGAGTCAATGGCAGAACTATTTGGTGCAGTCATTGCGACTTCCTTAGTATTGATGGCGGTGTTTATTCCTGTGGCGTTCTTTCCCGGAACTACTGGCGCACTGTATCGACAATTTGCCTTAACGATCGCCTTCTCAATTGTCGTTTCTACATTTTTGGCTTTAACTCTGACACCATCTTTGTGTGCTTTATTACTGCGTCCAGGACAAAAAGCATCAGGTTGGCTGGGTCGGATTTTTGATCAGATTAATCGCTTCCTCGATGCAGTCAGGGAAAAATATAGGCGATCGCTATCCTTACTCATCCGCTTTAAAAGCATTGTAATTGGTCTATTCATAGTTTCCTTGGGCTTGACAGCTTGGCTATACACCTCAGTTCCTACAGCCTTTTTACCCGATGAAGACCAAGGTTATTTCATCACCCTTATTCAAGGGCCGCAAGGGGTTTCTCTACAATACACGAGTGATGTGATGGCACAGGTAGAAAAAGAAATCCTCCCACTACCTGAAGTTGTCGGAACTTTTGCTGTGGGAGGTTTTAGTTTTAGTGGTAGTACAGCCAACACTGGTATTGTGTTCACCACCTTAAAACCTTGGGCTGAACGTACCAGACCCGACCAATCAGTACAAGCAATTATTGGTAAACTACAAGGGAAATTATTATCCATCCCAGAAGCTAGAGTCTTTCCTGTCAACCCACCGGGAATTCAGGGTTTGGGTAACTTTGGCGGCTTTACCTTTCAACTCCAAGACCGCCGAGGGAATAGCGGTTTAGAAAATCTGGTGCAGACAATGGGACAGTTACTTGGTCGCGCCAACCAAACACCAGGATTACAAGCGGTGTTTAGTACCTTTGCGGCTAATACACCACAGCTACTAGTAGAAGTAGACCGCAACAAAGCCAAAGCACTGCAAATTTCCATTGATGATATTTTCAGTACCTTACAAACTTCTTTGGGTTCTCGATATGTGAACGATTTTAATCTGCAACAGCGTAACTATCGCGTGTATGTGCAAGCAGACCAACAGTTTCGCGCTAATCCCAAAGATATTGGACAATTGTATGTGCGATCGCAAACTAATCAAATGATTCCCCTGAGTAATTTAGTCAAAATTACTTCAATAGTGGGCGCGCAAACAATTAACCATTACAATCTATTTCGCTCAATAGAAATTAACGGTGCGGCTGCGCCTGGCTTTAGTTCCGGTGATGCAATTACAAAAATGGCACAAGTAGCCCAAGCAGTTTTACCCGTCGGCTATGATTATGAATGGTCTGGGACTTCCTTAGAAGAACAAGAATCAGGCGGTTTAGCACCCCTCATCTTTGGGTTAGGACTAGTATTTGTGTTTTTGGTACTAGCAGCCCAATATGAGAACTACGTAGACCCAATCATCATTCTTTTAGCTGTACCTCTAGCAATTTTTGGCGCACTGGTAGCCCAATCAATGCGGGGTTTTGCTAATGATGTTTACTGTCAAATTGGTTTGGTAATGTTGATTGGTTTGGCTAGTAAGAATGCGATTTTGATTGTAGAGTTTGCTAACCAACTACGAGAAGAAGGCCTTCCCATCGCCAAAGCAGCAATTGAAGCGGCTCAAGAACGTTTACGCCCAATTCTCATGACTGCCTTTTCAACACTCATCGGTATTTTTCCCTTAACTATTGCCACAGGTGCAGGTGCAGGAAGTCGTCAATCTTTAGGAACAGCAGTGTTTGGCGGAATGCTAATCGCTACTTTTTTAAGCTTGTTTGTCGTGCCAATCTTGTATATTGTAATTAAGACAATGACTGAAAGTTTCTTGAAACCAAATCAGAAGCCAGCCTTAGAAACAGGTGCAACTTCATTGGATAGAAAAACTGCGGCTTCAGCCACAAAAACCAATGATTAAATCCATATAATTCATATTTGTAATTACGAATTACGTTAGCGGAGCGGGGCGTTAGCCCATTACGAATTACGAACTACTATCAGGTGTTGCGTATGAACTTCTCTTTACCACGACAATATTTTTACCAAGAAATTCAGCATTCGGATGAGCATATTGACTTAGCTAAGGCTGCTTTGTACATTGCCAAAGAAGAATCTCCTTACATTGATATAGAAGAATATTTAAATGTCTTGGATACGATGGCAGAAGAAGTTAAAGAACGCTTGCCATCTTCACTTTATCCATTACGAGTCATTCAAACTATTAATGAATATCTTTACGATGACTTAGGATTTATAGGGAATCAAAGTAATTATTATGACCCCAGAAATAGCTTTTTAAATGATGTGATTGATCAACGCACGGGTATTCCTATCACAATGGCGTTGGTTTATTTGGAAATTGCCCGCCGCATAGATTTTCCGATGGCTGGTGTAGGAATGCCAGGACATTTCCTGATTCGTCCGGCAATTCCCGACATGGAGATTTTTGTAGATGCTTTCAATCGCGGCGAGGTGATGTTTACCCAAGATTGCCAAGACAGGCTGAATCAAATGTTTCAGCAAAACGTGACTTTACGCCCGGAATTTTTAGCCACAGTGAGTAATCGGCAATTCTTGGCGCGAATTTTAGCTAATTTGAAATATATCTACCTCAGACAACAACAGCTAGAAAAAAGCTTGGCTGTAGTAGAACGGATTTTACTGTTGTTTCCTGATGCTACTTCAGAAGTGCGCGATCGCGGTCTGTTAAACTATCAACTAGGCAATTATGCCGAAGCCACGGCAGATTTACAAAATTATCTCACCAAAACTCCCAACACAGAAGACGCTGCGCTAATTCGGCGGTTACTTAGCGATTTAGATAGTTAAGGGTGACATCAGCCTATGTTGAGTGATCCGAATTAGCTCACCAAGTTGAGTGCGATCGCTTCATTCTTATTACAATATCAAACTTGAGCAGTTTCACTAGTCAATGTCTTCTCTGTTGATTGTGGCAAAGAATTAGCCCGTAAAGCACGGAACATCCCAAATCGGCACAAACCCGCACCGAATGCTAACCGCATCAGTAACAAAGTCGGGACTTCTCGCAGAGATTTAATGAAACCAGATAGACCAAACCGCACCAATCCCTCTGGTCGAGTGACCCCTTGCCAGATAGAATCTAGCCAAGAAGGAAGTGTCTGTTGTGTCCAGTCGGCTGTGATGACTTCCCCCTCAACGAATCCTGTCTCAACCAACACTTCAGAAAAGCCTTCAATGCTAGCAAAAGCAGGGTGAGACCACTGATCTAGTAGTTGCTGCATGACTGGTTTTTCCCAAAAATTGAGCGGTATTTGGCGATCGTCTCGCTGATTCCAGTCAGCTAAAACCATGATTCCACCAGGCTTTAACACCCGCATCAACTCCCTGGCAAACACGGCTTTATCGGGCATATGCGGGCCGGCTTCAATCGACCAAACGACATCAAAACTAGCATCTGGGAAAGAAAGTGCCATCGCATCATCCACAAGAAACTGTACATCAAGTTCCTTAGCAGTTAATTGTTTAGCGCGTTCGACTTGTTGGGGACTGATTGTTACACCTGTAACCGCAAACCCATAATCTCGTGCCAAAATGCGACTACTACCCCCAATTCCGCAGCCTACATCTAATACAGTGGTTTTAGGGGGTAACTTATCTAACCCACCCCAATGCACCATTTCGCGTACAAAGTCAGATTTAGCGGTCAAAAAATCTTTACGTTGTGGCGGTGAACCATAATGACCCAAGTGGATATGTTCACCCCAATAGAATTCTAAAATCCCGTCTTCAGTCCATTCATCATAGGAATTAGCTACCGAATTAGATGATTCATAACGGCGAGCCGTAACCAGATACAATACAATGGCGATCGCTATTAGTGCTAGCAGCAGTCCTAGCCCGGAAACAAACCAATTCATGAACCTAGAGCCTTAACATTTCTTTACAATTTTATCTTATTATCTTAGATAGCTTGTTTTCCTGAAAAATCAGTGCGATCGCTAAAATTGCTGTATGATATCCAAATATACGGTTCTGATGGGGAACAGCCATCAGAGGTAACGGGGAAAGATTCGGTGTAAATCCGGCACTGTCCCGCAGCTGTGATGAGATGTAAATCTCAAAGTCAGAATGCCCGCCGCCAATAAAACAAGTTCCCATCTGCGAGGTACAGGTGAATATTGCCATAAATATTTTCCCAATTCAACAGGATTACTGTCTCATAGCGTCAGATATACCCCACAGACTACAAATTTCGATGAAATTGTAGACAGTTTCCTACTAATACAAATTCTTCCACAGAAGGTTCTAGGTACAAAGCTGAAAACCCAGTTGTATCGGATATTTCCCTTCGCATATTTACATTATCCCCAGTGCGCCTATCCTGCGGGTTCTGCTTGCAATATGCACCCAACAAAAATCACCCCATTAATCAGCAACGCCTGAAAATCAATGAATCAAAAACAGCATACGATATTTGTCTGCACGACCTGCGCCAGTGTATGGCAAGATGGCAAGCGAGTTGGTGAAAGTGGCGGACAGCAACTATTACAACAACTTCAAGAACTTGCACAAACCTGGGAATTGCAACATCAATTCTCCATTCAAGGCGTTGAATGTATGAGTGCTTGCAACCATGCTTGCGTTATCGCCTTAAAAGGAGAAGGAAAATTAACCTATCTTTTCGGCAATTTACCAGTAGATAGTAGTGCATCTGCGGTGCTGCAATGTGCTAGTCAATACTATGATAAACAAGATGGGTTACTACCCTGGTCAGAACGACCAGAACCTTTAAAAAGAGGCATCTTAGCAAAAATACCACCCCTAAATAAGTGGGCAAAATTAACCGTAAATTGCTGTTAATTAATGACTATTAGTGTATAAAGTTCGTAGTAAGGACTTTAGTCCTCAAGGCTCTCAGCACTAAAGTTATTACTACAAACCTTTGAAACTAGCTTGTAAATCGCACCATTTATGTGATAATCATAATCATTATCATAAATAGCAGATTTCCTACTGGTTGAGGGTTTTTTTACTAAAAAAGCTCAAATCTTTGCTTGCGACCAATTTTTAGTGATACAGGTGGCTTAAATTACCAATGCGTACTCAGTTTATTACCAGATGGGGGACTCAACTTATTGTTTCTAGTTTGACTATCACCGTAGGGATGCTGTGGGAAAATTTCAGCACTATAGCTACAGAAGTTACACAAGAACAAGAACCAGATATTGAACTCACAGTTATTGACAAACTACTCAATGAACCTGTATTTTCTCCCTTTCGTCGGGAAGGGACAGTGAAAGATTCCACCCGTCCGGTGTATGTCATTACTGGCGAAGAAATGGAGGCGCAAGGTGCGAGAACAGTGAAAGAAGCACTGCGATTTCTCCCTGGTATTTTAGGTGACGGTACTGTTGGAACAGAAGTAAATGCTTTAAGCGGTCAATTTATTCGCGGTTCTAATACAGGTCAAGTCTTAATCTTGTTAGATGGTAGACCAATTAATAATCTTGGTGGTGGTGGTTTCGACCTTTCAGAATTTACAACTAACAATATTGAAAGAGTTGAAGTATTACCTGGAGGCGGTTCAACTCTTTATGGTTCTGACGCAATAGGTGGGGTAATTAACATTGTTACCCGTCGTCCTACAGAGAAAATCACCACGGAAACCAAAGTTAATATTGGTTCATATGGACTCAACCAACAAAGCATTCAAAATAGTGGGAGAACAGGTGATATTTCTTGGGTAGTTGGATATAACCGTACTCAAGCACAAAATAATTATCCTTTCACCATTCCTGAAGCCAATTTTGAGGGGACGAGAAGAAATAATGATGCACTCTTTAATAACTTTAACGTTAAACTAGAGGCAAATTTAGGTAAACGTAATACATTAACCCTATCAACTTTATATTTAGGTAAAGAACAGGGAGTACCGGGAGGCGTACCGATTCCTGTACCCGAATTTGGACAGGGATTTTTTAACTCTCTGACTGAGAATAATCGTAAATATACAGACCAAGTTCTCACTGATTTAACCTGGAATTCCAAATTAGGAAGCGGAAAAGATTCACTGTTAACAGCGAGAGTTTACGCTGATTTTCTCAATACTCGTTTTGATAATCGTAGCGGTGCAATTACATCTCAAAATCGCTTTGATACTAAACAGGATTCCTATGGTATTCAAACCACACATAGCTGGAACTTTGCCAAGAATCAAACCTTAGTGTATGGCTTTGATTACCGAAATACGAATGTACGTAACACTACATTTAATTATGGTACAAATATCACGAGAGAAAATTATGATGATGCCATAGATCAAGGGGCAATTTTTGGTAAATATGAAATTAATTTTTCTCCTAGCTTGAGTATGAATTTAGGAGTACGTCAAGATTTTAGTAGCTTGGTGAATGGTTCATTTACATCACCATCTGTAGGGGCAAAGTTAGCGTTATCAGACTCAACGACACTCAGAGCTAACTATATCAGAAATTTCCGCGCTCCTACGATAGCGAATTTATTTAATAATAATCCTACTAACATCGGTAATCCTGAACTGAAACCAGAGAAAGGGGATAGTTTTGATGTGGGTATCGACCAAAAGTTAGGTAGTATTGGCTTGTTGAGGCTGACATTTTTTAGTAACAGAGTTTCTGATACAATCGCTTTTAAAAGACTCACTCCACCTGTGAATGGTAATACAGGTACTTGGGAAAATATCGGGTTAGTTCATACTACGGGAATTGAAGCTTCGTTAAATTTACAGTTAGCGAGAAATGTCTACGCTTTTATTAATTATACGGCTAATGATCCGCGTATTTTAGAAAGTGCTAATCCGGCGGAGGTTGATAAGGAGTTACGGTTTGCTGGTGCTGATAAGTTAAATTTGGGGGTGTCTTACGAAAATCGTCAAGGTTGGTATTTGGGGGTGTTGATGAATTCTTTAAATGGATATCCAACTAATAATATTAATACGGAATTTCTGTCGGGGTATACGACTTTTGATTTAAAGATGCGTGTGCCGATAAGTGATAGTTTGGTATTGACTGGTAGTTTGGATAATTTGTTTGACCAGCGTTATCAGTTGTTTCCTGGGTTTCCTGATGGGGGGAGGGTTTTTCAGGTTGGGTTGAATTCTCGGTTTTAAAGAGTTTTTTCGCGCAGAGGCGCAAAGGCACAAAGGAGAGTTAGAAATGAGTGAGTTTAATTGTTGGGTGACACCAGTTAATGAGGTGGTGCGGGAAGGTTTAGCTACGGGGGGGTTTGTTGAGTATGAGTATTTTGATTGTGGCAGTGATGTTTTAGCGTCGTTAGTTTATACTTTGTTTGAACAAAATTGGCAGCAGGTTGGGGTTGGACATATTGTTCAAGGTAGTGTGTTGGAGTTGGAATTTAATGCACCACCAAAGCTTTGTATTCTCTATGATGGATATTTGACGGTAGCGGCTGAGGGTTGGCATTTACATTTATGTATTGATACTAATTTTGGTGGGCCTTTGTGTAAGACTCCTGTGGAAGTGAGGAAGCAGCGTCAAGTTAGTCGTGCGGCTTTTTATCGTCGGTTTAATACTGAAGGTAATCCTCGTAGTTGGGGGATTCAATTTTGGAATGGTGCTAATGAACAATTGATGACGATTTTATTACCTAATCCTTTCGTAGATGGTGAAAACTTATTACCGGAAGGTAAACCAAATTTAGATAAATTAACTCTTTATCAAGAATTAAGAGATATTTATGTATTAGGTAAAAAACCGATACCATTTACCAAAAATCCTCTCAAACATTCCTATATTTCAGTTTGTACCTCTACACGCTGTCTTCCTTCCCGCAAATGGCAACCTACATTTGATGCCTTAAAATCAGCAGTAGAAGAAGCAGGTTTAGACATCGAAGTAAGAACCTCCGGCTGTTTAGAAGTGTGTCAACTCGGCCCAGTTGTCTTTTATTCCAATGATAGAACTTGGTACACTCGCGTTAACCCCAATGTTGCCGAAAATATAGTCAACGAACATCTAATTAAAGGTAACAAAATCACCGAAAACCTCTACCCACCCCAAACCCCCTAACCCGGATTTATCACGCCAAAATCTCTCTGAAACTCTCTGCGCCTTTGCGCCTTTGCGCGAGATAAAAAAACATGAAATTGGTAAAATTCCCTAAAAAACCAATCATTTTCCTCTGCCAATTATTCCTCATAGCCACCCTCATCATCGCCTGTCATAACACCACAATTCACACATCAACTAACACCTGCACTCAAAACTACAACCCCAATCAAGATTACTTCCCCAATAAAATTACAATCACCCATGCCACAGGCTTTGCAGTAGAATATCATCAACACTACAAAGTAGTCACCATTAAAAACCCTTGGCAAAATGCCAAAACCCAGTTTCAATATGTTTTAGTTCAATGTGGAACTCCCACACCCCAAGGATTTAATCAAGCGCAGGTAATTACAGTTCCCATTAACTCGATAGTCTCTTTATCAACTACACATTTACCCCACCTAGCCAAATTAGGTGTAGTTGATAAACTGATTGGGATTAGTAATAGTAATCAAGTCAATACTCCTGATGTAGTTGAAAGAATTAAAGCCGGAAAGATTACACAGGTCGGCAATAATTCCAATGTGGATATAGAAAAATTATTAGAATTAAGTCCCGACTTAGTGACAACCTTCGGTACAGGGAATTCCCAAACTGATAGTTATAGCAAACTCACAGAGGTGGGTTTGAAGGTGGCGATAAATGCTGAGTATATGGAAGACACACCATTGGGAAGAAGTGAATGGTTGAAATTTACAGCTTTGTTTTTTAATCAAGAAGCACAAGCAGAAAATATATTTAATGAAATTGCAAATAAATATACACAAATAGCCGCAAAAGCTAAATCTTTAAAACAGCGTCCAACTGTATTTGTTGGCTTTAACTTTAAAGGTACTTGGTTTATGCCGGCTGGTCAAAGTTATGTAGCCAAATATCTGGCTGATGCTGGAGGAAAATATCTTTGGAGTGATGATAAATCTGCTGGTAGTCTCCCCCTTTCTTTTGAAGTAGTGTTAGAACGTGCAGCTAATGCTGATTATTGGTTGAATTTTAGCCAATCTTGGCAGAGTTTGAAAGATGTAGTCGCTGAAGATAGTCGCTATGCTGATTTTCAAGCTGTGAAAACAGGTAATCTTTATAATAACAATGCTCGTGTAAATGATAGTGGTGGTAATGATTACTGGGAGGGGGGAATTAGTAACCCTGATATTGTTCTCTCAGATTTAATTAAAATATTACATCCAGAAATATTACCGAATCATCAACTATTTTATTACCGCAAATTTATTCAATAATGTTACTGAAAAAATATCTCCTAACTAACCTGTTATTTTCTGCCAAATCTACGTCTATCAAAACTTTAGCTTTTTTACTGCTAATTATAGGTTTTGTTTTTGCATTTTTACTAGATTTAGCTTTGGGTTCTGTCTCTATTCCTATTCAGGAAGTTATCAATATTTTACTGGGACAAGAACCAGAAAAGGTGACTCATGCTCATATTATTCTCAAATTTAGATTACCTAAAGCTTTGACAGCAACTTTAGCAGGTGCGGCTTTGGGTGTGAGTGGGTTGCAAATGCAAACTCTATTTAAAAATCCCTTGGCGGGGCCTTTTGTCTTAGGAATTAGTTCTGGTGCAAGTTTAGGTGTAGCTTTGGTGGTGTTAACTGCAAGTGTGACTACACCGACTTTATTAAATGATTTGGGAATCATTACTGATTTTGGGTTGGTGATAGCCGCTAGTTTCGGCGCAGCATCGGTTTTGGGTGTGATGTTAGCGGTTTCTCGCCGAGTACAAGATACAATGACACTACTAATTTTAGGTTTATTGTTTGGCTATGCTACTAGTGCAATTGTGAGTATTTTGTTGCAATTTAGTTCTCAAGAACGGATTCAAAGTTATATTATGTGGACTTTTGGTAGTTTCGCTGGGGTGACTTGGAAACAGTTAATTGTTTTAATTCCGGTGATACTTTTAAGTTTATTAATGGCGGTGTTGCAATCCAAATCCTTGAATGCGCTTTTATTGGGTGAATCTTATGCGCGGAGTCTGGGTTTAACGGTGCAGAAAACTCGATTTTCTGTGATTACTAGTGCTTCTATTTTAGCAGGTGCTATTACGGCTTTTTGTGGCCCGATCGCATTTTTGGGTGTGGCTATTCCTCATTTGTGTCGCAGTCTGTTTATGACTTCTGACCATCGAATTTTAATCCCTAGTGTGATATTTATGGGGGCAATTTTGGCTTTGGTGGCGGATTTGTGTTCTCAAGTTTGGGTGAGTCAGATGGTTTTACCTTTGAATGCTATTACGGCTTTGATTGGTACTCCTGTGGTTAGTTGGGTGATTTTGAGGCGTAAGTAATTAGAATTTTTAACGCAGAGGTGCGCTGAGGTAGGCGCGGAGGTACGCGGAGAGTTTTTTGAGGTGGGGTTGATGATTTTGACGACTCACGATTTAAGTATTGGTTATCAAACATCCCGAAAAACTGTTCGGTGTGTTGCTTCGGATATTTCTGTGTGTCTGGAAGCTGGGGAATTGGTGTGTTTACTGGGGCCGAATGGTGCGGGTAAGTCTACATTACTGCGATCGCTCGCTGGAATGCAAGCACCTATAGCGGGTGAGGTGCGACTTTTGGGTGATGATATCTATAAGTTAGCACCGCAGGATTTAGCCAAGCGGTTGAGTTTGGTGCTGACGGAAAGGGTTGATGTGGGTATGTTATCAGCTTATACTTTGGTGACGTTGGGACGACATCCTTATACTGACTGGTGGGGAAGGTTAAGCCTTGAAGATGAAGCTATTGTAGATTGGGCGATAAAATCTGTAGGTGCGTTACATTTAGTCTCACGTCAAGTCAGCGAACTTAGTGATGGTGAACGTCAAAAAATTATGATTGCGCGTGCTTTGGCGCAGTCGCCGATGGTGATGTTGCTGGATGAACCAACGGCATTTTTAGATTTACCACGGCGGGTGGAAATTATGCAATTGTTGCGTCAGTTAGCACGGGAAACTCATCAAGCAATTCTGCTTTCTACCCACGATTTAGATTTGGCTTTGCGTCTAGCTGACCAAGTTTGGCTATTAACAACTAATGGTATTTTACACGTTGGCGCACCAGAAGATTTAGTGTTAAGTGGTGCTTTTGCTGATGCTTTCCGTAGTGAAGGTGTGGAGTTTGATATCTTTTCTGGGGAGTTTCATCTGCATACACCACCGAAAGGAGAAATTAATCTCATAGGTGAGGGTATTGCTGCACTGTGGACTGTTCGCGCTTTGCAAAGGGTGGGATTTTTAGTTAATAAATTTGCCAGGTCTTCAGCTAAAGATACTATAAAAACACAAAATTTTATAGAAGTAATATCCAACTCAGAGCAAGTTTTATGGCGTATTACTAATAATAACTCTGTGTATACTCATTATACATTGTCTGATCTAATTAAATTTTTTGACAGTGATAAATTTGCCAATTAATGATGATAAAATCTTGTCTAAAAGCATTGTAATTACTAAGGATTAATTTGTACTTCTTCCGCTACTCGTTTGAGACGACGTAGCTGTGCTTGCATATCTTCTTTTGTCCATTTGGCGGCGAAGGTGTTGAATCCCCAACTGACTATAGGGTTAGGAATCTCAAACTCAAAGCGGTTTAATAATAGTGTACCTTGTCGTGTCGGTTGACATTCCCAGCGATCGCGTCCTTGAAAAAATCCCTGAAATTCCCACACGACTAAACCAGGTTGGCGTTCTACAACCAAACTGTTTAAGGTGGGTTGCATTAGGGGTATTTGAATCAAAAAGCGGCTTTTACTACCTATCTCTGTACTCCAAGTTTCACCCACAGGTTCGCAACGCAGCACGGGGTTGAGCCAACGGTGCATCAATCCTAAATCGGTAAAACAGCGTTCTACTGATGTAGCTGTGGCGTTAATTTCAATTGATTGTTCTAAAACTTGGGACATTCTAGATTTTTGTTTGGTAGCTGCATTTAGATTAGTGCATAGTAATAGTCAATAGTCAATAGTTGTGAAGAATAATGAGTGCTGTTAGCGGTAGCGCGGCGTTTAGCCAGTGATGAGTAGTGTTAACGAATACTTACAAAGCTTTAGTTTAAAGACTGTAAATTAATCACAAGAGAAGTGAAAAATTAATCTTATTATTAATTACGCCTACTTTTCCTGGTAAGTTAATACGCAAACACTAGTGAAATACTGAGACTAGTATATTGTGCCAAACAATACATTAACCAAGTGTTTCCAGTGTTTTAATGCACACTATTAATTCCGAAAAACCATGAACACAGCTTGGCAAGGAATATTCCAGGTAGCAGGAGTAGATTGGTCGCAAAAGGTGCAGCCATTGTTGGCACAATCGCCCAGCATACCCCTAAATCAACCAGGAGTGAACCAAGGAATCGCTGATGTGCAAGGAATTTTTCAACAAGTGATTCAGTTTACACCCCGCTTACTGGGAGCAACGGCTCTTTTGTTGGTGGGTTGGTTGATTGCGGCGGCGGCTGGTCTAGTGACGCGGCAAATTCTTAATCGCACAGACATAGATAATAAGATTGCGGCTGGGATAACAGGTCGTCAGGATGTCCCCCAGGTAGAGAAATTAATCTCCAACTTGGTCTTTTGGAGCATCATTCTCTTAACAGTTGTAGCTGTTTTGCAAACTCTGGGTTTAGAGGTAGCTTCTCGACCACTTAATAGCTTTCTGGAACAACTGATTGGCTTTTTGCCCAAGATTGTCGGCGCAGGAATTCTGTTAGGGGTAGCTTGGTTCTTAGCGTCAATTGTTAAGGTTGTGACAATACGCGGGTTACAAGTCCTCAAACTAGATGAGCGTTTGAGTCAAGATGAACCTAACGATAATCTGAGCCTCAATCGCTTGTCGTTCAGTGAAACAATTGGTAATGCTTTATATTGGTTTATCTTTCTGCTGTTTTTAGTTCCAGTTTTAGATGCCCTGGGACTCAAGGAAGCACTACAACCAGTACAAGCCTTAACAACAGAGATTTTGTCAATTCTGCCCAATATCTTGGCAGCAACACTAATTGCAGCTGTTGGTTGGTTTTTAGCTAATGTGGTACGGCGAATTGTCACCAACTTGCTAGCAACTACTGGTGTTGATCATTTAGGTAGTAGGTTTGGACTATCTTCTGCTTCGGGAATGCAGTCTTTATCTGCCCTCACAGGTACGATAGTCTACATTTTAATATTGATTCCTGTAGCGATCGCAGCTCTCAATGCTTTAAAAATTGAGGCGATTTCGCTACCTGCGATCGCTATGTTACAGCAGATTCTCAATGTCTTACCTGCTGTCTTCACAGCCATTACCATTTTTATTTTTGCCTATTTTTTAGGGCGGTTTGTGGCAGATTTAGTTACCAGCATCCTGACGAGTTTAGGCTTCAATAACATTTTCACCATTCTCGGTCTACCTGTACCCACAGCAAAAACAGTCTCTGATGCTGACAGTACACCTACACCTACGATTCCTACTCGCACCCCCTCGGAACTTGCGGGTATTGTGGTTTTAGTCGGGATTTTATTGTTTGCTACGGTAGCAGCAGTCAATATCCTGAATATTCCAGCATTAACAGTGTTAGTAACTGGTATTCTGGTAATTATTGGGCGCATTTTATCTGGCTTAGTAGTATTTGCCATTGGCTTATTCTTCGCCAACCTCGCCTTTAATATCATTACCAGTTCCGGTAATCGCCAAGCCCAAATTTTGGGTCAAGCAGCACGGATTTCCATTATTACCCTAGTCTCCGCAATGGCATTGCAACAGATTGGCATTGCCAGCGATATTGTCAATTTAGCATTTGGATTGCTATTAGGTGCGATCGCAGTTGCTATTGCTTTAGCCTTTGGTCTTGGTGGTCGAGATATCGCCCGCGAACAAGTCCAAGAGTGGCTAGATTCTTTCAAAGAGAAGAGTTAAGAGTGCTGAGTTAAGAGTGCTGAGTGCTGAGTTCTGAGTTCTGAGTTCTGAGTTCTGAGTTCTGAATGGGGAGTGGGGAGTGCTGAGTGCTGAGTGCTGAGTTCTGAGTTCTGAATGGGGAGTGGGGAGTGCTGAGAAATTCTTCCCAGTCCCCACTCCCAAGTCCCCAGAAGTTTTTCACTGCGTGACGCTAGCGCGTAGCTGGCTTTGCTACGCAACGCTACCGCGAATGACCTAGCAGTAAAATTTTGAATTTTGAATTTTGAATTTTGAATTAAATTAGTCCCAAATCTTCTGGAACACCCAGCATAATATTAAGATTTTGTACGGCTGCGCCTGATGCACCTTTACCGAGGTTGTCGAGACGCGCTACTAATAAGGCTTCTTGGGTCGCGTCATTGGCGAAAACGAACACCTGCACAATGTTAGTGTTGTTTATCGCCATCGCATCCAAGAAAGTTCCTTCTCTAAGCAAGGCTGTATCTTGGAATGGGGCTACCTGGACAAACTTTTCACCTGCGTAGTATTCTGCGATCGCACGATAAATTGCTTCACCTGTTGGGGGATTCTCTAAAGTCCATAAAGGCAAAGGTATTTGTACTAACATTCCCTGTTCAAAATCCCCAACTGCTGGAACAAATAACGGCGGCGATACTAAACCAGCGTGCTGGTGCATTTCTTTGACGTGTTTATGTCCAAACTGCAAACCATAAATACCATAGGGATAAAGTGGAGTTGAGCCTTTTTGCTGTTCGTGAAAGGTATCGTACTTTTGGATTAAATTCTTACCGCCACCAGAGTAGCCAGATACTGCATTAATCGTCAGGGGAAAATTATTAGGGATAATTCCTTGAGCTATTAACGGACGAATACAAGCCAAAAATCCTGTAGGATAACAGCCAGGATTGCTGACAAACTGAGCATTGGCTATTTTTTCTCGCTGTCCTGGGTTCAGTTCTGGAAAACCATAAACCCAATCCGCCGCCGTGCGATAGGCGGTACTAGCATCCAGGATTTTAACTGTATTATTAATTACTAAGCCAACTGCTTCGCGGGCTGCATCATCAGGAAGACAGAGAATTACTACATCGACGGAATTGATGATTTTTGCTCGCTCAGTGGTCTCTTTTCGTTTAGATGCTTCAATGCTAACTAACTCAATGTCATCCCTTTGGTTGAGGCGCGAGTAAATTTGTAAGCCTGTAGTTCCTGATTCTCCGTCAATGAAAATTTTAGGTTTATTCATATATAATTTTTGAACATTTAAATTGCATATTACTTAATAGTGAAAGTATATTAACTCAATACTCTACAAAAAAAATCCCCGCTATATCTTGACTTTTCACGTTATGTGGAAAAGTTAACGCAAAACCTAACCCCCTAACCCCCTTCCCTACCAGGGAAGGGGGAAAATTAAAGCCTCTCTCCTTGTAGGCTAAGGTGTACACACAAGTGCTACCAGCATACATTTCAGAACCTTGACAAAATTCTCAACTGTCATGTTGAATGTAGCGACAGCGAAATGAAACATCTAGAGACTACGGTGCAAGTCCGAGATTCTTCCTTCCAGTTCCTACCCTTCGGGAACGCTGGCGCGAACGCTTCGCTCAGGACTCCACTCAGAATGACATTGAAGGGCTATAAAGCAAGTTGTGACTGGGATTTTAAGACTTGTGTGTACACCGTAGCCTTGTAGGGGAGAGGGTTGGAGAGGGGTTCTCCATATCCCGTAAAAAATCCCCGCTATATCAGGTAATCCTGATTAGCGGTAGAAGGATGTCAATCTGCTACTTTAGTAATCTTAGCCCACTCAAAGTAACTAACACCGTAGAGCCTTCGTGTCCAATAACACCGAGAGGTAGGTTAATGTTGCCGAAAAAGTTACCGACTAAAAGCAAAGCAATAAACCCTAAAGCAACGACTATATTTTGTTTAACTATACTTTGCGATCGCCTGCCTAATTTGATGGCTATCGCCATTTTCTCTAGTTTGTCTGCCATTAATATGATATCTGCGGTTTCTAAGGCGACATCACTACCGGCTACTCCCATTGCAATCCCTACAGAGGCTTGAGCTAAAGCTGGTGCATCATTAATCCCATCCCCTACCATTGCGACTGTGTGATATTTTTTCTGTAAGTTGCGAATCACATCTAATTTATCTTCTGGTAGTAGTTCGGCAAATACTTGATCAATCCCTACAGATTGGGCGACACTATGGGCGGTGCGTTCGTTATCACCAGTAATCATGACAATTTGTTCTATTCCCATTTGCCGTAAATGGGTGAGAGTGCTAGCTGCCTCTGCTCTAATTGTATCTGCAAGTGCGATCGCACCCATTACTTCCAAGAACCCCTCCATCAACGGGGCGGGATTCTGCGCCACCCAAACCACAGTATTACCTTCTTGTTCCAAAGATGCCACTTTTTCTAGTAATTCCCCTGGTAATTGGACAACATACTGCTGTACAAAAGCCCCATTCCCGACAATAATTTGTTGATTGTTAACTGTGCCAAAAATGCCCTGTCCAGGTATGGCTTGTACCTCAATAGCCCGTACCCAGTCCAAATTACTAGCCGCCTGGGTGATAGCTTGACCAATCGGGTGTTCTGAAGAAGATTCCAAAGCGGCGGCGGCTATGAGGACATCTTGTTCTGTGTATTTACTCGTGGTGAGAACTTGGGATACTTGTACTTGTCCTGTAGTAAGAGTACCAGTTTTATCGAAGGCGATCGCTCTCACTTTCCCAATCTTCTCTAACTGTGCGCCATTTTTAAATAAAATGCCCTGTCTTGCACCATTGGCAATCCCAGATAATAATGTGGGCATAATGGCTGCCATTAATGCACAGGGAGAAGCCACCACTAAAAAAGTCAAAGCCCGATAAATTGTAGTTTCCCAGTCCCAACCCCAGACAAACGGCGGTAAAGTTGCTAGTAATACCCCAGCAATGACGATAACTTTGGCATATCCCCTTTCAAATTTTTCAATAAACTCCTGAGAAGGCGGTGCTTCTGTTTGGGCTTGTTCCACCAATCGAATCACGCGCTGAATTAAACTGCTGGCGGCTGGTTTGTGTAACTTCAACTGCAATGCACCGTAACCATTAATTGTCCCCGCAAAGACTTCTTCACCCACCGTCTTTTCTATGGGTAAAGATTCCCCGGTAATCGCTGCTTGATTGATGGTGCTGTAACCAGAAACAATGATGCCATCAGTAGGAATCAATTCACCGGGTTTCACGACAATTTCATCACCGACTTGCAGCTGGCTAATAGGAATAGTTGCTTCTTCTCCCTGTTGTAAAACCCTAGCTGTATCTGGTGTCAAACTCATCAAACTGCGGATACTCCTCTCAGTTCGCCGCATCGCGTAACCTTCCAATGCACCACTGATAGCAAAGATGAGAATTAAAATTGCCCCATCAATAATTAAGTGGTATTCCCGCCGCCACAAACCCAAACTAGCTGCACCCACAGCCGCCACAATCATCAGTAAATCTACATCCAGTTCTTTTTCTTTAATCAGCGTCGTTAGTCCCTCACGCGCGCTGTCGTAGCCACCAATGACATAAGCAGCCGGTAACAGTAGTAAAGCCCATCCTAGCCAACCTAGATGTAAGGCAAACCATCCCAAAAATAGCAGCACCCCGCAAAGTAGGGCGGCTAAGGTGTCTGAGTGTTCTGTGGTGAATTGGTTAAAACGCTGGGGGTAAAGCATGAGAGTGGAATCAGTGATAACTACCCTCACCCTAAACCTTGACATCAATGTTAATGTCAAGAAGATGGATTTAAACCAATTCGCAATGGGCTAACGCCCCGCTCCGCTAACGCAATGGGCTAACGCCCCGCTTCGCTAACGCAATGACGCTCGATGACTCGCTACCGCAATTACGTGATGAACTTGAATCAATATGACTATTTTCTAGTCCTCGATTTGGAAGCAACTTGTTGTGACAAAGGAAGCATCAAACGACAGGAGATGGAAATCATCGAAATTGGATCTGTCATGGTTGAAGCGCAAACTCTGATGGTAATCGATGAGTTTCAAACTTTTATTAAACCTGTTCGCTATCCTGTACTCACGGATTTCTGTAAATTATTGACCTCGATTACTCAGACACAAGTGGATAATGCTCCCGGATATGTGGAGGCGATCGCTATGCTCAAACAATGGCTGTCTAAATATCCGAATGCTGTGTTTGGTTCGTGGGGAGACTATGATCGAAACCAGTTTAAACAAGATAGCAAATTTCACAATGTTCCTTTTCCTATTGCTTATCCTCATATCAATCTCAAACAACAGTTTAGTGATGCCCAAGGCTTACCCAAACGATACGGTATGGCACAAGCGTTACAACTGGTAGGCATAGAATTGGAAGGGACGCATCATCGTGGCATTGATGATGCTAGAAATATTGCCAAACTGTTGCCTTGGATTTTGAAGCAAAAAAATTGTAGTGACATTCGATTATAAGTTTTTATGCGTAAAGCCCCCAAATACAATTCGGGGCTACAAGCAAATCTGAGGAATGATTATCTAATTCTTTGAATTAAGTAAGAACTATGAATGCTGGTTGCTTGACGATTAAAGAACTGACGGAAGCGGTGGGAGGTGGAATTACTCCCCGAATGGTGCGACATTACCATGAATTAGGGTTACTACCACAGCCTGAGCGATCGCCAAGTAACTATCGTCTCTATACTGAAAAAGATGTGATGAGGCTACAAAAAATTGTCGCCCTGAAGCAACAAGGCTTTCAAATCAACCACATCCGCCAAATTTTGGAAATACATCCAGAAACCGACACCAATAGTCATTTAATGGCACAGTTGCAACAGCAATATCGGGCAGTCATGCAGCAAATTGCCCAACTGCGCCAAACAGCCTCAGCTTTAGAAGGATTATTAGGACGCGATCGCCATTGTCAAACCATGCAATCAGAAGTCTTGGCACAAGTCAAGTTACTAGACGTAGAAACTCAAGCCGGTTTGGGAAGTTTGGCAAAGCTTTGGAGTGGGTTAGATGCAGAAGTTCACAACCACTCAGAAGTTTTTGGAGAATCTTTACAACACTTGCTACCTGACTTATCGAACCGTTCCGAGATCGAACAACATCTAATTTCTCAGATGGTTTTAGCCTGTGGTGATGTTAGTTTAGTATCTTTTGTCAAGGTTGGTAAAGATGCAATTGCGGCTAGTCGTGCAGCCCTAAGTTCTGGTTGTGAGATTGTCGTTGATATCCCCACCATTGCGGCGGCTGTAGATCAAACAAGATTAGTTCATCTGGGTTGTCGAGTCACAACTTTAATTGATAACCCCCACGTTTCTACTGTCACAGAAGCGGAACTAGAATTTTGGCAGCATCAACAATGGCGAGAAAGATTAGAACAAGCTAGCTTTGGCTGTATTTTAGTGATTGGTTATGCTCCTTCAGTGCTATTAGAAGCTTGTACACTGATTAACCAGCAAAAAATTCAACCTTCCCTAGTCATTGGAATGCCGATTGGTTTTAGTCATGCGCCAGCCGCTAAACGCCAACTTATGCAACAAGATGTACCCTATATTACTATCGAGGGGACTATTGGTGGCGGGTTGCTAGCGGCGACTGCGCTCAATGCTCTAGTAGAGTCATTGATTGAAAAACCAGATTGTCATTGTTATCTTGGGAATTCTTAAAGTGGAGTTATCACCAATTCTCAATTAAAAATTGTAATAATTACATCCAGTAATTCTAGATTGTGTTAATTAATTTAACTGTCTATACCAACAAAAATCTCATCTAAGACTAGTTAAAATTCAGAATAATTAGTATTTTATTATACAAAATAAAATTTTTGAGGACTTATAACAAAATTGACACCAGATGTATAATGAGCGCGTCTCCTCCTGTATCAAAATATGAATTTCAGACTCGTCGGCTTTCTGTTTCCTGTACCTAGATAAGCAGCATATGTGGCAACAAGAAAAACAAGATAGTGGGATAGTCCGTCTGGCATTATTGCTAGCCTTAACTACCTCTTCCGTAGCAACAAACCTTTTGATGTCAGTCCCTGTGCTGGCACAATCTGGCACTGAAACACCCTCTTTCCCCTTACCACAAACAGTGGCAGATGGAACTATGGTGAAGATTGATGATTCTAGTGGCTTTGCTGCCTTTAATCAAAACTTGCAACAGAGTTTTGAGCAAAATTTCTCTGGTACAAAAGTGGCAATTGCAGCCAATGGAACAGAAGCGGCGATTCAGGCTCTGTTAGATGGACAAATTGACATAGCCGCAATTGGTCGAGGTCTGACTCCAGAAGAAAAAGCTCAAGGTTTGGAACAAGCCCGATTGCATCGAGAAAAGATTGCGATCATAGTAGGAGCAGACAATCCTTTTAAGGGCAGCTTGACTGATAGACAATTTGCCAGCATTTTCCAGGGAAGAATTACCAGATGGTCACGATTGGGAGCTGCAAACGGTAGGATTCGGGTAATTGATCGCCCAGATAATAGCGGCACACGGGAAGCATTAAGTAACTATCCAGTGTTCCGAGGCACTAAGTTTGCTACAGGCTCGAATGCTACCCAAATAGCACAGGATGACACCGCAGAAATTGTTAAACAACTGGGTAAGGATGGAATTAGCTATGCCAGAGCTAATCAAGTATCAAAAATCCCTGGTGTGCGTGTTCTGAAGTTACATGACACATTACCAGATGATCCGAAGTATCCTTTTTCTCAGCCTTTTGTTTACGTTTACAAAAAAAATCCCAGTCCTAACGTAGCAGCCTTTCTAGGATTTGCTTTAGCTCCTCAAGGACAGCAGGCTATAGAAGCAGCAAGAACAGCTGAGGCGGAAGCGATCGCCAAAGGCGAATCATCAGCATTTTTAACAGCTACTAATCCTGAAACTACACCAGAGGCGACTACTTCCCCTACCACAGAACCCACACCAGCCACTACTTCCCCTACAGCAGAAGTTACCCCTGCGCCCTTGACGGTCACTACACCACCGCCTACTAATACTCCATTTTTGGATAGTAATAACACCTCTACGGTAACTAACATCACTCAGCCATCAGTGATAGCACCCCCCGACAATCCCCAGACGGATGGACGAAACTTGTTGTGGTGGTTGTTGTTACCCATAGGTGCTATTGGTGGATCGTTAATGTGGTTTATGCGCCGACCCTCAGCATCTGGGGAAGAATCGACTGTGATTGATTCAGATTCAGCAAATCCAGCCGATGCAGACAAAGTTTTCCCGATGGGAGATACGACCACAGACAAAAGTTCAGACATCAAAGATAAGGTAGCTCAAACTCCCCTACCGCTACCGCCTGAATTAGAGCAATCCCCTTGGGATATGGAAGCACCAGCTGCTATTGTCAACACTTCCTATCCGCAAATCGTAGAAACTGCTAAAACTGAAAATGTGACAAATGAGACTTCAGAATTAGTAAATACTCCAGAAGTCGTATCGAGTGAGCCAAATATTGAAACGGAAGTTACAGCTACCCCAGAGATACAAACTAGCATCTGGGCTATGGCTGAAGAGCCAGAAAATCACGATCAAGAGGAATTATCAACACCAGCAGTTATAGATGAGGAGAGGGAATTAGCTGGTGATTTCAATACAGAATTACCCCAGCCAGATGCAACCAATATAGAGTCTATATTTGACCAGTCGGAAGCTATCACTGAAGACGCGATCGCTAATCTACCAGATGTGACCCCCGGCAATTTAGATACGACAGATGAGCAGATAGAATGGACGGGCGAACCCCAATTTGACGCAACCAATGTTGATATTGACTCGCTATTTGACGACCCAGACACTAATACTGAGTTATTTACACCAACATCATTCGATGTAGATGGGGAAGATTTACCTACTCTTCCACCCCAGTTGGCTGAGATTCCTGAAGATGCGTTGAATTTGGTAGCTGATGAGGCTGAACCAACCGATTATGAAACACTTGAAGAAACAGAAGATAGTCCTGCAAGTAATTTAGAAAATTTAGCTGGTAGTGCAGCAGCCATCGGTTTAGGAATTGGGGCGGCGGCTGGTATTTATGCAATTCAGGACACTACCCAACCAGAAACAACAGATACCACAGTAGAAAATTTACCCACGGTGGATGTAGTATCTACCAACGACACAGATGACGATGAAGAGAGCAGTATTCTTCTGAAACCCCGTAGTCCTGAATGGGGTTATGTGTCTTGGTATGTTTCTCAGAACCATCTCCAGCAACTGCGAGATGATGGTGTTTCAAAGTTAGTATTGCGACTGTATGATGTGACAGAAATTGACTTGAGTTATCAAGACCCCTATTTAGTACAGCAGCATGAATATGAACCAGACATCACTGATAGCTATGTATCAATTCCAGAGAGCGATCGCAATTATCTAGTAGAAATTGGTTATATCACAGCAGGCGATAACTGGGTGAAAATTGCTCGTTCCGATGTTGTGCGTGTCTTCAGTCCTCCTTATACAGAAAACCTAGTTGTAGATGACTCGATAGGAGATGAAGAAAGTCAGATTTTCTTTAACTCTCGCACTCCTAAATGGGCTTATGTCTCCTGGGAAATTTCCCAGACGCGTCAACAACTGCTACATGATGCTGGTATCTCTCAATTAGCATTACGGCTGCATGATGTCACTAATATCGACCTGAGTTATCAAACTCCCCAACTCATACAGCAATATGAGTGTGAGGAAATTATTCGCGATCGCTATATAGCAATTCCCCATAGCGATCGTGATTACATGGTAGAAATTGGCTACTTTGCTGATGGGGAACGTTGGGTAAATATAGCGCGTTCACCGAATGTTCATGTCTTCAGTCGTCCCTACGGAGACTTTTGGTTTGTGGCTGATGCTGAGTTAATTATCCACGGAGCAACAGAACCAGGTGCAACAGTCAATATAGCTGGTAAACCTATCACACTTAAATCAGATGGGACATTCCATTTGCGTGTTCCCTTCTCAGAAGAGTTAATTGATTACCTTATCACCGTATCTGCGGCTAATGGGAAACAAACTACTAGTCTGCACAAGAAGTTCTCTCAGGAAACTTTGGAAAGTTAGCACTGTTTAATTTCTGTGTCTTTGTGGTAAGGATACATTAATTTAAACCACAGAGACACGGAGGCACAGAGGGAGCTAACTTTTTTGAGTTATTTAGGTTTGATGAAAATACAATTTACGGAGACATGACCACTAGAAGAGTAGGTGCAAGTTGTACAGCGATTAGAGCCATTGACTCCCTGTGGATTGGTAGCAGGTGCATGAGTGGTTTCGCAAGTTTTCTTTTCAGTTGAACCACCTCCTGGTGCTGCGATTGGGAGTTTGGAATTAGGCTGGACTGGACGTAAACTAACTAACGTAGGGTTTGTAGAGTGAATGGCATCAGTACAGCTTTGGGATATAACTTCAGCTTGGGGTTGTGCAGCCATTGCGGCAGTAGAGACTAGCGCGGTTGCTAGGATGGTCATACTGATTACTGTGGTGCGAATGCGAG
Source organism: Nostoc sp. UHCC 0870 (assembly GCF_022063185.1). Lineage (NCBI taxonomy): Bacteria > Bacillati > Cyanobacteriota > Cyanophyceae > Nostocales > Nostocaceae > Nostoc > Nostoc sp. UHCC 0870. Next base: position 2,626,079 of record NZ_CP091913.1, on the reverse strand, counting down.
ATATTATCATGCTTTCCTGGGATTTGTTGTAGTGAAGTTTGTGCAGTGTTGTTTAACACCTTCACTTATTAACTATGTTTAATGCTGATTTTTTATGCACTAGACATTTGGTGAAAAAAGAAAAGACGTAGCAATGCTACCTCTCTACAAGGTTTCTGGATAACCCATAATTCAATTCGGTCGATGACTAATATAGGTAAGACACTATTAACCTAGGAGTCGATGATGGAATCTCTGGATTTGAAATGGATACGTGGACAGTTTCCCGCACTTAACCAAAAAATCAACGGACAACCTGCAATATTTTTTTGATGGGCCAGGTGGAACACAAGTACCGGGTGCAGTTTTAGATGCAATCAGTGACTATTTGGTGAGGTCAAATGCTAATGCTCATGGTGCATTTGCTACTAGTGCGCGGACAGATGCTGTCATTACGGCGGCGAGAGTAGCGATCGCCGATTTTTTGGGTTGCAGTAGCGATGAAGTGGTGTTTGGCGCAAATATGACCTCACTCACCTTTACTTTAAGTCGCGCGATCGCCCGCACCATTAAACCAGGTGATGAAATTATCGTCACCAGATTAGATCACGCCGCTAACATTGCTCCTTGGTATACCTTAGAAGAACAGGGTGCAATTATTCGCGTAGTGGATATTAATCTTGCTGATTGCACCTTAGACATGAGGGATTTAGAACAGCAGATTAATCCCCGCACTAAGCTAGTAGCGGTGAGTTATGCTTCTAATGCTGTGGGGACAATCAACGATGTTGCGACTATAGTACGTCTCGCCCATGCTGTCGGTGCTTGGGTGTTTGTTGATGCCGTCCATTATGCACCCCACGCACCGATTAATGTTCATGCTTTAGACTGCGACTTTCTGGCTTGTTCTGCGTATAAATTTTTTGCCCCCCACATTGGTATTTTGTACGGTAAACGGGAGCATCTGGAGAATCTGCAACCGTATAAAGTCAAGCCAGCCTCCAATGAAGTCCCATCCCGTTGGGAAACTGGAACTCTAAATCATGAGGGGTTGGCGGGTGTGGTCGCGGCGATTAACTATCTCACAAAACTAGGTTGTCATGTTTCGCCAACCATTGACAACGAATTAATAGCAGCCTTGATTGACGCTGACAAAGAAGGTTTAGAACACTTTCAATGTCCCCACTTTTTGACATCAGAACACCCAGATGCTATCGCCTCAGCCTATCACAGCCGACGAGCGGCTTTAGTTGCAGCGATGTCAGCGATTCAACAATATGAAAGAGAACTGAGTCATCAACTTATTGCGGGACTATTAGAAATTCCTGGCTTAACTTTATATGGCATTACCGATACTACGCACTTTAATTGGCGGACACCCACAGTAGCAATCAGACTAAAAGGAAAAAGTCCTGAAAGTATAGCGAAAAATTTAGGCGATCGCGGTATTTTTACTTGGCACGGTAATTTTTATGCTCTCAGCCTAACTGAGAAACTAGGACTAGAAGCCAGTGGCGGTCTATTAAGAATCGGTCTAGTACATTACAACTCTTTAGCAGAGGTTTCGCAACTACTACAAGCCTTAAAGGAGATTACAGCAGTTGCTGTGACTTAGAAATTTCTCTATATTTCCCCACCAACACTATTAAATGCTGTTGGTGGGTGATTTTATATTTCTAATTCTTCAACTTCTTCCGCTTCAAAGTCAAAAGCATCCACAAGTTCCGCCACTTCTTCGTCTTCTTCTACCTCATCTTCGTAAGAGTAGTCAACAGATGGGTAAGACACTAATCGACCTGTATTTTGCAACCAATCGAGTAAAGATTCCTCTTGTTTAAGAGGAATTATAGGTGCTGGTTGGTAACGAGGTTCTTCGTGGAGACCTGGGTTAGACTGTTTCACCATAATTTTGTACCCCCGGATCATCTCTTGGATACCAATTCGCTTAGATCAAGCTACGGATGCAAACCCCAAACCTAAGATTACATCTGATGTTCTGAATTACAAATTGATATTACTTACTAGTGTGATGCTCTCAATGGTAAAGACTTCCTCCCTATGGTTGAGTTTAGAAGGAATTTATATAACCACAAAGACACAGATAAGACAGAGAACAGGAATTTTTTGACTTCCGGCTACTTATTAGGTAACTTAGTTCCACACCGTTTACAAAACTCCGCATCTCTATCGTGAAATGCCAAACCACAACTTACACAAATTATTTCTATTTGACTAGCATTTTTAACTAACCCCTTAATTAAATCTCCTACTTGCCAAGGGATGAGAGTAACGCCAGTCAAAATCATCAAAACTGTCAACAATCGCCCTAATTCCGAAATTGGTGTAACATCACCAAAGCCAACAGTTGTCATGGTCACAACCGAGAAGTAAAAAGCATCCAAAAAAGTTTTGTAAACTGAGGGATTTACAGGATGTTCTACTTGATAAATTAGCCCAGAATAAACAAATATGATGGCAAATAATGTAAATAATATCCGAATAAAAATTATGCCGTCTTCTGTGCTAATAGTGCCAAATAAAAATTTTTTATCGATAAATCTAATTAAACGTAAAATTCTAAACCACCGCAGTAAGCGAATAAAACTAATATCTACTAATCCAATAAAAAATGGCAAAATAGCCATTAGGTCAACAATTGCATAAAAACTCAAAAGATAATTAATTTTATGTTCTGCACTCCATAATCTCAGGGCATATTCTATAGCAAAAATTATCAATATAATTTTATCTATTAGATCCAACTGTAAGCGCAGATCATCAGCTATATTATATGTTTGTACTACAAAAATTCCTGATGACAGTAAAACTAAGGTAGCAATTGTTAAATTAATTGCTTTACCAATAGGCGTTTCTAGGTCTGTTAAGTAAAATTCCGTTTGTTTTCTACTCAGCAACATATTTCACTACCAGTAGTTGAATATGGTATTTTTACTGATTATCTGGCTAAATTACCAAACTAATTATGAACCAAGAATATTTTATGCGTCTAGCAATTGAGGAAGCCAAACAGGGAGATGCACCTTATGGCGCGGTCATTATTCATGATAATCAAGTTGTGGCAACAGCACACAATACTGTCGGTAGAGATTGCGACCCTTCTGCTCATGCGGAAATTAATGTTATTCGCCGTTTAACAAGTCAAATCAACAACTTTTCCTTAGAAGGTTATAGCATATATACCACTGGTGAACCTTGCCCTATGTGTGCAGCAGCTTGCGTTTGGAGCGGTTTGGCTGAAATTGTCTATGGTGCTTCAATTGCGGATTTAATTTCGATTAATCAGGCACAAATTAATATTACTTGTGAAGAAGTGATTGCGAAATCATTTAGAAACATCCGAGTTACCAAGGGTGTGCTAAGACAGGAATGTTTGAATTTATTTACCTAAGATGATCAGAGTCAAATTGACTCATTTAAATAAGATATATAGGTATTGGCAATAATAGCAGCTTGAGTGCGATCGCGCAAGTTCAACCGATTTAAAATATTAGTCACATGATTTTTCACTGTCCCTTCAGAAATGTAAAGTTGTTGGGCAATTTCTCGGTTATTAGCACCTATAGCAATTAACTGTAAAACTTCTTTTTCCCTAGGGGTCAGTTCTGCTAAACTGGGTGGCATAGATGGTGTTTGACTAGGTATTGGAGTCGGAAATTGAATCAAAAGTTTTTTGACGATTCCTGGGCCTAGTTGAGTATATCCCTTCTGTACGGCACGAATAGCCACAGCCAATTCTTCGGAAGGTGTATCTTTAAGTAAGTAACCCATTGCGCCATGTTGTAAGGCTGCTTTCACATATTCATCATCATCAAAAGTTGTCAGCACTAAAACTTTTACTCCCGGAAAATTCTTGCAAATTTCCCGTGTGGCTGCAACTCCATCCATGATAGGCATTCTAATATCCATTAGAACCACATCTGGTAATGATTGAATAATTAAATTAAGCGCGACTTCTCCATTTTCTGCCTCTCCCACTATTTCCAAATCTGGTTCTAGTTCTAATAAGGCTTTTAATCCTTGACGAATTAAACTTTGGTCATCTACTAATAATACTTTAATCATGAAATTAACCTACCTAGAGGAATATCAACTGTAATTTGACAACCGCAACCGAATGCGCTGTTGATTGTAAATTTACCTCCCAGAGATAAAGCGCGATCGCGCATACTTTGTAATCCAAATCCTGTCGTATTTTGTTCTAGATCAAATCCTCTTCCATTATCCTGAATGGTTATATATAAACTGCCTCTATTGATAATTATTTCTAGATTAACTTCTGTTGCTCTAGCGTGTTTAGATATATTTGTTAATGATTCTTGAATAATGCGATAGATAGCCGTATTAACTTCAGTAGATAAGGAATATTCAAGATTGATTTGACGATTTAAAAGAATATTATTAGAACGTTGGAAATCTTCAGCCAAAATATCAATTGCCTGTGCTAAAGATTTATCCTGTAATGGATTGGAACGCATCGTAGAAACTGACTGTCTTACATCCTGTAAGGCTTTAGAACCTAACTCCTTAGCCCTAGCCAAAAAACTCTGTGCTTTATCAGGGTTGGCTTGATAAAGTTTTAAAGCAGTTTCTAATTGGAGATTTAAAGCAGTCAAAGAATGACCTAATGAATCATGAATTTCCCGTGCAATTCGATTCCGTTCTTCTAGAGTAGCTTGATTTTCAATACGCAGAGCATATTGCCTAAGCTTTTCATTGGCAATCGCTAATTTTTCTCTACTTTCACGTTCCGATAATACAGTATTCATTAAAATTAAAACAAATACTAAACTTAAACCAAAAACTAAAGCTAAACTCAAAGTAAAGAAACGAAATTTTTCTTGGGCTTGTGGTGGTAAAGGATAACGAGGTATTCGATATAATAGTGTTGTTAAAAACAAAGTGAATGAAACAAAAGTAACTGATAAGCGTCCAGGTAATTGGAAAATCAAACAGCTACGAATAACCAAAATTATATAGAGAAAAGGAAATAGGCGATCGGCTCGACCACCAAATAAACCAGTGATAAAAATTAAACTAATTCCACAGGCTGTATAAATAATCTTCACGAGATTATTACTAGTAGGTAGTCTCAAGCCCATTAATCCAAAAATAGTAAGATTTAAAATGGCTAATTCGGGAAATCTACTAGCAAATCGTGGTGAAGGATGCGGCAATACAGATGTGATCACAGAAATTGCTAGTAATATCCATTCTAAATAAAGTAAGAACCGAAAAGGATGATTATTAATTTGGATAGGACGAGTCACGTCGCTGCGCTCCGAAGTCAAAAGTCAAAAGTCAAAACTTCGGCTACGCTTGGTGTTGACCCTGAGCGCAGTCGAAGGGGCAAAAGTCAATTCTGTTTTCTATATTTACTTTAGTTTTGAAAGTATTACCAGTCACCTAAATCATACTTCAATCATGACTAAAGTCATGGGTGGATTCATGACTTTCTCCTCATGTGGGTAATTGATGTGAGTTATTAAGATGGTTGCATACCACAAAAAACAAAACGATGTCATCAATGCAACTCAAATCATTATCTCTCTTAGCTGGTGCGATCGCTCTTACTTTAACTGCAACTGTAGCTCCTTTTGCTGTTCAAGCACAAACCGCCTTTTCTTCACCATTCCAGGTTGCACAAGCCGCAAAAAAAGGCCCTTGGGAAAGTTTGGGATTGTCTGAAGACCAAAAAGCCAGAATTAAACAAATTCAAAGCAACGCCCGCACTCAAATGGAAAACGTGTTCACCCCAGAACAAAAAGCCAAGCTAGAGGCTGCACGTCAAGAACGTCAAGCACGTCGAGCGGAACGTCAACCAGGTGAACGTCCCGAAGCAGGTCAGCGTCGGGGTAAGAAAATGGCTGACTTGAATTTGACAGATGACCAAAAAGCCAGAATGCGGACAATTCGGGCGAATACCAAACAACAAATTGAAGCAGTTCTAACTACAGAACAACGAGCCAAACTACAAGAAATGAAAGCTAGTCGTGGTCAGCGTTGGCAGCAACGTCGTCAACAAAACGGTAATTAATCTCACCTGAAAAGTTTTTACATGACGATGCAAACTTTTACGGCTGCCTCTAATCCTACCCCTCGCCTACAACCATTGTTAGACTTAAGGGAACACCAAAAAATAAATTATTCCAAATTGACGGTTAGTAGGGTGCGTCAGTATGAATAATTTCTTGGTATAGTTAGGTTTTTTTGCACTGACGCACCCTACATTGAAGTACAAGCATTATTTTCCATAACACCCAATTAACAGACTTCTTGCAGAAGATAGGGAAAGGGGAAATATGCCCTCCCCTTTCCTTTTACCTCCTTCCCAACAAAACAAAATCTTCCTTCACACCTCTAGTAAAGTTCAAAATAATGAGCTATGAGTTGATCAAAACTCCTAGCTCTTTTTATATGTCTGAAGAATTTACCATTGGTAGTAAAGTCCGAGTTGTGGCATTACCACCCTATATCAAAACAGCAGACCCCATGCCGATGTTACGCCCCCCTGATATCATTCAAGTAGGTGAGGAGGGTATAGTCCTTGACCGTCGGCCTGGTGGATATTGGGGTATTCGCTTTGCTAAGGGAGCTTTTCTTTTAGATGCTCAATACATCGAAAGTATAGATCAGCTTCCAGAGTCACACTCAGAGTCGTTAAATCAGTAAACACTCCTGAGTATTGTGGGGGATTTAGACCCGCTAAATTGAGCCTACCACCAATTGGTGTGGGACTTAAAGAGACCTTTTTTCTAGCCTCTCCTGATGTTGGGAGAGGTTAGAAAAATCGATATTTTAAATCAAAAAGAAGGAAATCTGTGGACGCTTAGATTCATACGTAGAAATTGAAAACAGAACTACCAGGAAGACTCATAAGCACCTATGTCAACACTAGTGCCTTGGATTCTGGGATTACCGTCCTTATCAAACTGTTTGTACGAACTCAAAGAATCGGAAAAAACCAGTATTAATTGCTGGCGAAATCGATGAGAGACGGAAATCATTACCAGTTAAGTTGACAAATCCCGCCGACGGTACTTTGTTATTGTTCAAAGCCCACAAAGATGTCACTCCAGCTCCAATGTCATAGAGGTTTGCAAACTTATTTGTAAATAAGTTGTTACGTACTGACAAATTGCTTGCACCTGCGATATAGCCATTGCGGAAAAGGCTATCGGCGAAGATATTGTTGCGAACTATAATTTGAAACGGTTGATAACCACCAGTGAAATGATAACCATCAATAACCAGGGCTTGCACATTCTTGGCAACAGTGTTGTTGAATATCTGAACATAACTTACATTTCTGCCCACGAGAATGCCTACACCACCATTTACACGCTGTATTCCATTCCCATAGATAACGTTGTTATAAACTCTAATACTTGTTACATCCCCAATCTGAGGAACTTCGTCTGCAATCACAATTGCATCGGCGGTATTTCCGTACACAGTATTACTGTGGACATCAATGTTGAACATCCTGGCTCGATTACCATCAAGGTAGATAGCTGGTCCACCTGTATAGCCATTAGTTGTACCTGAAACTAGTGCTTGACGAGTAACTATGTTGTTATGAATAGAACCATTGCGAGATCCAACTTTCGCATCGATACCTTCACGGTTGCCTTCTTTGAGGGTATTGTATCCCACCTCAAAACCATCCACACCCCAGATACTCAATGCTTCTTGTGTACCCTCTGTAGAACGGTTGCTCGTCCATCTCCAGTTGGCGCGTTCAACAGTGTTTCTTAGTATCTTAATATTCCTACTGGTAATCTCCGCTTCCCCGCCACCATAGTAGGTTTCAGGCATAACAATAATACCTGAAGCACCACTCTGATAGGTATGGTTGTTTTGAACAATCATATTGTTGGCATCACGCAGAGCAATTCCAGCCCAGGATGTGTTTTCAATGCGGAAGCCATCAATAATCCAATAACCTTTACGAGCTGACTGAATCACTCCTTCTCGGAAGCCACCATTGATAGGGTCAGGGTCACGCAATATAACCCTACCATTGGCTTTTAGTGTGATATGTCCTGACGTAGCATTACCTGATTTACCGAGAGTTACGAGTCCTGTGTAAGTTCCTGGCTGAACCAGAATAGTATCACCAGGTTGGACAGGAGAAGTTGTACCAACGGCATAATTGATGTTTCTCCAAGGCTGAGTCGCTGTCCCAGGGTTGCTATCACTACCTGTTTGTGAAACGTAGTACACTTTCTTGGTCGATTGGGCTGATACCTCTGACATATTCAGAGAAATTACAGAGTCAGTCTTAATAGTGGAACGGATATCTAAGCCGAGTGTGGATAAAAAGCTTAATAGAGCCAGACTAAGAGAAAAAGACTGGCGTAATTGTTGTTTTTTGTTGCTGGTCATAGCTAGAGTCAATCGAAGGAACACTGATCTGAGAATTAGTCAACACACAGATATCTTCCAACTGTCAAGTTAATTAGACCGCAGTTGGAGGTAATTCATCGCTGCAAAATTAAGTACAAAATTCAAGGAAAGCTAGATGGTTTTTGATTATCCACTCATTTTTTGAAGCGAGAAAATTTGAGGAATTTAGTGTTGAGGAAAGTTTTGGAGTTCAATATGGAAATAAGTTTGCCATAACCTTAGCTATGGCTGTTTTCTTGAACATCACCACCCTCATTCTTTATTCCTTTATTTTTCTTTGCCACAAATTAATAAGTAAACAAGCAGTTGTTAACCCAACATTACTTGATTGAACTTATACAAGCACCTTTATACTCTGTTACAGTACCCACAGTCAAGAAAATTCTGCTTTATTTTTGAGTTCTAAATGATTTTTCCCGGAAATTCAACCATAGTAATAACTAAAGATCGTAAATGAATTGTAAACTTATGTAAAGTTGTTATTTTTTTTATATCATGTTTTCCCGGCGAACTTTTTTGAAGATATTGTTGGTCAGTTTTTTCACGGTTATCAATGCGTTAAATTTTGCCCCAGTTGCTCATGCACTTGGAGGTAAACTTCCAGCGATTAATCAGCCTGCACCAGATTTTACTCTGCCCACAAATACAGGTGATGGTGAACTTTCCCTGGCTGATTTGCGTGGTAAGTGGGTAGTCCTTTACTTTTATCCCAAAGACTTCACGGCTGGTTGCACCATTGAAGCACGTCGTTTTCAGGAAGATTTACCAAAATATCTGAAGAAAAATGTTGAAGTTGTTGGTATCAGTGCTGATGATATCGATTCCCATGCTGAGTTTTGTGATTCTGAGGGGCTAAAATTTCCCCTTTTGGCTGATACTACTGGTACTGTCAGTAAAGCTTACGGCTCTTGGCTCGGTTTTTTATCTATGCGTCATAGTTTTATCATTGACCCTCAAGGCTTGCTGCGGGAAACTTTTGTGAAAGTTAACCCATCTGTCCACAGTGCAGAAGTTTTGGCAAGACTTGAACAGTTGCAATCTCAAGCTTCTTGAAACGTCTAAATATCAACTAAACCAAGAAACCCGGTTTATTTAAAAAACCGGGTTTTTGTATCCCTTAAATAGCTTGTAAAACTTCATCATCGGTGGAAAAGTCTATTTCAGCTTGATCTCGTCCAGTGGCTAGATAATCATTTGCAAAAGAGTCAGTTAGCCCAGAAATCAAATCATATTGGGGTTGCCAATTTAGTTCCGTTTGAGCTTTATTTACTGAAGCAAAGAAATGCTGTACCCGCATAGGGAAAGCTTTCCGTTTACCAAAATCAAATTTTTTCGGGTCGTAATGCACAAGTTTGATGTCATCGGGTGATTTACCGGCAGCTTGGGCGCAAGCACGGGCTAAACCATCAAAGGTGACAAAGCGATCGCCTGAAATATTATACACTTGCCCAATCGCCTGTTGATTACCAATCACTTGAGACATGGCCATCGCCAAATCCTTGACATGACCTAGTTGAGTGATATGGACTCCAGTACCAGGAATAGGAATTGGGCGATCGCGTACAATCCGATCAAAGAACCAACTTTCTAAATCGTTATAGTTCTGAGGCCCGTAAATATAAGTAGGGCGAATCGAAGTAAAGGGTAATCCTTGTTGTTGCAAGTAGGCTTCTGTTTCATGCTTACCCCGATGGCGGCTTTTCGGGTCTACTTTATCTCCTTCTACATGGGGTAATTGGTCAGATTTGAGATATACCCCCGCCGAACTCATATAGACAAAATGCTGCACCCGACCGGCAAAAATCTCTGCCAGTGGTTGAGTATCAGTTAGTTCTCGACCATTATTATCAAAAATCACATCAAAGTTTTCTGGTAATAATTTTGCCTTCAGCTGTGTAGGATCAGTGCGATCGCCTATAATTTGTCCTACTCCCTGCAAACTCGGTAGGGGGCGATTACCACGATTAAATAGCACTACCTCATGCCCTTGTTCTACAAGAAGTTGAGTTAGGTACACACCAATGAACCTAGTACCACCCATGATCAAAATTCGCATAATTTACCAACTCCTATGTCTTTTGTAAGGACTGGGAAGACTCAAATCAGTGAACAGTTACCATTCATCAACTGATAACTGGTAACTGTTCACTGTTAACTGTTGATACCCAATCCTCTTGAGGTTATCAGGTTGCTGCATCCCTCTGGAACATCTCCCAGCAGAACTCTGTCTTTAATTGCCATCTGGGGTAGTTCCCATTCCTGCATCGCCAAGGGAAACTATGCAGTTAACCTCACACTGTTACTTGACGTAATTTTTACATTTTAAAGTTAGCTGTGTCCTTGAAATATGCTCTTGTTCATGAGTGGCTAACACCAAAAGCCACCGGTGGTTCGGAATTAGTCGTGCGGGAAATTCTCCATCACATTGATGCTGATTTATATGCTTTGATTGACTTTGAATCCAGCAATCCTGAAAGTTATTTGTATCAACGTCAAATTGGTACTACGTTTCTCCAGCATTTTCCCTTTGCTAAAAATGGGATTCAAAAATACCTGCCGTTTTTGCCCCTGGCAATTGAACAACTGGATTTACGCCAGTATGATGTCATTCTGTCTTCATCCCATGCTGTTGCCAAAGGCATTTTAACTACTGGTGATCAGTTACATATCTGCTACTGCCATACCCCTATGCGCTATGCTTGGGACTTAACATTTGATTATCTACACCACAGTAAGTTGGGTAGTGGTGTAGCTGGATGGGTAACTCGCTACTTGTTGCATCAGTTGCGCCAATGGGATGTATTGAGCGCAAATCGGGTTGACTATTTTATTGCTAACTCTCACCATACTGCTCGGCGTATTTGGCGGTGCTATCGACGAGAAGCCACAGTCATTTATCCGCCCGTAAATGTGGAGACGTTTCCATTTTTGTCTCAAAAAGAGGATTTTTATCTCACCGTTTCCCGGTTAGTGAGTTATAAACAAGTATCTCTAATTGTTCAAGCGTTCAATCAACTGCAACGACCATTGGTAATCATTGGGACAGGTTCGGAAATGACACAAATCCGCGAGCTAGCAAACTCAAATATCCAAATACTGGGGTGGCAACCTGATGAAGTGGTAAAAAACTATATGTCTAGGGCTAAGGCATTTGTATATGCTGCTTGTGAAGATTTTGGTATTGCCTTAGTAGAGGCTCAAGCTTGCGGTACTCCAGTGATTGCTTATGGTGCAGGAGGTGCTTTAGAAACGGTAAAAGATGTGCGTTCATATAAAGACACAGGAACGGGCATACTATTTAATAGACAAACAGCAGAGGCATTAGTGGAGGCAGTAGAAAAATTTGAAATTTATCAAGATGACCTTAACCCTGAGTATATGCGATCGCACGCTGCCCAGTTTTCACCGGAAGTTTTTGCTCGACGCTATCTAGATTTTTTACATCAGCATGGCAAAAAAGGCATTCTGGAGAGTGACAACCAGAATTTTTTGTAATTGTTTTCGATGCTTTTGGCAATTTTACCCCAGAAGCACCTCCTTTTAGATTTAAGATTGGGACTATGTGTGGTGTGGATTATTAAGGAGTATGATGACTGCCCAGAGCTCACTCCTCTCCGGTAAGCGACGCTTAAAGCCAGATGCTAGCTCGTCTACGCATTCTGCACTCAAGCGAGGTCAAAAAACAAAGACACCTAGAAGAAAACCTCAAGGTTTGTCTTTTCCTACTTTAAACGGAGAGTTCGCCAAAAGACTGTTTGATATACTGTTTTCTTTGTCAGTTTTGTTGCTGTTTTCTCCGGTTTACTTAATTTTGGCCTTACTGATTTCTTTCAGTTCTGAAGGACCAATTTTTTATGTCCAAGAAAGAATAGGCAAGAACTACAAGCCCTTTAATTGTATTAAATTCCGCACAATGGTCAGCAATGCGGACGAAGTCCTCGTCCAAATGATGGAAACATCGCCTCAGTTGCGGCAAGAATTTGAAAGCAGTTTTAAGTTAAAAAAAGACCCCAGAATTACCACCATCGGCCGATTTTTGCGAATTACTAGTCTGGATGAATTTCCCCAATTCTGGAATGTTTTAAAGGGGGATATGAGTGTGGTGGGGCCACGTCCTTTAGTCGCAGAAGAACTACCAAAATACGGTATCTACATTGATCAAGTTTTAACAATCAGACCAGGCATTACCGGATTATGGCAAGTATCTGGACGTAATGATATCCCTTATCCACGCAGAGTTCAAATAGATTTACATTACGTCAAAGCTCGAAGTTTTTGGCTGGATTTATGGATCATACTGAAAACAGTTGATGTGGTTGTTGTCCCAAAAGATAACGGAGCTTACTAAAACAAAAACCTGCTGTTTGATGATTAGGGGCATTTACCGCCCCTTAGCTCATTATGAAACATCGACCAAATTTAATTAATTATGCGTTGTCCAAAATCTTGGGTAGGCACAATTCATGAATTGTGCCTACATCATTTTTGGAGATATCGATCAAAACTAGAGTAGATCCAAAATTAAAAATCTCCCCTAGGCATACCTATTTTAACTAAATCAAACTTTTTATGGTCTTTTTTGCGATCGCACCGCTCAAAAAAGCTCTGACTATGGCAATCTGAGAAACAGATACCTTTTAATCTAATATTTTAGCTACGGCAAACTCACTTAATTAAGGTTATGCAAACTCTGCCGACTCTCGCAACATCTAATAATACAACCAATCAACCCATCTTTGACACTACAATCAAGCGTCGTAAAACGCGCCCAGTCAAGGTAGGTAATGTCACAATTGGCGGCGGCTACCCTGTGGTAGTCCAGTCGATGATTAACGAAGATACCCTGGATATTGATGGTTCTGTAGCGGGTATTCGTCGTCTGCACGAAATTGGCTGTGAAATTGTCCGTGTTACCGTCCCCAGTATTGCTCACGCTGTAGCATTGGCAGAAATTAAACAAAAACTCATTAAAACTTACCAAGATGTCCCTATTGTTGCTGATGTGCATCACAATGGGATGAAAATCGCTTTGGAGGTAGCTAAACACATAGAGAAAGTGCGGATTAATCCAGGGTTGTATGTGTTTGAAAAACCCAACACTCAAAGGACTGAATATACTGAATCTGAATTTAATGAAATTGGTGAAAAAATCCGCGAGACTCTAGCACCTCTAGTAATTTCCCTCCGCGACCAAGGTAAAGCCATGCGAATCGGCGTAAATCACGGTTCATTGGCTGAAAGAATGCTTTTTACCTACGGTGACACTCCAGAAGGTATGGTGGAATCTGCCCTAGAGTTTATTCGTATTTGTGAATCGTTAGATTTCCGTAACATAGTCATTTCCATGAAAGCCTCACGAGTTCCCGTGATGGTAGCGGCCTATCGTTTAATGGCCAAGCGCATGGATGATTTGGGTATGGACTATCCCTTACATTTAGGTGTGACAGAAGCTGGTGATGGCGAATACGGACGAATTAAATCTACAGCCGGAATCGCTACCTTACTTACTGATGGGATTGGTGACACCATTCGCGTGTCTTTAACAGAAGCACCAGAAAAAGAAATTCCCGTTTGTTACAGTATTCTCCAAGCTTTGGGTTTGCGGAAAACAATGGTGGAGTATGTGGCTTGTCCTTCCTGTGGGCGCACCTTGTTTAATCTGGAAGAAGTTCTGCATAAAGTCCGGGAAGCAACTAAACACTTAACAGGCTTAGATATTGCTGTTATGGGTTGCATTGTCAACGGCCCTGGAGAAATGGCTGATGCTGACTATGGTTATGTCGGAAAAAACCCTGGCTACATTTCTTTGTATCGTGGCCGAGAAGAAATTAAAAAAGTCACAGAAGACAAAGGTGTAGAAGAATTGATTAATCTGATCAAAGCAGATGGTCGTTGGGTAGAGCCTTAAATCAGTGAACAGTGAACAGTGAACAGTTATTATTCACTGTTTACTGGCGACCTCATATTGATAAAATTTTTGTAAATGGCGATCGCCTAGATCACCGGATTAAAAAGTATTTTGATGAAGTTAGGAATACATACTCGGTCGTTACAGTTTACCCTGTGTTAGATTGAGCATACTGACTATAAATTTTTCCCTCTGACGCAGCTGTCATTATGGTGATTACAAAAAGTAGACTTGTTTTGGGTGCTACGGCGGTAACACTCTCCACGATCGCAGTTACTAGCCTTGGCATTCACTCACGCGGTCAGGCTTTATTTAAAGCAAGTCCCAAGGAGTTGGTAGATGAGGTTTGGCAAATAGTCCAACGCCAATATGTAGACAACACGTTTAATCAGGTCGATTGGCTAGCTGTACGCAAGGAGTACCTCAACAAGTCCTACAGTAGTCAAGAGGAAGCTTATAAGTCCATCCGGGAAATGCTGAAAAAGCTAGAAGACCCCTATACCCGGTTTATGACCCCAGAAGAATTTAAAAATATGCAGGTGGATACCTCTGGGGAACTCACCGGTATTGGGATCACTATTAGTCAGGATGAAAAAACTAAGCAGCTGGTTGTAATTGCCCCAATTGAGGATACACCTGCTTTTAAAATAGGTATTCTTTCCAAGGATGTCATTCTCAAGATAGATGGCAAAAGTACCGAAGGGATGGATACCAATCAAGCCGTATCTCTGATTCGAGGTGAGCCAGGTACAAAAGTCACCTTAACGATTGAGCGTAACGGTCAACAAAAACAATTTGAAATCAAACGAGCGCGGATTGAAATCCATCCGGTGCGCTATTCTCAAAAACAAACAACTATTGGTAAAGTTGGTTACATTCGTTTGAATCAGTTCAGTGCCAATGCTGGTAAAGAAATGCAGCAAGCCATTAGAGATTTAGAAAAACAACGGGTAAATGGCTATATCTTGGATTTACGTGGTAATCCTGGAGGCTTGCTATTCTCTAGCGTAGAAATTGCCCGGATGTGGCTAGATAAAGGCACAATTGTTTCTACTATTGACCGTCAAGGCGAACAAGAACGAGAAGTAGCCAGGGGTCGGGCTTTGACGAATAAACCTTTGGTGGTCATAGTTGATAAAGGTTCAGCTAGTGCCAGTGAAATTCTCTCTGGTGCATTGCAGGACAATCAGCGTGCTGTTTTAGTTGGTACACAAACCTTTGGTAAAGGCTTGGTACAATCTGTACGTCCTCTAGAAGATGGCTCAGGTCTGGCAGTGACTATTGCCAAGTATCATACCCCCAGTGGTAAAGATATTAATAAACATGGCATTGACCCAGATGTGAAAGTTGAATTGACAGATGCCCAGCGTCAAGATTTGTGGTTACGTGAACGAGACAAACTTGGCACATTAGCAGATCCTCAATTTGCTAAGGCTTTGGAAGTATTGGGTAAAAAAATTGCTGGTAAAACTACACCAACAGCAGAAAAAACTCAAAATACTCAGTTATGAGTAGTGAGTAATGAGTAATGAGTAATGAGTAATGAGTAATGAGTAATGAGTAATGAGTAATGAGTAATGAGTAATGAGTAATGAGTAATGAGTAATGAGTAATGAGTAATGAGTAATGAGTAATGAGTAATGAGTAATGAGTAATGAGTAATGATAAAGTTGGGATATGTTTTTCAGTATCTTAAATAACAAAGTGTGTGGAATAGTAGCAATTACTCTCTTAACTCATAACTCAGCACTCATAACTCAGCACTCAATGAGGTTGGCACTTGCCAGACCTGATGAGTCCGATTCTCTTGGCGATCGCTTCTTCTTGTGAGTTAAACGGCCCCCACTGTTCGATAATATTTAGACCATCGTCCCCAACTTCTTCGCTGGGGACGATTTTGCAATTACCAGTATTGCACTTGAGAATATACCAAGTTTGTAAATTATTCATAGCAAAATGTACACTGTTGCTGAACCAAGGTTAAGTGAATGCAAATCCCTACTGATACAATACCTCAGTTGATTGTTGCTGGCTTTCATGCCCTTTCTGATCCCATTAGAATTAATGTATTGGAATTACTGCGCCAGCGAGAATTATGTGTCTGTGACTTATGCGAAGCTTTAGACGTGAGTCAATCTAAATTATCTTTTCACCTCAAGACTCTCAAAGAAGCTGGCTTAGTAAACTCTCGTCAACAAGGCCGTTGGATTTATTACAGGTTAAATTTACCTCAATTTGCAATTTTAGAAGAATATTTGGCACATTACAGCAAATTAGGACAAATTATCCCTGCACGCCCCTGTGATAACATTTCCTGATACATCAACTTTTTTTGATGAATTTTTGTGTATATAGGCTATTGTGTGGTTGACATATCAATTTTTTTTGAAATGATATAAATATACATTGGTTTAGGAAATTTTGCGCGAAACAAACTGATATTAATAATGCTTCACGACCGATTTTACAAGCTGAGGATACTTGTAACAAAAACGGTATGAAGAACATTTGATTATTTTACAGAGGCGATCGTTTCTGGTATCTGGTTGTGAAAGTGCCGATATCAAAACTCCAATTTTTTGAATGTAGATATTAACAGGAAAAATCATGAGAGTTCGTGTTGGCATCAATGGATTTGGTCGGATGGGACGGCTAGCATTACGAGCTGCTTGGGGTTGGCCGGAACTAGAATTTGTGCATATTAACGAAATCAAAGGTGGAGCAGTAACAGCAGCTCACTTGCTCAAGTTTGATTCTGTACATGGACGTTGGACACCAGAAGTAGAAGCACAGGGTGAACGTGTTCTGATTGATGGTACACCCCTCAGCTTTAGTGAGTATGCTCAACCAGGGGATGTACCTTGGGAAGATTTAGGCGTTGATTTAGTGCTGGAATGTTCCGGCAAATTTCGCACTCCTGCAACCCTTGACCCCTATTTTAAGCGTGGGGTGCAGAAGGTAATTGTGGCTGCTCCTGTGAAGGAAGAAGCCTTAAATATTGTCATGGGGGTGAATGACCACCTCTATGAACCGGAAAAGCATCATCTATTAACTGCGGCTTCTTGTACAACCAACTGTTTAGCACCAATAGTCAAAGTCATTCACGAAGGTTTGGGTATTAAACATGGAATCATTACTACAATCCATGACAATACAAATACTCAAACCATTGTCGATGCACCTCATAAAGATTTGCGTCGGGCGCGTGCTACGAGTTTATCTTTAATTCCTACCACCACAGGATCAGCAACTGCGATCGCTTTAATTTATCCTGAACTCAAAGGTAAACTCAACGGTATTGCAGTCAGAGTCCCACTACTCAACGCTTCGCTAACAGACTGTGTGTTTGAAGTTGTACGACCAACCACAGTAGAAGAAATCAACGGACTTTTAAAAGCTGCTTCCGAACAAGCACCACTCAAAGACATCCTCGGCTATGAGGAGCGTCCTTTAGTATCTATTGACTACAAAGATGATCCTCGTTCTTCCATCATTGATGCCCTTTCCACAATGGTTGTTGACGAGACACAAGTAAAAATCCTGGCTTGGTATGACAACGAATGGGGTTATGCCAATCGCATGGTTGAACTCGCTCGTAAGGTTGCGTTGAGTTTTAGTTAGGTACTGGGGACTGGGTAATAGTTCTTCTCCCCTGCCCCCTGCCCCTCTGCCTCTACCCCCCATTCCCCATGACTACTACAGCTTCTAAAGCCAATTTCAAAAACTATATTCTGGTAACACTTGCATATTGGGGTTTCACCATTACAGATGGTGCATTAAGAATGTTGGTGTTACTCTACTTCAATAAACTCGGCTATACCCCATTACAAATCGCTTCTTTGTTCCTGTTTTACGAAGTATTTGGTATTATTACCAACTTTTTAGGCGGTTGGATTGGCTCGCAATTAGGATTAAAAGTTACTCTTTATACTGGCATCGGGTTACAGATTTTCTCTTTGGTGATGCTGGCATATCTGAATCCGAGTTGGGCGCAGTGGTTGGCTGTTGCATATGTGATGGTAGCTCAGGCATTTTCTGGAATTGCCAAAGACCTAACCAAGATGAGTTCTAAAAGTGCTATTCGCTTGGTAGTTCCTCAAGATGCCCATTCTGCTTTATTTAAATGGGTGGCGGTGCTGACTGGTTCTAAAAATGCCCTTAAGGGAGTTGGTTTCTTTGTTGGTAGTGCCTTGTTAGCTGGGGTTGGTTTTGTCAATTCCTTGTTAGTCATGGCGGCTGGTTTATTCCTGCTGATGTTTACTGGCTTGATGCTGCCTAAAGGGATGGGCAAAATCAAGAAGAAAGTCAAGTTTAGTCAACTGTTTTCTAAGAGTCCAGAGATTAATATTCTTTCAGCCGCCCGATTCTTTTTATTTGGTTCGCGGGATGTCTGGTTTGTGGTGGCTTTACCAGTGTTCTTGCGTGAGGTTTTAGGTTGGTCTTTTTATCAAGTGGGTGGATTTTTGGCTGTGTGGGTGATTGGCTATGGCATTATTCAGTCATCAGCACCAACATTAATGCGGCGATTTGGTTCTGGTCGTCCACCTCAATCTAAAACTATCCAGTTCTGGACATTTACTCTCACAGCCGTGCCAGCTGCGATCGCCATAGCTCTACAATTAGGTATCCCTGCTAATATCGCCATCGTGGGGGGACTGCTGGTATTTGGTGTGGTGTTTGCCTTTAACTCTGCGGTTCACTCTTATCTGGTGTTGGCATTTACCGATGATGACAAAGTAGCGTTAAATGTTGGCTTCTACTATATGGCTAACTCCGGTGGTCGCTTGGCAGGTACTGTTTTATCAGGTTTGGTATATCAATGGTTGGGGCTAGTGGGTTGTCTGTGGACATCAACGTTTTTGGTACTAGGAGCAGCAGTAGTTTCACTGAAGTTACCAAATCCCAAACCCAGTAAAGCCATAGCCTGGAAAGCCGGTGACGGAGACTGAAATCAATTCAAAATTCAAAAACTTCGGAGAATCGGGATAAAACCGATGTATCAAGGTAATAACGATGAGTTTAAATCGTAAAACTAAGAGTAATCTCAGTTTTTTTGAAAAATACCTCACTCTGTGGGTATTTTTGTGCATCTTTACTGGAATCACTCTAGGGAGGTTATTTCCAGAGATAGCGGTAAAACTTGACGCTATTAGTGTGTATCAAGTGTCAATTCCCATTGCGGTATGCCTGTTTTTCATGATGTACCCCATCATGGTGAAGATTGACTTTAGCCAAGCTATCAATGCTATCCGCACCCCAAAGCCTGTAATTCTTACCTTAGTGGTGAACTGGTTGATTAAACCATTCACAATGGTAGCTTTTGCCCAATTCTTTTTAGGCTGGCTATTTCGTCCGTTAATTACTGGGACAGAATTAATTCGTGGTAGTGAAGTTGCGATCGCTAATTCTTACATAGCTGGCACAATTTTACTAGGAATTGCACCTTGTACAGCAATGGTTTTGATGTGGGGTTATCTGTCCTATGGTAATCAAGGACACACCTTAGTTATGGTAGCAGTTAACTCTCTAGCTATGCTATTTTTGTACGCACCTTTAGGCAGGTGGTTATTAGCAGCAAATGACTTAACAGTGCCGTGGCAAACAATAGTTTTATCAGTGCTGATTTATGTAGGATTGCCGTTAATTGCCGGGATTTACAGCCGTTACTGGATATTCAAATATAAAGGCAGAGAATGGTTTGAAGGGCAATTTTTAAAATATCTCAGTCCTATTTCCATTATCGCTTTGCTCATTACTTTAGTCTTACTATTTGCCTTTAAGGGCGAATTAATCGTCAACAATCCCCTGCACATTTTACTAATTGCTGTGCCACTGTTTATTCAAACTAATTTCATTTTCTTAATTAGTTATGTAGCAGCATTA
The DNA here is from genome assembly GCF_022063185.1 of Nostoc sp. UHCC 0870. Classification (NCBI taxonomy): domain Bacteria; kingdom Bacillati; phylum Cyanobacteriota; class Cyanophyceae; order Nostocales; family Nostocaceae; genus Nostoc; species Nostoc sp. UHCC 0870. The sequence goes on along the minus strand of NZ_CP091913.1, from coordinate 2,605,882 downwards.
AAGCTCAATCTTTCTTATGAAGACGCTGCACCCGCCGCCTTAATTGGGGCTAGCAACCACTTTGAAGTTGCCATTGCTACATCTGTGATGCTGTTTGGCTTAAATTCTGGTGCTGCACTAGCCACGGTGGTAGGCGTTTTAATCGAAGTCCCAGTTATGTTAATGCTGGTAGAATTTTGTAAACGCACAGCACCCTGGTTTCCAAGAGAGCCAGAAAAGGCAAGTTTGCCAGATCCACGGTGTATTAATTCATTCCAGTAATATCAGCCTTACAGATGAAACACCTCTTTCACTGTTCACCTGTCCCCTGTCCCCTATCCCCTATCCCTACTTATGGCAGTTCTGAAAACTCATGTCGCTTTGAATGTGACTAATATTGAGAAGTCCGTAACCTTTTATCGGGCTATGTTTGGTTTAGAGCCTGTAAAATATAAACCTGACTACGCCAAATTTGACATTCCCAAACCAGCTTTAAACCTGACGCTGAATTTAACTAACAGTGTGCAGACTGGTGGTGCGTTGTCTCATTTAGGTGTACAAGTTGAAAGTACCGACGAGGTGAAATCAGCTATCCAACGTTTTACAGATGCAGGATTAGCACTCTTTACAGAGGACAATACTGATTGTTGCTATGCTGTACAAGATAAAGTTTGGGTGACAGACCCCGATGGCAACCGTTGGGAGGTTTTTGTGGTGAAGGTAGAGGACACGACACCAGATAAAAATTTAGTAACTACTGCTGCTGTAGGTGAAGTTCAGATTGTGAATAAGCCGTGTTGTGCATAAATAAAACAAATTCGCAATTCGCAACGATGCTCCCGCCCCGCTCCGCTAACGCAATTAATTCAGCCACCCCTCCCTGCGGGACGCTCGCGAATGTGGGTGGCTGTATTTAATTTTGAATTTTGAATTTTGAATTTTGAATTGATTCATGCTGGTTTCCAAGTGCCGTGGAAACTGTGGGGGATAACGCTGGGTAATTCTAGTTTGCAGACTGGTTCTTGGTCTAGGCGATCGCAATCATATACCCAAACTTCGCTACGATGAGAATTGCCGTCATATACCACTGTTAAAACCCAATCTTGGGCAAGAATAGGTTCGGAAGGATAGCAATTTTCTCCTGGGTTTGCTTCAGTGAGAGTTTGGGTCTTGTGGTCGAAGCGGGCGATCGCGTTTAATATTTCTTGGCTCATATCTGTACCTGGTCGAGATATGGACATATAGGTGTAACGAGAGGCTTGTCCTACATTGGGTTTTGGTACAAGGGGAAATTCACAAGTGCGGTCTAATAATGTTTCAATGGCTATCACTCTACCTGTTTGGGGTTGCAGTTGTACTCGCGTTAATGTTGTCTCAGCCAGAGTATGAGTTTCACCTGCGGCAACTTCTTTGAGATATTGGTTAGTTTGAAAATCTTGATAACGGGCAAAATCTATAATTACAGTGCCACTAGCATCAACATAACCGTTAGCAAAATGCCATTGATACCAAGGTTCTGTTTTACCCCGACTGACTAAAGTTAATGTCTCCCGGTCAAATACTAAAATCTCCGTACCTGATTCAGGTTGCCATTTCATCGAGTCGCTGTAAGTCTTGAACCCAAAAAGCACAGAAAAAACATTTATCTGGACTGGTGGCGCAAAAAAGATGAGATATTGCCCTGCTAAGACAAAATCATGAATTACTGGAAAGCCTTCTAATGTAAACTTAGCTGTTTGCAGAATCTTGCCAGTATAGTCACTCTTATAAATATTCAGAATGGCATTGAGGCTGGGAGTAATGCCAAAGTTAAAAATTTCCCCTGTGTGGGGGTCAACTTTGGGATGGGCTGAATAGGGTAAACCTTTATCTAGACCGCCTAAATTATCTAAACCTTGAGTTTCTAAAGTTTCGAGGTTAAGGGCATGAGGGTTGTTACCTTCCCACAATGCTAAGAGTTTATCAGGTAACGCTAAAACTGAAGTATTAGCAGCGTTTTTTACCGGTCTGCGCCATTGATTCCAAATCGCACCGGGTGCGCTCATGCCATAATTGCCGTACAAGAATTTCCCGGCTGCGGTTTCTGCTTGATAGCCAGTAGTCTGCACGTAGCGATAAACTGCACTAGCACCAGCATCGGTAAAATTGACAGCGAGAATTGCCCCATCGCCATCAAACCAGTGTCCAACGCGGACACCACCTCGTTCTAGTCTGGCTGCACCATTGCGGTAGAGTGTCCCACGCAAGCCATCGGGTATTTTACCGGAGATAATTTGCAGTTGCGTCAGGGGAAATTCTTTAGCTGGTTCTGTTATTGCACCTGCCCAAGCTTTTTTAGTTGACTTTTTATCAATTGTCTGCATATAAAAAATTTCCTAATTATCATCAGGACTTAAGCCGCGATAACCTGTTTCCGTCATTAGACCTCTTGCAAAAGTCCGAAAATAAGATGTGTCATTCCGAATGAAATGTATAATCTAAGAGATGTTTCGCTTCGCTCAACATGACACCTTAAGCATTTATGCAAGAGGTCTATTGCAAACCTAGAGAGGCTATCGCAAACCCTTTATTTGTCGTTGCGAGTCCATAAGTCCTATATTAGGATAAATTAAGTGCCATCCCCTGACGCGATTTAAGTCATAGGAAACGCGATCGCACTTCTACTATTTCACTAAAGCGATTGACGCAGAGCCAATGACCAAACAGAAGTATCAACAATAACACTCATGTTTGGTGACGTTGTTGCTTGTAGTCATAGCTTCCATCATAATCGATAGTGCCAAAGAGGTCTAATACTTTGAGCCGCTTACGACGTTGAATATATTCGCGCAGTGCTGTTTCCACCAGAGAATCAAGATTCGCCTGGTCATCAAGTGCTAATGCCTCTTGCAGTAAGGCTTCGTTTATGTTGAGTGGTGTAGCCACAATCAATTCTGATCCAACAACTTATTAAATAGATAGTAGCGCACTCTCTCTTTTTTGCTGCTTTCAAAAGTTAGGAGCGATCGAATACTCAACTGAGAACTGCTATCAATTAGTATAATTTTCTCAATCGCATATAAGCAGCACCCAGAATCATGCCGGCTAACTGCATCCAGTAGGCCGGAGTAGGTTGATTTACACCCGATGGGGGAATATTTAAACTACCAATACCATAGAATAACTGTTGAATAAACCACCAAAATAAATAAAAATAAGTGGGTAATTGCATAGGGATATAGACAAAAACCAGAGGTAAAACACTATCTATTTTGGCTTGAGGAAATCTGATTACATAAGCCCCTAAAATAGCTGCGATCGCTCCATTTGCCCCAATCAGTGGTACTGTTAAACTCGGCTCTACTAAAATCTGGACTAACCCCGTTAAAATACCCGTAATTAGATAAAATCCCAAATAGCGACCATGCCCTAAGATATTTTCTAGAGACTTGCCAAAAACCCACAAAAAGAGCATATTACCCAAAATTTGGCTAAAACTGCCGTGCAGAAAAATAGCAAATACCAGAGAAAATAAACGTCCCACCACCACAACCCAAGCCGCCGGATTGATAAAGATAGCATTAGTTAAAGCTGTAGTAATTTGTCCGGGAACTAAACCAAAATTCTGAATAAAAGCACCTAATTCACCACCAAGTTCTAATTTAATTTCCCAGAAAAACATCAAAATATTAATACCAATCAACCAATAGTTGACAATCGGTTGTTTATAAGTACGTAAGTTATCACTAATAGGAATCATTAGGATTAGTTATTAATCATTAATTTTATTCTTGTCCCCAGTCCCCAGTCCCCAGTCCCCAATCCCCAAACCTATGGCAAGATTGGAATCAGATTGCAATGCACTCAATTAGGTACACTGGATGCTGGGAAATACACTTGTTGGACGATACCAGATTATTAACAACTTGGGAGGAGGGGGATTTGGTGAAACTTTTGTGGCTTCTGATACCCATTTACCTGGTTCGCCTAAGTGTGTTGTCAAAAAACTGCAACCCCAATCTCAAGATAAGACTACTTTAGAAATTGCGCGGCGGTTATTTGATACGGAAGCTCAGGTACTCTATAAATTAGGTACGCACGATCGCATTCCTCAACTTTTGGCTTACTTTGAGGAAAATGCTGAATTCTATCTGGTACAGGAACTTGTCCCCGGTTATAACCTCAGTCAAGAAATCACACCGGGAAAAAGTTACTCCCAAGGGGAAGTCATGACACTGTTACAGGAAATTCTCACCATCCTGGAATTTGTCCATCAACAAAATGTGATTCACCGTGATGTCAATCCGCGTAATATCCTGCGGCGTGAAGATGGTAATTTGGTTTTGATTGACTTTGGCGCGGTTAAACAAATCACAACCCAAATTATTAATACCTCAGGTCAACCTAAATCTACTGTGGTGATTGGTACACCCGGTTATATACCAGGTGAACAAGCACAAGGAAAACCCAAATTTAGTAGTGATATTTATGCGGTGGGAATAATTGCTATTCAAGCACTGACGGGTTTATCGGCTAGTCAAATAGAACAAGATAGCGAAACTAATGAAATTATCTGGCGTGATTATGTCACAGTTTCGCCAGAATTTGCTGACTTTATGGACAAAATGGTTTGTTATGATTTCCGTCAACGTTATTCTACAGCTACCGCCGCCTTAGCAGCCTTGAAAGAATTAACTCAACCTTCGTCTCACCCTCTAGCTGTAACTCCAACTTTAGCACCCAAAAAATTTAACTTTCTCCAAAACAAGAAAGGTATATTACTCAAGATTTTATTGGCTATTTTATTAATGGGTGTAACTGGTGTAGCGGCAGTATTTATTCTTAATAGTGTCACTACTAATAATGCTACAGAATTATCTAACAAAGGTAATACATTTTTTGAATTACAACGCTATGAAGATGCACTAGGAGCTTACCGTAAAGCTGTAAATATTAGACCAGATTTCCCTCAAGCTTGGCAGGGAAAAGCTAAAACTCTCACACAATTACAGCAATATCAAGCAGCATTGACAGCTTATGATAAAGCAATTCAACTCCAACCAGATTATTTAGAAGCTTGGACTGGTAGAGGTTCTGTTTTACAAAAATTACAGCGATATCAGGAAGCGATCGCCTCTTTTGATAAGGCTTTAAAAATCAAGAATAACTCCCCAGAAATTTGGCATAATAAAGGCGAAGTTTTCAACAAATTAAAACAGTATGACAATGCGATTAAGGCTTATAATCAAGCTCTAGCTTTAAAACCAGATGATTATATAGCTTTGTATAATCAGGGTTTGATATTACAAAATTTAAAACAATACGATGAAGCGATCGCAGTTTATAACAAAGCTGTAGAAATTCAACCAAATTATGTGGGTGCATGGTATAATTTAGGTAATTCTCTAGTGAATTTAAACCGCTATGAAGATGCTATCAAAGCTTATGATAAAGTGGTAAAATATAATGCAAACTATTACGCGGCTTGGTTATCAAAAGGGAATGTTTTAATTATATTGCGGCGTTATCCAGAAGCGATTGAGACATTTAATCAAGTCTTGAAAGGGAATCAGAATAACTATCAAGCGTGGTATGGTAAGGGTTGGTCACTACACCAAACCCAAAGTTATGCAGAAGCCATAGAAGCTTATAATCAAGCCGCTAAAATTCAACCAAAGAATTACCAGGTTTGGTATAGTTTGGGCAATTCTCAATATAATTTACAACAATACGAAAACGCGATCGCTTCCTATAGTCAAGCAGTACGCCATAAACCAAATCACTACGAAAGTTGGTACAGCCGTGGTAATGCCCTGTTTAATTTGCAACGTCACAAGGAAGCGATCGCGTCTTATAATCAAGCTATTAAATATAAGCCAAACGATCAGCCTGCAATCAATGCCCTAAATGAAGCCCAAACACAATTAGACGCGGCAACACCCCAGCCTATAGTTATACCCACTATGCCTACTCCTCAGTTTACTATGCCTGGCTCTGAAAATTGAGTATAATTGCTCAAGGCAGCTATACCGCAGACTTTTTGAGTAGATTGTGCAAACTATTTAATAATTCTGGAGTTGTGAAAGGTTTCGGTAAAACTTGATCAACACCAATCCCCGTAACTTGTTCTAGACCTGCGGGTGAGTTCTGCCCACTGCAAGCGATAATCTGCACCTTGGGGTTCATTTTTTGCAAAGTCCGAATGGCGGTTTCTCCATTCATTTCTGGCATGAGCATATCCATGACAATAGCATTAATTTGATGCTTGTGTTGGGCATAAAGAGCGATCGCTTCAATCCCATTATTAGCAGTCAGGGTTCTGTAGTTGTGGTTTTCTAAAATCATTTTGATGATTTCACAAATTTGGACTTCATCATCGACAACTAATATCAACTCTCCATTACCTTGAGGGATGGCTGCATTCTCTGTGATTAAATCTGGGATGGCTGACACTGCGGGTAAGAACAAGTTAAATTGGCTACCTTCACCTACTTTGCTAGTCACAGTCACAAAACCGCCGTGGCTTTTGGTAATACCGAGTACAGTCGAAAGACCTAATCCTGTACCTGTACCTGCTTCTTTTGTCGTGAAAAATGGCTCAAAAATTCTATCTAAAATTTTTGGTGGCATCCCAATGCCTGTATCGCAGATTTTCACCAGAATGTAATGCCCAACCTGAGCATTAATATTCATACTGGCATAAGCTTCATCAATAAAAATATTTTCCGCAGAGATGCTGATTTTTCCACCTTTTGGCATGGCATCACGGGCATTAACTACCAAATTCATCAACACTTGATGTAATTGGGTCGCATTTCCAGAGACAGCACAGAGGTCTTCAGGTAATTTGGTCGCACATTCAATTGATTTAGGGAATGTCTGTTTACCAATGAGAATAATATCGGTAATCAGGTGTTTGAGTTGAATTATGGTGCGTTCTCCTTTGCATCCCCGCGCAAAGGATAATACTTGTTTAACTAAGCCGGCTCCCCGTTGGGCATTGTTTTCTATAATCTTTAGTAGTTGTTGCGATCGCTTACCGCCCGCTATAGACGATGGCTCAGACTTCCGATTATTTCTATTTTGTAAGAGTTGAGCAGCTGCTAAAATAGGTGTCAAAATATTGTTTAAGTCATGGGCAATACCACCCGCTAGTGTGCCTAAGCTTTCTAAACGTTGAGTCCGAAAAAACTGCTCTTCTAGTTGTTTTTTTTGCGTGATATCGGTATCTACAATCAAAATCGATTTAGGTTTCCCGGCTGCATCCCGCATCACTGTCCACCGACTTTCGACAATAATGTTCTGGCCAGATTTGGTAATTTTTTGCAACTCTCCCTGCCACACACCAGCAGCAATCACCGTTTTTAAAGCTATTTTATGCCGATGAGCCGAAGTTTCTGGATCAAGTAATGTCTTGGGTTCAGTTCCGAGAATTTCTGATGCTGACCAACCATAAAGACTCTCTGCACCACGATTCCAGAATAAGATGTGATTGTTTAAGTCTCTGACAAAAATGGCATCAGTGGCAACATCTAGTAAAGCTGCTTGTTCGCGGATTTTTTGTTCTGCTTGTTGCTGTTCGGTAATATCGGAAAAGGAAACAACTACCTCATAGGGTGTAGATTCATTGTTACGAAATAAGGGTTGAGAATTAATCGAAAGCCAGGTAAGTTGTCCATTGGGTTTTTCAATTCCCATGATCACATTTGAACAAGGTTCTCCTGTGTGTAAACTCACCATTGCGGGATGCTTTTCATCAGGAAAGGGAGAACCATCTGTATAAATGCTGCGCCAAGAAGCATCACAAACACGTCCAATGATGCGATCGCTAGACAGTCCTAAAATTTTCTCTGCACTGGCGTTACAAGCAACTACTTTACCATCGCGCTCATGTAACACAACACCCTCCTGCATGGCTGCGACTACAGAACGATAGCGTTCTTCACTTTCTTTGAGGGCTGCTTCAGCTTGTTTGCGGTCACTAATATCTCTGGTTGTACCAATCATCCTGATGGGCTGACCAATTTCGTTATAGTAGGTTTCACCTCTACTACTTAGCCAGTGGATGCTACCATCAGGCCAAATTACTCGATAGGTGATGGCAAATTTTTGATGTTGCTCAATACTGCACTTAACTGCATCTTGAAAAGATGTTCTGTCTTCAGGATGAACTAACTCCAGAAATGCTTCCGGGCTAGGACAGATAGTACCCTGGGGTAGTCCATACAATAGCCCCATATTAGCTGACCAAAGGGTGTCATTTGTCAAGAGATTCCAGTCAAATATTCCCATATGGGCAGATGTTAGAGCTAAAACTAATCTTTCTTCGCTCTGTCGCAGTAATTCTTCTGTTTGTTTGCGTTCCGTAATATCTTCAGCAACGCCGCCATAAACGTATATTTGTCTTTGTTTATTCTCAGTGAGAAGTTCTCCCAACTTGTTTGAGTTGTCAGCCGGATAGCATAAAGCTGCTGGTCTTGTCTGATTTAAATTAACTTGTGGTTTATTTACAGCGTCAACAATGTTCACCATTGGTAACTGATTAAACCCGTGTAGCAAACTGTTAGCCGTCACAACTCCTACTAAGCGTTCGTCATCGTCCACAATTGGCAAATGACCAATCTGATGGTTGTGCAGTACCGACAAGGCTTTCAGGATATCTTGAAAATGTGACAGTTTCATCTTGATCACTGGCTGTGCCATGACTTCAGCCATTTTCACTTCAGAAAAATCTATATTTGACCCAGCCAACCTAAATATATCTCGTTCGGTCAATATACCTAAGACCTTTTCTGCCTCTACAACTAAAACACAGCTAGTTTTTTGTAAATACCAGTTGCGAGCATTCTCAACTGCGTTTAAGCTGGTGAACGGTAAGATTTGATTTCTTTTTTGATACATCAAGGCAATAGCATCGACTACATAACTATCAGGGTCAATCGTCAAAGGATAAAGATTGATTCCATGATACAGAGTAGGTAAATCAATAAGATGCTCGTCGAATTGCATAGTTAATTCGTCAATTGTCATGATTTTAGGCAACACCAAAAAATCAATTACTTCACATTGGCTGTTAGTGGGGTGTGTCAGTACCAATAATTTCTGGTTATTTCCAGGTTTTATCTCGCTGACACACTCTAAAATCACTATTACAGCTATTCAGCCAAGTTGATTAGCCGAGTCAAAAAACGCTCTGAGTATTGATAGTGTGTAGAAATGCTTAAAAATTATTCTATTTTAAAATGAGGACTATGATGAAATCCTAGTTTAAAGGAATTATCCTATTTTATAGATTAATTAGTCTAGTTAAGTTTTTTTACATAAAATTAATGGGTTGAAAATTGGTGATCGCTGTAATATTATCAATGTATTTTTTGATTCCATTGGCTAAATCCCATTTAAACCTTTGCTATTTAAGGCTTATCAAACTTTATTTTTGCTAGCTCAAGTATAAAATTAGTGCTAAATCCAACTTTGGCACTCTTTTAATACTTAGAAATTTTCCGTATAGATTACTTGTTAACACCGGATGATTATTCTACAATCAGTGTTTAATATGCAATGTTACATAACGAAAATCAAATTATATCCATCGAAAATATTTATAATTTGTTTAAATCTTGACTCAAAAAATTATATAACTATAGAAGTATGAATTAGTTAGTTAGTAAATATTAAGACTTCTCTTTGATTTATCGTAAATTCAAGGGTTTAAGACCCCTAAGTCTACACGTAGTATCAGTTGAGTTGGGCTTTAAATCCCTAACTCCAACTGTCTTTAATTTTGAATTTTGAATTTTGAATTGTTAAGTTGGCGTAGCCTGCGCTATGCGCTAAAAAATTCAATACAACGCAAAAAGCCTTCATCCGACCCAAAGACTAACTTGACACTCTCCAGTCTGCGATGAGATTAAAATATGGACTATTATTAATTTCAATGAAAAATATTTAAGCCATAAATTATAGTATGAATCAATACTGATTAGGAGTGAAAACATATATGGATTTTCAAGATTTTCTCAGACATAACTTTGCACAAGTTGCTATTGGAGAATTCAAACCAGGTAAATTTGAAGCTGCGAAAAAACTCTACGAAGAGGCTGTTTTAACCTACAATAGTGGTTTCAAAGGAGCTTATCTATTGCAAGAGCCAGGGACAGATAAGGGTATATCTGTCATTTTTTGGGAAAATGTAGAAGATATGACAGCTAATCAAAATGAGGCTTATCAAAATATCTTAAAACAGATGATGCCATTATTTGCTGAACCCCCACACACTACAGTATATGAACTAGTTTGTGAAATTAAGCCAGCAGTGGAAAAAGAAGATGACGTAAATAGCTAAGTAATTTATCCTTATTTCATGTAAAGGACTTACGCAAGTGTCACAATCGATGGTTGGTGCGTGACGCTATAAGTCTCATGACTACGTTCAAATACTTTTGCAGCGTCACACACCCTACATGAAAAATATGCCCGTTGCGTAAGTCCTAACTCATTACTCATTACTCATTACTCATTACTCATTACTCATTACTCATTACTCATTACTCATTACTCATTACTCATTACTCATTACTCATTACTCATTACTCATTACTCATTACTCATTACTCATTACTCATTACTCATTACTCGTTTAAGGACAGTCGCTCAAATCACCACTTTTCATTGATAGGGCTATAGTGGGAACTTGTCTATTTTCTTTCATTAAACGGCTATAAGTTCGTTGAGGAATAAAGTGCAGTGGATTGTAACCAACGAAACGCAAAATTAACACACAAGCCCAGGAATATCTACCATCGGTAATAGCTGCAATAACTTGATTTAGTTGTTCATTAGTAATTGCACTATGAAAATTTTTAGGAGAAGAAGGAATTTGGTAGCTCATAATTATCTCTCAGGTAACTTTTTTGCAGGATGTAGACCATTGAGAAATTTGATAATCAATAAATTATCATCTTATTTGGGGCTAAATATGACAGATATATTTCCCTATATATAACCTTGAGGGAAGCTAATTGAATATTTAAATTCTGCTCAACAGTGTCAGCAATAGCAAAACTCCTGATAGTTAACTAAACTTTAAATTTTCTTCTACATTTAAGCATTTAAGGCTGATTTTCATATTAATTAGTTTTGCTAATTAATTAAAGCTATATTTTACTTATTCATAACCTTCTCTTAATTTAGAAGATAAATTTCCAAGCAGGAGATTGGGGACAAAACAGTTAACTAAAATACAGAATACTAGTTTTTTGTCACCAAATTAAGCCAACTTGGCATTTTTTTTACCTGGTAATTGAAAAGGGGAAATTTTTTCAGCACTAAACGCCCCGCTACCGCTAACACAACTCTCATACCACAGCTAGAAGTAAAGGCTATTAAAGCTTATCTATTATAGAAACTGAGGGAAATCTACCTCTCAACAATTTAGTAGTAAGGACTTTAGTCCTTAGTGCTAACCTCATAGAGTGCTGAAAATCGCCATGTATGAACTACACCAATGTATTTTGGCTGATAGTGAAGAAAGAACTACTCTGCGTCAGTTGATATTTGCACTAGAGGCTTTAGGTAAAAATTACTTCCTCAGAAACGAAATTCTGCAAAGTTTTGCCAAATACTGTCATCAATTCCAAAAACCTACATACTTTTACTATTCTTCCTCTGTTGCGAAATTAATTCACTACACCCATGAAATCATTCTAGAGGAGGAAGCTATTTGGTTTGTCGTGCGCCCCAGAATTGCTAACCAAGAAGTTTGGCGACTGACATCAGATTTTACTAAATTTGAGGTGATGTCATCTCAAGCATTATTAGATGTGAGCGATCGCCTAGTCAATGCCTACGACCCTCACATTTTAGAAATCGACCTCAAAGCATTTGATGAAAACTCCCCCAGAATTAGCGACCCTAGAAACGTTGGTCAGGGTCTAGCTTTCCTCAATCATTATCTATGTAGTCAATTAGAAACTGATACCCAGTATTGGTTTGAATTAATATATTTAGCCTTACAAGCATTAAAATATGACGATATTCGCTTACTACTTAACGATCGCATTTCCTCTGGTATTCAACTAGCTAAACAAATTCGCCAAGCTATTCAATTTCTCGGTCAGCGACAAGGTGAAGAACCCTACACAAACTTTCACCTTGACTTGCAAAAACTAGGTTTTGAACCAGGTTGGGGAAACACGGCTTCCCGTACTCTCGAAACCTTGACACTTTTAGAAAGGCTAATTGAAGCACCTCAACCTGCGATTCTGGAAACCTTTGTCTCTCGTGTCCCTGCTATATTTCGTGTGGTGCTAGTTTCCGTCCACGGCTGGGTAGCGCAAGAAGATGTTATGGGACGAGATGAAACCTTGGGACAAGTCATTTATGTCTTGGAACAAGCGCGGAGTTTAGAAAAAAAACTGCGGGAAGAAATTAAACTCGCTGGTCTTGACAGCTTCGGTCTTAAACCCCATGTAATTATTCTCACTCGCCTCATTCCTAACTGTGAAGGAACATTCTGTAACCTGCGGTTAGAAAAAGTACATGATACAGAAAATGCCTGGATATTACGCGTTCCCTTTAGGGAATTTAATCCAGATATTACTAACAACTGGATATCTAAATCTGATATTTGGCCTTATTTAGAAACCTTCGCTGACGATGCAGAAAAAGAATTACTCACGCAATTTAAAGGTAAACCTAGTTTAATTATTGGTAACTATACAGATGGTAACTTGGTTGCTTTTCTCATTGCCCGGCATTTAAAAGTAACTCATTGCAATATTGCCCACTCCTTAGAAAAACCGAAACACTTATTCAGTAATCTTTATTGGCAAAATTTTGAAGAACAATATCATTTTTCGGCACAATTTACTGCCGATTTAATTGCCATGAATGCGGCGGATTTTATTATCACCTCATCCTACCAAGAAATTGTCGGGACACCAGACAGTATAGGACAATACGAATCATATAAATGTTTTACTATGCCCCATCTATATCATGTAGTAAATGGCATAGATTTGTTTAGTCCTAAGTTTAATATGATTCCACCTGGGGTGAATGAAAAAGTCTTCTTTCATCACAGCCAAAAAGCCAAGCGAGACCCCAATTTAACCAAGAAAATTTATAACTTACTCTTACATGAAGAGCATACCCAAATTCTTGGTAGATTAGATAATGATCAAAAGCGTCCCATATTGGCTGTAGCTCCTATCACTTCCGTTAAAAATTTAACTGGTTTAGTGGAATGTTTCGGTCAAAATCCACGATTGCAAGAGCATTGTAACCTGATTATTTTAACTAGTAAACTGCATACTTCAGAAGCAGCTAACCCAGCAGAAGCAGCAGAAATCCAAAAACTGCATGACTTGATTAATCAGTATGAACTCCACAACAAAATGCGTTGGGTGGGAATGCGACTACCTAACTTTGAAGTGGGGGAAGCCTATCGAGTAGCGGCTGATTTACAGGGAATTTACGTGCATTTTGCCCGATTTGAAGCCTTTGGGCGCAGTATTTTAGAAGCGATGATTTCCGGCTTACCAACTTTTGCAACTAAGTTTGGTGGTTCTTTAGAAATTATTGAAGATTACGGTAATGGTTTTCATATCAACCCCACAGATTTAGAAGGGACAGCTAATAAGATTGTCACCTTTCTAGAAAAATGCGATTGTCATTCTGAATCTTGGACAGAAATTTCTGAATGGGTGAGTCAGCGCATCTATCATAAATACAATTGGCACTTACACAGCAATCAATTATTATCAGTAGCTAAAATATTTAGTTTTTGGAACTTTGTCGCCCCTGAAAATAGTGAAGCTAGAGTGCGTTACATGGAAACTTTATTCCATCTAATTTATAAACCTAGAGCCGAAAAGATTTTAGATAAACACATGGGTCGTTAGCTCCCATTCAAAATTCTTGCATCTTGCCCTCCAACGAAGTGAAGGGTCAAAATTCAAAAATAAATTAAGCCAAAACTAGCTTACATCCTAACTCCTACTATTTGCAGAATATGGGCTATGAATAAACAATCTACCATTGGTGATTTTATCTATGAAGAGTGGAGATTAATTGAAACCCAGTTTAACCCTGAGCAAATAAATGTCAGGGAAACTATCTTTACCATTGGTAATGGATATTTAGGCACAAGGGGTTGTTTTGAAGAAGGCTATACTCGTGGATTGCCAGCAACATTTATTCATGGTGTTTATGATGATGTGCCGGTTGTTTATACAGAATTGGCTAACTGTCCTGATTGGCTACCCTTGGTAGTAACGATTAATGGCGATCGCTTCCGTCTCGATCAAGGGGAAGTATTACAATACAAACGACAACTAGATTTGCGTCATGGTCTGCTGAGTCGTTGGGTGCGTTGGCGCAGTCCGAAAAATAAGATTATTGATATCCATTTTGAACGCTTCACCTCTCTTGCGGATGAACATATTTTAGGGCAACGCTGCCACTTAACATCCTATGATGGCGATGCCTTAATCGAATTTCAGGCTAGCATCAACGGCTATGCAGAAAACCAAGGTTTCAATCACTGGGAAAGAATAGACCAAGGTAAAACCGATCAGGGTATTTGGTTACAAAGTCGCACCCGCAGCACCCGCATTGAAATTGGTATGGCGGCAAAAATGACCATCTCAGGGACAGAAGCTTCTGTACAAATCAACACTGTACCTGGTTATCCCAGCATCAGCACCACCTTTTTAGTAACATCCCAACAAACCGTGACAGTAGAAAATATAGTTACAGTTTTTACCTCACGGGAGACTAAAACACCAGTGATCGCCGCCCACGAAAAACTGGTAGACATAGCTGATTACACAACGTTATTTACAGACAATCAAAAAGCTTGGGATCAAGTGTGGCAAACCAGCGACATAGTAATAGAAGGTGATGCTACAGCAGCTTTTGCTGTACGCTACAATCTTTTTCAGCTATTAATTGCCGCCCCCCGCCATGATGAACAAGTCAGTATTGCTGCCAAAACCTTGTCAGGGTTTGGTTATCGCGGTCATATCTTTTGGGATACAGAAATTTTTATTCTGCCCTTTTTCACTTATAACCAGCCAGATGTTGCCCGAAACTTGCTCAGTTACCGCTATCACACCATAGCAGGGGCAAGGCGTAAAGCGGCTCATTACGGCTTCAAAGGTGCAATGTACCCCTGGGAAAGTGCTGATACAGGCGATGAAGTTACCCCCCGTTGGTCACTACCAAACGATTATTATGGTGAAGACGTGCGAATTTGGTGCCGCGATCGCGAAATTCATAATAGCGCAGATATCGCCTACGCCGTCTGTCACTACTGGCAAGCCACTGGCGATGATGAGTGGATGCGCGATTATGGCGCAGAGATGATCCTCGATACAGCCATCTTTTGGGGTAGTCGAGTTGAATTTAACCCCCAGCATGACAGATATGAAATTCGAGACGTGATTGGTGCAGATGAGTATCACGAATTTGTCCACAACAACACCTTTACTAACCGGATGGTGCAATGGCATTTAGAACAAGCCTTGAAAGTTTGTGCATGGTTGCAACAAAATTTCCCCGAACGCGCCGCCGAACTAACCCAAAACTTGCAACTTACCCCAGAAATTCAAACCTACTGGCAAGATATCATCAATAAAATCTGGATTCTTTACGACCCCTCAACCGGACTCATTGAACAATTTGAGGGATTTTTCCAATTAAAAGATATTAATTTAACCGACTACGAACCACGCCACCAATCAATACAAGCTATTTTGGGCATGGAAGGAACTAACCACACCCAAGTTCTCAAACAACCAGATGTCTTAATGCTGTTGTACTTAATGCGGACATCGGCAGAGTTTCCTTACGACAAAAAAGTATTAGCAACAAATTGGGATTATTACGCACCCCGCACTGACATTACCTATGGTTCATCCTTAGCCCCCGCCATTCATGGCATTTTAGCCTCAGACTTAGGCAAATCAACCATAGCTTACAAACGATTTATGCAAGCGGCGATGGTGGACTTAGAAGATAGTCGCGGTAACACCAAAGATGGAATTCACGGTGCTAGTGCAGGGGGTGTTTGGCAAGCGGTAGTTTTTGGCTTTGGAGGTATTCAATTTACAGAACATGGCCCTGTATCTAACCCTCACCTACCCCCTGGTTGGTCACGCTTAAAGTTTCAGCTACACTGGCGCGGTGAGTGGTATAAGTTTGATTTGACTGGGGAAAAGGAGGGGACTAGAGGAGACAAACAATCCCCCGATATTCGCGGATTTATCTTTGACCTAGATGGGGTACTGACAGATACAGCTGAATATCATTACTTGGCGTGGCAAAAACTGGCAGATGAAGAAGGTATTCCCTTTAATAGGGAGGCTAATGAAGCTTTACGGGGTATATCTCGCCTCGCTTCCCTGATGCTGATTATTGGTGATAGGACTTATTCAGAAGACCAAATTCAAGAGATGATGGCACGGAAAAACCGCTACTATGTGGAACTGATCAAAAATATTACACCCAAGAATTTATTACCAGGTGCGATCGCTCTTTTGGATGAACTGCGACAAGCTGGGATGAAAATTGCGATCGGTTCAGCTAGTAAAAATGCCCACACTGTAATTGAGAAATTGGGTATTGCTGATAAAGTAGATGCGATCGCTGACGGTTACAGCGTCCAACAACCCAAACCCGCCCCCGATTTATTCCTCTACGCCGCCCATCAGTTAGGCTTAAACCCACAGCAATGTGTAGTCGTAGAAGATGCAGCCGCAGGTGTTGAAGCCGCCTTAGCCGGTGGTATGTGGGCTATAGGTATCGGCCCCCCAGAACGAGTAGGAACAGCCCATATAGTTATCCCTAACCTAGCAGGTGTCACCTGGAAAGATTTGCAGTCTCAACTAAGTAAGAAAATTTAAACGCAGAGTAGCGCGGAGGTAAACGCAAAGGCACGCAGAGAATTTGTTTTATGATAGCCTCTGTACCTCCCTACCTCCGCGCCTCTGCGTGAACTTTTCCTAATTTTATTTAACAACACCAACAAAATTGATATTTGATATTAAGTGAAATACTACACCACCCAATTCAAAGCAACATGGAACTTAAATCAGTTAACCTGGAAATTCCTGAAGATTGTAACCTCATCTTAGGGCAAACCCACTTTATCAAAACCGTAGAAGACTTATATGAAATTATGGTGGGGATATCCTCTCAAGTTAAATTTGGTCTTGCTTTTTGTGAAGCATCAGGAGATTGCTTGATTAGAATTGCTGGTAATGATCTATCCTTAGAAGAAATAGCTACAAAAAATGCTCAAGCTGTAGGTGCAGGTCACAGCTTTATTATTTTACTCAAACAAGCCTATCCTATTAATTTCCTCAATGCTATTAAGCAATGTCCAGAAGTCTGTACAATTTACTGTGCCACAGCAAATCCCGTGCAGGTAATCGTAGCTGAAACCGAGCAAGGCAGAGGTATTCTTGGGGTGATTGATGGTTTTTCACCCAAAGGCATAGAGACAACTGAGGATGTGAACTCCCGGCATAACTTACTCCGTCGCATTGGTTATAAGTTATAAAAAATGGCAAGCATATGTCCAATAATTATCAGGAAAAAATCATTGCCCTGTGGATAGTATTTCTACTAGGAATATTGTTTCATACCCAATTGGCTTTAATGCCACTTTTCCACGGATTGAATATAATTGAATCTCAAAGAGCGACATCAATCAATCAAATATCAGGAATTATGTGGTTGATGTTTGGCTTTTTCGCCCTACCAATGTTGGCAATAATTGCTACTGTTTTTACAGATAGTAGACGCTATCGAGTAATTCACTTTGGCTTGACTGTATTCTACAGCATCCTCAATTTAATTCATTTGGTACTTGATTTACTTTTGCCCCAAGTTATCTGGTATCAAATCACATTAATGGTGCTATTGTTTTTGATTGGTTTGTTATTAAATCTTGTAGCCTTCCAATGGATGAAAGCACCACTGAGAGATCATCATCGAGTTCCTGAAAGGTTAGCATGAGTCTTCAGTGCTGAGTGCTGTTAGCGGAGCGGGGCGTGAGCAGCGTTTTGTTAGTGGTAGCGCGGCGTTTAACCGGTGCTGAGTCGGGAGTCAGGAGTAGAAACAGAGAAAAACTTCTACCTTCCAGTCCCCAGTCCCCAGTCCCCAGTCCCCAATCCCCAATCCCTACTTTGTTGGTTTCTTTTGTTGGGAAATCTCAAGGGTGTAGCTATACTCCTTGTGAGATAAATTACCTACATTGACTGAGTAATCGCCTGGTATCCAATAACCGGATAATTCAGGGTAGCTATCAGGAGAACTATCTGCCATGATGCAAAAACGCCCTCCAGGCCCATTAATCAACAACGTGGTGTTTCCTAGGCTTTTAGCTGTAACTCGCAGATAGGGTAAAGCCTCTGTCACTCTGATGACTTGATTGGGTGTAGCAGTGATATTGCCACAGTTGCTAGGAACAGTTTTGTCAGATGTACCATTGATAACTAGTGGATATGAACTTAAGTTACGGCTTACTTGGATCATGGGTGTTTGTGCCGTAATCGATTGCGTAAACATGACACTTGTTATCAGTGTAGTAGCAATAACTTTCAATACATTAAAAGTATTCATATATATCAGTATCTCAACATAATTTTTGTTATAAACCTTCTAATTTCAGAGACGCTTATTAATAAGCGTTGTTCCTGAGTTGTTATGTATAAAAGTTTATATATTTATTTAATTAAACATATAACTAAAGTATGAAAATCAGATGAAGTGAATAAATTATTAGGAAACCGAGAATAATTTAAGTATATATCTACAGAATTAATAAAATTCTTAATTTATGGAACTTGAGTTAGGAATGGTGAAAGCCAAACCCAACAAGAAGAGCAAATAGTTAATTTTACCGACAGAAAAAGGTACTTGACACCAAGACATTAGCTAAAATCACAAACAAAACCACTAACTAATGATGGGGACTGATGCAAGGACGAAAAATCACAAATTTGGGAAAAGGGCGAGGCGGGTACGCCAACTCTACGCTGCAACTCGCAATGCAAAGTAGTAAATTTAACCTAATTTTGAATTTTACTTGCGTGAATTCTCATGAGTATAATTTGGTGGGTTTATTGTTCCATAAAGTGTCTTAGCTGAGGTAAAAAAATCATGAATCCTCAATCAGAAGAAGACTTACAACGTCGCCTCCAACAGTTAGAGGCTGACCTTAATTCTGCATCTCCAAAGTCAGCACCACAACAGACTTCTCCGTTTAGTTGGCTAAATTGGAAACAGCAGTTAGAAAGAGGGAAAATCTGGTTTCAAGGCTTATCAGGGACAAGCAAACTGGTATTTGTAGGCGTTGCAGCCTTATTAGGCTTGTCAATTGTGCAAATGGTGCTGAAACTTGTCGTATCTGCCCTAAGTCTGGCATTGTTAGCCGGCTTAGTGTATGTTGGATACAAATTTTTTGTATCTAGTAACGCGCAAAATAAATAGCCGTTATGTGGGATTGGGGATTGGGGACTGGGGACTGGAATGTAGAAGTTTTTCTCTGTCTCTACTCCTGACTCCCGACTCAGCACAGGCTAAACACCGCGCTACCGCTAACAAAACGCGCTCCGCTAACAGCACTCCCTACTCAGCACTCAAAACTCAGCACTTAAATTAAAGGGAATTATCTAATGGCAACCCCAATTGTTAAAAAAAATCATACTAATCAATCTAACCGCACAAAAAATACAGAAAAAACTAATTCGCTAGTCACAAGGCGGTTTGCGGCTTGGACGGCAGAAATTGCACTTTTACTTGCCAGTGGGTTAGTTCCCTTCGGCTTGGGCGTGTATGCCAATTCTCGCAGCGATATCAATCGAGTCCCACTTAACCCTGTAATAGTAGTAACAGAAAGAGCGATCGCACGTCCTTTGGCATTACCTGCAAGCTATGGCATTCGCAATGTGGCTTGGCCGACTAATTTTTTATGGACAGTAGCTTTATTCGCGCCTACAGTCCTATCTTGGTGGCAATTATATTTACTGGCAAAAACCGGCAGTACCCTACCTAAGCGTTGGTTTGGTGTGCGGGTTGTCAATGAAGAAGGGACACCGCCAGGTTTAGCAGCTGTGTTTGTGCGTGAAGGTATTGGCCGTTTAACTGTGCCTATGTCTATCGCCTACATTCTCTGGCGTTATAGTTTCGCCTTCCCCAATTTAGGATTATTCACTTCCTTAGCAGTATTGATGGTACTAGGTGAAGGTTTAGCCCTACCAGCACGCCGGGGACGCAAAGCATTACACGATTGGCTAGCTGGTACTTATGTCGTTGATGCCCATCGTTCTGTACCCTCAGTAGATGTAGCCAATAATGGACGGAATTTACCTGCTACCAGTAGTCAGACTGCTGCACCAGAGGGAAATGAGGCTTTAGCAACAGCCGCAATGGCCATTACTCCAGACAACAGTAATTTAATATCATTGTGGCGGCGGATGCAGCAAAATCCCAGCCTCACTTTGTTTGGGGTAGCACTCACAAGTATGACGGCGGTGTTGGCTACTTTAATTGGTACACAGGTTTATCTCCAGACTCAGCAAAGCAATCAGGAATCTCAAAAAATCAATAGTCAGCAGTTTTTGGCACTCGTTAAACAATTGAGTCCTGACTCTACGGCTAGCCTGCAAGAACGCCAAAGCTTAATCCTCGCTATGGGTAGTCTCAATGATCAGCAGTCTATCCAGTTTTTGGCGGATATGATGGTGAATGAAACCAACCCCATACTAATAGATACCATCCAGCAAGCACTCATTAGTGTGGGTATTCCTGCGATCGCCGAATTACATAACAAAAATCAGTTTTTAGCTGGCGAATTACAGGCTATCAGCAGTACATCCCCAGAACGGGAAGTAAGACAAAAGCGGTTACAAGTTAACCAGCAAACCGTCAACAAAATTCTCAGTGTTTATAGCGGTCAAACTCAAGGTCTTGATCTCAGCCGCGTCCAACTAGGTCAAAGCGGCACTCCTGGTAGTTCCTTTTTTAACTTGGTTCTCGAAAACACCGATTTATCAGGAATTAAGTTGAAATCGGCAAATCTCAACCAAGCTAGCTTTAAAGGTAGCCGTTTCCGCAGTCCCGGTGAAGATGGACGCTTTGACACTTATGACGATATAGTGTCTGATTTAACCCAAGCTCAGATGAAACAAGCCAATTTCACTGATGCTAACCTCAGCCGTGTCATCATGACTGGTAGCGATTTAAGCCGTGCGACCCTCAACCGGGCTAATTTAGCTAACGCACGTCTAGTTGGTGCTAACCTCAGCAGTGGGCAGTTAGTCGGGGCTGATTTACGCGGTGCAGTTCTAGAAAATGCTAGCCTGACTGGTGCAGACCTAGGAGATGCTAAATTTAAAGATGCCAACTTGTATGGTGCGCGTCTCGGTCGCGTGATTGCGATTGGGACTCAACTATCATTTGCTAACTTAAGTAAAACTGATTGGCAAGCGTCAGACCTATCCGGCGCAGATTTGGAACGGGCTAATCTCAGCAATGCTAACCTAAGTGCGACTCGGATGACGGGGGCAATTTTACGATCTGCCCAGTTAGAAAATGCTAACTTGCAAAATGCCGACTTGAGTCTGGTTGATTTACGAGGAGCAAATGTCACCGGGGCTGATTTCAAAGGGACAATTCTCACCCCCAATAGACAAGACCCAGCAGATCAATTTGTACAAACCCCAGACCTCGGCTCAGTATCTGCGGTAGTTAAAGGCGTAGACTTTTCTCAAGCTAAAAACTTAGATGGTAGGCAACTGGCGTACATTTGTACTCAAGGCGGTCTTCACCCCCGTTGTCCGTAAGTTAGGGGTGTAGAGGAGACAAGGGAGTTAAATCAGTTATCAGTGAACAGTTATCAGTTATCAAGTGACTGATAACTGATGATTCTCAATTCCCAGGAGTTCTTCACTGCGTGACTCTAACGCGTAGCTTGCTTCTTTGGAGGAGTATAATTTTGAATTTTGAATTTAGTTGTCCCCACTAAAAAATCATTTTTGCTATTAGCATAGGTATTAAATTAAACTTAGTAAATCTAAGACGGTGTGAGGAGTTGGGTGATGAAATATATACCTCATTTAGTGGCAGTTTTGGGGACAAGTTCAATATTGAGTTTGGCTATGAACACTCAGCCAGCACAGGCTCAAGTGGCATATGGTAGCTATGTGGGTATAGGGCCTACTGTGGGAATAACCGATAGTATACAAGTTGGCGGGGTGTTGGCTTTTCGCTATAAGCTTTTAGAAGCACCAATTTCTTTTCGCGCTCAAGCTTTAGTCGGTCAGAATACGGCAGTTGTACCTACAGTTTCTTATGATGTGCCTCTGAATTGGCAAACGGATGCTTATTTAGGTGCTGGCTTGGTGTTAACTGGTGGTGATAGTGCTTCTCCTGTGGGTGACAAAATTAGTTTTGCCTTACAACCAGGTGTTGATTACGTTGTTCCTAACAGTAATACTGTACTTTTTGGTAACGCCATTATCGCTTTTGATGCCTACCGTAATGGCGGTGGTGCAGCTGTCTCTGTTCAAGGTGGTGTGGGTTTCCGATTTTAGAGCTTGATTTTCTGATTGTTACTGTTACAGGTGATGCCTAGACAGCAAATTGCCTGTGCTTAGTGAACTTATTTTTATGAGATGATAATCGTTATCAATATCATAAGAGTTTTCATTATGACAGTGCAAGATTCCCTCCTGAAAACAGACATCCTAGTGCATCGTCCTCGTCGTCTGCGGCGCACAGCTGCTTTACGGCGTATGGTGCAAGAGACAACACTGAGTGTTAACGACTTGATTTATCCATTGTTCGTCATGGAGGGGGAAGGGCAAAAAGTCGAGATTTCCTCAATGCCAGGGTGTTACCGTTATACCTTAGATTTATTACTGCAAGAAATACAGCAGGCGTTTGATTTAGGAATTAATGCGATCGCACTTTTTCCGGTAATATCAGAATCACTCAAAGACGAAACTGGAACAGAAAGCTATAACCCAGAGGGCTTGGTACAGCGTACTGTCAAAGCAATTAAACAAGCAGTTCCAGATATTGTAGTAATTACAGATATTGCCCTTGATCCTTTTACTACTCATGGTCATGATGGTTTAGTTGATGACCAGGGGACTATTCTGAATGACCCCACCGTCGAAATATTAGTCAAAATGGCATTGACACAAGCTGAGGCTGGGGCTGATTTTGTTGCACCTTCTGACATGATGGATGGTAGAGTCGGGGCTATTCGTCGAGGGTTAGATGCAGCTGGTTATATTAATGTAGGGATTCTGGCTTATTCTGCAAAGTACGCCTCTGCCTATTATGGGCCTTTCCGAGATGCTTTAGATTCAGCCCCGAAGTTTGGGGATAAAAAGACCTATCAAATGGATGCAGCTAACGCCAGAGAAGCTTTAAAAGAAGTTAGTTTAGATATTGCTGAAGGAGCAGATATTGTCATGGTAAAACCTGCCCTAGCTTATCTGGATATTATTCATCAAATCCGCAACACCACACAATTACCGATTGCTGCCTATAACGTCAGTGGGGAATATGCCATGATTAAAGCTGCTGCACAGATGGGTTGGATAGATGAGAAAAAGATTATTTTAGAAAGCTTAACGAGTATGAAACGAGCCGGTGCTGACTTGATTTTGACCTACTTTGCTAAGGAAGTCGCTCTCATACTCAGTGGCAATCATATCTAGTTATGTAACAAAAGGGTTGATCAAGCCCCGTTGGGGCGGGGTGTGGGGTGTGGGGGGAAGAGAGAGCATCGAACAACCGACACCCTATTGTTGACTCTCCAGAGAATTTTCCCCAATTATCTCATTAGTTGACTATCATTTATTCAATAGTTATCTAGATGGGATGAAGTAATGGCAGATTCCAATCAGTCAGACAAAAACAGATTTCTTCACCCTCATACGCGCTACTACGGTCAGGTGAAGCCAGAAAACCTAGTATTTAATGCCAATCTACAAGAATTTACTCAAAAAGTTGGCTACATTACCAGTTTAGAAACATCTGGTAAGCTTTCCCCCCAAGAGGCTTATCAGCAGATTAAAGCACTTTGGAAACAGTTGAAGCATAGTAAAAAAGAACTAGGGATTGATCAAGAACCACCAACTTCGCCTTAAATTACTTTGACTATGGGCTGATGACTTGAAACTCTTGGGGAGTTAGTGACACCAACATATTGTCACTATCTACTTGGATGAGCCAACGGTTGCTAGCTTTACCCTCTAAGAGTGACTCCCGACTACAAACTACCCCAACTTTGCCGGCTACGTAGGCTGGGCGTAGAATCAAAACTTTGTTTCCTACTTGAATACTTTTGGGAATTTGCAACACTACTCCTACAAATTGTGAATCTGCAACAGTGGACTTATCTTAAACAAAACTACTACTTTTGATAACCTTCTCTTAACCAAAGTGTAGGTGTTAAATATATTTCTAGTTTAATACAAGTTAGGATAACCCCGCTTTCTTAAAGAAAACGGGGTTATAAATCGCAAAATAGCCCTAATTAAACCGTATTGACCCTGCCAATTTTAGATTTTGGATTTTTAAGGGAGACTTTCACGCAGCAAGACGCGGAATCCTACCTGTTGAAAATGCTCGTTGGCAGTCAAAGCTTCAGTAATGCCACAGGATTGCATAACAATAAAAGATACACAATCAATAAATCCCCAGTCTTTATCAGGGCTTTCACAATATAGCTGGAAAGCTCTTTCGTATAATTCCTGAGATAAAGGGACAATTTCTACTTTGGGGTCAGATATTAGAGAATTTAACAGCACGATCGCCTGATGGCGATGGGTTTGTTGGCATAAGACATTGCCAATTTCTAGCATGACTGTTTGTGTTGTAATCAGGTGTGTACCTGCCTCATCTAACAATTTAGCTAAGTTTACAGCTCGCTGATGTAAATAATCCTGAGGTGCGGCTAAGGCAATGGCAAATGATGTATCAAGAAACACTTCAGATTTCATGCAGAAGTTCCTGACCGTACAAATACTTGTCAATGTTAGCAGACAAATCTGGTGGACTATGGAGTTGCAGCGATCGCGCCGTCGCTAAAAAAGACACGGTTTCTTGGGCATTAGATGGTAATATCTCTATGCTTAAGCGTACACGAGTATTAACTGGTAAGGCGATCGCATCTTGAGGATAAAATCCTTTACCATCAAATACAGCCGCAATAAATTTTTCTCCCATATGCTCACATATTCTTGATATCGCTTGTGACATCTATCCTATGCGCTGATCTTGGCAAATGGTATAAATCCAATTCGCAATGGACTAACGTCCCGCTTCGCTAACGCAATTCGCAATGGACTAATGTCCCGCTCCGCTAACGCAATGATGCTCCCGCCCCGTTCCGCTCTAAGCGTTGGCGCAGCCTCTCCGACAGGAGAAGCTATGCCGCAGGCTTTACGCAATTAAACTTCAGCCACCCACAAGAGGTGGTGTTTTTACTTACCTTGAGTGATGCAAAAAACTTCTAGGTTGGGAAGCCACCGCCTTGGACGAGTCTCCCGGCTTGGGGCGAGTGGCGTTTGACGTAAGGAAACCCAACACCAATATCATTCAATATCATTATTGAGTTTCCGAGATCCATGTTGGGTTGCGCTGCGCTTAACCCAACCTACATCTATTACTCATTACTCATTACTCACCACTCATTATTATCTGGCAACAGCTGGCGAACTAACTGGTGCAAGTCCCACTAAATTTTCGCTCAAGTCCCACATCCGCTTGGCTTTAGCATCATCACTAGCTTGGGGAGAAACTTGCTGTACAAATGACTCACGGTCTTTCTTTTGACGATTTCCCCAGCTCCAATACGCGCCAGATTTGCCGTATTCAGGATCAGCCGTTACCATTGCTACCCGTTCGCCTGCTAATTCCTCAGAGACAAAACCGCCGGTAATCCGTCTTTGGAAGATGGGGAAGAGTTTTTGGAATAAAGGATAGTGGTTACGGAATAGTGCTGTGGTTGCTACACATCCAGGATATAGAGAACTAAAGATAATTCCTGTAGATTCATGATATCGGCGATGCAGTTCTCGCATGGTGAGAATATTGCATACTTTGCTATCTTTATAAGCTTTCACGGGTTCAAACTTCTTACCATCAGCCATTGTAATTGGATCTTTGAAGCCCTCAGCAAAACCTCTCAAATCTCCCAAGTCTGGACGGGGTGGAATTTTTCCGCCGAGTTCGTTGGGGTTATGGGTGACAGTTCCTAAAATGACGAGTCTGGGCTGAGAAGATGATTTTTTTAAATCTTCTAACATCAGGTTAGCTAGCAGAAAATGGCCAAGATGATTTGTGGCCATGGTTAATTCATATCCCTCTGGGCTGCGGAGTGGCTCTTTAATTAAAGGCATATAAATTGCCGCGTTGCACACTAAAGCATCCAGGGTTCTACCAGTGGCGCGGAAGTTTTGGACAAAATAACGCACACTTCCTAAAGATGCTAAGTCAAGGGGAATGATGGTGTAGCTACTCTGGGGAATTCCTACGGATTGGGCAACTTTTTGGGTTTTTTCTATATCCCGGCAGGCCATGACTACGTGCCAGTTTCTATCAGCCATAGCTTTGGCGGTGTACAACCCGACCCCCGAAGAGGTCCCTGTAATTACAACTGTTTTGCTTGCTTCCATTATCTTGGGACTTCTCTAACTTGCATTGAGTTTAGTTTTTTTATGTTCTCATACCATGTTTGCCGTCAGCTATCTGTTTTTGGAATACAGGAGGTAGCAGGCAGACGTAAGGAGGTGAAAAGGTAGGAGTTAAGAGGGTTTTATGGCTTAATATTTCTTTGCATAGCTTGTTAATTTTTTTGTTTATTGTCAATTTTTAAAATGCCTCAACATATCGATACATACTTAGAAAAAATTTGTATCTTTGAGAAACTTCAGGATTGACTGATTGACTACTTTTGCCGCACCAGTTGAGGCATCGTGACAGCAGTTATCCAAGATTTGGAATTGGGAATTGGGTAGGGATTGATGTAATTTTTCGCCATGACTAGCCGGAAACCAACTATCGCGATCGCCCCACAAAACTAATGTGGGACAATTAATCTTGTCCAAATTCTCTTGAATTTGAGTGAGCATATTGGGTTTGTTGGCTTGCCAATGCTTAATTTCTCTGGCTGCTATTTGTAATTCTTCTGCCACTTTGACCAGAGTACCAGGCAGTTCAATAAATGGATAAGTAATCCAATAAACATCTTCTTGGGTGAGAATAGAGGGATCAAATAGCACTTTGCGCCTTTCTATGCCCATAACCTCTCGCACTAGCGGCGCAAACAAATAAGCCAAACGTAAATCGTCAATTGCTTGTAATACTTCTATTGGGGTTTGAGCAAGTATTTCCATTGCCCAATGAGGTAGACTTTCAGTAAAAATTGGGGCATTAATTACAATTAACCGTCCTACCAATTGGGGATTTTTTTGAGCTAAAGCTAAGGAAATTAATCCCCCAATTGATTCGCCAACAATGATAGCTGGTTCATCACATAATGCTTGCACAATCCTTTGTAACTCAATCACTTGATGCCCACCTTTCTCACGGCGCAACCAAGGTTTATCAGAAAATCCGAACCCTTTGGCATCAAAACAAATGACTCGAAAATGTTTAGATAATGGAGCTATGCTATAACGCCAATTATAACTCCAACTACCCATGCCATGTAGTAAAAATAGTGGTTTACCTGTACCTCTCTCACCATATGCAATTTGCACAGGATAACCATTAACATCGCTAATAACTACACTTTGCCGCCCTTGGGGAAAAGTTGCTTGCCACCAATCTTTCATCAATGAATGATCTCAAAAATTTTTCATGCCGTTTACAGAAGTCTCATTATTATCACGGCTGAGGTTGATCAGACAATGGTAAGAATAAATTATTTACCTACACTCTACTAACGTGGAATTTTTAACGTAACGCGAAAGTCCCTACCTTCAGCGTTCGCGCTAGCGTTCCGCAGGAAAGCAAGGTAGGGATGAATAGCGGGAAATTACGAAAACCTCTCAAATGTTTTTGTAGTTTGCTTCCCGAAGGGTACGTAGTTGAAATAGTGCGGAGAGGATTTGAGTAATTTCCAATTATTTGTTAGGCACGTCTTGAGATTGTATGTATTGCTTGATTTTTTCAATTGGTGCGCCACTAGTAGAAGCAACATAATATGAACTCGACCAAAAAACAGGTTTTCTATAAAAAGTAGATAAATGTTCTGAAAATTCTTTCTGAATAATTCGGCTAGAAGCCGATTTTAAGCTCCCTACAAGAGAAGATAGATTGTTATCTGGATGAAAATCAATTAGCAGATGAACATGGTCTACTTCTCCTGAAAACTCAATTAGTCTGCATTTGGTTTTTATGCAAACATTAGCAAATATTTCTTGTAACCGTTTCAGTATTGGTGCAGTTATTGTTTTACGTCTGTATTTAGTCACAAATACAAAGTGTAGGTGAACAGAGAAAACCGAATGAGAACCTTTTCTGGCAACCACTTGACAAGCCTGTAGATCAACTGTAATATCATAGAACAAAACATATATAGGAGGCAAATAAATCAGTGGCTACGAGGAAGATGACTTTTCGGCTATACCCAAATAAGCAAATAGAGCAGTCTTTACGGTATCACCGAAAATTACATAAAGACCTCTATAATGCCGCAGTTTATAATCGTTTTATTCAATATCAAAAGTTCAATCATTCTGTTAGTTATTTCGAGCAACAGAATTGTTTACCCGCATTCAAGGAAGTTTGGACAGAGTATAAAGAAATAAATTCCTAAGCGTTACAAGCAACCTTGAAGCGTGTAGACTATGCCTTTGAACGCTGGTTTAAAGGATTAGGTAAACGTCCTAAATACAAATCAATTCGGCATTATTCAGGTTGGACTTATCCAGCGAAAAGCGGATACTCAGTAGAATCCAATGGTGCAAATGGTTATTTGAACTTGTCTAAAATTGGACGTATTCAGATGCGGGGTCAAGCTAAGTATTGGGGAAATCCAACTACTTGCATAATTGTTTACCGTAACGGTAAATGGTACGCATCTATTACAGTTGATGTTTTAGACCAAGTTCTTCAGCCAGATATTTTACCAACTGGTGCTGTTGGAATAGATTTAGGATGTAAGTCAGCACTCTCAATTACTGATGGTGAGAATCATCAACAAATTGAAGCACCAAAATTTTTGAGGAATGCCGAACATCTAATCAAAAAGGCTTCTAAGGATAAAAGACGAAAACAAGCACCAAATAGAAAGAAAAAAATCAAAGCCTCTAGAAGATGGAAGAAAGCCCAAAACAAAGTTAGTAAACTAACTCGTAAAGTTGCCAACCAACGTCAAAATTGGGTTCATCAGGTAGCAGTAGAAATAATTAGCTGTAATAGCTTCATTGCCACCGAAAAGCTAGAGGTCAAGAATATGTCTAGTAAAGCTAAGAAAGGTAAGCGCAAAAAGCAAAAAGCAGGTTTGAATAAGTCAATACTGGATGTTGGTTTTGGAATACTTCGTAGCACTATCAAGTACAAAGTTGAGCAAATTGGTGGTGTATTTGTAGAAGTTCCAACCAAAAAAGTCAAGCCTAGCCAAACTTGTCCTAAATGCGGTCATCAGCACAAGAAAACACTCGATATTAGAGTTCACGAGTGTAGTGTTTGTAGGTATGTGCAGGATCGAGACATTGCTGCTGCCGAAGTTATGCTTTATTGGGCTAAAGGTAATCTACCGGAGTCGGGAACTGGCTTCGTAGTCGCAGAGTCGCCTAGCTCTACCGCATCTACTAGCAAGTGTAAGCAAGCTGGATCGATGCGGCAACTAGGGGCGAAGAAGCGACAAAAATCTCAAAGTAACTTTGCTAAAAACGGGTTAGAGGGCGTAGAAACCTCTCGCTCAAGCGTTCGCGCAGCGTCACGAAGTGAAGCCAGCTAGAGGTAGTTCATGTGTTGTTCTATTAACTTAATATTATACTCATTAGCTGTCCAAGCAAAATCAAAAATATCACCCAAAACAGGGATACTACCTACTAAACTATCAATAATAATATTCACAACCATCTTACTTAAAGTTTTTTTAGGAATCCCCAGTCTTGCTGCTTCCACGACAATGTAACTAGCAAGTAAAAGACCTAAAACATCACCACCAACTGGTATAAATCCGATAATTGGATCTAAACCAACGGCAATTGGTGTACCGGGAATAGCAATAACTTTATCTAAAAGGCGACTCACTTGACGTAGACGCTTTAAAGTTGCTGCTTGAGCATTATAGTCAACAGGAGAAGCATGGGGCATTATAGGCCACTCACTTGTAATTAAATTGTCCAACATTCTACTGCTATCTGGCTATTTTGCAATGGCTGGCTGTGATATTTGTTACGATGTCTAAAAAGCCTAGATTCTTCCTTTCAGTTCCTTCCCTTCGCTCAGGACTCCAGTCAGAATGACATTTTTACACCCCTTCCGACTTTTCAAACAACCTCTAACGTCTCTACAAGAGTTAGGAGTCAATATTTCTTCCTACCTCCTGGGGAAAATTAACGTCTTTTGCCGAATTTTTAGGCAATTTAGAGCGAATATCTTCACCGACAGTTACATTTAATTGATCGCCTATTAATAAAACAGCCGCACTCATCCACAGCCACAGCATTAAAACGATTACTGTGCCGACTGCACCATAAACTTTGTTATAGTTACCGAAATTCGCGACATATTGCCGAAATAAAGCAGACAAAATTGCCCAAAACACGGCTGCAATCATTGCCCCTGGAATTATTGGTGTGCCTGATTTCCAAACGCTAGTCCCGTAGCGGTAAATAAAGCTAAATGCTGTAGCCACAATACCTAAAGCTAAAGGCCAGCGCAACAATTTCCAGATATACAGTAAGAAAATTAAAGATGAGTTACCACTGACTACAAATCCCAAGAGTAAGTCACTGAGAAATACTAAGAAAGAAGCTAATACCAGTAGCAAAATTGTGCCTACCGTCAATCCTAATGAGATGATTTTGGCTTTCCAAAAGGGACGAGTTTTTTCTGGTGGGATTTGATGAATTTGATCAAAGGCTGTCATGGCAGTGCTTACAGCCCCTGATGCTGTCCAAAGGGCAATGACGAAACTCAAAGAAAATAACCCACTATTCTTAGAGTGGGCAATTTCTTGGCTAGCAAAGTCTTTAATCAATGTCATTGCTTCTTCTGGCGCGACTTGACTGACTTGTTCAGCTAGTTGCTTGAAGGTGTTTTGCAACGATTCTTCCAGTAAACCAATGGCTGTGAGGACTGCCAATATTGCCGGAAACAAAGATAACATCGCATTAAAGGCAATTTCTGAAGCCAGTCCTAAGAGTCGTCTTTTGATGGTTCTAGCAATGGTTTTTTTGAATGTACGCCAATTTAGATGCCGAAAGAAGCTGACAAAGCGAGGCTGTGGCATTATCTTCAATTCGTAATTCGTAATTCGTAATTCGTAATTCGTAATACCCTATGGGTTTGCGGTAGCGTCTCGTTAGAGAAGCAAGCTACGTAATTCGTAATTCGTAATTTATTAAAATGTTTCCGGTATGGTTTCTATGGGTGGTTTTCTCAGTGATTTTACCGTGAGTTTGAGTATTGTGCTGCGTTGTGGCTCTGTTCCGACTCCTAAAATTAGGCGATCGCTATTAATTTGCCAATTGGTTTTGAGGTAATCTGTAATGGTTTGCGATCGCAGTTGCACAATCTCTTGCTGTTCCTCTAGTTCTTGGTTAACCATGATTTCCAGTTGCAGGTTAGGGAATTGCTGTAAAATTTGTCCAGCCCGATCTAACAGCTTGGCGTTATCTGGTGTCAGTGTAGACTGATCACGCTCAAAAGATATCACTCCCAAATTAGTTGCTATTCTCTGCATACTGACTAGCGCAGACTGGTAATCTAGCTTACTCCTGACATTATCAGCCAGTAAAACTTGGGCATCTTTTTCAATATCACGTTCACTCAAATACACCAACCGAATGCGTAATGGTTCATAGGGAATAGTAATTAACTCATAATTAATCATCTGCGCTGGTTGGGGAAGTCGCATTTCACCCAAGGCTGACTGGACTTCTTGCAGGAAACTTGATTGTAATTGGGCGACGGTAATAACTGGTTCAGGTGGTTTATCTTCAGGTATTGGACGTAAAAGTTCACTAGATGCTGTGGGGATTTCAATTAACTTGAGTGCTACCAATTCCGTCGGTTTTCCTAGACGTGAGGCTAACTGTTGAATAAAATTATTTTGTTCATCTGATGTGTATTCTTTACTACTAAACACCTGAAGTTGCACTGTCAATTTATTATTTTTCTCTGATGTGGAAATGTTACCAATGTAAGAGCGTGTTTCACCATTAGAGAAATTAGCGAATTGCTGTTGCCATATATCTATTGCCGACCGGCGAACGCG
The DNA here is from genome assembly GCF_022063185.1 of Nostoc sp. UHCC 0870. Classification (NCBI taxonomy): domain Bacteria; kingdom Bacillati; phylum Cyanobacteriota; class Cyanophyceae; order Nostocales; family Nostocaceae; genus Nostoc; species Nostoc sp. UHCC 0870. The sequence goes on along the minus strand of NZ_CP091913.1, from coordinate 2,573,436 downwards.
GTTTTCTTGTTGCTGTAGAGTAATTTCCCTTCTCAGTTGGTTGAGAGATTGGTTGAGTGGGAACATAATCGCCCCAATTGTCATAAAAATTAGCAGTAATCTACCAGGTAGACTACCGATTTTTTTCAGTTTTTGGTAAGCAGGTAGTCGTTCTAAAATACCCTGCATCCAGATACTTTCTGGATGTGTATTACGCCATTCCCGTACTTTTTCTTTAACCTGAAGATTGTCAATATGCAGACTGAGGAAAACTAGCATTGCAGTGAAGGTAATTGCTACTAAGTTGGTAAAAAATAGTAAGCCTCCACCACTAGCCACCTGTAATCCCTTCACAGGATTAATGCTGATGGCAATACCGATACCATAACCAACAACACATAATGGTGGCATTAATGCAACTGCGATCGCTACACCAGGAATTGAAGTGGCTACCCCCTTCGCTTCTTTGCAAATTGCTACTGAACCCACCGCACCTGAAAATAAAGCCACAAACAAATCTAAAATATTCGGTCGAGTCCTAGCCGCAATTTCACTGGTCATTTCCTTAAATGGCAGCAAAGATACCAGTAAGACAGCAAAGGCGATCGCCAGCGCACAACTCAGCAACAGATTGAGCAACGCCCGCATGGCTAAAACCACATCACCCGCAGCTAGAGCCAGTCCATTGGCTAAAATACCCCCCATCAAGGGAGAAATCAACATCGCGCCAATAATTACGGCTGGGCTATTTAAGACCAGCCCCAAAGTAGCAATACCTGCTGCAAATAAAACCTGAATCCAATAGCTGGCATCTTCTAAGCTGATTGAACTGCATATATCTAGGTATACTTGTTCTTTGCGAGCTTGACTAACTCCCAAGTTGTCTGCAAACCAGTCTCTAAACATATATAAAGTATTAGTACGACTGATTGCATGATAATTGGCAAAATGTCGTAGACACTATAAAACTTGAAAATCAACCCAAGTCACGTAGTCATATTTAACATGGTATTTGTATCTATTATTAATAAGCTCGTACTTAATGCTAACTATAGTATGTAGAACTTTAGTATGCAGCAGTTTACTACTATATTTTAGTTATGTCTTTATTGAAATTTCATGAAGAATGAGATACTTACAAGATTTGGTCAAAGAGTAAGAGATGAAAGGTTAAAGCAAGGTCTTTCACAGGAAGAATTAGCTGAAAAAGCAGGACTTCATAGAACATATATAGGCATGATTGAAAGAGCCGAGAAAAACATTACCCTCATCAACATTGACAAACTTGCTAAGGCTCTGGAACTCACAATTGATAATTTGTTAAAGGGAGTTAGCTAAAAATGAATTTAAATGAAGAAGAACAATGGATTTACGAAATTCGTCAATACTGCCGCTCGTTAAATATATCAACAAGTGATTTACACAAAATAGTAACTGACTTAAAAGTAGCTCCCATGATTCGAGGTAAAGCATTTGAGTTTTCTATGTATTCTAAATTAAGGCAAATATTACCTTCCCAAGATTGGACAGTAATTAAGCCTGTTATGAATGCCCAAACTGGAAATCATGACATTGATATCATGGTGATGCACAATAAAACAAAAAAAGTAATATCAGTTGAGTGTAAATTGGCTGGGAAAGGAATGTTTAGTGTTGCAAAAACCTCTAGAGAAGGATTTCATAAAAAGGGCGATTATTTAATTAAAGTTAAATGTATGCGCTCACGTACCACTAAAACCCCTGAAAAAGTCAACGCAATGGCACAAAAGCTTGGTGTAAGTCCGCAAATCTTTCTTGCTCATAGTGACCAATATCGTGTGACCAATTTTGATGTAGTTGCTACATCTATAGGTAATGCTTTTTACCAGACATTGGAAGATAATGATGGCAACTTAATGTATAAATTTGAACCTACTGAGCAAGGAATGAATTTTATCAACAAGCTGAATCCTACCGCAAATGATGAAGAGTTTTTACAAGAATTTGTATACAACAAAGTTTATCTAGCTTGTTCATTAGATATTAGTGTATCCCATAATAGCGGTGTGATATGTGGCAAACAAGCCTGCTTAGATAAGTCCAATTGTGGCTTTATTCCTAACTACCCAATTATTAATTTTGGAAATATTGAAGAGCTATCAAATGAGGTGATTCCTTCTCCTAAAAATTGTTGGATAGAACTAGATAAGAGTCTGCAATTTTTTGAAAATATTTTAGAAAGAATTTAAAATCCGATCACTAATTGCTTTGGCTGATCGAAAAAGTTTGCAGTAGAATCGTAATTCAATATAAATACTTCCTTACCTTTATAACGCGCACCTTTGAAGTTATCCCCTTTTTTCTGACCTTTTTTTTGGTCATCCGTTCTACTTATTGTGTAATTCCATTCTTTATCGTGCATTTCTATTGCCCACTCATACAAGTCTCTAACTTCAGTAGTATTATCATAAGTTAATAAAAAATAAATCCTATTATGATGCTTTTTGAGTATTTTACATAGGCGATAGTGATCATCTTTTGAAAAAGAGTGAGTATAAAACTTATCTTGATCAGCATTAAAATATGGAGGATCAATAAATAAGAAAGTATTATCAGGTACAGTTTCTATAACTTGTTCAAAATCTAAATTAGTAATCTTAACATCTTGCAGCTTTTCTGAAGTTCTACGGATATTTCTAGGCCAGTTCTCTGGACGCATACTATATTTATCACCATATCCCCAATAGCAGTTCTGCTGCTTCATAATTCCTGAGTAAGAGGTGCGATTTAAGTAAAACCATCTCGCGGCTGCTTCCAGTTGGTTTTGGGGATGAAATTCATTTTTATAATAAGAATGCCTCTCTTTAGTGGCTTGTTCGCCATCTAAATAACTAATTAGCTCTTCAGGTTGATCTCTAATAATTAAATATGTATTTATAATTGCTTCATCAATATCATTTAACCAATTATTGACTACTTTTTGTTTGGCGAAAAAAATAGAACCTCCTCCCGCAAAAGGTTCAACATAGTATGAATGAGGCGTAATATGTCTCAGTATCAAGTTACGAGCATAAAATTTACCCCCGGCATAGCGGAATGGTGAATTTATAGGCTTATTCATGATGAGCAAGTTTTTATTGGTTTAATTAATCATTAGATTGCTAACTATAGTATACATAAATACATATTGTCAAGGTTATAATCAGTCCTTAATTGCTTTCTACATATAAAAAACTGGACTCTTTTTCTGTAACAGCAGAGTATCAACAGTAATATAATCAGGTGTAAAAATGACTGAACGTATTGAAATTGGTACACACATCACCCAACAATGGTTAGCTGAAATTGAATCACTCAAACAGCAGCTAGTAGAACAACAGCGCGATCGCGATGCTGCTTGGGAAAGTGCCGAAAAATGGCGTAAACTTTATAACACGGAGGCAGAACAACGCCGCACTGATGCTGATCTGACCCGAAAAACGATCGCATCCCTCCAAATAGAAATTCAAAAACTCAAAGGTATTGATGGAGCAACATTCCCCAACTCTACTGTGATCACAGCCATTCACCAGGAACTCGCCGCCATTAAGACTGTAGAAGACTTAAAAACCAAACTAGTGGCTGTCATTCAAGAACGCGATCGCTTGATTCACGCTTTAAAAATAGAGCAAGAAAACCACACCCAAACCCGTAAAAGCCTGACTACTGCGTTGGGTGATGCAATTGATAGTCTGGCTAAAGAACGGGCGGGGTAGGGTGATAAAACCAATTCGCAATTCGCAATTCGCAATAAAATCTGGACTTTCTTCTCCGTGCCTTTGTGCCTTTGTGGTAAATAAAATACTTTAAACCACGGAGACACAGAGGCAGAGGCATAGAGAAAAATTAAACTGTTACACCTTCTAATTGTTCATCTGTCAATTCATACAATTGACGTAATTTATCTAATCTATCTGTATCAGTTTGCCAAAAACCGCGCCCATGTGCTTCTAACATTCTGCTGACAATATTACGAAAAGCTTCTGGGTTGGCTTGGCGTAATCTCTCCGCCATTTGGGGATCTAACGCATAGGTATCTGCGGCTTGCTCGTATACCCAATCATCTTTAAAGTCAGCAGTACCACCCCAACCAATTAATGCTGTCATGCGTTGGGAAATTTCAAATGCACCGCCAGAACCTTGATTAGCCATTGCTTGCGCCCATTTGGGATTTAGCAATTTGGTGCGGTATTCCATTCTGAGTAAATCATCTAAGTTGCGGGGTGTGGTGTCTTTGGAGAAACTTTCCACAAAGCTAGTAGTAACTTTCTTTCCACTTTGCTTTTCGGCTGCTTTTTTCAATCCGCCGGTGTTGGCGTAATATTCCTGAATATCGGTTAAACCATATTCTACAGAGTCTATTTCTTGCACGATGCGATCGCTAGTCTTTAATAACTGATTTAATACTTCTGGTCTAGCTTGGCCTTTATCTTGTCTGCCATAGCTAAAGACATTGCGACTTTGCCAAGTATTTCCTAGTTCTTCCCCAGATTCCCAGTTACCATCAACTACTCTATCATTTACTAATGAACCAAAATCACCAGCCGGGTTAGAAAACAATCTCGCTGATGTGTTTTCTACGCCTTGCGCCTTTAAAGCTAAAGCGTGTTTTTTAATAAAATTCTGCTCTTCTGGTTCATCCGCATCAGCCGCCCTTTGGAATAAATCATCTAACAATTCGATGATATTTACAAAACTATCCCTAAAGATTCCTGATAAATTTCCTAACACATCAATGCGGGGGTGTCCTACTTCTACTAAAGGTTTCAATTCATAGCGAACAATTCGCCCTGTTCCTTCTTTTACAGGTTCAGCACCTACCAATTCTAAAAGTATTCCTAACGATTCACCCTTAGTTTTAATTGCATCTAATCCCCATAATAAAACTGCTACTGTTTCGGGATATGTGCCATGTTCTTGTAAATGCTGGCTGATAATTTTTTGCCCAATTTCCCGTCCCCGTTCATAGGCGGCGGGAGAAGGCATTCTATAGGGGTCTAAAGCGTGAATATTTCTCCCCGTTGGTAACACTCCCGCACCATCTCGCAATAAATCACCACCAGGCGCAGGGGGAATAAATTCACCATTCAACCCCCTTAATAAATTGGTTAACTCATCTGTACTTTGCATCAACAAATCTGTGATTTGCTGTTTTTCTTCTGGGTCACTTGGCTGTTCACTACCAAAATAAGCTTCTAAATAAGATGCTAATTCTTCTTCGTTTGGTGGTTCACCCAATGTATGCAGCCCCGAAGAAAATAAGCGATTTTCTAAAACTTGTAAATACTCATATAACTTCACCAGATAATCATCAAAAGCGTGGCTGCTAAACATTCTGATGTTTTCTGGAGTGAAGGCAATACCCAGATGTTTGGCATCTTCAAATGGGCAGTCGGCATCTAAACCTGTATCGACAATTTTTTTACAAATCCCTTCCTTTAGTACATAATTCTTTGTCTTATCTTCTCGATATTCTGCAATTAAATCTCGCAGCGATACCAATTCTTTATACAAACCAGCACGACCATAGGGGGGAACATTATGAGAAATCAACACCCCATAACCGCGACGTTTTGCTAATATCGACTCGGAAGGATTATTGGCGGCGTATATATATAAATTAGGCAAATCTCCTAATAAAATATCTGACCAAGAATAACCTGTATTTCCTAACGGTGAACCTGGCAACCATTCTACAGTACCGTGCATACCAAAGTGAACTACAGCATCAGCTTGCAGTTCATTTTGTAACCATTTATAAAAGGCTGCATATTGAGGATGAGGTGTTAAATCCCGTTCAAACATTAACCGCATGGGGTCGCCTTGTATCCCCAAAGGTGGCTGTATACCTATCCACACATTTCCTAACTGCACTCCACCAATATGGAGTTCATCACCGTAGGTTTTTATTCCGCTTCCTGTTAAAGATTTCCATTGTTTTTCGATGCGCGATGTCAGGAGATATCCTAACCATTTTTCTAGTTTCCGGGCGTTGACCGTATTGGCTGAGGAGGGAAAAGGCTGATTTATTTCCCATCTTTCCATCTCTTCATCGGCTTCTCTGACTCGGCGAATCAATTCTTCCCCATCTTCTGGGATGTCGCCAACGTTATAACCTTGGTCTTTGAGGGCGTGGAGTAATTTAATTAAACTGCGGGGGACATTTAATAATGCAGCCGTACCTACCGCACCATAACCAGGGGGGAAGCCATACAAAATAATGGCTATTTTACGTTCTGCGGAGGGTTTTTGTCGCAACTCTACCCAGTTTTGCACTCTCCCAATCAGACGCTGTACCCGTTCGGGAACTAAATAAATATCTTCCCCAACCAATCCACCCAGAGGAATAGTATCAATTGCACCGTCTAATTCTGGTAAGGCGTACAATACCACACTTTGCAAACCTCCCACACCTTGACGCGTCCAAGAGTGGATGTCTTGAATTAACAAAGGTGCAGCGACAATGTAGGGGACGTTTTTAGCGGTGAGGATGCGCTTGGCTACTTCTATTTGACGACCGGCTTCCATTGAACCGGCTGGGCCACCCACGAGAGGAAACCCAATGGTGGAGACAATTGCATCTACTTTGACGGCTTCTTGGGAAAGTGAAGGGGTTTCAATATTACCTATTTTGCGTTGGTGAAGTTCGTAGTCGGTGGTCATCCAATCACGTACCGCCACATGACCTTCTACACCGTTGATAAAAATGGGTAAAGGTATCAAACCCGCTTCCTCAAAACGGCGAATCAGTTGGGGAATATAGGGTTGTTTGGTGATGACGTGTTTACGGTAGAGGAGGATGGCGGTGATTGGGGATTGGGGATTGGGGATTGGGGATTGGGGACTGGGGATTGGGGACTGGGGATTGGGTATTGGGTATTGGGGATGGGTTTTATTTCCTATGTTCCTCTTTTGATACCATTCTAGGTATGCTTTGGGGGATTCAAAAAAGCCTGGATAGTCGGGATGTAGTAAACCTATGTTGGGGGTTTCGATGGGTGGGGGGATGTCGCCGACTTTTAAATCTAAATATTTTTCTGCTAGTGTCCAAAATAATGACGCAACGTTTTCTGTCCCGCCGGCGTTCCAGTAACCATAGATAATTAACCAGTTGCGTAAGTCTTGGACTTTCTGCACTGGGACAAATTTCAGCAGTTTGGGGCCGATTTTTAAGAAGCTAATATAACCAGCGAGTTTGTCTTCTTCGCGTCCATTACTGAATTTATCGAGGATGAATTTAACTGGTTTGGGCATTCCTTTGGGTTTGTCACCGATCGCAAATCCACCGATTTGAGTTAAACTCATCAGTTCTAAAGCTGACTCAAATACTAGGCGGATGGGGATTTGGGCGATGCGATCGCGCAACCACAAAACTTGGTCATAATCAAATATCAGGCTACCAAAAAACACATCCGCGCCTTGGAGTGCGGCTTCTACTTCTGGGCGAATGCTTGTAATATCGCGATCGCTAAATACTCGAATATCCAAATCAGCACAGCGAGATTTAGCCAATAAAGCGGCTTTCCTGTACAAGTCAGCGTTAAACGATTCAAAACCAGCAATCAAGACGATGCGTTTCATGCCTGTAAGCTAAGAAATATTTCTTTACTTTAAATTCTAAACTTGCTTGCAGGTTGATGGTTGAATATCTACCCAGAGAAGTTGGGTGATAAATCTAAGCAATCATCGGTAACACAACCTGAGAACCATCACAACTAACACTCAGTGTTATGATCTGAGCATTCATTAAACGGGTACTACTTAAAACAACCCCATTCCCAGAGTTCATTGCATAGGCTGGGTAACAAGCTAAACTCAAACTCAAACGCAAACAATTACCTTTTCCTATTCTTATACATATCGTTTGCAATTGTATATTTCTAGTAACGTTGTTTTTACCGTCTTGGCAATGTAAATAACCTTGCGTCACGTTGTACACGCTGCCATCAGGATATACCTGGGACATTACAGCACACAAATCATAACTATCTTGGTCAGATTGACAGCAGATTTTTACTAATACTTCCCCAACTAGAGATAAATCTGCGGTTAAAGGTTCACTAGTGTAAGTTAACACATCAGAACGGCAATCAATTTGCGATCGCTCAAACACACCCGCCGGCATTGCTGCATGACCACCCATCGCTGGCACTGGTCGCCAAGGGTCGTGGACTAATACGTCTTGGGGACTGGGGATTGGGAACTGGGGATTGGGTATAAGGATTCCTGCATCTTCTCTGATGCTGGCTAGTCCGGTGGTTGACAAAAAGTAAGATTTCTGATTTGGTTTAGGTAAACTGGGTAAATCTTGCCAAATGTTACTACCCATTTCAAACAGGCACACAGGAGACTCATTTAATAAACCTGTATCTACACCTTTGAGAAATTGATTAAACCAACGAATCTGCATTTGATCTATTGGGCTAGTGGCTAGCTTACCAAAATCAGCTGCACCAACTTTGCGTCCCCAGGGTAAATGCGCCCAAGGGCCAATGATTAAATTTTGGGGAGTATTAGCGCGGGCTACCATATCTTGGTATAGATGCAATGTACCGCGCAGATAAGTATCAAACCATCCACCGATATGAAACATCGGCAAGTCAACACTTTGGAAGTGGCTTTTGGGTGAGAGTTCTTGCCAATAAGTATCAGGTTGCGAATGAGCTACCCAATCGTGATAGAAAGATTCTGGTGTAAGTTTTTGCAGAATTTCGGGATGATTTAGCGGGAGATTGCGCGAGGCTGTAAGTAAAGCTTGATATGTTTCTTGATCACCTCGTAACCGTGCAGTTTCTGTTGCTAATTGTATCGCCCAAGCTAAATTTGTTTGCAAACAGAATGCACCACCTTCATAAGCCCAATCTGTATATAAATCATAGCCAATCATCGCTGGGCAAATAGTTTTTAGGGCTGGTGGTTTGGCGATCGCAGCGTACAATTGAGTCATCCCCTGATAAGAAAAGCCATACATTCCCACCTGGCCATTACTCCCCGGTAGACTTGCAGCCCAATTAACGCTATCTGCACCGTCAGTGATTTCGTTGGCGAATAACTTAAACTCACCCTCCGAAGTACCGCGTCCCCGCACATCTTGAATCACTACAATGTAACCTTGGGCAGCGTACCAACTAGGATGAGCATAAACCACCGTAGACGCGATCGCTCTACCATAGGGTTGTCGCATTAATAATACAGGAAACTCGCCTTCCTCATCAGGGCGATAGATATCTGCATCGAGGCGTACACCGTCGCGTGTGTATATAGAGGCAATTTCTTTGGGGAGGATTTTGTACATTGTTTTCAGTCGTCAAGAAAAAATTCAGCAGTCATATCATGTTCGCCTGATTGCTGATGAAGCCCAAAAAACCCCACCTCCCCACAGCTACGCTTTGTCTCCCTCCCCGTCAACGGGGAGGGGTTGGGGGTGGGGTTTAATGACTGCTGAATTCTTCTTCAAAATACCATCCCATTCCTCAAGAGAGTAAATCAACTCAACCCTGTTGAACCCGACGCTCAAATTCCTCACGAGTTGTTTCCACCACACTTAGGGCAGATGTATAGATATTCTCATTTTCCTGTTTTAGCCAATTTAACAGACTAGCGATTTGGGCATTCCTTAAATCTAGGTCTGTCTGAAAAATAATGGAAGTTGCCATCACTTGAGCATATTGAGGTGGATGTCCTTGATCCACAAAAGCAGCAATTAGTCCGGCTAATGCACCCTTCCGTACTGGATCAGAAGTAGCTTCTATAGACATGATTTTTTTACTAAAGATAATTGTTAAAAATATCCTATGTTATCTTCCCAAAGTTTTAGTAACCGTAATATTACTTAAGTTTGTTAATTTATTTTTGAGGAAAATATAATATATTCTCCAACAGAAAGAATTACATTAAAAATAACAAAACAAACAAAGTACAACATTAAAACTTACATTCTTAATATAAAAACATTTCCAACATATACAACACAAACAATTAACTGCAATTTTTTTGTTACATCATTAGTATTTTTGCATTTCTTTACACTTTTTCTCCTGTCAAACTCTTTACATTCCCGAACAGCAGTGTCTAATATGAATGCAGTAAAGAGCAAAGGCAAATGCCTAGCCAATACTACGAATCAACAATGAGTTAAGGTGTAAAAACATGGCAGTCGAAAAAACCAATTCTTCCTCAAGCTTGGCTGAAGTTATTGACCGTATCTTAGACAAAGGTATCGTTGTAGATGCTTGGGTACGTGTTTCTTTAGTTGGTATTGAATTGCTGGCGATTGAAGCTCGCATCGTCATTGCGTCTGTTGAAACCTACCTGAAATATGCAGAAGCTGTAGGTCTAACTCAATCCGCCGCAATGCCTGCTTAATTATTAAGTAGCTTCCAGAATATCAAAATTAACTATTATTAATTCTGATATTCTACTCTCGTTCAGATAAAGTTCAAAACAACAACTAGTTAAGGTACAAAATCATGGCAGTTGAAAAAACTAATTCTTCCTCAAGCTTGGCTGAAGTTATTGACCGTATTTTAGACAAAGGTATCGTTGTAGATGCTTGGGTACGTGTTTCACTAGTTGGTATTGAATTGTTGGCAATTGAAGCCCGCATCGTTATCGCATCTGTTGAAACCTACCTGAAATATGCAGAAGCTGTAGGTCTAACTCAATCCGCCGCAATGCCTGCTTAATTATTAAGTAGCTTCCAGAAAATCAGTATTACTGAGTTTGTAATTCTGATGTATATTCTGCTTTTATTCGTTCAACCTGAGTTATCAAAGGCAAAAACGAAAAAAGCAGATATTCTTTGAACTGCATTTGCTAGATATTAATTATCTAGTAAATGTAGTTAATTTACGCTTTTAATAATATTGCGGAGAACCTCATGACGGCTTTAATGCAAAGAATCCGGCAAGAGCATCAGTCAATAGCTGAGGAAGTAGCTCAACTATGTAGAGAGACTCATGAATTCTTGTCCGCTACAACAGCAAATAGACAAGAGCAAGCTAAAAAGCAAGCTCAAGAACTGCGTACTTTCCACGAAGAACTTGAGTACACAACTCAAGATTTTTTAGCTGAAACAGCTAAAACAAGGTTTGCTCAAGCTCAAGCTCAATCGAAGTTTTTGCATCAGTTTCACAAAAATCTGGAGCAAACAACCCACGACTTTTTAGCTGAAACGGCAAAGGACAGAACCGAACAAGCTACCGCACAAAGGCAGAATCTGCGCCAATTCCGGCAAGATTTGTTTACTAGTGTTTTTGGCTCATTTTAGTAGTTAGTCAACAATCCCAAACAATGGAGTTAATTTGTTGGCTGGGCTAAATAGTAAAACCCCCTAATCTTACAGTTGAAAAACTGTTCAGACCAGGGGGCAAATTCAACAATGAGTTTTAATGTAAAACTTTACATATCTTACGCTATTACGAAATTGAATGCAAGGAGTTGATTAAACCTGAAAGTTTATCCCTCAACTTGTTTTTCGTAGTTAACAACAATTAACTCCTATATTTTAGAGGAGTTGATTAGTAATAGATGTTTATTTACGAGTTGTTTATCTAGACTAACACATCAGGTTACAAATTGTATCTAAGCATCTAAATTTTTTCTGGAAATACTATTTCTCTTCACCGTAATTTATGACTATCACCGCAAATCATAAGAAAAGAGCTGTTCTTCGTGTTCGTCCTGGGCAATTTGTCGTCACACCATCAATTGAGCAGGTAGCAATGCGGGCGTTGCGTTATCTCACATCAGGGTTTGCTATTCACTTACGTGGCCCAGCCGGTGCAGGTAAAACAACCTTAGCCATGCACTTGGCTAACTGTTTAGATAGACCAATCATGTTACTTTTCGGTGATGACGAATTTAAAAGTTCTGATTTGATTGGCAGTGAATCTGGTTACACCCATAAAAAGTTAACGGACAATTACATTCACAGCGTTCTCAAAGTTGAGGACGAATTTAAACAAACTTGGGTTGATTCTAGATTGACTTTAGCTTGTCGAGAAGGTTTTACCTTAGTCTATGACGAATTTAATCGTTCCAGACCTGAAGTTAATAACGTCTTACTATCAGCTTTAGAAGAAAAAATTCTCACCCTTCCTCCTAGTAGCAATCAGCCAGAATACCTCCACGTTAATCCCCATTTTAGAGCTATTTTCACCTCCAATCCAGAAGAATACTGCGGAGTCCACTCCACTCAGGACGCTTTAATGGATAGGTTGGTAACGATTAATATGCCAGAACCAGATGAACTAACTCAAACCGAGATATTAGTTCATAAAACTAGCATTTCTAGAGATGATGCACAGTTAATTGTGCGGTTAGTTAGAGCATTCCGCCAGGGTACAGGTGCAGAGAAGACTTCCGGTTTGCGCTCTTGTTTAATGATTGCTAAAGTATGTGCGGAACACAATATTTTGGTATTACCAGAAAATACAGATTTTCGAGAAATTTGTGCAGATGTGCTATTCAATCGCACCAATTGGTCTGCTAGCGAAGCTACAACAATTTTCTTAGAATTACTCAACCACCTACATATACAAGGAATAGAGGAATCACATCATCGTGTCGCTTCCGATGAAACAGTGGCGGCTGATTCTCCGTTAAGTAATGGCCATTCTGAAGTTGTGCAACAGCCAACTGAAGAACATCCTGCGCCTATCCAGCAACAAGGCTTAGTGATTAACAACCGTATAAATCCCATTGAAGAGTCAAATTAATCGTGACTACTACCCCATTACAGCCAACACGTCCTCAAACTAACTCCAGTCGAGTTATGCCCACATCTACACAAGGTTCAACCTTGGCAGATATTCTCGAACGAGTTTTAGATAAAGGAATTGTGATTGCTGGTGATATTTCTATATCTATCGCCTCAACTGAACTGATACATATTCGCATTCGCCTGTTAATTTCTTCCGTTGATAAAGCGCGTGAGATGGGTATCAATTGGTGGGAAAATGACCCCTATCTCAGTAGTAAGTCTCAACATTTAATTGAGGAAAACCAGCAACTTCATCAACGGCTGGAAAGTTTAGAAACACAGTTGCGTTTACTCACCTCTGCCAATGTAAAGGAGGCAGTTACATTAGCAGTTAATAGTGATAGTAATACTGAAAATGATTGCCAGCCAATACACGAGGCAAATGTCAAATTGGTAAATGATTCCCAGTTTGACATCTAGACTCATAACTCATCACTCATCACCGGCTAAACGCCGCGCTACCGCTAACATCACTCAGCACTCATAACTAGAAAAGGTAGATGGCATCATGACAATGGTTTGTACTCCAGTTGAAAACTCTTCCAACTTGCCACCTACCACTTCTAAAGCTAACAGCCAGGCGGGTTTAGTTCCTCTACTTTTGACTGTAGTGGAACTTGTACGTCAGCTGATGGAAGCGCAAGTAATTCGGCGCATGGAAAAGGAATGCCTGAGTGAATCTGAATTAGAGCGAGCAGCAGAAAGCTTGCAAAAGTTAGAGGAACAAGTTTTAAATTTGTGTCAGATTTTTGAGATTGACCCAGCAGACTTGAATATAAATTTAGGAGATGTTGGGACTCTTTTACCCTCACCTGGCTCTTATTATCCTGGTCAGCCGGGAACTCAACCTTCAGTCCTAGAACTACTAGACCGTCTTTTAAATACGGGAATTGTTGTAGACGGTGAAATAGATTTAGGTCTAGCTCAAATCAATCTTATTCATGCGAAGTTGCGACTAGTTTTAACTTCACAACCAATGTAATTAACGTAAGTATTTTTGATAATCATGGATTGCGGTTTTTATCTATACGGCATTTTTCCTGATTCAATCCCTGAAGAACTTGCTATTCAAGGATTGGATGCTCAACCTGTTTATAGTCAGGTCATTGATGGATTTACTTTTTTATATTCAGAGGCAAAAAAAGAAAAATACTTAGCATCTCGTCGGAATTTAATCAGTCATGAAAAAGTCCTAGAAGAAGCAATGCAAGAAGGTTTCAGAACTCTTCTCCCTTTGCGGTTTGGATTGGTTGTAAAAAATTGGGACGCAGTAATTACACAACTTATCCAACCATATAAGGATAAATTGCAAGAGTTATTTCAAAAATTGAACGGAACGCGAGAAGTGAGCGTCAAGATTTTTTGGGATACCAAGGCTGAATTACAAGCAATGATGGAGTCTAATCCAGGCTTGAAGCAGCAGCGTGACCAAATGGAAGGTAAGACATTAAGCATGGAGGAGATAATTCACATTGGTCAATTAATTGAAAGTAATTTAGCGGCTCGCAAGGACTCTGTAATTCAAGCCTTCTTTAATGAGCTAAAACCTCTAGCAAGTGAGGTGATAGAAAGTGACCCGATGACAGAAGACATGATTTACAATGCTGCTTTTCTGATTCCTTGGGAAAACGAATCTCTATTTAGTGAACGAGTCGAAGCAATTGACCAAAACTTTGCTGAACGCTTACGCATTCGCTACAACAACTTTACTGCACCTTATACATTTGCTCAAATTTCTGAATAGGAGTTGATAATTATGCTTGGAAAAATATTACTACTTCCAGTGATGGGGCCAATTAATGGACTGATGTGGATTGGAGAACAAATTCAAGAGAGGACTAATACTGAATTTGATGCTCAAGAAAATCTCAATAAACAGTTATTAAGCCTGCAATTATCATTTGATATGGGCGAAATTTCTGAAGATGAATTTGATGAGCAAGAAGAAGAACTTCTTTTGAAAATTCAAGCTTTGGAAGAGGAATTGCGTCTGGAGGCGGAATTGGAAGCAGAACAAGAAGAAGATGATGATGATTTTGTTATGCAACCTCTGTTTATAGCAGAATCTGAAGTGAATGACATTTACCAAGAGCAACCCCAGTTTAGAGCAGAATATGAGGATAATGAAAATCTGGTCTTATCACCTTAAGGTGATTTCTTAGACCTCTTGCAAAAGTCCGAAAATGAGATGTGTCATTCTGAATGAAATGTATAATCTTTGAGATGTTTTGCTTTGCTCAACATGACAGCTTCAGCATTTATGCAAGAGGTTTATTGCTTATAGACGAGATAATCAGGACTAAAGTCCTTACTACAAACTTACTTCTAGTTGACAGTGAAATTAAACAATTTAAAACCCGCATTTGCGGGTTAATAGTTTAATAGTTGTTGTTATATTGGTTGATTAAGCTAATCTTAAAAGCTTAGTATTCAATATCAAAAGCTTGGTAAGTGTTGGGTTCAAATACTTTTTTGGTCTGAGCTACAATAGGCACTCCTGACTCGGAAGTACGTAAAAAACGAATATTTTTTTCCGTATCTTCTATCTGGGTTTTGAGTGTAATTAAGCGTTGTTTTAGTAGCACGGAACGTTGCTCAATAAACTCCAACTCTTGCTTAATTCGTTGCTGTTCTGTAACTAATTTATAAAGCTCTAATTGATGGGAAGACTCAGATTTACTCCGAGGCATTGTAGTAATTTTAGGTCTGATTGCTCCGCGATTACGTACTTTCTTCATTAGAAATACCTGGATAATTGATAGCATTATAACTAAGTTTTTTGTAATGTAAATACCTTAACTAAAATCAGACCATTTTTGAGTTTTATGTCAAGATATATATTCTGATTATTAGAGGTTAAAATTTTAAATATTTTTGTTAGGTTAACATGATGCGATCGCAGAATTTTTACACTTACGCTTTTATCAAAAATCCTGACTTTCCTTTAAACTTGCCCCAGGGTAATATTAGTCAGGTCATGTTGATTAATGGTACGAATATCTCAGCCGTTGTTGAACCGGAAATATCTTTAGAGTCATACCAAAATAATGATGATCAAGTCATCAAAATGGTGTTAAATCACGATCGCGTTGTTTGTGAACTATTTCGCCAAACTACAATTTTACCTTTGCGTTTCGGCACTAATTTTACTTCCCATGAAACCTTGCTCAATCATCTAGAGGCTCATGCTCAAGAATATCTAGAAAAACTAGAAGATATTCAAGATAAAAATGAATATACTTTAAAACTCATTCCCCAAGTTTTCGCAGAGCCAGCAAAGGTATCTGTAGGAAGCGGTAGAGATTATTTTTTAGCGAAAAAACAACACTATGAAACTCAAAAAAGCTTTAGTATTGCCCAAAATGAGGAAAAAGATAGCCTAATTAATCTCATCACAGAAATTTATCAATCATCTGTGATATTTCAACAACAGGCAGAAGAATTAAGGATTTATCTTTTAGTCAGTCGTTATGATAAAGCCTTACTTTTAGAACAGGTTTTATCTTGGCAACAATATTGCCCACATTGGAATTTAATTTTGGGTGAATCTCTTCCCCCTTATCACTTTATTTAATTATTAAGTTTATTATGAACCACTACGATTCACTAAATCTAGTTATGTTTAGCGGCAAAGGTGGGGTTGGAAAAACTACCATCTCTTGCAGTTTCGCTCGTGATTGGGCTAGAAGATTTCCTCAAGAAAAGATTCGGTTAATTTCTACAGACCCGGCTCATTCTTTAGGAGATGTATTGCTCTCAGAAGTTAATGATATTCCCTCACCATTAGCTGATTTACCTAATTTGAGCATTCAAGCATTGGATGCTCAAAAGCTGTTGTTGGAATTTAAAGCTAAATATAGCTACTTTTTAGAATTACTGGTTGAGCGAGGTAGTTTAGCAGATGGAGACGATTTAGCACCAGTTTGGGATTTAGACTGGCCTGGCTTAAATGAATTAATGGGGTTGCTAGAAATTCAACGCCTGCTAGCTGAAAAAGAGGTAGATCGTGTAGTTGTAGACATGGCCCCTTCTGGGCATACATTAAATTTATTGCGCTTAAAAGATTTCTTAGATGTTATTTTAAATTCCTTAGAATTGTTCCAAGAAAAGCACCGGGTCATCACCAAAACTTTTAGAGGTAGTTATACGGCTGATGAAGTCGATAACTTTTTGGTAGAAATGAAAACCCAACTAGCAGAAGGTAGGCGTTTACTGCAAGATGAAACCTTTACCGGTTGCTTAGTGGTCGGTATTTCTGAACCTATGTGTTTCTTAGAAACTGAACGGTTTATTAATAGTTTAGAAACCCTAGAAGTTCCTTATGCTGGTTTATTTATCAATCGAGTGTTGACAAATGCAGATATAGAACTAGACCGTTATGCTGAACAGCAAAATCTCATCAAAAAATATTTAGAACTTGTACCTAACCAACCTGTTTTCATCGTTCCTCAACAGAGAGTAGAACCCTTGGGTGGGGTATCTTTAGATGCTTTAGCATCCCAAATTCAAAAAATTGAGAGTGTAGAACTTGCTCCACCACCGACGATTCAATGGCCGAATAAAGTTTTACCTAGCTTCAATGATTTTTTAAATGAAGGATGTCAATTAATCATTGTTGGGGGTAAAGGAGGGGTAGGAAAAACAACAGTAGCAGCTGCGATCGCTTGGGCTTCTGCTCAACAACATCCCCAGAAAAGAATCCGAGTAATTTCAATAGATCCAGCCCACTCTCTAGGCGATGCTTTTGGTAAAGAGTTTGGTCATGAACCTACGTCTCTAGCATCTAATTTGAGTGGACAAGAAATTGATGCTAATAGAGTTTTAGAACAATTCCGCTCAGATTATCTCTGGGAATTAGCAGATATGATTAGCGGTGAAGGTTCGCAAACAGAGACAACAGTAAATGTTGCCTACGTTCCAGAGGCGTGGCGGCAAATTATGTCTCAGGCTTTACCGGGAATTGATGAGATGTTATCCCTGGTGACTGTGATGGATTTGTTAGATAGTAACCAGCAAGATTTAATTATTTTAGATACAGCCCCAACGGGTCATCTGCTGAGTTTTTTAGAGATGCCATCGGCTTTAGGGGATTGGTTATCTTGGATATTTAAGCTGTGGATCAAATATCAAGATGTTTTGGGTAGAGTTGATTTTATTGGGCGATTGCGCCACTTACGCCAACAAGTTGTACAAGCACAAAAGAAACTAAAAAATCCCCAACATACTCAATTTATTGGTGTCATTCAGTCGGAAGCGGCAATTATATCTGAACACATACGTTTAACAGAATCCCTGAAGAAAATGGGTGTTAGTCAGCGTTATGTGGTGCAGAATCGCTACAGTCAAGAGGTAGAAATTGATGGCAGTTTATTTCCAGAACAAACAATTATTCGCTTACCCGGATTACCGCGATCTGTTGAACCGATCGCGCGGATTCAAGGGGCAGCGAATCTTTTATTTGAAGTTGAGGAATTAACTGCAAATAAACGATGAATATAGCGGTTCTCGCTTTAGTGAGGTACAAGAACCCCACCCCCAACCCCCTCCCCGCAGGCAAGGAGGGGGCTATGATATACCTCATTTGATTAGGAAACGCCATACCACAAAAGAAAAGTAATATTTTTGGAGTAATTGTATGAGTGAATTATTCAAGGGATTTGAGCAATTATTAGAATTAGTGAAAACTTTAGAGGATAAGATTGAGAAAGGCGAAATTAAGACGGATGTGCAGATTAACTCGCGTCCAATGAGTGGTATTCCTCGTAGTAGGGGAATACCACGTCCTAATAATATGGGTAACGATATTGGTACAAGCCGTATCCGCACTCAACCTGCTCCTAATCCTAATGGTGGTGGTGGTGGGGGAGATGCTGAGGTTGTGCCACCACCTGATTCCCCCTCTGGTGATGCTTTAAAAGATGTCGGGGGACTGGGTGAAATTCTTAAAGAACTGAAAGAACTGATTGCTATCCCCTTAAAACGTCCTGATTTGCTGGCGAAATTGGGACTGGAAGCTACAAGGGGTGTACTGTTAGTTGGCCCTCCTGGAACTGGTAAAACCCTAACAGCGCGGGCTTTAGCTGAAGAACTCGGCGTTAATTACATTGCCTTGGTAGGGCCAGAAGTCATCAGCAAATATTACGGGGAAGCGGAACAAAGACTGCGGGGTATTTTTGAGAAAGCCGCTAAGAATGCTCCCTGTATTATCTTTATTGATGAAATTGATAGTTTAGCCCCAGACCGGAGTGCGGTGGAAGGCGAAGTAGAAAAACGCCTGGTAGCCCAACTATTGAGCTTGATGGACGGTTTCTCTCACAGTCAAGGTGTGATTGTGCTGGCTGCTACGAACCGTCCCGAACATCTTGACCCAGCTTTGCGTCGTCCGGGAAGGTTTGACCGGGAAGTGCAGTTTCGTGTCCCAGATGTGAAAGGACGCAGAGAAATTCTGCAAATTCTCAGTCGTGCTATGCCTTTGGAAGAGACTGTTGATCTGGATGCGATCGCAGAACGGGCGGTAGGATTTGTAGGGGCTGACTTGAAAGCTGTCTGTCAAAAGGCTGCCTACACTGCCCTCCGCCGTCAAATTCCTTCGATTGAAGGAGACATTCCAGAGAATATGACCGTTAGCCAAGCTGACTTTTTACAAGCACTCAAGGAAATCAAACCAGCCGTCTTGCGGAGTGTGGAAGTAGAAGTTCCCCACATCGCCTGGGAAGACATTGGCGGTTTGGATAACATTAAGCAAACCCTACGGGAATCAGTCGAAGGGGCGTTACTGTATCCAGAACTTTACCTGCAAACTAAAGCCCTTGCACCCAAGGGTATCTTGTTGTGGGGGCCTCCAGGAACAGGCAAAACTTTACTAGCCAAAGCCGTTGCGTCCCAAGCTAGAGCTAATTTTATTGGTGTGAACGGCCCGGAATTACTCAGCCGTTGGGTAGGTGCGAGTGAACAGGCGGTGCGCGAATTATTTGCGAAGGCGCGTCAAGCCGAACCTTGCGTAGTATTTATTGATGAAATTGATACCTTAGCCCCAGCACGAGGCAGTTTCAGTGGTGATTCGGGAGTAAACGATCGCGTCGTCGGACAATTACTCACGGAGTTAGACGGGATAGAGGTAGGTAGCACTATTTTAGTGATTGGGGCGACCAATCGACCTGATGCCCTTGACCCAGCTTTATTACGCGCTGGACGCTTAGATTTACAGATGAAGGTAGATTTACCTGATTTAGCTAGTCGGTTGGCGATTCTGGAAGTCCATTGTCAAGGACGACCACTGCAAGATGTGGATTTGCCATATTGGGCAGAGATGACCAAGGACTGGAATGGTGCAGATTTAACTTTACTCAGCAATCAAGCTGCTGTAGAAGCTATCCGCCGTTTTCGCTCGGAAGGTCTGACAGACCCCACGGAAATCAAGATTAGTACCGATGATTTCAATTATGCTTATCAAGTGCTAACAGAGCAGCGTGCAGGTTAGTTGTTTTAGGATTTATAACGCTTATCCCAGCTACTTTTTACCCCACCCCTTAATCCCCTCCCCGCAAGCGGGGAGGGGAGACAAAACGTAGTTTTGGCGGGGTGGGGTTTTTTGTGCAGTTAATTCTGGTATCCCCATTACTGGGCAAAGTAAATATAAAAACTCGTACCGCGATCGCGCTTTAAAATCATATTACCTTTTAACTGTCTCGTCAGATTTCTCACAATCCTCAAGCCTAAAGTGTTGCTATTTTGCCAATCGAATGTTTCGGGAATACCAACGCCATTATCTTTAACAATCAAAATTATTTGATTTTCTGGGACTGCTTCCAAACAAATCGTAATATTTCCCTGCTGTTGTTCGGGAAAAGCATATTTCAGGCAATTAGAAACTAATTCGTTAATCATCAATCCGCAGGGAATAGCATTATCAAGAGTCAATTTGATGCCATTTGTTTCTACATTGAGGGTAATCTTTCTTTGACTGACTCCGTAGCTACGAAACAAATTATCTGTCAGACTGCGGATGTAGTCACCAAAGTCAATTTGACAAATATCTGCCGATTGATACAGTTGTTCATGAATCAAAGCCATCGATTGGACACGATTTTGGGACTCTTGAAATAGCATCAAGGTTGTTTCATCCCCAGTTCGTCTAGTTTGCATTCTCAGTAAGCTGGAGATAATTTGCAGGTTGTTTTTAACTCGATGGTGAATTTCTTTGAGTAATGTGTCTTTCTCTTCTAGCGATCGCTGAATCTGTTCTATCGTTTTCTTGCGATCGCTGATATCGCTCACTCGCACCAAGTTAATGACCTTCCCAGCTACGGTAATTTGTTTAGCGGCTAAATTACCCCAAAAGAGATTACCTTTACTGGTCACATATTCAATTTCCTGACTCCAAAAAGATTTTTGCTCCAATTGCTCTGTAATTTCTCCTAATTCCTGGGGGGTAAATTGGTGACGTTGCAGCGTATGACCATCAATATTGATTAATTCCTCTTTGCTTGAGGCTTCAAATAACTCAACTGCGCGACGATTACAGTCAAAAATTAATTGGGTATCGGTGTCTACTAAGAAAATCGCATCGGCGGATTCGTTAAAGATGGCTTCTCGCAAATCTCGATTTTGAATAACTTCTAACTCAAATTGTTTGCGATCGCTAATATCTGTCAGAGTTCCGACATGACCGATAATATTACCACTGGGGTTGGTTTCAGGTAGTGCTTGACAGTAAACCCAGATAATGCTTCCATCTGAATTTACCAATCTGCCTTCGCTGCGAAAAAATCCGCCTTGCTTAAATAATCTAGACCATTCCACAAGCAGACGAGAGTCATCTTTTAGCTGCAAGCTCTCTATCCACTGGGTAAATTGCAAACAACAAAATAAGAATACCAAATGATCACGATCTTCTGGGTGTAAAACCTCCATCCAGCCCTTTTCTAATGCTGTGTGTGTGGGTCTACCTGTCATTTCTGACCAACGCTCGTTGACATAGATGCAATTACCAGCCGTATCAAACCGAAGAATAGCTACTGGAGATGCTTCTGCTAAGGTGGCATAGCGGTGTTCACTCTGGCGCAGGGCTTCTTCTACTTGTTTGCTTGCAGTAATATCCTGGACAATGCCGAACAACCGCATGGGTTCGCCATTTGCATTCAAGATCGCTTCGCCTCGTGCTAGTACATGGAGTAAACTTCCATCGGCGCGAGTAAATCGGGACTCTATTTGGTAAGGCTGTCCATTGATAATCGTTTGCTGGACAGTAAAATTAAAATTGTCGCGATCGTCTGGATGGGTGGACTGGAGTAATTCTTCATAGCTGGGTGTACCAGATGCTGGATCATATCCAAAGATACGAAAGACCTCTTCTGACCAAATAATCTTTTGGGTTTGCAAGTCAAATTCCCAACTACCCATATCAGCAATTCGTTGAGCGGTGGCGAGGTTGGCTGTATTCTTGCGTAATTGACTTTCTAGATGTTTTTGCTGGGTGATATCTTTGGCAGTCCCCAAACATCCAATTGTCTCTCCTTCTAAGTTGTACAGGACTTTTATCGAGAGCAATACGGGAAAACGCGAACCGTCTTGACGGATGTAAGTCCATTCCTGCTCATAACTGCTTTCTATTTGGGCGACGATTTGAAAAAATTCTACCCCCGGTGGAATTTCCCTGCCCAATTTTTGTGAGAGTCTCTCTGCTTCTTGCTTCAGTTCTTTTGGGTCGTGAAATATTTCAGGCGTTACCCGACCAATCACTTCATCTGCGGTATAACCCAGCATTCGTTGAGCAGCAATATTAAAGCTTTGGATAATACCCTGGGAATTGAGGGAAATAATCGCATAATCAGTACATTCCAAAATTGCTTGTTGCAATCGAGAAACTTCCAACAACTCGGCTTCAGCCTGTTTGCGTCTGGTAATATCTGTAGACGAGCCACTCATGCGAATGGCATTGCCTGCTTCGTCCCACAATGCCTGACCCCGATCTAATACCCATATATAAGAGCCATCTTTGCATTGTACCCGGTATTCTTCTTGGAAAAATGGTGTCTTGTGGGCTAAATGGTCAGCGATCACCTTGATGATGCGATCATGATCTTCAGGATGAATGCGGCTTGACCATCCTTCTCGACTGCGACTAAGTTCATAACTAGTGAAGCCCAGCATTTCTTCCCAACGAGTCGAGAAGAAAATTTCATTCGTTTTGATGTTATTGTCCCAAATCCCATCATTACTGCCTCGCACTGCCAAATGCCAGCGTTCTTCACTTTCTTGTAAAGCGGCTGTGCGTTCTGCAACTCTGGTTTCGAGTTCTTGATTGAGTTGTTGTAATGCCTGTTCTGCACGAATTTTATCGGTAATATCAACGGCAACGCCACCAACTAGTGATTCTCCAGTCGTTCGCGGTAGAGGGAATTTATAGACTAAGAAATCGCCCAGTGTGCCGTCTCGCTTGGGGGCTTGTTCGATAGTTTCCTGGATTTGCTGAGTCTGTACCACATGGCGAATATTATTCACAATCTGCTGGGCAATTTCCGCCGGATAGATATCAAAAGCTGTCTTGCCAATCACATCCTCTGGTGTTTCACCGGGAAGTTGCAGGGTGCGGAAATAAGTTTGGCTCAAATAGACTATCTGACCATGTTCATTGGTAATCCAGGCAACGGCGGGACTATGATTCATGAACGTTTGAAAGCGAGCTTCACTCTCCTGTAGGGCAACTTGTACCTGTTTGCGTTCCGTGATGTCTACATCAACGCCACTCATACGCACAGGATTACCCTGTTGGTCATAAAAGACACGCCCTTTCCCCAACGCCCAGCGTGGCGTGCCATCAGGTTTAATAAAGCGAAATTCGATGTTGTACTCTTCTCTCTCATGAACAGCACGATTAATTGCTTGTAAAACTCTCTGGCGATCATCTGGGTGCATCATCGCCACAACTGTTTCATACTTTCCATTAAAGCTGCCGGGATTAATGCCAAACAGTCGTTCTAGGCTAGGCGACCAGTGAATTGCTCCTGTGGGAATATTCCATTCCCAATTACCCATACCTGCCGCATCTAGAGCTAAATTTAACCGCTCTTCGTTCCGCCGCAGGGCTTGCTCTACCTGCTTGCGTTCGCTAATATCTATACACGAACCGATATAGCCCAGAAATTCTCCTTCACTGGTAAAGCGGGGTGTGCCTGTATCCAAAATCCAGCGATATTCTCCATCAAAGCGTTTGAGGCGATATTCCATTTGGAACTTTTGGCGAGCATCAAAAGCTGTGAAATAAATATCTAAACACGCTAGCAAGTCATTGGGATGCACTCCTTGCACCCAACCATCGCCCGCCTCTTGTTCTAGGGTTTTGCCAGTAAAGTCTAACCAGGTTTTATTGAAGTAGTAGCAAAGTTTATCCAGTCCAGCCATCCAAATCAGCACCGGAGCAGTATCTGCCATTTGGCGAAACCTTTGTTCGCTCTCTCTGAAAGTTGCTTCTGTTCGTTTGCGTTCTTGCAGTTCTGCCTGTGCTTGCTCGTAGGCACTCCCTTGCTGAATGGCGATCGCTATTTGCACCCCCAGTTGATCCAATAAATCTAGTTCAAATGATTGCCAGTGACGGGGTGTAGTACATTGGTGGGCAATTAATAATCCCCATAATTCATTGGTGACGAGAATCGGCACACAGAGAACAGCTTTGACTTCAAATCGCTCTAGTAGCTTTAAATAACAGTCTGTTAAGCCTGCTTGATAAATATCCGCGATCGCTCGTCTTTTCCATTGATGATAGTCGCCTTTAACTCTTTGTTGAAAGCAATTATCCTCAACTTTTACCCCCATAGCCACTGTCCAACCTGGAACTATAGACTCTGCTACGATAGTCCCGCTCATATCCGGCTGAAATTGATAGATTACTACTCTATCTACCTGAAGAAACTGACGGACTTCTGCGGTTGTCACAGCCAAAATTTCTTCTAGCTGGAGTGACTGATGAATCCGTAATGCGATCGCAGCCATCAGCTGTTGCTGTTGCCGACTTTGTTCTAGCTGTCGAGTCAGATGCACCCGTTCGACTGCATGATGAATTGCACCTTGTAAGACTTCCGGGGTGAGATAATTTTTGGATAAATAATCTTGGACACCACTTTTCATGGCACGGACAGCGATGCTTTCATCCCCTTGTTCTGTGAGCATGATCACCGCCGATTTTCTCATGCTCAGAGATTGGTTTAATTGCTGAAGAAACTCCAAACCATCCCCATCAGGCAATAAATAATCCAGCAAAATGACATCTGCTGTCTGTTGCTGACACCATCCCATTGCCTCTGTTACTGTCTCAAACTCTACAATGTGATAGGTGTACAGCCTGTCATGCTGCAAAAAGTGACGATATATTTCCCGATCTGCGGCACAATCATCAATTACCAGGATAGTTAGGGGGGAGTGATGATTCATAATTCGTAATTCGTAATTCGTAATTCGTAATGGGCTAACGCCCCGCTCCGCTAACGTAACGATGCTCCCGTCCCGCTACGCTCTAAGCGCAGCTATGCCGTAGGCTTTACGTAATTACGTTTTGTAACGGGTATTTAGACCCCGCCACAACACTTATTAACGTAACAATTCTTCTACTTGATGCTGACTCCACAGCTTTCTGTACAAACCATTTTCCTGCAATAGCTTTAAGTGATTGCCCTCTTGCACAATTTGGCCTTTATCCATGACCAAAATACGGTCAGCCGCCGCCGCCGCCGATAGTTGGTGTGTGATAAAGACTACTGTTTTGCGTGTCTTCCCACTAGCAAGATTATTGAGAATTTGGGTAGCCGTTTGATTATCCACACTGGAGAGGGCATCATCTAAGATTAAAATGGGCGCATTGACTAGCATGGCTCTAGCTAAAGCTGTGCGTTGTCTTTGACCACCAGAAAGAGTAATACCCCGTTCCCCAACTATAGTTTCGTACTGCTGGGGAAAATTGATGATTTCTGGGTGAATTTGTGATGACTTAGCCACAGACTCAACATATTGTTGATCGCTGCTGGGGTCGCCGTAGCGGATATTATTTCTGATGGTAGTGCTAAATAAAAAGCTATCTTGAGGAACGTAGGCGATCGCATGACGCAAATCTGCCAATGCTATCTGGGTGATATCCACCCCATCTAAAAATAACTGTCCTGGTGCAATATCTAACAATCTAGGCAAGGCATTGGCTAAAGTTGACTTACCCGAACCGATCGCACCAACAATTGCTACTGTCTCTCCAGGGGCAATGGTAAAATTGACATGATCTAACGCTGGTTTAGCAGCACCAGCATAAGTAAAACTGAGATTTTTAGCTGTTAGTTCCCCTTTGACTTCTGCTAAAGCCATCTGCACAGCGTCATCAATATCTTTAATTTTTGGTTTCACGCTGAGTATAGCTTCCAGACGGTCTATACTGACTTCCCCCCGTTGGTAGGCGGTAATGGTGAAGCCCAAAAGTGCC
Organism: Nostoc sp. UHCC 0870; assembly: GCF_022063185.1. Classification (NCBI taxonomy): domain Bacteria; kingdom Bacillati; phylum Cyanobacteriota; class Cyanophyceae; order Nostocales; family Nostocaceae; genus Nostoc; species Nostoc sp. UHCC 0870. Next base: position 2,547,214 of record NZ_CP091913.1, on the reverse strand, counting down.
GTCGGGAACACTAACCGCTCAACATAGATTAGCAATGCCAAAAAGTCACCAACAGCCAAGTTTCCCGCCGTAATCTGCCTTGTCCCCAACCAAATAATTACCAGTGAACTCAAACCAGCTAAACCACCAATCAGGGGAAACAAGGTATTGCGGATTTTCGCTAGTCCCAAGTTAGCCCCCAATAACTGTTGGTTTTTTTGGGCAAAAGCTCGACGCTCGTTTTCTTCTTGGGCATAGATTTTAATTAAAGCTATACCACTCATGTCTTCTTGGATTAGCTCACTGATGTCAGAAATATTTTCTTGGACTTGGGCTTGTTGCTGGCGTAAGCGATTGCTAAATAAATGCACTAACACAAACATCAAAGGATAAACTGCGATCGCCGCCAAGGTGAGATTGACGTTAATTGCTAGCATGACTGGCAGTGTTAAGGTATAAGCAAACACCGTATTAGCTAAACTTAACACCGCAAATCCTAACAACCTTCTGACATTATCTACATCACTGGTAGCCCTGCTAATTAAGTCACCAATCGTATTAGTGGCAAAATAAGCAGGCTCTAGATTGAGTAAATGCTCAAAAATCCTTTGTTTGAGATCAAATTCTACTTGCCGTCCCACACCAAATATCCACAACCGCGAAGCCATGCGGATCAGCCACATGGCAGCACTGAGTAAAATAATCACAACTACATAACGTAGTATTTCTTGCCAGATCACATTGTTGGCAAGTTGGTCAACACAACCACGAATCAACCAAGGAATATAAACACCTAATCCATTGACAGACAACAAAGCCAAAATACCCAACGTGGCATCTCGCCAATGGGGACGTAGGTAAGCACCAAGTTTAGCAATTCGTCGAGATTGTTGCATGGAAGGGGGAAGGGGGACAGGTGATAGGTGACAGGTGACAGGTGACGGGGGACAGGCCTAAGTATATATAGTATCTTTTGCCTTTTGCCTTTTGATTTCTAACTTTAAGCCCGACGACCACGTAAGAAAGTGTAAACCTGAGTAAGATAACTTTCCCAAACTTGGGTTGTGAGTTGCAGTGTTTCTGCACTGGGTACAAAGTCTTCTAGTCGCAAGCCTCGTTCTCTAATCTGTTGAGGATTCTGCAACAGGTAAGGGGGGATTTTGGTTTCCCAGTAGTTGAAAGCTAAGGTTGTCTGATTGATTGCCATATTGGGCAAGATAGCATCCCCCAGTATATCTGTAACTTGTGTGGGGTTGGTTGGTGTCCCCAAGGCTACGAGTGTTTCAGATTGAGATGATGGATAGGTGGGAATCATTGCCCCTTCGGCGGCTAAGGGCGCTCTGATCAAAAAGTAGGCGATCGCTGGTGTACTGGATAAAAGTAAAATTGTCAGTGACCAACCAATTAAATACCCTCCAGGTTTCTCAATTCCACCCCCCTTGATTTTCTGCGCTGCCACAATTAGCATCAAAACTGAAGCTCCCAAGGGTTTCAGGGGAAATGATACTAGCCTCCACAAAGATGCTACAGCTGGTTCATTGGGATTGACAAATGACAAGGCGATCACAATCATCAAGATCACAAAAACTAATCGCCCAACAAAAGTTCCTGAAGGATAAAATTTCTGAAACACAGTGTAAGCGATAGTACCAATCAATAACCACAGCAGTACCCGGCTTAAAAGTTCAAACATAGATTTACACTCAAATCTCCTTTTGCGGTGAGCCTAGAGGTTTCATAAAGTGGATTCATTTTATCGTCATCTGTAATTTGACTTAAAATATCCCAACCCTCACACCAAAGACTACCGTCGTAGTGATTTTAGTGCAATTTTTTGACACTGCGTCTAATATTTATAATTTTCCTGATTAGGAATGTGATACACCAGTGAATTAGTTAAATTAATTGAGTAGTTGTAACTCAAAAGGAAAAACTATGTCACCTGGAAAGCCCAGCATTTTAGTAACAGGGGGAGCAGGGTACATCGGTTCACATACCGTCTTAGCTCTCAAGCAAGCAGGTTATGACGTGGTGATACTCGATAACCTGGTTTATGGGCATCGTGACTTGGTGGAGAAGGTTTTGCAGGTTGAGTTGATTGTCGGGGATACTAGCGATCGCGCTCTGTTAGATGATTTATTTAAAACCCATAATTTTGCCGCCGTCATGCACTTTTCTGCCTATGCTTATGTCGGCGAATCAGTGACAGACCCCGCTAAATACTACCGTAACAACGTTTTGGGTACGCTGGTTCTCTTAGAAGCAATGCTGGCGGCATCTATTAAGAATTTTGTCTTTTCTTCCACTTGTGCCACCTATGGTGTCCCAGATGTTGTGCCGATTCCCGAAAACCACCCCCAAAATCCCATCAATCCCTACGGTGCTACTAAATTAATGGTAGAGAGGATTTTATCTGATTTTGATGTAGCTTATGGTTTAAAATCAGTCCGTTTTCGTTATTTTAATGCAGCTGGCGCACATCCTGAAGGCTTATTAGGTGAAGATCACAACCCTGAAACCCATCTCATTCCTTTGGTACTGATGACAGCTTTAGGTAAACGCGAATCTATCTCAATTTTTGGCACAGATTACCCCACCCCCGATGGGACTTGTATTCGGGACTATATTCATGTCAGTGACTTGGCAGATGCCCACATTTTAGGATTGGAATATTTATTAAAAGGTGGCGATAGCGAATTTTTTAATTTAGGTAATGGTCAAGGTTTTTCAGTCAGAGAAGTCATTGCAGCCGCCGCCCAGGTGACAGGATCGAATATACCAGTTACAGAATGCGATCGCCGCCCCGGAGATCCCCCCAGTTTAATTGGTAGCGGCGAAAAAGCCCGAAAAATTCTCGGCTGGCATCCTCAATATCCAGATATTCAAGATATTGTCACCCACGCCTGGCAATGGCACTTGAAAAGACATAAATGAGTGCTGAGTGCTGAGTGCTGTTAGCGGTAGCGCGGCGTTTAGCCGGTGCTGTTGGAGCGGGACGGGAGCATCGTTGCGTTAGCGGAGCGGGGCGTTAGCCCATTGCGAATTGCGAATTGCGAATTGCGAATTGCGAATTGGTTTACTACTCCCTACTCCCTTTCTTCTTTTGCAGAAAAATAAATAATATACCGCCGACTGTTAAAGCTGGGATAGCGATCGCCCATACTGGAAATGATGATAATTTATTCTCGACGACAGGATCATTGATTGCTTGCTGGCTTTGTACCTGTTTCCTTGTATCACCAGCACCCACCGCCACAGTCACATTAAAGTTAAACTCAAATGGTTGGAAAGTTGCCCCAGATTTGGGCTTTCCTGTTAGCTGTAGCTGATAAATTCCCGGTTTGGGGAAGGTAATATCTGCGCCTGGGATGCCTTGAAAGCGTTCGGCGTTGACTGGTTCTAAAGATGGCTCTAGCAGTGCCGGTTCTCCGGGGGGGTGGGGTTCGGCGTAAACCGCTAATTGACAATTACATTGTGCTAGAGGAATGGCTTTACCACCTTTGCGCGTCAAGGCAAACCAAGCTTGTGCAGTTTCTCCAGCACGAGGTGTATCATTCGGTTCAATGTGGAGTGTCGCACCAACATCTCCTGCGACTTCTACCTTGTGGGCTAAAGCCGGATGAACGTTAGTGAACCCCAACATTAAGCAACTCAAAACAGAAACATAGGTGATAGCTTTACCGTGATTTGCTTGGAGGGACATAAAACTTTTCTACAGTTAACTTTGACCAAAAAAATCTCGTTCTAACTAGCAATACGCCCAGACTAATCAGTCCCAATAGCAGCGTTGCTAGTTTATTCCCCCAAGTCAATTGTAAAGAACCCAAGTAATGAGAACCAATCAACACCGCATGAATAACACTCAGAAGCAAAGCCGGTACACTCAATAAATGAATTCGTCGCCAGTTTTTACCCCAAGATTTCTGCCATGATTCCCAACTTGTGAGTGCGGCGGGGGTCATTAATACTAATCCTACAGCACCTGCCCCCATCCCTAGTTGAAACTCTGGGGGTAAAAACCAAAAGGCAGCCAAATTCCATTGTAAGGAATGTTCAATCATGTGGCTGGTATGCACCACAGCTAAAACAAAAGCCCCCACTCCCAAAGCGCGACGATAGCGTAAAGGAGATGCCCACAATTTACTAATGGGGCGAGCAATTAACGCCAGTATCAGACAGAATAACGCCGCGTGTCCGGTATAATCTGACATTGTGTCACCAGTCCGCAGCAAAGTAATTGCACCAATAGTCAGTGTTACCCAACCACCTAAACGAAATAACTGACTTCGCCTATCTTGACTTATCAAGGCAGTAGATACACCGACACCCAGCATGGTAGGCATTGTGCCTAAGCCAAAGGCCAACATAGTTGCCATACCCAGCCATAAACTACCAGTCTCCGCCGCTTTAATTTGGGCTGCATACAAAAAACCACAAGGCATTAAACCCCAAGTCATGCCCAAAGTTATCGGTGTCCACCATCGCCGTTGTAAAGATAGCTGCATCATTGCGGAACTCAGCCGATTATGTAAGCCACCTTTTAAGAAAGGATGCAGGAGGGGAATATGGGGGAGTAAGTTGGGTGTAATTTGCCCTAAACCAAACCAAATCAGCATCACGCCAGTAATGATTGCCATCACACGGCGGAAGTCGCTACCCACGCCAGCGAACTGTCCACCTTGTAAAAGTACCGAACCTAAAGCCCCAATCCCAGCACCAACTAAGCCATAACTTAACATTCGCCCTAGATTTAATAAAACATGGAATGTTAATTGCTGCTGCCAAGTATTAGAGGGTTTTTCTAAAGTTAATACCCCTGTTGAAGAGTTTTGCTGTGAATTTGACTGGTGGCTAGACAGGGAAAACGCCACCGTTAGCGGCCCGCACATCCCGAAGCAATGCCCAAAGCTACCCAGAAACCCCAGAATAGTGATGAGTGATAAATCTAGCATATGTGGTAATGGGTACTGAAGGAGAGTGCTGAGTTAATAGTCATTAGTGAATGGGCATTGGGCTTAATTTTATGGGGGAATTTAAGCGATATTTGCTACTTTGTCAAAAGACACCCCGTCAAACTTTGATGATTTTGCGATTTTGCGATCGCCTTTAATCGTAAATTCAAGGGTTTAAGACCCCTACGTCTACACGTAGTATCAGTTGAGTTGGGGTTTAAATCCCCGACTCCAACTGTCTTTAATTTTGAATTTTGAATTGTTAAGACATCTTGCACCTATCCATTTTTTTGTAGGGTGGGCATTGCTGTTGTTAAAAAAGGAAACAGGGATTGCAACAAAGATTGATTCTGCTTTAATCTGGAAAAACAGTACGCCTGTTTGCTCATCAGCAAATTACTGATAAACTTGTATAGTAAAGTACCACCGTGCCTAAAACGATGAAAGCATCTGCTAAGTTCGACTTTGAGGATGAAAAATTTAATGCACCGCCTTCTCAAGTCATCCCCTGGTGTCAGATGATCAATCCTCGGTATGGTGCTGATGGAGTGCAATCCCACGGTTTAGCTATTAAAGTAGATAACGCCCAGGCTGTGGGTTTTCAGCCTGATGATAATTGGCAGCAAGTAGAACACGAATTTAGTTCTGGGGTGGAAACCGTTTTTATGACGGCTACTCCCCGCATAGTAATAGTGCGTCGAGGGCCTTTGTCTGTTAAAGATAGAGAAACTGGCATAAAACTAGGGACACTAAAAGATAATTATGATGCCTTTTTAGCAGATAAATTAAAGTTTAAAACCTTCACTCGTTACCTGATTTTCTTAGTAGGTGAAGATAAAAACTTTTTACATGAATCTCCACTGCAATTAACTCTCAATGGTGCAGCAGGAGCGAGTTTTAGTAAAACTTATTGTGATTTTCAACAGGGTAAAGTTGTGAGCGGTTTTGTGGCGGAATTAGAAAGGGCTTATGCTTTATTCCGTAAGCAGCCAATTACGCCGAAAGGTTCTTTATTCCATGCTCACGGAATCTTTTGTCCGATTATTGAGTGCGAAGAAAGAGGGATTGAACCAAATACTGTTTTGGTAGCTTCCACTGTGGATTATGAACATCCTACAGTGGGAACTTTAACTAATTATTTGATTGCTTCAGATTCACCAGAATCAGCAATTATTTGTAAAGCCTTTGAAGATCACAAAGATTTTGCTAAAGAACCAGTGAGAACAGAAACGCCAAAAATGGCAGTGGCTGCTGTTTCTAGTTCTTATGTTTATCCTGATGAGGATGATTTCGGTTATCCGCCGTACTAGGGATTGGGGATTGGGGGTTTTAGATTTTGGATTTTAGATGGAAACCCAATCCAAAATCTAAAATCTAAAATTGAATTGCCCAATTATTTCAGCAGTAAATAATATAATGATCCATTGCCGCCTGTAACACCGGCGCGATCGCCTGCTAGTTTACCAGTTCCCATAAAATAATCTACTCTGCCTGGGCCTCTGATGGCACTACCTGTATCTTGATCCAGCACAAAACGGCTAACTCGACGATACTCTAGCTTCCCACCAGCAACCGGATAAGGTAGTGAAGTCTGAACTAATGCTAGTGCGCCTGGAGGCATTAAAGATTTGTCTGTAGCAATGGAACGTTCGGCAGTTACTGGTACATTTATACTGCCTGTAGCTGGTCTACCCTTCGCTTCCTGGAAGAAAATAAATCGTTCCCAGCGTGGTAGATAGTTATTTAATTCCTGGGGTTGTGCTTTGAAAAAACTGATCATTTTGGGCATTGTCAAGCCTGATAATGGCAATTTACCATCTTTGGCTAATTCTCCCCCGATACTCGTCCAAGGATAATCGGTTGCGCCTGCATAGCCGATAGAAGTTCTTGTACCATCAGTTAACTGAATTTGGGCAGAACCTTGAATATGTATCATGTAGGCCTCGAAGCGATCGCGAAACCATAGCAATTCTAAACCGCGCAGCTTGCTTTTATTCCCCAGTAACCCATTTTTACCTTCCAATTGCAGGCGTGTGGGGTGGGGTTTATTCCATTTGTTAAAATCAGGCGGTAGTCGGTAAAGAGGATACTTATATGCTGAAGTCCTGACACGACTGGCATTATAAACAGGCTGGTAATAGGAGGTAAACTTAACAGTACCCCGGCCATCATTACCTACAGACTGGTAAAAAGCAAACTCTCTTTTGACTGCCGCTTGTAGTTGGGCTGTAGATTTAGAATTGACAACTAGTTGACGAAACCGCAGCAAACTTCGACGCACACGATCTAGGGTAATACCCTGGACGGGATAATGTTGATATATACGTTGTGCCGTATTCGTGTTTAGATAACGCAGGCTGTGATCAATTGATGTTAACAGTGCTTGGCGATCGCCTGGTTTACCCCTGCTACCAAAAATTTGCTCATCCCAACCCAAGCAAGTATTTTGGGCAGTACAATTACCGACCTGTACTAGTTTAAGGGGTTGCTCAATCTCAGGAGTGCTTGGCTTGACTGGTGGTTGTAACTCAGGATTAGGAAAGTTGGGTGGTGGTACATTAATGATTACCTGCGCCACAGCAATTGGATTTATAAAGGCAATTCCCAGACTCAAGGAAAGCAAAGCAAGGGTTTTTCTCATCATTAGTTAAATCTTTCAACACTAGAACTAAACACTGGTTCTACCCGAATTGCCACAATCCGGGATGGACGCAAGACCATATACTCCCCTTGAATATTTTTGATTGGTACGCTGATAAAATCATTAGAAGCAGACTTAGGTACAAGTTCGCCACTATACCATTTTTGAAATTCTTGAATAGTAGGAAACCTGACTTCTTCTCGATGACCACTTTCTAGTAAGAGGTAGACTGAGTATTCATTTGGGGTTCTAGCCATAAGATTGAATCTTTATGAAAAATGTTCAACCTATTGTTAACCACGATACCCCAGAATGAAAAGGGTAAGCATACGGGAGCAACAGCAGCTTTTCGGGAGAGTCATCTATTGATAACTCACTCTTCACTTTCCCTTTCCCTCTAGACGGTCAATACTTTCACCAGTTCCCAGGAATTTTTGACAGCAAAGAATTGCAGTCGTATAGGTTTTCTGAATAATTTCTCCGTACATTGGTGATTATGTCAATATGAAGGTGAGGACTTAGACAAGTCATAAAATGTTAGGAAACTTACTAGCTAGTCGTTATCAAGTCCTCCAAATCTTAGGGGGAGGAGGATTCGGTCAAACTTATATTGCGCTAGACACCCAACGTCCAGGTAATCCTAGATGTGTTGTCAAGCACTTTCGGCCTGTCACTCATAACCCTGAATTTCTGGAAACTGCCAGAAGGTTATTCACTAGTGAAGCAGAAACTCTAGAACAACTCGGTCATCATGAGCAAATTCCTCGGCTTTTGGCATATTTTGAAGAAAAGCAAGAGTTCTTTTTGGTGCAGGAGTATATTGAGGGAAATTGTCTCAAAGCTGAAATTGTATCTGGTCAAAGATGGACGGAAGACAAAGTTATCTTCCTGTTGCAGCAGATATTAAATATCCTGAAATTTATTCATAGTTATAACGTCATCCATCGAGATATTAAGCCGGAAAATATCATCAGACGTTTACATGATGGTAAATTAGTGCTGATTGATTTTGGCGCGGTTAAACAAGTCCACACACGGATGATTACAGCTCCTGGTCAAACAGAGATGACTGTGGCTATTGGTACGCCAGGATATATGTCTATAGAACAAGGACGAGGGAAACCCCACGCCAACAGTGATATTTATTCTTTGGGTGTTCTTTGTATTCAAGCACTCACAGGACTGCACCCCAGGGAATTTGAGGAAGACCCCCACACAGGAGAAATTCTCTGGCAATATCGGGCAACAGTAACTCCTGTGTTAGCATCTGTGATATCAAAAATGGTGGTAAACCACTTTAAACAGCGTTATCAGTCTGCAACCGAGGTTTTAGAAGCACTTCAGCAGAATTTTCATCCTGAAGCTGAAACTCAATTAACTCAGACACCATCAATTTTGACATTACAGATTCCAAGTACATCATCTCAACAACAGGCTGTTAGTAATCAAACTGGTTCTATTTTGTCGCCAGAAAAGAGCGATCGCCTGGAGAAGATGCTGCTAGAATTAGTTGGCCCTGTAGCTAAGACATTATTACGACTGGCCGCATCAGCACCCAGTTACCAAGACCTCATAGATAATTTGTCTCTACACCTAACAGAAAATCAACGCGCTAAGTTTCGACAAAAAGCAATGTCGCTGTTACTAGAAGAATCTACTAGTCCTCAACCAAACAATTCATCTCAGACATCTCCAAGCATCCCAAATATCACTCCCCCCACAATCAACTCAACAATTAGCGAAAATTTTCTCCGTGAATGTGAGCGAGAATTGGTTGATTTAATCGGCCCAATGGGTGTGTTTCTAGTTCAAAAAGCGATCAAATCTGCCGGTGTCTCAATCTCGCGGACAGAATTCGTGAAAATTTTAGCCGCTAGCATTCCAGACCCTCAAAAAGCTTCCCAATTCCAGCAACGGTTACTTTCTGGAAAATAGGGACGTACCGCTACGCGGAAGTCAAAAGTCAAAATTAATTAAATAACTCTTGGGGACTGGGGACTGGGGATTGGGGATAATGCTAATGACTATTAAGCATATCCATCGCTATTTTCAAGCTAGATTTCATCCGATTGAATGCTGCTGCTAAACCACCAATTTCATCTTTTGACGCTTCATCAAAATCAGCAGTCATATCGCCAGTGCTAACTCTTTGAGCAATTCTTTCTATATTTTTAATTCGCTGAATAACAGTTTTTTTGATTAAAAAGTTAATTATAAGCAGAACTATAGTAAAGATAGCAATTAACAATCCCATAATCAACGACCAGCTACCTTGGGCATGATTAAAAATCTCTTTGGAGGGGACAGAAATGATTTGAGCCGCAACAATTTCATTTAGTTTCCAGCCAAAACCATTTTTTGTACCATAGGTTATCAATTGGCTTTTAGGAGCTAATTCTGGTGTGGAATGACATCGTAGACAAGTCTGTTGTGTAATTCCTAGGGGACGCGCAATATAAAATACGTCGCCTTGAGGTAATGAACGAAAGCCGACAATTTCTTTAATCTTGGATTCTCTACGAAAACGCTCTACAAGTTGAGTTTCAAAACTATCGGCTTTATCTCTCAAATTAGTAGGATTGAGTGTGGCTTCTTTATAAAGAAAATTTTCATTTCCTTCAGTTTGGCGAAAATTTTCAAAGACTTCTGTGGCAGAAAAAGCTGGTACTGTTTCTGGGATAAATGCTGTTGCTGTTTCTAGTTGAGGAGCTAATAAAGGATTTATTCTATTTTGTGTATAAGTTCTCACGGAATTCATCGTCTTCATTAAAAGCAGTGCTTGAGAACTGACTTCGTTTTGCGCTCTTCGTTGTAACACGCTGGATAAGATCGCACCACTGACGCAAATGCTGGCGATGAAAACTAATATTAAAAGTAAGTTGAATTTAGTACCTATTTTTAAGTTATTTAACATGATTTATAATTAATTATCTTAAATCGTGATATTTTGAATCAATCAGGAGCTATGTGGATAGAGATTTCTATCCTATTTTGTCTGCTTTATAGAGTCTCTTTTTATCATGTCAATTTTAATATAAAAGCTTTAGAATGATAACATATTTTATCAGGTTGCCGATGATAATTTAACTAATTCAAGTAAACAAATGTTAAAATTTTTCTGGTTCATAACTTAGGTATGATTTTAACCAGGCTTAATCTCTAAGCAGTTCTAACAACAAATTATTTAAACATAAATAGTGATGGTGTGGCGATTTTCACGGCGTTTATTTCTTTTAAATTTACTAGGGTTTACAGTTGCTAGATGCTCATCAGCACCAACTTCTCAAGGTCAGTTAACCATTGGTGTGATTGATTATGATGGAGGAGCGGAAATAATTAACCAATATGCAAAGTTCAATCGTTACTTAGCAGAGAAAACTAAATCCAGCATTCAACTAGAGCCTACTTTTAATGAAAATAAGGCTATTGAGCGTTTGGAGGCTCAAGCTTGGTCTTTGATATTTGCACCTCCAGGGTTAGCCGCAAGGGCGATCGCTCGTTCTCAATACGTCCCGATTTTTCCTTTGCTGGGGTTGAGTAATTTACGCTCAATTTTCGTGGTTCGTAAAGATAATCCCATCAGCGATTTAACGCAGTTACAGGGTAAAACCGTGGCTTTAGGTCAACCGGGTTCAGCTACAGGATATTATTTACCACTTTACAATCTTTACGGATTAACACTAGCAGAAATCTTGTTTGCGCCTACGCCTAAAACGCTTCTAGAATGGGTAGTGCAAGGGAAAGCTGCGGCTGGTGCGATTTCAATGGCAGAATTGAATCTCTACAGTTCCCAATTAAGCCAAACAGACTTGCGTGTCCTTTACACAGATCCTCATTACGTCCCTCCTGGGGTAGTTTTAATTAGTCCTACTGTAGAACGCAATCGCCAGGAATACATCCGCAAAGTGATGAGTGAGTTTCCTGGTGTTTTAGCGCAAGAAGTCGGTTATGTCCCGAATGGACAGCTACCCGATTATAAATACATGATTGATGTAGTCGAACGGGTGAAACTAATTGCGACGGAACTGCAAAACAAGCCTGTGCAATTATTCAAAAAAACAACTTAAATCTTGCCAGTTGAGTTTCAATTGACTTGGTAAGGATTGTATTCAGTTCGTCAATATCTTGAAATTGTACAATTTGCTGGGTAGGTAAATCAAAAGGAAATTGTCCTTCCATATCTGATCGTTGCATCTGTGCTAGCAAGATTTGTTCAGAACGCTTGCTTTGAATCGCATAGCCAACTTCTACACACACATTAGAACTAGGAATTAATTGCTGAGTTTCTTCACCATCCATGCTAGCAATTGGTGTAGTGTCGGCAATAAATAACAAACTTCTGCGGATTTTTCGCATTACTGTGCGGTTGAGCCGGATTGGTGCATTCCTAGGGCGATATGATTCTACTAGTGTCAGGGGGAGGCGCGATCGCAAATTTAAAGTTTCTAAACTTTTCCGCAATCCCTCTTTGAGCGCATCACTAGCTGCGGCATACTCAATTTGATAGGAGAAAAAAATCGTTGGTTCTAACTGCGCTAATAGCGTCTGTTTGGTGAAATAAATTTCATGGCTAATCAAGTCAATGTTAGCGACACAATAGCCACCACTACCTTCAACATAAAATTCTATGTTTTCTCCCTCTAGATAGCGGTTAAACCAAGTAGATTGTTTAACTTCGTCACTATCTTCTAAAAAATCTGCACGCAACGCCGATCTCAGTAGGCTTTTTTTACTGAGGCGAATGTCTGGTGGACGTTTTTCCAGTTCTGAAATCGGCTCATAATCCTGGATATACCATGCTCTGAGCGCAATAATGGACATAAAACGCTATCTTAAATGTCTATGTTTATTTCATTGCGTATAATTTTACACGGTGTCGAGCATCTGTCAAAAAAATTCTCTCTATTCTTCTCACTTCCCTCAAGAAAAGCTAACTCTAAAAATAAGGAAAAATTAAGTGTAGGGTGTGTTGTAGCACAGCGCAACGCACCGCCAACAATCTTAGGTGCGTTAGCCTACTACGGACAGTTTATATTTCTTCATATATATATTAAATATTCCTTACCCACTTACTTATTGTTAATTTCTTAGAGGTTGTTTGAAAAGTCCCCTTTTATGTCATGCTGACGAAGGAAGCATCCCAGTATAACGGTGAAAACGCGGATTCTTCCTTCCGCAAAGCTCCACTCAGAATGACAAATGATACCTGACAAAACTTTTCAAACAGCCTCTTAATTACGAATTACGTTAGCGGAGCGGGGCGTTAGCCCATTACGAATTACGAATTACGAATTACGAATTACGAATTACGAATTACGAATTACGAATTATAACAACAACACCCAACCTTCTACTAGTTATAACTATTTCCTCTCCTGGGTCATTTTAGCTAGGGATGTAATCAGATTTATCACTTCAAACTAAGTAATAAAAAGCAGTTACATTGCCCTCATTTTCGGAATTTGAGGAAATATTAACGTTCGCGTTGGGTGTTGTCGGTTTTTAACGAGACAGATATGAGATTAAACAGCGTTTTTTACCTCTTATACTAATTAGAATCTAGCTGTTAAATCTGCCAGGGAAGCTTTGTAGCTTCTATTAATAAATTAGCACTTATAGATTAGTGTGGTAGTTAATGCAACTAAACTTTACTTATTTTGCTCCTGATAATTCCGATTAAAGCTTTCATCTATCTGGATTCAAGGGCTAACGAAACATATGAGATTTTTCTGATATCTTTTGAGTCATCGCTCACTGATTTTTAAGTTTTGAAAAGTAAAGCAAATTCCTAAGCAGGGGACAGCAAAGAAGGAAGAGGTTTGAGATTTTCTCTTGCTAACCTTGTGGTTTAGCGATTAATGATTTCTGCTTACTGGTTTATTTTTCTTGTTTGAGTTGGCGGATGTGTAATTTCTCCCTCGCTGTAACCTAGGTCGTACATACTAGCAGCTTGAGAATTTTGTTCTGGTGGGACTTTGGGTTTTCCAGCCCAAGCATCAGATTTTCCTAAGTTAAACCAATCTTCATAACTCATACCAGAACTGAATCCGTTCTCCGTTGTTTTGTTCATGGGTACGCTTGTTAGTGGCTAGACATTTGACTACGGTCATAATTTATAAAGTCGCCGTTGGCGGATATGTCGGGAAGGGGGTTAGGTGTTTAGGTTTCGCGTTAGCTTTCCCAGATAACGGCAAAAGTCAAAATAAATATATCGTAAGTATGCTGTTGATTTGAAATGGTAGCTTTATTTACGCTTGGTAGTACAAGTATGCCATCAGAACTGCTACTTTAACTTAATCTTAATAGCAATAATTATAAGCTATTTTATAGTCAGCTAGCCATAGATACAAAATTTATTCTCTATAATATCGCTAAAAAACCCTTAATATCGGCATTAGCCATGATCTAACTTTGGCTTTTACAAAAATTAATTATAAATAAGTGAAAATTTATCTCAATAAATCTGGTAGGATGTTTCCAACACTTATTGAATAACTATCTCAATAAGCTGGAGAAAGATCACAAATATTTCCAACAATTCCAGGAAATGACAACATGACGAGCATGGCTGTGCAAACCCCGGAGTCGATTCCCTGGTGGTCAGGGAACGCCCGGCTAACGAATCTTTCAGGGCGACTGTTAGGCGCTCATGTTGCTCATGCGGGTTTAATTGTACTGTGGGCAGGTGCAACCACCTTGTTTGAACTCGCTCGTTTTCAAACCTCGCAACCAATGTATGAGCAAGGCTTAATTCTGTTACCCCACTTAGCAACCCTGGGTTTGGGTGTGGGTAGTGGGGGTCAAGTGATAGATACTTATCCCTACTTTGTCATTGGGGTACTGCACTTGATTAGCTCTGCCTTCCTCGGTTTGGGAGGGATATTTCATGCTCTACGCGGCCCCGCCATCTTAGAAGAGCGATTTGCTTTCTTTAGCTACCGTTGGCAAGATGCCAATAAAATGACGACTATCTTAGGTATTCACCTAGTTTTATTAGGTCTAGGTGCTGGCTTACTGGTTGCCAAAGCTGTCTTCTTCGGTGGTTTATACGATTCTAATATTGGGGAAGTGCGAGTTATTTCTCATCCTACTTGGAACTTTGCAGCTATTTTTAGTTATTTAGTTGGTGGTAACAAGTATTGGATTGCCGGAGTCAATAATCTAGAAGACTTAGTAGGCGGCCATATTTGGGTGAGTATTCTTTGCATAGCAGGGGGTATCTGGCACATGACAACTGAGCCTTCAGCGTTTGTAAAAAGCCTCTTTGTCTGGTCAGGAGAAGCATACCTTTCTTACAGCTTGGGAGCATTAAGCTTCATGAGTTTGATAGCGGCTTATTTTGTTTCTATTAATACTCTGGCTTACCCTGTAGAGTTTTTTGGGCCAGCTTTGAGTATTGGGTTTGACCGCTTCCCCTACTTCCAAGATGGAGACTTATTATCCTCTCGTGTTTGGCTAGCAAATGCTCACTTTTGGCTAGGCTTTTTCTTCTTGCAAGGGCATCTCTGGCACGCTTTACGAGCTGCGGGTTTTGATTTCCGCGCCGGGAAAGTTTTACGCCCAACTCGTGGGGAGGTAATTTAACTATGACTACGGCAACAATCACCCCCCAACAATATGGATGGTGGGCAGGTAACGCCAGGTTTATTAATCTGTCGGGTCGGCTGTTGGGAGCGCATATTGCCCATGCTGGGTTAATTGTGCTTTGGGCTGGGGCTATGACCCTATTTGAAATCACCAAATACGACTCTTCCCGACCCATATACGAACAAGGGTTAATCTTACTACCTCATTTAGCGACTCTAGGATTTGGTGTTGGTGATGGTGGACAAATTATTGATCCCTATCCCTATTTTGTGATTGGTGTATTACATTTGATCAGTTCAGCCGTACTTGGTGCTGGTGGCATTTATCATGCCCTTCTAGGGCCGGAAGTATTGGCGGACAATAAAAACTTTCCTGGTTTCTTTGGCTACGACTGGGAAGATGAAGACAAAATGACCACTATCATTGGCATTCACCTATTGTTGTTAGGTTTAGGTGCTTGGTTGTTGGTAGCAAAAGCCTTATTTTGGGGTGGTCTTTATGATCCGACAGTAGCATCTGTCAGAGTAATTACAGAACCAACACTGAATCCTGGGCGGATATTTGGCTATCTCTTTGGTGCATTTGGTAATCAGGGAATGGCCGCCGTCAATAACTTAGAAGATGTTGTAGGCGGTCATATCTGGGTAGGTATCCTCTGTATTGGCGGCGGATTTTGGCATATCTTCACCCAACCTTTTGTTTGGGCGAAAAATGTACTGTTTTGGTCAGGTGAGGCTTACTTATCTTACAGTCTCGCTGTTTTGGCATACATGGGTTTGTTGGCAGCATATTTTGTGACAGTCAACGATACCGTTTATCCCACAGAGTTTTATGGCCCTTTGGGATTGAGTGTTACTGCTTCAGGAGTGATTTCAGTTCGGACTTGGTTAGCAACTAGTCATTTTGCTTTGGCAATTGTGTTGCTCTCTGGACATATATGGCACGCTGTAAGAGTGCGTGTCCTAGCGGCTGGATTGAATTTTCAGGAGGGCGTAGTCAATTATCTGGATGCACCAGAACTAGGGAATCTCCAAACCCCAATCAATACTTCTGATTTGACGCTGAAGTTGTTGGGTGGTCTTCCTATTTACCGTCCAGGTTTGTCCGCTTTTTCACGAGGGTTAGAAATTGGGATGGCTCATGGTTACTTCCTACTCGGCCCCTTCGTGAAATTAGGCCCCTTGCGGAATACAGAGTTGGCAAACCCAGCCGGACTACTTGCAACTTTTGCTCTGTTGCTGATTTTATCGGTTTGTCTGTGGCTTTATGGCGGTGCATGGTTCAAAAAAGGCCAATCTCCGCAAGGGGAGCTACCAGAGAATCTGAAAACAGCTAAGTCTTGGAGCGAGTTCAATGCTGGCTGGACTGTAGGAAGTTGTGGCGGAGCATTGTTTGCTTATTTGCTATTAACCAATAGCAGTTTGTTTTTCTCAATATAAGGTGTAAAAATGTCGAAAAAAATTGGTTTATTCTACGGTACTCAAACTGGTAAAACTGAATCTGTAGCAGAAATTATTCGGGATGAGTTTGGTGATGGTGTGACATTACATGATATGTCCCAAGCGGAAGCTGCTGATTTTGAGGAGTATCAATATGTGATTGTTGGCTGTCCTACTTGGAATATTGGTGAACTCCAAAGTGATTGGGAAGGCTTTTTTCCAGAACTAGATGACATAGATTTTAATGGTAAGATGGTTGCCTATTTTGGTACTGGCGACCAGATGGGCTATGCAGATAATTTTCAAGATGCAATTGGCATTCTGGAAGAAAAGATTTCCCAACGCGGTGGTAAAACTGTCGGCTATTGGCCTACTGAGGGGTATGATTTTAACGATTCTAAGGCTTTAAGAAATGGCAAGTTTGTCGGCTTGGCTATTGATGAGGATAATCAATCTGATTTGACCGATGAACGGATAAAGGCTTGGGTGTCTCAGTTGAAAAGAGAGTTTGGTTTGTAGTTTGAGCCATTAACGTTTTTTGTACCTGATGATTAACCACAGATACACACAGATAATTTTGTTTTTAAACGCAAAGTGTCGCTGAGGTTTACGCGGAGGAACGCTAAGTTTGAAAGCAATCTGTATGTATTTGTGGTTTTTAAATCTGCTTAATTTCTGAGGTTTTAGAGTTTTTATGTCTGATGATATTGATGTTCTTTGGATCAGTTCTAGTTCTGTATTACAGCGTTTTGATAAACCATTGCTCCAATATATATCGCAATATGTGAATGTAGCTCAGTGGGAATATCGTCATGGTAAGGATGAAGGTGGCTCGATAGATGAGGCTGTGGGTTTGCTAGAGGAATATTTATCACAGTATTCTCAGCCGGTGCATTTAGCTGGTCATGGTGCGGGTGGTGCGATCGCTTTAACTTTGGCGCGGTGGTATCCTGAAAAAGTGCGATCGCTATCTCTATTGGCTGTGGCCTCTCAACCTGCAAATACTTGGCACGTCCACTATTATCTGCAAAGACAAGCATTTAGTATGAGTCGTGAGCAGGTGTTAGCTAGTAGTGTTCGTCATCTCTTTGGTGAGCAACCACATAATACTACTAAAAAGTTAATGGCAGTCTTAGATAGAGATTTAGAACAATCTCCCCTATTACATTCTCTTTTTAAGTTGACTAAGTTACCTAAAGGTGGGGTTTCTATGCCGATGATGGTATGTGGTAGCAAGAATGATCCCATTGTAAATTCACAAGTATTAAAAGACTGGTTGAAAGGGTTTAAGGCTGAAGATAATCTCTGGGAGTGTCCCAAAGGGCATCATTTTTTTCACTACTTCTATCCTCAACAAGTCGGCGAGGAACTGTTGAGCTTTTGGCAACCATATCATCTAAAATCAATACCCAAAGCTCAATTAGTTCACCAAAATTCGACAAATTAACAAGTATTTTTTAGGGGCGCATCTACACCCCTATTAAACCAATTCGCAATTCGCAATTACGTTTTGTATTAGCGTAGCGGTAGCGAGTCCGCAAGCGTCCAGGGATTTAGACCCCCACATAAAACGCGCTGCCTATAGAGGCTCTTTACTTAAACCCCCAAAGGTGGTTAATTTTTATGTAACTTTTTAACAGCGACAAAATTAGTTATCGTCGTCTATTTTTTGCTGCAAAATTCATCCTTATTTATAATTATTAAGTTTTGTTAAAAGTAGGTGTAATTAAGAATTATTTTCAATAGAGTAGATTTGTAATCACCAATGTTGGCAAGTTAACTTCAATTATTTGAACTATTGGCTTTTGTTCACAACTTTTACCCGTTGAAGTTAATGAGCCATTACTTGAGTATTTCTATCAACAAATATAAACGAGCTAACCAATGCAGACATACGATAATCCCAACGTCAAATTTGATTGGTGGGTTGGTAATGCCCGCTTCGCCGACCTCTCTGGCTTATTTATCGGCGCACACGTAGCACAAGCCGCACTGACAACTCTTTGGGCAGGTGCATTTACATGGTTTGAAATCTCTCGCTACAACCCTGATATCCCGATGGGCGACCAAGGACTAATCTTGTTACCCCATTTAGCTACTTTAGGTTTTGGTGTCGGTGCAGGTGGTCAAGTAGTAGATACTTACCCTTACTTCGTGATTGGAGCTTTACATTTAATCTCTTCTGCCGTCCTCGGAGCAGGTGCGCTCTTTCATACCTTTAAAGGGCCACGCAACTTAAAAAACAGTGCTGGTTTTGCTCGTAAATTTCACTTTGAATGGGATGATTCCAAACAGCTAGGTTTAATTTTAGGGCATCACCTCCTTTTTCTAGGCATAGCTGCCTTATTGCTAGTAGGAAAAGCTATGTTTTGGGGAGGACTATACGACTCGACAATTCACGATGTCAGACTAGTCACAAACCCTACCCTCAACCCCTTTGTTATCTATGGCTATCAAACTCACTTTGCCACTGTTAACAATCTAGAGGATTTGATTGGTGGTCATATCTATGTGGGTTTAATCCTGATTGGTGGCGGTATTTGGCACATCGTCAAAGAGCCTTTACCTTGGGCGAAAAAGCTCTTAATCTTTTCAGGTGAAGCGATTCTTTCCTACTCTTTGGGTGGTATTGCCTTAGCTGGGTTTGTTGCAGCTTATTTCTGTGCGGTCAATACCTTAGCTTATCCCGTGGAATTCTATGGTGCGCCCTTAGAACTCAAATTAGGTGTAACTCCCTATTTTGCCGATACAGTCAAGTTAGCTAATGGCGGCTACAGTGCTAGAGCATGGTTAGCTAATGCCCACTTCTTCTTAGCTTTCTTCTTCCTCCAAGGTCATCTCTGGCACGCGCTACGAGCCATTGGTGTTGACTTTAGACAAATCGAAAGGTCATTAAATACGATTAGCAGTGCTGAGTAATGAGTGCTGAGTGCTGAGTGTTGAGTGCTGAGTGTTGAGTAATGAGTGCTGAGTAATGAGTGCTGAGTTGGTATTGCCCACTATCTGATTCGCTAACTCAGCACTTTTCTAGAGAGACTTCGTATTACATAGCCTTTCCTTGGGGCTGACTTGAAAATCTAAAATCTCAAATTGTATAACTGTGGCAATTTCTACTGATAGAACTTTTGCAGCCAATACAGAATTACCTTGGTTGGTTGGTAATGCTCGTTTAACTGATTTGTCAGGCCAATTATTAGGCGCACATATTGCCCATGCAGGCTTGATTATGTTTTGGGTAGGGACAACTACCATATCAGAAGTTATTCGCTTTGTTCCTGATGTACCAATTTATCAACAGAGCTTGATTTTATTACCGCACTTAGCAAATTTAGGTTGGGGTGTCGGTGCAGGTGGTCAAGTAGTTGATACTTATCCCTATTTTGTTATTGGTGTTTTGCATTTAGTTGCATCTGCTGTGTTGGGTGCAGGTGGGTTATTTCATGTTTTTCGCGCTCCGGCAATTTTATATAATGCCGGTGGTAGAGTAGCTAAATTTCACTATGAATGGAATGACCCTAAACAATTGAGTTTAATTTTAGGACATCACCTAATTATTCTGGGTTTAGGTGCATTCTTACTAGTGCTAAAAGCTATGTTTTTCGGCGGCATTTATGACACTCATTTAGGAGATGTGCGCCTGATAACTACGCCCACTCTCAACCCAATGACAATTTTTAGCTACTTAGTTGGGTTTAAAGATAACCACTGGACTCCTTTAGGAATAGCCAGTGTTGACAATCTAGAAGATGTCATCGGTGGTCATATTTGGATTGGTTGCATTCTAATTGTGGGGGGTGTATGGCATATTATCGTACAACCCTTTGCTTGGGTCAGACGAATTTTACCAATAGAAAATGGTGAAGAAATTCTGTCTTACAGCTTGCTTGGTTTAGCTTTGATGGCTTGGATTTCTGCGAGTTTTGTAGGATATAACACTACTGTTTTTCCACCTGAACTTTACGGTACAGAACGTTTAGGTATGGCAAACATTCAATTTTTTCTAGGGATATTAGCATTCTTAGGTTATGTTTGGCACGCCTGGAGGGCGCGTAATATTTCCTTCTAATATCACTCATCTCAAGTTCCTTATTGCCTGCGGTTAAAAGCAGTTAACTGTAGGCAATTTCTTAAAATTTACAGTGGAGTATCAATCGGAATGACTACAATTATTTGTGCCTTATCCGCTTGGGCAATCATGATTTTATTGCTTTGGAGTATTTGGACAACTCTCCAAACAGGGATAAGTTTTTTGTGGAAGTTACATCAAGTGCCTTGTCATAATTGTGAGTATTTCACTAATGACTACCGTCTGAAATGTACTGTTAATCCAACTAGAGCTTGTTCTGATCAGGCTATTGGTTGTATTGATTTTGAACCTAAAACGGCTGCTTGTAATGCTTGTCAGAAGGGGAGAACCTGGAAAATTGAAAGAGGATGATTACAGTATGATTGAAAACCTTTGAAATATATCAATATATTTGGAATTGCGTAATTATCAGATGCTTGAAAACTGAAATTTTCAATCTAATTTCTCTTGAATTCCTATGAATACCAACTCTGATTTCCTGTCTGATTTATGTGATTTCCTCTATCCTCGTAGTCCCTATTATGGTCAATTTAAACCAGAATATTTGGTTTTCAATGCAAGTCTTCAAGAATTTTCGCAAAGAGTAAACTACATTTGTAGTCTACAAACTGGGGGGAAGATTTCTCCAGAAGAAGCTTACCAACAAATTCATGTACTTTGGAAAGAGTTAAAACGGGCGAAAAAGGCACTATAGATAACAATTCAAAATTCAAAATTCAAAATGACGCTCTCTACGAGACGCTGCGCGTTAGCGGAGCTTTCGCTTTAGCGATACGCGGACTCGCTCTAAGCGAAGCTATGCCGCAGGCTTTACGCTGCGCTAACAAAATTAAAGACAGTTGGAGTTAGGGATTTAAACCCCAACTCAACTGATACTACGTGTAGACGTAGGGGTCTTAAACCCTTGAATTTACGATAAGCTAATTTATATTTCAGGTGGTTTAAGTTTTTTCGGTGCTTCTGCTATTCAAGCAGTTATCAGCACAAAAAACTGATTATGTCGTTGGGAATCCCAACTCATTTAAGGTAGAATAACAATCCAATACCGACGATCGCAATAATCACGCCGGCGATCGCTCTCCAACTCACTTTTTCACCCATACACATACCTATGGGGATAACAAATAACGGACTTGTCTGTAACAGCGTTGAAGCAATTCCCGCAGCCGTTAATTTAATGGCTGTCTGTTGTAGCCAAATTCCTAAGTATGTGCCGCAAAAAGCTGCAAAGCAAGTAACAAAAATCACTCTTCCTGATTGCCAGTAGGGATAGGACAGTTCTTGGTTTTTCCTACCGAACCACACCCATAGCAAAAGAATTAACTCGGCTGCACTTAACCGCAACAAAGCTGCCCATAAAGGTGTCACATTCCCCGCAGCAAAAGCACCGCGAGAGATAACTGTAGCAATAGCATTTGTCATGGCTGCCAATAAACCAAAGCCAATACCTGTCCATAGGTGCGCCGGGGAATCATCACCATTACCTGGAACTCTTTCTGTAACTACCCAAGCTACTCCCAGGATAGTTAGTATAATCCCACACCACGCCCTGATATTAAGCTGTTCTTGGAGAATAATATTAGCGGCGATCGCTGTCATGGGCGGTGCAAGCGTTCCTATAAGTAAAACACGCCGCGCCCCTAAATAATTTATCGCTGCCAAAAAAGCTGTATCACCCCAGCTAATACCGACAACCCCACTCAAACACAGCAGAAAAATCGGCATTGGGTCAGAAAGGGGTAAGGATTCTCTAGTGAATAGGATAGTCAGCACTAAAAAGGCGATCGCTACTATCCCCTTGGTCAAATTCAGCTTTAGCGGCGGAATTCTTTGCCCCACAATCCCATATACCACTGAAGCTATAGCCCATAAGCAAGCAGCCAATAAAGCGGCTACTTCCCCTTTACCATTAGTAATTATAAAAATTAAAGAATTATTAAAAATTCAATATCTCCCCAAATTTATGACCGAAACTCTTTAATAATACATCAAATAATTACATAAAAAATTAGCACTCAAACCTAACAAGTGCTAATTTCTCAAGAAACCTTAATACCTAATAAATAGGTAAATAGTCTAAATTTCCCAGGTGATAGTTAGGTAGTTTTGTTTGCATAAGCTATGTCTTCCATACAACTAATTAACTATTGGGAGAAATGGATGAAATTTACTTTTGATCTTGTCGGCGTGTCTCCAGTTTGGCAATTTTTCCATCACCAACAGCAAAGCCTGCAAAAACCACAACCTCAAGCGATAGAATATTTATCTACCCATAAATGTACCCTCGACGCATTGCTAGAATGCGTAGAACCAGTTCCCATAAAATGGGGTTGGAATACTGAGCAAGTGATAGATACTGTCGTGCAATTCTGGTTAAATAACTCAGAAACTATAAATTATTGGAAAGTACGTTTAACTGATGCTGGTAATGACAATATTCTCGTTGCTAGGCTAGCAGATATTACGGCTTTGCAAGCTGAGTTTGAATCTTTACTAGGCAAGAATTAGAAGTCTTCTTAGCATAGCGGGGCTTATGCCCCTACTTGCTAATTTTACGGTGTTGACGTACTCCCCTGATTAAAAATCAAGGGGATTCTTAAAGGATGTTCCGTTCGCGTAGCGTTCCGAAGGAAGCAAAGGCTAAAGCCCTTGCTCTCCACCTTTTTCCTGCTTCTTAGACCCTTAACTAGACACTCAACCTTGGTTTTATGCCCCCGTCAGACCGTCTCCACAGGCAATTTAATTTATCCTCCACGATGCGTCCCACCGCCGAGCATCCTCATCGCGAACCTTGCGGCTACGTTTTTGCCCTTGGAGTCCAGTGATGGATATCCTGCATGGGTCGTCACCCCTACGACTGGATGCTTTATTTTAACATTAGCCGCAGACTAAAGTCTGGGGCTAGCTTTCATCCCCCGGCTAAAAGCCGGAGGTTCTCAGCATAGTTCCCGATAGATTAGACTCAAGAGCCTATTTTTTGAGTTTTTGTGAGAAATCAGGGTTATCTGGTGACTCTAAAGCCTGATCTAATACTTTCCTAGCGTGTTCTGCTTTGGTGCGTGCGTCTTGGTAACGTAAATTAGCTTGAGCAAAATTCTTGAGAACCTTAAAACCATCTTTGAGGCGAGCAATTTCTTCTTCTGCTACTGATTCGTCTGAAAAGAGAACATCAAGAGCTTTACGAATTTCTAATGCTTCAGTGCGTGATTCTTGTACTTTTAATTTCAGTGTAGCCAGGTTGCTGAGAACTTGGACTGCTTGGGTGATGGCATCTTCACCACCTGTAGAATCAGTTGTAGGCTCTTTCACTTCTATTAATTGTTGCGGGCCAAATCCTTCTTCTAGTTCTGTAGGGAGTTGACCAGCATTCATCAGTTCCATTAACTGATCCATTGCTTTGTCACGGGCTTTGGCAGAATCTTTCCCTGCAACAGTGAGGATAATTTCTGGGCTTTGAGCGAGAGTATACTGAACCATATTGCAGATAGAAAATTTGCTGATGAACCCTGCCTAGAAACAATATTTTAACATCAAACACTGGAAAGCAGATCAAAGTCCATGTCATCACTAATATCTTTGAAAAGGTAAATACAGCAAAATCAGCGTCCCAGCACATATAGCGTTTAAGTTACAAGAACCCCACCCCCAACCCCCTCCCCGCAGGCAAGGAGAGGGGGCTATGATATATCTCATGTGATAGGAAACGCTATATCTGTCCCATTGGTTTTTAAAAAATCTAAGTAACTTAACCCTAGAAGCAGTATTGATTTAACTTTTGGGTTGAGATGAATTCAAGTATAATTACAGTTTCAGATTTTTTCGGAATTCGCATAGTATTTATCTGACCAAAAAATAGCAGATTTTTATCAGTATAATTGTCTACAAACGCATATAAATATTGCTTTTAAATACTCTGTTTTTTTCTATTAAATACATTGTTTAATAACTTCATCCCGGTTATCGTGATAAACATCAAAAAGCTTCAGGAGTAATCGCAATGCACCAAATACAATTAACATTAGTGATTAGTTATCTGTTGATGAGTTGTTACTTTTTCACTAACTGGCTACAGTTCTCTTTGCGTCAATCTCATGCTTCCCCTGAAGATAAATTCTTATCTTTTGTGATGTTCTTAATCACTACTATTTTCTGGCCGGTGATTGTTCCTCTGTCTTTGATAGAAGTTTTTCAGACCCGTAAACTAGAACCTAGCACTATAATTCCCGTTATTTTGGCAATGTTTGCTTTTAGTATTTCTTACTTAATATCTGAATTATCTGCATAAGTATCACAATTGACAATTAGACAGGATGAAATCCTTGTTAGGTACAATTGAATTGTGCCTATGTTATTTTTGGAATCGCCCAAAATCAACTAGGGTAAGACTTTGAGATGTGGATGGATAGGATGATGACTAGTAAGAATAAGCTAAATATCACGAAATACTAAAGAATATTTACTTTTGTAGAGTAATTGCTAAAGAAATATAAGGAAAATGAGACAGCAGGGAAACTCAACTATATAACCAGTTGTAAGGGAGTGAACGGATATCAATAGAGATTATGTTTCTACCTGATGTAACTGACAAATTAATTAAAGTTTTTGAGTTTACGTCAGTCTATTAATCCTTTGCAATTAGGGCGAAAATCTATGAAGCAACCATATCTATCTCCCGACGATTTGCCCACACATAAAACTACACTCATAAGTGAAATATTACTCAGTCAACTAGAAGAAGTAACAAAAACAAGGTTCTATTTAACTTGTAGGCATTCGGTACGTATTTTGTTATCCAGTTGTCACTGGTATTTTAAAGTTAATAGTGGCATTCTGATGTTAGTCATGGTATGCCATGATATTGAAAGTTATCAAAATGTTATGATGAATGTTTCGTATTTGGCTAGCAAATTAAAACTGTTTGCAAACCACGCCAAAATTAGTATTAGTTCTCCAGTGAATCAAGGTATGCCTTGGGTCATTGGCATCAATCAAATATTGTCTGGGGACGATTCTCCTAGCACCTAAGAGGGGTATGGGGTATCATCAGTGAACAGTGAACAGTTATCAAGTGACTGGTAACTGATATGGCGTTTCTCGATTGAGTGAGGTACAAGAACCCCACCCCCAACCCCCTCCCCGCTAGCGAGGAGAGGGGGCTATCACATATCTCATTTGATTAGGAAACGCTATAAGTGATAACTGATAACTGATAACTGATAACTAATGATGCCCCATGCCCATAATAATGGCTACTTAGCAAGGCGTTCATCGAAATAGGACAAGCCTGCACCAATAGTTTCAGCTACGATACTGATGAGACGATATAGGGCGATCGCACTAATGACCGCCGCCGAGGGAAAACGATGTTGTAAAAGTGCGATCGCTGTGGCTTCAAAGACTCCCAATCCCCCAGGCGCACCGGGAACTATAAACCCCAATAACCAAGCAAAACTAAAAGCACCCAACAATAAAGGAATTTGACTCAGATTCAAGGGTATGATCGCAAATACAGTTAAGACAAAACCCATACCCCGCAGTCCTAAAAATCCTATCTCTCCTAACATTGGTCTGAGGGGATAGCGTCGAATCTGAAAATTAGGGGTTGGCTGAGTGCTAGATTTCTTAGCTTTTAATTTGTACAACAAGCCAATGACTGGGTTTAAAAATCGGGGATGCACTGCACCAAGTATGATTACCAAACTTAGTATTTGTAACCCTTTTAGCGTCAAGGTAGTGTTACTAGCTGCAAATTGATTGCCAAATAAAACAACAAAAATTAAAGCCGCCGCCGCCATCAGTAAGGGTTCTAGCAAAACGCTGAGGGTGGCTGCACCAGGTACAACATTGGCATTTTTCGCCGCTACAATTCTCCCATAGTGATGCCACACATTACCCGGCAAATACTTAGCAAGGTTGGTTTTAAGATAAACTTGGATAAATTGGATAGATGGTACAGGTTGTTTTAACTCTTGGAGAACCCAAGTCCAAATCCAACCAGCCCAAATATGCGCTAGTAAAGTGACCCCAGTCGCGATCGCCAAAATTGACCATCCCGCTTCATCAATGCGAATAGCTGTCACCTCTAACCAATGATTCTTTAAGGTATTACCGACAAAAACTAGTGTCGCCCCTAAAATTAACCAACGTAAAATTTTCTTTAGTTTAATAGTCATTTAATCTTAATTATTATTTGAGATAAATCAATAAGTTCAAGCCAGGAATAGTGCGGGAGAGTGTCCATAAAACCAGGGTGATGTAAAGTATCCCTAAACTCCACTGATACCAAGCAAGGGTAGAAATAATCCCCGGTAGGTGTTCATCTCGGAGGCGAATATCGTTAAAACCTAACCTGACTAGGTTGTTCAGGCTAAAGTCGTAGTAGTTCAGCCAATTCCAACGGCGATCGCACAATAGGTGCATATATCGTTCCCGAAATACTTGATTTCTGGGAATCACGGGTAAACGACCAATTAATAATCGCAACTGTCGAAATGTTCCATCTTCGGTTAAGTAAGAAACATTCATTAAGTCGTGATAGCGTCCTTGTTTGTAAAGACAGATAAGTAAAAGCAAGGGTATGGGGACGATAATTATTCCCAGACATCCTAGAGTTAGCCAAGGTTGGGCAGCATTGCGGAAGATGGCTAATAAACTAAAGAAGGTTAAACCACTAAAACTAATGAAGATAGCAACCGTTTCGTAGTAGGTGGGAATGATGGGGACGGGATGTAAACGACGATAGCGATCTACTAGCCAAAATAATACACCAAAATAAGCGATCGCTACTCCCCCCACACCAAAGACTAGCCAAAAGTTTGTCCCATAGCCGCTTAAGAGTAATAATACACTCAATGCTAACCAAGCCCAAGCTTCTAGCAACCAACTACCAATAGCCAGGGGTTCGGAAACGATCAGGCGATCGCTAAGTTGGTTATAGGTGGCTAAATCAATGTCTACTAAGGTTAATAGTTCGTTGCTGTTGCGAAATGGTTTGATGATTCGGCGTTGGGCGATCGCTTCTGCTTGAATGTTAGAAAAACCCAGTCTCATCAAACTGACTACAGGTGCATTATTAATATTAATCCCTAATAACTTACGGCTTAATTCTTGCAATCTTAATTGTTGCTTGGTGTACTCTATTTGGTTAGCATCAGTGACTTGCTGTTGTTGACGGAAATTCTGCCCCAAATTTCGCAACACATTTTGATTGCCTTGTAAAGTGGGGACACTAAACATTTTGCCAATCTGCCCAGGATTCCCTAAGATTTTGGCTTGATTAGAATTAAAAGTGATTCCAGGGACATTTAAAAATGCTTCCTTGGCAAATAACGCATCACTAAAATCAGCTTGGTTGAGAATACTAGCATTCTGCAAATTTACAGGTTGATTAAACAGCACTTCTCGAAAGATGACAGCTTGTTCAAAGGTTGCTTCTATTAAAAATAGGAACTGATTAAAACTATCTTTCGTAAACTGTGCTTGATTTGTAAACCGCGCATCAGAAAAATCAGCATTTCCTTGCCATTGGATATTATTAAACTTAGCTAATTGTTTAAAATTAGCTTGATTGAAATTGGCGTTTTTCTGAAAAAGGCTACCTTGAAAATCAGCATTTTCGAGAAACTGGGTTTGTTTAAAATTAGCTTTATCAAAAAAAATACTACTGTGAAAATCATCCGTTTTGCGGAAACTGGAATTATAAAAACTTACAGGACGGCTAAATCTAGTTTCACTCCAGTTAGTAGGTTGGAGAAAAATAGCATTTTGAGCATCTACAGATTGGAGAAAAAATGTATTAGGAAATTTCACTTCCCCATTAAAGCGAGTTTGGGTGAATGTCAAAGCACCACGAAAAACAGTCACTTCGCTAGATGCTGTTGATTGAGTATCTAACAGCGATCGACAATCTTTAGAGTTGATCAAAGTCACCGTTAAAGATTGTAAACAAACCAAGCGTAACTGTTCTAATTGTGCTTGCTCAGTGGCAGTAAAAATAGGAGCAATAGCTTGGGCGTATAAAGGCGTTCTTAAACCCAAATCACTGCCAATAAAATCACCTTGAACTAGAGCAAAACTCAAGTCTAATCCTAAAGGTTTTGCCCCTGTTTTTTGCAGTTCTTTTCGTAGAAGTTGATAAAAAGCATCACGAAAACCAGCATTTTCAGGACGCAAATCAATTACCATCTGTCGCAAGTCTACAGTTAAATTACCTTCCCGGAGGCTTGGTGTACGTAGTCGCTCTTGCAACAATTCTAAAGTTAATGGTGTACGTTCTAGTTGTGTTGGTACTGCCCATACTGGTAGGGGTATTAATAATACTAACAACGCACACAAAATAATTAGTAAACTAGCTTGTCTCCACCATAAGGCATCAGGCATTAGTTATTAGTCATTAGTTATCGTAGATTCAAGGCTTTAATCATTACTGATCAGCAAAACAATTTTACCCACAATCCCACCCTCTTCCAGTAACTGATGAGCTTTTGCGGCTGCTTCTAAGGGAAACTTGTGGCTGACATGAATTTTTAATTTACCTTGATCAATCCAGTCGGCGCACTCTGCTAAAATTTCTCCGTGGTGCTGTTGTGCTTCGACCAAGCCTAGTAACATCGGTGTCAGCATTAACTCAAAACCGATGCGGAGGTTGCGATTTCTGGCACTTCTCCAAACAGTATCGGCTTTGGGTTCGAGAATGGTAACGATATCGCCATATATTCGCACCGCAGGGAAGGTTTGATGAAAAGTTTCACCGCCGACGGTATCAAAAGCTAAGTCTACACCTTCGCCGTTACTCCAATCTAAGGCAGCTTGGGCAAAATCTGTTTGTTTATAGAAAATCACATGATCAGCACCAAGTTGTCTGACAAAACGCGCCTTTTCTTCAGAACTAACGGTAGTAGAGACAGTCGCGCCTTTAAGTTTTGCCAGTTGAATCGCCACATGGCCAACCCCACCAGCACCTGCATGAATTAAAACTTTATCCCCAGGTTCTAATCTTCCCCGTTCATATAAAGCTTCCCAAGCGGTGATTAAGACTAGAGGCGCGGCTGCGGCTTCAGCAAAGGTTAAGGACTCTGGTTTATGGGCTGCAAAGCGTTCATCTATAATAGTGTACTCAGCATAATTACCTGGATGTCCGCCTAAGCCACCATTGCAGAAATAAACTGCATCACCTGGATGAAAGCGTTTTACGCCGTCGCCTACTGCTTCCACTACACCCGCGCCATCACACCCTAAAATGGCAGGCATTTGATCGGGGTAAAAAGTACCTCGTTGTCGTAGTTTAGTATCAATGGGGTTAACCCCAGCCGCTACCAAGCGAACTAACAAGTCTGTACTACCTAATGCAGTAGGTTTTGGCACTTCCTGTAATTGCAGGACTTCTGGACTACCTGCGGCTGTCATTAAAACTGCTTTCACGATTGTTTCTCCGAGTTGAAACTAGATGCACACTTAGTTTGTAGTCAGGACTTCAGTCCTTGCAATGTTAAGGACTAAAGTCCTTACTACGAACCTTCAAAACTAACTTGATAGACCACTACGACGATTTTCCGCCTAGGCTACTCAATTGTCAAAAAAAACCGCGAAACTATTATGATGTTATAGTTTCACGGTTTTTAGTGTGGTGTGAGGAGTTTAACTAAATATCATGATAGAGTAACTGACTAGTGACGAGACGCTCGTAACAGTTTTGGTAACAAGATTTTTTTGTAAAGATAATAATAATTTTTTGTAAGCCTCTACCTAGCCCAGCTAAGGTACTATAGCGGTTCTCGCTTTAGTGAGGTATGAGAACCCCACCCCCAACCCCCTCCCCGCAAGCAAGGAGGGGGCTATGATATAACCTCATGTGATTAAGTAAGAAACGCTATAGCAACATATAAAAGAAACACTACTTACTACTTCTCTCTTCGCTGTCACCTGTCACCTGTCCCCTGTCCCCTGTCCCCTGTCCCCTGTCACCTGTCCCCTGTCCCCTATTCCCTACATGAACCATTTAAATGCCGTCCTACCCCCATTTATTGTCTTAGATCAGCTATTGCAAAGCTGGTTATTAGAAGATATTGGTAGAGGCGATCGCACTACAAATAGTCTATTAGCCGCAGATGTCACTCCAGGTAAGGCACAATGGATAGCAAAAGCACCAGGAATAATCGCTGGTTTACCTGTAGCAGCTAGGGTATTTCAACTATTGAATGAGAAAGTTAATTTTGTAGTGGCTGCTGATGAAGGTGCATTCTGTGAACCAGGACAATTAGTAGCGGAAATTCACGGTTCATTGGATGCGTTGCTGATGGGGGAACGGGTGGCGTTGAACTTAGGGATGCGCTTGAGTGGAATTGCTACCTTAACTAATCAATATGTAAAACAAATTGCCGATTTACCTGCACAGTTAGTAGATACTCGCAAAACCACACCAGGATTAAGACTGTTAGAAAAGTACGCGACTGCTGTGGGTGGTGCAATTAATCACCGCATGGGGTTAGATGATGCAGTGATGATTAAAGATAACCATATTGCGGCGGCTGGGGGAATTGCAGAAGCCATCACCCGGATTCGTGCCAAAATTCCCTATCCTTTGACAATAGAGGTAGAAACGGAAAATTTAGCACAGGTGAAAGAAGCTTTGCAGCATCAAGCCGACATTATTATGTTAGATAATATGCCCTTAGATATGATGCGGGAAGCAGTGGAGTTAATTCGTCAACAGGATAAACGGGTAAAAATAGAAGCCTCTGGGAATGTAACCTTAGAAACTATTCGCGCTGTTGCTGAGACAGGTGTTGACTATATTTCCAGCAGTGCGCCGATTACCCAATCGAAGTGGTTAGATTTGAGTATGAAAATGTGATAATTTCATCCTCCAGTAGTAAGATGATCCAATACTTGCTGAAATTCTGTAGTTGATGAAATTGCGATCGCGCTTTTCAGCAGTGTCTTCAGCAACGATGGATCATTAATGCTATTGATAGCTTCAACAATAGAGTTTGGCACTTCTCCAAATCTGGTTTCTAAAATAGCAATCAAATTCTCTCTACCCATTTGAACAATCCCTTCTTCTTTTGCTAGCCGTTCAATACTGGTTACGTACCGCATTCTCTGTACCTCCTCGTAACTTCTGACTTCCATTTTAAAATCTAATGCCAATTCCCTTGGCAAAACCATCACCCAGTCAGTCGCTGCGCTCCAATTCAAAATTCAAAATGACGCTCGCGGACTCGCTAACGCTGCGCTAACAAAATTTAAAAAAGGTCATGGACTAAAACAAAAAGTATCTTTGCGCCATTGGTAAAACGGTGGCGGGTTCACAGGTCAACAATTCGCCATCAGCTTTGACTTCATAGGTTTCTGGATCTACTTCTATATGAGGTAAAGCATCATTTAACTTCATATCCTGTTTAGTTAATTGACGTGTTCCAGAAACCGCTACGGCTGATTTCTTTAAACCCAACTGGCTAGGAATTTCTCTGGCTAAAGCTGCTTGAGAAACAAAGGTTAAAGATGTGGCGTGTTTCGCACCTGCAAAACTACCAAACATCGGTCGCATATGGACAGGTTGGGGTGTGGGAATACTGGCGTTAGCATCTCCCATCTGTGACCATGCAATCATCCCGCCTTTAATGACTATCTCTGGTTTCACACCAAAAAATGCTGGTCGCCACAAGCATAAATCTGCAAGTTTACCTGCTTCTACCGAACCGACATACTCAGCAATACCATGTGTAATTGCAGGATTAATAGTGTATTTTGCAACATATCTTTTAGCCCGCAGATTATCTGCTTCTCCATCACCCGCGAGGCTTCCCCGTTGTACCTTCATTTTGTGGGCTGTTTGCCAAGTGCGAATTATTACTTCACCTACCCTTCCCATTGCTTGCGAATCGGATGCAATCATGCTAAACGCGCCTAAGTCGTGCAGAATATCTTCGGCGGCGATGGTTTCCCGACGAATGCGGGACTCTGCAAAGGCGACATCTTCAGGGATGCTGGGGTCGAGGTGATGACATACCATCAACATATCTAGGTGTTCATCTAAGGTGTTGAGGGTATAGGGACGGGTGGGGTTGGTGGAAGATGGGAGGACGTTGAGTTCACCGCAGACTTTGATGATATCTGGTGCGTGTCCACCGCCTGCGCCTTCTGTGTGGTAAGTGTGAATGACACGATGTTTAAAGGCGGCGATGGTATCTTCGACAAATCCGGCTTCGTTGAGGGTGTCGGTGTGAATCGCCACTTGCACATCATATTCATCGGCGACACTGAGACAAGTATCAATGGTAGCGGGGGTAGTTCCCCAGTCTTCATGTAGCTTTAACCCCATTGCACCGGCTAAAACTTGTTCAACTAAGCCTTGGGGTTGGCTGGTGTTTCCCTTACCTAAAAAGCCTAAGTTCATGGGGAAAGCATCAGCCGCTTGTAGCATTCGGTAAATATTCCAGGGGCCGGGGGTGCAGGTGGTGGCGTTTGTTCCTGTCGCGGGGCCTGTACCACCGCCAATCATGGTAGTGATACCGGAGGCGATCGCAACTTCAATCTGCTGGGGACAGATAAAATGAATATGGCTATCAATTCCGCCAGCCGTGAGAATCATTCCTTCCCCGGCTAAGGCTTCTGTACCTGGGCCGATAATAATATCTATATTGTCTTGAATATATGGATTACCGGCTTTCCCAATTTTGAATATCTTACCGTCTTTAATGCCGATGTCTGCTTTGACTATTCCCCACCAATCGAGAATCAAAGCATTGGTAATGACTAAATCTACTGCACCATCAGCATTGGAAATAGGGGATTGTCCCATCCCATCGCGGATGACTTTACCGCCGCCAAATTTTACTTCGTCGCCGTAGGTAGTAAAATCTTGTTCTACTTGTATAAATAATTCTGTGTCAGCTAGACGGATGCGATCGCCTACTGTGGGGCCGTAGGTTTCTGCGTAGGCGCGGCGAGATATTTTGTAAGGCATATTACATTTTTTGGAAGTGGGGTTAGAATTGAGTTTAAACGCAAAGGAGCGCGGAGGGAAGCGCAGAGGGGCGCGGAGTATGGATGAGAATGATTTGAGTGGGATGATTATTGGGTGTGGAATGAGGGTGCATACGGCATTGGGTCCTGGGTTGTTGGAGTCGGCTTATGAGGAGTGTTTGTGTTATGAATTGCAGCAGCAAGGATTTAGAGTTGGTAGGCAAATTTCATTACCCCTTGTGTATAAAGAGGTGCAATTAGATTGCGCCTATCGTTTGGATTTGATAGTCGAAAATAAAGTAGTGATTGAAGTCAAATCTGTAGAATCTCTCAAACCCATCCACGCGGTACAACTTCTCACGTACCTGAAACTTACCCACTGTAAACTCGGACTCCTCCTTAACTTTAACGTCCTCCACCTCAAAGAAGGCATCAAACGCGTAGCCAACAAACTCTAACTCCGCGCACCTCTGCGTAAACCTCCGCGCCCCTTTGCGTTATAATTTCCCATTCACCTTCCCATTAAACCCATAAACCTGACGACTCCCAACTAAAGGAACTAAACTCACCTCCTTCTCATCCCCCGGTTCAAACCGCACTGCTGTTCCGGCTGGAATATCTAACCGCATTCCCAACGCTTGTTCCCGATCAAAATTAAGCGCATTATTCACCTCATAAAAATGAAAATGTGAACCCACTTGAATCGGGCGATCGCCTGTATTCCCTACGCACAATTTCACAGCTTGACGACCAGCATTAAGTTCAATTTCTCCGGCAGGTGTGATAATTTCCCCTGGTATCATCATAGTATTTGCAATGGTATTACTTGATAGTTAATTTTATCCGAAATCAAGATATCAGCAAAGCTAATTCCTCTAACTCTTCTTTGATAGACCGAGGCTGATACCCCAAAATAAAAGCTTTAGAACTATCTAAAGATACATCTGCGGGTCTTGGTGCTGCCATTTGCACATCTTGTTGACGACAACCTTTAAGTCCAATTGCCGGAAGTTGAAAAACATCTACCAAAAGCCGCCCAAAATCATAGCGAGAAATTCTTTCTTTTCCGCCTAAATGAATAATACCATTAACTTTTGCTAATGCTAATAACAATCCCTGTACCGCAGTTTTAGCACTGGTTGGTGTGCGAAATTCGTCGATGAATAAATTTAGTTCTTTTCTCTGGTTTAAAATTTCAATAAATGGCTGAATAAAACTTTTAGCTGTGGGGGTAGCATTACCAAACATTAATGGCATCCGACAGACTGCTGTCATGGGATAGCGTTCTAACATTTGTATTTCTGCTAATACTTTTTGCTCACCATAAATATTAACAGGACACACCGCATCTGTTTCTTTATAAGGAGCATTTAATCCATCAAAAACTAAGTCGGTTGATGTGAAAACACAGGGAATAGCATAATCTGCACAAAGTCCCGCAATATTACTAGATGCTGTCACATTAATTAAGTGTGATTCTTCGGGATGGATTTGGCAAAAGTTTGGTTGCGATCGCGCTGCTGTATGAATGACTGCATCCGGTTGAATTTCCCTAAATGCCTGCTGCAATTCAGCAAAATCTGTTAAGTTTAATTTAATTAAGTTAATACCAGAAATTTCTATATTATGGTAATAATAAGTTCCATAAACTTGCCAATTTTGTTTAGCTATTTGGCAAAGATGCCATCCCAAAAAACCACTTACTCCCGTTATTAAAAGTTTTTTCATTGGAAAGAGGTGAGTAATGAGTAATGAGTAATGAGTAATGAGTAATGTATTTTTCTCCCCCTGATCCCCCTGCTCCCCCTGCTCGTCTTACCTACTGCATCAATTCCTGAAATTG
Source organism: Nostoc sp. UHCC 0870 (assembly GCF_022063185.1). Taxonomy (NCBI): domain Bacteria; kingdom Bacillati; phylum Cyanobacteriota; class Cyanophyceae; order Nostocales; family Nostocaceae; genus Nostoc; species Nostoc sp. UHCC 0870. The sequence goes on along the minus strand of NZ_CP091913.1, from coordinate 2,511,720 downwards.
CTTATTACTACGCACTTTATCAAAATCTGGGTCAATTTTTGCTAACGATTGGTACTTACCAGCATCAAGTTGTATAGCTTTTTGCAAATTTGCAGTGGCTAATTCTACATTGCTTTGTAAGGCATAGGTACAAGCTTGATTGTAATAGACTTCTGGTTTATCGGGTTTGATGGCGATCGCTTGATCATAAGACTTTAACGCTTCTTGATAACGTTGCAGCTTTGTCAGGGAAATTCCGCGATTAATCCAAGCTGCGGCTTTCTTTGGTGCGAGGGCGATCGCTTTGTCGTATGCTGCTACTGCACCTTGATAATTTTGCAAGGTCATTAACACGTTACCTCGGTTATACCAAGCTTCATCTTTTTCTGGCTGGAGGGCGATCGCTTTGTCGTAGGATGAGAGGGCATCTTTATACTTTTGCAACGATGCTAGGGCGTTACCCCGATTAATCCAAATATCTGCACTTTCTGGTTTAATGGCGATCGCTTGCTCATACATCGCTATAGCATCTTGATAGCGTTGTGCATCTGATAATTTATTACCTTCAATAAATAATTGTTCTGCTTTTTGGCTATCCTTCGCTTCTGTAAATAGCCGGGAAACATTAATCTTTTTGACTACTTCCCTGGTCTTTGCTGTTGATGAGTTTATCCCATTACTACAGCCAAACATCAAAACAGTAATAAAACCAGAGGCAACCAAGCTGCGCCAAAAGACCATGCTGTAACCACAGAACTCATAAAACAATGTTAAAACTACCCATCTTTCCTAATCGTATTCACTATCACGAATCTTTTTAGATAGTTTTGTATATGTTTTAACAGTTTAGTTTGCTTTGAAGGATTTGTAAAAAATGTTCAATAATATTAACATATTTTGTTGAGAAAATCAAATTTTAGTAGCGATGGCGTAACCGCCCAGCGTAGCTGATCGCAATTGTGATGCCAATTTCCTCTGTCAAAATCCCCCCATGTTGTATATATGGTGAATTTTTCATGGACAGTTGGGTAATTGAGACTACTGGGGCAAAATAGAAAACATGACGACTGAATCTAATTCCCCCAAACCACCAACCCCAAAATCTATACCTGAAAATGAATCGCAACCAGATGACTTTGATGGTGCGAGAGCAGGTAAAAATCAACTCACACCGGGAACACTAGCTGCACAACAAGCTTTAGCGGCGATTTCGTCTTTGCAATCACCGCAAAATACAGCCGCCTTGCAACAAGCCCGTTCTAGTTTCTCAACCACCCCGAAACCTCAATTAAAAGTTAAGCCGAGAGCATTGTTAATGACTGTAGTAGCGATCGCTATTACTTTTCTCGGCTTTGTCCTCAATAACTGGCTCATCGGTATGGTGGGGACGTTGGGGACGTTGCTGTTATCTTTGGTGATACTCTTCCCTTGGTTGCAATATGTCGTCAACTCGTGGTTTTATGGTCAAGATAAAACCATATTTATCGGCTCGGTAGGGCTAATAGTCTCACTCATCGGTGGTTTGAAGTTTACCGGAATAGGCGATCGCTTACTGCTGTGGGGACGGCGAATCAATTGGGATGCGTCGGGAACTCTGGCGGAGTGGTTTGGGGCTTTGGGTCAAATTCTGATTGCGATCGTTGCTGTTTACGTGGCGTGGCGACAATATGTAATTTCCAAAGACTTGACAATTCAGCAAAACTTGTTAACTGTTCAGCAAAATATTATTACCCAACAACAAACCATTGATTCCTACTTCCAAGGTGTTTCTGATTTGGTGTTAGATGAAGAAGGATTATTAGAAGATTGGCCGCAAGAAAGAGCGATCGCCGAAGGTCGGACGGCGGCAATTTTTAGTAGTGTCGATGGTAGTGGTAAAGCTAAAATTCTGCGTTTTTTGTCCCGTTCTAAGTTACTCACACCCCTAAAACGCGATCGCCGTCTAGGTAGAGCCATTCTCAACGGCGTTGGCGGCTACGCAGAAGACCGCTTAGAGGGTGTACGCGTCATTGATTTAGGTGTGATGTTAGCCGCCGCCGACCTTGCGGGTACAGATTTACGTTGGACTGACCTGAGTGAAGCCAATCTTGTTCGCGCTAACCTGAGTGGTTGTGATTTAGTTAAAGCCAACCTCGCTCGTACCATCTTATATGATGCCAATCTCAGAGGGGCTGACTTAAATGGGGTGCGCCTATTTTACGGTACATTGGCACAAGCATCACCTCGCAGTCGCACTGAACCACCAGACTATGAAACAGGAGAATACACTGGTGCGGTGGTCGAAAATGCTGATTTTAGCGATGTTCAAAGAATGCCTGAGTCCGTTCGTTATTACTGCTGCGCTTGGGGTGGAGAAAAAACCAGAAATACAATTCCTGGCGGTTGTGAAGGTATCCCTAATCACTTAGGAAGATAATTTGGTAATATTTATTGAGTGAAGTAATGGGTATTTACTCATTACTCATTACTCATTACTCATTACTCATTACTCATTACTCATTACTCATTTAATCACCGTCGGGGCGAGTGAGGATTTCTACGCCGTCTTCTGTAACTACTATGGTATGTTCAAACTGGGCGGATAATTTGCGATCGCGTGTTACAGCCGTCCAACCATCATTGAGCATCTCGACTTCGTAAGTGCCTTCGTTAATCATTGGCTCAATTGTAAATACCATCCCCGGACGCAAACGCTTACCTTTGTCCCGTATACCGTAGTGGGGAACATCTGGTGCAGTGTGGAAAATATGGCTGATACCATGTCCCACAAAATCACGCACCACAGAAAAGCCTTCTCCCTCAGCATACTCTTGAATAGCTGCGCCAATATCACCAATCCGCGCCCCTGGTTTGACTTCCGCAATGCCTAAGTAGAGACACTTTTGGGTTACTTCTACCAGATGTTGTACTTTTGGCGCAGCAGTGCCAACAATAAAAGTCTTGGATGTGTCACCGTGATAACCATCAACAATCGGTGTCACATCAATGTTAATAATGTCACCTTCTTTGAGAACCTGTTTAGCGTTGGGAATCCCATGACAAATGACTTCATTGACGCTGGTACAAATTGATTTAGGAAAGCCTTTGTAATTTAGGGGTGCGCTTTTTGCTCCGTGTGCTTGTGTCCAGCGTTCAGCTTCATCATTAAGTTCGAGGGTGGTGACTCCTGGTTTTACCAATGGTTCTAGATGCTGCAAAAGTTTAGCCGCCAAGCGTCCCGCCTGCCGCATTTTGTCGATTTCGCGTTGGGATAAAATAACAATTATCTCAGTTTTCATTTTGGATCTAATTTATTTATCTGTAAGAAATATAGTTAAACCAGTCTCTGCGGCTCTTTTTGCAGCATCGGCAACTTTTAGAGTATACAAGCTTTCCTCTGGGGTGACGTACAAAGGTGTGCCATGAAATAAATGATCTAACACCATTGTTGTATCTTTGGCAAATAGACCCCGACGAGTTCCCATCTCTATGGGTGTAGTTTCCCCAGCTTGAATGACAAATCCTGTTTCCCCATCAAAAATTAAACCCCCACTTTCACCATGAACTTCAAACTTTCGTTCATGCTGCCACAAAGTTTCACCTTTGCCGTAAATAACTTGCGCTAGCAAGCCACTTTCAAAGGCAATTTGCGTCATGCAGAAGCAGGTTTGGTAATAGTCTGAGTCTGCTTTTGTTTCCCAATATCGTTGATGACAGTTAATTGAGAAAACCTCACCAAACAAATTCGTGAGACGATGCAACCGAGAAAGTGCGCCAATCAAGGGAAACCCGAACATTTCGTGATGATATGTCCATTTGCGGGGTGCAGGGTTTTGGGGATTAATCGTACTGTAGCGCACGTAAAATAAATGACCAACTTTCTCTAAGTTTTGTCTTAAAGCTTGATGCAGTCCGCCTAAAAGTTCAATATGCTCGACGTGGAGTAATTTTTTTTGAGCTTTGGCTAAAGCTACCAATTCCTCAGCTACCGTCAAATCCACAGCTAGGGGATATTCTACCACTACGTGTTTATTGGCCAATAGTGCCGCACGAGCGATCGCACCATGATCGCGATTAATTGTGGAGATCACTACTAAATCTATATCATCTCGTTCTACCAAATTTTGCCAAGAAGGGTTGGCGGAGCTTAACGAAGTTATCGCTTCAGTCTGGTAGTCTTTGGCAAAGGTTTGAGTTCTTTCTAATGTATTCCCCGCAACTGCAACTAAATCTGAACGTTCATCTTGCAGTAGAGCCTCTGCCCGTAGTTTTGCTGCATATCCAGTACCAACTAAGCCAACGCGCACTATTGCTTATCCCAATGCTGCCTTTGCATTATACCTAAGTACAGGGGACAGGGGACAGGTGATAGGGGACAGGGGACAGGGGACAGGTGACAGGGGACAGGGGACAGGTGATAGGGGACAGGTGACAGGGGACAGGGAAGCAGGGGGGCAGAAGTTCTTCAATTTTGACCCTTCACTTCGTTCGAGGGCAAGATTTTGAATTTTGAATTTTGAATTTATATGCCCAATGCCCACAACATATAGTTTTTACTGATGTTAACGATATAGAATCTCTAAAAGTATAAAAAAAACTTATTGTTATCTAATAACCAAATCTCATTTCTAATCGTGGGGGATTTCTTGTTACATACTTTAATTTTTCCCGTAGTATCAGAATTGAAGCAAATTTTAAATAACGGCTAATTCCATCAGGGCAGCCGTAAGGATTGCTTTGGGATAAATTAAATACTGCCGTCCGCAAAAGAGAGGATTACTCAAATGGCAACTTACAAAGTTACACTCGTTACCCCCGACGGTTCAAACACCATCGATGTACCCGATGATGAATACATTCTAGACGCAGCTGAAGAGGCAGGTCTTGATTTACCCTTCTCCTGCCGTGCTGGTGCTTGTTCTACCTGTGCAGGTAAATTGGTTTCTGGTACAGTAGACCAGTCCGATCAATCTTTCTTAGATGACGATCAAATCACAGCTGGATATGTACTCACCTGTGTTGCATATCCTACTTCTGATCTCACCATCGAAACCAACAAAGAAGAAGACCTCTACTAAGAGATTAGAAAAGACAAAAAATTAAAGGGGTTCAGTAGCTTCTCTAGGAGACGCTAAGTGTTAAGCGGAAGCTCCGCCGCAGGCTTTACGCTCCAATTCAAAATTAAAAATTCAAAATTCAAGATAATCAGTGGGGACTTGTAGCTTGCTTGCTGTAAGCTACCCGCCACTGATTTTAGACCACTGAATCTTCTCTAGGAGACGCTGCGCGAATGATTCAGTGGGGGTTTTTCCCAAGAATTGATTAATTTTAAATTATTCTGATTCTTCATTTTGAATTTTGAATTTTGCATTTTGAATTCAAAAAGATAATTATAAGGGGAATGCTGAAAACCCGTGAGAAGCAGGACACGCAGGTGTCCGAACTTCGTACTTCTCCCAAGGGGAGACGCTGCGCGAACAGGCACGGGATGAAAGCTTCTTTATTGCCTTTAGGCTTAAGTCAATTTTGTTGATGAACATGGTAAAATACTCTAATCAGTACAAGATTTAAAAACCTACCCCCGGACTGGGGGAAAGTCTACGCCCGAAAAACCTTGAGGAGATATCACTACGCCCTACTGGGCAAACGTGGTGAGCCTGGGAATCTGTGCAAACAGAATATTAAGGCTGTGAGGTCTTAAGAATCTCCGTACCTTTAGGTCGGAGAGTGTCAATCTGAATTCTGACTCCTTTGTTTTTAGAGGACGTTTGAAAAGTCTGTTTCTTTGTCATGTTGAATGCAGCGTAGCGGAATGAAACATCTCGGTATGTGCCACAAAGCCTAGATTCTTCCTTACGCTCCGCTCCAGTCAGAATGACATTTTTATACCTACTGAAACTTTTCAAATACCCTCTTAGAACTTGATTTCTTCGTTGAGTGGTTTAATTTGCGTTCCAGGATAGTAAAACTGCAAAATTTTCTGGCTTGACCACCCTAATTTGGCTAAATTTTGCGCTCCTGTCTGACTCAAGCCCACTCCATGTCCTAAGCCACCACCAATAAAGGCATATCCCCACAATTCGTCTTTACCTTTATTAAGCGGTACTATATAAAACAATGTGCTTCTAGGCGCGGCAAAGGCACTACGCACTTCATCTTTGTGTAGCGTAAAAGTGCCAATATCTGTTTTCACCGCTAGTTCGAGAATACGTCCACTTGGACTGCGTTTGGTTATGGCCATCGCCTCGATGTTTTTAAATTTGGCGTAGGGATTGTTTTTTGCCCGCAAGAATTTCTGTAAATCTTCAATAATCTTATCTAATGGCGTTTCTTTAGACCAGCGAAACACATTCCATTGACTTTCATTAAATCCTTGTTTGAGACTAATAAATTTCTGAAAGTTCTTTTCGTCGGCGAGACTCTGCTTAGACAAGTCCCATAACTGTGTAGGTGTATCCACCACTGGACGTAAATAAGGACGATTTTTACCATTCCAAACATCACTAAAGTAAGCTGTCACACCACCAGTAGTAGAAGAGTACAGCGCATCTACTAGCTGATTGTTATAGGTTAATACTTTACCTCTAGTAGCTGCGATCGCCTGATCGGTTTTGGTGCTTGTTCCTGTCAGCCCATAATATACTTGACAGTGCGTAGTAGCACATAATTCATAATCATCTACAGCAAATCTACGTAAATTTCTTAAAACGTAAGTCCGAGCCAGAATTGCTTGGGTTTCTAGGGCTGCTGTTGGTGCAGTTGTACCAATTTCGTGGGGAACAACACCGCGTAAATAAATTTCTAAGGGGACTTGATTGACTAGAGTGTATGTACCATAGGCGTTGGGCTGAAAATTAATTTTGCCTGCATAAACACGAGTTGTATCTAGTTTTTCGCCTTGTTTCACCCGAATCAAGTTTTTAGTTGTACTAATCTCTACATTTTTAGGGCTGTAGCGTTTGCCGTTCACTATCCAATTGACTCGCGGTACAGTGGGGGAAACCTGGGTGTTAATGAATGCCAACTGATTGCCCGTAGACTGTACACTCTTAAATAACAAGCGTCGTAATAAAGGCGTGTTATAAACTTCCCTCTTTGCCCACACTTGCCAACGATCAGGCTGGGCTATTTCTACCTCAATTCCCTGCGATCGCCATTTGTTGGCACTATATTCCGCCGTTTCGTAGGTGCTATATGTCCCTAAAACTACCACCTCCCCAATTGCTGGGCTAGATAAAGGTTGCATAACTGCTTCTAGCTCAACAGGGTTTGAGGTAGTCAAGGTAAGTTGTTTATCCCCTTCCTGAAACCTGAGTTTTAAGCGATCGTCTTTTGTGGGTTCTAGTTGCAGTTTAACTGTAGATTCTGCACCAAATCGCTGCACAATCCCAATTCTCAAGTTTAAATCCTTAACTTTATCTTCAGTACCTGATGCACCCGTCAATCCCAACAAACTAAAAGTCATCAGCACAGTCAAGGAAAAACGCCAGAATGAGTATTTCCTGGCTCTCCGATTCTTAGTATGGCTGCTAGGCAGCAGTTTTGGCACTTGCTTTATGGCGTGGTGATTTTGTCGCATGAGCGCTCCCATAATACTTTTATCGGTTTTGCTGTCCGAAAAAGTTGCAAAACGAAGTCATAACGAGTATGATTTATTTATGGATACGAAACAGAATTTAGTGGGGTAATTCCTCATGGTTAGGATACAAGAAATTCCATTAAATCAAATTCAGAGGCCATTGCCCCGTAGCAACGATGCCAAAAAAGTGCAAGACTTAATGGAATCGATTGCGGCGATCGGACAGCAAGAACCCATTGATGTCCTAGAGGTAGATGGACAATATTATGGCTTTTCTGGTTGCCATCGGTATGAAGCCTGCCAACGTTTGGGTAAAGAAACCATTTTAGCTAGAGTTCGTAAAGCTCCACGTAGTGTTTTGAAGATGCACTTGGCATAAGTAGGGACTGAAGAGGCTGGGGATAAACCAATTCAAAATTCAAAATTCAAAATTCAAAATTAAAGAATGTTTGAGTTTTGACTGTTTTCTGCCCAATCCCTAATTCCCCAATACATCATTACTCAATTAGGAGAAAATTCATGTCATCTGAAGCAACAATTAAAAATATAAATATCGGCATTGATGATGCCAACAGAGCCAAGATTGCCGAAGGCTTGTCTCGGATGTTAGCTGACACCTACACACTTTATCTAAAAACCCATAACTTCCATTGGAATGTGAAGGGGCCAATGTTTCAAACATTGCACCTGATGTTTGAGACTCAGTATACAGAGTTGGCTTTAGCAGTCGATTTAATTGCTGAGAGAATCAGAGCGTTGGGTTATCCCGCACCCGGAACTTACAGCGAATATGCCAAACTCAGTTCCATTCCTGAAACTGCTGGTGTACCTAAAGCCACTGATATGATTCTTTTATTGGTGGAAGGACAAGAAGCTGTAGTGAGAACTGCGCGATCAATTTTTCCCGTGGTTGACGAAGTGAACGACGAACCCACCGCCGATTTATTGACTCAACGGATGCAAGTCCATGAAAAAACTGCTTGGATGTTGAGAAGTTTGCTGGAAGAATAGGGACTGGGGACTGGGGAACTCGGGGACCCCTCTGGGGATAAGGGGTAATGGGGACTGGGGACAAGGTAAAATTTTTCTATCAAGTTAGTTTTGACGGTTCGTAGTAAGGACTTTAGTCCTGATTTTTCTAAGGACTAAAGACTTTTGACTTTTGACTTCCGCGTAGCGGTACTAGTCCCTGATTCCTAACCCCTATGTCTAATTGCGATCGCACTCCTCAGTTAAAAAGCTTAATGCAACAGGCAGGTATTTCTAGTTTTAAAGCCTTAAGTCGTGCTGCTGGTGTTTCCGAACGGCAAATATTGCGGTTACGACGAGGCACACTAGAACAGATGCCATTGGATGTACTGTTGAAGTTATGCCAAGTGCTGAAAATACCCTTGAGCGAATTAGTAGCCAGTTTTTTAGTACCGAGTCTCAGTCCCTATTGCCCCTTATCCCCAGTCCCCAGTCCCCAAGAAATTGCTGACTTAAAAAAAGAATACGAGCGATCGCAATTACAACTAGAACAGCAGCGAGAAATATTGCTGCAAGAGTTCCAGCAGTCGAGTTTACAACTGCTGGAATCTTTATTATTACAATGGCCGACAGCCGCCCAAAAAGCCCAAGAGAACCCCCAACTAGCCGCAGTGAAAATCTTGCCCTTAGTACAAAAACCTTTAGAAAAATTATTACAAGCCTGGGGAATAGAAGCGATCGCACCCGTAGGGGCAGAATTACCCTATAATCCCCAACTGCACCAATTATTAGAAGGAACTGCACAACCAGGGGAAATAGTCAAAATCCGCTACACTGGCTATCTCCAAGGTGACAAGTTACTTTATCGAGCCAAAGTCAGTCCTATTGGATGAATATGAGGAATTGGGCATCATCAGTTACCGATGAGAAATTTAAGATATTGGGAATACTAAAAGATAGTAGTGTATTTAACTTCCAGTACCAGCAGTTGCTATGCTGATTACCAGGAATTTAGCTGTAAACAAGGATACAACAAGAACAAGTACCTCACTGAACCAATGGAAATCACTAGAGAGAGTCTAAATGTACACCATAAGGAGGATCTATCTGTAGTCTTTTGACTTCAGATCAATTTTGAGTTTTGATAATGTCTAGGGATTAAAAAAAATATAAATTTTTGGCTGACTTTTCCAAAGTTTTATCGAGATATTATCATTTTGGCACAAGATATACAAAATTTGATGCTGAGACTAAGTTATGTTCATATCTCTTACTTATCCTAATTAGCCAAAAGGGGGCTACAGATGCAAAGTATGGAAACACATAATAAATTTAACTTTCTTGATTACCAATTAGTAACTAAAATATCTGCACTTCCAGCGATAGTTTGAGATTGGTATCTAAAAATGTTCCTTAAAATACATTTTATTTATCATGAATTGGGTTGTTAATCAGTTTCTATTATGAGAGCTTGCTTATGAATTAATTTACTAATTTGGTTGTACTAATTTATTTCCAATAAATGTAGCTAATTGCTATATAATATTTGCAAATTTAGACATTCGCTGACAGCAATTTGGTTAAAAATACAATGAATCAGGAAGTAAAAGTTATTAAACTCTCTGGAATTATCAATACTACCAACTCCTTAGAGTTGAGAGAAAAAATAACTCATCTTGTAGATAGTGGAACAAAAATGGTTTTAGTTGATTGTGAAGAAGTAACTTTTATGGATAGTTCAGCTTTAGGGTCTTTAGTATTAGCTTTTAAGACCCTGAGAGCAGCAGGAACAAAGCTCTTTCTTTGCTCGATTAATGAGCAAGTAAGAATATTATTTGAACTTACGGGTATGGATAAAGTATTTGAAATTTTTCAGAGTCAAGAAGAATTTCATCAAGCTATCCTATCGAGAAGCTAGTCAAATTTGATTTGCAGAATTGATAAATCATCTTCAAATGCCTGTTTGGAGTTCAAAGCAGTGAGGTAGTTCAAGACGTGATCGAGTTGATAATCAGCAGTGCGATGGACGTTAGTAAGAATCTGAACAAAAGCATCTAGATTCCAGAGTGTGCCATCTGGTTTAGTGATTTCGTAAGCACCATCACTAAAAATATAAAGACTACTGAATTGTTTTACATTACAGGACGCATCAATATATTGCGCTTCTGGAAACATCCCAACTGGCATACCAGGAGTTCGCAAAAGTTGAACTTCATTGCTAGTTGGAGATGTTCCAGATATCAAAATTGCGGGTGGATGTCCAGCACTGGCATAAGTTAACTGTCGTGTGACTCGGTTATAAACTCCATACCAAATAGTAAAATATTTGTCATTTTGATAATTCATCTGAAAGGTTTCATTCAAACCTTGGAGTACATCACTAGGTTGGTAGTAATTGAGACTTTTGAGAGCGCGGGAACGCAAAATATTTAGCACGGAAATGGAAGGGAGAGTGGCTTTGAGTCCATGTCCAGCCGTGTCTAATAGATAAATAGCGATCGCATCGTTATCTAACCAGTAATAATCAAAACAATCACCCCCTAGTTCTCGAGACGGGATGAATCGAGAATTGATGGTAAAGGGTTCAGTCATCGGTTCAGGTAGAAGCGATCGCACATATTCGGCGGCTTCCGTTAGCTGTTCTTCTAACAGTAACTTTTGGGTTCGCAAATCTCGACTCAACTGATGTAGTCTCAATCCCGCTCTTACCCTGGCTTGTAGTTCATTTTGTTCAATCGGTTTGGTAATAAAGTCATCAGCACCAGCATCCAAACCTTTGACGCGATCGGAGACAGAATCTAATGATGTTAATAAGATGAAAAAGGTAGTAGATAGGTTAGGGTCAGTCTTAATCTGATTGCACACTTCTAACCCATTTAAGCCTGGCATAATCCAATCACAAATAATTAATGCTGGACGGTAAGCCAGTGCTTGAGCAATTCCTTCTTGGCCATTATTAACAGCAACTACCTCATAACCTTGTTTTTGTAAAATTCTTTTGAGCAATATTTGGATGGATTGATCATCATCAATGACAAGTATTTTAAACATCGGGGATTTTAGACAAGGTTAATTAATAGTTAGCTATTACCAATAAGAATAAAAATATTGCAAAATTAATAGTTGAGTATTATCACTAAAAATATATAGCGTGAGGTACAAGAACCCCACCCCCAACCCCCTCCCCGCACGCAAGGAGAGGGGGCTATGATGTACCTCATGTGATTAGGAAACGCTATAATGCTCCACTATCTCTAATTATCCATCTCTTAGAGAGAATTTGCCTTTTTTTTACTAAGTCAATAGTTATTGGACATTGAGCATTGGGTATTGGATTTTCTCACCTATCACCTGTCCCCTATCACCTGTCCCCTGTCCCCTGTCCCCTACGGAGGTGAAAGAGGATTCAACCACAAGAGTAGGGAACGTTTTAGCTGGTTTAGGTCACGATATACTTCTTGTCTAAACCACTGTCCCAAGGCATCTAAGGGAGTGAAAGATGCTCCTGTTTGCCATTTGATGTCTTGGCCTAAAGGTGTGGTGTGCGTTCCTGGTAAGATTTGCGCTGTCACCATCTCAGGAAAGCGTGCTTGTAGGATTTTGGTTAAAATAGCTGATTGATCGAGGTTATCGTTATTGAATTTGATCAGTAAGTTACGGCGGATGTTATAACCTTCCTGAACGATTTTGTTAGTTTCTAATGGTGAGGGAGTAAATTCAATCGTGAAAGCCGAATTAAACTGTTCCACTAGGGGAATAGCATCTTTGGCAGCGTAGTTATTGAAAGATATTAAAATATTGCCTGCGCGTTCTACGGGAAATACACTACCGATGAGCAAGTGGAGTTTGCAACCCATACTATGTCCAAGTCCATAGGTGGGGAGATAGAGTTTGCGTAGCTTACCAGAGTCGTGTAATCGTTCTATCGTGCGATCAAAATTCAGTAATACAGATTGAGCGATCGCAATATGATCTAAAGTATTGACAAAAGGTGTAGCAATAATTACATATTCTTTAGCTGCTAGTTGTTCTAGTAACCATCGGTAAGTCAAGTGAGGTGCAGTAGCCACAAATGCACCGCCCAAGAAATGAATGATACCAACGGGGTTTGGGGGTATCAGTACCCAGTTACCTCTAATCTCTTTCCAATCCATGCAGGCGATCGCTTTATTCACACTTCTTTATGTTAGACGGTAGTGCGGGTATTGGGCATAAGGCATAGTAATAAAATCTCACCCGTCACCTATCCCCTATCCCCTGTCACCTGTCCCCTATCCCCTATCCCCAGTCCTGAGATTGACTCTGTAAGCTTTTCATTTCATGTTGTACATCTAAAGCAATCTGCAATGCTTCATTAAGTAACCGGCCATGCTCAGTAGCTTGTTCTGTAACTTGCATGGCGGTTAAAGTTGCTAAATTATTAGCAAATAATTCTGTATTACCAAGAATAAAGTTTTTATTTTCTCGCAAAACTCTTTCTGTCTTTAAAGCTCTGACTAAATCATCTCTTGTTAGTCTTAATGCAGCAATCACTTTTGCTCTTTCTTTAATATTCACCTCTGGATTACCAGCATCTTCTATTTGGTCATTAATGTCTATGGCTTTAATCACAGCATTATATCTATCAACATCATTCAAGAGGATTTGTAGAGAATGGCTCATATTCTCCTTGAGTATCTTCAGTCTTTTTCGCCACCAGTAGTACAAACCACATTGGGTAATTCCGCCACCCCAAAAACATAGTATTATTAATAACATCCAAGACGGGATTGTGATCCAGTTAGCAAATATCTTAATCAGAATATCTAGAATCAGATAGCCAAACACAAATATAGAAAAGCTCAAGAAAAGTACCGTAGCCCCTTCAGAACCTTTAAGTTTATGGACAATTGTCTTACCTATCTCTTTTAAAGGGTTAATGATGATGACTAGTTCATCCTTAACAGGCAAATTAGTCAAACTTTGCAGTTCCTTTTGACTAATCTCTAAGCCCTGTAAATCATTACGCACAGTTTTACCCATTTTCACCATTATAGTGATTAATTAATACAATATAACAATCAAATTTATAGATGGCTAATCATGCAAGTATTTTGTTTATTTTTTTAACTTTAATTAATCTTCACACACAAGACAGAGGGTACTGTGCTATCTGATACCTTAAAATAAATAAAAATTGCGGTTAATTTGCAATACTAATTACTGAAAAAAGATATTTAATCGTGATTTTTAATTAAAAATATTTAACCTATTCTTTAAAACTATATTTAATCTACGCAGAAAAAATAAATATAGTCTAGCCATGAGCTATTGCCTCATAAAAAAACCTGAATCGCTAATTAGTAATTGAGGTTTTACAAATGTGAACAACTATCTAAAGGATGAAAATAATTCATAAAACTTTAGCCTTTAGCTAGTTGTGCATTCCAGGTTATCGATGAAGAATTAGAGATATCAGAAAGAATGTTCTGTTATCTAAAACAATGTTGTTCTCCCATGTCAGGATTAATAAATTCAATTTCTCAAATATTTATTTACCACCAAAATCTATTTTTTGAGCGATGTCTGTTGATGTAAAAACATGATTTCAATAACATCCTAATCATTTGACCTATATTTTTTTGATTTAGTTACGCATTGGATATTTGCCAAAATCCAATATACCGATTGAGAGAAAAAGATAATTTTCCTGGAGGATATGTTCGTGAGTAATTTTTTTCGCTGGTCATTAGCAAGTGCAAATTTGCTAGCTTTAGGAGTAGCTGCGGCTACAATTTCTCCTGTGATCATTTCTCATGAGGCTTTAGCTCAAAATACAGTTCCTGCGACAACTACAGCCACTAGCTTTGGTGATGTTGGTGCAGATTATTGGGCGAGTCCATTTATTCAAACCCTGGCTCAAAGAAATATTATTGCTGGCTTTCCCGATGGCACATTTAAGCCAAATCAATCAGTAAGTCGGGCGGAATTTGCCACAATGATCCAGAAAGCTTTTAACCAACAAGCAGTTAGACAATTAGGTGCAGATGGATTTACAGATGTGCCGGCGAACTACTGGGCAAATGCTGCTATTAGAGAAGCTTACGAAACTGGATTTATGGCAGGTTATCCAGGGGATGTGTTTTTACCCAATCAACAAATTCCCAAAGTTCAGGCGATCGCAGCTTTAGCTAATGGTTTAGGCTTACAATCTAGTAACTCTTCTGCATCAGATGTAGTCAATACTAACTATACAGATGCCTCAGCCATCCCCAATTATGCTGTGAATGCTGTAGCGGCGGCGACACAAGCCAATATGGTTGTGAATTATCCCGATGTCAAAGAACTCAATCCCCAACAGTCTCTGACTCGTGCAGAAGCAGCCGCACTGTTATATCAAGCCTTAGTCAAGCAAGGACAGGTGCAACCTATCGCTAGCAATGTTGTAGCCACTAACTACATAGTAGGTCAAGCAACTGGCAATACTCAAACTGGCAATGACATCGTTTCTATAGCTGCGGCTAGTAATTCTTTTAGTATAATAACTTCTTTAATCAAGACAGCAGGGTTAGCTGATACCTTACAACAACCAGGCCCTTATACAGTTTTCGCACCCACGAACGAAGCCTTTGCTGGTTTGCCGGCTGGTACTTTACAACAGTTACAGCAACCTGAAAACAGAGAATTATTGATTCAGATATTGACATATCATGTAGTTCCTGGTCAGTTAACAGCTAATCAACTCTCATCTGGGGAATTAAAAACCGTTGAAAATTCACCTGTAAATATTAAAGTTGACAGTGCCAACAATCAGATTACAGTCAACGAAGCTAGAGTGATTCAACCCAATATCCAAGCTAGCAACGGGGTTATATATCCCATTAACCAAGTTCTGATTCCACCTAAACTTACCAGTCAACAACCACAAACACCTACTAACGGTGTGACACCAGGGAGAGCTACCCGTGGCGGCTCTAGTTATGTAGGAGTGGCTGGTAATATTGGCTTGGGTGGTGATACTGCTCTGAGTGAAAGTAACTTTGCAGTAATCAGCAAAATTGGGCTTACCCGGACTTTATCAGTGCGTCCATCAGCAGTATTTGGCAACGATACAGTATTTCTCGTTCCCTTAACTTATGATTTTACCCCCCGTGAGGTAGAACCTGGCGTTGTACAACCATTTGCTGTATCGCCTTATATTGGTGCTGGTGTAGCAATTGAAGCTAGTGGCGATACTAGTATTGGCTTGCTGGTAACTGGTGGTGTTGATGTTCCTTTGGGGAATCGCTTTACACTAACGGGTGCTGTTAATGCAGCTTTCGTTGATGAAACTGATGTTGGCTTGTTATTAGGAGTAGGTTACAATTTCTAATTTGTAATTGCCTGTTCGTAGTAAGGACTTTAGTCCTTAGAAAAATCAGGACTAAAGTCCTTACTACAAACTTGTTTACCCTTTTGCACTGGGCGTACTTTTAATTTGCCAATTTAAGTATAAATTGCTATCTTCCAGTAAGATTTTATCCTTGCTGGAAAGATTGTATGCCCATTCCTGACTACCAAGCCATAATGCTGCCGTTGCTGAAATTGACTACCGACCAAAAGGAACATTCATTACGGGAAGCAATTGAGGTTCTAGCTGATCACTTCCAATTAACCGAAGCACAACGAAAAGAGCTACTACCTAGTGGTCGCCAACCAACTTTTGATAATCGTATAGGATGGGCGCGTGCTTATTTGAAGAAAGCAGGGTTAATAAAGTCAACAAAGCGAGGTTATTTTCAGATAACTAATAGAGGATTAGATATTATCACATCCAATCCTGTTGAAATTAATGCTAAATTTCTCAATCAGTTTCCTGAATTTCTAGAATTTAAAAATTATCCTCAACAATCAGATAAACCTATATCTAATGAAAATGAAGCCAATCTAGATACAACTCGTACACCAGAAGAAAATTTAGAGATTGCTATTGAAAAATTGACACAAGACTTAGCATCAGATTTGCTACAAACAATTAAAACTTCTTCTCCAGCTTTCTTTGAAAAACTGGTGGTAGATTTATTAGTTAAAATGGGTTATGGTGGTACTCGAAAAGACGCAGGAAAAACAGTTGGGCGCAGTGGTGATGGCGGAATAGACGGTATTATCAATGAAGACCGTTTGGGGCTAGATGTAATTTATATCCAAGCTAAACGGTGGGAAAATTCTGTTTGTCGTCCTGAAATTCAAAAGTTTGCTGGGGCTTTGCAAGGGTTTCGGGCTAAAAAAGGTGTATTTATTACAACATCAACTTTTACCAGTGAAGCTAAAGATTACGTTTCCCGAATTGACACCAAAATTATCTTAATTGATGGTGAAACATTGACTAATTTGATGATTGAAAATAATGTTGGTGTTGCGCCCTTTGCTGTATATGAAATTAAAAAAGTTGATTCAGACTACTTTACAGATAGCTAAAATAACTTTTAATACTCCTAATTACAGTTTTTTAAATAGTTAAACAGAGTTAACCCGGATACACTCTACCTTTCCACGCGCCGCCGCGTCCTTGCCAATGGCGTAATGCAGAATCTATAGTCATGAGGGTGTAGAGAAATGCGATCGCAGCTAGTCAAAAATATTTGCTATCACTGCAAAATCCTGCTGGTTACTGGTGGGCTGAGTTAGAGTCTAATGTCACTATCACAGATGAGGTGGTTTTAGTCCACAAAATTTGGGGAACAGATACAACCAGACCTCTGCACAAAGGAGAAGCATATCTGCGTTCCCAACAACGGCAGCATGGAGGTTGGAAATTTTATGATGATGGCGGAGAACTCAGCACGTCGGTTGAGGCTTACATGGCGTTGCGGTTGCTTGGTGTCCCTGCAACTGACCCAGACATGATACGGGCGCGATATTTTATTATCTAACGGGGCGGCATCAGCAAAACGCGCATTTTTACTAAGTTTCACCTGACTTTATTAGGTTGTTATAACTGGCATGGCTTAATTCTATGTTGGCTTTGCGGTGTCTCGATTATGACCTTAAAACAGAAAGCGTGCGATCGCGCCCTCAAATGGGTTGCTTCTACTACACCCCTATAAAAAAAGAGGACACAAGGCAAAATACCCCGTTCCCCTGTCTTCAGCAACACTGAATTCTTTATGCTGTGACTCTGGTTTGCAGAACTTGTTTCAAGAAAGACATTACATCATTAGTATTTAATGAGCGCAGATTGTTCAAAACTGCTGTAGCTTGCGCTGAGGGGGTATAGTCGCGCGGTAGGTTGATAATCGTGCGGCCTAATATTTGTCCCAAGAAATACCAAAAAGCTATTTTACCCTCAGCATTGAGTTGACCATATTCTCCAGTCGGAATTTTGCTACCACCTTGAGCCAATTCAACCATTGCTTTACTAGGATGGGGATCTAGCATGATTTCATCTTGATCATTTCTTGAAGCTGGTAGCAAATCACGCAAAGCATAAAGTTGTTCTTCTGGTGAAAGCTGCTGAATTTCTGCTACTAAGTCCGCAGCTTTTTGTGTTGGTAATTTGTCTATATCACTGGTGGAGATTGTATCAGCAACCTTGCTAAACAATGAACCAAATACTACCAGGCGATCGTCTATATCTAACTTCTTAAAATCCGAGACAGCTTGTTCTACAGGATTAACGTTTTTAGAAGTCATAAAAACCTCTCTAGTTATTGTTCTTTATTTTCAAAACTAAATGTATTTTCTGACTGTGTATGCTCAAGTAGTTTTATTTCTATCAAGTGATAAAATCTACTCTGTATAAAGAGTATAGCCATTAACTATACCTTCGTTTAAGTTAAAAAAATAGCCTATTTTAAAACACTATAAAAAGATAGAAGTTCTGACAACAATTAATAAATTTAAACCAGTCGTAAGACAGAGGTAATATTTTAGAAATTAACTTAAATTATGAAATACGAAGCAAAGGGCGTTAAGAGTTTTGGGTGCATCTAACCCAAAGAGCAACCTAGTAAACACAGAGGCAGAATTTTGATTTCTACTCTGTGTTTATTTACTACTTAGATTTATTGAAATGTGAAATTACGCTAACTCATCTCTACACTTATTTAAATCTCAGCACCAGGTTTTGGTTCAGCACCCATCGGGGAAACATAATCACGGAAAACAGTAATCTGCTTTTCAAATGATAGTGTTTTGATTTTATCCAAGAGTTTTTTACCTTGAGAACCAAGTTCGTAGTCAGGTGGCATAGGCACAATAGTAGTATTTTCCATGCCTTGAGCTAAACGATACCAAAATAGTAATTTTGTCGTATCACTTAATGAACCATATTGGCGACTAATTTGGTTATCTACACGGTTAATCAAGTCACGTTGTAACTGTAATTGTTGTTCATGATTTAAGTCTTTGACTTGATTAAATAAGCCCTCGGCAATTTCTGGAGAAACAGTGCTAGCATTCGGGGCGGCTGGTGTAATTGTATCTCCCATTTCTGTGTAGATAAACCAAAACAAAGCAAGCTGTTCATCTGTATCCAATTTCTGCCACGCTTGGACATTTTCGCGAATAGTTGGATCGCTGGTTTGCGTAGAAGCCATAATGATTGCGGTTGTAATTAATTTCATTAGCAACCGTAACAAGGATAGATAAGGTTTTGAACCATACCAGAGATATAAGTGTTTTAATCAAAAAGTAGAAAAATACAGCCTAATTCAGCAGTAAAATAGGCTGTATATTCAGATGATTTACGCAATATTCAGCAATTTTTTCCTAATGAAGTAGTACCAAAGAAAAGCATATTATCCTTAGCAGGATAGATGAATCTAGGCTGACAAGTTATTTGGCAGTCAACCTTGATATGGGTTATCAATTTTGTCTACAAAGACGTTGTAGGATAATGGCAAGCGACCAGGATCTAGACGGGGTTCGGCAGCATAACCTACAGGAACTAAAACTGCGATCGCTAAATCAGGCTCATCCGTTGCACCAATTACTGCTTTGACTTGCTCTTCAATCCAACCATTCATGAAACAGGTAGATAGTCCTAAACTTTCTGCTGCTAAAACTAAATGAGTAGCGGCAATAATAGCATCTTTAATCGCATATTCCCGGCGTTTGTCTCCCAAACCCGCCTGGAATTGGGGAATAGCATTTTTAAAATAATTTACTGTACCTTCATTCCATGCCCCAGTTTGCAAAGCTTTTTCATACACTAAGCTTAAATCACCTTCTCCTGCATTAGGATCGGCTGCAAACACAAAGGTTACTGGTGCTTGAATAATTTGCTTTTGATTCCAAGATGCAGCTGATAAAGCCGCCTTTTGGGTTTCGTCTTGAACTAAAATAATCCGCCAGCCTTGCATATTAAAGCTACTAGGTGCAGCTACAGTCAACTCTACTAGTTGCTTCAGCAGTTCTGGTGCTATGGGGTCTGTTTTAAAAGCTTTGATTGAGCGTCTTTGAATAATAGCCTTGGGTACTTCTAGAGGTTGAGTTTTAGTGATTATACTCATGAGATTCTCCTCTGATTTGATTTAATTAGGATTACGCTTTGAGAGAGTGCTGAGTGGTGAGTGCTGAGTTTTGAGTGCTGAGTGGTGAGTTTTGAGCGGTGAGTTTTGAGTGGTGTTAGCGGTAGCGCGGCGTTCAGCTGGTGCTGAGTAAAAAACACCTGTCACCTATCACCTGTCACCCTTGCTGAATATGCTGAGTTAAAGTCTTAGTCAAACTAGTTTTAGCAACAGCCCCTACAACTGTATCGACTTGTCGCCCTCCCTTAAATACCATCAGAGTAGGAATACTGCGAATTCCGTAATGGCTGGCAACGGTGGGATTTTGATCTGTGTTTAACTTTACCACTTTTACTTGCCCTACGTATTCGCTAGCAATTTCATCGACAACTGGGGCTACCATCCGACAAGGACCACACCAAGGGGCCCAAAAATCCACTAACACTGGAACTTCACTATCGAGTACCTCTTGTTTAAATGTGGCTTCTGTAACATTTGTGACGGATGACATAGTTGCCTCCCTGATTTAATTCTTTTGTTCGGGATTATCGAATAATAAAAATATAAGCCAATTTAAGAGATAATGCAAGTTATGAAATTTTTATATCATCCAGACCGAAAAGATATTACGTTACCCGGAGTGTTGTATGCGCTAGGCGATCCTGTACGGCTAGAGATGGTGCGCTTGCTAGCAACCAAGGGTGAGCAGTGCTGTGGAGACTTTGATTTTGCGATCGCTAAGTCTACCATGTCGAATCACTTTAAGATTCTGCGGGAGTCAGGGGTAGTATTGAGTCGCAAGGAAGGAACACAACACATCAACAGATTGCGGCGAGAAGATTTAGAAGTGCTGTTTCCTGGTTTACTAGATGCAGTTTTGCGATCGCCTAAACCAATTGTTAATAGTTAATAGTTAATAGTCAATTAACATTGAGCATTGAATTTACTTCCCTAAACCCCTAAACCCCTACACCCCTAAACCCCTACACCCCTACACCCCTACATCCCTACTACTTAATTTTCTTGTAATTTCTCCGCCATTTTTCGAGATTATCTATAGATATAGATTTAGTCACAACATTGACACAATCACCTCGCCAATCAATATCAGAATCTGTAGTAAAAACACCACATTCCAACTGTTCAGGATGAATATCCCAATATTGACTAAACCTACCTTTTAAAGTAATTACTTGTTCAAATACTTTATTCCTATGCTTATTTCTACGTTTTCTTTCTGTAGCTCCTGTTGCTTCTGTATCAATAAATTTTGTCTCAACTAAAAACAAATTACCTTGAAATGTTAAATAGACAAAATCACATTTTCCTAGGTCTGTATAGTCTGAAATCGGAGATTTTTCAAACAACAATAACTCATAGCATGAAGGAAACAAAGTCCGAATATTCAAAAATAGATAAGCTTGCAAAAGTAGTTCCTTATCGTAGGGAAATACAATCACCCCTTCAAAAAATTGTTTAATTTCTTCCTGGGTTTGGGGTTGAATTTTTTTGCAGTAACATACAAACTTACTTAAATCATTAGCAATCATTAAGTTTTAGCTCCTTCCCCTACCTCTTGCCGAAGTTGTCATGGCATAAAAAGATACCACTTACTACAGGAAATCATCATCCGCATAACTAACTAAAAAAAGTATTAATTTTCATAATTGCTACGTCAATATACTGGCAATTGGGTATTGGGCATTGTATTTCCTCCTCTACTCCCCTGCTTCTTCTGAATTAACCGCCAGTCAACGGTCTAAGGTGTGCGGGGAATCTGGCATTTTGTAAAGCTTGAACGGTGATACGGGCATCTTGTACGCAAAATTGCCACCCTAAGCGGACTAATTTACGAGAATGTTCAGTTTGTATAATTCCTATCACGGGCATTTTTGACTTTTCTTTATCACCTGACTGTTCTTGTAAAATTGTTTTCAAGCGATGCAGTTCTTCAATATTGGCTGCTTGTTGGGGATTTAGTTCCACCATTACCATTTGTACTGTTTCTACAGGTTCTGCATCTTCAACTATTAATTGAATTTGTTCGTCGCGGCGGTCTAGTTTACCCCAAATAATTAATCTGACATCAACTTGTAACAGAAAACTGATTCGTTCATAAGTTTTGGGAAATACTACAGCTTCAGTTTGAGATGTTAAATCTTCTATTTGCAAAATCGCCATAGCATCGCCTTTTTTGGTCATCACTTTTTTCACCCCGTTAAGCATGACAACCACACAGAGTTTTGTGTCTTCTCTTTGTTCACCAAGTTGAGATAGATTAATTGGGGTCAAAAGCGATGCAACTTGCCTTAAGGCTTTTAGTGGATGGTCGGAGACATAAAAACCTAATAATTCCTTTTCTAGCCGCAATTTTTCCTGGGGTGGATAGTCATTTACAGGTTTAGCTTTAGGAGCAGTTTCAAAGGCATTATTAGTTTTGTTATCATTGCTAGAAGACAAGCCACCTAATAAATCAAATAGATTTCCTTGACCGGATGCTTTATCTCTAGCACGGGATTGCGCCCAATCGTAAACTAGTTCTAAATCTTGAATTAATTGCTGACGATTCGATTCTATTTTGTCAAAAGCTCCACAGTAAATTAGCGATTCTAAAGTCCGACGGTTGACAGTGCGAAGATCGACGCGATCGCAAAAATCAGCGAGAGATTTAAACGCGCCTCCCTCATTCCGTGCTTCTAGCGTCGCCGCGATCGCATTTTGTCCAACGTTCCGCACAGCCGAAAACCCAAACAAAATCTTCCCCCCCACTGGCGTAAAATCCACCCCAGAGCGATTAATATCTGGTGGTTCTATTTGAATATTCATACTCATACAGGTGGAAATATATTTCTGCACCTTGTCGGTATCACCACTGTTAGCCGTCAGCAGTGCAGCCATATATTCCAGTGGGTAATTAGCTTTCAGATATGCTGTTTGGTAAGTAACATAGGCATAGGCTGTTGAGTGCGATTTATTGAAACAATTAGAAGCGATTAAGCCATTTTTAATGACAAAATTGTGGTCACGCTCAACTCCTATATCGTAGACATTTTCTTTACCTACATACTTACGAGTAATAATTTTAATCATATACTTTAACCCTGATGTGAGAATCTATAAGTTTATGTGATACAAAGAATTTTAGGCTAGGCAGACAGACAAGGAAGAATACTAATATAAGATATTTCCCCAATCCCCAATCCCCAGTACCCAGTCCCCATCAATATGTACTAAAATCAATGATTCGAGTCACAAAGAGAGCAATCATGGCATCCATCCGCGAGCTGCACGAACAACTAGTTAAAAAAGAACGTTCTGCCGTTGAAATAGCCCAAGAAGCTTTAGACCGTATTCAAGCGTTAGAGCCAAAATTGCACAGTTTTTTACACATAACGGCAGAAAAAGCGTTAGAGCAAGCTAGTGCTGTGGATGCCAAAATTGCTGCCGGCGAAGAAATTGGGCTGCTGGCGGGAATTCCCCTGGGTGTAAAAGACAATATGTGTACTAAAGGCATTCCCACTACTTGCGCCTCACGGATTTTAGAAAATTTTGTCCCGCCTTATGAATCAACAGTGTCACAAAAGCTGATTGATGCTGGGGCGGTAATTGTTGGTAAAACCAACTTAGATGAATTTGCGATGGGTAGTTCCACCGAAAATTCTGCCTATCAAGTCACAGCAAACCCTTGGGATTTGTCTAGAGTTCCTGGTGGTTCTTCTGGAGGTTCAGCCGCAGCCGTAGCCGCCGATGAATGCGTTGTTGCGTTGGGTTCTGATACAGGAGGTTCAATTCGCCAACCTGCATCTTTTTGTGGTGTGGTAGGACTAAAACCAACCTATGGGTTAATTTCCCGTTATGGTTTAGTAGCTTACGCGTCATCTTTGGATCAAATTGGCCCCTTTGGACGCTCAGTAGAAGATACCGCGATATTATTAAATGCGATCGCAGGTTATGACCCGAAAGATTCCACCAGCCTGAAAGTTGAAATTCCTGATTACGCAGCTAGTTTAAAACCAGACCTCAAAGCTAGAGGTAAACTACGAATTGGCATCATCAAAGAAACCTTTGGCGAAGGTTTAGATCCTGTCGTCGAACAAGCCGTTACCAAAGCCATTGAGCAACTACAGCGTTTAGGCGCAGAAATTCATGTAATTTCCTGTCCTAACTTCCGTTATGGCTTACCTAGTTATTACATCATCGCCCCCTCAGAAGCATCAGCCAACCTAGCCCGATACGATGGCGTGAAATATGGCTGGCGTGCGCCAGATGCGGATAATCTGCTGTCTATGTACAAGACTACCCGTGCTACTGGATTTGGTACAGAAGTCAAGCGTCGGATCATGATTGGGACATATGCCCTTTCAGCTGGCTATTATGATGCTTATTATCTGAAAGCGCAAAAAGTCCGTACCCTCATTAAACAAGACTTTGAAAGAGCCTTTGAAACCGTTGATGTGTTGGTGACTCCTACTGCGCCTACCACAGCATTTAAAGCCGGGGAAAAAACTACTGACCCCTTAAGTATGTATTTGAATGACCTGATGACTATTCCCGTAAACCTCGCTGGTTTACCAGGAATCAGTATTCCCTGTGGTTTTGATGACCAAGGACTACCCATCGGCTTACAGCTAATCGGAAAAGTTTTGAAAGAAGACCAATTACTACAAGTAGCCTACGCCTATGAGCAATCAACTACTTGGCATCTACGTCAGCCAACAATTTAGAGTGCTGAGTGCTGAGTGCTGAGTGCTGAGTGCTGAGTGCTGAGTGCTGAGTGCTGTTAGCGGTAGCGCGGCGTTTAGCCGGTGCTGAGTGGGAAATGGGGAGACAAGAAGAAAAGGGGAAGAGTAAATTATTAGCCCCCTCCTTGCTTGCGGGGAGGGGGTTGGGGGTGGGGTTCTTGTACCTCACGCTATAGACTATTGACCAATATTCTCCGATTTATAAGTTACTTGTTTAACTTCTCCTTGTCCCCCTAAAGGTTGTGCAGGTTGATTATCGACACCCACCAACACAGCACCAGCGTTACCAGAACGCACAGTCAACTCTTTTTGTGCTGCCCAAGTTCTCCGTTCTCCCTTGGTTAAATTACCTACAAACTCTGTTTTACCGTCTGCTGTGACTTGTAACCATGAATCGCCTTGCAGTTCTAAGGTAACTGTCAAATTGGAATTATCTGTGCTGTTAGGTAAAGTTGATGATTCTGCCGTTACAGATGATGGAGTAGCTACTGGCGATGTTTCTTGGGGAATAGAATTTTGTTGATTAGCTAGACCTTCTTCTGTGGATGAAGAAACTACCTGTGAGGGGGTGGTTTGTTCGACTTGACTGGATACAGAGGCTTTTTTGTTGGTTAAAGATTTGGTTATGAGTTTAGGATTGAGGACATAAATTAGCCCAGTGCCAGCAATACCTAATAACAAAATATAGGGTACAACAAGAGGTATGCGAATCTTAGGCTTTTTGTCTGAATTTGCCTTTTTCTGCTTAGAATCTGTATAAGGGTTTGGAGGTAAAGCATTAACTGTAAAAGAATTGGCGACAGCCGTACCATCTAATCCAACAATATCTGCATAACGGCGGATGAATCCCTGAACATAAACCGGTTCTGGTAATTCTTCAAAGTCTCCTGCATCTAAAGCTTTTAATAACGATAATCGAATATTTGTTTGAGCTGCTACTTCTTCTATACGGATAGATTTTTCTTCTCTGGTTTGTCGTAAATATCTACTTATTTCTAGCAATCGTTCTTTTTGTGTCTCATTTAATAGCGTCACGGTCTGCTCCTAGTTTTAGCTAATGTTTACTATTCCCCAGTGAGACTACTTAGGCAAAGTAAATATTATTACTATTTAATGGAATGATCAAATTTTTTGTCAGATTTTAATTCTAATGAGAAATTCTAATGGCAAAATATTAACCTTTTTTGGTTATTAAAAAATTATTGTCTTTATCAATATTTGTTAAATCATCAGATTATGCCCATGATCATCAAAAAATTGCCCCTTGTGTTACAAGTATGTTTCAAGTTGCTACCTTTAGTCACAACAGTTATAGCGATCGCGTATCTGACACTGTGTATATTAGTTTCACGGCAACAAACTCGCTTGATATTTTTTCCCACTACTGCCATTGAATTTACACCGGAGTATTTTAGTATCCCCTATGAGGATGTTTGGCTACCTGTAAAAGCAAAGTCTGGTCAGGTGGAACGTCTACACGCTTGGTGGATGCCAGCTAAACAACCCAATGCTAAGGTGTTATTGTATTTACACGGTAATGGTAAGAACATTAGTGCAAATCTGAGTCATGCTCACAGATTTTACCAACTAGGATTTTCTGTGTTGCTGATTGATTACCGAGGGTACGGACGCAGCGAAGGTTCGTTTCCCAACGAAATGAACGTTTATCAAGATGCTGAAACTGCTTGGAATTACTTAGTACAGCAAAAACAAATTCCCCCTGAGCAGATTTTTCTCTACGGTCATTCTTTAGGGGGAGCTGTAGCCATTGATTTAGCATTAAAACAACCAAAAGCAGCAGGATTAATTGTCGAAGGCACTTTTACATCTGTGCGGGATGTTATAGATTATCGCAATATGTTTCGGTTATTTCCAGTTAATTTACTTTTGACACAGCGATTTGAATCTATTGATAAAATACCTCAATTAAAAATGCCAATTTTATTCATTCATGGTACGGCTGATTCTACAATACCTGCCTTTATGAGCCAAAAATTGTATGATGTTGCACCTGAACCTAAAAAACTAATTTTAGTTGAAGGAGCAGATCATAACGACCTAGCAAAATTATCAGGGGTGCAATATTTACAATGGGTAGAGGCTTTTGTGCAGAGGTCAATGGTTAATAGTCAATAGTGATTATTTAAGGAGCATTGGGTATGGGACATTGTGCATCTAGCAAAGGATAGATTGCCATCATTAATTAAAGTGGTATGACTTAAAAAATCAGTAAAATTCATACCAAACCGTCCTGATTTATTTATGGCAAACACGATAAATTATACAGAATGGTCTGGTTTGTTTAGTCAAATCTACTTTAATTATGTCTACCGCATCTGTGTATTTATTAAATATGCCAGGAAAGTCAGCAGTTACCCTTTCTCAAGATGAATTGCGATCGCTCTTAGGTCAGATTGAGGCTGAACTTCATAGTAGTAAAATTTATCGCCGAATTGTAGCTAGGTTACAAACCTTATTAGGTGATACTGGTGATCAAGCCAAAGTGTTTTGTAAAGCTATAGGTAGAGAAGCGATTGGTTTGGCATTCCAGCAATTTGCACAACAAAATCCAGAAGAAGAGAATACTGAGATTGCAGACAATATTGAAGCAGAAAAGTCAAGTGCTTTATCTAATTACCAGACACCAACAGCATTAACTTCAGAGACAACCAGCATTAATACAGATGTAAGCATTGATACAGATAAAGAAAGTACAAAAAGCACCCACAACAACCCAGTAACCAAACTCAGCCAATGGTTTCACCCAAACCAAAAGCCTTCCAAGGCTGAGTTAGCCAAACAAATCGCAGCACAACACCGCCTAGAAGTCATGCAACAAATAGGGTTGCAATTAAAGCAAGCCCGTGACTCTCAATATTTGAGTTTAGAGCAACTACAAGTCTATACTCACATTCCAATTCAACAAATGGAAGCAGTCGAAAACGCCAACTTTGAGTTTTTGCCAGAAGATGTATATTTGCGGGGTTTTATCCGCGTCATGGGCAATGCTTTAGGAATTAATGGCACAATTTTGGCATCTTCTCTACCCACACCTGGCATAGTAAAATCAATTTTGCCCTCTTGGTATCAGCCTCAGAAAGATGCTCTAGATTTGAGATTAGAAATCCGTCCACTACATTTATATCTAGGTTATACAGCCCTTATTGCTGGAGCAGTAGGAGGATTATCTCATCTATCTCAACCATCAACCACTAACAGTTTAGTAAATTCACCAGTTCCATCGGTTTCCCCGTCACCACAGCATCAAACTGAGATTACTAATAAACCAGGAATCAAATCTAGTGCTGATGGTAGTATCAGTGTTGGCAATGATATCGCACCACCGGAAGCTCTTTAAGCATCGCTAAATTTTGTTAGCACTATCAAGTCATTTTGCCCGGATTGTTATAACAGCATCTTAAACTTGGTAAAATTCAGGGTGCGACAGAGGAGAACATTTAGATATGCTAGCCGCCCAAACGGATTTAAATATTGCTGCTTTAGAAGCAGAATATAGTCAAAAATCACCCAGGGAAATTCTCAAATTTGCCCTAGAAACCTTTAACAACCTAGCAATTTCTTTCAGTGGTGCTGAGGATGTTGTGCTAATTGATATTGCGTCCAAGATTACCAAAAACTTCCGCGTGTTTACACTTGATACCGGCAGGTTACACCCAGAAACATATCAATTCTTAGATAAAGTCAGAGAACATTATGGGATCAAATTAGAAGTAATGTTCCCTGATGCTGCGGAAGTTCAAGCTTTGGTAGAAGAGAAGGGATTGTATAGTTTCTATCAAGATGGCCACAAAGAATGCTGTGGAGTCCGCAAAGTCAGACCACTGCACCGCAAACTTAACACTCTGGATGCTTGGGTGACAGGACAGCGCAAAGACCAAAGTCCTAGCACTCGCAACCATATTCCTGTAATTGAAGTTGATAGTGCCTTTTCCACTGAAGACCATCAATTGATTAAGTTTAACCCCTTAGCAAATTGGTCTTCTGCTGAAGTGTGGGAATATATTCGGGCTTTAGATGTGCCTTATAACAAGTTACACGAACGCGGTTTTGTGAGTATTGGTTGCGAACCCTGCACCAGACCAGTGTTACCCAACCAGCACGAACGCGAAGGCCGTTGGTGGTGGGAAGAGTCCACTGCTAAGGAGTGTGGTTTGCACGCGGCTAACTTACAGAAATAGTTAGAACGTCTCTACATTTTCCCCCTTCCCTACTAGGGAAGGGGATTAGGGGGTTAGGTTTCACGTTAGCTTTTCCACATAACGTGAAAAGTCAGGATTTTAATGAGGCTCTTTGCTTAAACCCCTGCACTTTGTTAATTTTTGCACCTTTCCAGCAGGCAATACGTGGGCGGTGATAAAAATTAATTGCAACCTTGCTAGAACTTAAGACTAATTAGATAGAGTTTTCAAGCTAGAATAGTATAAAAATAATCTTTACGAATGAGATAAAAACTCACCAAAAGTAATCAACTGTTGTTAAAAATTGCCCCCCACACAATTAAAAAATAACTATGGCAGATGCCTTAATAATTCAGCTGCCGAATATTCCCAGTGCGATCGCTATAGCCGGTGATAGAGAAGAAAATCTGAAAATCTTATCCCGACACACAGGAGCTAACTTTGTATTGCGTGGACAAGAACTACATATTTCTGGTACAGACACACAAAAAGACCTAGCTGCTCAATTAGTGCGATCGCTAGAAAATATCTGGGTTCAGGGTAATAATATTTCCAGTGCCGATATTTTAACAGCCCGCCAAGCCATAGATACCCACCGCCAAGGAGAATTGCAAGAATTACAGCGACATATCCTAGCAAAAACTCGTCGGGGTGACGAAGTTCGCGCCAAAACCTTTAAACAACGCCAGTACATCGAACATATCCGAA
Organism: Nostoc sp. UHCC 0870; assembly: GCF_022063185.1. Classification (NCBI taxonomy): domain Bacteria; kingdom Bacillati; phylum Cyanobacteriota; class Cyanophyceae; order Nostocales; family Nostocaceae; genus Nostoc; species Nostoc sp. UHCC 0870. The sequence goes on along the minus strand of NZ_CP091913.1, from coordinate 2,482,097 downwards.
AGCATGACCTCACCTTCTGCACTGGGCCTGCTGGAACTGGTAAGACATACTTGGCTGTCGTTATTGCCGTGCAAGCACTCCTCTCTAACCAAGTAGAAAAACTCATCTTAACTCGTCCGGCGGTAGAAGCTGGTGAACGCCTGGGATTTTTACCTGGAGACTTGCAGCAGAAAATTAACCCCTATCTCCGTCCTCTTTATGATGCTATCCATGAATTCATCGATCAAGAAAAAGTAGCTAATTTGATAGAACGGGGAATCATTGAAGTTGCTCCACTAGCTTATATGCGGGGACGTACTTTAAACCATGCTTTTGTGATTGTAGATGAAGCCCAAAATACCACCCCCGCCCAAATGAAAATGGTTTTAACCCGTTTGGGTTTCCGTTCGCGGATGGTAATTACAGGCGACACCACACAAACTGATTTACCGATGAATCAACAATCTGGTTTAACAGTGGCTTTGCAAATTTTAAAGCACGTTGAAGGTATTGGCTTTTCTGAATTTACTCAAAAAGATGTCGTGCGTCATCCCTTAGTACAGCGTATTGTTTTGGCTTACGAACAACACGATAAATAGTTAATATTCATTAGACCTCTTGCATAAATGCTTAACCTGTCATGTTGAATGAAGCGAAACATCTCAAAGATTCTACATTTCATTCAGAATGACAAATCTAATTTTCGGACTTTTGCAAGAGGTATATTGGTCATTGTTCATTAGTAAAACTGCAAATAAATCAAGGATAAATATTCATTTATGACTACTTTGAGAGAATTTTTAGAAGCTTGTGAAAATCTAGGAACACTGCGGTTAATTGTTACTAGCAGTGCGGCTGTGTTAGAAGCACGAGGCAAAATAGAAAAGCTATTTTATGCAGAATTACCCAAAGGTAAATATGCTAACCTTCACACCGAAGGCTTTGAATTTCATTTGAATATGGATAAGATTACCCAAGTAAAGTTTGAAACTGGTACAGCAAAAAGAGGTAATTTTACAACTTACACCATTCGTTTTTTAGATGAAAAGCAAGAACCTGCTTTGAGTGCATTTTTACAATGGGGTAAACCAGGAGAATACGAACCAGGACAAGTGGAAGCTTGGCAAAGTTTGAAAGAAAAGTATGGTGAAGTGTGGAATCCTTTACCTATAGAAACTCTATAGTATTTTCTCAACAATCTAAAGCAATATTTTAGCCTTGCCAGGCCAGTAGAAGCGGGCAAGGCTAAAATATTGGCTTATTTTACCACAAAACCCTGTCCACAATTCATCTCACCACCAAACTGTGCTACGCAACGCTACCGCGAACGTTTTGGTGGGAGTCCTCTTGTGGACGACAGATAGATATTGGTGTTGGGTTTCCTTATGGTAAAATTCACTCGCCCCAAGCCCGAAGACTCGTCTAAGTCCGTGGCTTCCCAACCTACGAATATTCTTAACGAATACGAAATTTTTCAGTATTTTGACGACCATATCACTTGGAGTAAATCATCATGAAAGCAATGAAACCATTTCTGTTTGTCACCGACTTAGATCACACATTTGTAGGTAATGACGCAGCCCTGGTACAACTGACTCAAATGCTGACGGAGCATCGCCAAGAATATGGTACGAAGATAGTCTATGCTACTGGGCGATCGCCTGTTTTGTACAAGGAACTGCAAGAGGAAAAAAATCTTGTAGAACCAGATGGGTTAGTTCTTTCAGTGGGTACAGAGATTTATCTTGATGGTGATGGTACTCCTGATGCAGCTTGGTCAGAAATTCTCTCCCTCGGTTGGAATCAGGAATTGGTATTATCAATTACTCAGCAATTTCCTGATTTAGTCCCACAACCAGACTCAGAACAGCGTCCCTATAAAATCAGCTTTTTCCTTCAGCAAGAAGTAGCTGCTATTGTGATACCACAACTTGAGTCAGAGTTAGAGAAATGTGAATTAAATGTAAAGTTAATTTATAGTAGCGGTATTGACCTTGACATTGTGCCGCGTAGCAGCGATAAAGGTCAGGCAATGCAGTTTCTACGTCGGAAGTGGAAATTTGCAGCAGAACAAACAGTTGTCTGTGGTGATTCAGGTAATGATATTGCTTTATTCGCTGTAGGCAACGAACGGGGAATCATAGTCGGGAACGCCCGGCCAGAGTTGCTGGAATGGCACAGCGATTATCCCGCAGACCATCGTTACCTAGCACAAGATTTTTGTGCGGGTGGAATTCTTGAAGGTTTAAAGTATTTTGGTTTCCTATAATGATTAGTTATCTCAAAGGTATAGTTGCCGGTATCCAAAACCAAAACAGCAATCGCGTGATTTTGACCCTCGAAGTCAACGGGATGGGTTATGACTTGCAAATTCCCCAACGGTTAGCCAAACAACTACCCACAACTGGGGACTTGGTGCAAATCTTCACCCATTACCAAGTTCGGGAAGAAGTACCATTACTGTACGGTTTTGCTTCTCCAGCAGAACGAGATTTATTTCGCCATTTATTAACGGTGAGTGGTGTAGGTGCAGCTTCAGCGATCGCGTTATTAGATACTCTGGAATTACCAGATTTAGTCCAAGCCATCATTGCTGCTAACACCCAAATACTCATTCAAGCCCCTGGTGTGGGTAAGAAAATCGCTGAACGCATTTGTTTGGAACTGAAAGCTAAATTAATCGAGTGGCGCAAATCAGCAGGCTTCTTCGTCGCCACCGAAGGGCCAGCCCCCGGTATTCTAGAAGAAGTGCAAATGACTTTATTTGCCCTAGGATACACAGCCCACGAAGTCAGCCACGCCTTACACGTAGTTAGTGAAGATATTGGATTACCAAAAGATGCCTATGTAGAAGATTGGATCAGACAAGCGATCGCTCATCTAAGCAGTAGTGAGCAAGTTAGTTAAGGTAATCAGCAATAAGAAAATGTATTTAAGTATCGACTCAGATATGGGTACTTTGCCAGAAATCGAAGCTGTTATCAAACAACTACCGGAAAATGATATTCGTCAACTAGCTGCTTGGCTGCAAGAATATTTGGAACAAATGTGGGATAAGCAAATCGAAAATGATTTGACATCGGGAAAATTAGATCGACTAATTGCGAAAGCTGAAGCCGATATTGCGGCAACCCGGGTGCAAGATATAGATGAAATCCTTAACAGTTAAAATAAGATTAAAATAATTTTTTCCTGTATCTGGTGGATATGGCAAGTTATCAATTTGCTTTTGTACCGACTTGAAAATAACGACAGCGTAACTCAATGATGCTAGATTTGATCGGTTAGCAAGATATTCATCTATAATTCATGCCCCAAAAAGCGATTATATCAATATGCTCGATCCCTATGCTTGGTTACAAAATTCTCTAGAAACCATTCATCGAGCTGACTGGTATCGTTCAGTCCGTACAATCTCTGGTCTACCAGGGGCGACGGTGGTCTTAGATGGGCAGGAAGTAATTAATTTTGCTAGTAATGACTATTTGGGGTTGGCTGGGGATGAACGCTTGCTAGGGGCGGCTGTGGCAGCTATTCAAGAGTTTGGGACTGGTAGCACTGGTTCTAGACTACTTAGTGGACATCGGGAATTACATAGGGAATTAGAAATAGCGATCGCATCTTTAAAACAAACGGAAGATGCCTTAGTATTTAGTTCTGGGTATCTAGCTAATATTGGTGCGATCGCAGCTTTGGTAGGTAAGCGAGATTTAATCTTCTCTGACCAGTACAATCATTCCAGCCTGAAAAATGGTGCAGTTCTCAGTGGGGCAACAGTAATAGAATACCCCCACTGTGATGTCACACAACTTAAAACCCTGTTAATTCAGCAACGACAAAACTACCGTCGCTGCTTAATCTTGACTGATACTGTCTTCAGCATGGATGGGGATTTATGCCCTTTACCTACACTCTTAGATTTAGCTGACGAGTTTAGTTGTATGCTGCTAGTTGATGAAGCTCATGCAACTGGGGTGATGGGTGAAACTGGTGCTGGCTGCGTAGAATATTTTGGCTGTAGTGGTAGGCAATTAATTCAAATTGGTACTTTGAGTAAAGCACTGGGAAGTTTAGGCGGTTATGTAGCCGGAAGTGCTACCTTAATTGATTATTTGCGAAATCGCGCCCCTAGTTGGATTTACACTACTGGATTATCACCCGCAGACACAGCCGCCGCCATCGCCGCACTGAAAATAGTCCAAGCAGAACCGCAACGCCGCACTCAATTATGGCAAAACGTAAATTACTTAAAACAATTACTCACGCAGCAATTACCCCACCTGACATTACTACCATCCAACTCACCTATACTCTGTTTTCAGCTACCTAGTGCTACAACATCTCTGCAAGCTGGACAGCAACTCAAAGCAGCCGGCATTTTTGCCCCCGCTATCCGTCCGCCGACAGTCCCCACAAGTCGTATTAGAATCTCTTTAATGGCAACCCATCATGCAGCACATATAGACAAATTAGTAGCTGTGCTGAATACTCTCAACTTTTTGTAGTGTGTGTTGATGATATAGCGTTTCCTCTATAAGGTATATCATAGCCCCCTCCCTGCTGGCTCTTAGGGGGTTGGGGTTCTTGTTCCTCACTCAAACGAGGACAGCTATATTACTATCTTCAATATCAAAAATTTGTCTTAAATATTAAGTTTCAAATAAGTTTTGCGGGAAAACTTATATTTATCATGAAAAAGTAAGTTAGTGAGAAAATTTCATCTAACTAAAGAGGTCTTTTTAGCTGATACGAGAATCTATCTAGAGGTAAATTACAAAAATGTGCAAACTAGCTTAGGTTATGTAAAGCTTCTACAATCAGTATTGGTTGTCCTAAATTTTCATGCCCTACATTGCTAGTTCATCTCTAATACGCTTTGGCATTGCCGTGTTAACAGTTCTGTTAACACTGATGTTAATGCTAATTCTAGATCCTTGGGTAGAAATGAGTGGCACTCCTTTTATACTATTTTTTAGTGCGGTAATATTGAATGCTTGGTTTGGGGGTTGGAATTCGGGACTGTTGGCAATCGGCTTATCTGCTTTACTCAGCAATTATTTTTTTCTTGATCCCCAATATGAACTATCTTTAGATATTGCTAATTCTGTAAAACTTGGTTTGTTTGTTTTGCAAGGATTGCTTTTCACTACTTTGTGCGTTGCATTAAAGAATGCTAAACGCAGAGATGAGGTGAACTTAAATAAACTCAAAGTCAGTGAAGAGCGGTTTCGATTAGCATTAAGTAGCTCAGAAATTGTAGTATTTCAGCAGGATAGTAATTTGCGTTATCAGTGGATTCATAACCCCCAAGGTGAAGCAACTGCTGAAGAAATATTAGGAAAGTCTGACGATGAATTATTTCCTCCTGCTATAGCAGAACAACTCACGAGAATTAAGCGCAAAGTTTTAGAAAGGGATATTTCCGCACGTGAGGAAGTTTGTGTAATATTGCATGGACAGGTTCTGTATTATGATTTGCTAGTAGAACCCCTCAAAGAGAATAATCAAATTCAGGGAATCACTTGTGCCGCAGTCAATATTACTCAACGTCAGCAAGTAGAGCAAGAAAAAGCGAAATTGCGTCAGAACTTGCAACAAGCTATTCAGGAGAAAGAAGAATCCTTAGCATTGCTGAATGCTTGGCTAGCCAGTTCGCCTCTAGCCTTGGCTTTTTTAGATAAAGAACTGCGCTACGTTTATGCTAATGAAGCACTGGCGGTGATTAATGGTGTATCGCAAAGCCAACATCTTGGGCGCACGGTGAGGGAAGTATTACCAGATTGGGCGAATCAAATAGAACCGATTCTGTATGGAGTCATGGAAACTAAAGAACCATTACTGAATCAAGAAGTGATGGGAGAAACCTATCCATCCGGGGTTTATCGTTGTGGGCTTGTCAGTTACTATCCAGTCTGTTTACCAGATGGGCAATTGTTGGGAGTAGGTGTAACTAGCCTTGATATTACGCAAAAGAAGCGAACTGAGCAAGCATTACGAGAAAGCGAAGCTAGATTTCGAGCTATATTCAGCCAGGCAGCTTTGGGTATAGCCCTCATCACTGTAGATGGTAAATTCCTACAAGTCAATCCGGCACTATGTCAACTTACTGGTTATACTCATGACGAGTTAATGCAGATGAACTTTCAGGACATTACCCATCCTGATGACTTGGAAACTGATTGTCATCAAGTTCAACGAGTGTTAGCACAGGAGATTAATAGTTATTCTCTAGAGAAGCGATACATCCACAAAAATGGTTCTATTGTTTGGGTCAATCTGACTTCATCGGCGGTATGGAATGATGAAGGAGAAGTACAATATGCTTTAGGCATTGTAGAAGATATTACCGATCGCAAACAAGCACAAGCAGCACAAAATTTTTTAGTCGCAGCCAGCACCACATTAGCGGCTTCCTTAGATTATGAAGTGACACTGAATAACGTAGCTAACTTGGCAGTGCCTACCCTAGCTGACTGGTGTACAGTAGATATTTTACAACCAGACTGGTCAATTAAACGGGTAGCGATCGCTTCTAACAATCCCCAAAAACGTCAAATCCTGGAGGAAATTCAACGCCGCTATCCAGTTAGTAGTGAGGGTAAACATCCATTCTACGAAAAGCTACTACAAGGAGAGTCTGTTTTTTATGCTGAATTCCCAGATTCTCTATTAGTAGAGATGGCTAGAGATGAAGCACATTTGCAACTACTGCAAAGTTTGGGAATACGTTCTTTGATGGTGATTCCCTTCTACTCACACGGACAATTATTTGGCGTGATTTCTTTTGTCATCGGCGAATCAATCCGATATTATCAACCACCAGACTTAGCATTAGCAGAAGATATTGCCCACCGTGCGGCTATAGCCATTGATAATGCCAGACTCTACCAAGAAACTCAACAGGCAAAACAAGCCGCAGAAATTGCTGCAAGTCGCATAGCTAGGTTACAAAGTATCACGGCTGCTTTTTCAGAAGCCCTCACACCCCAACAAGTGGCTGATGTGGTAGTTAATCAAGGAATTGCGGCCTTGGGGGCTTCAGGTGGTTCTGTTGTCTTATTAGGGGAGGGTGGTAAATCCCTGAAGATAGTAGAAGCCATTGGCTATCCTGCATCTGTCAGAGAAAATTGGTCTAGTTTCCCCATCACAGCTCATGTTCCCATAGCGGTAGCAGCCAGAACTGGAGAACCGATTTTTTTAGAAAACATCGCCGCCTTCGTTAGTCAATATCCTATCATTGCTGATGTGCCATCCCTTACCGGCAATTGTGCCTTTGCTTGTATTCCTCTGGTAGTGGAACAGCATACAATTGGGGTGTTAGCTTTGAGCTTTGCTACAGAGCAAATATTTGCAGCAGAAGACCAAAGATATATGTTGACGTTAGCACAACAGTGCGCCCAGGCGATCGCCCGCGCTCAACTTTACGAAGCCGAAAAAAATGCCCGTGCATCTGCTGAATCAGCCAACCGCATCAAGGATGAATTCCTCACCGTCCTTTCCCATGAACTCAGGACTCCCCTCAATCCGATTTTAGGATGGGCTAAGTTACTCCGCACCCGCAAGTATGATGAAGCTACCATCACCCAAGCCTTAGAAACAATTGAACGCAACGCTAAATTACAAACACAATTAATTGATGATTTGCTGGATGTGTCGCGAATTTTACGGGGTAAGCTCAATCTCAATATTCGCCGAGTGGATTTACGCGCCACAATTACAGCCGCACTAGAGACAGTGCGTTTAGCCGCAGATGCTAAATCAATTCACATACACACATTACTAGATGATCATATCAGCCAAGTGATGGGTGATAGCGATCGCTTGCAGCAGGTAGTCTGGAATTTACTCTCAAATGCCGTCAAGTTTACACCCCCAGGCGGACAAGTAGAGGTGCGGTTAGAACAGGTGGGAGTTGAAGCACAAATTCAGGTGATGGATACAGGTAAAGGCATTACACCCGAATTTTTACCCCACGTCTTTGAATACTTCCGCCAAGCCGATTCTAAGACCACTAGAGCCGAGGGTGGACTGGGACTGGGACTGGCAATTGTCCGTCATTTTGTTGAACTACACGGGGGTACAGTCCAAGCCGAAAGTCCCGGTTTAGGACAGGGTGCAACTTTTACGTTTAGGCTACCACTACCCAAAAGTTAAACCAATTCGCAATGGACTAACGTCCCGCTCCGCTAACGCAATTCTTAGTTAGTTTTGACGGTTCGTAGTAAGGACTTTAGTCCTGATTTTTCTAAGAGGATGTTTTAAAAGTCTACTTCTTTGTCATGTTGTAGCTTGCTTCTCCGCAGGAGTATGCAGCGTAGCGGAATGTAAGCGCAAAGTGCAGGCTTCGCCAACGCTGAAAGCGTTCCCGCAGGGTAACATCTTGGTATATACCACAAGGACTAGATTCTTCCTTACAGTTCCTACCCTACGGGAACGCTGGCGCGAACCCTTCGCTCAGGACTCCAGTCAGAATGACATTTTTATAATCCTTGCAACTTTTCAAACAACCTCTAAGGACTAAAGTCCTTACTACAAACTTGCTTATTAGCTAAATTTTAAACTGCCGTCGGAAGCGATGATCAATTTTATCAGTTTTACGCTGATTGCAGGTGAAACAAAGTGTATGCAAGTTGCTAATATCATTTTCACCACCACGCGCCAAAGGGATAATATGGTCGATAGTGAGGTCAATTTCTGCGGCTATTTTACCACAACTTTGACATTGGTATTTATCGCGGTGGAATACGTATTGTCTAACTGTTTGTGGTATATGAATACGTGGAGTTTTATTCATAAAAATCCTGATATTATCCTTTTTGTTGGGTTTCGCTATTGCTCAACCCAACCTACAATTATGCTTAAGAGAACTGTATTTTAAAATATAGCGTTTCCTAATCACATGAGGTATATCATAGCCCCCTCCTTGCGTGCGGGGAGGGGGTTGGGGGTGGGGTTCTTGTACCTCACTAAAGCGAGAACCGCTATAATACAGATGCTAAACCTGTGCTATTCCATCTAATAAACCATCGGAAATAATCACTCCATTACTAGTAGCTATCTTTTCAATTTCTGATTCGCTCATATTAATCACAGGTAAGAGATGATCATATAACTGCATTCCTTGTAAGCAATCATTAATATTAGTAACTGCCAAATTATAAGCCTCCATTTTTTGTTCTAAAGCACTGAGCAAACGCCTATTATTAGCAATCTTTTCCTCTACTTCTTGTTGCAGAGTTTGTTCTAAATAAACCCGTGCTTGGGGATACTGTTGCAAAATTTCTTCTGCTTGGCTTTCAGCCATTGGTAATAAGTGAGTTTTGAGGATTTGGTTAATCGTTTGGCGGAAGGTTTTACGGATGGTTTGAGAAACCTTTGGCTCAAAATCTAACTTTAATAATTGTCTAATAGCTGGTTCTGCTTCTACCATGCTTTCACAGTCGTAACCTTGGGAAGTTTGTAGTAAAGTTTGCCGAAATTGATAGATAGAAAAAGTGCCTTCATCATAGAATAAATGACTTTCGCGCACAAAGCGATCGCACTCTATACTGGCTGCATCTACTAAAGATTGAGACACACGCTTTTCTAGTGCTTTTATCTGTTGTTCAATTCCCGCATCATTACCCAATAAACGATACAATTGGCGATAATATTCTGATTTACGCACTGTCTCCATTAACCTTTGGAAGAGATTAGCAACCACTTGTTGACATGATTCAACTAAAATATCTTCTAATTGATTGGCTAGATAATAAAAAGCCTCTACTAAAATTGCTAATAATGGTGCGGTAGCATTGCGCGGATGACTGAGAGTTGCACGGCGATAAGCATCAGCCACAGAGAAGGTATCTAACAATTCATCTAAACGGCGAATCATCCGAGATTGTAATTGCTTGAAATCAGTTTCAAACACATCACAGGAATTATTAATTACCTGGTTAACTTCTTCTGTCATCTGCTGACTAAAATCTCTACCCACTTGTTGCAATTGTTGATTGAGACGTTGTAATTCATATTTTTTCATCGTCTCAATTTCTTGTGGCTGACTATCTAAATCTCGATGTAAAGATTGATAGTGTTTTTTCAGCTTAATACAAATATCTTCTAAGTCGTCAGCGAGAGTTTGAAAAAGCTGGGGACGCTTTTCTTCAGTTAGATAACGAGTGATAGCCGTGCGAAATTCTTCAATACCACTATCTTGAATTAGCTGATTAATTAAAGGTGTTCCCTGTTCAGCTAAAATGCGTACATAGTTGGTGTTGGGTGATTCAAAACCATTAAGAGAAATCCGAAAACTAGTAGACGCAAGTTTTCCAGAACTGACACAATAGTTATTAAAGGCGTAAACAAACTGTGGCGTTTCTTCTACACCATTTACACCTTTAACACTATCTGCAAAAATAGAGTCTAAACCGAATCTATCTTGTTTTGCTGTCTGTTTAATTTGACTGCCGTAAAATCCGAGTAACCCACTGGTTTTATAAACTCGGCTGGTATCACGGAACTGTCCATTAATTAAGTTATCTAGTCGTTGCCTTAATTGGGTATTATACCAAGTTTCATCGATGCGGTTGAAAATATAAAACACGCGATCGCGTATTCCTCCATTTTGCCGCATTTTCTCCAACAGTTCCGTTTCTTCCTTCGTCATGTCACCAGCCGAAGCCGGTTTTAGCACACACACCACCGCCGATGTCTCGGAATCTTGAATTTTAGTGTAAGTTAACTGTGCATCCTTCTCTACTGGTGCATCAATACCAGGTGTATCAATAATTACGTTACCATCTTGCAGTAAGGGATGGTTGCAATAATATTCAATCTGCTTTAAAACCGAGCTATTACTACCACGCCGCGCATATTCAGCCGCTTCTTTGAGATTAGAAAAGTTAAATTGCTCCATCGAATATGTCGCATTATTGATAGTATGAATATGTTGACGGTTCGCCTCATATCCTTGCAACAATAATATTAATGCTTTGGCTTGTTTAGCACGTTCTGATTTACTCTCTCCACCCTCTTGCTGAATAATTGCTTCGCATCCTTGATACAATAAGCTAACTAATTCAGATTGATTGAGATTAGCTGCTGTTTTAAAGCCTAATTGTTGACATAAAGAAGTAGCTTGTTCCCTAATTTGTGCTTCACTTAAAAAGGTTAAAACTACCCGTTCTTGGTCTAATTCTGCATACTCAATTTTACATTCTGTACCTGTGGCGTGTCCTTCTGCACTGTATAGTAACTCCCGTTCTAACAGTGCATTAATCAACATCGATTTACCTGCACTAAATGCGCCAGCAAACACAATTTCAAATCTGGGAGAAATCGCTTTACCTAAAGAAGTTTGGACAGGGATAATGTCTTGCGATCGCAAAGATTTTTCTTGCTGCAAAAGTTGCAATATAGAGTCAACTTGATCTTTTAAATTATGACACTGAAAAGGCAGGTATGACATACAAGAACCTATGATATTTTCAGTATATTTTATTCAAGTATTTATACTACCGCTTCAGTATTATTACTACGATGTGGAATTGCCACTTGAGAAAGAGGATAAATAAATTTTGAAGTATTAGGATGATTGCAGACAATGATCATTTTTTAATATCACTGATTACAAATACACTATGAAACTGCTAAGTGATAGTTTTTCTGCAAATGGCATGATTCCACTCAAATTTTCTTGCGAAGGTGAAGGAATTTCTCCTGCATTAAAGTGGGAAGATGCACCGATAGAAACGCAAAGTTTTGCCCTGATTGTCGATGACCCAGATGCACCAAATAGAACCTTTGTTCACTGGGTTATCTATGATTTACCTTCCCATACTAACCACTTACCAGATGCAATTCCTACTACACCTATACTAGATGGTAGGGGAATTCAGGGTAAAAATGATGCTGACAAATTCGGTTATTTTCCACCCTGTCCGCCAAAAGGAATCCATCGTTATTTTTTCAAACTTTATGCTCTTGATGGGTCTTTAGGACTAGATTTTGGTGCTACTAAAGACCAAGTAGAAGCGGCTATGTCAGGTCATGTTTTAGCAACAGCAGAATTAATTGGACGGTATCAAAAACATCGTTAAATCCAGGAAACTCTGGATTCTTCCCTTCGGTCAGAATGACAAAATTATACCCTTTCGGCTTTTCCAACAAGAACCCCACCCCCAACCCTCCCCGCCAGCGAGGAGGGGGCTATCACATAGGTCATATGATATCTTAAGCACGAATTTCTTCTGGCCAAAGTTCTCGCAACTGAGATGGCATCATATTAATGACATCTGCAATTTCACCTCTAGTCACCCTCTCAGCCAGGAGTTTGAATACAGCACGCACCACCATCTCCGCATCAATATCGGGGTCAGAGGTGCGGAAGTAATCACGGATATGTTGTAGAAACGCTTCCTTGGTTCTATCTTTAATGGGAGTTGCCCCAGGTCGCCAGTTTTCGTAGTAAAATCCCCCTAGTAAGATGGGCAATTGTGCGCCTAAATGAGCAGCTTCTTCTATTGTCAGGCGATCGCGCAAAGCGTGCAAGGTCGCCCGCAATCCCTGGAATACTTTGTGTTTGTTGTCCCATCCCAGCTTATTACATAATTCATTCACCCAAGGGATAGTATTCTGCAAGGTGGTATCAAAAATATCTAATCCTGTCATTGTCATACTTTTAGCCCCTATGTTTTACTATTTGTACTAACAGCAATAGTGAAAATAAAGCTCAATATCACAAAGCTTTTAAATTCCTACAGCCATCCTAAGAAAGTAATAAGTTAACTCTCCTCCGACTAATGACGTGTGATGCTTTATTTACTTGTCTGTCTCAGGGATGATTCATTTTTTAATTCGTAATTCGTAATTCGTAATTCGTAATTCGTAATTAAAAGTCTGTTTCTTTGTCATGTTGTAGCTTGCTTCTCCGCAGGAGTATGCAGCGTAGCGGAATGTTCGCTGAAAGCGTTCCCGCAGGGTAACATCTGGTGTATGTGCCACAAAGCCTAGATTCTTCCTTACGCTCCGCTCAAGTCAGAATGACATTTTGATACCCCTTCCGACTTTTCAAACAACCTCTAAGATAAATCGCGTCTCTACGAGAGGGGAGCGAGGTTTTTCAAAGCTTTTGGATAATACCTAAATCATTTAGAACTTCCATATCTAACTCTTGTCGTTCTCCTACATCAGTGTTTTGAAACAGCACGGTAAAAGCACCAGCACCTAATCTATCTTCAGGAAATAGACGATAACAGGGAATGCTTGTGAGATGTGATTGATAATTTTCTAAGTGGGTAACTTTTACTGGTTGAAACTGCGGAAAACGTGATAAAAACCACTCACAAACCTGCTCATTCTCTTCTGGGGAATAGGTGCAAGTCATATAAGCTAAATAACCTTGTGGTGCAACTAGTTGCGCGGAGTTAGCAATGATTCTTTTTTGACGATTGGCACTTTTATTAATAGCTGTTGGGTGAAAACATCCTGGGGCTTTTTCGCCTTTGGCTAATAGAGATTGTCCAGTACAAGGGGCATCAACTAATACTAAATCACAGGTCAGGGGGATACTTTCTGCAAAGATACTAGAATCTCTATTGACTATAATACTAGGGCTAATATGGCAACGCTTTAAATTAGATATCAGCATTCCTAGACGTTTGCCAATTACTTCATTACAAATAATTAAATTTGGTTGCAAAGCTTGCGAAGCAAATATGCTTTTACCTCCTGGTGCAGCACACATATCAAAAATTAACTGCACTGATTGAGGAATTGCTAATAAAATAGAAGCTGCAAATACAGAAGAAAAATCTAAACAATAAAAATATCCTTGATGATGTAAGGGGTGTTTACCTGGTTTTTGTCCTAACTCTAAACGATCTATAAACTGTGGTTGCCAATTCAATGGAGATTCTACTGAAAAAGGTAAGCTATCTGGCTTATTTTGACACCAAAGGATACAGGGATGAAAGGACTGAGGAGAAATTAATGATTCAATAAATTTCTCTTGATTATCAAGGTTTTCAGACAAACGCCGCGCAAGTTTCAGCAATAAATTTGATGGTTTTTCCATTAGTAAAACTGTTACAGAAGAACAATGCTTATCAGTGGTTTAGCCTCATACTTTAGAATATAATGACCACCATTTATTAAATGAGGGACTGGGGACTGGGTAAGAAGCAGGGGAGTAGGGGAAAAACTTTTGACTTTTTTCTGCCCCATGCCCCATTTAATACCAATTCTCCAAAATTAAGCAACAGATGCAAAGCTTGAAATCCAGATGGTATCTGACTTTCTTAATTGCGAATTGCGAATTGGTATAAGACTATCTCTTTGCGTAAATCCTGGACGAATGATTGCCAAGCTGCCCAAACGCACTAGAGAGGGTCACGATGTTTGATAATTTTCAGAAGAGATTGCGGCGGGAAGCACAAATATGGCGTGATGAAGGAATCATTAGTGCTTCCCAATATCAACAAATTGCCGATCGCCATCAATTTAAGAATTTAGAAGCAGCTGCGCGCGATCGCTTTATGATGATTGCGATCGCTGTCGGTGGTATCCTGTTAATCTTGGGTGTAACCACCTTCGTAGCTGCTAACTGGTTTTCCTGGGCGAGAGATGTCAAATTTATCATGATGATGAGTTTGTTTATCTCCGTTAGCATCGTAGGTTTTTACACCTGGCAAGAACCGAAATCAGGTAAAAGTGAAGGGAAAAAGAAACAACGCAGCAACCGCATTTTAGGAGAAGCACTCTTAATCTTAGCGGCTTTGATCCTCGGCGTGAATATCATGCTGATGGCGCAGATTTTTAATATCAGTGGTTCGACTACACAACTATTTCTCGCCTGGGGATTTGGTGTGTCGTTCATGGCCTATAGTCTCTCCCTCAATTCTCTAGGGATTCTGGCTATTATCCTCGTGCAGATTGGTTATTGGTTTGGATTAGGCGATTTATGGAATTCTTCAGGGTCGGCTGACTGGAATTGGGCTAGGCTAGCAGTCCGACATATGCCTTTAATCTCATGGCTATTGTTTGTACCCTTAGCCTACTCCTGTCGTTCCCGGTGGATTTTCTTCTTCGCCGCCTTCTTTTTTGCCAGTTCTCTACAATTTAACCTCAACCCCCTACCATTACAGAACTTCTCTAATATGGCCCCTTGGGTGGCATCCTTTGCCTTAGCACTGCCACCGGCATTATTCTGGAGTTATGACGACCTACTGTTTCCCTCCATCAATTACAGGTTATTTCAACCCCTAGCGCGCAATTTATCTTTAATTGCTTTTGGTTTAGTCTTTTATGCTCTTTCTTTTCGATGGCCATGGCAAGGACTTGCTTTTAATTCTTTTACATCAAGAAACAACGGTTTAATGTCTCTCCCAATCATCGATTTGGGGATTCTCAGTGGTCTAGCCGTATTGCAATGGCTGTTTCTCTTACGTCAAACAAATAACCCATCCCGGCGGGAAGTGGTATTTAAGACTGGTCTGATTGCTACTTTTCTAGGTTTTATAGTAGTAGTACCTTTTTGGCATCAAGCTGTTAATCGCATTGGCGACCTAGGTAGTTTCATTTTCAGTGTGCTGTTGGTGGTACTTTCTTGGGGATTCATTCAAGAAGGGTTAAAACTCAACAATAGACGCTCATTTTGGGGCGGGATGCTATTGTTAACCCTATTAGTTATTAGTCGAATGCTAGAGTACGACACCGATTTACTGTTTAAATCGATGGTTTTCGTAATGTGCGGTTCGACATTAATTAGCGCGGGATTGTGGTTTGAACGTCGTGTCACTGGTGGTTCTAGTTCATCAGGGAGTAAGAGTAAAGATTAGTGCTGAGTTAGGAGTGCTGAGTGCTGAGTGGATAATTTATCTAATCCCCAGTCCCCAGCGATGCACTGAGCAGTTCGACAGGCTCACTGTATCACTTGTCGTTCGCGGAGCGTCTCGCAGAGAAGTGTCCCCAGTCCCCAATCCCCAGTCCCCAATCTGCGTAAGTCCTGATTTAATTTCCCCAACAACCCATTACTTTTAGGACTACAACCATGTCAGATAAATCCTCTGAATCTAGCAAAAGTAAAACTTTGTCTCCCGAAGCGGAGTTCTCAAAAAAGCTGACTTTTAAAGATTACCTGACTGCGACGGAACAAAAGTCTAATCAGCCTTTACCTTTTTGGCGGTTATTAGTTCCCTTAATGCTGCAAACAGGGATAATTTTGGCAGTCCCTACCCAAGCTGCATATACTAACCTCACAGGTAAAGAGGTGATTTTGCAAACTGTGGCTTCATCTCTCGAAAATGTATTGCAAGGAAATACTCTCAATCTTGATTACAACATAGCGCGGATCTCTAATTTGAGAAGATTACCTGGCTGGAATAATGTTGTCAGGAGTAATGGGGGGAGGAACGGACGGTTACTTTCAGGTACTAATTTATATGTGATTTTGCGCGAACAACAATCCTTTAGTCGTGGTGTACCTAGGTCTTGGCGACCTGTGCGTGTAACTAGTACCTTACCCAATTCTCTCCCCAACAATCAAGTAGCCCTCAGAGGTGTGTATGAGAATGGTTTTGTTAACTACGGTGTAGAAACATTCAATATCGCTGATGAACAACGCCAGTTAATCAATGAAGATATCCGCCGTTCTGCTAGTCAAAATAGAACTAGACGGCTACGACCAATCACTGTCAAAGTTAAAGTAGACCCCCAAGGTAATGCTGTACCGGTTAGTCTCTGGGTGCGCGATCGCAATTACACTTTTTAATCTTCATGGCGCACATTCCAGGCTACACCAAAAGCTGCTCCTGCTCCCGCTAACAATCCTGTACTCATGCCTGCTATAGTTTTTTGCATGGGGTTTTGAGTTAAGCAATCGCTTGTAACCTCTTCGGCTTGCAAGCACATATTGCTTTCCGCCCAACTAGCAGTCCCCCCTAAAATTACACCAGCTACACTACAAGAAGCCACAAGCAACAACAGGCGTTTAGTTTTTCTATCCATAGATGGATGCGTCAAATTTGAGAGATGGTAAACATTCCTCAACTACTCTACACATCTATGCTAATTCTGTCAGCTGATTCTAGTTCTCAAATTTCCTTGAGGTGACTTCATTTGAAAAGGTAAAACAGTCATTGCCTAGCTTATCATAAAGAAAATTAGCTGCGATCGCTCCAGTTATTTCCCAAGGGTATGTTAGGCGATCGCATTAAAACTTGAGTTATGATAATGGTTGGGTTATGCCCAAAGCAACCTACAAGAACTACAATAACTTGTCAAAGGGCGAAAAAATACACCTAAGAGGAGAAAAATGCCAGCCATTGTTAAAGTACAACTCTCCTTAGAAGCTTTAGCAGCAGCAATATCTTCTCTGGATTTAAAAGAAAAACTCCAATTGCAAGAGCTAATTGAGCAACAAATTTTTGCAGACGAAGAAGCATTGTATGAAGATGATGCAGAAACACAGGCAGAAATTCAAGCAGTTCGCGCTGAGTATAGAAATGGTGAGTCAATAACTATAGATGAATATCTTGCTCACCGCTCAGATCACAGATAATGAGTTATACGGTTGTTATTTCAAAGTCGGTACAAAAGCAGATTGACAACTTACCAAATGATGCGATGGCGCGTGTGATTGAGAAAATCCAAAATCTTACTTCAGAACCGCGTCCCGATGGAATTGTCAAGTTAAAAGGTTTTGATAACGAGTATCGTATCAGGGTGGGTGATTATAGAGTTCGTTATGAGATTGATGATGAAAGTCAACTTGTACAAATTTTACAGTGCAAACACCGAAAAGATGTTTATAAGGGGTAGGTTGAAAACCCCTGAGAAACAGCAACGCAGTTGCGTATTTCGTGCTTTAGACAGGGGATGAAAACCACGAGTAAGGCTTTAGCCTTCAGCGAGATTTAGTTTTTTAGGCTCTGGTAAAGAATCAATCCAATCATCAACAAGACTACTGATAGTCTTGTCTGACTGAGCAGCTAATAGAGTCAACTTGTGATACCTGCGGTCAGTTAGTCTTACATTTAATCTTTTTGTTTTCATTTGTCTCCCATTGGCTACCTATTCATGGTATCATCTTTAAAAATAAAGCAACGTAAGGAGGTGATTAATTAGTGCTGGTATTAGAGTATAAAATCAAGGGTACAAAATTACAGTATCAAGCAATAAATGAAGCTATTAGAACTACACAGTTCATTAGAAATAAAGCCATTAAATACTGGATGGATGCGCCAAGAGAAGACAATATTAATAAGGTTGCTCTCAATAATTACTCAACAGCACTACGGAAGGAATTTAAGTTTGTAGAAGAACTAAATTCAATGGCTTGCCAATCTGCAACAGAGAGAGCATGGTCATCTATTGATAGGTTCTACAGTAATTGCAAATCAAAGACCCCAGGCAAAAAAGGATATCCACGTTTTCAGAAAGACAATCGTTCCGTTGAATATAAGACTTCTGGATGGTCACTACATCCCACTAAACGACGTATTACTTTTACCGATAAAAAAGGTATTGGTGAAGTAAAGTTACTTGGTAAATGGGATATTCACACTTACCCAGTCAAGTTAATTAAACGGGTAAGGTTAGTCAAAAAAGCTGATGGGTACTATTGCCAATTTTCAATTAAAACCGAACCATTAAGTGAGTCAAGAATTGCTAATGGTGAAGTGGGTTTAGATGTTGGTTTAGAATTTTTCTACTCTGATTCCAATGGACATCATGAACCTAATCCCAGGTTCTTGAGAAAAGCAGAAAAATCAATTAAACACGCCGGGCGTCAGATTTACAAAAAAGAAAAAGGTAAAACCGAACGACGGAAAGCTAGACAAAGATATGCTCGAAAACACTTAAAAGTAAGTAGACAACGGAGTGAACACGCTAAGAGAATAGCGCGTAACGTATGCAAGGCTAACGCCTTAGTAGTCTACGAAGATTTAAGGGTTAAGAACATGGTGAAAAATCATTGTCTTGCTAAATCAATTAATGATGTTAGCTGGGGATTGTTTCGTCATTGGTTAGAATATTTTTCGGCTAAATTCAACACAAAAACTATTGCTGTCAACCCAAAAATGACATCACAAAAATGTAGTGATTGTGGCGCAATTGTTAAAAAATCTCTTTCAACTCGTACTCATAAATGTAATTGTGGATGTGAGCTACAAAGAGATGTCAACGCTGCAAAAAATATTCTGAATCTTGCCTACGGCACGCTACGCGATGCAAAAGCTAGGGATGGGCAATCCCAAAGTAACGCTACTGGACTAGCAACCTCTACTCTACTTGGGGAAACCCTGGTTGAGCAAGTGGCTAGGGTGAAAGTAGAATCCCCTCTCTAGCGAGACGCTTGCGCGAACGGCTTTAGCCAGGGGAGTGTCAAAAAAAAAGTTAGTTTATAAGTGCGATCGCTCCAGTTATTTCTCAAGGTTTTATTCAGGCAGCTTACCGCAGGTATCACCCACTCTACATACTATATATTTGATCCTCGGACATCGCTTTGAGTTTAGAGGTGAATGATTCCGAGCGATCGCTCTTGGCTGGGGTAAACTGCCCAATAGGTGGATGATTCAGCGTTATGGGTGGATCATTTATCTCTTGACTGGGGATTTCTGCTGGCTTTAACCTTGGTTGAACAGCAGCTGTCATCACACCCACCCTCGACGCGGCTAAAACTTTTGGTGTTGGTTGAGTTGCTTCTTGACTAACAGTTTCTAGCTGTTTGACATTCATCAACTGAATGGACGATGTTTGCTGACTACCATGACCATTTTCTACTGGCGGGGATGCAACTAACACTGGATCAGGATCATGGGTGACTCTCTCAGACACCGTTGGTTGTTGGTGAAAATTTAACGCTGTGGTGGTAGTAGCCGTTAAACTCGCGGGAAATTGACTACAAATCAGGCGTTCAAATTCCATATTGAAATGATAGATCACCTGCCCCCGGCGCAGCCAAAATGCCAATATTTGCTGCACGGAAATTCCTTTGTAGCGACCTTGATATAAGGCTTCAATGACTGCCAAATGCAACCAATCTGGTGGGTATTGTTTCCGCCAACGATGAATTAACTCACTAGCACTGTAACCACTGAGGTCAAAACTATAGTGAATTAAGAGGGCGATCGCCAAGTTGGCACAAGTGATTGGTACTGATTGTGACATGGGACTTTTGGCCGCTGGCAAGAGGTGTAGATTATCTACCCGGTATATTTGGGAAGCTAATCTGTAGGGAACTGTAGGATTTGTTACCAAGAGTTTCCAAGCTGATAAGCAGTGTTTCTCATTCTACTTGGTCAATTGTCAACTGTCGAAATTATATAGGCTGAATTAATACTTGGCGCACGTTGAATTGCAACTAAGGCTTGATAGACCATTGCGGCGACTTCTGCCCTGGTTGCTTCCTTCGTGGGTGCTAGTAGTTTAGGGTCGGGGTGGTTAACAATGATTCTTTCTTGGGTGGCAGTAATTACAGCTTTACGGGCATATTCAGGAATTGTATTACTGTCAGTATAAGTGAAACTATTATTATTGGTTGTTGATAGGGCAAGTCCGTTAACTAAGGAGACAATTACCTGTAGCCTTTGTACATTTTGGTGGGGGCGGAAAGTGCGATCGCTAAAACCACTGACAAAACCACCACTAGCGGCGATTTGTAAAGCCTGATAAGCCCAAAAATCTTTGGGTACATCAATAAAGTCTGTGGCTGGTCTGCGGGGTGTAGGGTTGAACGCACCCGCTACTAAAGCCGCATATTGGGCGCGGGTCATAGGTTTATTGGGCTGGTAGCTACCATCAGCAAAACCATGAGTGATCCCCATATCTGCCAAGCCGCGAATAAATGCTTCCGCCCAGTGTCCGCCGAGGTCGGTGAAGGTGGGAAGGGCAATATCGACCCTGACAATATAAGGTGAAGCGATCGCCTGTTCTTGTCCATTTGTCACTAAAGCTTGATAAATTAAAGTGGCAACTTCGGCGCGGGTGATATCTCGCAGTGGGTTGAGTTGGTCAGTTTGGGGATAATTCACCACTAATTGTTTTTCGGTGGCGGTAGCAATGGGATTGGTGGCATAACTGGGAATTTGGGCGCGATCGCCATATACACTTAACACATTGGGACTACCACCACTCAGCTTTAAGCCATTAACGACGGAAACTATCGCCTGCACCTTAGTTAAATTCTGCCCTGGTCGAAATGTACCATCAGGGAAGCCACTAATAAAACCCATTTGGGCTGCTTTGGTAATTGCTGATGCTGCCCAAAAGTCAGATTTGACATCTTTAAATTGACTTTGGGGATTGTTAGTAGGCAAATTAAAGGTTTTGGCAATCACCGCCGCATACTGGGCGCGGGTAATGGGCGCATCGGGGGCAAAAGTGCCATCAGGAAAGCCACTAATAAAGCCCTTACCTACCAAAGCTTCCACAAAAGGAGTAGCCCAATGTCCGGCTAGGTCAATTAAACTGGTGTTAGCCGACTGCATGGGATTATCTATGGTAGCGGCGAGAAAATTCACCTGACCCTTCACTTGGGTAGGATTTAACTTGTTACCCACAGAAATCAATGGCTGGACTGAGGAATTTTGAATATCAAATCCACCATTGTCACTAAAAATATTCCCGGCTATATCTTGAGTGTTGCCCAAATCCGGGACGGCGTTTTCGTTGACGAGTAGCCCACCTTGGGTATTTTTAATAATCAGGTTGTCACGCAGTACAGGCCTAGCATTGCGAGAAAGTGCGATCGCAGTCCGATTATCAGATAATTTATTATTGGCAATTAAAGGTGCAGCAAAGTCACTAATAACAATACCCAAGGGATTCTTTTGTAAGACATTCCGCAAGACTTCGCCTTTACTATTACGTGCCATAAACACACCACTGGCGGCATTCTGCACAAACACATTATCGAGAATATATGGTTTAGCCGTACCGCTAGTAAATACACCCTCTCGACCGCAGTTAGTAAAAGTATTGTTCACTATATAAGGTGCTGTTGATTCCAGCCAAACCCCAGTTCCTTTAGCGGCGGGATTAGTCACAGTCACACCCCTGAGAGTAGTTTTATTCAATAAAACTAAGGTGACATTCTGCACCCCAAAGCTAGGGCTTTGATATTCTCCACTCCCAGAAATTAAAATCCCCGCACCTTTGTTAGCTTCATTACCAAGCACCGTCAACCTTTCCGGGATGACTAGGGGAAACACTTCCTTATTCACAGTGTTATAAGTCCCCGCCGCCAACTGAATAATCGCCGGGGAAGTCACTTTTAAAGCACGAGTCAGGGTTTTAAACGGGCTTGTCCGTGAACCAGAGTTAGCATCGTTCCCCGTGACAGGGTTGACATAGAGTGTGGCAATGGGGTTAGTGTTCGCCATTGATAATTAAGCAACTATTGTTTAAATGACACCATGATAAAACAACAGTAACGGGAAATTGGGAATAGGGACAGGGGATAGGGAACAGGTGACAGGTGACAGGTGACAGGTGACAGGAAGGACTTTTAATTCACCAGTCTTCATTTCTGAATGTGGCTAAAAGGATGTTTGAAAATTCCCCTTATATGTCATGCTGAGGAACGTAGGCAAAGCCTTCCCGTAGGGTAGCATCTCAGTATATGGCTAAAACTTTTCAAACATACTCTCAGCCACTGAAATAATTTTGTGACTTTAAGATTGCATATTTTCCTCATTATCCTCAGATAAATCTAAAAGCCGGATTTTGAATTCTTCCCAAATAATCACTCACAGCTAGGAACACAGACTATGTTTAAACATGGAGTTTTAGCTTCAGTTGCAGGCGGCATAATATTAAGCCTTCTAACGACTGCTGCCGAATCAGCACAGGCATCTACTCTTGTCTTTAGTGGATCAGGAGCTACAACAAATACTGCCTTCAATGATTTTCGCACAGCGATCGGCGGTGGCAGTCGCATTAATTGGGATGGTGTCCGTCTTGATGGAACTGATGTTAACCCTAACACTCAAATAATTGATTTGGGAAAAACAGTTGCAATTCCGGTTGATCGCTTCCAAGGGGCGGGTGCGCTGTTTTCAGAGCCTTATGCAGTAAGTGGCGATGGATTTGCTAGTGTCAATCCAGATACAGCCGGGCAGTTTCCCGCCTTCAGTCCGAACAATACCTTTGTGATGTTCGATTTCAACTCCGGCGAGTTCGATGATCGTTCCATTGACCAAACCTTCGTATTGCCTGGCACAAATATTGCGGCTGGGACACGAGGTTTTGGTGCGATCTTCGTTGATGTAGAAGATCCCAGAAGCAGCAGTATCGAATACTTCGGCACTACGCGCAGTGGCAAGAAGGTCAGTCTTGGTAAGTTTTTCGTCCCCGTTGGGGCATCAGGAGAGACTCAGTTTTTGGGAGTTCTCTTCGACAACCCTGTTGTGACCGAAGTAGAATTAACTGTTGGGAGTAAAGCACTATTTAGCTTTGATGGCACGACTATCCAATCATTTGGTAGTGAAGATTTAGCAAATGGTATCGATCTAGTTGCCACCGATGATTTCGTTTTTGCTGTACCAACTTTAGCAACCTTGACTCAAGTTCCAGAGCCAACACCACTCTCTGGTTTTGGAGTTGCCGCATTTGGAGTCATTGGTTTTCTAACAAGAAAGCGTCTCAGAAGGATTTAATACCAATTTTTGTAGTATGGGCATTGCGTGAGATTTGCTCAAACCCTTAGCTCAACTTTATCCATTTTTTCGCACCGTGAATGCGATCGCTAAACCCGGATTTCTCACCAATTATTGCAACCTCAGTCCAGAGTCTGTAGGGGCTCTTTGAGCGAAATATTCGTGAATGATTCGAGCATATCTATGAACCAGCCCCTACTATTTGTGAGAAATGCGGGTAAAACCTTTGTGCAACAGTAGGGTTATTTTTTTAACTTTATCGATACTCTGTGATCTGGAAAAAGTATTTGCCAAACAGTCAGGGTTTTTGCCGGATAAAAAAAACCGAGTTATTAATTTTGGCTAAAGTCGAGCTAAGATATAGCGTTTCCTAATCACATGAGGTACATCATAACCCCCTCCTTGCGTGCGGGGTGGGGTTCTTGTACCTCACTAAAGCGAGAACCGCTATAAAAGTGCTTGACTACAAACAATCATCGGAATTGGCTGAGATAATACTGGCAGATTATTATTATTCCATTCCTGCATATTATGTTGTCGGTAAATCTGCACTAGTTGATTAAATAAATTCTGCCCTGTTAAACCATTACGGCGCAAAATGTTTAGCTCTCGATGAATAGCTTGAGTTAGGGGGTGGCGAAACACACTTTCTAAAATATTGACTTGAGATTTTAAATCTTCATCTCTAAGGGATTTAAAAAATTTTATCTACTCATAAATAAGCACTTTAGAATCCAATTCTCAGCCTCAGAAATTGACTGAATTTTAACTTTTGTTAATTATTTAATGTAGTGGTTACATTATTAAACTTAATCAAGTTTTAAAACCCTATATTAAGTTTTTAATAATACTTGTCTCAGCTTGTAGGGTAACGTCGTGATCTGCTGCTGTAATTGTGTAATGTGAAAACAACTAAGCTAAATGATTAAATTGAGGTCTGATGACTCCTAAAATTCTGCGTCAACTCTGGGCTGTGGTGGAAAACTCCCAAACTAAAACCCTCTTGCAGATGGATGATGCTAGCTTGGTGCAATGGTTAGCACACCAAACAACAACGCAAGCATTTTTAGAGCCAAATGAAACTGACTTCCTGACTGACTATATCCAATCTCGGCTATCTTTAATACGTGATATTGCTTATGATAGACAGTGTTCATAGTAACCTATCTACAACTTACTAGCCCATAGCCAATAGTTACTGCTATTGACTATGAACTACTGGCTATTAATTCTTTTGTGGCAAATAACCTTCTAGCAAACAATCGCCACCAACAACACGCCAACGAACGCGTTCTAAAATCAAGGCCTCTGTCATAGTATTTAAACCTAAATCACCTACAGGTGTCGGTGCATGATTACCACCGATGATTTTGGGGGCGATAAAGGCTAAGATTTTCTGCACTGCACCTTCAGATATTGCTTTGGCTGCTAAAGTTCCGCCACATTCCCACAACACACTACAAAAACCCCGCGTATATAAATGATCTATTGCTGCTTGTGGTGTGAGAGATGGTAACTCTAATACCTCCACTCCTTGTTCCAGTAAAAATTTTTGGAAATCTGGGTTAGCACCAACTTCTGTCAATACCAAAGTTGGTGCTTCTGCTGTTTGCCACAGATGGGCATCTGTAGGTAAATTGAGAGAGCGACTCATCACTACCCGTAGGGGATTGTGTGCCTCTAATTGATGGCTAGTCAGATAAGGATTATCTTGACGAACAGTATTACCACCAACAATCACCGCATCGCACCCAGCCCGTAATTGATGAACTTCGCTACGCGCTGCTTGGTTTGTTACCCAAGCACTATGACCGGAATTAGTGGCGATTTTACCATCTAAGGTCATAGCATATTTCAAAATACCTAAAGGTCGTTTGTGAAGAATGCGATAAACAAAAGCTTCATTGAGTTGCTGACAAGCTTCTGTTTCTACACCCACTAATACCTCAATTCCCGCCGCACGTAAGGTATTAATCCCACCACCTGCTACCAAGGGGTTTGGATCAACCATCCCCACCACTACCCT
Organism: Nostoc sp. UHCC 0870; assembly: GCF_022063185.1. NCBI lineage: Bacteria > Bacillati > Cyanobacteriota > Cyanophyceae > Nostocales > Nostocaceae > Nostoc > Nostoc sp. UHCC 0870. The sequence goes on along the minus strand of NZ_CP091913.1, from coordinate 2,456,450 downwards.
AGCCACACCAGCCGCCACTAAAGCTTCTGAACAGGGTGGAGTACGTCCGTAGTGATTACAAGGTTCAAGACTCACATAGGCTGTAGCACCACGCGCTAGTTCTCCGGCGGCTCTCAGGGCAAAAACTTCTGCATGAGGTTCACCAGCACGAGGATGAAACCCTTCCCCGACAATCTGCCCATTTTTAACAATTACTGCCCCCACTAACGGATTAGGTGAAGTGCGTCCCAAAGCACGGCGGGCAAGTTCCAAACAGCGTTGCATCATCGCCCGATCAAACTCACTACCTACAGGTTGTGGCATTTGAGAATGAGAATCAACTGGCGATCGCACTAAAAATTCCTTATCCTGATTGTTATTTGGTTGGGATGCACCCGCTTGAGCAACCACTGGCAAGTTATCCATAATCTTGGGCAATACTGTAAATATTCTGCACGCTAACGGCTTTAATAGCGATACTTACACAGTAATATCCAATTCAAAATTCAAAATTCAAAATTAAATAAATTCTGGGGGATGAGGACAAAAGAGACAAGGTAGATTTTTCTGACCCAATGACTAATGACTATTGACTAATTTCATCTTCTCCCACCAAACATTGAGGGGATAATAGAGAACTGGGGCCCAGAGACTGCTGAGAATGGCAGAAGCGAGGGTGACGCGCTGATAGTATGCCCAGATGAAATCTGTGGAGCGATCGCCTGATAATTTTAATAACAACCCAAATCCAGTCTCTGCCACAATTGCCATCACAAAGACAATTAAGGCAATGGAAATAAAATCTTCCTGGATAAAACGCGGCTTCTGAATTAGTGCAGTCAAAAATCCCACAAAACCCAAAGTGATGGCATGAGATGGTTCAGGGGAAGTCATAGCATCCTGAAGTAGACCTAAAATAATGCCGGCTAATGTTCCCGACCATACAGACCGCTTCACACTCCAAGCAACCACCCAAATTAATAACCAATTTGGCCCAATTCGCAATAATTCCGTGCCGGGAAAGCGTGTTGGTAATAATAGCAAACATAAGAACACAGACCCAACTATGATGCTCCAATCTGCTACACGTAACCAACCTGGATGCCAATCTGCCAAAGATTTTTGTCTGGTTCGGAATTTTTTTCGCTCTGGCGGTTTTGACTTGCCACTAAATGAAGGTATCTTCACCATTTTGAGAGACTTACTTTAATTAGATTTTTCTGTTTTTGGGGTTACTGATTGCTGATTTTCCAACTCTGGGTTTTTGGGTTTGGGATAAACAGCGACCCAATCTAGGGTACTAATAGGGGGAAAAAGTTCAACTTTAGCGATGGAAGCCGGGAGTTTTTTCAAATCAAGCGACTTGATCTTTCCCACCGCCAAACCAGTGGGGAATCTTTGACTGTACATAGATGTAGAAACGAAGTCTCCCACCTTCACATTTGGGACTTTTTCATAAAACTCTAATACAGCTTCCGCAGAAGAATCTCCCCGCAATACACCTTTGGCGGAAGTGCGGCTAATGGTGACACCAACTTGACTTTTGAGATCACTGATTAACAATATACGGCTGGTGTTGGGTGTGACACTTTCTACTAGACCAACTAATCCACCTTCAGCCTTGACAACATAACCTTCCTGAATACCTACATTTGAGCCACGGTTGATGGTCACTTGTTGCCACCAATGATCAGCACTGCGTCCTATCACTCTAGCGGGAATTGGTCGGGATGCAAGTGGCTCTTTTTCAGCGTAGCCTAGTAAATTTTGGAGTTTTTGATTCTGGCTTTCCAATTCAGTAATTCGTGTTTGTAACTCCAAAAACTGAGCATTCTTGAGCAGTTCTTCTTGACGTTCTTCTGGAGTTGTCCCCGTTTGCAACATTTGCATAGGACGGGTGATTAGCTCGTATACTTCCAATAAAAATTCCCCTTGGGTCTGGCGTAATACCCAAGCACCACCCAAAGCTAAAGCAACTAAACCCACTTGTAAGGCTTTGCGATCCCACCAACGACGTAGACTAACCATCGATAACCTATTTCTATAAATTCAAAAAATACTGGATTCTATTTATATAAAACCCAAATTACAACCAAATAGAACCCAATATCTAAAAATTTTTGATTACATATTTCGAGAACGCCCGCTAAACACCCGTTCTAGCTGTTTAAAGTTTTCTAGCACCCGCCCTGTTCCTAACACAACACAGCTGAGAGGATCAGCCGCAATATGGGTAACAATACCTGTTTCATGGCTAATTAGGGTATCTATCCCCTTGAGCAAAGCACCTCCACCAGCCAACATAATGCCTCTGTCAATAATGTCTGAGGCTAGTTCTGGGGGTGTACGTTCCAAGGTGCGCTTCACCGCTTCGATGATCACAGATAGCGGTTCTATCATACTTTCACGAATTTCTGGGCTTTTAATAGTCACAGTTCTGGGTAGACCAGAAAGCAGGTGTAAACCCCGCACTTCCATCATTGCCTCATTATCATCATGGGTAGGATAGGCAGAACCAATCCGAATTTTGATATCTTCCGCAGTCCGTTCCCCAATCACCAAGTTATGCACTTTTTTCAAGTACATGATGATGGCTTCCGTTAATTCATCACCAGCAATGCGTACTGATTCGCTAATCACAGTACCTTGGAGACTCAGCACAGCAACTTCTGTTGTACCGCCACCAATATCAATAATCATATTACCAGTTGGTTCAGCTACTGGGAGTCCTGCACCAATGGCGGCTGCTATTGGTTCATCAATTAAATAAACTTCTCTTGCTCCTGCTTGAGCTGCTGCATCCATGACAGCTCTTCTTTCTACGCCAGTGACACCACTTGGTATACCAATAACAATCCGAGGTAATATCAAAGACCTACCTTCATTAACGCGCTGAATAAAGCTTTTCAGCATCAACTCTGCCGTGTCAAAGTCAGCAATGACACCATCGCGCAAAGGTCGCAAGGCGATGACATTTCCCGGTGTGCGGCCGAGCATTCTTTTAGCTTCTTCCCCTACTGCTAGAGCTACTTTTTCGTTTTGATCGATAGCAACTACAGAAGGTTCTTGGAGTACAATACCTTTACCAGACACATAAACGAGGGTATTGGCAGTACCGAGGTCGATACCCATATCCCACGATGTGCGAAAGTTCCTGAACAGACCCACTCGTCTCACGCCCCCTACTTTGCGATAATTCTAGACTACAACTGTTAAAGAGAATCGTGCTGGATTCTATTATTTTTTTGCTCTAGAGTCTAGCCCAATAAATTATTTTGTGGTAAATGACGGTAATTCTTACCTAGTTTTTCACCTCTAACTATCTGATATTCTTGGACTAGTTCACTATATCCGTATATTTTTTCAGATTCTTCAGGTAATTCTGCTCATTTTTATACTGAACCCTATAGTGAAGTTGTTCAGAGATTTTCAATAGGTTCACAATTGGCTATTATAGGAGTCAAAATATATAAGTACTTCTGTACTAAAAGGTGAAGCAAATGAGTATCAATATTGTCACTTTAGTTGGTCGGGTAGGTGGTGATCCAGATATTAAATATTTCGAGTCTGGTAGCGTTAAGTGTAGATTAACACTAGCTGTTGACCGTAGATCACGTAACAGTGATGAACCTGACTGGTTTAATTTAGAACTATGGGGGAAAACAGCAGAGATAGCAGGTAATTATGTCAAAAAAGGTAAGCAAATTGCTGTCAAAGGTACTTTAAAATTTAATACTTGGAATGATGCTCAAACAGGGATGCTAAGGTCTACGCCAGTTATACAAGTAGACCAACTAGAACTACTAGGTTCTAAGCAAGATAGAGATGGAGGCGGAGACTTCCCCTCAGAACATTTTTAACTGGAATTTAAGAGTCAATAGTCATTACTGTAGACTATTGACTCTTAACTCTTGACTAATAACTAATTTGCAACGTCACAGAGGCTTCAACTTGTTGTTCGCCACCAATTACAGGGGTGGAAGCGTCGGCACTAGCTAACTTAGCAGCCTCAGCACGATATAACATGGGTGGTGGAGGTGCGCTTGCACCATTAATTTGAATACTTACTACCTCTTTCGACTGGAAGCCGAGAGCGTTAAACACAGCTTCAGCTTGTTTTTGAGCTTCTTGGGTAGCTTCCTTTAAAGCTTGTTGTCTAGCAACTGCGATCGCTTCATCAGTAGCCACAAACCTAATGCTATTAATTTGGGTCGCCCCAGCTTTTACAGCTTCATCTAACAATGTTCCAGCTTTTTCCGTAGAAATACGAAAGCTGACGGTGTTATTAGCAGCATATCCAGTAATTCGCTGCACATTATTCGTGTAACTATAAACTGGATTTAGACGAATCCCCGTAGTCTGTAATTTATCCACATTGCGACTTTTGAGGAAAGCCACTACCGCCGATGACCTCCGCGCCGCTTCTTGTTGTACCTCTTGAGCAGTTTTTCCCTGAATCTCTACCCCCAAGCTCACTTCGGAAATAGTTGTGGGGATTGATTCTTCGCCTCTACCTGTGACAGTCAGCGTCCGCAATAATTTTTCTTTTTCTTGCGCCATTCCAGGTTGTCCAAAAGTCACAAATACCAGCAAAACTAACGGTAGAGGTTGCCAAAATTTTCCAGCACGCCACTGAGAAGAAAATAAAGCAGCTCTAGACATAAGATTTACACTCCTCTAAAAATTTGTACAGATGTTTCTACTTTGACAGTTTTATTGTCAAACTCTAGAACGGTTACATTTTCGGAAACTAAAAATTACACCAAAAATTTTTATAACGGGTACTGAAGTAATGTAGGGTAGGCAAAGCCTACGTGTATTTCTATAGCACAGGGCAGGATCAAAATTCGTTATCTCCTGCTTCAAACCAATTTCTGAGAGGGAGATATAAAGTTTACAGGCATATTTTATATGGCATATTGGCTGCTTAAAACTGAACCAGACAATTACTCATACTTTGATTTAGAACGAGATGGCAGTACAGTTTGGGATGGTGTTAACAATGCCCTAGCACTCAAACATCTACGAACAATGCAGCTTAGGGATTTGGCATTAATTTATCACACTGGTAAAGAACGGCAAATTATGGGTGTAGCTGAGATAACTAGTCAACCTTATCCAGACCCAACGTTAGATGATCTCAAGCGGGTAGTTGTGGATGTGCGACCATTGCAAAGAGTTAGTCAGCCTGTAACTCTATCCCAGATTAAGCAAATCGGGAAGTTTGCAGAGTTTGATTTATTGAGACTTCCCAGATTATCTGTAGTACCAGTACCTGATATTTATTGGCAATACCTGATGGAATTAACAAGCAGTAGCACATCGATATAAAGCTCTTTTGACATACTCACCGGGCTGAAGCATCCGTGATTCTTGACGCTTCACTGACTGATGCTACCAAGGGCAAGTCTCTCCTATCTTCTTCGTCACTGTAGGCGCAAAAACGGACTTAGGAGTATTAAATCCAGCCATTCCCAGCAACAGGGAAGGTCTAATTATGGCAATTTTCCTGATTGTCGTAGCAATTGTCGGTAAAGTGATCACAGGCTTTAGCATCTTTGGTCAATCCCAACTTAACCGCCTAGCTATTGGTGTGGGTATGATTCCTAGAGGTGAAGTCGGATTGGTTTTTGCTGGTGTCGGTGCTGCTAGTGGCGTTCTCTCTGCATCATTGGGGGCAGCAATTATCATGATGGTTATCCTCACAACCTTTTTAGCTCCTCCCTTGTTACGGTTTGTTTTTCCTGAATCAGATAAAGTAGCACAAAATTCAGAGAAATTGATTTTAGAGGAATAAGGACTGGGGACTGGTGACTGGAAAGAATTTTTTTGCATCCCAATCAATGCCTAATGTCGAATTTGTGGGAAACTTCTGTCTGAGATTATCCGTCCCCTGACATTGTGAATTCTATTTTTCGGTTTATTAGGACTAACATTTGGAATGTTATTTGTTGTCAGTTTTATAGTCTTTTCAGTCTTAATCTATGATGATTGTTCAGTAATTAAAAAGTAGCGACTAGAAATTTTGCCCCATCATTTAACATTAGTTGGAGTTTTTACCTAAAAATTCGATACCAGCAATCAAAAAACTCAATCATAAATATCTAGTCAACTCATTGTTGCATCTGATGCTTTATGAGGATAAATTGTATGTCCTGATAGTTAGGTAAAAATTGAGGGCATACTGAAATTCTAACCCATTCATTTCTATTTTTATACCAATTTTCAAATCCAATAAAGGTACTATAACTAAAGGTTTAGGTGGTGAAGGTGTGACGACTGGCCAATATGTTGAGATAGTGAATCAGTGAACATTTATCAAGGTTGCTTTCCTCGGACTGATAACTGATAACCGATAACTGTCGAAAGCTCTCATGAATGCGAATCAGGAGAAAGGATTGTGAAACTAGACTGGCTACTAACTGGAACTGTGGGAACGGTGTTGTTACTTTCATCGCCAACTTGGGCAACGAGTTTGAGTTCTTGGCGATTTGATGCTAATCAAAACCGTTTGGAGATTAATACCACAGGAGCGGTACAACCAAAAGCACAACTGATTTTTAGCCCCACACGCGTGGTTATTGACTTACCCGGTATAACATTTGGCAAACCCCAGTCCACGCAACAGGTAGGGGGTAAGATTCGGTCTGTGCGTGTGGGGCAGTTTGACCCCCAAACCACCCGGATAGTAGTAGAACTAGCCCCTGGTTATACCCTCGACCCCCAACAAATCAAATTTGTCGGGATTACTAGTAGTCGTTGGACTGTTCAATTACCCACCCCAACGGCGGAAAGGGCAGAGTCTAACCCAGATAGTGTTTACAACGTAGTCACACTGGAGTCTGACGCTAAACCCGAATTTTCTAATAATGTGGTTACTGCCGCAGCCGGAACAACTCAAGTTGAAAATTTACAAGTGACTGGGGATGGTCTGTTTGTCCGCACCAGTGGCGGTAATCCTCAAATTAAGGTCAATCGCAGCCGCGATCGCACTACTATCTTTATGGATATCGCTGGTGCAACTCTATCACCACGCCTCACCCAGCGAAATATTCCTGTAAACAAACATGGTGTGAGCCGCGTAGAACTCAACCAACTGCAAACCCCCACACCGTCTGTCCGCATGACTTTACGGGTAGACAAAAATAGCCCTGACTGGCGGGTCACTTCAAGTAGTGCAGGTGGTTTGGTAGTTCTCCCCAGTCGGGTTGTCAGACTACCAGGAAATGATAATTCTGATAACTCAGCAAATAATGTCACCGTACCTAGCAGAGTACCTGCAAGCAACGCCGTAGCCACTATTCAATCTATTGATTTAGCCGATAACCAATTAGTCATTCGCGCCGATCAAAATATATCTGCTACCAGTGGTTGGGATAGAAATACTGGTCTGTTCCGCATTGCTATTACTAACGCTAAGTTAGCCCCTAACGTTAAAGGGCCAACTTTTAATGCCAATAGTCCCATCCTACGAGTCCGGTTACAAACCCAAAACCCCAATACTGTAGTTGTCTTAGTCCAACCAGCAGCCGGAGTGCAAGTTGGGTCACTCAACCAAGTCGGTAGTCAGCTTTTGGCTTTGCAATTACAAGGTTCGCGTCGGAACATCACCACACCACCTTTACCCCCCATTCAAGGACAACTACCAGATCCTCGAAATCCTCAACCCGTAACCCCACCAACCCGTCCCGCTCCTAGAGGTAGGGTTATAGTGATGATTGACCCTGGACATGGTGGTAAAGACCCAGGGGCAATTGGCATTGGTGGATTACGTGAAAAAGATGTCATCTTACCCATCAGCCAGCGCGTTGCTCAAGTTTTGCAACAAAACGGTGTGCAAGTAGTGATGACACGTAACTCTGACTACTTTGTGAGTTTACCCGGAAGAGTACAGATGGCAGAAAGAGCTAAGGCTGATGTGTTTGTTAGTATCCACGCTAACGCCATCGGTGGGGGACGCACAAATGTCAATGGTTTGGAAACCTATTATTACGACAGTGGTTTGGGTTTAGCACGCGCAGTTCATAATAACATTCGCCAAAGTGTGAATATTAGAGATCGGGGAGTACGGCGAGCCAGATTTTTTGTCCTCAGAAAAAGTTCTATGCCCTCTATTCTAGTGGAAACAGGATTTTTAACCGGTGGGGAGGACTCGGCTAAATTGAGAAGTCCGGCTTTCCAAAACCAAATGGGAGATGCGATCGCTCGCGGGATTCTCCAATATCTCAAACGCTAAATAGTCATTCTCCTGACAGCCACTCACCCAAACAACACACGCATAACAATCTCTCTTCCCCTATACCCCTATACCCCTATACCCCTATACCCTTGTTAAAAATAGAGCGCATGGCAAAATCAAAACTGCGTGCTAAGATACTACGCCATTAGCTTTATTTTTATACCGATACAAAATTTGATTGCCCCAAAGCCAAAGTTGGGACGGTGACGGTGTGAGGATTTGCCAATATGTTGAGATTGCATCAGTGAACAGTGAACAGTAAACAGTTATCAAGCTTGCTTTCCTGGCACTGATAACTGATAACTGAATAACTAATAACTGTCGAAAGCTCTCACGAATGCGAATCAGGAGAAAAGATTGTGAAACTAGACTGGTTAATAACCGGGACTATAGGGACGGTGTTGTTACTGTCATCACCAGCTTGGGCAACTCGGTTGGATTCTTGGCGATTTGATGCCAATCAAAACCGTTTGGAGATTAATACCACAGGAGCAGTACAACCGCAAGCACAACTAATTTTTGAACCCACACGCTTAGTTATTGACTTACCAGGAATAACCTTTGGTAAACCCCAGTCCACCCAACAGGTAGGGGGTGCGATTCGATCAGTGCGTGTGGGGCAGTTTGACCCCCAAACCACCCGGATAGTAGTAGAACTAGCCCCTGGTTATACCCTCGACCCCCAACAAATCAAATTTGTGGGGATTAGTGCCAATCGTTGGACTGTCCAATTACCCACACCAGTCTCTGAAAGTAGAATAGATAACCCAGAAATTGCCCAGCAACCACCATCTAACCCATCTTCCAGAAATATTTACACGGTCACGCCCACTAATCCCGAACCAGAAGTTAATACTGTTGCATCTGTAACTCAAATCGAAAATCTCCAAGTCACAGGCGATGGCTTTTTTGTCCGCACCCGTGGTGGTAATCCTAAAATTCAACTTAATCGCGCAGAAAACCAACAGGTACTCAATATCGATATTGCTGGCGCATCTTTATCACCAAATCTCAAACAGCAGGATTTTGCTGTCAATCGTTATGGTGTCAGCCGCATTCAATTTAGCCAATTACAAAACCGACCCCAAACTGTACGCATGACAATGCTGCTGGATAAAAATAGCCCTGACTGGCGAGTCAGTACCAGCAGCGTCGGTGGCTTTGTAGTTTTACCTAGCAAAAATGTGGTTAGGTCGCCCAGAGAAAATAACTCAGAACCCATTTCTGCTAATAATTTACCAGCTACCATCCAAGCCATAGAACTAGACGAAAATGGCAAACAACTGTTGATTCGTGCTGACCAATTGGTATCGGCTCAAGGTGGTTGGGATAGATCCACTGGATTATTCCGTATCACAATTAATAATGCCAAATTAGCTGCCAACGTCAAAGGCCCCGCTTTTACTGCCAATAGTCCAATTCTCAGGGTACGATTGCAACCCCAAGCACCCAATACAGTAGTTGTTTTGGTACAACCAGCAGCAGGAGTCCAAATAGGGGAACTCAATCAAGTCAGCAACCAGCTTTTGGCATTAGATTTACAACCCTCGCGGCGATTTATACCCCCAGTTGCTTTACCATTACCATCAGCTAACCAAGCGCAATCACCAGAAACAAATACCGATAATCCCAGAACTACATCCCAGCCCATACCAAACTCTTCAGTTCCCAGGGGTAAAGTTTTGGTAGTCATTGACCCCGGACATGGAGGGAAAGATCCAGGCGCGCCTGGTTTGGGTGGACTTTTAGAAAAAGATGTAGTGTTACCCATCGGTCGCAGGATAGCCGCTATTTTAGAACAGAACGGTGTGCAAGCAGTATTAACGCGAGATGCTGATTTCTTTGTAGAGCTTCAAGGTAGAGTAGATATTGCCGAGCGAGTTAATGCCACAGTGTTTGTCAGTGTTCATGCAAACTCTGTGGAGAATCGCCCCGAAGTGAATGGCTTAGAAGTCTATTATTACGATAGTGGCTACGGCCTAGCGGAAGCTGTCCGCAAGAATATTTTGCAAAGTATTGGTACTATCAAAGATAGAGGCACACGCAAAGCCAGATTCTACGTCCTCAGAAAGAGTTCTATGCCTTCTATTTTAGTAGAAGTAGGTTATATGAGTGGTCGGGAAGATAATCCTCGATTGGGTTCAGCAGAATATCAAAACCGGATGGCAGAGGCGATCGCTCGCGGTATCCTACAATATTTAAAAAGATGAGCAAATTAAAAATATAGTAAAAATGATTAATTGGTATACCTACAGAATTTAATGGTCAATTAGGCAATTGTCTGCTAAATTCTGTATTTTAAATCCCCAAATTTTAATCAGTATCTGCCTGTGTATTCATCTTCCGGCTTTGAAGGTAATCTTTACGAGTTCTTAGACCAAGAGCCTCAACGCGCTCCCATTGGTGTTTTTGATAGTGGTGTAGGTGGGCTAACGGTATTGCGCCAACTCTATCGGCAATTACCGAATGAATCAATTGTTTACTTTGGAGATACCGCTAGGCTACCTTACGGTATTCGTTCCCAAGCCGAAATTGTCCAGTTTGTCCGCGAAATTCTAGACTGGATGCAGCAGCAACGGGTCAAAATGGTGATCATGGCTTGCAATACCAGTTCTGCACTCGCATTAGAAATTGTCCGCGCCGAATATGACATTCCCATTCTGGGTGTCATTCTCCCCGGTGCAAAAGCAGCCGTACAGCAAGGTAAGCGTATAGGTGTCATAGCCACACCCGCCACAGCTAAAAGCGATGCCTATAAACACGCCATTTTAGAAATCAACCCTGACGTAGACGTGTGGCAAGTTGGTTGTCCAGAGTTTGTCCCACTCATCGAGCAGAACCGCATTCAAGACCCCTACACTGCTGAAGTAGCTAGGTCTTATCTTGAACCTTTGCTACAACAAGACATTGATACTTTAGTTTATGGCTGTACCCATTATCCCTTACTTGCGCCAGTAGTGCGATCGCTCCTCCCAACTCAGGTAAAAATTATTGACCCTGCTGTTCATGTCGTCACCGCCTGTAGTCAAGAATTAGACCTACTAGGCTTAACCAACACTCACCCCCCCCTACCAACTCGCTTCGCTGTTAGCGGTTCACCTCAGCAATTTGCTCAGTCTGGAGTCAATTGGCTAGGCCATACCCCCATAGTTGAATCAGTCGATTTTGCTAATATTGCTAGTCATTAGACCTCTTGCTTAAATGAGTAATGAGTAATGAGTAAATACCCATTACTTATTAAAGACAGTTGGAGTCGGGGATTTAAACCCCAACTCAACTGATACTACGTGTAGACGTAGGGGTCTTAAAACCTTGAATTTACGATAAATACTTAAGCTGTCATGTTGAGCGAAGCGAAACATCTCATTTTCGGACTTTTGCAAGAGGTTTATTAGTCAATATTCAACAGTTGACTATTGACTGTTGACTATTGACTGTTGACTATTGACTGTTGACCAAATTGGTAATTGGTAATTGGTAATTATGTGGGTTTCAATCCCCCGCTAAATTGAAAATTTAGCGGTCTTCCCTACGGGAAGCTACGCGAACAATCAGTGGGGGCTTGAACCCACCACTGATTGCAATTGCGAATTGCGAATTGCGAATTGCGAATTGGTTTGACTATTGACTAGGCTTTTTTCCGGTGCGTTTTGCCAAACCCAATAATAGATAAACAGTAAACAAATATCCCGCAGCTAAAATAAAAATCATCATAGACATATTCCCGTCAACCATGATTCCACCCGCACCTTTTCAAAAAAATAATTAAATTGCATAAAATTAGCAAAAACTTACCCAACCAATTACCATGTTGGTGGCTGGATTAATTTACGCCAAACCTGCCGATAGAGTAATTAATTCCCTACGGTTCAAGCATCGGTTATTTAATTAATTGAATTGCAGACCATACATCCGACAACAGAAATTGCATTGCTTTACAGCAACCCAATACTGCACTCCTCCGCAGCCTACCTAGTCTGCTTTATTTTTGCTGATATCTTGACAACAAGAGCCGTGCTTACGCTCAACGCAAGCCAAAAACATATATCAACAACTCTCAAGAGAGTCGTCTAGCTCCTAGTTAAGAATCTTTCGCTATCGACACCAACCAAGAAAAGACTTTTTTGATTGATGATTGGGCGAAGTTATATTTGCAACTCACAACACTGAAATAGCAATGTCACTAAAAAGTGAATTACTGTTGTGGCGTGAATGACTGAAAATATTTAAAATCCCTAGATTCTAGCGTAACATAACAAAGCTAATTTTGAGGGGAAATTTCAAATTTTTTCGCTAGTTACAGAGGAAGACAAAGAACTAAATTTATACATAAATCTAGCTAATATGTAATTAATATTACGTATTTTAGGTAAAAATATTTTTAGAGATGTATTATAAATTAATATAAAAATTAATTATAAAAAAATAATGCTTGCTGCAAAAGACTTTTACATAAAACACTTAGTAGTCTAACGTAGTGCGTAACAATGGAGTAGTAACAATACTTAAACAAACTTAGTTCTAAAACACAGACATTAATACATAGCAAATATTTATTTTTCTAATGAATGATTGACTTAGACAAATGCACACTAGTACCGCTACGCAGAAGTTAAAAGTCAAAAGTCAGTATTCTTATGAGCAAAACTTTGCGCTGGCACAGGCTTATCTTAGAATGAATATTAGGATATGTAAACTTTCGTAACTAAAGTCAGAGTCCGCCCACCCATGACCCCAGCCACCTCCCTGTTTGCCCCTGTGGAAGCAGACCTGCAAATACTAGCAGATAACCTCAAACAGCTAGTTGGAAATCGCCACCCCATTCTGTTTGCCGCCGCCGAACATCTATTCGGGGCTGGGGGAAAGCGTATCAGACCAGCCATCGTGCTATTGATATCGCGGGCGACCATGTTAGACCAAGATATTACACAGCGTCACCGCCGGCTAGCAGAAATCACCGAAATGATTCACACTGCCAGCTTGGTACATGATGACGTAGTAGATGAATCAGACGTGCGGCGAGGCGTTCCTACCGTTCATAGTTTATTTGGTAATAGGATTGCGATCCTCGCCGGAGATTTTCTCTTTGCTCAATCTTCATGGTATTTAGCCAACTTAGACAACTTGCAGGTAGTCAAACTACTTTCAGAAGTCATTATGGATTTAGCTACCGGAGAGATTCAACAAGGATTGAATCGCTTTGACACCAGTATCTCAATTGAAACTTACCTAGAAAAAAGCTATTACAAAACCGCTTCGTTGGTTGCTAATAGTGGTAAAGCGGCGGGACTACTAAGTGAAGTTTCCTCAGAAGTTGCAGAACATTTGTATGCTTATGGTCGTCATCTGGGTATAGCCTTTCAGATTGTCGATGACATTTTAGACTTTACCAGCACTGCCGACGCTTTGGGTAAACCTGTAGGTTCGGATCTCAAAAGCGGTAATCTGACAGCACCCGTATTATTTGCCCTAGCCGAAAAACCCTATTTGGAAGTGTTAATAGAGCGAGAATTTGCTCAAACGGGAGATTTAGAGCAAGCATTGGACTTGGTTCAAGATAGTCAAGGCATACAACAGGCCAGAGATTTAGCTGCTCACCATACTAAGCTAGCAATCGACCATCTAGCTGTTCTCCCGCCTTCAGAATCTCACCAAACGTTGATCAACATCGCTGAATATGGACTGAGTAGGTTGTATTAGCTGGGGACTGGGGACTGGGTATTGGGAAATTACTATTAACCAATACCTACTCCTTACTCCTTACTCCTTACTCCCTACTCCTTACTCCCTACTCCTTACTCGCCACTCATGATGTAGAAAAAAAAATTTTGGGTTTTTAGGAAAAATTTTTGAGATTTTTGAGATAAAAATTTTTGGATGTTGGTGTGTATTGAAAACAGCCAACATCCAATTTTTTTTTAAGCAATACCAGGAGGTATGTTTGTACTATTAGGCTGTTGTCGTAACTGTTTTTGTATGAGTTTTTGGAATTTAGCACGCTGTACTTCATACGAGTGAGTGGTTTTACCCGGCGTTTCCAAAAAAACGATACTACCTACGGGTTCTAATGCCACCAATTGGAACAAAATGTGGGTTGCGGGAACAATTTTTGGGGTGACTTGAGGGTCTAGCCCAGCAGGGGAAATTAGGGAAACATCCTGTATGGTAGGGAAAGCGTAAACAACACGCTTTTCGATTCCTGGGTTGACACGATTTCTCAAGGTAGTTAAAACCCAGCTACCCTCCGCATCTTGGAGAATATGGTACTGGGAATGACGTAACTTTTGAGCGATCGCCACCAGCACGGGAGCAATTGCTGCAACAAGATGTGGTGTTACACCATCGTTGGGTGCATTGTTAATCAGCAATTGAATTTGTGTTTCTAAATCCATAATGACTTGTTAACGTCTGTTGGGTAAAGGCAATAACATTTATCGCCATGTGATTAATCCCATGAGAGTTGGGAATAATAAAATCAAGCACATCCTTAACCAAGGATGAATATGCGTTTAGCTTATAAGCAAAACCATAAAGCCAATACCCACCTGCGTCACAAGTTCTATTTAAGTTTATGTATAGGGTCTTTTGACAACCGAGACTATGAATTCAGCCGCAACAGCAACTATTCCAACCGCTCCAACTGCTCCCACCGCTCCCACCACCAACACTTTCGGAGAAAATACTAACGGTGAGGAAGTAATCTTCCAGCTTGCCTACAAAGAGCTTAAGCAGTTTACCAAAGCTTCAGACAAGAACTGCCACGATGTAGCCAATCGGATCACCATCGAAGTATACCGTATTTGCCACGAAAGTAAACGTATTCAAGCTTCCGGTGCGGTAGAAAATTCAGCCATGACCTTAGCCAAACATAGGCTACAACAGTGTCTGAGATACTATCAATTAGGTTCTAGCCGAGGCAGAGTTGAATTACACAGTACCCTCAGTGCAATTATTTATCGTTACATTAATCCTCCTCAACGCCAATTGAGTTATCAAGGGCGGCTGACAATTATAGAAGATTTTCTACAAAGTTTTTATTTAGAAGCATTAAACGCCTTTCGTCGGGAAAACCAACTTGGCCCCACCTATCGCCCCCAAACTCTCCTAGAACTATCAGAGTACATGGCCTTTACCGAACGTTACGGTAAGCGGCGGATTCCCCTCCCTGGTCGTCAACAGCAGTTAATTATTCTCCGCGCTCAAACTTTTTCTCAACAGCAGCCCCCAGAAGCGATCGTTGATATCGAACAAGCAGCAGAAGGTAGCAGCAATGAAGGTGATGGTACTTGGGAAGAACCTGCTGTACAGCAGTTGCGTTCAGCTATGGCTACCCAAGCAGCACCCGAACCAGAAGAAGATACACTCCGCTCCGTTGTCGTTACGGAATTAATGAGTTATTTGGAGCAACGTGATCAATCTGACTGTGCTGATTATTTTTCCCTGCGCCTCCAAGATATGTCAGCCCAGGAAATTGAAAATGTTTTAGGTTTAACTCCTCGTCAGCGAGATTACTTACAACAACGCTTTAAGTATCATTTAATTAGGTTCGCTTTATTACATAAATGGGAACTAGTACACGAATGGTTAGAGGCTTCTTTACATACTAATTTAGGCTTAACTCCTCAGCAGTGGGAAGCCTACACAGCCCAATTAGACGAGAAACAAAGGGCTTTACTAGACTTGAAACAACAAGGACAACCCGATGACAAAATTGCTAAAGCTTTAGGGTTATCAATGGCACAACTACAAAAACGGTGGTTTAAAATTTTAGAACAAGCTTGGGAAATTCGTAATTCCTTAGTATCCGGATCTAGTGCATCTACTCATGAATAGAGACTCAGAATCCTTTCAAAAGTACCTACTCGGTTTTCTGGCAAGTATCAATCAACCAGAAAACCATAGGGAAAACTGTGAGGATACCGATAAGGGAGATCACCTTCTCAGCCAAACTGCCACTAAAAATAGTGGTGAGCTAAAGTTGGGAAGTATACCCCAAACCTTTTTATTGGGAGAAATTCCTACTGTGCAAGAACGTTTTCAAGCCGTCATCAAGCGTCGGTTACAAATTCACACCGAAAACCACCCACCCTTGTTTCCCTGGGAAACACAAATAGTAGACTATCCAGATACTCTGGATGAGCCATCACTAGTATTTAGCCCTAACTGGGGGTGGATGGCGCAGCAATCAAAGCTGAATTTACCTATCCCCCTACCAGAGAAAGTATTCCAAGAATTATTAGCAAAATGTCAACAGATGGTGACATCTTCGCTACCAATAGGGGCAAAATTAGTGCAAGTGGTGGAAGGCTTATTCCCCAGCGAATCCCACACAATCAACAATCTTGCTGGTTTGGTGTTACGCAGCAGCTATCGATCGCCAGAAACTTTAGAGACAACTCCTAATATCGAGAGTGATTACTCAGATTTGGGGTCTCAACAACAAATGGCGATTTCTCTGATGGCAGCCCAACAACTGTTAGATAATCTCACTCTACCAGTATCACCAAGCAAGCCAGTAGTAGAAAGACTCTGGTTAACTAGTGCAGGCGCACTCAACCTGCGGGTAGAATACCACTCCCAAGGTGACACGAAACTATTACGTGTTTATGGTGATTTACCCACTCAAGGAATTTTGACATTGCGGGGCGATAACTCTATTGCAATGGCACAGTCATCAATTCCCGGATGCTTGAGTGTAGAAATCTCTTGCCAGCAACTTCACCCAACTTACACCTTAGAAGTTGAGTGTCCAGAGCTTGATCAATTGCCATTGTTGTTTGTGATTAATCCCACAATCTAACTGAGATTACCACCGCTAGCACACCATTGTTGATCAACACCAATAGATAAGAGCATTATCGTGGTTTTGCATCAAAATATGTTTCTCAAAGGGCGGTCATTAGGGTTTCTATAATCATCCGCAACGAGAATGAAAATTTACAAGACATCTCTACTCCCAAAGGCTGCTTTCGGGGAGTTCCTGTTTTCTTAAAGGAACTTCCCGAAAATTTGTCTCTATAAGCATCTACTCTCTAGCTTTTCCGAAATTGGAAATGTTTAATTTAACCAGGTTGAATCGATTTTGGCATCTGCCTGTAAGTTATGGACGACACAATCACCAGGGGTCGTCATCAGTGGAAGTGGAAGACTCCATTTCCTTGCGGGTACTAGTGCTAGCGTTGGTAATCACAGGTATTGTAGCTGTGGATATTGCCGCCAATACTACATTTAGTTGGTGGGCAATACCACTTAGTCTTTTAGGTGCAGGTTGGAGTTATTACCGCCGTCGTCAAGCTAATGTCACTATCAAGTTTTGCATTGCCATTGGGATGTTAATGGCTTTGGGTGCTTTCTTTGGTCAGTTATTTGGCGAATTGAATGATACGCGGTTGGCTTTAGCAGAGTTATTAATTCAACTCCAGATTCTGCATAGCTTTGATGTGCCTCGGCGCAAAAACTTAGGCTATTCCATAGTTATTGGCTTAATTTTATTGGGTGTGGCGGCAACGTTGAGTCAAACTTTAGCCTTCGCACCCATATTATTGTTATTTTTAGCGATCGCACTGCCGACGTTAGTTGTTAATTATCGTTCGCAGCTAGGACTGAAAAAGTCACAAGCCACTAGCCAAAAGTCAAAAGAATTTAAATTATCTCAACAATTACCTGCTTATTCTGCACTATTTATCGTAGTTGTCGCCTTAGGATTGGTAGTATTTGCATTTTTACCCCGATTCCCTGGCTATCAACTGCGAACTTTTCCTGTAAGTTCTCCCATTGAGGTGAAGGGCGGGTTTACCGGCCAGACTATTATCAATCCTGGTTATGTCCGCCAAGGGAACGCGGATAACCAAGGTAATGGTAATAGCACAGCATCAGGTGACAATGGTCAACCAGGACAGGTAGATAGCGGTTTTTATTACGGTTTTAATAGCAAGATTAACCAAAACCTGCGGGGAGAGATGAAACCCAAGGTGGTGATGCGGGTGCGATCGCAAGTTGAGGGATTTTGGCGGGTGCTGGCCTTCGACCGCTACACAGGTAAAGGCTGGGAGGTTTCCCGCAATGAAGATGTGACTACTATTAAGCGATCGCCTTGGTCTTATCAGATTTTTTTATCATCCCCTGCTATCTCTGGCAAGACCAGGGAAGTAATACAGACATACACGGTAGTATCAGACTTACCTAACTTAATTCCGGCGATGTCTTATCCCAGGGAAATTTACTTCCCGACACCGATGATTGCAGTGGATAAAGAAAATGGCTTGCGATCGCCTGTGGGATTATCAGAAGACCTCACCTATACAGTAATTTCTGATGTGCCGTACCGCGATCGCACTTTATTAGGAACAGCTACTACAAATTATCCCCGAAATATTAAAAATTATTACCTCCAAATACCCCCAGAAATTTCCACCAAAGTTAAACAGCGTACCGAAGAAATATTAGCTAACTACAATCGTGAACGCATAGGGAAATCGCAAAAAAGCTTAGATTCTACCTATGAAAAAGTTCTTTATTTAGCCCAGTACCTCAAGCAAAACTATTCCATCCCTAAAAACCCCTTCGAGTTCCCTTTTTTAGACGAAAAAGAAGACTTAGTAGAAGCATTTTTATTTAAATATAAGGGCGGTTATCCAGATCATTTCTCAACAGTTCTCACAGTCATGCTGCGTTCTATTGGCATCCCAGCGCGTCTAGTAGCAGGGTTTGCGCCAGGGGAGTTTAATCCCTTTACGGGGATGTATGTAGTGCGGAATACTGATGCTTACGCCATGACGGAAGTTTATTTCCCCAAATATGGCTGGTTTACCTTTGACCCTATTCCCAATCATCCCCTGATTCCACCTTCCATTGAAGAAACTCAGACCTTTAGTGTGCTGAAGCAATTTTGGAATTGGGTGGCTGGGTGGCTACCTTCTCCAGTGACAGGCTTCTTCAACAATGTATTTGGGACAATATTTAGCTGGTTTGGGAAAGCGATCGCTTGGTTTTTCGCTTTATTTACTCAAGGTTGGGTAGGTATATTAACAGGCTTAATCTTAGCAACCACAACCGCTTTTTTGGGCTGGCTAGGCTGGGCGCAGTGGCGAGAGTGGTTACATCGCCGTCGCTTAGGTAAACTACCGCCAATGGAGCGTCTGTATCAACAAATGCTGGAATGGGCAGATCAAAAAGGTCTAGGTAAGCATCCAGCACAGACACCTTTAGAGTATGCCAAAGTATCATCTGGGCATCATACTCCAGCCAATGCTCAGGTCATAAATGATATTTGCCAAGCTTATGTGAGTTGGCGTTATGGATGTAACACTCCGAACTTACATCAACTGCGACAAAAATGGCAAGAATTGAAAAAATCTACCCATCATCAGAGGAAATAATTTGATTAATAATTAGGAATAATTTTCTGCAAGATATACATATTTTGCAGAAAACTACAATATTGACAAATCACTTTTAGATACTATTAGCAATTAAACTTAGCACTAGCTCTTATAGGTATATTTATTCCTGTCTCTATAGGCATATTTTTCGGCAATTTAACGGTGGATCTCTCGAAAAAAGCAGGTGTTTTGAAAAAACTCAAGCTCTATAGATTGAATGCGTTGTAAGTACCGTTTTTTAGGGATAACATGAGAATAAATTCATTACTAGCCTTGAACACCACATTTGGTGTCAGTTTTTTTATGGAGATACAGTTAATTAACATTGGTTTTGGTAACATTGTCTCGGCTAACCGAGTTGTTGCCATTGTGAGTCCAGAATCTGCCCCGATTAAGCGGATTATCACTGATGCTAGGGACAGAGGTCAGCTAATTGATGCTACTTATGGTCGCCGGACTAGGGCTGTAATCATCACCGATTCCAGTCACGTAATTTTGTCGGCGATTCAACCAGAAACGGTAGCTAATCGTTTCGTGATTTCTAAGGAGCATCACACAGTAGAAAATTGATGAGGGGTAGGAGTAACACCCCACCTCTATTGAGACTACATCAGCAGTACCATGTGAATTAGAGGAATTTTCTGTCACTAGTGCTACAAATTCGTTAGTTAAGGATTGCTCTGGGGACACATACCAGATTAAATTACTAATCTACTAACGAATGATGTCTCTTGATTAATTCACAGGTTGAACGGATGATGCAAGTCTTACCCATCCAGAGTTGTGCTACTACCGAAGAAAGTGCTTTGTCAGGCAAGCTAATTGTGTTAACCGGGCCGAGTGGGGTCGGTAAAGGTACTTTAATGCGATCGCTCTTACAGCGTCATCCAGAACTTTATTACTCTGTCTCTGCGACGACTCGTACCCCGCGCCCAGGGGAGATTGATGGCAAAAATTATTATTTTATTAGCCGCCACAAGTTTGAACAGTTGGTTGCTCAAGGCGAATTCCTAGAGTCAGCAGAATTTGCTGGTAATTACTATGGCACTCCCCGCGCTGCTGTACTCAATCAAGTGCAGTCTGGAGGGTTAGTAGTGTTGGAGATTGAACTAGAAGGCGCAAGACAGATTCGTGCTTCCTTCCCGGAAGCTTTAAGTATTTTTATTTTGCCGCCTTCCTTTGCGGAACTAGAGAAACGCATTCGTGAACGCGGACAGGATTCTGAAGAGGCGATCGCCCGTCGTCTACAACGCGCCCATGAGGAAATTCAAGCGGCTAATGAATTTGATATCCAAATCGTCAATGATGATTTAGAAACTGCTCTCAATGCCATTGAAGCGGCTGTGTTTGGCAAATAAAGCTTTTTCGTTCCAAATTACTAATCGGTAATTAAGCAGAGGTAATAGTCAAAAATCACTGACTTTTCACCAATGCCTAATTACCCACAACAGAAAATTAGCCTATCAGACCTTGGATGATAGCCAAATTACTGGTCAAGAAATAAGCTACTACTGCACCACCAATACCACCAATTAAGAAAGCACTGGCAAAATTATTCCAGCCTTCTTTGGAATTAAAAGCATCTGGGGTCTTAGGTACGGTAACACTAGCCAGAGCTTTGTCGGGGTTAGTGTTGGAATACAGAGATAGGCAGGCGGTAAGAATCACAACCAAGCCGATAGAACCCAACAATCCTGCTAAGTTAGCATTGTCCGCGTTACGCAGTGGGCCTAATTTAGCGAAGGGGCCAAACAGCAAGTAGCCGTGAGCCATACCAACTTCTAAACCACGTCTAAAAGGGGTCAGACCTGGGCGATAAGCAGGTAAGTTATTAATGAACCACTTGATTACAGGAGAAGAATTGACTGGGGTTTCCAGATTACCAATTTGTGGATCACCTGCGGGAAAAACGACTTCCCGATTTCTCGGATCGCTGGAAAGATTTTTTGATGCGTCTACTGCTTGCATATTTTAGGTTACCTCTAAATTAGAAGGATCGCATTTTCACGAAGAGAAACAAAGGGATTAGGGAGTGGGGAATAGGGAATGGGGAATTGCAGGAGTAAAGGAAATTATTATTCCCGATACCCAATACCCGATGCCCAATACCCAATACCCTAACTTCTAAATTTATGGTAGGGGGTGGAAAAGTAAGTCAGGGAAAAAGCGATTGAATTCAATCAAAATACCTGCTGTAATTGTCAGCCAGATAGTAGCTGCAACAGGTGCGGTGGAAATAAACTTAATCAAATAGCTGCTTTGGTCAGTTTTGTCTGCCATGATTTAGTCTCCAAAACAAGTGAATGAATTAAGTTGAACTAGCGAGGAGAAACAGTAATTTCTGAGTCTTTCGCAGTTAATTCGCCAGAAAGTAGTTCTTTGAGGGCTGCGGCTGGCCAAGCAAAACCTGTAGCAATGATAGACAGTGCTAGACCCAAATCAATTTGGATTTCTTTTTGCTCGGTGTCAGCTTCTTTTTTGATGGCTTGTAAGTAGGCACGACCTACCCAACCAATCCAACCAGCAATATACAAGAACAGAATGCTAGGAATTAAAAAGTCTCCAGCGCGATCAAGGCGACCATCAACAATCAAGTGAGGATAGCCTTCTGGTCCACACAGTGCTTGAGAATAACGTTCAAAACGTTTTTTCCCAGATTCTGGATCGGCTGTAGTATTACGGGCGTTTTTTGCAAGTGCTTGAAATGCAGGATTGTCTTTACAGGGGGTCAGATTCGCGCCTAGAGCTTTAGCTGGGGGTGCGAAACTGAATGCAAGACAAATCACTAACATCAAAGCAAACAATCTTTTCATCGGTGTGTTTCCTTTTATTACAAAAGAAAAAGTTTTTTGTACAAAACGAAGCGGCTTGTACACTCTTTATTTGCTTAACTAGCAAGTCATCATACTCTTGGGCGGGAATCGAGTAAAGTTGAAGTAAATAAAAGTTAAAGCTTCTCAAACAAGTTCTTACAGAGTCCTGAGTGCTGAGTAACGAGTTCTGAGTATTTGGTTATAGCTCAAAACTCAGCATTCCAGACTCAGCACTTATTACTCCTTGGTAGCAATGGTAACTGTTTTAGCAATAGAAACTAGCTGTGATGAAACTGCCGTGGCAATTGTTAAAAATCGTCAAGTTTGCAGTAGTATTATTACTTCCCAAATTCCAGTACATCAGCAGTATGGTGGGGTAGTGCCAGAAGTTGCATCTCGCCAGCATTTGGAAACGATAAATCAGGCGATCGCTCAAGCCTTAGAGCAAGCTCAATTAGATTGGGGACAAATTGATGCGATCGCAGCCACTTGCGCCCCTGGATTGGTCGGAGCGTTGTTAGTAGGGTTAACGGCGGCCAAAACTTTAGCGATTTTGTACAATAAACCATTTTTGGGAGTTCACCACCTCGAAGGTCACATCTACGCCACTTATTTGAGTGAGCCAACTTTAGATCCCCCTTTTCTTAGCTTACTGGTTTCCGGCGGACACACAAGCTTGATTTATGTTAGGGAATGTGGTATATACGAAACCCTGGGTGAAACTCGTGATGATGCTGCTGGGGAAGCTTTTGATAAAGTGGCTAGATTATTAAAGCTAGGTTATCCAGGTGGCCCAGTCATTGATAAATTAGCGCAAACAGGAAACCCTCAAGCCTTTGCTCTACCAGAAGGGAGAGTGTCCTTACCGGGTGGAGGGTTTCATCGCTATGATGGCAGTTTTAGCGGCTTAAAAACAGCAGTATTGCGTTTAGTACAGCAGTTAGAAAAAGATGCTAAACCATTGCCAGTGGCGGACGTAGCAGCCAGCTTTCAAGAAACTGTAGCGAAAGCATTAACCAAAAGAGCGATCGCCTGTGCCATTGATTATCGTCTAGATACAATTGCTGTCGGTGGTGGAGTAGCAGCCAACAGTGGCTTAAGGAAAAACTTACAAGCAGCAGCCTCTGAACATAACATCCGCGTCCTCTTCCCTCCATTAACATTTTGTACCGACAACGCCGCCATGATCGCCTGTGCCGCCGCCGATCATTTCTCTCGTGGTCATACATCCCCCCTAACCTTGGGTGTAGAATCTCGACTCCCACTTACCCAAGTGATGAAGTTGTATGTTCGTCAATAGTTCAAAACTATAAATGAGTAATGAGTAATGAGTATAGGACTTACGCAACTGGCAATTTTTCACGTAGGGTGTGTGACGCTGCGAAAGTATTTGAACGTAGTCATAAGACTTATAGCGTCACGCACCAACTACCGATTGTGACACTTGCGTAACTCCTAGAGTAATGAGTCAGAAGTAAGGGAACACCAAAAAATAAATTATCCGCAATTGATGGTTGGGTAGGGTGCGTCAGTATGAATAATTTCTGAGTATAGTTAGGTTCTATCGCACTGACGCACCCTACAGTTTGGATATTTTTTTATTCCTACTTTGTGACTATTTCCCGAATGTGATTAGCAACTGCATCTGGCTGTTCCAACATTGCCAGATGTCCACAATCAGGAATTTCAATCACATTATCTCCACAGTATTGAAAAAGCCTATGAAAACTAGCTAAATGACGCACGTACTTAGGTTCCATGACCTTATCGTCAGCACCAGCCAGAAAATAAACTGGCTGTTCTAACTGTGATACTAACTTTGGTAGACGATTGACTTCTTCTTCCGTTGTGGACTCTAGTAATGATCCCAGAGCTGCTTCTGGATCAGCCACAATAAAATCAATCATGCGCTGACGCGCCCAATAGCGATCTAAAGGACGAGAGACACTGTTTCTAGTAAAAAGTAAATCAATTAAAGGTACTTGAGACAACCAACGGGGACGGATTTGTAAAAATTTTTGCCCGGCGGAACGAAACTGCTCAAAAGCTTCTTTCAGATAAATACCACCGCCTGCATTGATACAAATCACACCCTTAATACACTCAGGCATTTGATCAGCTGCCCAAAGTGCGATCGTACCTCCCAAAGAGTGACCAATTAACCAAGCACTAGTAATATTTAGCTGTTGCAGAAGGGCTACTAAATCCTGAGCGTAGGCTGCTGGTGTATGGAGAGACTCAAAAGGAGAATTAAGGGTATTAATAGAGCTAGACGACAAACTGACAGAACTTTCGGCTTGACTAAAATCAGTGTCTAGCTGAGACTGAGATTCACCAAAACCTCGTAAATCATAGGATAGACACTGCAAATCAACTGACAACCGAGAAATCACAGGTTGCCAGTATCCACGGCTATTGAGCCAACCGTGGATGAATACTAAAGCATGGGGGTAGGACGTTGGAGCTGTTAGCTCGTATGCGTGAGGAAAACCCAAGATTTCAATAGTTGCCATATTTATATCGTACCCTCAAGAGTAGGTACGATCAGATAGAAATTAAAAATTCAAAATCCCTACCAAAAGCAAGCTAAAAAATTTAAAAAATGATTTGGCAAATAAAAGAATGTCAGGGTATAGGCAATATCAAGTAGAAATAATTACTAATTGTGTACTCAGCACTGACTACTTACCTAACAATCTTTGACGTACTCCTTCAGCAATTTTATGCCCCAGATACTCAGGAATTAGGCTTTCATTAGGCCCTAACAAGTAGAGAATTAGCCTTGTACGTCCCCGCCAAACTAGTAAATTGGCATTGACAACTAAAAGGTCTTCCTGCCAAATGGCATACATCACTTTGTAAAATAACCCTGGCTGATTATCCGCCTCAATTACTAAAGCCGGGAGATGAAATACAGGATCGACATAAAACTCAGTCTGTACCTGTTCTAAACCAACGTCTAGATTAAATTCTACTGCCAGCATTTCTTCCACCTCAAATCGCCCCCCTAAAGCCTCACGAATGGCACGACAAACATTTTCTGCGGTTTTCTCCGTCAAGGCTTTACTACCACGAGATACCAAAAGTTTGATAAAAACGAGCATGGGAGGGCGAATTTGTCCATATAAACTCAACCCGTGGATTGTTAGCCCATAAGCTGCTAGCACACCAAAGATATCGCTGAGGAGAAAGGACTGATTACGGTAAGCAAAATGCAAGGCACTTTTATTACCTTCCGGTTTTAGCTCAATTACAGCCCGTTTGGTTTTATAGAGACGATACGCTAACCGTAAATTTTGCAGTTGAATTTCACTGCTGACAAATTGCTCATAAAACTGGGGAAACGCTCGATTAAAGCGTTTTAGGAGTTCCAGTGTTGAAGATTTTAAGCCAGAAGCCATCTTGGGTGTTAAAACTCGCTTGCTTATTTCGCCTGGGGACTGGGAACTGGGGACTGGACATAAAAAAGTCAAAAGATTCTTTGATTTTGCCTTTTATTTTTGTACTTCCTTTTTCCACTCTCTCCCTAGTGTTCCCCATCTTGCCCTGCAATCATCTGAATTGGGAAGTCCCATCTATCTGGCAAGGTAGTTCACTGAATTTCTCCTAGCCTTGACAACAAAGTGCTAAAGTTGAATATGATTGGTGTGAAACACGCTATTAACTAGCTGTTGCCATTGAAAATCCCGACAATCTCCAAAAAAATTGAGAGTAAGGTTTAAAGAAGGGTAGTGGTTGTGTTAAGAGTGAATCAACACTTTTAATAGTGGAAACCAATTTCAGTTATACTCCCCGAACCACGTTGGCATGGGTTTTTGGAAAACTTGGTTTAGTACCTCTGAATCTGCGACAACAAGTAAAACAAACTCTTTTGAAGAGCATACAGTAGACGCTACAGGCAATTCTTACTCCAACAGTGATTCATCAGGAGTCACTCGGAGTGCAGAACGTATTGTTTTTAGCACTGAGCGAGATATTGATCTGTATGAACTAGAAGAACTTTGTGATGCTGTCGGTTGGTCGCGTCGTCCCTTAAGAAAAGTCAAAAAAGCTATTGAGCATAGTTTTCTCGTAGCCACAATGTGGCAGGTGCGAGGCAACCAGAGGCGGCTGATTGGTTTTGCCCGTGCTACCTCAGATCATGCCTTTAACGCCACTATTTGGGATGTGGTAGTTCACCCAGACTTTCAAGGTAAAGGAATGGGTAAGGCATTGATGAAATACGTCCTCAAAAAACTCAGAAGTGAAGAGATCAGTAATGTGACTCTTTTCGCCGATCCTCATGTGGTAGATTTCTACCGAACTATGGGTTTTATGGCAGATCCAGAAGGTATCAAAGGTATGTTTTGGTATCCTCATTAATTTTCTGTACCAGAATAAATAGCTGACTATAAAAAAGTTAGCTATTTATGGTATAGTGTTAATATTGCTGATGAACATGAAATCATCTGTCCGGGATGTAGCGCAGCTTGGTAGCGCGCCTGCTTTGGGAGCAGGATGCCGCAGGTTCAAATCCTGTCATCCCGATTTAGATTAATTGATACATAAACCCAAGTTGAATTAGGGTTGCAAAGCTTTTATGTAGAGTCATGATTAATCGCGCTTCTACATAAAAATTTTGGGCTGAGTGACTAGAAATGGGATTGGTGGAACAATTAACTATTTGATCATGTCTCTAATTTTGAGAAAGGCAATACAATGGCATTGACTGCTTGAAGTTGAGAAAGTTTTTGCTTCATAAATGCTACAACGGCTACATATCATGGGCATTTACAGTATTGCTGGGCGCATACCAAGGTAAATTTGATAAAAATATAACTTGATCACAGTCTACTAGTGACCGAAAACAATGGGATACAAGCCCCGTCCACTTCGGCAAGCTCAGTGCATCGCTTCTAGGACGGCTTTTTAAGGCACTTTCAGCAAGTACCCGAACGCTTGGGGAGGCAAGCCCACTGGAACTAGTTGCCATAGCTGAGTAATACCACCTTTAGGTAGGGTTATTTGGTGAGGGAGTCGAATTAGCGAGCCTAATTCCTTCTAGCTTTAAGGTGTGCCTATGAATCAAGAATCCTCGTACCTTTAGGTCGAGGAGTGTCAAAATATCACGTTTTGAGAGATGATTGTTAGCATTTAACAACGGCACAACTTTTTCACATATCGAAGGGATTGCTATATAACTAAGACTAGTTGGTGCTGTGCAAATCCAACTATTTGGCTAACTTAATAACTAAATTGAAGTATTGATGCGAGGAACAGTCATGAAAGCATTGGTTCGCTTGGGCGTAATATTGGGTATTGCTGGTAGTGTATTATCAGCCGATTTGCCAGGAGTAGGGAATCTACAAGCAGTAGCATTACCACAGGAGCAGGTGGTTAAAAAGCTGCAAGAAGTTCCTGTGTTTACGCTCACCAATGCTAAAGGTGAATTCGTAATTATTTCTAGGAATAACCAAGGTAAGACAATCTCTCAAGTAGGATTTTTTATTAGTAAGCAGGATGCTCAGAAATTTTTAGATAATCGCCTAAAGAAAGAAAATCCCCAACTGGCAAACAGTCTACAAGTAAGGCCTCTGTCCTTAGCTGACTACTATAAAATAGTCCTAGAAGGAAAAAAGAAGTCAGATTCGATTATTTATACTTTAATGCCGATGCAACAACAGGTAGATTCAGCAATTAGCCTGTTAAATCAGACTGGTCAAAAAGGGAATCAATTTAATGGTATCCCCTTATTTGTACCTAAATTTAAGAAAGAGAATAGCTATTTGACTATACCTGTTGCACAAGGTAGCGAGAGGTATATTCCTTTCTTCTTTGAGAAAGAGCAAGCTGTAGCTTTGTTAGATCAATTTAAAAAAGCTGTACCAGGTGAAGCTGCTAATACTGAGATTCAGGTGGTGGATCTGTTTGGCGTGATGGAAGCTCTTAATAGCAGCAATGATCCTATGATCAACAAAATTGTCTTGTATCCATCAAGAGAGTCTATCAGTTTTATTCAATCGCTAGTTAAAAAATCCCCTGCGCCAAATCGACCAGCGTCTGCACCCGCTCCGAAAAAATAATGAATATTGGACTTACGCACTGTACAAATGAGAAATTGTGTGTTAATAAAATAGGTCGTTTTAGCCTTTTGGCGACTAATATTTAGAAAAATTAACCGTTAATAGCTGATGATTTTGATCAATGCGTAAGTCCTATGAAATGGTAGAGCAAAAGCTAAATTTAGTTTCTGGGTTACAACTTTGGCAATGGCGCAGTAGAGCGATCGCAAAAGCGATCGCAAATAATGTTCCAGTAGCAGAAATAGATTGGTTACTCCAAGAGGTAGCAGGCTTAGATCGCTTGGCACTGCGCTTAGACTCTTTTAAAGACAAAGCTGAGATTATTATGGCTTTGTCTTTAGAAGAGTTAGACCATTTGTGGCACAGACGCTTAGACGATCGCTTGCCAGTACAGTACATTGCTGGCAGTACACCTTGGCGAAATTTTAGACTGAAGGTGTCGGATGCGGTGTTAATTCCCAGACCAGAAACCGAATGCTTGATTGATTTAGCTGTGATGGCGGCTAGAAGTGAAGTCTCGTCACAGCTAAAACAAGGACATTGGGTAGACTTAGGGACTGGTAGTGGTGTGATCGCTTTAGGACTAGCGGATGCCTTTTCAGAGTCTACAATTCATGCTGTTGATTACAGTTTAGAAGCTTTAGCGATCGCACAAAAAAACGCCGATAATCTGGGTTTAGCCGACCGGATACGATTTTATCAAGGGTCATGGTGGCAGCCGTTAGCAGCCCTTAAAGGTCAATTTAGTGGGATGGTATCCAACCCACCTTATATTCCCAGCAATATTGTACCGACACTACAACCAGAAGTAGCCAAGCATGAACCACATTTAGCTCTAGATGGTGGTTTTGATGGCTTAGATGATATTCGTCACTTGATAGAATTCTCCCCCAGTTATTTGAAACCTGGCGGCGTATGGTTAATTGAAATGATGGCAGGACAGGCTGAGGCGGTAAAAATGCTTCTGCAAAAGCAGGGTAGTTATGAGAATATTCAAATTCACACGGATTTAGAGGGTGTGGAACGGTTTGCTTTAGCTTTTGTAAGTGCTGAGTAATGAGTTATGAGTAATCAGTTATGAGTTATGAGTTATGAGTTATGGTTTGCTTAACTCATACTGATAATTATGACCAAAGAAAAAAAGGGTACAAGCCCCTAAATTTATTTATGGAGAAGAAAAAATTCAAACAAGATTAAATCAAGCCCCCGGATTTATCTGTGGGGTATTTAATTTTGAATTTTGAATTTTGAATTTTGAATTTTGAATTCGGAGCAAAGCGACGTGACTAGAGTTTCTTTAGAGGGATTAATAGCTGGCGTGGGTTCTGGCTGTGTGGTCAGCTTTCCTACTGATACCGTTCCTGCGCTGGCGGCTTTACCAGAGAAAGCGGCGTTGATTTTTGCTACTAAACAGCGCAGTCAAGATAAGCCTTTAATTTTGATGGCGGCTGATGCAGCAGATTTATGGCCTTATGTGCAAGGTAGTGAAGCAGAATATCAGATTTGGCAAAAAGTGGTAAATCGCTATTGGCCGGGAGGATTGACATTGGTTTTACCGGCTAGCGATCGCGTCCCAAAGGCTATGAATCCGACTGATCCTACAACAATTGGGATTCGAGTTCCGAAAAGTGCGATCGCGCAAAAAATTTTGTCTCAAACAGGTGTGCTAGCTACTACTAGTGCTAATTTGTCAGGTCAGCCAGCTTTAGCAACTATGGCAGAAATTGACGCTCAGTTTCCTGAAGTGATGACTTTGGAATCCACAGCCCCGGATTTTTTCAGTGAAAATACTGTACTGAGTCAGCCGTCTACTGTTGCTAAATGGACAGGGGGCAATTGGCAAATTTTACGTCAAGGTGCAGTAAACTTAGATGTTTAATATTTAAGTTGGAAACTGATTTTTCATTTTTGTGGTCAATTAAAAAGTTAATAACTGCCAAATTATGAATTGGAGTAACTGGATATATCTCGGAGTAGGACTATTAATAGGGGTTGGTTATCGTGGATTGGTAACAAAAAAGTCTGTAAATCCCATTGCTAGTGATTCACCAATAACGCCAACAGATCAAACGCAGACGCTATCACTCCCAGAAGAGATCAAAAATACGCAGCTAGCGTATGAAATGGCTAAGGAAATGAGCTTGTTTAAAGGGGGGTTTTTAGCGAGGACTACCCATGAATTGCGATCGCCTCTCAATGGTTTGATTGGGTTACATCAGTTAATTTTGTCAGATTTATGCGAAGATCCGGCAGAAGAGCGTGAATTTATTGCCCAAGCTCATGAACGGGCTTTAAAGCTGTTACATCTGATGGATGAAATTCTCAATGTTGTCCGAATAGAACACGGGACTAACAAGCTAGATATTCAGCCCCAACCTGTAGCTGAGATTTTACAAGAAGTTTATAATTTAACTTATATGCTGGCAGTAGATCGCAATTTAAAGTTGCGAATTTTGCCTCCAGATAGCGAGACTTATATTTTGGCTGACCAACGTTGGTTCAGGCAAATATTACTGAATTTAGTAAATACTGCTATTTCTCAGATGGCGGAAGGGAGTATTTGTATTTCTACTGCTATTAATAGTGATTTTGTGCAAATTTCCCTAGATTTACCTAATCACGCCTTCCTAAATCATGAATCTATAGATTTGCTGACATCTGAGGATAAGTCTGTTGATGTTGAGCCAAATCAAACTGGTTTTTCTTCAGGAATGAAACTATTACTTAATCAAAAGCTGTTAGA
Source organism: Nostoc sp. UHCC 0870 (assembly GCF_022063185.1). Taxonomy (NCBI): domain Bacteria; kingdom Bacillati; phylum Cyanobacteriota; class Cyanophyceae; order Nostocales; family Nostocaceae; genus Nostoc; species Nostoc sp. UHCC 0870. The sequence continues at coordinate 2,425,233 of NZ_CP091913.1, read as the reverse complement.
AGTGATGGGAGGCAAGTTAGATATCTTACCATCTCCCATCTCTGAAAGAGATCCGTTAACTAGACTACAGATATCTATACCCCTAGCGATTCTTGAAGCTGAACTTCCATAGTAGTCATAGTGCTAATTTTCGATTGGTTGTCCAACACCATAGTTGTAGTGCTATTAGCTTGGAAACCAATTTTTTCGTAGAATTTTTGTTGGTGAGTGGTCATCAGGTAAACTCGCTCAACCTGCATTCGGGGATGACTTAAAACTGTTTCGACTAATTTGCTGCCTAGTCCAGTACCTTGATACTCTGGGTGAATTACCACATCCCAAATTGTCGCCCGATAGATACCATCGGAAGTTGCTCTAGCAAAACCAATCAGTTTTTCTGCATCCCATACAGAAATTACTGGATCGCTGTTGGTAATAGCTATACTCAAATCCTCAATACTGCGTCCTTTCGCCCAAAAAGCTGCAAGATCGAATAACTCTTGGAGTTGGTAAAGGTCTATTTCAGCATGGCGATGTTCACGAAACTGAATCTGATAGTGTTTCATAATGTAGGCACTCCGATGTGGCAGTATTTTTACTGTCTTTCAATCATATTGTGCAAGAAATTACGGAGTTAGTGTATATGTATGCAACAGGGGACAGGGGACAGGTGACAGGGGACAGGTGACAGGGGTTGAACTATTGACTATTGACTACCCACTTCCATAAAGGATGAGTAGGGCCTTGCTGGCGAATCTGAAATACTTGTTTTTCTAGGCGTTGCTGTTCTTGGTGTGGTAAACCTAGTAAAATATTTCGACTTTGCCAAACTAAAACGGAAGTAGTCATTCCAATACAAAAAGCTAAACCGATCGCAGACAGTGGATGAGATAAAATTCCATAACGCACTGCTGCCCAAGTAAAGTATTGTTGCCATAAGGCAATTTCTGAGCGGAGATTCCAAAAACACAAAGGCGCAATTGTCAACCATAAAAAGCCAACAAATAGCCACCTCCCATATACGGTCAACTGGTGTAGCTTTTGGACTTGTTGCGCTAAGGATTGTTCATTGCCAGGAATTGCAGGTTGTTCTGGTTGAGTCATAGGCAATGCTGGGGACTGGGGACTGGGGATTGGGGATTGGGGATTGGGGATTGGGGACTACTCAACAGATGTATCAGTTACTCCAGCAGTTGCTACTACTGTAGATTTAGCTGTACGTTCTCGCCACACTGTCAAAAGGGTGCTGGCGATGAAAATACTAGAATATGCTCCAGCGATGAAGCCAAAAATTAGAGCTAAAGCGAAGTTTTTCAGGGTTTCGCCACCAAATAGGAAGATAGCGAACAATGGCAGCATGGTGGTTAAAGTTGTATTGATTGATCTGCCTAAAGTTTGGTTAACTGCATCATCAACAATCTCCGTAATCGGTTGGTTAGGATTTAGTTTTAATGTTTCCCGAATGCGATCGTAAATTACTACTGTATCGTTGACAGAGAAACCTGTAATGGTTAGTAGAGCCACAATAAATAAGCTATCTACTTCTGTACCGAAAACCAAACCAAAAATTGAGAAGATTCCTGTTGTGATGAGTACATCGTGAAGCAGGGCTACGATCGCAAATACGGCGTAATCTAACTGAAACCGAAAGGTTAAGTAAATAATGATGCCTGCAAAAGAAACAATCAGGGCGATGATACCAGAGGTAAACAACTCTCGCCCCAAGGTCGGCCCTACGGTGTCAATTTGATTTTTTTGCTCGTCAAAAGTGCCGACTTTTTCACTTAAGGCGGTTTGTAATTTGGTACGCTGTTCGCGATCTAAATTTTTTGTGCGAATTAAGATGCCATTATCTTGGCGTGTTTCTTTGTCAGCAATGATTTGGATGCTGCTATCTCCAAGTCCTTGGGCTTTAGCGACTTCCCGCACAACGTTAATATCTAATGGCTGGTCACAGTTCCCAGGTTTGGTACAATCTCGTTCAAATTGTAATCTTGTGCCACCAACAAAATCTAAACTCGGACGTAGGGGGGCGCGAATGTTGGGGTTTTGCCAAGAAATCACCATTGAGATGATACCAGCTAAGGTGATGGCACAAGAAATAGTCCACCAAAGCGATCGCGATTTGTTAATACTGAGTTTCATTAAGCTACCTCTGCCTTGTTAGATGCCCCTGATGCTGGCAGGTTTGGACAAAATAGTTCTGGTTTACGTAGTGCGGGAATGGAAATGGCGACAAACATTAAGCTGCGACTACAGGTAATAGCTGTGAACATACTGACGGCTACACCCAAAGCTAGAGTTACAGCAAAGCCCTTGACTAAACCAGCACCCAGCCAAAATAGTGCTGCACAGGCAATTACTGTTGTAACATTGCCATCTAAGATACTGGAAAAAGCACGGTAAAAGCCTGACTCTACAGAACGATACAGTGATTTACCAGTCCTTAATTCTTCCCGTGTGCGTTCAAAAATTAGCACGTTTGCGTCTACTGCCATACCGATACTGAGAATAAATCCAGCGATTCCTGGTAGCGTGAGGGTTACACCTAATAGAGAAAAGCTAGCCCAAGTCAAGATGGCGTAGACGATTAAGGATAAATCCGCAATTAATCCTGGTAGTCTGTAGTACACCACCATAAATATTAATACTAAAATTAGACCACCAATCCCAGCATAGATGCTGCTTGTGATACTGTCTTTACCCAAGGTTGCCCCAACTGTGCGAATTTCGGCAATTTCTACTGGTACAGGTAAAGCACCACCGCGTAATTGTACGCCTAAATCATTGGCTTGTTGGGCCGTAAATCTACCTGTAATTACAGCCGCGCCACCAGTAATCCCGGTAGCTGCAAATTCTACCCCGACAACAGGAGAACTGATCAGTTCATTATCTAGAAAAATACCAATGCTGCGTCCTGTACCTGCCAGATTTTTGGTTAGGTTGGCAAATAGTTCACCGCCTGTGGGGTCGAAGCGAATAGCCACATTCCAGTTGTTACCTTGTTGAGTAGGTTCACCATAGGCATCTTGAAGATGCTTCCCATCAAGGGGGGGATTGGTACTTTCAAATAATTCTGCGATCGCTTGATTATTTTTCTGTAAATCTTCTAAATTTTTATTAATTGCGTCTTGATCGTTACTTTTTCTTAATTCTTCTTGCTTGACTTTTAGTTCGGCGCGTGATGCTTGAAAAGCAAATAATTGAGTTTCTGTAGTGGGTTTTTGTTGGCGAAATTCTAACTGTGCTGTACCTCCCAGCACTCGTTCCGCTTGTTCTGGGTCGTTTACTCCTGGTAACTGAACCAGGATTTTATCTGTACCCACAGTTTGGATAACTGGTTCAGAAACACCCAAACCATTAATCCGACCTTCAACAACTTTTTTCACCCCATCTAATTCACGTTCGGTGATTTGCTTGATTTCGGCTGAAGGTTTCACCTGAATAGTAAGCTGTGAACCCCCGCGTAAGTCTAACCCCAAGGGGACAGGAATCAACGCAATGGCCGCAACGGCGGCTATGACTAAAACGAATATTAACGCTAAAAGCGATCGCTGTCTCTGCATACCATAACTCGCAACTGACAAACGCTATAATAACGCTCTTTGCATCAGTTATGAGTATGAGTGCTGAGTGCTGTTAGCGGTAGCGCGGCGTTTAGCCGGTGCTGAGTGCTGAGTGAGGAGTTATGAGTTATGAGTGCTGAGTGAGGAGTGAGGAGTGCTGTTAGCGGTAGCGCGGCGTTTAGCCCGTGCTGAGTAGTCAGTAGTGAGTAGGTAGGCATTGTATTTTTCTCCCCCTACACCCCTACACCCCTACACCCCTACACCCCTACACCCCTACACCCCTACACCCGCATTGCTACCATTTTCTGCACGGCTTCCACAATTTGCTCTGGCTGAATAATCGTCAGACGTTCCAGCGCGCCGTTGTAAGGTGTGGGAATGTCTTGGGAGGATAATCTTAGCACTGGGGCATCCAGTTCATCAAATAGGCGATCGTTAATGGATGCGACTAATTCCGCACCAATACCGCCAGTTCGCATACATTCTTCTACCACAATGACGCGGTGGGTTTTCCGTATTGATGCACCAATGGTATCAAAATCTAATGGTTTGAGTGATATTAAATCAATTACTTCTGGGTCGTAACCTTGTTTTTCTAAAGGTTTCACAGCTTGCATCACATGATGACGCATCCGTGAGTAAGTTAAAATTGTGACATCCTTACCTTTGCGGACAACTTCTGCTTTATCTAAGGGAAGTACGTATTCTTCCTCTGGCAGATTTTCTTTTAAGTTGTAAAGTAAAACGTGTTCAAAGAACAATACTGGGTTATCGTCACGGATAGCAGCTTTTAGCAGTCCCTTAGCGTTGTAAGGGGTAGAACAAGCCACAATCTTCAATCCTGGGACGGCTTGGAAGTAAGCTTCTAGACGCTGGGAGTGTTCTGCACCTAGTTGTCTACCTACACCACCGGGGCCGCGAATCACCATTGGAATCTTAAAGTTACCGCCGGAAGTGTAACGCAACATCCCAGCGTTGTTAGAGATTTGGTTAAAGGCTAGGAGCAAAAAGCCCATGTTCATGCCTTCAATTATCGGACGTAACCCAGTCATTGCTGCGCCTACTGCTATACCAGTAAAGCTGTTTTCGGCGATGGGAGTGTCTAAAACTCTCAAGTCACCATATTTTTGGTGTAGGTCTTTGGTAACTTTGTAAGAGCCGCCATAGTGTCCTACGTCTTCACCAAGAACAAATACGCTGGAATCACGCGCCATTTCTTCATCAATGGCTTCCCGCAAAGCGTTGAAAAATAGTGTTTCTGCCATTTAGACCTTTTTTTACAACTATTGTTTTAGAATTTTATCGCGCTACCGCGACTAATATGGTGAGCGATCGCACTAGTTAGAGATCAGTTAGAAAAAGTTATCATCCAGCAATTATCTACTGTGAATTTGAGCTAAAGTTATCTACTTTTAGATAGACCTTGAAGAAACATAGGTGACAGGGGACAGGGGACAGGTGACAGTCAAGAGGAGAGAAGAGTGTTTATTTGATTTTTTGCTTGTGCGTCACCGTGCTAGTAGGACACTTTAAATTAGCAGGCTATCAGCTGCAAACTGGCGAATCAGTTACCTGTGCTACCTGATCTTCTGGAAAGCGTCTTGGCCTTCCTGGTTTACGCTTATGTCGTTGATTAATTGACTTTTCGCTAGCGATCGCCAATTCTTCCGGTGTACATTTAAATATACGTAACGCTTCCAAGTATTTTTTCGGGGTCATTGTGGGTTCAGTCCGCCCAGCTTCCCAATTGCGAACGCTAGTTTCACTGATTGCAAGCCTGAAGGCAACTTCTGCGCGGCTGATACCAGCACGCTCTCTCAGGACTTGCATATCCATATCTTATGCTCCCTTTGCAGAAATTAAAGTTTTTTGTTAAATCAATTGACATCATTTGTCAATTATTAAATTCAAAAGACTAAATTTATTATTTATATTTATTTTATAGGCGATCGCTGCACTCTTTTACAAACTCAGTCACTAATTTCTGTAACACCTCATACAAAACCTACTATTTCACCTCAACAATCGTAGGTTGGGAAACCCCTCTCCAAAGACGCGGAGCGGCTTCTCGCTAGAGTACCTCTCCCCTGCAAGGAGAGAGGCTTTGATTCCTGCTCCCCTTCCCTTGTAGGGAAGGGGTTGGGGGTTAGGTTTCAGAGAAAGTTGCACACGACGTTATTTATACAATAAGTCTAAGAATTAATTTCTCGCAAACAACCTATCCAAGAAATCAACCCTCACCGCCAGATTAATAATCCCCCGCCTTGTGCGTGAATCTGTAATTTCCGCATTATTCAACGCCACAATATAAGGCTCACCACCAATTAAGCCAATAATAGCTCCACCCGAAGAACCCCCAGTAGTATCGCAATTATGGAATAATACGCCCTGCTGCTCCTGAACAATACCGCATCCTGCTTGATATGAAGCAGTCCAACCCTGACCAGCAGACAAGAACTCATAGCCTTTTTTTCTAGTATCAGGGAAGTCACCAGAATAACCAACAAAGAAGAGTTTATCTTGATTTTTCAAGAAACTGGCAGTAGGTAGAGATTGCCAACCCAAATAACCATACTTACGACCAAGTGGCCTATCAATTACCATCACCGCCCAATCATTGATTTGATTACTGAGTTCATCCCCAGTAAAATCAGTACCATAAATGACACGCTCAACTACAGCGATATCCCTTCTATTAGAAACAACACCATTAATTAGATTAGGAAAAAACCGAATTTCTCGACTTAATTGATTGGTTCTAGAGTCAATCACACAATGAGCATTTGTTAAAACCAGATTTTCACTGATTAAAGTTCCCGTGCAATGATAATTTTTAAAATCAGTAGTTGTTCCCTGCACTCGCCCAATAGTTGACCAAGGATATTCTCTACTAATCATAGGAATACGGTCATCCCAACCAATAATTGCTCTGTCTGCTGGATAGGGTTTTTCTGATTGTTGCAGATTAGCAGGTTTGAAGGGCTTACTATTCCTTAATAGATTTAATTTACCTGCATCTTCGAGTTTAATAAATTCTGGTGCTTTCGTTTCTTTTGCTTGGACAGATACCCAACCGCCTAAAGTTGTAAAACTCAAAATTCCTGCGAGGAAGCAAGCGAAAATTACAGTCAAAGGTTTCTTATAGAAAGGCTTTTTAGTCATTTTTCAAACTCCTTAATTACAAATTCATTGGCAAAGTCATCGGATTATTACCCCACCCTAACCCTCCCCTTGGAAAGGGGAGGGAACTAGATTTTCCGGTTTCCCCCCTTTCTAAGGGGGGATTAAGGGGGGTAGTTCGACTTGTGTGTACACGGTAGCTGCCCCCTGCCTCTTCAGTCCCACGTTCCTTGGATGGTAAAAGCTGACCAAAAACGGGGGTGTTGCCATTGTTTTTGTTCCCATAATTTCAATTGCGCTTCCCTCAGAGCTACAGCAGGGGTTTTCCCTTCCCTCAAAATTTGGCTGTATAATTCCTGCATTAATAAAGATGTGGCTTGATCATTCACCTTCCACAAAGACACAACTATTCGGGCTGAACCTGCATACATTAGTCCTCTTGTCAATCCTATTAAGCCTTCCCCTTGGACTTCCTTACCCAGACCGCTTTCGCAAGCACTCAAGACAATTAACTCGGCGGGGAGGTCGAGGTTAAAAATATCGTTGAGGCGTAAGAAACCTTTTTGCGCTTTACCATCTTTATCTACTAGAGATGTGACAATACCTGATAATTCTGGGTTGGTGTCATCGAAAATCCCGTGAGTGGCGAATAATAACAGGCGATATTGACTTAGTTGTTGGCTTGTGACGAAGTTGTAGTTAGCATCAAAGTCAAAGGCTTGCAGACTTTCTTGAGGTGACACCATTTTCAACACCGCGTCAGCTTCTTGGCGCGTACCGGGAAGTCTATCTAAGCCACTACGATTAAGATTATTCAACGACCTTTTCAGGGCTGAACGTTCTAGTTCTAGGTCGAGGGATGCAGAAGTTTCCGGTGCTTTACCAGTAACGCGTGTATCATTAGCACTGAATACGGGGTCAGCCATAACCGCGAGGGTTTTGGGTGCGGGTTTACGTCCTTTGAGTTGTTGTCTGTGGGTAGCGAGGCTCGTAACTGATGGGAGAGTAATGATTTCATGGTTGACTAACAAAGGTTGGTAATTGACCCCTCCCCCAACCCCTCCCCGAAGCGGAGAGGGGAGTTTATTGTTCTCTTGCGCTTGCTTTTGCCCCTGCTCCTGCTCCTGCCCCTGCTCCTTCTCCTTCTCCTGCTCCCCCTTCCCTCGTAGGGAAGGGGGTTGGGGGGTTAGGTCAGCCAACACCGCAAATGGAATCTTATGCAAAACACCATCAGCCACCACCACTAAACGTTTTCTTCCCAACTTCCCAGCCACAGGCGCAAGGATAATTTGACTCAGTTCCTTTGCGGCTTTAGTTGTATCAGCAAAAGATTGGGCTTGTTCTTCTGGAGTTGCACCAGCAACAAGTGGACGTGTTAATTGTTGGTGTAAATTTCTCGCCGCTTTTTCTAGGAGTTCATTTCCTGGGAGTTCGTAAGTATTGAGAGAGTTGGGGGTGACTAACCATAGATAGCTGCGGTTTTTATCTAAGGAGTATTGCAATAATACGGTGTCTTTATCTAACTGTTGTTGAATTTGAGGTAAGGTAAGGGGTTGGGGATATTTCAGCGCAGCATATTCCGGGTTAGTAGTGCGGATTTTGTTTTTTAAATTTTCCTGTTGTTTGAGTAAAGCTGCAATTTGTTGTTTGGTGGCTGTTACTAGTTGGGTTGGTGGTTGTTTTTGACTGACTAGTTGTGATAGTTGTTGTTCTCTAGCATCAAGTAGCAAGTTTAAGCGGCGTTCTTCTGCGATGACTTTGGGGTCAACATTTTTACGGATATCGACGTTAGCTTGGGTTAACAGTTCTACTAAACCCCTAGCGCGGGAACGTTCACTGATGTGCAGTGCTAATGCGTCGTAGCCCTGGGATGGGTCTTTTTTGTGCAGTTGCATCAGCAGGTCGGTGTAGAATTTATAGTAATCTTGGACTGAGGCAAAGTAGGAAGTACGCAGTTTTTGGTCAATGATTTTGGTGCGTAAATCTTCAATGATGTCGATAGCCGCTTGAATATGTGTGTGGGCTTGTTCGAGGTTGCCTCTGTTGCGTTCTAAGTAAGCTAAGTTGAAAAGGGTGGTGGCTTCCCCTCCCCTGTCCCCCACTGCCCGTCTTAGGGGTAGGGCTTGGTTGTAGTATTTCAGTGCCTCTTGCTTTTCTCCTAAATCAGAGTAGACACTGCCAATATTGCTCAGGGTGGCGGCTTCCCCTCCCCTGTCCCCCACTGCTCGTAATAGGGGTAGGGCTTGGTTGTAGTATTTCAGTGCCTCTTGTTTTTCTCCTAAATCGTCGTAGAACAAGCCAATATTGCTGAGGGTGGCGGCTTCCCCTCCCCTGTCCTGCACTGCTCGTAATAGGGGTAGGGCTTGGTTGTAGTATTTCAGTGCTTCTTGCTTTTCTCCTAAATCGGCGTAGACTAAGCCAATATTATTGAGGATGGTAGCTTCCCCTCCCCTGTCCCTCACTGCCCGGTATAGGGGTAGGGCTTGGTTGTAGTATTTCAGTGCCTCTTGCTTTTCTCCTAAATCGGCGTAGACTAAGCCAATATTATTGAGGATGGTAGCTTCCCCTCCCCTGTCACTCACTGCCCGGAGTAGGGGTAGGGCTTGGTTGTAGTATTTCAGTGCTTCTTGCTTTTCTCCTAAATCGGCGTAGACTAAGCCAATATTATTTAGGGTGGTGGCTTCCCCTCCCCTGTCCTCCACTGCCCGTCTTAGGGGTAGGGCTTGGTTGTAGTATTTGAGGGCTTCTTGCTTTTCTCCTAAATCAGCGTAGACACTGCCAATATTATTGAGGGTAGTTGCTTCCACTCTCCTGTCACTCACTGCCCGGAGTAGGGGTAGGGCTTGGTTGTAGTATTTCAGTGCTTCTTGCTTTTCTCCTAAATCGGCGTAGACTAAGCCAATATTATTTAGGGTGGTGGCTTCCCCTCCCCTGTCCTCCACTGCCCGTCTTAGGGGTAGGGCTTGGTTGTAGTATTTCAGTGCTTCTTGCTTTTCTCCTAAATCAGCGTAGACACTGCCAATATTATTGAGGGTAGTTGCTTCCACTCTCCTGTCACTCACTGCCCGGAGTAGGGGTAGGGCTTGGTTGTAGTATTTCAGTGCTTCTTGCTTTTCTCCTAATGAGGAGTAGACATTGCCAATATTGTTGAGGGTGAGGGCTTGCCCTCCTCTGTCCTCCATTGCACGAAATAGGGGTAGGGCTTGGTTGTAGTATTTGAGTGCTTCTTGCTTTTCTCCTAATGAGGAGTAGACATTGCCAATACCAGTGAGGGTGAGGGCTTGCCATCCTCTGTCCTCCATTGCACGAAATAGGGGTAGGGCTTGGTTGTAGTATTTCAGTGCTTCTTGCTTTTCTCCTAATGAGGAGTAGACATTGCCAATATTGTTGAGGGTGGTGGCTTCCCATCCCCTGTCCCTCACTACCCGAAATAGGGGTAGGGCTTGGTTGTAGTATTTGAGGGCTTCTTGCTTTTCTCCTAATGAGGAGTAGACAGCACCAATACCTGTGAGGGTAGTGGCTTCCCCTCCCCTGTCCCCCACTGCCCGGTATAGGGGTAGGGCTTGGTTGTAGTATGTGAGTGCCTCTTGCTTTTCTCCTAAATCAGCGTAGACACGTCCAATACCAACAAGGGTAACGGCTTGCCAAGCTTTATCATCAACTTGCTGCCAAAGTTTTAAGACTTCTAACCATTTCTCTCTTGCCTGTCGCAGTGATTCTGCTGTCCCTTGTTGATAAAGTTGTACCCCCTCTTGTGTCAGTTTTAGCGCAGCAGCGCGAGTTGCATTTTGTTGTGTGTTTCCTGGTTGCTGTGCTATCTGCAACCTTTGATTTCTCTGGGTTGCCCCCACTGACTCCGATAGCAAAACGGCACTCAGCAAGAAAATTAAACCGTGGCGGGTGACTTTTGCTAGCCAGCACCAACATAACCCTTGAGACTTTACACTCCTCTCCATTCTTCAGCCTCACACCCTCAATCAGTGATTAGTTACAGCCCTATCCTGCCGATATTAATTCCCTCTGTTGGTAAAATATTTAATTGTCGCCAGTGATATTGCTGAAACTTTAATGTTGATTCTACTGGGTATCACTAGCGAACTCATCCGTGGTTGCAGTTTTGGTAACGGATTTTTTGGGGTGGGGAGTAGAAGAGGCAGGGGGGCAGGGGGCAAGGGAGCAGGGAGGAGGGTGATTCCGGTGAACTAAACTTGCTCAAATCTACATAGTTGATGTTGGGGCTAAAAACAACTTAAAACGTGATAAAATTCAAGTAATAATAAAAAAATATTTCATGTAGTTGCATATTTAATATCTCTTTTAGTAGTGTGTGTTAGAGGATGTTTGAAAAGTCTCTATTGGTGTAGCAAAACATTTCAGATCAGATCCCCCTAAATCCCCCTTAAAAAGGGGGACTTTGATTCTTGTTCCCCCCTTTTTAAGGGGGGTTAGGGGGGATTAACAAGTGTCTAAAATCATAGCAAACCACTTTTCAAACACGCTCTTAGTAACACACATTCTAAAGGTTTCTAAGTATATGTTGACAAATCAAATATCATTCCTATAGTAAACATTATGCAAACACATCCAATTATTAGAGTGACTGACGAAAAACAAATAACTTTACCACCAGAGATTCAATCTCAACTGCAACCTGGTGATGAATACCGAATAATTATTCAAGGCAATTCTATTGTTTTAGAAAAAATTACTCAATCAAATGTAAATTTAGATGATTTTCTCAAATAATTAGAAACTTTAGAACCTGATCCTAATCAACCCACAATGGAAGAAATAAGCCAAATTGTTAAGGAAGTTAGACAATAACTAAAAATCAAATATGAGTCCTATATGTTAAATAATGCAAAAATACTAGGACTGATTTCGTAGTAAGGACTTTAGTCCTTTTTTGTTCCCTGCGGGACGCTGCGCGTTCACGTAGTGTTCCGAAGGAAACGCGGAGCGTCTGGCAGAGAGAACTAAAGTTCTCACTACAAACCTTTAATTATTTACCCGGTTCTACTTAATCAGGAGTTACGCAAGTGTCACAATCGATGGTTGGTGCGTGACGCTATAAGTCTGATGACTACGTTCCAATACTTTCGCAGCGTCACACACCCTACATAAAAAATATGCCAGTTGCGTAAGTCCTATTAATTACGAATTACGTTAGCGGGGCGGGACGTTAGTCCATTACGAATTGTACTAAGAGACGCTGTATTACGAGAGTGATGCGTAAAGCCCCCGTGTGTTTAACCGGGGGATATAAGCGAACAGGACAAATTCATTTGTCCTTATCTTACAGATATTGTAAGATACAGTCATGTCAGAACTAACCTTAACATTAAAACTACCTTTTTATCGACTAAATCAAGTAAAAGCCCTTGAGCTTGAAAGGCTAACTACCATCAATACTCAAGTGGCTAACGACTTGCTTTTAATCGATAAAAAAGAACGTGCTAAGTTGACCAGTTCTGCCTTTCGCCATGTAGAAATAGGTTCAGCTTGGATTAACCAAACTATTCGTAATACAAACGCAAAAACAAAAGTCAAGCGATTTAAGCGAGTTTGGCTAGAAACTAATAATCAAAATTTCGAGATATCTAAGCAAGGCAATTTCTACACCGTTGCTTTCAATTTATTGAGAGGACGGAAAGGGCGGATACCTCTATCTATTCACCAAGGTTCGCATACTGATGTTTTAGATAAAGTGATTTCGGGAGAGGCTAAATTAGGTTCTCTCAAGTTATACAAATCTAAAAAAGGAATTTGGTATGCACTGATTAGTGTGTCAATGCAAGTTGCTGTACCACAATTAGTCAAAGGCTGGATGGGAGTAGACAGAGGACAAACAAATATTGCTGTGGCGGCACTGCCTAATGGTTTTGGTAAGTTTTGGCGGGGCGGACGAGTTAAGGGACTAAGAAGACAGTTTCAACGCACTCGCCGCAAGTTACAACAAGCCAAACAGCTGAAGGAAGTGAAACGACTAGAGCAACGTGAAAGACGTATCATGACCCATATTAACCATGTGATTTCAAAGCAGTTGGTGCAGTTCGCCAGTGACTTTGGAATGGGGTTGCGGTTTGAAGATTTGTCTGGGTGTCGTCAGACAATGAAGCAGAAACAGAAAACTAAATCTGACGCTGCAAACAACCGCGATACATGGGCGTTCTATCAGCTGGAATTTTTCACTCGATACAAAGCAATTCGTGCGGGTGTACCCGTTGAATCCATACCTGCCCCATACACTAGTAAAACTGACCACCGCAACGGAGTGCTGGGTGTGAGGAATGGGAATTGGTTTAGAGGCTATGACGGGTATAGGTGTAATGCTGATTTTAATGCGGCCAGTAATATAGGTCAGTGGATAGGTTTGTCATGCCCTCTGGGTCTTCAGGAAGCTGTATCTGCAATGGGTACAGTCGATGCAGAGGGTGGGGTCAATGACAGTCCCCTATTAGTGTGAACTGTCCAAGTGGGTGGATTTATCCCTCACTTGGACAACCGCTAGAATCGCCGTCAATTTATTGCGGCGAGTGTCAAAACGTCTCTCACAAGGATAAATCGTAGCTTATCGCAACCATCTAGCTGCATCTTTGGCGTGGTAGGTTAATATCAAGTCTGCACCAGCACGTTTGAAACTGGTTAAGGTTTCCATGACTACACGCTCTTCATCAATCCAACCATTCAAAGCCGCAGCTTTGACCATTGAATATTCACCAGAAACGTTGTAAGCAGCTACAGGTAAGTTACAGGCTTCTTTCACACGCCAGATGATATCCATGTATGCTAAGGCTGGCTTGACCATGAGCATATCCGCACCTTCGGCAATGTCTAGCTCAATTTCTTTAATCGCCTCACGCGCGTTACCGGGGTCCATTTGGTAGGTTCTTCTGTCGCCAAATTGGGGTGTTGAATCGGCTGCATCTCTAAATGGCCCATAGTAAGCCGAAGCATACTTAGCAGCATAGGACAAAATGGGGGTGTCTTGGAATCCTGCTTCATCTAAAGCAACACGAATTGCTTGGACAAAGCCATCCATCATCCCGGAGGGCGCGATAATGTCAGCACCTGCTTGAGCTTGGGAAACGGCTGTCTTTTTCAGTAGCTCTAAAGTGGGGTCGTTGAGAACTCTTCCTGTCAAGTCACCAACTTGCAGATAACCGCAGTGTCCATGACTGGTGTATTCACACAAACAAGTGTCGGCAATGACAATCAAATCCGGTACTGCTGATTTTACTGCTGTGGCTGCTTTCTGGACAATGCCGCAATCATGCCAAGCACCGGTTGCATCTGTGTCTTTGTCGGCAGGAATACCAAATAAAATGATGGCGGGAATGCCTAAGTCATAAACTTCTTTGGCTTCTTCGACAATTTTATCTACGGAAAGTTGGTACACTCCAGGCATTGATTTGACTTCTTTGGCAATGCTCTCGCCTGGTACAGCAAATAAGGGGTAGATTAAATCATTTGTTGTGATTACGGTTTCTCGTACCATCCGGCGCAGTTGGGGATGGGTACGCAGACGGCGGGGGCGATGGGTGGGAAACATAAATTTCTGTGAAAAAGTAGGAATATAATGGACACAAGATAAACCGTCACAAAAGTCAGATAAAACTCTGTTATTGTCGGACAGACTACAGACAGTGCTTAACTGTCCTTTGCCCTACTCCTGATCAAGCTGTGGGGCAATTTTGTATTCTACAGGAGGCAGAAGCATTTGAGATTTTGGATTGAGTATTCAAAATCTAATGTGGTTGATGTCTGTTTCCAGCATGAGGATATAGCGGTTCTCGCTTTAGTGAGGTAGAAGAACCCCACCCCCAACCCCCTCCCCGCAAGCGAGGAGGGGGCTATGATATGCCTCATGTCATTAGGAAAGGCTATAAACAAATCTTTGATTTTGTCTTTTGAAAATATGAATTAACGTTCAATCTTACTATTATAAATTCTCAATTTTTTGGGAAGTTTTATGATAATTTTTATTAAAAGTTTCTCTTGCGGTTGTTTAGGTGTAAATTTAAACGCAAAGTGGCGCGGAGGTATTCGCAAAGGTGCGCTGAGAGTTTTTTGTGAGTTTGTGGCAGTAGTTGGAATGTTACGGTTGCATAAATACTTTTAAATTTTGCATTATTTGTGATGAGCTTCGTTGTTTTAAGATGAAGGGACTCGCTAAAGTAGAAAAAATTAAGTTAAGTAACGTAACAAGGAACTCAATAAAATACTATGTCAACTGAACTTCAGACGGAGCTTAGTCAAGCAGTTGAACTTCGCCGCAATTTTGCGATTATCTCTCACCCTGATGCTGGTAAAACTACTCTGACGGAAAAGCTACTACTGTACGGGGGCGCAATTCATGAGGCGGGTGCTGTTAAGGCTCGTCGGGCGCAACGTAAGGCGACTTCTGACTGGATGGCGATGGAGCAACAACGGGGTATTTCTATTACCTCTACAGTATTGCAGTTTGAATATAAAGACTGCCAAATTAATTTACTTGATACGCCGGGACACCAAGATTTCAGTGAAGATACTTATCGGACTCTGGCGGCGGCTGATAATGCTGTGATGTTAATTGATGTGGCTAAAGGTCTTGAACCCCAAACACGGAAATTATTTGAGGTTTGTAAACTGCGAGGTTTACCAATCTTTACATTTATTAACAAGTTGGATCGTCCGGGTAGAGAACCACTGGAACTGTTGGATGAAATTGAGCAAGAGTTGGGTTTGCAAACTTATGCAGTCAACTGGCCGATTGGGATGGGCGATCGCTTTAAAGGTGTTTTTGACAGACATCAGCAACAAATTCACCTATTTGAACGCAGCGCACACGGCAGTAAAGAAGCCCGCGATACTACTGTAGACTTGGGCGACCCCAAAGTTGAGGAACTACTGGAACAGGATTTGTACTACCAACTCAAAAATGATTTAGAACTATTAGAAGGGGTAGGGCCAGAACTAGATTTAGATTTGATCCATCAAGGAAAAATGACCCCAGTTTTCTTTGGTAGCGCAATGACAAACTTTGGGGTAGAGTTATTTCTAAAGAACTTCCTCGACTACGCGCTTAAACCAGGTGTCCATACAAGTAGCCTCGGCGAAGTACCCCCCACTTATCCAGAATTTTCAGGGTTCGTTTTCAAACTGCAAGCCAACATGGACCCAAAACATCGCGATCGCGTTGCTTTTATCCGGGTCTGCACTGGTAAGTTTGAAAAAGATATGACAGTTAATCATGCTCGCACTGGCAAAGTAGTACGGTTATCAAGACCGCAAAAACTCTTTGCTCAAGAACGCGAATCCATTGATACGGCTTATCCAGGTGATGTAATCGGTTTAAATAATCCAGGTGTTTTTGCGATCGGCGATACAATTTATACGGGGCAAAAGCTGGAATATGAAGGGATTCCGTATTTTTCACCAGAACTTTTTGCGTCTCTTCGCAATCCCAACCCCTCGAAGTTTAAGCAATTCCAAAAGGGCATCTCCGAATTGCGAGAAGAGGGTGCAGTCCAGATTATGTATTCAAATGATGAAGCTAAACGCGACCCCATTATGGCAGCTGTGGGTCAGCTACAGTTCGAGGTGGTGCAGTTTCGCTTACAAAACGAGTATGGTGTAGAAACCCTGCTGGAACTACTACCCTACAGCGTCGCTCGTTGGGTAGAAGGTGGCTGGGAAGCCTTGAATAAGGTGGGACGTATATTTAACACGACCACAGTCAAAGACAGCATGGGTCGCCCAGTTTTACTGTTCCGCAATGAATGGAACTGTCAACAGTTACAGGGAGATCATCCAGAGTTGAAACTCAGCGCGATCGCCCCAGTGTTTTCTAGTCAAAAAGTAGAGGAAGAGTAAGTGAGTGCTGAGTGCTGAGTGCTGAGTGCTGAGTTCTGAGTGCTGAGTGCTGAGTGCTGAGTGCTGAGTGCTGAGTTCTGAGTTCTGAGTAGTAGAAATATTAGCCTTCTGCCTTCTGATAGAAATCTCTGGGTTGATGTACACGGCATCTGTTGATTCGCGCTTTGCTATAACCGTGGAGCAAATCACACAGATGGAGTGTCAAAATTTCTATGCCTTCACACGCTAAATCGTCTTTGGAGGCTGGTTTAGTTGCCCTCAAACAAGGAAATTATCAAGCAGCGATCGCTCAATTAGAACCTTTAGCAAGTCATCAGGGCAATGAAACTGCTAGTCTGCAAGCTAGGGTAGGGTTAGTGATGGCCTATGCACGCTGTGGTGAAGTTCGCAAGGCGATCGCCCTTTGTCAGTCCCTCACTGACAGTCAAAACCCCAAGGTGAAAGAATGGGCAAAAACGGCTCTTGTACACCTCACAAAAAGCAAAACAAAGCGCAAAAAATCAGACAATACCCAGGTTAAACAAGTATCAAAGCAGCAGCCAGCCCAAGCCAAAGCTAGCTATTCATCTGCTTTGCCCTCTGTGGGGTTTCAAAATACATTTATTGACAGACAAAATTTAGCCGCTAACCCATTAATTGACACAACAGGTTACGCCAAAACTAAAGAATTTGGCATTTATTGGCGACAAGCCAAACGCGCCAAAGTCTGGCAACCTCTACAAAAACCAAGTTTAATACCCTTGCGACTCCTAGCAGCAGGCACATTCATGGCACTGTTTTGGGTGTTGCGAGAACTGTTTAAGTTGGCAACGGGTACAATTAACTGGACTTTGGTTAAACTGCCTTATTTAGAGCCATTGCAGTTGCTCTATCGTGATCCTACCCCAGTCTTAATTACTGTTTTGTTCATGGCGATCGCCCTCTCGCCTTGGTTATTAGATTGGTTGTTAGGAGAGTTTTATGGTCAGCGTGAGTTATCAAAAGATATTCTACACAACCATAGTCGAGAAACGCCCCGTGTGCTGCATCGCTACTGCCAACAACGCCACTGGCCATCGCCCCAACTGCGAATTTTACCAACATCTGCACCCATAGCCCTCACCTATGGCACTTTACCCAGAAATGCGCGAATTGTCGTCAGCCAAGGTCTGTTAGATCAATTAGCAGATGATGAAATTGCTACCATCTATGCAGCGCAACTAGGACAAATCACTTACAAAGATTTTGTCCTGATGTCTTTAATACTGTTGGTAACGCTACCAATTTATAAACTCTATCAGCAAGTTGCTCTTTGGGGAAATACATCAGCTAAGAGTATATGGCATTGGCCGTTTACCATCGTCTCTAGTCTTATCTATGGTTTATGGTGTGTGCTGACTGGGACGACATTACTATATTCGCGCTTGCGTCCTTATCATAGCGATCGCCTCGCCGCCGAAATCACCGGTAATCCCAATGGTTTGATTCGCGCCTTACTCAAAATTACCATTGGCATTGCTGCTGATATCCAAAAATCAGAATCCACCAGTTGGCAGTTAGAAAGCTTAAATATATTATTGCCAGTTAGTTATCAACAAAGTATTACTTTGGGTAGCATTGCCGGTCATCTCAACTTTGAATCAATGTTGATGTGGGATAATACAAATCCCTATCGGCGTTGGTTGACCCTGAATAACACCCATCCGTTAATAGGCGATCGCATTGAACGTCTATGTCAAATAGCACGGTACTGGCATATAGACCCCGAATTACATCTAGCTAGCCAGCAATCCCTCAGTCAACAAGCATTGACCGTTACCCGTCAATCTTTCTTATTACAAATTGCACCATTCCTAGGGATTCTCCTAGGTTTTTTGTTTGCGGGTTTGATTTGGTCAGCTTGGCAAACTGCTTTTGCACTCAAGTTTTTAAATCTCAAGTGGATTTACGAAGATTGGTCATTCGTGATCGGTTCTCTACTCATCTGCTTTAGTATCGGTATGGTAATCAGGATGAACTCCTTTTTTCCAGACATTAAAGCTAATAGCGTCCACGGCGATGAACAGTTACCTTACCTGTTAGCCAACCCCTCCAGCATCCCCATCGATAGCGTCAAGGTGCGTTTTGTCGGTAAGTTATTAGGTCGTCCCGGCATTAGTAACGCTTTAGCCCAAGACTTAATTTTACAGTCCAACACAGGTTTAGTGAAACTACACCATGTTTCCTGGTTAGGACAACCAATCTATCATCAAGAATTAATTGGTCGCCAAGTGATAGTTACAGGCTGGTTTCGTCGAGGTGCAACACCCTGGGTAGATATCCAAACCCTGCAAACTCAAAATGGTAAAACCCTCAATAGCCCCCATCCCATCTGGTCTACTGTTATAGCTGTTGCAGCCCAGGCTTTGGGTGCTTATATTTTTCTCACAGGCTAACGCCGCTACGCCAAAGTTAACGAATTTTGGATTTGTTTCACTAGACCTCTTGCATAAATGCTGAAGCTGTCATGTTGAGCCAAGCGAAACATCTCGAAGATTATACATTATTCACAAAGCGTCCCCCAGGGAAGGGGTTGACCAATGCCCAATCATCAAATGTAAATAAATATTGCAAATTTTCTTTGGAAGTGTTACATTTATTTACAAAATCATTGATAACTGAAATAACTTAGCGTTCCAGCTTGGTAACTGCCGTTAGCTGTCTGCGCCAATCTATTGATGTTTATCCTCCCAACACAGCAGGGAATCAACCAGCCAATGGCTGGTTTTTGTTTCCGACTATTCAATATTCTTTCTTGAGAAAATATGTATTTTATGCTACGATGCAATCACACTATTGCAAAAAAAGTATATGCTGAACTAGCTACGTAGAAAATACCGTGGTAATCTAAGGGATGGTATTTAATTCTGCGGGCAAAGGCATTGCAAAAAAATGCTGATGGCAAGAGACAATTAAAAACAAATTTACAACTTTTAGAATTAAGGTGGTACTAACAGAGCGTTGTATGCGCTTTTGGATTCAATACGCTTGATCCCAACAAAAAACTGTATTG
This sequence comes from Nostoc sp. UHCC 0870, assembly GCF_022063185.1. NCBI lineage: Bacteria > Bacillati > Cyanobacteriota > Cyanophyceae > Nostocales > Nostocaceae > Nostoc > Nostoc sp. UHCC 0870. The sequence goes on along the minus strand of NZ_CP091913.1, from coordinate 2,405,682 downwards.
TATAGGTTGACAGTTTGGAGTAAAAAAATTGGTTTATGGCAGTCTTGGTCAATAGCATTTAAAAGCCAATGCCAAGCAATTGTTTTCTTGCCTTGCCATGTTCATTCAACTCTGGAGGTATAGTTCATGTCCGTTCGCCTATATATAGGCAATTTGCCAAAAGAAGAAATAGACCGTCAAGAACTGCAAGCAGTTTTTGCAGAAGAAGGTGATGCTGTCACCACTAAGTTAATCAAAGACCGTAAAACTGGCAAATGCCGGGGTTTTGGTTTTCTAACAGTCAATAATGACGAACAAGCTGACCAAATTATAGAAAAGTATAATGGTCAGATGTTCAAAGAAACACCTATCAAGTTAGAGAAAGCGTTACCTCGGACAAAAGGTGAGGAAGGAGAAGAGCCAGCAGCACCAACACCTGCTGCTACTGCTACTCCCACTCCTAGAGCCAACAAAGAAGGCGGTAGTAGTCGCCGTGACAAAGGTGCTAAGAAGTCTCGTCGCGGTGGTGGTGGACGTGAAACTAGTACAACTACATCTGATTCAGATGCAGTTCGTCCAGATCCACGTTGGGCTTCTGAATTAGAAAAGCTCAAGCAAATGCTGGCTGCTCAAACCACAAACTAGGTGAAAGGGGTGAATGATTAAAAATTAAAAGTCAAAGTTATTTGATTTTTAATTTTTAATTGCTAACGTTCCCGTCATGGCTCAACAGTGGGTTGATTATAGCTATGATTGTGAGTTCGATGGCCTTCCCCCGACCTGACTTAGTTTAGTTAACTTATCAACCGTTTCTGAATCTTCCAGAGTCATCATTACCAGAGTGAGGGCAAGGAACAACTCCTCGACTGGAATCAAATCTCATTACAGCAAACTTTTTGGTACTTTCTTTCCCAGAAAGAAGTCCAATTTTTAATTAATAACCCCTTCAGTCTTATCAGGTGTTGAATTAAGGCTGGAGGGGTTTCAATTTGTTGAATTTAAGCTCAAGTAAATAATTTAGTCAAGAAATTTTTAAAAAATCTGTATTATAAGCTACAAAAACTTTGTTTAGCTATTAGTAATATTAGACACTTTTTTAAGTAAAAGCATTATTCAGTATTAACTCTGATAATTTATAGGACTCATATTTGATTTTTGAACAGATAAATAGTCCAGTAGGGTGTGTTAGCGACAGCGTAACGCACCTTCCCCAACGCCTTCGGTGCGTTGCGGCTTACGCCCAACACACCCTACTTTTACTTAGATTGTTTCATAAATCAAATCGGATTCCTATAGTATATTTAAGCATTTATTTGATTAATTCTGAATAATTTAGACGAAAAAATAAGTGTAAATACGGTAGTAAGATTTAATTAAAATTACTAAAAATAGTATATCTATTGAGATAAAAACAATGTTTTAACTAAAAAATTTTATTTATTAATATTCATAAGAAGTTTATATCTGCATATTTGTCGATAACTAAATAGAGCTTCATCTATCACAAGTATTAGATTTCAGTATGACTAATTATGTATAAAAAATTGAAATAGAAAGACTGAAGAAAAAGTATCATCCCGGCAGTAGATAGACAAAAATATTTGACATATTAAATTAAAATAAAGATTACTTAATGTTCCTAAATAATTCAAGTAAATGCACTGTAAGTAATCTCGGAATAGCCCACAACTTTATTCACATCAGCAACACACAAACTATGAACTCTACCACTGAAAAGCGTATAGCCTTGATTTCTGTCCACGGAGATCCAGCGATTGAAATTGGCAAAGAGGAAGCTGGCGGGCAAAATGTTTATGTGCGTGAAGTAGGTAAATCCCTCGCTGAATTGGGATGGCAAGTTGATATGTTTAGCCGCAGAGTAAGTAGTGAACAAGCGACAATTGTGCAACATACTCCATTCTGCCGAACAATTCGCTTAACAGCCGGGCCGGTGGAATTTGTACCACGAGATCAGGGTTTCCAATATTTACCAGAATTTGTTCAACAATTACTGCAATTCCAACGAGAAACTCACATTAAATATCCAGTTGTACATACCAACTATTGGCTTTCTAGTTGGGTAGGAATGCAATTAAAATCTCTCCAAGGGAGTAAACAAGTCCACACATACCACTCATTAGGAGCAGTTAAATACAAAAGTGTAGATACGATTCCTTTAATTGCGACTAAACGTTTAGCTGTAGAAAAACAAGTCTTGGAAACAGCAGAAAGAATTGTTGCTACTAGCCCTCAAGAACAGCAGCATATGCGATCGCTAGTTTCCCCAAAAGGTTATATTGACGTTATCCCTTGTGGTACAGATATCCAGCAATTTGGCTCAAGAGACAGAGCATCTGCTAGAGCCGAATTAGGAATTCCACAAGACGCAAAAGTTGTATTGTATGTAGGACGTTTTGATTCGCGCAAAGGCATAGAAACCTTAGTCCGTGCAGTAAATGAATCTCAGTTACGCGACTCTGGCAAACTTAAACTAATTATTGGTGGTGGTAGTACCCCAGGTACTAGCGATGGTAGAGAGCGCGATCGCATTGAAAGCATTGTGCAAGAATTAGGCATGAGTGAGTTGACAACTCTTCCCGGTCGTCTTGGTCAAGAAATCTTACCGACTTACTACGCGGCGGCCGATGTATGTGTTGTTCCCAGCCATTACGAACCTTTTGGACTAGTCGCAATTGAAGCGATGTCCAGTGGTACACCAGTTATCGCCAGTGATGTTGGTGGTCTTCAATATACAGTAGTTACAGAAAAAACAGGTTTATTAGTACCACCAAAAGATGTAGCGGCTTTTTCTGTGGCGATTGACCGAATTCTGATGAATCCAACATGGCGAAATGAATTAGGTCTAGCCGCTAGAAGACACATTGAATCTAAGTTTAGTTGGGGTGGTGTGGCAGATAATTTGAGTGAACTATATACTCAAATTTTAGAAGCATCAATTCTAGAACCAGCATTAGTTGGTCATTAAATGTTGCAATTCCGTAGAAAATAAGCGTTTCTTAGTTGAGTGAGGGACAAGAACCCCACCCCCAACCCCCTCCCCGCTTGCGAGGAGGGGACTATCGTAGTTATGCTTTCATCCTCCGGCTAGAAGCCTGAGGATGAAAGCTAATTGTCTAATTTATTAGACAACATGATAAAATCAAGTAGTGTGAATATAGGATGAAAAACTCCGTAACAAAAACGTATTCACGCATTTCACCTAACATTCAAGTAGCCATACAACTAGATTTAATCTAGTCGAGGTGGGTAGGGCATTTTGACAGTGCCAAAGCTAATTGAGTTATTTAACAATCAATTAGTAAACGTTGCGGAGAGGGTCTTTCAGACCCCGTAGCAACATCAGTTTAGAATCCTCCTGACTTCCAGTCGGAGGAGATGTCAAGATATATACCTGTATTTACTACTCCCCTGCATGATAGGAACTGCGAACCAGAGGAGCAGAACGGACATTACTAAATCCCATATTTTGGGCTAATGTGCCGAGTTGGTCAAATTCTTCTGGTGTCCAGTATTTTTGGACTGGGAGATGTTCTAAAGAGGGGCGCATATACTGACCAATAGTTATGCGATCGCAACCTACTGCTCTTAAGTCTTGCATGACTGTAATCACTTCCTCGACGGTTTCACCATGTCCCAGCATTAACCCTGATTTGGTGGGAATAGTAGAATCGAGTTCTTTAACTATAGCTAGTACCCGTAGAGAGCGATCGTACTTAGCACCCCGACGGACTGGCCCTGTTAACCGGCGCACTGTCTCAATGTTGTGATTAAAACAAGCTGGCTGGGCTTGCACAATCATGCTTAGACGCTCGGCTTGTGCTGCTTCCCCTGCGCCTGCACCACCCCAAAAATCAGGTGTCAAAACTTCAATTTGCGTGTCTGGGTTGAGTTGGCGAATAGCGGTCATCGTCTTGACAAAATGACTTGCGCCTTGATCTGGCAAGTCATCGCGGGCTACAGAAGTTAGCACTACATAACGCAATCCTAAAAGCTGCACAGACTCTGCTACCTTTTGCGCTTCCTCTGGATCAAGAGGCATGGGTGCATGACCCTTATCTACTTGACAAAAAGCACAAGCACGGGTGCAGGTTGGCCCCATTAATAAAAACGTGGCTGTTTTTTGGGCGTAGCATTCCCCCCGATTAGGACAACGACCTTCTTCACAAATAGTATGAATTTGGCGTTGCTTAATAATACGTTGGACTGTGGAGAGTTCGCTGGCTTTGCCAATAGAACGGCGTAACCAGCTAGGCATAGCTGCAATTTCTGATCTGATTTGGGCTGATTGAGAGGAAGTCATAATCAATTCAAAATTCAGAATATGGGAATAGGGAGTAGAGAATCTGAGTGTTTTGAGGATCAAGCCTTAAATCTTACCATGACACAAAATTATCCCTACGCAAGTAGAGTTTGGTAAAACACTAGCAGCAACGAGATTTATACCGAAATATACTATCCCCTAATTAATCACAATGTTGAGTATAGTGGGAGCATTCTCACGGTCAATCGGCGTAGCCGTTATTGAAACTTAAATATTCTTTTAGAGCAATCAGTCGTGGCAAGTAACAAAATTCTAGTTATCGATGACACTACCGTTGTCAGGGTAAAAGTAAAAGAAATGCTACCTCCTGGCAATTTCGAGGTATTGGAAGCAAAAGACGGTTTGGAAGGTCTAAATTTAATCCGTCAAGAGAAACTTAGCTTAATTATGTTGGATTTTCTACTACCTAAAATGAGTGGTTGGGAGGTTTTTCAGCAAGTTCAAGCTCACCCTGATTTAAGAAAGATTCCTTTGGTCATTATGTCCGGTCGAAAGGAAGAGGTTACAGAAAAAATGACCGAACCTTTTGAGTATTTTGAATTTTTGGGTAAGCCTTTTGACCAAAAGCAGTTAATTGGTGCTATTAAGTCAGCAATGACTAAGGCTAAACTACCACGCCCAGAACCTGTAGCAGCAGCAGTTACAACCGCCAAAAATGTGGCAGCAACTACTGCTACTGTCACAAATGGTGCTGTTGCAACCGTTAGTGTTACGAAAACTGCGGCAGTCGCCAATACTGAAGCTAACGCTACTTCTGCGGCTGACATTCAATTACTCCATGAGAAAATTGCCAAAATGCAAATAGAGATTGATGGCTTGAAGAAACAATTAACTCAGGTAGTAACTTTTATTAAACAAAAAATCAAGTAGCATTAGTGAAAACTGGGAAATCTGAACGGGGTTTGGGTTGTAAACAGAACAGAGTTGACTCAATACTAGACAAACCTAATTCAGAAAGCATCTCCCGTCACAACCAAAAGGTTAACGGTGAGAGTGTCAAAAAGCGAGATAGATATATCTTGACCAAAGTCCGCAAAAGCGGGCTTGTTTTGTATTTGGGTAGGGTTAAGTAGCAATCAAGTCAGATTTGACCATACTATCAATCAAAAATAGTGTTAACAACTGCTTATCATCTTAATATATACTCAATCTAACTAAGTCAACCGCCACCCCCACAAGGGGATGGGGTTTTAGGCTTGATATTAAACTAGTGGAGCAATGACTGCAAAGAGCTACCTCAACTTAGCAATGCAGCTCATAATATTGACTAGGAGAATCAGAAAAATAATGCCAGAGATTTATGCTCAAATTTCTTCGCTATCTAAAATTAACAAGAATGATGCACCGTGGTTTACAACTTTCTCAACAGTTGCCCCTACGGTTTATCTTAATTCTCCCCTTTATTATACAAATTTTTGCCACAGTAGGAATTGTGGGATATCTCTCTTTTAAAAATGGACAAAAGGCAGTGAATGAACTTGCTAATCAACTGATAGTGCAGGTAAATTTACTAGTTGTTCAGCACTTAGATACGTACTTAAAAACGCCAGATAAGATCAATAAAATTAATTTAGATGCTGTAGAAATGGGGATGCTGAATTTAAGTGATTTCCCGTCTACAGCCCGTTATTTTGCCAAACAGATGCAAGTATTTAATGTTGGCTATATCAGCTTTGCAAATCCTCAAGGTGAATTTATTGGTGTTGAACGTTTAGATAATGGACAGATATTAATTAATGAAATTTCTGAAAACAAAGAAACTGGTAAGATTTACGCTTATACAACTGACAGTCAAGCGAATCACCGGAAATTAATAGAAGTTAAAGATTGCGATCCTCGTTTATCAGCTTGGTATACGGATGCAGTGAAGATAAATAAACCTGTTTGGAGTCAAATATATCAATGGAAAAATAAACCAGAAATTCTCTCCATATCTTCTAGTTATCCTCTGGTTCAGAAGCAGCATAAATTTGCTGGTGTCATGAGTGTTGATTTGATATTATCACAGATTAATAATTTTTTAGCGGATTTAAAAATTGGTAAAACCGGTCAAATATTTATTTTAGAACGTTCTGGATTAATAGTAGCTACTTCGGCAAATGAGTCACAATTTAAGTTAGTAAATGGGGAAGCAGAAAGACTATCAGCATTAAATAGTAAAAATCATTTAATCCAAAGTACAGCACAATATCTACAACATAATTTTGGCAGCCTTATAAATATTAAATCTACTCAAGAAGCTGTAATAAAAATACAAGGTGAAAATCATTTTGTGCAAGTCACACCTTGGTATGATCCATTGGGTTTAGATTGGGTGGTAGTGGTAGTTGTCCCTGAAAGTGAATTTATGGCACAAATTAATACCAATACTCGTACAACTATTTTGTTATGTTTAGGGGCTTTAATTCTGGCTACTGCACTGGGTATATATACTTCTCGTTGGATAACCAATCCTATTTCAAAATTAACTCAAGCTAGTAGTGCGATCGCCTACGGCGGACGGAACGCCATCTTATCTGGCGAAATTGAGCAAACACTTGCCATTTCTAGCGTTCATGAACTGAGTATTCTTGCCAAATCTTTTAATCAAATGGCAGGTCAACTACGTCAATCTTTTACATTTTTAGAAAAGACTAATCAAGAGTTAGAACAACGTGTTGCCGAAAGAACAGCAGAAATTACAGCAGCTAAAGAGGTTGCTGATGCTGCTAACCATGCCAAAAGCGAATTTTTAGCTAACATCAGCCATGAACTTCGCACACCATTGAATGGTATTCTTGGCTATGCACAAATTATCCAATTTGATCCACATACCAGTGCTGAACAAATGGAGGGTGTTAATATTATTTACGATTGCGGATTTTACTTATTAAATTTGATTAATGACATTTTAGATATTACCAAAATTGAATCAAAGAAATTGGAGCTTTATCCAGAATCATTTGATTTTAAAAAATTACTATTAGGAGTGTCTGATATTTGCCGAGTTAAAGCAGATCAAAAATGTATCGGATTTATTTGCCAAATAGATAGTCATTTACCAACTAATATTAAGACTGATGAAAAACGCCTACGCCAAGTTTTAATTAATCTTTTAGGTAATGCTATTAAGTTTACACAAGATGGCACAGTAACTTTTATTGTAGAAGTAATTGATAATTTCCAATCAAATCAGCAGTTACCTGTATCTACAGTTAGATTTCAGATTGTAGATACAGGTGTGGGAATGACCAATGAACAATTAGAAACAATATTTTTGCCTTTTGAGCAGGTGGGGAATACTTTAAAAAAATCAGAAGGTACAGGTTTAGGACTTACCATCAGTCAACAAATTGTAGAAATGATGGGTAGTGAAATTAAAGTTGAGAGTATCTATGGTCAAGGTAGTAGATTTTGGTTTGACTTAGATTTACCAGTGGTGAATGTTGGGATAATATCAGATTTATCCATAGTGAAAGAAAATATGATTGGATATGAGCGAGAATCTCCTAATGATAAGGAGGAAATAGTATATCCTCCTTCAGTCGAATTGATAAATTTATACCAAGCTGCTAAAGCTGGCTATATTGTTGGTATTCAAGAAGAAATAAGTCGCATTCAAAATTTAGATGAAAAATATACCCAATTTTCTAGGCTAGTTTTGCAATTCCTAGAAGATTTTGAAGATGAGGCAATTGTCCAAATGATTCAACCTTATTTAGATGGGAAATTATTTACCCAGAATTAATTCCCTAATAACCAGAAAGAAAACTAGGTTTTTTACAAGGATTTAGTAGATGACTAATTCAATTTTAATTGTAGATGATATTCCCACAAATATCAAGGTTCTATTTGTAATTCTCAATCAAGCAGGGTTTAAAGTTTCTGTGGCAAAAAGCGGTAAAAGTGCTTTAAGAAAAGCAGAAGAAACATTACCTAATTTGATTTTATTAGATGTAATGATGCCAGACATGGATGGCTTTGAAACTTGCTATCAACTTAAGCAAAATCCGAAAACTAAAAATATTCCAGTAATTTTTATGACGGCTCGTTCTGACCTGCTTGACAAAGTAAAGGGATTAGAACTAGGAGCAGTAGACTATATTACTAAACCCATCGAATATCAGGAAGTATTGGCAAGAATTAATATTCATTTAGAATTACGCCGCACTCAATTAAAGTTGGCACAGGAAGAAAAAATGTCTGCCTTAGGACAACTAATATCAGGCATTGCTCATGAAATTAATAATCCAGTCAATTTTATTTCTGGCAATTTAATTCATGCTCAACATTATATTGCCGACCTATTGCAATTATTGAACTTATACGAAAAATACACTAAAAATGCAGTTCCAGAGATTGAAAGTTACGCAAATGAGATTGATCTAGATTTTATTAAACAAGACCTACCCCAGCTATTATCATCCATGAAAATGGGGACTGAAAGGGTTGAAAAAATTGTGCGATCGCTCCGTTTATTCTCACGATTGGATGATACAAAATTTCAACTATTTAACATACATGAAGGTATTGATAGTACACTAATTATATTAAGTAACCGTATTAAATCTACATCAACAAATTCAGGAATTAACATAGTTAAAAATTATGGTGAATTACCTTTAGTAGAGTGCTATGCAGGTCAACTAAACCAAGTATTCATGAATCTTTTCTCTAACGCTATTGATGCTATAGAAGAATCATTAACTAGCGAAAAAATTTCTGACACACCCACAATTGAAATTTGTACAGCTATTACAGAAGATAAAAAATCTATATTGATTACAATTAGTGACAATGGTACAGGAATTTCCGAAGAAGTTCAACAGAGGATGTTTGATCAATTTTTCACTACTAAACCCCTAGGAAAAGGTACAGGTTTTGGATTAGCGATCGCTCATGAAATTATAGTAGAAAAACATGGAGGTACTTTAGACGTAAAATCAGCCCTAGGAGAGGGGACGCAATTTTTGATTACTATTCCTATTCAGCAAGCAACTAGTAAAATATTGTAGTTATTTAAAATTTTTACTAGTAGGGTTGTTGTAATCACTGATTTTCTGGGAACTATAATCTTATAGGCTGTTGATATTGAGATGATGTATGCTCAATATTCAGATAATAAAAACCTGATCATGCCTTTTCTCTAGTATTTATCTTCTATTTTTAGCTTAACGAATAACTATACAATAAAATTCCTATAAAAATGCTTGATATATCAACAGAAAATAACTTAATTTTAGTTGTAGATGATACTCTGACTAATTTAGAAATTATCTCAGTAGCACTAATAGCAGCAGGCTTTGCAGTAGCTACAGCCAGTAATGGAGAACAGGCAATCGAGAAGATACAATCTCGATTACCAGATTTAATTTTATTAGATGTGATGATGCCAAGAATGGATGGCTTTGAAACCTGTAAATATTTAAAATCCAATTCAGTCACTCAAGATATTCCTGTAATTTTTATGACTGGGATTACAGATACAGATAGCAAAGTCAATGGGTTAAATTTGGGCGCAGTTGATTACATCACAAAACCCTTTCAAAAAGAAGAGGTATTAGCTCGCATTAAAACACATCTACAACTGAGGAGTCTAACTAAAAATTTAGAGCAAAGAGTAGCAGAGCGGACGGCTAAACTTGATAACGCATTACGAGAATTACAAGAGTTTCAAGTCCAGCTTGTAAAACAAGAAAAAATGTCTGTACTTGGGCAGTTAGTTACAGGTATAGCTCATGAAATTAACAATCCTGTGAGTTGTATTTATGGCAATTTAGGTCATAGTTTCACATATTTCCAGAACATGATTAACCTCATTGACCTTTATCAACATCATTATCCTGAGCCTGTAATACAGATACAGGAAGAAATCACAGCAATGGATTTGGAATATATACGTGCCGATTTACCTAACTTGATTTCTGCAATGAAAGAAGGAATTCAGCGCATTCGAGATATTAGCAGTAGTCTCAGAATTTTTTCTAGGGCTGATACAGAAAATAAAGTTAAGTGCAATATCCATGAAGGTATTGATAGTACACTTCTAATTCTCAAACATCGTCTCAAAGGTTCTGAAAATTGTCCTCCTATTGAAGTTATCAAAGATTATGGAGACTTACCTTTAATAGAATGTTTTCCTGGACAATTGAATCAGGTATTTATGAACCTATTAGCTAATGCTATTGATGCTATAGAGGAATCAAATACCAAACGTAGCATAGAGGAGATTCAACAACATCCTCATCATATTATTATTCAAACTATTCTCAATAATAATAAAAATCTGGTATTAATTAAAATTAAAGATAATGGTCTAGGTATGTCTGAAGAAATTCAGCAAAAGATATTTGACCATTTATTTACTACGAAAGCTGTAGGTAAAGGTACAGGTTTAGGATTATCAATTGCCCAGCAAATTATTGTGAAAAAGCATCAGGGTAATTTAGATGTAAATTCCGTTATCGGGAAAGGTTCAGAGTTTACAATTACTATTCCTACTATATAACTTCTGCATATCTCAAAATTCAATAAATTTTGGGAGTATAAATACTTCACTTTGCTCAATAGTAAATTTTTTATATAAATTTGGGAACTATATGGGTATAGAGGTTGATTCACTAAAGAGTTAAATTGATGTTAAAGATAGTAGTTGGCCATAGCAATGACCCAGACTCCTTAGCAGCAGTTGAGGAAGTAATTCAGCAATGTACTACTTCCCTAACTGGAGAAACTCCTCAAGCCGGAATTCTGTTTAGTGCTATTGACTTTGACCATACTCTCATTTTGCAACAAATTCATCAGGCTTTTCCTGGAATTGAGTTAATTGGTGGAACTACGGATGGAGAAATTTCTTCAGTCTTAGAGTTTCAGCAAGACTCAATTACTTTGATGTTGTTTTGCTCAGATGAAATTGAAATTTTTGCAGGAGTGGGATTGAACGTTTCTATCGATCCCATTGTTGCAGCCAAGCAAGCTGTAGAACAGGCAAAAACTAAAACTACCGCAGTACCTCAATTATGCTTGACCCATCCAGAAAGTCTGACAACTAGTGGTGTATCAATATTAAATGGCTTAAAATTAGCTTTGGGAGAAAAATTTCCCATATTTGGTGGTTTAGCAGCTGATCAATCAAAATATCAAAATACTTATCAATTTTTTCAAACAGAAGTCTTCAGCGATTCAGTCCCAGTTTTATTGTTTTCTGGTAATGTTCTTTTTTCCCACGGCGTAGCTAGTGGTTGGTTTCCCATTGGTAAAACTAGCAAAGTGACTAAAGTAAAGAAAAACATAGTCTATGAAATTGATGGTCAACCAGCTTTAGACTTCTATCGACATTATTTAGGCACGCTACCACCTTCAATGGAATATCCCTTAGCAGTGTTTGATGAAGATGGAGTAAGTTTTTATCTGAGAGCACCGATCGCCTATGATGAAACAATAGGTAGCATTACATTTTTTGCAGATATTCCTGAGCAAGCAAACATTCAAATTTCTGAAGCTGGACATCAAGATATTTTGGCAGCTTCTCACGCATCATTTATGAATGCTATGAATAATTATCCAGGGACAGAACCAGCAGGCGTACTATTTTTTTCTTGTGTAGCTAGACGACAAATATTGGGAATGGAAACCCAGCAAGAATACCTGAATACAAAAAATTATTTTAATCAGTTTTTACCTGCTTGTGGTTTCTATTCTAATGGTGAGATTGCCCCAATAAAATCTACTGGTAAAACGCATTTTCATAATGAAACATTCGTTACTTTAATTTTAGGAACTAAATAAAATCTCACAGAAATTATGAATTGCGAACAGGAAATTCAAAAGCTTGAAAAAGCTAATAGAATACTACAAAAAAAGTTAGAACGTGCTGCAATAGACCGCATACAGTTAGAGGAAACTAATAAAAAAAAGGAATCATTGCTCAAAAAGGTTATTAATGAACTGCAAGAGTCACAAACACAATTAAAACAAAGGACTCTAGAGCTAGAACAGACATTAATAAACCTTCAGACAATGCAAGATAAAATGTCTGTTTTAGGTGGATTAGTTGCAGATGTAGCTCACGAAATTAACAATCCTGTCGGTTTTATTATGGGGAATATCACCCCGGCGATCGAATATATTCATGACTTGTTATATCTCATCAAACTTTATCAACAGTATTATCCTGAGCCAACTAAAGAAATCAAAAAAACAAATTAAAGTCATGGATTTGGAGTATGTGAGTGAGGATCTACCAAAACTCATTATGTCGATGAAAGAAGGTACTGATCGCATTAGTAATCTTAGTTCTAGCTTGCGAACTTTTGCGCGGTCTGATACAGAATCTAAATTACCTTTTAATATTCATGAAGGGATTAATAGCACTTTATTTATTCTTAAACATCGTTTAAAAGCTAATCAGAATCGTCCAGAAATCCAGGTGATTAAAAAATTTGGAGATATTCCTGTAATAGATTGTTTCCCTGGGCAATTGAATCAGGTATTTATGAATATTTGTGCTAATGCTATTGATGCTTTAGAAGAGTCTAATCATGGGCTAAGTTTTGCAACGATTGAAGAAAAACCTAATATAATTATTATTCAAACATCCTTAAATTCTTATAGTAATTCTGTAGTGGTTCGCATTAAAGATAATGCTTTAGGTATACCAAAAGCAGTGCAAACAAAAATTTTTGAAAATTCGTTTACTACTAAACCTGTAGGCAAAGGTACGGGTTTAGGATTATCCATTGCTCATCAAATTATTGTACAGAAACATGGTGGTACGATAGAAGTTGAATCTACATTGGGAGAGGGTGCGGAGTTTATCATTACCTTACCTATTAATTGGTAATAATTTCGAGATTAAGTAAATAGCAGAAGTTCGTAGTATAGCGGTTCTCGCTTTAGTAAGGTAAAAGAACCCCACCCCCAACCCCCTCCCCGCAAGCAAGGAGGGGGCTATGATACAATACGGTTCAGTTAAGGATAAATTGTAGGTTTTGTTCCTCAACCCAACCTACGCATTTTAAGGTTTTTGACGCTAACTGAACGGTATTGGGCTATGATATATCTCATCTGATTAGGAAACGCTATAGTTTCTTGTTGGCGTAGCCTATTGCGGAGAAGCAAGAACTAAAGTTTTCACTACAAACAAAAAAGGCTAATAGCTTTTAAACTATTAGCCTTTAGCTGGTTAAAAATTATTAATCTACAAACCTTCTGATTGCTCAGGAGGAATAGCACTTACCTGATTACTAACAACTGCTGCTGTTTGCAAAATAGCAGTATGAGTAACAGAATTATTTGCCAAGGTAAACAGAGGATTCGACAAAATTCCGGCGAGGGTAGTAGCAATTAACGTGACTATTAATCCTACTTGCAAAGGTCTAAACCCTGGTAAGTTCCAACGTATTTCGGGGTAATTTTTCACTACGTCGGACATTTCTTGGGGTTCTTTGACCACCATCATCTTCACGACACGAATGTAGTAGTAGATGGAAACAACACTGGTAACTAGACCAAGTAAAACTAGCCAGTAAAGACCTGCTTGCCAACCAGCCCAGAAGAGGTAAATTTTCCCAAAAAACCCAGCTAGAGGCGGAATACCACCTAAAGAAAGGAGGGATAGGCTTAAAGCCAAGGTTAGTAGGGGGTCTTTTTGATATAACCCTGAGTATTCGGTGATTTGGTCTGTTCCTGTCCGTAGGGAGAACAGAATCACGCAGGTAAAACCACACAGGTTCATGAACAGGTAAACCAGCAGATAAAAAATCATGCTGGCGTAGCCTGCGTCAGTCCCAGCAATTAAGCCAATCATCACAAACCCAGCTTGGGCGATGGATGAATAAGCCAACATTCGTTTCATGCTGGTTTGGGCAAGGGCGACGACGTTACCCAAAATCATGCTGAGAACAGCCAGGGCTGTGAAGACAAACCGCCACTCCTCGGCGACGAGGGGGAAAGCTGTGGTCAACAAACGGATAGCTAGGGCAAATCCGGCGGCTTTAGAACCAACAGACAAAAAGGCGATAACTGGGGTAGGTGCGCCTTCATAAACGTCTGGTGTCCATTGGTGGAAGGGTGCAGCAGAGATTTTGAAGCCAATACCTGCAATCACAAATACTAGGGCAATCACCAAACCCAAGGATTGACCAACATTTGCTTGAGCAATACCATTAGCGATCGCACCTAATTCTGTTTGTCCACCAGATAGACCATACAGTAATGATACACCGTACAAGAATACTGCTGTACTGGAAGCTCCAATCAACAAGTATTTGAGAGCCGCTTCATTAGAACGGGGGTCACGCTTGGTATAACCTGTGAGTAAATAAGAGGAGATACTCAGTGTTTCTAGTGAGATGAAAATCATCACCAACTCACTAGCCCCAGAGAGAAACATCCCTCCTAGAGTAGCGGTCAATAAAATCGCGATGAATTCTGCTAAAGCAGTGCCACTCTGCTCAATGTAGCGAATTGACATCAGTATAGTCACAACGGCAGACAAGGCAATGATACCGCGAAAGACAATACTGAGGTCGTCACCATTAAAACTACCGCTAAAGGCGATGGGATTGATAGCATCCCATTTTAAACATAGGGCGACAATCGCAGCTAGTAAACCTGCGATCGCTAGATATCCAATCCAGCGTGAGGATGTGCGCCCTAAAATCAAATCAACAATCAAAACCGCCATGAGGGTGATAATGACAATTCCCTCTGGTAAAATCGTCCCGGCATTTAACTGGGATGCAAGATTAGCAAAATCCATGAGATATATAGGTTTTGGCGATTAGACATCAAGGCTAACTGTGTTCACTCTAGCAATTTTTCCTGCCCAAAGTTGCATTAAACTTACTGTCTTTTGAATCAGGCTTGATTTTGCTGACTTACGAGATCGCAGTGTGGGCAGAGAAGTTGATCTATGAGTCTGAAATATTTACTTGATACAAATATTATCTCAGAACCAGCACGTCCTATTTCTCCCTAACTACAATCAGGAAACTGCCGTTTCAAGGCTGAGAACACTGGACAGGGAGCTTGTTCTTGTAAGTTGTCTGGTTTACTCCAGGTAAAGGGGGCTTTTTTTGCCGCAGACATCCATAATAATTGCTTGGCTCTGGTCATCGCCACATATAGTAAACGATACTCTTCGGCTGTTTTGAGGTGTTTGGCTTGTTCCCATGCTGGGGTGACTTCTGGAATACTGACTTCGCCGTGGAGTGCAGCCCGAATCTGGGCGCGGGCGACTTCTGATAAGGTAAAGTCACCTAAAAATTGGCTTTGGGGAGGGACCCAAAACCGCCCAGGAATGAGGTTTTCATGGAGGAAGGGTAGAAATACATAGTTCCAATCTAACCCTTTGGCTTTGTGCATGGTGATAATTGTTAGTTGACCAGCACGGGTGTAACGGGCTTCTACATCCTCTGTTTCCACTGGTTCAAAGCGTTCAGAACTGACAATTTCACTTAAAACTGACAGCATTGACCCCATTGAGTTATTACCAGCGATTTGCTTGTTGACTCGTTCGGAGAGTTTATCAGCTGTGGCTAGTTCGGCTTGGTCGTAATTTAAAGTTAAAGCTAAAAAAGAAATTAGCTGATATAAAGGCAGTTCCAAGCGGGCGCGGAGTAAACTACGGCATATGTGAGAGGCTTTTTGTACTGTCTCTGCTTGGGGTGTAGCTAAGGGGCCGGGATAGAGAAATTCTTCTGGGAGACTGGCTAGGGCGTTGAGGTCTTGGGTGGGAATTAATTGACGCTTTACCAATACTTCTAAGGCGGTTTTGAGGTAGTCGGGAGAATGGGGGCGATCGCAAAATTGCAGCAGTGTTAAAATTTCCTGGGGAACATGGGAACGGCGATCGCTTTCTCCGACATCAAATATAGTAATTTTATGCTCTTTACACAGTGGTTCTAGTGCCTGTGATAACCAACGTCCCTGACGATTTTCACGTACTAATACCGCCACGCTTTTAGTTGGGTCTGCTGTTAATAGCTCAATTACCCTGTTACCTAACAATTCGGCTGTGTGATGAATATCACGGGGCGTATATAGCTCTAATCCTCCACCTACTGCGGCTGGGTTGACATCAGCTTGATTGACAGGACGAATCATTTGCAAACTAAATGGACTAGGAAGATGGGGAGATTTTTGATTTTTAGCCCCATAAAAGCTATTCACCCATTGCAGCGCAAAATTAGCCGCATCGATAATCATCTGGGTACTGCGACCAGCTTGATCCATTGTTGCTAGTTTGCCAGAGCGATCGCACTCTTGGCAAAATTCCCGAAAGTAAATTGGATCAGCCGGGGTAAAGGTCGAGTTAATCGCTTGGTTGGGGTCGCCAACTCTGATTAAGTGGAGTGGGAAATTTTGAGTGCTGAGTGCTGAGTGCTGAGTGCTGAGTGTGAAATTATTAGTATTCTCCCCTGCTCCCCTGCTCCCCTGCTCCCCTGCTCCCTTACTTCCTAATCCCCAGTCCCCATCACTTGCCAAAATCTCTAATAGCTTGGTCTGTAATGGGCTGGAATCCTGGGCTTCGTCTTCAAATACAGCAAAAACTTGGTTCTGCTCAATGCGGCGTGCGCTGTCGTTTTCTAGGACGCGGAGGGCGGCTAAAATCATGTCGTCGTAGTCAATAAAGTCACGCGATCGCATCAGGTTCTGGTACTCTTCATACAATCCTGACGCTATAGTTAAAATTTCATACGCATCTATGGTTTGTTGACTCCATTCCCGTAGTTTGGCTGGGGAAATACCGGAACTTTTGGCTTCGTGAATGACGGTAGTTGCTAAATCTGGTAAAACTTCTGTTCTTAACACCGACTGACGACGTAACCTTTCTGTTTCTTCACCGTCAAATTGCTGTCCTTCTAATAACTGCAAATATAGTCGGGGATGATTAGCCACCCATTGTTCTACGGCGGTGCGAATGAAGCGGTGGCTTTGGTTGGGTGTGATCAGGGTGACGTTTTCTAACTCTAAACCAGATAAATTTGGGTGACGGCTGGCAATATTTAACGCCAAACTATGCAGGGTATAAACAGTGAAACCTGTTTGAGGTAAAGATAATTGTTTGAGGTATTCGCGGATTTTTATTTTAATATTCGCAGCCGCCGATCGCGTAAAAGTTACTACCACCAACTGACGACGATTAGATGGGCGTGACTGTATTGTATTTTGATATTGCCTAGCAATTGCGATCGCCGCCGCCGCCGCCATCCCCGTAGATTTACCCGCACCAGGAACAGCAGAAACAGCCAGTGGGCCTGATTGCCAATCAGCCATTTGCTGTTGTCCAGGGCGCAGTGTCTTGCGAATGGCTAAAACTTTCTCCTGTAAAACTTCCATAGATGAGGCTTGAGATGCTGGTGGTGCAATAGCAGTAAAGTTAGTGTCTGACATTTATAATTCGTAATTCGTAATTCGTAATTAATTGCGATCGCCTCTAGCAAGCTAACTATATATGATTGCTTTATTATTATCTTTGATGATGAGGTTATCTAATTTTTTAGATCGATCAAACTGGATAAGCATTGCTGCATCTAGCGATAAATCACCCCACAATTAGGCAACGCCACTTGATATATTGAGTTAAAATCAAAAATCCGTGTCAGCCATATAAACCTAATTTAAATCTAATGGAAATTGCTAGTTCTCACCATCCCCAATCTTCTTTACAACGTCCTGAAATCCTTGCACCTGCTGGTAATTGGGAGTGTGCTAAAGCTGCTGTGGAAAATGGGGCGGATGCAATTTATTTTGGTTTAGATCGGTTTAACGCCAGAATGCGGGCGCAAAATTTTACTGAGGCTGATTTACCGGAATTGATGACATTTTTGCACCATCGGGGTGTGAAAGGTTATGTCACTGTCAATACATTGATTTTCCCGCAAGAGTTGGCAGAAGCGCAACAATATCTCCGCACAATTATTGCGGCTGGCGTAGATGCGATGATTGTTCAAGATGTAGGTATTTGTCGCCTGATTCGTCATCTATCGCCAGATTTCCCCATCCACGCGTCTACTCAAATGACTGTTACTAGTGCGGCTGGGGTGGAGTTTGCTAAATCTCTCGGTTGTCAGTTAGTGGTGTTAGCTCGTGAATGTTCTTTAAAAGAGATTAACAAAATTCAGCAGCAAATTGCACAACAGGCCGTTTCGCTACCACTTGAGGTGTTTGTGCATGGTGCGTTGTG
Source organism: Nostoc sp. UHCC 0870 (assembly GCF_022063185.1). NCBI lineage: Bacteria > Bacillati > Cyanobacteriota > Cyanophyceae > Nostocales > Nostocaceae > Nostoc > Nostoc sp. UHCC 0870. The sequence goes on along the minus strand of NZ_CP091913.1, from coordinate 2,387,191 downwards.
TGTGGCTTACTCTGGTCAGTGTTTAACTAGTGAAGCTTTAGGCGGACGTTCAGCGAACCGGGGTGAATGCGCTCAAGCTTGTCGGATGCCCTATGATTTAATTGTTGATGGGGAAATTGTAAACTTAGACGAACGCAAATATTTACTTAGTCCCCAAGATTTAGCCGGCTTGGAAGTATTACCTGATTTAGTTACGTCTGGGGTAACTAGTCTCAAAATTGAAGGTCGTTTAAAAGCACCGGAGTATGTTGCTAATGTCACCCGTGTTTATCGCCAAGCATTAGACCAGGTGATGAGGAAATTGGCAAGACCTAACCCCCTAACCTCCTTCCCTAGTAGGGAAGGGGGAATAAAAGCTTCCCTGTCTACATCGAACAACGGGAGAGGTCAAGAACGCTACAACCTAGAGATGGCATTTTCTCGCGGACTTTACACGGGTTGGTTTGCGGGGATTAATAATCAAGAATTGGTTCATGCGCGGTTCGGAAAGAAGCGGGGGGTTTATTTAGGCGAAGTTACCCGCATTCGTAATGAACAGGTGACACTTAAATTAGCAGCACCCCTGAAACCTGGGGACGGTGTGGTATTTGATTGTGGTCATCCAGAAACTAAGGAAGAAGGCGGTCGAGTCTATGGGGTGGTACAGCAGGGACAGGAAGCGGTGATCACATTTGGCCGAGGTAATGTCAACTTTCAGCGTGTTCATGTAGGCGATAAGCTATGGAAAACCAGTGACCCAGAATTAGATAAACAATTACGCCAGACTTTCGCCGGGGATAACCCCCAATTTCAGCGTCCGATTGACGTGGAAATTTATGGAGAGATTGGTGAGTTATTAATTGCGATCGCCCGCGATGAATTCGGTAACATTGTACAGGTAAAATCAGAAATTCCCGTGGTGGAAGCACACACCAAACCTCTACATATAGAACGCATTAAAGAACAGTTTGGTCGTCTTGGTAACACCCCCTTCCGTTTGGGAACATTAACGAATCATCTCAGTGGTAATGTGATGATACCTGTGAGTGAATTAAACCGGATGCGGCGCGAAATCGTCACCCAGTTAGAGGAGTTACGCAGTCAACCCAAACGCTGGGAACTAAATCCTCAAGCTTCCTTCCAAGACCTACTCCCCCCCACATCTCCCCCATCCCCCACATCTCCCTCACTCATCGTCCTAGTCCGCAACCTCAAACAACTCCAAGCCGCTCTCAAAGCAGGCGTTGAGACACTTTACTGTGAATTTGAAGACCCCCGCGCTTATCGGGAAGCCGTGCAATTATTCCGTGAAAGCCAAAAGGAAAAACAATTAGATTCTGTCACCTGTCACCTGTCCCCTGTCCCCTCCATCTGGGTCGCCCCTCCCCGCATTACCAAACCGGGGGAAAACTGGATTTTGCAACAAGTACGCGCTTCCGAAGCTGATGGCTATTTGGTGCGGAATTACGACCAACTCGAATTTTTTGCCGCAGACCGTTGTATTGGCGATTTCTCTTTTAATGTTGCTAATCCTCTAACAGCCGACTACTTCAAACAGCGTTTTGGTTGGGAACGGTTAACAGCATCCTATGACTTGAATATTACCCAACTGGAAGATTTGCTGAAAACTTGTCCTAGTGAATGGTTTGAGGTGACAATTCATCAACATATGCCAATGTTCCATATGGAGCATTGCGTTTTTTGTGCGTTTCTCTCTGAGGGGACAGACTATACTAATTGTGGCAGACCTTGCGACAAACATGAAGTGAAATTGCGCGTAGATACGGAGCGGCTTGTCGGTAAACATCGCGTCGGTAGTGAACACATTCTACAAGCCGATGCAGGTTGTCGTAACACTGTATTTAATGGTACTGCCCAAACCGGAGCAGAGTACGTACAGCGTCTCATAGATTTAGGTTTACAACACTTCCGCATTGAATTTGTCAATGAAACACCAGAACAGGTGACGAAAACAATACAGCAATACGATCATTTATTAAAAGGTGAAATTACAGGTTCTCAACTTTGGCGCGAGTTGAAATTACAGAGCCAATTAGGTGTAACTCGTGGGCCGTTAAAATAATTCGTAATTCGTAACGATGCTCCGCCCCGCTACGCTAACGTAATTCGTAATTTTGTAGGGTGCGTTCAAGCGCAGCGTAACGCACCGATATATCTGGTGCGTTACGGAAGAAATATTGATTTTTGCTATTCTTCCACGCGGTAGCCCAATTCTGCTAACCTGACGCGGGAGTGTCGCCATTTGGGTTGGACTTTGACAAATAACTCTAGATAAACTTTACCAGATATTAGTTTTTGAATTTGCTCCCGCGCTGCACTACCTATGGCTTTGAGCATTGAGCCACCTTTACCGATGAGAATCCCTTTTTGGGAATCGCGTTCAACGTGGATGGTAGCCATGACGCGGGTAATAGCTGGTGTTTCTTCTACTTTATCAATTGCGATCGCCACAGAATGAGGAACTTCTTCACGAGTTAACAGCAAAATCTGTTCTCGAATTAACTCGCCCATAATAAACCGTTCTGGTTGGTCTGTTACCAAGTCAGGCGGATAGTAGAACGGACCATGATCCAAATTTTCAATTAATAATGTTTGCAGTTGGGGTAATTCTGCACCAGTCATAGCAGAAAACTTGACTGTCGGCCATTGATGTGCATCCGCCATCTGTTGATAACTTTCATTGATGTTTTGGGGATTTGCAGGCTGTTGATCAATTTTATTGATACCCGCAATCACTGGTGTTTTACTATTAATTAGTAGATCAGCAATGAAGCGATCGCCTGCACCACAAGCTACTGTTCCATCCACCACAAACAGCACTACATCCACCGAGTCAATCGCTATTGTGGCATTCCGCACCAATACTTCACCCAATTGATGATGAGGTTTATGTATTCCTGGCGTATCGACAAATATTAATTGTGCGTCTGGGGTTGTGACGATCCCTCTTAAACGATTGCGTGTAGTTTGTGCTACTGGTGAGGTAATAGCGATTTTTTGCCCGACTAATTGATTCATCAACGTAGATTTACCAACATTAGGACGGCCAATAATGCCGATAAAACCTGATTTAAATTCAGGAGGAGCTTGAGGAATTGATACCCCTTCTGAAAAAGATAAAATGTGATTATCAATACTAGTCACTGTCAGTTCCACCGTTTTATAGTTCGGATATAGTTGCTATCAGTTTTTTTTACAAAAACACTCAAAAAAACACCAATTCACTCTGAGAGGTGCGGGGAACTAGCACCGCTTGCGCGGAAGTCAAAAGTTAAAAGTTCAAAGTCAAAAGATTGAGAATGGTAGCTTCTCTTACAAAGTTTGGCGGGACGGAAACCGACACCGCCACGCCTCTTGCTACAACCGGAGGAAACCCGGCAACGCAGTGGCTCAACTTTGCTCTTATTTACGCCGTGCTGTACTAGTCTTTAATTTTAGTTTAGTCTACTACCAAATATATTTAGCTATCATCTCAAAAAAATGAGATAGAAACACAAATCTTCTCAAGAATTATCTTTCCTCAAGATGATTGCTTTTAGTGCAATCTTGTGATTTTTTCTATAATTACCATTAAATCATAAGTTATTTATTATATATATTTATCTTAATATATTAGAGATTTAAACTTCAGTTCTTATGAACAATTATCAACTAATGAATTATCCCAAGCACAAATTCACCTTGATTTACAGCTTGATTTGTGGAGACATCGTAAACTAAGCCATCTTCAGCCGCACAGATATCAATAACTGTAGGTAGCTGATTTTCCTTATTAAAGCTGAGAATTTGATATAGTTTTTCGCCAGCTTTGATATTTGTACCTAAAGCGACTCTAGACTGAATCATCCCGCCTGCGATCGCATAATATTTTTCCCGGTTGCTACTCTTAGCAAAATAAATTTCATGACCTTGAGTAGAGGGTAGATTTTGCAACACATTTTTTTGAATTAAATAATTTTTTATACCCTCCACACCTTTCGCCACCGAATCAGGATTCATTTGCATACCTGCACCTAGTTCTAAAGTCCAAGCTTCGATGTCAAATTGAATTTGTCTACCCAACTGCTGAAAACAATCTTCTAAAGCCAACCAAGGTTTAATAAACGCTTCATCGAAAGCATCACCATCATATTTATCTAGCAATATACCAAAATCCAGCAAAAAATATTTTGCGCTATCTTCACGATTACGGAAATAATAAACATAATCTAAACCTTGATTATTAGAACTATGTAAATCAATTAAATAGTCAGCATCGAGACTAATAGATTGTAATTCATACCGAAATCTTTCACTGTAGGGGACGCTATGAGGTGAACTAATTTCATCTAAATTCCGAGCAAATTTCTGTTTGATAATATTTAAATAATTCTGGCGAATAGTTGCTAAATCTTCATGAATTTGAGACTTAGCAAAAGCCAACAAATGATTATTGTGTTTCTCATAATCCCAAAAAATGCGATTCCAGTCTTTAGATTCATAGGCACAATGACGGCCAGGAGAAAAATGTTGAGCGCGTTCATTAACTCCCATTGGATTGCACACAGGAACTAACCAAACCTCCCCCATTAAATCAGCCGCATCAACCGACAATAAAAACTCAATCAATTGATGAATAACCGCATTACCAGATATTTCCGCACCGTGGAGATTTGATTGAATATAGACCTTTTTCCCAGGTTGAGAACCGATGAACTTGTAAAGTTGTAAAAACAGGCGATCGCCCGAAGCCATTTGACGCAAAAATATAGTTTCAATCTGAGGGAACATAAAAAACCAGAAATAACCTAATTAAACCCAAATCATACCAACTAAAAACACTCCACCTCCCTCTCCGCGTCTCCGCGCCTCTGCGTGATAACCCACATAAGCTAGAATCAAATCACTCAAAGCAACAACCCAGCACAGATGGTAAGAAACTGGTTAAGAATTACCTATCACAGTGAAACCATACAACTATCCTGGCAACGGGGATATGAAACCCAACGCCTTGCGCCACAAGTCCCATTCCATCAACCTTTCGATCAAGAAAAGCTAACTGATTTACGCTGGTATTTAGAAGAATATCTCACCTTCCCCTACGGGATATTCCCAGATAACGCCGCAAAAATCGAACAACAGTTGCAGCACTGGGGACAAGAGTTATTTGAGCTAGTATTTCGCAGCACCGAGAAGGGCAAAGAATTTTTTCAAGAAGCCACAAGGGAAGGACTCGACAACTGTGAACTGGGCATAATTTCTGATAACGCCAACGTGCTGAATTTACCTTGGGAATTGCTGTATTCCCCCGACTATCAATTTCTCGCCCCATCATTAGCTGGGATGTATCGCAGCCTTAGCAGTCAGGGAGTTAGGGCAGCTTTACCACCAATGCCCGATGACCAGTTAAATATTTTATTAGTAATTGCCCGTCCTTACGGCGAACGAGACATAAATTTTAAAACCATAGCCCGTCCCCTGTTGACAGCGTTGCAACCCATCCGCCAACAAGTCAATCTGAAAGTATTGCGTCCCCCTAGCCTCAGAGAGTTTGAAGCAGAATTACAGGCGCATAAGGGTTTTTACCATATTGTCCATTTTGATGGACATGGGGATTTTGACAACGAAACCCAAGGCGTTTTAGTGTTTGAAGACGACGAAGGCAACCCCCAAACAGTCAACGCTAGAGAAATTGCCCAATATTTAAGAGATTGTCGCGTGCCAATTTTCGTCTTAAACGCTTGCAAATCTGGACAAGTAGGCGAAGAAGCTTTTTCCTCAGTCGCGGGACAGTTAGTGAAATTGGGGGCGAAGGGTGTAGTAGCAATGGCGTATAAAGTCCAAGCCAAAGGTGCAGAACACTTTATTGGGCGGTTTTATCGGGAACTGGTAAGGGGAGAGTGTATTGCCGCAGCAGTCGCAGCTGGGCGAAAGTCAATGTGTATTGAAAAATTGCGCCCTGCTCTCAATGTGGATTTACCTTTACAAGATTGGCTAGTGCCAGTTTTATATCAGCAAGAACCCTACACACCATTTGTTCCCAAACAGCAAGCACCGAGTTTTTTAGAATTAATGAATAATGTAGAGACGTTGAATAAAACGTCTCTACATGAGACATCTCCGAAAACAGTCAAAGCCTTTGTTTGGCTAGGCTGTAGCCACTAAATGCAATCATCTTAAATTAGCTATTCTGTACGATGAAATAAGACTTTGAGATATTTGCTGTTGATAATTAGGCAAAAATATCTAGTTATATGCGATAATTTTAACCTGATGATATAGCTGATATTTCTAATGGTAATATTAGCCCTCGAATCCGTAACCTTACTAGCCCACAAATCGTCAAAATTACTTGCTTATATTTGCGGGTATTTAACCTAAATCTCTCTTGGACAACTCGAAAGATTTTGACTGACCGTATTCGATGTTCAACAAAGATTCGTTTAGATGAAAATATTTTGTTCTGTTCTTTCTGTTCAGTTGTTAGTTCTTGATTTCTTGGTTTCTTAATTGGAGTTGTAATTAAATCTTCTCCAAGATATGCCTTATCTCCTTTAAATCTTTGTTTGGCATCAAACTCTGAACGATATTCTCGGAACAAAGTTATATCGCTTTTTGGACCAGGTTCACCTGCCACAACATCAACGATATCACTAGCATCAGGTAAAATAATCATTTGAGTTTTAAATGTATGATTACTCTTCTTACCTGAAAAATATTTCTTTTGTTCATCATTGTCTCTAGGTCTTTCTCTGACTTGTTCATAGCTATCTACTATTAATTCATATTCTGTGAGCATTTCTTTTACTACTTCATAGTCAGAAGCGTTTTTTTTTTACTTGTTCAAGCAAACTTGATGGCAGTAATTCTCGCAAGTTAGGCAACCAATAGTTAAACGTATCGTTGGCTGTAGACTCACTTACTTCAAACTGAATACCTAGAAGTTGAAAGGTTGTCAGATGTCGGAGATACACTAAAGTTAAAATGATTTGTTCAGAAATAGATAATTTTGGTTTCCGACCTCCTCCACCAGCAATAATTCTCACTTTCTTAGATTCCAGTAAAGCTTTTTTTTCATGATATAATCTTTCCCCATTTATGATTAATTGTTGTAACTGTTCATATTCCAGACCTATTAACCTTTGGGTTTGTTTAGGATTCTCTTCAATGTAATTCAGTATATTGCTCATGCTTCTGTGTCAAAATAACGCTTTAATGTTCTTTTATCACAGAATAATACTATTTTGGAGATGTCTATGGTTTACCTGATGAAAGTGCCTATGGTTTTATTGGGCGAGATTATGAGATTCAATGCTTAGAGAGAGCATGTTGGCAAAATCATGTAGTGTTAGTCCAGGGAATGGGCGGCGTTGGTAAGACTGAGTTAGCCGCAGGTTTTGCCCGGTGGTTATATGATACCCAAGAACGCACAGGCGGAATTTTCTTCACCTCCTTTGAACAGGGTGCGGGGTTAATTCAGGTAATTAACCAAATTGGCAAGGCGTTGGGTGGAGATAAATTTTCCCAATTGATGACAGAACAACAAGAGGCGGTAGTGCGGCAATATCTGCAAACCAATCCTTGTTTATTGATTTGGGATAACTTTGAACCCGTGAACGGTTTCCCCACGGGGAATGAACCATTGGTGAGTGAAGAAGAAAGAAACAACCTGAAACGGTTTCTCAAAGAATTGCGGGGTGGGAAATCTTGGGTATTAATTACCAGTCGCCGCGAAGAACCTTGGCTTGATTGTGGATATAGGTTAATTAATGTGGGCGGTTTATCGTCAGCCGATGCGGAAGAATTGGCGGCGAAGATTTTGCAAACCGTGGGTGTGGAGAGAAAGAACCTACCAAAAGAATATTTGGAGTTATTGAAATTGCTGGGTGGACATCCCTTGTCTTTGCGGGTGGTATTACCACATTTGAAAAACCAGACACCAACTAAGTTAATTGAAGCGTTGCGGCGTGGTTTAGATACTTTTCAGGGTGTAGAGGAGGAGGGTAGGGATAAGTCGTTAACGGTGTCTTTGGATTATTCTTTTGCGAGGTTGTCGGAGAAAACGCGGCGACATTTACCGTTTTTAGCCTTGTTTTCGGAACGGGTTTATGCTCATTGGTTTAGTATATTCTTAGCAAATCCAGATAGTGATTTTGGAAAGTTATACAGAGATGTTTTTGGTGAAAATGTTCAACCTAGCTATTGGCAATTGATTCTTGAAGAATCAACAGAAGTAGGTATATTGGAACATCTCGGTTCAAAAATTTATACAATTCATCCGACATTACCTTGGTATCTACGCGAACGCCTAAATGAACAAAGCACTCAAGCAGACATTTTGGAACTTGAAAAAAATTTACTGATTTTTTATACAGCATTGGCAGAACACTATGATGAACAGCTAATTAGCAATGCTGAAAGTGCGAGTCTCATGTTGCGAATAGAAGAACCGAATTTTTTGCACAACCTACGCTTTGCTGAACAACAACAAGATTGGCGTAATGCTCAGTCAATTTTGACAGTATTAGGAGAAGTATATAAGCGATGGAGTCGTAAACAGCAGTTTAACTACCTGCGGCAGAGGATATGTAAGCAGATTGGTACAAACTTGAAACAGGTAAAGGAAAAAGGTAACGCAGCCTTCGATATGTGGATGTATTTGCGTAATAGCGAAGCTAATGAAGCTTTGGCTATTCATGATTTGGAAAAAGCAAGAGCAATATATCAAGAGATTTTAGATGAATTGATAGGATTAAAAATTTCTTCCGTAAATGATGGCATCGCAACTTTAAATAATAATTTAGCGGGTGTAGCTGTGGAGCAGGGTGATTTAAACAAAGCTATTGTTGCTTACGAAATAGCCTTGAATATTCGTAAAAACTCTGGAGAATCTTATAAAGCAGCTAGTATTTATCTAAACTTGAGTAGAATTTACCAAATACAAAGGCAATTCCAAAAAGCGACAAATTATTCACAACAAGCTTTAAGAATATACAAAGACGCTCAAGACTTATACAAGTCAGGAGAGGCATACTACCAATTAGGTGAAATAGCACTAAAGCAGCGACAATATAAAGAAGCTATTAATTTTTCTAAAACAGCTCTAAATATTTACAAAAATTATGGAGGTTTAGATAAAGTTGCGGCTGCATATCATCAACTGGGAAGTGTCAAATATCTACAAGGGCAATTTGCAGAAGCCAGCAATTATTACAAAGAAGCTTTAAAAATTTACGAAGATACTGAAGATTGGTATAACTCAGCCGATGAGTATTTACAATTGGGTCAGGTCGCTGAAATACAACAGAACTATGATGAAGCCTTTGCCTATTATACAAAAGCATTAAGAATTTTTGAAAATGTCAAAAACACAGATAAAGCTGCTACTGTCTATCATCAGTTAGCTATTTTGGCACAGCGTCAAAATATTTTTAATGAAGCAATTCGTTATTGCCAAGCAGCTTTGAAAATTAGAGAAGATAATCAAGATTGGTATAAAGCAGCAGATGGCTATTATTTGTTGGGAATGATAGCACAGAGACAAGAAAACCTTCATGTTGCATTTAATTATTACAAGAAAGCACTTGAAATTTTTCAGGAATTTCAAGATTGGTATAAAATTTCATTAGCATTGATGAGCTTGGGCAATGTTTTAGAAGCACAATCAAGTTCAAATGAAGCAGTAAAAAGTTATCTGCAAGCCTTAGTTATAGATTTACAGCATGATCAGGAATGGTTTGATTTGCTCATTAACTATTTAGGAGGATTGCTCAAGCACATAGGAGAAAGCGAGTTTCAAGCCATTTGGCGTGAGGTGACGGGTGAAGAGTGCGTGGGTGAGGTGCGTGAGGCAATTTGGCAAGCGCGAGATAGTTCGTAGTAAGGACTTCAGTCCTTAATATTTGACAGTTAACAGATTTGAAAGCCTTTTGTTATCAGGCTTGATGTTCTAATCTCTCTGATTACAGTTATAAGTTTTTTTTTAAGTGTTGGTTGCGAACATATAAGCATTTGCCACAAATATTGTAATGTTTTGAACTAACATCGTGATGTTTTGAACTAACATTGCGATGTTTTGAACTAACATTGTGATGTTTTGAATTAACATTGCGATGTTGTGAATTAACATTGTGATGTTTTGAACCAACGTTGTGATGTTTTGACCGTGAGTTTTCACGTTATGTGTAAAAGTTAACGTGAAACCTAACCCCCTAACCCTTTAACCCCCTTCCCTACTAGGGAACTACCGTGTACACACAAGTCTTAAAATCCCAGTCACCACTTGCTTTATAGCTAGGGTGTTGACTTTGTTGGTTTTTAGTAAATATGTACCATGTACTTTGTATTTCGTTAAAAGCCCAGTCATTACAAGGTTTCAGCCATAGTGGAGATGTGCAAAAAACTGCATGAACCACACCCCAAAAAAGCCACAGAGTCAACAGCCTACTTTATAGCCCTTCAATGTCATTCTGAGTGGAGCGGAGCGGAAGGAAGAATCTCGGACTTGCACCGTAGTCTCTAGATGTTTCATTTCGCTATCGCTACATTCAACATGACAGTTGAGAATTTTCTCAAAGTTTTGAAATGTATGTGGGTAGAACTTGTGTGTACACCGTAGCTACTAGGGAAGGGGGAATATGTAGAGACGTTTCATGAAACGTCTCTACATTGGTAGGGGAGAAGTACCCTGCGGGAAGCAAGCTATGGAGAGGGGTTTTCCAGATTCACTAAACCAAGGTCATAATTTTAGTAATAGGTAAGCACATACACATCAGCCTGTTTGCAGCCATATTGTTCTATTCTAAAAATAAAAAGGAGTAGCAGTATGCAAGCCTACAAAGTGAACGCCACAATTGATGAATCAGGCAATTTGATTATTGACGAGCCTTTAAATATTGCTCCTGGCGAAGTGGAAGTTATTATTTTGCAAATTCCATCTGAAGTAACTTCTACAGAAGTTTCTAGCCAACCACAACCAAACAAGCCAAAACGGAAATCTAAAGTGAAAGCATTTGCAGGTTTATTTGAAAATGCTCCTCCTGTCTCACCTGACTTTGATGCTGATGCAGCCAGATGGGAAGCATTAAAGGAGAAGCATAACCTGTGAGAGTTCTGTTAGATACTAATGTAATTCTTGATGATGCTCTTGAACGAGAGCCTTTCCTAGCAGCCAGCGAACAAGTTTTGGTAATGGTTGAGGAAGGAGCAATTGAAGGTTATGTTTCTGCCTCAAGTTTCAGTGATTTATATTACATAATCCGCCGCCCAAGGGGTCGAGAGTGGCCTGCTACTTATTTAAAACAGTTAGCTAATTTTTGCCGTATTGCTAATGTAGATAGCAATACAATTAACATGGCGTTAAATATTAACTTTAAAGACTTTGAAGACGCTATTCAAGACAGCACGGCGGCGATAAATCAATTAGATGCTATTATTACTCGTAATCCTGGAGATTTTCCTGTATCCACTCCTCGGATTCTTACGCCTGAGCAATTAATTCAAGAATTAACGAATACACCTTAAAATATTGCAATCAAGAATATATGTCTACTCAATTATCTCCTACTGAAATTCAACAATTGCAACAAATCCTCCAAGACGAACTAGAACGGAAAGCACTAACAACTTTAGAACATCATAATGGTGATTTAGAAGCTAGTTTTGATGAACTATGGCAAGAGAAATTTGGCAGAAAAGATTACGGTAAAAACAAGTCGCTGTTACAGTTAACCCTGAATGAAATCCGCGCTGAAATATGTGGTGATGATGGTTTACAAGGCAAGATTAAAGAGTACACTAAAAACCCCGGTAGTGCTTCTTTGCTCAACAGTATTATTGGCTCATTGGTAGCTGTAGCTGCTGTGAATGGTATACCTCTTGATGCTGCGATCGCTACAATTGTTGTGTTATATATTCTGAAAATTGGTGTAAATGTTTTCTGCAAATATACAGAACAAGATAATAATTCGTAATTCGTAATTCGTAATTCGTAATTCGTAATTCGTAATTCGTAATTTGTAATTTAAATTTTCAATTGTTCAAGTTCCTGGTGAATTTCTCAAAGTATTATCTAAATGGGTGCGCTCCCCTACACCCTTACACACCTAACTAGAGAAACTTAGCCATTCTCTCCACGGCGGTTTCTAACAAAGCTGGTTCATGGACTAAGGCAAAACGAACGTATCCTTCGCCAGATTTGCCGAAGCCAGCGCCAGGGGAAGCAGCTACACCAGTTTGTTTCACTAACTCGGTACAAAACTCTACAGATTTTTGATTCCAAGGTGATGGTAATTGCGCCCAAATGTACATTGTGGCTTTGGGGGTGGGAACATACCAACCTATCTGGTGTAAGGCATTCACAAAAGCATCACGACGTTGACGGAATCTATTCACAGCCGTTTGCACTCCGGCTTGGGGGCCTGTGAGAGCTGCGATCGCTCCATTTAAAATTCCGCGATACTGATTAAAATCAACTGCTGCTTTGACTTGCCGTAAAGCCTGAATTAATTGGGCATTCCCAATGGCGTAACCAATACGGAAACCGCCCATATTATAAGACTTAGAAAGGGTGAAAAACTCTATAGAAACGCTTTTATCTGGATCAGCCTGCAAAATCGAAGGCACAAGGGCTTTTTCCCAGTCCCCAGTCCCCAGTCCCCAGTCCCCATTACCCTCAAATACCAAATCCACATAGGGAAAATCGTGAACTAAGGCGATATTATGCTGCTGACAAAAGGCGACGGCTTCTTTAAAGAAAGATAAGGGTGCGATCGCGGCTGTGGGATTATGAGGATAGCTCAATACCATCATCCGCGACTGGGCTAAAACATTAGCGGGAATATCGCTCAACACAGGCAAAAAATCATTTTCTGCCTTCAAGGGCATAGGGTAAATTTGCCCACTAGCTAAATAGACTCCGCCCATATGGGAAGGGTAGCCTGGATCAAGCAGTAAGGCAAAATCCCCAGGATTAAGCAAAGCCAATGGTAAATGGGCTGTACCTTCCTGAGAACCGATTAAAGGTAGTACCTCAGTTTCAGGATCAACTTTGATCCCAAACTTTTGTTCATACCAATTAGCAGCCGCTTGCCGAAACCCCCGTGTACCGTTAAACAGCAAGTAGCCGTGGGTACTAGGGTCATAGAGAGATTGGGCGATCGCTTCAATCACATGGGCTTCGGCTGGCAAATCAGAAGACCCCAGGGACAAATCAATTAACTCTTTCCCTGCGGCGAGAGCCAAGGACTTGGCTCTATCCATATCAGCAAATACATTAGATTGCAGGGGTTGTAAACGTTGGGCAAATTGCATATTAGTGATTAGTCAATGGTCATCAGTCAATAGTCATTAGTCAATGGTCAACCGTCGTTACTATAGACTAAAGACTATTGACTAGGGGACTAATTATTATTTAAGTGCTTATCCAAGAGATCGATTAATTTATCTTTGCCGATCGCCCCTTCAGCAGATACTAAGAGTTTCTCGCCTTGAACCAGTCGGAGGGCTGGGACACCTTCTACTTGGTATTGTTTCACGGTGACAGGATTAGGATCTATTTCTAGTTTGACAACTTTCAGGCGATCGCTATAAGTTTTAGCAACAAAATTCATCAGTGGCGACATCAGTTGACAAGGCCCACACCAGGAAGCCCAAAAGTAAACTAATACAGGTTGCTCGGCTTGCAACACTTCAGTTTCAAACTCAGCATCGCTGATGGTGATTACACCCTTACTCATTGCAGTCTCCATTAGTTGGCATCGATCAAAGTTGGCACACAAATTACTCTATCCCAAAGTTGTCAACACTCCATAGTCTATATTGCATAGATATTTTCTGATGTTAACGATTGGGGACAGGTGACAGGGGACAGGGGACAGGGGACAGGGGACAGGGGACAGGGGACAGGTGATAGGGAAGAAGCAGGGGAGGAGAACAGAAATATTAATAACAAAATCCCACAACCAAGAGGCGTGGGATTAAGTATACTTATGATTTTGCAAGTATTACATTTGATCCAATTGCTTGCGTAGGGCTTCCAAGTCACTGTCAATCACATCATTGGATTTAGGTGCTGTGGATTGTTGTTCTTGTTGGGGAGGTAGTTGGGCTTGGTTGACTGGGGTTGCAGGTGCTAAAGATGCCTTCATTGCTGCTAATTCATCATCAACGTCGCTACCGGCTTCTAATTGTGCAAATTGGGTTTCTAAGTCTGCACTTGCAAGTTCGGCGGATGATTGGGCGCGAGCTTCTTGCATTAAGACTTTTTCTTCCATCCGCTCAAAAGCTGACATGGCACTGCTGGTATTCATACCGCTTACCATGTTTTGGAGTTGTTCTTGGGCTTTAGCGGTGGTAATCCGGGCTTTGAGCATTTCTTTCTTGGTTTTGGCTTCAGAAATTTTGCTTTCTAGCTGGATTAAGTTGCGTTTGAGGGTTTCTACTTGAGTGCTTTGTTGATCTAGGCTACTTTTTAGGGCTGTACTAGTTTCGGTATAAGTTTTTTTACGTTCTAGGGCTTGTCTTGCTAGGTTCTCGTCACCTTTTTGCAGTGCTAGTTGAGCATTGCGTTGCCACTTATTAATTTCGTTTTGAGCGTCATTATACTGTTTCTCTGAGCGTTTTTGAGCCGCGATCGTTTGGGCTACTCCTTGGCGTAACTGTACTAAGTCTTCCTGCATTTCCAGGATGGCTTGTTCCAGCATTTTTTCTGGATCTTCGGCTTTATTGACTAAATCGTTGAGGTTAGCACTGACGACGCGCTTAATCCGATCAAATAATCCCATAACTTTGTTTTTCCTTGTGAAGTTTACGCGCTGGGTTAGGTGGTTAGCTTTTTTACTATTTAATAACTTCCATTTTTAATGTAATCTTTCCGGTTTGGTTCGGTACATCCCGACACCTATATAATTGCTAAGATATCTCCTAGATTTGAAGATTGCCCAATTTTTTAGATTCTTAACTTGGGGGCAATTGCTGGGATTTCATCGCGGCTAGTTCGCTATCAACGTCTTTAGTGGCTTCTAAAGAGGCGAATCTTTTTTCTAAGTCATCGCCACCGAGTTGAGAAATGGCCTCTGATTGAGCTTCTATTTGTAAAACTTTTTCTTCCATACGCTCAAAAGCACTCAAGCTACTGGTTGCAGACGCTGTACTCAGCATATCTTGCAGTTTATAGGATGCCTCCGCCGCACGAGCGCGGGCAATATACATATCTTTTTTCGTTTTGGCTTCAGAAATTTTTAATTCTAGTGTCCGCATATCCTGCTTGAGTCTAGCTACTAAATCATTTTGCTGCTGTATTTGGTTAGTTAGGGCTGTGGCCGTTTCTAGGTAGGCGTGGCGTTTAGTTAAAGCTTCTCTCGCTAGGGGTTCATTACCTTGATTGAGAGCCAATTGGGCGCGACGATACCATTCTTCTGCTGTTGATTGGGCAGATGCAGCTTGGCGTTCAGTGCGTTTTTGGGTGGCGATCGCTTGGGCTACTCCCTGTCGCAACAACACTAAATTTTCCTGCATTTCCATGACAGTTTGCTCCAGAATTTTTTCTGGATCTTCGGTACTACCCAAGAAACTATTCAGATTAGCGTTTATCACTCGCACGATACGCTTGATCAATTCCATGTCGGCTCTCCATTCAGACCCTTTTGGGGAATTCAAAATTCAAAATACTCTTCTCCTGTCGGCGACGCTACGCGAATGGGAACGCCTTGGCGCAGCCTCTGTCTACGACACGCTCCGGGAACGGAGAGAAGGGCGAACAAAATTCAAAAAACTAATTTTGAATTGAGCGTAGCGATGGTTAAGACACAGGCAATTTTCTCTATGTCTTACCCATCCTATCGCAAATTATCACTGCTCATGGCTGCTGTACTCTGGCTTTAATTCCCTTGGCTTGTAGCTGTTTTAGCCTTTGTTGCGCTTCTTCTTTGCTATTGAGTGCGCCTAAGTAAATTAATTTATTACCACTCGATAAGTAAGCATCAGGAACTACTTTTCGTGCAGCCGCCAAAGAACTTGCTTCTTGATTGTCGGTCACTATGTAGTATCGTCCATCTGCTGCGGGTTTGATTTCTGTGTTGGCTGTGTTTGCTGTGGGTTGAGGTAGGGGTTGTAAGGGTGTTGGGGATATATCCAAAGGTGGTAAAGGCTGTACCTGAGTTAAAGGAGGAATAACCGGTGTGGGGATGGCAAGGGGGTTTAATGGTGCTATGGGTGCTGGTTGAACTTTAGGTTGCAAGCCAACTACATCATTGGGATCTCTGACTTGGGGAAATTCTTGGGCGGCTAGGTTGGGATATTTGGGTATGAGTGTGAGTTCTGGCTGGGCTTGGGGCTGGGTGTTCGTACCAACTGCTTCGGGAGTTTCGGCACTGGGAGATGAGTTACTGTTGAATAATTTACTCAGATTCAATTGGGGTAAACTTTTCGGGTTAAATACGACGTAGCCCAATGTCAGACTTGCTAATAGTAACAGCAGCATAGAACCTATACCCAAGGGTGATAGCAGACTCTCACTAGAATTGCTTGGCTGGTTGTCGGCTGGTGACTGTTCATCCGTTAAACTACGTAGCAATGCTTCACTAGATTCTAGATAGTCATCTGGCTGGGTAGGAGTGTCATTAGCTAAAAGCTTGTCATTTTGATTCGTCTCGGTACTGGCTGGAACTATGCTACTAGAAACCTTGGGTGGAGGTAGAGGAATTTGGGTGTTGGATTCGGTGTGAGTAGACACCGATGTATGTTCTGGTATTTCTATCTTGGTAGTAGTTAGTGCTGCTTGTTCTGGTGGGGTTTCAGGAATAGGGGTTGTATAGTTTCTAATTTCTACTGTTGGTGGCTGAGTATTGCCCACTGTGGTAGTTTTTGGAGTCATATCTTGAGGCGGACTGCTGACATAACTATGCACTGAGGGCTGGCTAGTTGCCCTTATTCCCATACGTGAGCGGCGGTAACGGGCTAATTCTTGGTCTAACTGTACTTCTAAACTCCCTAGTGCTGCTGCTAATGCTGGCTTCAAACTAGGTGTTTTAGGCGATCGCGTACCGGAATCCATCAGGGGATTTTGACTCATTGCCTCATGCCTCCAACGTGGGCTGCTGGATTAACTTTAGATAACTTTGTGCCAATCGTAACGAAAATTGTTGATTAGTATAGATCCTAGAACTAATCTTTATTTTTGCTACTCTTTGACAAGATGTCCTTGAAACCAATTAATGATATTTTAGGCGTTCTGGAACAGCAAGCTAAATGGCGGGAAGACCCATTCCAGCTTCTACTCCAGTCCTGGGCAGAAGTTGTTGGTAGTGCGGCTGCTAAACATTCTCGCCCATTATCAATGCAGCGTGATGTGTTGCGCGTAGCAACTTCTAGCGCGGCTTGGGCGCAAAATTTGACATTTAGCCGTCAGACATTACTTGTAAAGTTAAATGCAAAGTTGTCTATGTCTTTGGCAGATATTCGCTTTTCTACTGCTGGCTGGCAAAAGTCCCCAGAGCGATCGCAGTCACAACCTAGCTTCTCACCCCGTGAACATCCTAGTTATTTGGGTGACATCAATAATTATTCAACTATTAGTAATAATACTGAGCAAAATGCCAATCAAGCTTTTGCGTCTTGGTCTAGGATCAGGCAGGCGCGATCGCAAGGCTTACCCCTCTGTCCTCAATGTCAATCTCCCACACCACCCGGTGAACTTCAGCGTTGGGGTGTATGTGCCTTATGTAGTGTTAAACAGTCATCAACCAATATTTGAGTGCTTGAGTCAAAAAACACTTTTAGTATTTAAATTTACTTGTATATAATATAAATATGGTAGTAACTAGCTCAAAAGGTACATTTTACACATTACTTGAAAATTTGTACAACATTTAAAACTTTGTTTTTACCGTTGATCCCCAATCAGTTATAGGCAATAATTTATATGCAAACACTACAACAAACATTGAAAAATATAACACAAATCTAAAAACAATCTAAAGTTTATTTTAGCGTAAAAAGGCTATGACCTAGATATAATCACGTGTTATGGGTTCATTACGTATTTATATGTAGAAGGAAAATAAGAGGACAGAAATTAGCCCTAGACGGCGTTAAAGATGAACCCAAATGAAACCTATTAATTATTTGACATCTGCCTGTCGATATTGCCGCCACTACAAGCCAGAAGGCCGTCGTGGTGGAAATTGCCAACAGTTGGGCGCACCAGTCCAAGCTAGTTGGAAGGCTTGTTCTTTAGCACTACCACCTTTTGCCCCTTCTTGGGAAACTTTGGAAGATGCTTGGAGCTTACCGGATGCCACACCAATTTTAAATAAATCTGATTGTCAAATATCAACTTTAGATTTAGATAATGATACTTTTGTTTCTGCTGAGGAAAAGACTGCCGCCACTTCTGAACAAACAAAAGTTGAGACAGTATTTATCTAACCAACCTTAATAGTACCTGACTCTATGTGCAGTCGGTGTTGAATTAAAATTTGATTTTTAAATTTTTAGTGCTGTCAAGTTCACCATTTAGAAAATCGCACCTCTAGGCAAGGTGCGATTTTTTAGTTTCAGGAATGCCTAAAATTAAATTATCCAATTTTGAGAACGCAGGGGATAATCATAGTTTTATTCCTATATTTCCTCTATTTTCTTTGTTCCCTCCTGCTTCTTTTGCTTATGCAGCGATGTGTTTTATCGGAATTGGCTTAAGGTAGCCAAGGAAAACTGCGGAAATTCGGCGGGCGTTTTTCTAGAAAAGCTTGCTTACCTTCAGAGCCTTCTTCGGTCATGTAATATAACAAGGTGGCATTCCCAGCCAGTTCTTGCAAACCAGCTTGTCCATCACAATCGGCGTTAAATGCAGCTTTTAAACAACGAATAGCAATCGGACTTTTTTCTAAAATTTCTTCCGCCCATTTAATTCCTTCTGTTTCTAATTCATCGACTGGGACAACAGAATTTACCAAACCCATATCTAAAGCTTGTTGGGCATCATATTGACGACAAAGAAACCAAATCTCTCGTGCTTTTTTTTGTCCAACTATCCGGGCCATATAACTAGCACCAAAGCCTCCATCAAAGCTACCAACTTTCGGGCCAGTCTGACCGAAAATTGCATTATCTGCGGCAATAGTTAAGTCACAAATTAAGTGAAGAACGTGTCCACCCCCGATCGCATATCCAGCGACAAGGGCAATCACGACTTTCGGCATGGAACGTATCAGGCGTTGTAAATCCAGCACATTCAAGCGGGGAACGCCAGCATCATCTACATAACCTGCTTGTCCTCGCACACTTTGGTCGCCACCTGAACAGAAGGCATATTTGCCATCAGTATGAGGTCCCGCACCCGTAAATAAAACTACGCCAATAGTAGTATCTTCGCGGGCATCGCAGAAAGCATCATAGAGTTCAAAGACAGTTTTCGGTCGAAAAGCATTACGTTTATGGGGACGGTTGATGGTGATTTTAGCGATACCGTCGGTTTTGTGATATAGGATATCTTCATAGGCTTTCACAGGTTGCCAGTTGATTTGCATGGGTAATGAAGTCCGCTCTGGTGCTTGAGAATTTTATCGCGGACGTAGGGTGTTGCGATCGCTAACGAAAAACTTCTATTATTAATATTGGCTTCATAACGCCGCAATACCAGCGCAACATAACTGTAATAAAGCATAGCTACATTAGTAATACATATTGATATTGTTTAAGATAGCCATGCAAAACCAAGTACAAGACGATTCTCACCCATTAAATAATAAACGTCATAATTACGCACCTTGGAAAAAAACAGCCGCTTCTCTATCATTAGTGTTTTTGGGTTCGGGGATGACTTTAGCGGGTGGTTATATAGCTGGAAACCATCAGCAGTTAACCAAGAGTGCATCTAACTTAGCGGTGAGTCGAGTTGATGCAGCACCACCTTTACCCACTTTGACAGGTGCTAACTTTGTGACTCAGGTAGTGCAGACAGTGGGGCCGGCTGTGGTAAGAATTGAAGCGTCTCGCACTGTGAGAACTTCCTTACCTGAACAATTTAACAACCCATTTTTCCGCGAGTTCTTTGGTTCTCAACTACCACAACGCCAAGAGAGAGTACAACGGGGTACTGGTTCTGGCTTTATCATTAGTGCAGACGGTAGTATTCTCACCAACGCTCACGTAGTTAATGGTGCTGATACAGTGAGAGTCATACTCAAAGATGGGCGTAGCTTTCAAGGTAAGGTTTTAGGCAAAGACGAATTAACGGATGTAGCGGTAATCAAAATTCAGGCTGAGAATTTACCAACAGTAAAATTGGGTAACTCTGACCAACTACAACCAGGAGAATGGGCGATCGCGATCGGTAATCCTTTAGGTTTAGATAATACAGTAACTACAGGTATCATCAGCGCAACTGGACGCTCTAGTAATCAAATTGGCGCACCCGATAAGCGCGTAGAATATATTCAAACTGACGCAGCCATTAACCCCGGTAACTCTGGCGGTCCATTACTCAATGCGCGTGGTGAGGTGATTGGGATGAACACAGCCATCATCCAAGGCGCACAAGGACTAGGTTTTGCTATCCCGATTAAAACAGTACAACGAATTTCTAACCAATTAATCGCTACAGGTAAAGTACAACACCCTTACTTGGGTATTCAAATGGTCGGGTTAACACCGCAAATCAGGGAAAATATCAACTCTGACCCTAACAGTGGTTTGACTATCGATGAAGATAAAGGTGTCTTAATTGTCAGAGTTATGCCAAATTCACCAGCTGCTCAAGCCGGAATACGAGCAGGTGATGTCATACAATCACTGAATGGTCAATCAGTCACCGATGCTAGTAGTGTTCAAAGAGCGGTAGAAAATACACAAGTCGGCGGACAGTTGCAATTAGCATTAAAACGTAAAGGGCAAAATGTCAACATAGCTATCAGACCGGGTGCTTTCCCCACTCAGAAAGTGCAGTAATACCGTTTCTTAATGAAGATGCGCTTTATTCTGGACTGTAGAGACGTTGTATGCAACGTCTCTACATCATTTATTTCGTGCAACTTCATAGAGAATTGCTATAAGGGGTGTTAAATCAGTTATCAGTTATCAGTTATCAAGTGACTGGTAAATGATAACTGATGATCCCAATCCCCTAACGTATGAATAAATACCGTATACCAATAGCTAACAAAAATATGCCGTAAAGCTTTTTCATTATTGCACTGCTAATAAATGGCTGATTAGCAAACATTGCTCCAAACAGATTACCAATTACTAGCCCAATAGCTATAATCACTGCATATTTAATATCAATTTTGCCGCTACGATAGTAAACTGCTGCTCCTAAAATCCCAATTGGTAATACTTGGGCGGCGATGGATGTACCAGTAGCAAATTTTTGATCCATCCCCATCAATAACACCATTGCCGGTACCATAATTGCACCGCCACCGATGCCAAACATTCCACCAGCAACGCCAGCAGCTAAACCAATTAGCAACAGTTGAATGAGTAAATTAGACATAGAAAACTGTGAGTTTTGTTGTAACTATAAACTGATTTTAGATGACAATATCGCTTTGGGAAGCATACCATGTACACCTTTGTTGGGACTATTAACAACTTGGGTAATGCGGAAATTGACTGCTAAACTACACAAAACATAAGCATCTTCTGGGGACAAATTGACAAAATGCTCTAGAAAATCAATCATATTTTTCAGAGCCATTTCTAAAGCTGCATCTAATGTGGGAGCAAAACCCATTGTGATAATATCAGTCGGTGTTTCTGCAATGGGTGTTTTAATTGGTAAATTCTGACGGAGTGTAATTTTGATGCGGCCGTTCATGGAAGTTTCGATGGCGGTGACATTTACTTCCCCATCTCCCTGTGCAGAATGTCCATCACCAAGGGAAAATAATCCCCCAGGAACGAAAACCGGTAAAAATATACGTGAGCCGGCTTGTAGTTCGCGGTTGTCGATATTACCACCATAACAGCCAGGAGGAACAGACGATCGCTCGTTTTCTGGGGTGGCGACACCAAGAATCCCAAAAAAAGGTCTCAGGGGAATTTTAATCCCGCTATTAAAAGGAAATTCGGCGGTGTTGTTGACTAAATCTAGGGGGATAAATCGCAAAGCAGGTTGAGTAAACTGATTGGGTAATGCTCCCCAACCTGAACGAATGGCATTAAACCCGACTGGTAAACTAGGTGCGATCGCTTCTAATTCTACTTCTAAAACATCCCCCGGTTTTGCCTCTCGAATGTAAATTGGCCCTGTGAGTAAATGCGGCCCTGCGGCAATTTTGCGTTCTGGGGGTAAGTTTTTGCAGATATCTAAAAATTCAGATGTAATAAATTCTGGTGGTGCTTTATCGTAAATGTAGTAACCTGTATAGGTTTCTACGTCAATTGTGTCGCCAGAATCAATAGTCAGTACAGGGTCTAGTAGGTGAGAGAAACCCCCTAGATGCACAGTTGATTTGGTGGCTTTTAAAATGTGGTGGGTCATTACCGCTATGTTTAGTTGCTCAGTATTATTGGTTAGAATAGCGGTTTTGTAACGGTTATAAATATCTTTAGCTGATAAAAGGAATTAAAATTTTAAGTCAAAAATCATCTCATCGGAAATGCTCAAAATTTAATTCCTTGTTGGTGCAACCAACAAATAAATAATTATTACCGCGAAGTGTTGGGAATTGCTGCTGTAATTTGGCGTAACATCATTACTTGCCAATAAGGTATAGGAGCAAGTAAGACAGTACCAGTTCCCTCAAAGGTATTGACTAGAAACTCACCAGAGGTCATTGAACCTAAGATAGATTTAGTAGCTTTTTCAACGCGATAATTTATTGTATTTGTTCGGGCGATCGCAAAATTACCATCCACTACTAATCGCTCATTGCGTAAGTTTACCACCTCTACAGGCCCTTGCGTCACCATCACTACTGTCCCTCTACCTTTGACTTTGGTTTGAAACAAACCTTCGCCACCAATTAAACCAGATACTAATTTATTGCGCTCAATTCCGACTTCAATATTGCCATCACTAGCCCAATAAGCACCACTGTCTAATATCCATTCATTACCGTCTAATTCTAAAATGTGATATCCAGACAAAGAAGGCTCTAAATATAATTCACCTGTACCTGTGTACGTGGGGCGAAAAATGTTTTCTCCTGTGGCTAGAGATTTTAAAAATCCCCCGGCTGAAGGTGCTTTAGATTGCATGGTAATATTGCCACGCATATAATACATTGCCCCAGATTCAGTACGCACTGTTTCGTTTTGCAATGTTACTTTCACTAAACGTAAACTTTCGCGCTCAATAATTTCAAAATTTGCCATTGTACTTTCCTGACTTTACCCAAGTCGCAGAATTTACCTATAGTTTTGGCATCTCTTTTTCTAGATGGCAAGTCAGACATTTAGTGCTGAGTGCTGAGTGCTGAGTTCTGAGTGCTGTTAGCGGTAGCGCGGCGTTTAGCCGGTGCTGAGTTCTGAGTGCTGAGTGCTGAGTTCTGACGTGTTGGGTTCTTTTTCAATCCCCATCCAACACCCTTACACCCTTACACCCTTACACCCTTACACCCTT
The DNA here is from genome assembly GCF_022063185.1 of Nostoc sp. UHCC 0870. Classification (NCBI taxonomy): domain Bacteria; kingdom Bacillati; phylum Cyanobacteriota; class Cyanophyceae; order Nostocales; family Nostocaceae; genus Nostoc; species Nostoc sp. UHCC 0870. The sequence goes on along the minus strand of NZ_CP091913.1, from coordinate 2,363,646 downwards.
ACACCCTTACACCCTTACACCCTTACACCCTTACACCCTTACACCCTTACACCCTTACACCCCTATATATATAGATATAGCTTCTCTAAGAGGGTATCCTTCAAATTTGTGAACCGGAACAATCAAATAGATGTAAGCCTAAACGCTGAGATAGTTCTTCACAGACTTTTACTCCCCTAACACTGTTACCACGGCTATCTAAAGGTGGTGAAAACACAGCAATTCCCATTTGATGGGGGACAACAGCCATAATACCGCCACAAACACCACTTTTGGCAGGGATACCAATTTTGTAAGCCCACTCACCGGCAAAGTTATACATCCCGCAGGTATACATGACGCTGAGAATATCTTTGATGTAACGCTTATCTACAGCTTGTTCGCCTGTAATTGGGTTTGCACCTCTGTTGGCTAAAGTCGCAGCCATCACGGCTAAGTCACGACAGTTCATCATTACGGCGCATTGTTGAAAATATAGGTCTAAGGCTTCTTCAATATTTTGGTTAATCATGCCAAAGTTAAGCATTAGATGCGCCATTGCGCGGTTGCGATGTCCGGTGCTGCGTTCGGAGGTAAAGACGGAAATATCAACAAATACATCATGACCAATGTAGCGTCGAAACATATCTAGTAACCGATTAAGGCGTTCTGTTGCTCCCGCTCCTTTAATTAAACTGGTAGTGGCGATCGCGCCAGCATTTACCATTGGGTTATACGGTCGCTTTGATTGCTCATCCAGGATAATCGCATTAAATGCCTCACCAGTTGGTTCTACTCCCACTCTAGTCAGTACATAATCCCGTCCATGATCCTCTAAGGCCAGTCCGTAAGCAAATACTTTAGAAATTGATTGGATAGTAAATAGCTGTTGAGAATCCCCAACTTCGTAAATCTGACCGTCTACGGTAACAATACAAATACTAAATAAATCTGGGTTGACTTTTGCTAGTTCGGGAATGTAGTTTGCTAATGTTCCTTCCGTCAATGATTTGTATTTAAGGTGCAATTCATTAATCACCTTTAACAGTGGAGAGGAATTTATTTCTATCTTTTCTTGATTTTCTGGGTTGGACATGAGGCTAATAGCTTGATATTTAAAAACTTAATTGATCAACTGAGTTAAAAATCACTATTTGGATGTAATTTTTAATACATACGAAAAATAGTCTACACACTCTTGAGGATAATTTTTGATTTTTCCCTGAACAACTTTATTTTGATTAAATAAAATATCTGCTACAGTAACAAGCACTTTTTTTTACTCATGATTACTGTAGTGTTATGTCACTGCTACTACATCTTGAGGCTACTTACAAAGTATTATTACATATTCTACATTATAAAAAACATATAAATATGAATCACTATTGCAGTGGAATATAAAACTATTCTGGCTATAAATCTTTATGTGACTAGCTTGTAAGATAATGTAAAAAAAATATAAACTAAATTAAATACAGTAAAATTATTGATGTTTTTTTGTATTATATTTGATTATGATTACTAATATTACTAAACTTTATTAGTCTAAAATATTACAAAATTTCCCGGTAAAAACCCTGATATATTTATTATTCATCCCAGCATTTTCAAATCCGGGAAATCTTAAGTTTTGATAAGAAAATGTTAGTAGTTTGAAAAAAACGTTACATAGGCGAAATCCGCATACGAACAAGGTTTTGCCCTTGTCCTCAGAACTTAAATTAGAAAATCATGGAAATTCCTACGCTAAAACCCTGATCCCCAAGCTGAGAACTTCATGTTAGTCTGTTGCAGTTATAAACAGAAAGTAGAAGCGGAACGAGTTCGCATCTTAGGAGAGTTTGCTAATAACTAAAATTTGTTACACGCTCCCAATTACTAAGAAACTGCTGTTCTATAGTCGCTTTAAAATCGGACGCATGAATCAAAGACATTTTTGGACTATTGTTGCCTTATCTCTGACCGTTATGGGGACACCCTCAGTTGGTCGTACTCAAACCACCAAGCTAAATACACCAGCTGCACCAAAAGCAGCAGCTGGTGATGTAGTTAAGGTAGGGGAGTTGAAAACTTCAACAGGGGGAAATACCTCTGATGCTGTGAATACGAGCATTCATCCTCACAAGGTTGGCGGTCGGAGGGCGGCGACCCTTTATATCCGAAACATTCCAGTTATTACATTTTTGAGTTCTAAACCAATTGCTAGCACCGAAAAGAAAGTAGGTGTCATAGGAGCAAATGATCAGGGCGTGCAATTGTACGCCCTTAATACTGAAAACTCATTTCAGGTGGCGAGTCTAGGCAATATAGCAAATGCCAAGATTCCCACTGGCTCGCTGCAAGATGACCCAGTGCATAAAGCCGGTCTGATAGCAGCCAAGATCAACCAGATGATCCGAAATAATGTGAAGGCTGATCAAATCAGCGTCAGTTGGAAGGGACAAGGCGAAGCGAGAGTTGCCAATCCATCTCAGAACAAAGGTGTCTCAGTCCAACAACAGCCAGGCGATCGCTACACCATCAAAATCAACAATCAAGAATTGGTGGAAATTAATCAAAATACCCGCCTGGCAGATACCACCAATGACCTAGCAAAAGACGCGTTGCAAGCCACAAACCGCCTACGGAGACTAATCGGCAACGCCTCTCCTCTCACAGAGATTGCTAACTTACCATCACGTTCACGTTCATCACAGCCTGTAGCCAATTTGCCCCAACAAATTGCTAGCAATATTAGACTTAGCTTCCAAGGGATAGCTTCCTTTTACGGTCGGGGTTTTCATGGTAGACCCACTGCAACAGGCGAGAGATTCAACTCAGAAGCCATGACCGCCGCTCATCGTAGCTTACCCTTTGGTACAAGAGTGCGTGTAACCAATACCCGCAACGGTCGTTCTGTTGTAGTGCGAATCAACGACAGAGGCCCATACATTCGGGGTAGAGTGATTGACTTATCGACCGGTGCAGCCAGAATGATAGGCATGATCGGTAGTGGTGTTGCACCAGTGAAAATTGAAGTTCTGGGTCGGTAGTTTGGGGGAAGGTGACGGGTTACAGGTTACAGGTTACAGGTGACAGGTTACAGGTTACAGGTTACAGGTGACAGGGGGATTTTGGATTCAAACTAATCCCCAGTCCCCAGTCCCCAGTCCCCAGTCCCCAGTCCCCAGTCCCCAATCCCCAATCCCCAATCCCCAATCCCCAATCCCCAATCGCCCCTAGTTCTTTCTCTTGTCCTTAGAGGGTGTTTATAAATAAAAAATAAAGAGGATCGCAGTCATTTCGCAGGACAGGTATTTTAAAAAAGACAGTCGTCATATTTGAATCGGATGCCATGAGTCGAAAACCTTATCCCACAGACATTTCCGATACCGAATGGGATTTGATTAAATCAATGATTCCAGCAGAACGTAAGCACAAACGTGGAAAAAAGCGTGAAATCGAGATGCGGGAAGTGGTAAATGCGATTTTTTACATCTTGCGCGCTGGCTGCTCATGGCGAATGATGCCTCACGATTTACCAGCATGGCAAACTGTATACTCATATTTTCAACGTTGGCAGCGCAAAGGTATATGGCAAAAAATTCATTCAGTTCTGCGAGCGCAACTCAGGCAACTCGAAGGACGAGATGTAGAACCATCCGCAGGAATTATAGACTCACAAACAGTGAAAACAACTGAGAAAGGAGGGGTGAAGGGCTATGATGCCGGAAAAAAGATTAATGGTCGCAAACGCCATATCCTTGTTGATACGATGGGTTTAATTTTGATGGTTGTTGTACATACAGCTTCAATTCAAGACCGTGACGGAGCAAAACTGGTACTAGATAAAATTCAATACTCATTCCCCAAACTGCATTTAATTTGGGCAGATGCTGGATATGCTGGAAAACTAGTTGATTGGGTCAGGTATTTTATTGGCTGTGCAATTGAGATTGTTAAACGCTCTGATGACACTTCAGGCTTTAAAGTATTACCTCGACGTTGGGTTGTGGAACGTACACTTGCATGGTTAGGTCGTTATCGTCGTCTCAGTAAAGATTACGAGTATCATCCCCAAACAAGTGAAACCATGATATACGCCGCTATGACGCATTTAATGTTACGTCGATTAGCCCGTAATCATAGTCGCTCAACCGCTTAAGAATTATTTTATAAACACCCTCTTAGATAAACTAACGGAGGAGAGGCTAAAGAAGAACTAGGGGTATTTTTTTTGTGCGCCTGCTGACAAAAGTTGCAGCTTTACGTTGCTATTTAAATAAACATCGCTGGGAAACTCAGCTTACAGGAACAGATGATCTAGTCCTGGATGGAATGAGCGGTTGGTATCAGACAGCCATTGGTCTAGTACCCACTATGGGCAGTTTACATCAAGGGCATTTAAGCTTGATTGCACGGGCGCGACAAGAAAATTCGACGGTAATTGTCAGTATTTTCGTTAATCCCCTGCAATTTGGCCCTAATGAGGATTTTGAACGCTATCCTCGAACTTTGGCAGAAGACCGAAAATTGTGTGAACAAGCTGGGGTAGATGCCATTTTTGCGCCTACTCCGGAAGAAATGGGAATTTACAAGAATATACAAGAATATAAGGTAACACAAGTAATCCCTCCATCTGCTATGATATCTGGCTTGTGTGGTCGTTCTCGGTTAGGTCACTTTCAAGGTGTGGCGACGATTGTGACTAAGCTTTTGAACTTAGTACAACCTGACCGAGCCTACTTTGGTCAAAAGGATGGTCAGCAGCTAGCTATTATTAAACAGTTAGTGGCTGATTTAAATTTGCCGGTAGAGATTATTGCTTGTCCGATAGTGCGGGAAGCTTCGGGTCTGGCCTTGAGTTCTCGTAATCAGTATTTGACTGCCGAAGAAAAACAGCAAGCAGCAGTATTGTATTGCGGTCTGCAACAAGCTGAAAAGGCTTTTCGTGCAGGTGTAAGCGATCGCCATCAATTGATAGCCGCCGTCCAACAGGAATTAGCCAAGGTCAGTACAGTCTCAGTGGAATATATTGAATTAGTTGAACCGACTACATTGATGTTTTTAGATAAAGTTACGGAGGAAGGAATGCTTGCGATCGCAGCTCGTCTTGGGTCTACACGGTTGATTGATAATACCATCTTGCGCGATCGCCAACCTATCATCGCTATTGATGGGCCAGCCGGGGCTGGAAAATCCACAGTAGCCCGACAGGTGGCAGCAAAGTTAGGTCTAGTGTATCTAGATACAGGCGCGATGTACCGTGCTATGACTTGGTTAGTGCTAGAACAAGGTATTGCCATTGATGATGAGTGTGCGATCGCCCAATTAGCTAATGAATGTAAAATTGAACTGACTCCCAGCCCAGATTTACAGTCTCCCGTGCGGGTTTGGATTAATGAAACTGATGTGACTCAAGCTATTCGTTCTATTGCAGTCACATCTCAAGTATCTGCGATCGCTGCCCAAGGTGCTGTTCGGGAAGCCTTGGTAAAACAACAGCAAATCTGGGGCAAAAAAGGTGGTTTAGTCGCTGAAGGTCGAGACATTGGTACTCATGTATTCCCCGATGCAGAAATCAAAATCTTTTTAACCGCCTCCGTTGGTGAACGCGCCCGTCGTCGTCAAGAAGACTTTCAAAAACAAGGACAACCAGAAGTCAATCTAGAACAACTGGAACGAGATATTGCCGAACGTGACTGGAAAGATAGCACTCGCAAAGTCTCCCCCTTGCAAAAAGCAGCAGATGCCATTGAACTGCAAACCGATGGTCTCACCATATCTGACGTTACACAAGAAATTGTTAACTACTATCAGCAACGCTTATCTTAGTGCTGAGTAATGAGTGCTGAGTAATGAGTAATGAGTAATGAGTAATGAGTGCTGTTAGCGGTAGCGCGGCGTTTAGCCGATGCCGAGTAAAAATACTAATATCAAGTCCTGTTAATTAGTTATGATTCCTACAGGCATTGTACCCCTCACCGTTTACAGCTTATTACTGGTCAAGTTAGGCTTGACGGTTCGTAGTAAGGACTTTAGTCCTTAGAAAAATCAGGACTAAAGTCCTTACTACGAACTTGCTTATCCATCAATTTAAACTTAACGCACTAGTATCAATCCCGCTTCGGAATCAATTCTGACTTCTATTACTACTTTTTAAATTAGTAGAAATAAAACTCATCATCACCAATGCTGATTTCTTCCATTGAGTTAAATATATTTAAACTATAGATAGATGCCTCTAATAAAAAATTAGTAACAATAGATAAATGGCACTTTGCCACTTAAGGTTCAGATTATGCTCTGGCCGGCTGCCCCTCTCTCATGCCTCCTACTTCAAATAGCTACATCTAGCAAGTATTAGCTGTTTTTATTTATCATCATGAATTCCTAGTAATTTAACTGATTGAGAAATTACTTGGGCTGAATATTCACTTTGGTAGTAGAATGACGATGTTAAGTTTTATATCCTAAGTATTAGGGATATAAAATGGCTAGGCGCAAAACCTGTAACTTTGTAAGCTGCCGCAATAGGTTTTAACTAGAACACAGTAAAGAGAGGACTTGACAAAATGGCATTCACACAACCAGCGTTACCTTACGACTTTAATGCTTTAGAGAACTATGGCATGAAAGCTGAAACCTTTGAGTATCACTATGGCAAGCATCATAAAGCTTATGTAGATAACCTCAACAAGCTGACCGACGGTACAGAATTGGCTGACAAATCCTTAGAAGAAGTCATTCAAATCTCCTTTAAAGACTCTTCTAAAGCTGGAATATTCAACAACGCCGCCCAAGTTTGGAATCATACCTTCTTCTGGAATTGTTTGAAACCCGCAGGCGGTGGCGCACCTACTGGTGAACTGGCAGCTAAGATTGAGAAAGATTTTGGTAGCTTTGACAAATTCAAAGAAGAGTTTTCTAATGCGGCTGCAACTCAGTTCGGTAGTGGCTGGGCTTGGTTGGTTGATGATGGTGGGACACTAAAAGTAATGAAAACACCAAACGCAGAAAACCCCCTAGCTCATGGTAAGAAGGCACTCCTAACCATAGATGTTTGGGAACACGCCTACTACATTGACTTCAGAAATGCTCGTCCAGGATTTATCAAAAACTTCTTAGATCAATTAGTAAACTGGGACTTTGTGGCTGCAAATCTAGCTAAAGCCTAATTTGTAGTTAATCATCTTTTGAGATGTTGCCAATATTTCCATAAATCAACAGTCACGGCTCAAATCGTGGCTGTTTTGTTATCTCATTAGCATGGGTAGCGATCGCATCCTCCTATAATTTAATATTATGTTAAATAACTAGTGCAACAATTATTACCAATGAATAGCAAAGAACTCGCACAATTCATGGAAGCAACCAATGGTATTGCCAAACCCTGGCTATTGGTACAGTTGCGGCTGAAAAAACTCCAAGAACGCAAAGCTACTATTTCTGAAGATACCTATGCTAATGAATTAGCAGATATCCACCAAGATTTAATGAATTTAGGTGAATGGTGGCGCGGTATTGAAGAAGAAGTTTTTTAATAGGTGACAGGTGACAGGTGACAGGTGACAGGCGGAATCTACTTGATTAAGAAGGGTTTAGTCATTAGTTCTATAGACTATTGACTATGGACTATGGACTATGGACTAATGACTAATGACTAATGACTAATAACTAACTCTTATGGATTATCGGGATGCAGGGGTTGATGTAGAAGCTGGTCGAGCTTTTGTAGATCAAATTCGCAATTTGGTTCACAGCACTTTTAGACCAGAAGTTCTGGGCGGATTGGGTGGTTTTGGTGGTTGTTTTGAACTTCCAGGCGGTTACAAACAACCTGTATTGGTTTCTGGAACTGATGGTGTGGGGACAAAGCTGAAAATTGCTCACATTCTCAACCGTCATGACACTGTTGGCATTGATTTAGTCGCTATGTGTGTTAATGATGTGTTGACATCAGGGGCTGAACCATTGTTCTTTTTAGATTATGTCGCCACGGGCAAACTAGATAAAGAGCAGCTAACTCAAGTAGTGGCGGGTATCGCCTCTGGGTGTAAGCTGGCGGGTTGTGCTTTGTTGGGAGGAGAAACAGCAGAAATGCCTGGTTTCTACCAAGTTGGTGAGTATGATTTGGCTGGTTTCTGTGTGGGAATTGTGGAAAAAAGCCAAATGCTCAACGGTTCTCAGGTAGAAGTTGGCGATGTAGCGATCGCACTTGCTAGTTCTGGGGTACACAGTAATGGTTTAAGCTTAGTTCGTAAGGTTGTCAGTGATGGGGGCTTTAGTTGGGATGACACACCAGAATTATTAGGTGGTGCAACTATCGGCGAAGCATTTCTGCAACCTACACGCATCTATGTCAAATCTGTTTTGGCTGCACGAAAAGCCGGCATAGAAATTCACGGGATGGCACATATTACAGGCGGTGGCTTGCCGGAAAATTTACCTAGGTGTTTGGGCAAAGGTCAATCCCTGAAAATTGACCCCAACAGTTGGACTATTCCCCCGATTTTTCAATGGCTAGCTGAAGCCGGTTCTGTCAGTACGGAAGCCATGTATAACACTTTCAACATGGGTATTGGTTTTGTCTTGCTCATCCCACCCCATGAAGTAGAACAGACTATTAAATTCTTTGACGCAGAGAAGATTCCAGCTTGTGTGGTTGGTGAAGTGATTGCTGGTGAAGGTATATTGGTAGGATTGTAAAAAAGTTAATTTTGATACAATAATCAAAGAGGTTTCTAGATTGGTAGGGCGGAATAGTTCTACCAAATCGAGGATTTGGAGATAATTAACTCAGTATTTATCTAAGTATCTAAAACACGATATTCAAATATTTGTTACTGATACTTATGAAGGCAATTGGATATACTCATGACCGTAAGCATTTAGATTTGCTAACGTAGTCTTAACATATTGAAAAAATCTGACTGATAAAACTGAGAAAATAGCTTTCAGCACTAATTAAAGGTGCTGTTAAATGCTCATTTCTGGATTTGGCGTGTTGGTGTGTCAGGAATCACGTATTTTTATTCAGAGAGGGTTATGGTAGTAAATTTTGCCCGGACATCTGCTTCTAGGGAACTCCTACAGGAAGTTTTCCAGAATATAGATGCCCAAAGTTGTCCGAAATTATTTAACTTTCATATGCACACGGTCTACTCAGACGGTAGATTACAGCCTAGTGTGTTGATGGAGCAAGCGATCGCTATTGGCTTAAATGGCTTGGCGATTACCGACCATCATACTATCGGTGGCTACGAAGCGGCAAAAGCTTGGCTAGAAGACTGGAAGTGGACAAATCCCGGCGTAACTACTCCGCACCTATGGAGTGGTGTAGAAGTGAACGCCAATTTATTGAATGTGGAAGTTCATATTTTGGCATATGATTTTCAGCCAGCACACCTAAGTATGAGACCTTATTTACAAAGAAAGGTAACTACTGATCAAGAATATGAAGCAGGTAATGTGATTGCGGCGATTCATTCGGCTGGGGGATTGGCTGTATTAGCCCATCCAGCACGTTACAAGCGATCGCACTTTGACTTAATTCCCGCAGCCGTAGAATATGGGATTGATGGTGTAGAAACATTCTACGCTTACAACAACCCCAACCCCTGGAAACCCAGCGTCAAAGAATCACAGCAGGTACAACAACTAGCTCAAGAATATGGGCTGTTAAATACTTGTGGTACTGACACTCACGGTTTAAACCTCCTGCAACGGCTGTAAACTAGGGTGTAGGGGTGTAGGGGTGTAGGGGTGTGGGGGTGTAGGGGTGTAGGGATTAAGGAAATGATGATGTTTCCGTTAATTTTATAGTCATCACTCATTTTGACTTTTGACTTTTGATTTTTGACTTCCGCGTAGCGGTACTAGTCCCCAGTCGCTACTCAATTCTGGCTGTGATAATCTTTTTCTAATGCCTGAAGAATCTTGAGATATAGCTGTTCAACTCTTTGAATTTGGACATCTCCTATTGAGGCATAGTGAGTTAAGCTAGGCGAACCGTTAACTTCTATGATGACATAATCTACCATTGGTCTGGTTAGATCATGGGTAATGATATCCAAACCTATTAATCTCAAGCCCATATCTTTGGCGACATTTAAAGCTAGTTTTTGAAAGTCAGGGTGGATACTTTCGGTGACATCTACTGCTTCTCCACCACTAGATAAATTAGCGTTGTCTAAAATGTAGATAATTTTACCATTAGGAATAATACTGCTGAAATTGAGATTCTGTCTTTTTAGTTTACGTTTGATGCGGAAATCATCAAAATCTATTATTTTTTTTCTACCACTTTGCATAAAATTTTCTTGCTTTTGGTGAAGTAGCTCTAAAATAGTAGATTCACCATCACCGATCACGGATAAAGGCAGTCTTTGATATGCTGCAATTACTTCATTATCTATGACTACAATTCTGTAATCTTTACCCACATAAAATTTTTCTACAATTAGCCCTGAATTAATTTGCAATATTTTTCTAACTACTTGATAGTACTCTGTTTTATTATGAACTTTAGTAACTAGTTTTCCCTGGCTGAGATTAATTGGTTTAACTATTACAGGAAATCCTAAAGTTTGAGCATATTCAAATCCGACATCTATATTTCTATCATTACTAATCTTTTCACACAACTTATGGCTAAAAAATGTTTTGCCTTCAGTAACTTTATATCCAAAATGTTTGAGAAAAAAATTAGAATAACCTTTATCTTTTGCTATCTCGGCTGATCCAAAACCATTAATATTTAATTTCGTCGTGCTAAAAAATGTTTTATGCCCATTTTTAAAAGTAATATGTCCCACCAATTGATATTCTGGATCTATGACAACTACTGCACCTATTTGGGGTGCAATTTTTTGAATTATTGATGTTACTAATGGCATTTATGTTTTTAAAGTATAATTTGTTGCTCAGATTTTAACTAACCTAGAACTATTGGTCAACTAATTGGTGATCCTTCCAACCTCTACAAGCCGAGATTTTGAATTTCATACTGAATTGGGATTTTCAAATTAGTTAGTCTAAAATATAGCCCTCGGTGTTGACAATTTATAAATAATCGAATAACAAGGTGGCAGCACTATAAAAAAGGAGCTAGTGAATTTCTGTAAGAAGATTCACTAACAACTTTACTGAAACTTAATACGGTTAAGATAATCATGCCACAAAATACTGAATACAAAGCACCAAGCTCTGAAACTCCAGCCAAGGATTACAAACAACGCCTAAATTCGTGGGCGATCGCACGGTTACTTCCTGATGCCAGTCGTGAGATTGTGGCGCGTTTTCGTAGTCGTTATGATGCCGATGGTTATATACAGCATCTGAATCAAGTAGTCCCAAATGCTTCCTTCATGGTGGTTTTTGATTGTCAGCCTCAAGAAGCAGCGATTTAGAGTGTGATGAGGTTAAAAGCTAAGAGTAAAGGGTATGGGGGTGCTTCTATTTCTGGGTTAAATGAGTCTAAATTATGCCTTAAGAAAGCTTTATAAGTACCTTGGGGAAGATGCCATTACTGAGTAAATCAGTATCCAATATATCAGGGCAAAAAGTGGCATCTTATTCCAGGGAGACTGATTTAATGAACTTGCAGGCGATTTGGCAACTTTTTCAGGAAGCATTTAGAGAATGGAATGAGGATCAGGCTTCGCGCTTGGCTGCTGCTTTGGCTTACTATACGGTTTTTTCGATCGCACCGTTGCTAATTATTATAATTGCGATCGCAGGTGCAATATTTGGTGAAGAGGCCGCCAGGGGTGAGATTGTTAACCAAATTCAAAGTGTAGTTGGTAGACAAGGGGCAGAATTCATCGAGATAGCCATTCAAAATGCCAGTAGGCCACAGGCTGGAACAATCGCCTCTGTGATTAGTTTGGTAGTGCTGCTATTGGGTGCGACTGGTGTGTTTACTGAGTTACAAGATTCTCTTAACACAATTTGGGAAGTAAAAACAAAACCAGGACGTGGTGTGAAGAACATCATTCGCAAACGTCTTTTATCCTTTGCCATGATCTTGGTGATTGGCTTTCTGCTGTTAGCTTCTTTGGTAATTAGTGCAGTATTAGCAGCAGTCGTGAATTATTTTAGTGGCGTATTACCAGGGATTGGTTATCTCTGGCAGATACTGAGCTTTGTTATTTCCTTTGCGATCGCTACAATCATGTTTGGGCTAATTTTTAAAGTCCTACCTGATGTGAGACTAGCTTGGAGTGATGTGTTAATCGGTGCTAGTTTGACCTCACTGTTATTTTCTATCGGTAATTTTTTATTAGGAAAATATTTAGGTAGTAGCAGCTTTGACTCGGCTTATGGTGCGGCTGGTTCACTGGTAGTTCTTCTGATTTGGGTTTACTATACTGCCCAAATTTTGTTTTTTGGGGCTGAATTTACCCAGGTTTATGCTAGGAAGTACGGTAGACGCATTGTTCCGAATCATAACGCTGTGTCTATAAAAGGTGACAGGTGATAGGGGACAGGGGACAGGGGATAGGGGACAGGGTAAAGAGTAACTAATGCCCAATGTTCAATGCCATCGCACTACAAAAAGGCGATTGAGATGGGGTAAATAGAATGTAGAATATGACAGTTGTATTCTGCCGCGAACGTTGATTGAGCGTTATACTTTGCCCGAAATGGGCAACCTGTGGACTGAATCTTATAAGTTAACAACCTGGCTTCAGGTAGAGATTGCAGTTTGTGAAGCCCAAGCTGAATTGGGCTATATTCCGTCTGCGGCTGTTGAGGAAATTAAAGCTAAGGCAAATTTTGATCCGCAACGGGTGTTAGAGATAGAGGCGGAAGTCCGCCATGATGTGATTGCTTTTTTGACGAATGTCAATGAATACGTAGGTGATGCAGGACGTTACATTCACCTGGGATTAACCAGTTCAGATGTATTAGATACGGCTTTAGCATTGCAAATGGTTGCTAGTCTGGATGTTTTAGCGCAACGCCTGGAAGATTTAATTCAGGTAATTCGCGAAAAAGCACGGGAACATCGTTATACAGTCATGGCTGGCCGATCGCACGGGATTCATGCTGAACCCATTACCTTTGGGTTTAAGCTGGCTGGGTGGTTGGCGGAAGTGTTGCGTCATCAACAACGCCTGCAAATTCTCCGCGAAACCATTGCAGTCGGGAAGATTTCTGGCGCGGTGGGAACTTATGCCAATATTGAGCCGAGAGTAGAAGCGATCGCTTGTCAAAAATTGGGACTCCAACCGGATACCGCTTCGACACAAGTTATTTCGCGCGATCGCCACGCCGATTATGTGCAGCAATTAGCCTTAGTCGCCGCCTCCATTGAACGCTTTGCTGTAGAAATTCGCAATCTGCAAAAAACAGACGTTCTGGAAGTGGAAGAGTTCTTCTCGAAAGGTCAAAAAGGCTCTAGTGCTATGCCACATAAGCGCAACCCCATCCGTTCTGAACGATTGACGGGGATGGCGAGATTAGTTAGAAGTCATGCTGGTGCAGTTTTAGAAAACGTCGCTTTGTGGCATGAACGGGACATTTCCCACAGTTCTGTAGAACGGGTAGTTCTCCCAGATGCTTGTATTTTGACGCACTTCATGCTTAAGGAAATCACCGAATTGGTGAAAAACTTGCTAGTCTACCCAGAAAACATGGCGCGGAATCTCAACTGCTATGGTGGGGTGGTATTCAGCCAAAAAGTGCTATTGGCTTTAGTAGACAAAGGAATGAGTCGAGAAGAAGCATATGCGATCGTCCAACAAAACGCCCACAACGCTTGGAACAAGCCAGAAGGAAACTTCCACGACTTAATTACCCAAGACCCCCGTGTAACTCAAAAGCTATCACCAGCAGAAATTGCTGTATGTTTTGACCCCCAGCAACATCTGCGTCATTTAGATGAGGTTTACCAAAGGTTAGGAATTTAGGCAAAAACTATGAGAGGTTAACATGTGTTAGCCTCTAAGAAGTTGTTTGAAAATTCAAAATGACGCTCGCGGACTCGCTCTAAGCGAAGCTATGCCGAAGGCTTTACGCTGCGCTAACAAAATTCAAAATTAAAGACAGTTGGAGTCGGGGATTTAAACCCCAACTCAACTGATACTAAGTGTAGAGGTAGGGGTCTTAAACCCTTGAATTTACGATAATTGAAGATAGTGTAAAACAGAAAAAACTAGCAATTGCTATAATAAACATAGACTAATTAATGTTTAATTTATCATGGAAAATATTACCATTCAAGTTGACCCAGAAATTGCCAAAGCGTACCGAGAAGCAGAACCAGAAAAACAGCAAAAAATCCAAATATTTCTGAACATAATGCTGCAAAAAGTAGTCAGTCAAAAACCACTCTTAGATATCATGGAAGAAGCGAGTCAACAAGCAATTGCTAACGGAATGACCCCAGAAATTTTAGAATCAATTCTCAATGATGAAAACTAACCGTATCGTAATTGATACAAATGTAATTGTTAGTGCATTAATCTTCTCTAAATCTACCACAATGCAAGCTTTTAGAGAAGCCAAACAAAACGGATTAATCTTAATTTCTGTGGAAATTTTATCAGAATTAATTGATGTACTCAGTCGTCAAAAATTTGACCGCTATCTATTGAGAGAAATTCGTGAAGACTTTTTAGCCAGTTTAGCCAGAGAAACAGAATTAATCACAATTAATGAAACAATAGATATTTGTCGAGATCCTAAAGATAATAAATTCTTAGAATTAGCCATTTCTGGAAAAGCCACTCATATTATCACAGGAGACAAAGATTTATTAGAACTGCATCCTTTTCGAGATATCTTGATTGTTACACCGAGCCAGTTTTTAGATAGTGTATCTTCAAATTAAACGCCCAAACTATGAAATAAAAAATTTTGTGTAATCCTATTTACAAAAACCGCGATACTTTGTTGCACATTAGCTTTTTTAATAGCATAGAGAAACACTTCTCGGTATTCACAACGACTCAGTGCCAAAGAGTCATTGTGTAGCAATTAATGCTACATTATGAAGTGTGGAATGTGTGTTTAAACAACCTCTTACATTAAATTTTGATTTTTAGTTTTCACTCGTTGATAAAGTTCCTCCATTGTCTCAAGAAAAGAATTATCTTTTCGCCAAAAAGCTGGAAAATCACCTTCTTTCTTCACCAAAATTGCTGACACGCCGCTATCATTGGCGACTTCAATAGTAGAAGGTAATCGCTTTGTCCCTAACCAAAACTCTCTTAAATTTGGCTTTTCACTCACAGATTGTTTTTCTAACTTTGGATAAAAAGATTCGCTAGGTTCAATAGTTAACTCTTGAGAATCTAATACTGTAGATAGTGCTTTACCCAAAGGAGAATCCGCTAGCTTTGCTTGTAGTTCTACTTTCGAGAGTCCCCGTAATTCAAATAATAAAAATGGGTTGTTATCCAGTTGAGAAGCTACTAAATAATAAACTCCAGCAATGTGCTTGCAAGGATTAGCATAATCTGGACAAGAACATTTAGTTTTGAAGTCTTTACTACTATGGGGTAATAAATGTAACCCCATTTGGGAAAAATTTTCTTCAATATTTTCGGGAACTTCGTTTAATAACAACCGTGAAACAATGCTAGCTTTAGACGAAAGGCTTTTTATCGCTTCATTCCAGCGAGTTTTGGCAATTGGGGTAATTTCAATGACTATATTATATGTAGGTTCTTTGTAAACTCCAAAGTAGGGATTAACTGAACCTCTAACTTTAGCCGTGATAATATTTTTATCAATTGCAAAACTTTTAACTTTACCACCACGAGCATAAGAACGTCCTCTTTGCAAGCGGCTGTCATCGGTAAAATCTTCTAGTGCTTTGATAAAGCGATCGCCCCACCAAGTTCTGCTAAACTTATTCATATATTTACTCCAAAATTGTGCTTTTATTCAGGGCAATTAGTTGTTTAAAGGCTTCATTATCTAATTCTGTTAGCCATGATTCATCACTTCCCACAACTGCGGAAGAGAGTTTTTTCTTATCTTCAATCATTTGGTCGATTTTTTCTTCTAAAGTTCCAATCGCCACAAATTTATGGACGAAGACATTCTTTTTTTGACCAATCCGAAAAGCGCGGTCTGTAGCTTGGTCTTCCACGGCTGGATTCCACCAACGGTCAAAATGGAAGACATGATTAGCTTTCGTTAAAGTGATACCCACACCGCCTGCTTTTAAGGAGAGAACAAATACAGATGGTTCTGTATCAGGATTTTGGAAGTCATGAATCATTTGTTCCCGACGTTGGCGACTTGTACCACCGTGTAGGTAATAAGTATTACAATGTAGATTGTGTTTGATATATTTTTCTATTTGTTCGCAGACTTCTGTAAATTGACTAAATATCAGCAGACTTTCCCCTTCAGACACCGCCTCATCTACCATTTCTACTAAGCGGGAAAGTTTGTGCGATCGCTCCGGTAAAAATTCGCTACTATCTTGAAGGAACTGTCTGGGATGATTGCAAATCTGTTTCAATTTCATCAGTGTGGAGAGAATTAAGCCTTTGCGTTTTATCCCCTCGGTCTCTTGTAATTTCTCTTCGACATCTTTGACTACTACTTCATATAATGAAGCCTGTTCTTTCGTCAGGTTAGTATAGAGCTTTTGTTCAACTTTATCTGGTAAGTCATTGATAATAGATTGGTCTGTTTTGACGCGCCGTAAAATTAAAGGTTCTACGAGTTTCTTTAAGGTAGTTGATTTAACTTTGTCGTTGTCCTTCTGAATGGGAATCTCGAAGGATTTACGAAACTGTGCTTCTTTACCCAAGTAACCAGGATTGAGAAAATTAAAAATAGACCACAAATCAAGTAAGCGGTTCTCGACTGGTGTACCGGTTAAAGCTAGTCGGTGTTTCGCTGAGATTTTGAGAATTGCTTTAGTTTGCGCCGCTTTGGGATTTTTAATATTTTGCGCCTCATCTAAAACTAGACGTTGCCATTCAATACTACCCAGGAGTTTTTCATCCTTGCGCGCCAGAGTAAAGGAGCTAATGATCACATCATACTGTTTACAGGCGGCTTTAAAATCGGTAGGATTTTGCAGGCGATCGCTACCATGATGCACCATAGTTTTTAAATGGGGTGCAAACTTGGCAATTTCTCTTTGCCAGTTACCGACAACGGAAGTCGGCGCGATTAATAATGTGGGTAATGGGGAATTTTGGCTATCTTTCTCCTGGACTAACCTCGCAATTACCTGCACGGACTTACCAAGTCCCATATCGTCTGCCAAACAGCCATTTAACCCCAATTTTTCTAAATATTGTAACCAAGCTACACCCCGCTTTTGATATTCTCGCAGGTTGCCTTGCAGATTTAAGTCTTCAGAAATCGGTTCTAACTGACTTTTATCTTGCAACTTCGCCATAATTTCTGATAAACCTGCGTCATATTCAATTTCCCATTCGTCCCCAGCTTCCGCACTGCGTTGCATAAACTCCAGCAAGCTCATTTCCGGCTGTTCATCGCCGTGGGATTGCCAAAACTCTAGTAATTGCTGCATTTTATCCCGGTCTAATTCCATCCATTGACCGCGAAAATGCACTAGCGGTGCTTTAGCATTAATTAACTGTTCCCACTCTTGGGGTGTGACAGGCTGTTCACCAATTGCTAACTCATACTGATACTGCACCAGTGAGTCTAAACCAAAATAGCTTTTGCTTTCACCTTTAGTTGCAGCCTGCTTGCGACTTGACGCTTTGAGGCGAACTTTCGCACGGCGACGACCAGCCGGAGTATACCAAGCCGGGACAATGACCTTAAATCCTGAGTCTTCCAATACCCAAGCACTGTCTTTGAGGAAATCAAACGCCTCCTCTAAAGTCAGCTGCATTCCTGTGGGAGAGTCCGTTTCCAAACCTTGCCAAAGTTTAGGATACATTCGTGCTGCATACCCTAAATTCAGCAGCAAATTAGTATCAAAATCCTTACCAAATTCTTTGTTTACACCAGTTTTGGTTTTTTGGTTCATCGTCCAGTAATCAGCCAAAGCCAGCTTTAAAGAAGGGTCTTTTTTACTAGATACCAAAAATTGCATCTGCCAATTGTCTATTTGTTCCGCCGTGGGAGAATGCAACTGAAAACACAGATGAAACGGTGAATCAGCTTGACTACGAGTAATTCTATTTTTCCATGCTAACCATTGCTGATATTCTTGGAGGGCAGTATCAGTTCTCAGTGGATTGTGCTTTTGGGGATAAAGACAATAGTAAATCAGAGAATCGGCAATTTGTTTGTCAAAAGCGGCTGTAGAGGGTGTATTGGTAACTAAATTGTTGAGGAGACATTCAGAAAAGTGCCGTAATAGAGTTTCCTGATCAAAAAATTCTATTTTATCGCTCTGTATAGTATTTCCTGCCACACAAATTAGTGGCATATATTCAATATACTTTTGAATATTTGTTTCGTATTGCTCAGAAATTATCTCCCACCCAGCATATATCTCAAATTCCTGTGGTTGTGGGGATTTACTTTTTTTCTTAGTTGTTGTAGCTGCCGCTATAGGTCTATATTTAAGAGACGGAATATATTGGTCTTTGAGAATTATTTGTCTAAATTCTTGAGTGTAATGATACCAAAATAATAAATCTGAGCCTAGTTGAAATTCATTACCATTATATAGGGCTAAAAAATGAATATCTTTGAGTAATTTAATAATATTAATCGCTGTTACTGATTTGAGAGAGCCAACCGTTTCATAACAAGTTACTTCCCAATATTGAAAATCTTCATATTCTTCAGGAACTTCGATTTCTAGATACTTGATTAATTCTGGTGAAGGTAAGGGCTGATTATTAGATGTGGGTAGGGCAAAATATTTGGAGGATATACGTTGTTTTAATAGTAATTCACGTTCTTTAATACCCAAACTTTCAGTTAAAAAAGTAATTAATTCATCTGAAGATAGATGTCCAGGATGAACTTGTGGGTGAGTACGCTTTTTTTGACTTATAGGAGTTTCTATCCATAGGTAAAACGAACCCGACTGAATAAAATCCGATGCTGTATTTGGTATCCACGAACCATGCAGGACTTTCATCTAAACCTCCTTTGGAGTCCTTTAGGTAATATTATTAAGAATATTGGTATCTGTGGACTTTTTAGAAAGTGTCACACCTTCCCCTTACTTTACCAAAAACTAGAAACTTTTTTACATCTAGTTTAGTCACTTTCTTGTGTCAACTTGGTAGGGAGTGAGGAGGAAGTATGAACAGAGCAATTATCGTCAAATCAATTATCACATCAATAGGATGTTTAGCTTTATTTGCTCCCAGTCCCGCAGCAGCGCAAATTATCCCTCAACCTTGGGTTTCAGTTGGTGCTAAAGATGGGGATACAACTTATGCAGTGGGAGCAAGAGCGTTAAATTTGGGTGTAGAGTTAGGTACAGGCGCAGATGGTGCTACAGGGGTAGATGTGCTGAGATTTCTGCGTTTACCAGTGGTTTCTCCCTATGTGGGAGTGGGATACTATTCCCAAGATAAAGGCGTGGCGTTGTCTGGTGGTATGCAGGTAAATGCAGGCGATCGCTTCTTCATCGGTGCTGGTTATAATTCTGTACGGGGAGTCAATGGACAGTTGGGAATCCGATTTTAATCTATCGTGACTAGATACGAATTTTTCTTGGTGTCTCTGTGGCTTGTTGGTACAAAAATTACTTTTTCAACACAGAGACACAAAGACACAGAGAAGACTTATCTCCTCAAGCTATTTGCATTTGATGTCAATCATGTAAACTCTGTATAAATTACCATTTAATTAGCAAAAGAGAAGGATAAGAAGCAAATGCTCTATCTTTCTCTTTTTTTCTTTTATGATGCTAATTTTTTGGGAAATAAACTTTTATGGCAAAAGGATTCCGTCCAGTAGTAGGATAGGCCATATATAGAGATATCTTTAGATAGATGTCAGAATAAAACAAAGTGTGAAGAAAAGTATCAGTTATGTCCCGTGGCTAGCTAATACTGGAGTTACAAGTAAAGCATTAAAGTTATTGATTTAATAGGAATCTCCTTATGGAGCAAGGATTAAGGCTACTCATTCAATTAGTGATAGAGTTTGCACCTGTGGTTGTTACTCTCATCCAAAAGAGAACGGAAAAAAGTCTAGATACAACTAAATACCCAATTCCTCAAGCAATTCAAGCATTTATTGAAATTGCTAATACAGCCAAACCTAAAAAAAGTGGAGATACAGGATTTGAGAAAGAAAAACTTTTACAAAAGCAACTAGCAGTTTATCACCGTGAAACCCAATTAGAAGTAGCTAAACAAGCAAGAGATACGGCTCTCAATATACCAGAAATTAATAAAATTCTCGATAGCTGGCCTTTAAGATTATATCCTTCACAAATATTAGAATCTCACATAGATTATGGTCGCACACCGTTAAAGATTTTCTTAGCACCACCGCAAGTAAAATTTGATGAATTCGACCAGAATCAGGCAGAAAATGCTGGTATAGAAACAATGTTGGCGGAAGGTTTAAGGGAGTTCATCAATAACCACTACTCCTTACATAACCCCATTAGACCAACGGAGTTTCTAGCAGGTGCTTGGGATAGTAAACGGTTTCATAGTGAATCTAGCATCAAAGCTTTATTTGGCACATTAAAATCAGAGCCAGTTTTAATTTTAGAAACAGAAAATGATGGTGATTATTTAAATTTTCGTATTGCTTATTGGGGTTTAGGACAAACAAATTATTACTATAAAACTATTTCTCGTATCCCTTACAGAGAGATTATTCAGCAATCCGCTAAAAATCGGGCTTTAGAGTGGCGAAAAATCCGCGATAATTTATTAGAGTTGGGAGAAAATATTGAAGAAATCAACAAATATGGCAAAGATAATGTAGTTAATTTAGCTATTTTAGAAAAAGCCGAAAAATGGCAAATGCAGGGAATTGATATCAGTAAATTAGGCTTAAAATATCAAGTTAATCATCAAGATTTTGAGCAACTTTCTCAAGTATTAATTACCTGTCATAGTTTAGTGGCTGCATGGGTAGCAGATATCTATCATCTGGTGCATCATGATGTTCCTCCCTTGCTACCAGAGTTACTATCAACTTTACTCAAAGAGACTTTTGATTTACAATCAGTGCAAGCGATCGCTACAAGCTATCAGGAAATTTACCAAGCTTTAGAAAAAGAGCGGCTTTATTGGATACCAGAGTTAGCTTTACAGTTAGCTCAGAGTTTAGCTCATTTACCCGATCGCACCTGGTCACAAGAACAGGTAAACTACTCCATAAATACTTGGTTAGATTTACATCAAGTCTCACTCCAAGAGTTGGCTAACCCCCTAGAGGCGATGCAATCAGCCATCAAAATCGAAGATGAGGAATATGTGCAGAAGTTAAAGGAATATTTCCTCACAGTCAATGATAGGCAAAGTGTTCTAGATGTGGAAAAATTATTAGCAGCGATCGCACATCTCAAACACAAACGCACTTTAGAAGCCCCCGATCTAGGTTACACCCTCACAGGACATTCCGGTAAAGTCACATCTGTCGCCATTAGTCCAGAGGGTGAATTTTTAGTCAGTGGGTGTACAGACCAAAATGTCAATGTCTGGGATATTAATAATGGTAAATTCATCCGCACTCTAGCCGGGAATTTAGGCGAAGTTTCATCAGTCGCCGTCAGTCCCAAAGGTGATTTTGTTGCTGTGGGTAGCTGCGAACACCCCAGAAGTAACGTCAAAGTCTGGGATTTAAAAACAGGCAAACTACTGCATACACTCCTAGGACATCAAAAACCCGTCAATGTTGTAGTGATTAGTCCAGATGGACAGATTTTAGCAAGCGGTAGCAATAAAATCAAAATCTGGAATTTAGAAAAAGGCGATCGCATTTCCACCCTTTGGCATACATCAGCAGTTCACGCCATAGCTATCAGTCCCGATGGTAAAATCCTTGCTAGTGGGAGTTCCGACACCAAAATCAGACTGTGGAATCCCCAGACAGGCGACCCTTTACGCACACTTATCGGTCATGCTGGTGATGTGAAAGCGATCGCTATGAGTCCTGATGGACAGTTACTTTTTAGTGGTAGTGCAGATACAACCATCAAAATTTGGCACTTAATCACAGGTAAGCTACTTTACACCTTAACAGAACACACCGACGAAATTACATCCTTAACCGTGAGTTCTGATGGACAAACCCTCTTTAGTAGCAGTACAGATACAACCATCAAAATTTGGCGTATTTCCAGCTGTGAAGCCATAGAAACCCTGACTGGACATTCCAAAAAAGTTAATACCATTGCTCTGAGTCCCGATGGTAAAATTCTCGCCAGTGGGAGTTCCGATCAAAGCATCAAGATTTGGCAGATAGATAAAATACATTAACATCTGAGCTAGATTATTGATAAAGTATTGAGTACGGAAACTGGAGGTCAAAGAGCTATGCTTAAATACTCCTCAATCATTAGAACATCACCAGAGATTATGGGCGGAACACCTGTTTTTGCTGGTACTAGAGTTCCCGTGGAGACACTTTTAGACTATCTCAAAGCAGGAGAATCTATTGACGATTTTTTAGATGGATTTCCAACTGTGACTAGAGAGCAAGTTATCGCATTTTTAGAAGAAACTGGGAAACAAATTCTTGGTATGGTAGCATGAAGTTGCTAGTGGATGAGTGTATTGACCGCAAATTTACCAGAGAATTTGTTGGCTATGAAGTGAAAACAGTTTCCCAGATGGGATGGGCAGGAGTTAAGAATGGTCAACTTCTTACTCTTGCACAAGCAGAGTTTGACATTTTCATCACGGTTGATCGCAACTTATCTTTTCAACAAAATCTATTACAGTTCGATATTGCGGTAATAGTCCTGCAAGCAAAATCGAATCGTCTAGCCGATCTCAAGCCTTTAGTCCCAAACATTTTAGCTGTTTTACCAAAGGTAGTTCAAGGACAGGCAATAATAGTTAATGAAAACAACATAGTTTGAAGATTAGCGACTACCGTTGCTTTCTATCGGCGGTGAGCTATGCTCGTCATTGGGATGATCGTTCATCATGGGGGAAATTATGGCTATAAAAGCTGCGATCGCTCCTATACCCAAACCGAGTATTAAAATAAGTAATTTATTTTCCTGTGTAGCCAGATAAATTTTATTTACTAAAGCTTTTGTATTATCTTTACCTTTGAATGAGAAAACACCCTCAGACACACTCTGAAGAGATTCATTTAAAATATGATTTTCCAAGATATTACTTTCTTGTTGATGTTGAAATATCTTGGCTGTAATTCCTTTTTTATTTACTTGATGTATTTGATTCAGTATTTCATAACTTTCCTTAATTTCTTGTTGATCTCGTTTCTCGAATTCCCTCACTTCCTGCCATAATGGGTGACGTTTCACTAACCAACGCGCCACTAATTCTATTTTTACTTTATTACCCTCTGCGTTTAAAAAGCCTCTCGATACTAGTTCTTTAGTGACTAATTTTAATTCATTTTTAGATAAAAGATTATAACTTTTTAGTAGCATCAATGGGTCTTGGCTCAGACGTTGATCGTGTTTTTCATTAACTATTCTTTCGGCTTCAGCTACAGCAGAAAATACGACCTTTTCTGGTATAGATAAAGCCTCCCAATACCACGCTAAACCAGCTTCAGCTAGTTCAACGGATGCTTCTACAATAGCTTCTACATCTTCTTGATTTACTTCCCATTTTTCTAATTCTCTCGCTCTACTAAAAATTGCAAAGCAGATAATTTGAGTAAAATAGGGATGTCCTGAAGATAGCTTAATAATCGCCTGTATAGACTCTGGTGTGTATTTCAGTAAGTTAGAAGCGGGGTCAATAATTAACTGCTGCACACTTGTCTCATCTAATAAACCAACCTCTGCAATTGGTACAGATTTAAATATTTTTAATAAATTTGTTATGTCTGTAGACTTTCTACCAGCAAAGATAACTGCGAAAAGCCTTTTATTATTTTCAACAACGCTTTTTAATTGCCCGAATAATGATTCGAGTGTTGCACCTATATATGTAGGTTCTAAAGCATCAAATTCATCTAATAACAAGACTAATTTAGTATCTTTTAATCTGGCATAAATTTGGGGTAGAAATTTATTGCAGAAAATATCCTTCTGGACTTTTATTTTTTCTGCCCTTGGTATTTCAACTTGTTGAGTATTTATACTTAACTGTTCAACAATAGCTTCTGCTAGTTTCTCTAACAGAGATTCTAGTGTTTCTTGGCTATGATACTCTAAATCAAAGCTAACAAACTTAAATTTGTCTAATTTTACGAATTTAGGGATATTTTGCAACAGAGATGACTTACCAATTCGTCTTTCTCCATGCAGCACTATTACTTTTTCGCCTCGCCTCAGATTTTCCTCAACAAACGACAATTGCTTCTGTCTCCCACAAAACAGTTCTGGTTCATTGATGGGACGACCGATTATATAAGGATTTCTCTGAGACTTTAGAGATATCATAAATAAATAATTATTTGCGATAGGTTTACTAAGCAGTGGTTCATTATGCAGCAGTTACCCATACGCCCTCATAGCACAGCAAAGAAAAGGGAAGTCTTGACTCCATTTTTTGCTATAAGCTTTATTATTGATCATTTATGGTTAACCAGCTGACAATGCTCATGTTAAGTTTTCCCCGTTTTGATTACTGTATAACATCAAACGTTTCTTTTTTAACCTGCAATAGAATAGCTTCTCGCTGAACTTCTCTACTACTTTTGTTAAATGTAAGAGGTTCTCCAGATGTTTCTCTAAGTGAAAGATTGACATTTTTTAAGTTTTCTAAGACTGTGTATTTAGAGATAGTAGTAGATATTCTTAAAGAATTAATAAAAGCCTGGGTAGCATCAAAGCTAGTTGCTGTACGCCAACTCACCTTACCCCTCCATTGTGTATCAGCTATGTATGCAAAGTTATTTGATGACTTTGTATTCCGAAACCAAGGCACAGCTAAAACTAATCCTTCTATAGAAAGAGCTTCTCGTGTATAAAGAGAATCACCTCCCAATAGTTGCACTCCTTGAAGATTCTGATCTTGTTGAATCATCTTCGCAAACTCCATAGCATTCGGACGATTATTGGTATCGGGGAAAAATACTATCGCTTGTAATGGCGATTCATCCGAAGTTATACTTGCTAAGTCTTCCATCATTTTATCTGGGGTAGCTAATTTAATCTCAGCAGGAGAATCTACATCAATCTGTTTTTTGGCAAACTGGACTCTAAATTCTTCACTAAATGCTGATTTAATACTTCTACTGTATCCATCACCAGGATTCCAGACGATTAATACTTTTCTTAAATTATTTCTGAAAGCATATGTAGCAAGCTTTTCACCAGTTGCTTTATCTGAAGGTACTGTTCTGAAAAATACAGAGCTTCTTAACTCTGTACTAGTGCTAGTAGGTGAGATGATCGGTAAATTAGCTTTTTCGTATATCGGTAAGGTTGTAGCTGTGACTCCACTAGACAGATGTCCGATAACGCCTAAGAGGGATTCATCTGTAACAAGTTTCTCTGCAACTTTTGCTCCCTGCTCTTTTTGTCCTGCATCATCAGCAATCACAATCTCTAAGAATCGACCTTTTAATCCCCGTTGATTAAACTGATCTTGCGCCTGTGCAATACCCCGTAACATTTCTTGAGACAGGTCAGTTTTACCTGTAGTCGGTACTACTGCGGCTAAAGTTAAAGGATTACCCCTTTGACGAGCCAGAGCGTTGTTTTGGTAAATTAACACTTCCGGGTCTTTAGGTGTAGTATTATTGAAAGCATCTTTAAACTCTTCCTCCGCTTTGGAGTAATTACCTTCATGAAAACTTTTAATTCCTCTGTCACGAGCCGGGTTTAGTATCTGACGGAATAAAGTGCGATCGCCACTACTAATGCTATTTTCTATATTATTGCTCTGTTGTATAGTATTCGGAGGTACACAGATAATTGGTAAGCAAATATTAAACACCCGAAAACCAGCAAATAAAATCCCAGTACCACTAATCAATCCTAAAATTGTCAACGCTATCGGTGATACTACAAAACGTCTAAAATTAACACTTGTATTTTTATTTTTCGATTGGAAGGCTTTAATTTCTACTAATTTTTGTTTAGCTAAACTATTATCAGGCTCAATCTGTAAAATTTTCTCGTACTGCTGCTTTGCAATCGTAAAATTATCTTGAGTTATCAACCAATGTCCATATTCTTCTAAAGCCTGGATAAGTGCTTGTTCATAGCTAAATCTATCTACTTTGTAAGCTCGCTCATAAAGTTTTAAAGCTTGCTCAAATTCTTTTACTTCCAAGTATTTTTCTGCTAACTCCACTACATTACTAAAATGATTGGGATTTAGGTGCAAAACTTGTTCATATAAAATTAAAGCATTCGTTTGTTTACCCTTTTGTTCTGACAAACTACGAGCCACACTCAGAACTGATTCAATATTATCTGCTCCTATTTCTTCTAAATTCCTAACCTCATCCCATAAGGGGTGACGTTTCCTTAGCCAAAGTCTTACTATTTCTACTTTGACTTTAATCGGGTTACTATCTAAAAAACCCTTATTAGTTAGTGTTTTGATGGCTTCTTCTAAATCATCTGTGATCACTAACCCATAGTCTTCCAGTAGTTTTAATGGATCGTTGGTGATATTTGTATTGTTAGACTCTTGAGCCTCAGCAACAGTTGCCATCACCACCCTTTCGTGAATATTCAAACCTTCCCAAAAACCACCTAATCCCCCTTCAGCACTTTCAATTGCTTGAGGTAAAGCCTCAATTACATCATCAGTTAAAATATTAGAAATTTTATTAGTCTCATTTTTAGAACTTGTAGCTATTTGAAAAATTGCATAACATAAAGCCTGTGTATAAAAAGGATGTCCTGATGAAAGTTTGCAAATCTCTGCTATAGTTTTTTGTGGGTATTCCAAAATATTACTAGCTGGTTTACGAATCAACTGTTCAGCACTGTTACTATCCAATAAACCAATTTCTTGAGAGGCTGCATTTTTAAATACTTGCAATAAACTAGGCATAGAATTGAGATATCTACCAACTACTGCAACTACAAATAATTCATCTTCTCGTTTGACTAAATTTTCTAAAAGTTGTAATAATTTGACTGCTTGTTTCGTGTCATCATAGGTCACAACATCAAATTCATCTAACAGTAATACTAATTTTTTTTGTCCTACCAAATGATAAACTTCTAGAGCTAATAAACGCCGGATATGTTTCAGAATATTTTCTGAATCTGTATTTAATAAATCATCTAATTGATTACTATCTAGTCCAATTTCATGGAATATTTCACAAAATATCGCATAGAAAATTTCATTTAAATTAGAATGCCCGTGAGCTTGCAAATCACAATATACAAATAAAAATTCATCTGGAGATACTACCAGAGGAATTATTTTTAATACCGATGATTTACCTATACGTCTTTGTCCATGCAATACAATAAATTTTGTATTTTGTACTAAACTATCTTTTATATTGTTTAAAAGAGATTCTCTGCCAAAGAAACTATCTGAGGTTTCCACAGGAATCCCAAATATGTAAGGATTATTAGCCATGATATTTTGTTTATTGGGATTATTTAAATTGCCAGAAACTGCATTATTTTTTGAACTATATTGCCAGCAAATTGCAGAGATGCCATGACATCATTTTTATTTTTACCTATCCAAACAATAGCATTCTTCATATTTTCAGATTGCTGGTGACTCATGAGGTTTAGAAACTCCTTCTGTCTTTGTTTTAATGAATCTTCATTAGAATTCCAAATTTCTTGAAGTACCCATTTCTCCATTAATGAGGAAGTAAAATTAGAAGTGTTGTTGCCATTAGCGACTACACGTTTAATGACACCTTGTTCCTCTAGGGAAGTTAAAATCCTATCGTTTTGAGTCAAAATCAAGTCAACATCTTTTAAATCATATCGTCTTTTTGAATGCAAATGACCTCTTAATTTTGATAGTGCCATCAGCATCAATAAATTTTGTTCTTTGTTATTACATCTTTGCCAAAGACTATCAAAAAATGGTTGAGTATTCTGTTCAAACTCCTTGATAAATTCTTCTTTTTGCGGCTCATTATTATTCTTCAACTCTTGATATAACGAAAACCCAGCATTTTGTAGGAGGGTAGGATGTCCCCCAGCAATTTCTCCTAATGCTTGCCGTAATTCTGGTGTAATAGGTTTATTAAATGGCTTGAGTAGTTCTTCAATTTCTGTATTGTCAAATGGTTTTATTTGTCGGAATAAATAATGGTTATACCACGGTGATTGATTGGGATTGAGACGGGGACTGAGGTCATTTAGGCGTTTTTTAGAAGTGACAATAATAGAGAGATTGCGCTTTCCTTCCGAATGAACCGCCAAATTTCGACATTCACCCAAGAACTTTTGCATATTTTCATCAGAGTATTCCTGATGTTGATCAAGAGCTATATCGTAGTCATCTATGAGCAATACCAATAACTTCTGTTTTTTGCCCAGTTCCCCTAATATTTGACGTAGGCTATCTCTGGATGCTCTATCTTCCTCTAACAAAGTGTTAATCTGCTCCTGTATTTCTGGCTCAGTTTGCAGATGATCTTTAATTAAGCTAAGTGTTTTTGTCCAGAAACCAGTGGGAGTAAAATAAGGCTCTATTGCTTCACAACTAAAGCGAACTATGACTGCTGAAGATGGATCTTGTCCATTCTGTCTCCAAGTGTCAGGAGAAGCTATTTTTGCTAGCAAAGAGGTTTTCCCTGTTCCCAGTCCACCCCATACTGCTAAGTGACTGCGATTATTAATTTGATCGAAGGCTGTTTGGATGAGTGACCTTCTACCTATAAATTTTTCAGGCGCAACAGGAGTTCCGACGACGAAAGGATTTTGTGAGTTGGGATACATTCGGATTTTTTTAGCTGTATAGTTCGGTTTACATAGGTACTTAAATTAAAATACTACATGATTACAAGTACGCTTTCACACAAGATAAAACTTCACTACGTTTTCCTTATCCTCAACTTAAATCAGTTATCAGTTATCCCGGATTTCTCACCTGATCCGTAGGTTGGGAAGCCACCGCCTTGGAGATGTCTCCCAGCTTGGGGCGAATGGCGTTTGACGTAAGGAAACCCAACACCGAGATACCAGTTTTTGAGAACCCGAATATAATTCTCTCTGGAATTGAGGGGTGAAAATCACAGCCAATCCTGAAACAATAGGAGTACATACGAAATAGCCATATACAGATTATGCCGGAATTGCCAAATACTTTAGAAGATGCGATCGCCCAAGCGCGTGAAGCTACCAAAGCCGCTTTAGCAGACGGTTATAGCCGCATCCAAGTAGAGTTACTGTTTCCAGAACTCAAGTTTATGCCCGTCGCAGAACAATTTTTACCTGTCTTTACAGAATATGAATCTCGCTTGAAAATCTTTTTTGCTGATGCTGGTGCGGCGGGTTTAGCCCGGCGTGATTGGGCAGATACTCCGTTTAAAATTTTGGATATTGGTACAGGTAGGGTTGCTTCCATCGAGTCCAAAATTCAGCCAGAGGATGAGATTTTCTTATTTATCGCCCCTACATCTATAGAAGTGCCGCAACTGGAAAAAATTTGTGAAATAATTAGCGATCGCCCCTTCGTGATGTTAAACCCCCGCCTAGAGGATTCCGGGGTTGTAGGGATTGGTTACGCCGCTAGACAAACCCGCAAACGTTTCATCAGCACCATTGAATCTTGCTATTACCTGCGTCCCGTAGATGATGAAACTGCTGTATTCCGTTGCTACCCTGGACTGTGGGAAATTTGGGTAGAAAATAGCAGCACATGGTCAAAAATTGCCGAATTACCAAACAAGCCATCCGGTGATGAAATAGATTTAATTGTCGCCAAAGGACAACCGCAAACATCTACAGATAGCACTGCTGCACCAGGGAAAAAGCCTAGTGTATTTAAGAGTTTACAACGGTTTATTAAAGCTTTGAATAGTTAGAAGCATCAGAGGTAGCAGAAGAGAATCTCACTCATTAGACATCTCCAAAAAAGAATGTAGAGACGTTCCATGGAACGTCTCTACAAGGTTTCTGGAAAACGCATCTTTAATTTCTGGAGATGTCTATTAGCTGCCTCATTTTGAACTTATAGCGAAGCCACACATTTAACAGAGCGAATTTCCATCACATCTGAGACGTAACAAGTACCCCCAAATTTATTGAGTAGTGGTCTAAGATTTTCGATCGCAGGCTTGATTAGCTCTGGGGTACAAAAGGCGATGATATAGACGTTATCAAGCATTGTCATGTCTAAATCCTCTGTTGTACCTCGTAATCCTTTCCCCTCAACATTACGAATTACAATGTGACCATGTACACCAGACTTATCTAAACTATCTAAAATTTTGCCTAGCTCAAAGGAGTTGGCAATAATTTCTATTTTTTTGACTATGTGCATATTATTACCTCCAGAACAGGTTGATTGCGTAGAAATATAACGGAATTCCCACAATAATATTGAAGGGGAATGTTACTGCCAGAGCGGTAGAAACGTACAGGCTAGGGTTCGCTTCTGGAACAGTCATCCGCATGGCAGCTGGGACGGCAATATAAGAGGCACTAGCACATAACACAGCAAACAAGAGTGCATCACCTTGGGACATCCCGATGATTTTCGCAATCAGCAAGCCAATGCTGGCATTGAGTATTGGAATTAGTATGGCAAATGAAATCAGAAAAAATCCAGTTTTTTGCAAGTCTTTAATTCTTTTAGCCGCGACTATTCCCATGTCGAGCAAAAAGAAGGTGAGAACACCATAAAACAAGCCTTGAGTAAAGGGTTCTAATACGTGCCAACCATGTTCTCCAGTTAAGACACCAATCAGGAGACTACCGACTAAGAGAAAAACTGAACTATTAAGAAACGCCTCTTGTAAAACTTCCTTCCAAGAAAAATCCTGCTTCCCATCGGCGGTAAATATATTTACCAGCAGGAGACCAACAATAATCGCTGGAGACTCCATGAGGGCTAGAGCTGCAACCATGTAGCCATCATAATTAATGCCTAGCTCACTTAAGAAGGCACTAGCAGTAATGAAAGTGACAGCACTAATAGAACCATAGGTTGCTGCGATCGCAGCCGCATCATAAGTATCTAGCCTCAACTTGAGAATAAAAAAGGAGTAAACTGGCACAAAACAAGCCATCAAAATCGCTGCAACTAGCGTTAAAACTACTTCCTGAGTGATGCCACTTTTGATTAGTTCTACTCCCCCTTTAAAACCGATCGCCAGCAGCAAATACAGCGAAAAAAGCTTGGGTACTGGTGCTGGAATTTCTAAATCGGACTTGACAAAAACAGCAATCATCCCCAGAAAGAAAAATAAGACTGGCGGATTCAGGATGTTGGAAACAATTAAACTAACATCCATGATCACCTCTCCCCATGCTGATGCAACTGGTAATTAATCAAATTTTTCATCTAAAAAACTTTAACTTGTTGAATCATCATGTAGCGTGTATTGCTACCCCATGTCAATTGTGTGCTTTTTGATACCCTGACGAAGAGGCAGGGGAGCAATTCAAAATTCAAAATAGCCTTCTCCTGTAGGAGACGCTACGCGAACGGCAAGGCTTGCGCCTACAAAATTCAAAATAAAAATATCCCCTACTTTGGGAATTACAGATGCGATTCGCATAACCAAAGTAGGGGTTAAATTCAGCTTCGTATTTAGATTTACTTAATAGACACAGCATCAACATCAACGGTGTTGTCAGTTGGGTTAGAATCTGTGGAAGTATTCGTTTCACCCTTACGAGCTTTCCAACCGTCAATCACTAGCCCAGATACCTCAGTAACTAGTATAGTCAAAACCAAAACATCATCCAGTTGACCAATAACTGGCAAGAAATCCGGTGCAATATCGATGGGGCTGAGAATATAAACAATCGTACCTAAAATTACCCACCAACGGTATTTAGGGTTACGTAGCAAACCGCGATACCAATTATACAGAGATTGGATTGAGAAGTTCATGGTTTAGCCCTCCAGTTAACTTTAATTTTGACAAATTATGCTATAAACTCCCGGTGGGAATAACCGTCCTAGTTGAGTTGGGAATATGCTAATCGTTATCTTGCCAAATACGTACCCGGCGATTCTGTACAAAAGTATAGTAATTGTGCATTAATCTCTAAAATTAAAATGCTTTGGAATAGTTGTTTCAGGAATGGAGGGAGGAAATTTAAACAGTGGATATTTTAAATTTGTTTCAAGAAGGCGGGCCAGCCATGTGGCCTTTACTGGCTCTGTCGATTTTAGCTTTGAGTGTGATTTTTGAAAGGCTTTGGTTCTGGGCGCGAATTTTGACGCAAGAAAAGGAAATAGTTGAGCGTGTACTGGATGCAGCCCAAGATAATTGGGAAGTAGCGGCGGATATTGCTCAAAGGGCAACAGACCAACCCATCGGGCGTTTTCTCTATGCTCCCTTAAATTTACAAAAAAGTGATACAGAAACCTTTCGCCTAGCACTAGAATCTAGCGCAGAAGATGAAATAGCAGGGATGCGGCGTGGTGAAAAGCTTTTAGAAGCTGTGATTGCCCTTGCGCCTCTGTTGGGACTATTGGGTACAGTTTTGGGTTTAATCGATTCTTTGAAGTCAATTAACATCGGCGATATTGCCGCAGGGGGCGGTGCAACAGCTACTAGAGGTATTGGCCAATCCTTAATTAGTACAGCAGCAGGTCTAATTGTAGCGATCGTTAGTTTGGTATTTTACAGATTATTTCAAAGTTTTGTAGTCAATCAAGTCAAGGTTTTTCGTAAAGCGGGGAATGAATTGGAATTATTCTACCGCCAGTTTCCATCGCATTTTAGCAACAAGACCTCAGCACTTGTCTCAGAAACTTCACGAGATAGTTTCACTCCACCCAATAAACCAAGTACCAGCAGGTTTCCTCAACCACCAGAACCACCAAATCAAAGTTGAATGATGTAAAGGGCATAGGGCAAGAAAAAGTCAAAAGTAAGAAGATTCTTTTCTTTTACCTTTTTACTTCCTTGTGTCCCTTGTTTCCCCAATCCCCAACATAAAAAATATGAAAGTTAATCTACATACTCAAATTGAAGAAGCTCAAGTTCAGATTATTCCCTTAATTGATGTTATTTTTTGCATCTTGACATTTTTTCTATTAGCAGCTTTGCAATTTACCAGACAACAGGCGATAAATGTTGAGTTACCGCAAGCCAGCACAGCTACGGCTACTGGGATAAATTCAGCAGGTGGTAGCCAAATTGTGACGATTGATGCTATCGGGAATATTTATATAGAACAACAAATAGTACAAAGAGCAGAATTAGAACAAAAGTTAAGGGAGTTTTTGCAAGCTAACCCTAACGGTGTTTTGATTTTGAATGCTTCACGCACAGCAACTTACAATGATGTCATTGAAACATTAGATGTGTTACGACAAGTGGGAGGCGATCGCGTATCCTTGGGGATTATACCTAATTCATCCCCACCTAGCACCATTCCACCTTATTTCCCTACAAATCCTAATTTCCCAGTTGCCCCTGGTACAGTACCAATCCCAGAAACTAACCCCAACTTACCGACAAGCCCTAATCAATTTTCTATACCAACAAACCCCAATCAACCACCCACGGGGCAAGATATTTCACCAGTAGTTCCCAATGTACCAGCACCTCAAGTGCCTGCTGCAACACCTGAGAATGCTAATTAGGGAATAGGTGACAAGTGACAGGTGACAGGTGACAGGTGACAGGTGACAGGTGACAGGTGATAGGTGACAGGTGATAGGTGATAGGTGATAGGTGATAGGTGACAGGTGACAGGTGACAGGTGATAGGTGACAAGGTAAATATAGCGTTTCTTAATCACATAAGGTATATAATAGCCCCCTCCTTGCTTGCGGGGAGGGGGTTGGGGGTGGGGTTCTTGTACAGTGATTAAATTTTGGCTTGATTTGTCTCCAATGCCTAATTCCCCGAAACCTAAAGATATCCGAAATAAATTCTGAATAGAGAAAAAAGTCTGGTAACTTACAAATAATCTGCCGATGTGAACTTTCTCTATCGATAGACTAAATAGACTAAATAATTTATCGCCAAGCACCATTTACGTTTCAGGGGTTGACGGCAATGAATCAAATTGTGACACTGTTAATTGTTTGGGTAGTCACATCTATCAGCTTGTTAATTATCAGTAAGTTGCCTTTAGGTGTTGAAGTTGACACTCCACAAAAAGCGGTTATTTCCGCAGCTATTTTAGGTATTGTCACGGCAATAGTCAGACCAATTTTACGCTTGATATTTGTTGTACCCGATATACTCACGTTTAACTTTTTATCGGGTGTTTTCACATTTATGATTGCCGTGATTTGTTTTAGTATTGCTGCTTGGTTAGTAGAGGGTTTTCGCCTGCGCTTCGGTATTTGGAGTGCTGTATTAGGTGCATTTGCCCTGACTCTCATCAACAGCTTTATTTACAAGTTATTAGGTATTTTCTAGAAAAAACAGTCAACCAATTGGGGATTTTGAAAGAACGATCTCAGCTTGGGAAATTTAGTCTAAAATCTAGAATCTAAAGTTGTAGTCAAAAGTCTATAGTTCACAGTCCATAGTCAAAAGTTGATCACACTAAAGGTGTTTAACTAATGACCAATGAAAGTGACTAATGACTATTGACTATTGACTACTCATTAGAAGTTGGGGGAGTTACTGGGGTACTCAATTGTTGTTGACGTTGTTCACGCTTTTTGCGATCGGCTGATAGCATATCAGCCATCACAATCAGTGCTTGTGTCATCTTGTCTAAGTTAGAACGGTATAAGTCTAAATCCTTACTTAGTTTTTCATCGGACAGATGTAAGCCTTCAGCAATTGTTTTAAGTGCTTCATTCCGTTTCTTTTCGTCTTTAACTAGTTCAGGATCTGAAATTTCCAGCAAAGAAAACAAACCGATCGCAAATAACCGACTGTATTTAAAGTTAGAATTGTTCGCGATCGCTTGCAGTTGTGCTTGCAAGTCAGCGTCTTGCTGTAAATGATTAGTTTGATTAAGCCACGCCACTAAATCATTAGCTGATAAGTTTTGGACTATAGCTTTTAACTTTTCAGCTTCCTGCTTATAGTGTTGTGGGTCTTGCTCTACAGCCTGACATATAGCATTAAAAATCGATTCTTTATCCCGTTCGGGTGTATAGCCTTCCATGAAGCGGTCAAAGGTAGTGACAACGCCCAAGGCATAAATAGGATTGTAGCTAAAATCTACATTTACTAACAGTAGGTGCATTTCTACCATTAATTCCTCTACCACTCGACGATAAATTGTGTTAATCGGTCGGGTATGCAGAGAGTAGAAAGTTCGCTTTGTATCAGAGACAGTACGGACGTTATTCACAAAGAAAATATTAAGGGCGACGTTATCTTATTCTCTACTTTAAAGGATACTTTGCCAAGTTAGCTAGGTACGGTTCGGTTAATATCATTGCGCTGTCTTCTTAAACTAGGATCAAAGGGAAAGGTGATTGTTAATTGTGAATTTGGAGTACAGCGACGTGAATTCCATATTGCCCGAACCGCATCAAAGCGACTCACCCAACTGGGAGGAAGAACTAGATAGTGCCATTTTTAGCTTTGAAGACATTCAAGCGGAACTGAACTATAAGCAAGCGCAAACGGCACTACGTAACTTAGTAGCTAGTCTTGACCTTAGACCCCAAGAAAAAGCGGGTTTAGAGTCAGAAATCGCTGATTTGGAAACTATGCTGGGTAAATTAGACAGTATGGTAGTCCAGATTGCCGCTTTTGGCATGGTGGGACGGGGTAAATCTTCCTTGTTAAATGCTTTGGTGGGTCAATCGGTGTTTGAAACTGGCCCTTTGCATGGTGTCACCCGTGCGGCTCAAAGTGTGAATTGGAGTATTAGCGAAGAAGCCATTGGAGCAACAGAACGGGCTTTAAGGGTAACTTTACCTGGTGTTGGTAAATCCCAGGTAGAATTAATTGACACCCCAGGTTTAGACGAAATCGATGGGGAGACTCGTACAGTTTTAGCAGAAAAAATAGCTAAACAGGCGGATTTGATTCTGTTTGTGATTGCGGGTGATATGACCAAGGTTGAGCATGAAGCTTTATCTCAATTGCGGGAAGCAGGTAAACCCATCATCTTGGTATTTAATAAAGTAGACCAATATCCAGAAACCGATCGCCTGACAATCTACCAGAAAATCCGGGATGAACGGGTACGGGAATTACTCACCCCCTTGGAAATTGTCATGTCCGCAGCATCTCCACTAGTTAAAACGGCGGTATATCGTGCTGATGGGAGTAGGGGTGTACAATTGCGTGCAGGTGCGGCTCAGGTTGAAGAGTTGAAGCTGAAAATTTTAGAGATTTTGCAACGTGAAGGTAAAGCTTTAGTGGCGTTGAACACTATGCTGTATGCCGACACAGTGAATGAGCAATTGGTGCAGCGTAAGTTGATGATTCGGGAACAGAACGCCAATCAGTTGATTTGGAAGGCTGTCATGACTAAAGCTGTGGCGATCGCTCTCAATCCAGTTACAGTAGTAGACGTACTGAGTAGTATAGTTATCGATATTGCTCTAATTTTAGGTTTGTCTAAACTTTATGGCATCCCCATGACCGAAGCCGGTGCTGTGCAATTACTGCAAAAAATCGCTATCAGTATGGGTGGTATCGGTGTCAGTGAATTATTGGCAAACTTAGGCTTAAGTGGGCTAAAAACTTTATTAGGTATCTCTGCATCAGCCACAGGCGGTATTGCCCTTGGCCCCTATATCTCGGTAGCTCTTACCCAAGCTGGGGTAGCAGGTGTCTCTTCCTATGGTATTGGACAAGTTACCAAAGTGTATTTAGTGAATGGGGCAACATGGGGGCCAGATGGGCCTAAAGCTGTCATTAATCGGATTTTGTCAACCCTTGACGAAACTTCAATTCTTAATCGGATCAAAGATGAATTACTTCAAAAATTAAGCAGGTAAGGGTTGAGAGTCGCCTCGCTTCCCTCACCCTAGAGAGTCTTTTACTTTCAGTCAGATGTGTTGTCTTTTACATTGCACCCAGAGGCATTATTTCCGACATGACAAAAAGTTTGTGACTAAAAATCTTCTAATAAACTCATCAATGCGTGAAATTCAGGCTCTTCTGTTGGCGACTGTGATAATTGGTTTCTTAAATCTAATAGTTGAGTCTCTATTGCTTCAGCTACATAGTGCATCTGAGATTCCTTGGCAATTTCTAGCTGTTTTTCTTTGATTCTGATTTTTCTGATCAGTTCGTTGACAAAATCTATTGCATTATAATTTTGAGAAATCATACTTTTGCTCAACCCTTTTAAAAATCTCCAGAACTAAGTAAAATTTATAGTCTTAGCGAAAACTGATGTAAATCAAACTTTGTAGTAGTTTACACCATCAGGTTGGTATTAATTTCGTTATGATATAGCGGTTATCACTATAGTGAGGTACAAGAACCCCACCCCCAACCCCCTCCCCGCAAGCAAGGAGGGGGCTATGATATACCTCATGTGATTAGGAAATGCTATATTTCAGTAAAGCCTACCGTAAAATATTAGACTATGATTCCTTGGTGAAGTACATTACTTCATCTGTTGTTACATTATCTTCCCCAAATTCTCCTCAATCTAGAAAAGTGTGGCTACACAAAATCGCATTGCTCCCGTCCGAAAATGAGATGTGTCATTCTCAATGAAATGTAGAACTTTGAGATGTTTCGCTTCGCTCAACATGACAGGTTAAGCATTTATCTGCAAGTTTTCACCACATTTGTCGGAATTATTTCCACATCCATAGCTGAAGTTTTCCTGAGAATCAGACTATGATTTGAAAAAATATCATGATATCTGCATATGTTTGAAAATCTACGGAATGTTAGAGAAAAACTAGATATTAATATTGAACTATTATTACAAAATTTAAATAGTCTAACAAATAGAAAGAATCTTAATGAACTAGAAACAATAATTATTTGTTATTCTTTATTAGGTTACTCTCGGCAACAAATAGGCAATATGGTCAATTTATCTGATCAAAAAATTAGAGATAGATTGACTAATAATATTTATCCGAAGATAGCCGAGTTGATGGGGGTTGATCAAGAAGAAATTGCGGGTAACTGGGTGAAGATTTTAAATTTTTTGCTTGAGCCAAATCAAGTTTATAAATTGCACCCTACGCCTCAACTTAACAGTGATAATTTTCAAGGCAGTTTTGGCAGACAATCTTTCCTTTATCCTCCTAATCAAGAAATTGTTAAATTTCAAACGGAAGCAACAAAATTTTATCAATTGGGGCTTTACTACCAAGCATTACAATATTTTTTAATGGCATGGAATAAAGAAATAGAACTCTATGCGAGTGGCAATCCAGAAGTTTTAATTTATATCAATAATTCTCTAATTGAATATAGAAAAAAGATTCTTAAGGAAAAGAATATTAAAATTTATAGTTTAGCTATAGTTGTGCCATTTTATCATAATCAAGGTAAAATAGCCGCCGAAATGTTACGAGGAATTTCCCAAATACAATTACAAGTTAATTGGCCTAGTTTTAAAAATATTGCCTTAGATAAAGAGATAGATTTAGATGATATCCAACCTCATGTATTTTCTAGCCTCATATCTAGTCAAATTGTATTACAAATTTTAATTGTTAATGACCCCAATAATTTATATGCTCCCTATAATCAGACAGCCGAAAAATTAGCCAAATTAGCGCAGGAATTAAACTTGATGGCTATTGTTGGTCATTATTCAAGTGAAATGACTAAGAATGCCTTACATTTTTATACCCATAAGGGTTTAGTATTAGTCAATTCTAGTAGTACATCTAATGAACTCTCAGATTTATCTGTTGTGTCTTTTTTTAGATTAACGACTCCAGACCAAATTAATGCTCAAAAATTAGCTAATTATTTGATACAAAAAAATGCTGGTAAAGCTAAATCAAAAATTGCCATTATTTATAACAAAAATAGTAGTTATAGTCAGTCTTATAGAAATAGTATTAAAAAACATCTAGAACCATATCAAGAAAAATTCCTTTTTTTAGAAGAATGTAGTTACATTAGTGAGTCTTATTATCAAGTCCAAACATATATAGAAAATATTAAACGCGCAGGTGTTGATATGATCATTATCATCCCTGATGGTGGTATTGAAGCCAATTCTCTCAATAATGCTGGGCTAATTAGTAGATTAAATCTCAATAACTGCTTGATAGCTGGAACAGCAACTTTTTACCAAGATAATGTTTTACATTGGATTCATGAGCAAAGCCAGTACCAAAACATTAATCAAGATAAGCTACAAATTCTAGCTTGTATTCCTTGGCATTGGCACAGCCAAGAAAATGGGTGCAATAGTGCAAATATAATTGCTCAATATTTTTGTAAACTAGGCACTCAATTATGGGGTGAGGAGAATTTAAATTGGCGCAGTGCAACAGCTTTTGATTCAGTATTAATTATTTTGAAAGTAATAGAAGAATACCACAGTGAAGATAGCCAATCTTTGATGGTACACATGAATCAATATTTCAAACATCAGCAAAAAAAGGTAAGGGGAGTTACAGGACTGATTCAATTTGAACAAACAGGCGATCGCCTCAACCCTCCTACAGAAATTGTTGCTGTAAAATGGAATGCACAGCAACAAAAATGGCAATGGACAATAACCTCTCACGGATGGAAGTAGGGAGTAATCCAAGGGATGTGGGAGGTGTGGGAGGATGGGGAAGAAGTCTTACCCCCCCACACTCCCCACACTCCTCTTCCCCTGAAACCTACACTATGCGTGAGAAATCCCCAGTCCCCCATTCGTGCAAAATTTGCACAAACTATTTACCTCTACGAAAATATATTGAGTTAAATAGACTTTACAGAAACTTTATAATTTATATATCCGATTAATTACGGTTGTGCTATTGTTTAGAGTGTGATTCTAATTATCGAGAATAAACCACAATAATGAATCACCTACTTTATTCATCTAGCTATGTACATGAAATCCATTGCCTGCCAGAAGCATAGCATCTGGCACAGTTTAATGGTGTATTAAGTAATAACACAGATGCTCAGTCGACCCACTGACAGCAGCAGTAGTGCAAGCACGCAGCAACGGTACTCTCAGTTTCAATGCTGATGGTTCATTTGCTTACACACCCAATACAGGATTTATTGGTACAGATAGCTTTACCTATTTAGCTAACGACAGCAAGGTAAATTCAGATCCAGCGACAGTTAATATCACAGTTAACCCACCAGCAATTATGCCAACACTACCAGTAGTAGGATTCACAGCCAGTCCAGTAGTAAGTGAACCAGATGGTCCAGGCTTATTGCTGATATTTAACGCTCAAGGCATTATTCCAGAAGAAGGTTTAGTAGTCAGCGTTGGTGGAGACTTCCGTACCTCAGCAGTCGAACAAGGATTGCAATTCCGGCAAGTAGTGGAATCAGAGGGTGTAGAATACTTACGCTTCAACCGTGACACCCAAGCTTATGAGTTCCGCTTAACTCAAGCTAACGCTACTGTTACCATTCCCGTCTTCGATGACATCGTAGAGGAAGCAGACACCACCTACACCTATCAACTGCTAGCCAGTGAAGCCTACACAGTAGACTCAGCAGCAGCTACAGCAGAAGTCACCTACGTAGATGGTGTTCCTGGAGGTATCGGCCCAGTCGTGAGCATCTCCACTGAGCAGACCTTACTGTATGAAGGTGATACCCTAACAGTTAACTTCAGTGTAGATGGAGAAATCCCTGCGGATGGTTTAACCTTGTATGTCCTTAGCCCCACTAGAGGCGCATTGGGTGAATTTGTCATCTTTAATGAAGATGGTACACCTGCTGTCACTTGGGAAGGAATTGCTGGTTTCCCAGAACGTGATGGTACTGGTGGCGGGTTCTTTGTCACCTTGACTGAACCCACAGCTTCCTTGAGCTTACAGGTGTTTGATGATGGTCCCAATGAAGGGATTGAAAACATCACCTTCAATTTGGTGGATGGAGAATTGTATGAAGTCAACCCCGATGCTAGTGGTGTTACATTGACTATCAGCGATGTGCCAACTAATCCTGTTGGAGATACTGGTGACAACATCCTAGTTGGTACAACCGGCAATGATAGCCTCTTTGCTAATGCTGGTAACGACCGAATCTTTGGTGGTCTGGGTAATGACTACCTATTTGGTGGTGCTGGCGATGACTACTTAGATGGTGGCGACGGTAACGACGCACTGTTTGGTGGTGATGGTAATGACACCTTATTGGGTGGTGCTGGTAATGACTACTTAACTGGTGGTGCTGGTGACAACCTACTAGATGGAGGTGACGGTAACGATATCCTCTATGCTGGTGCTGGCAATAACACCTTACTAGGTGGTGCTGGTGATGACATCATCTACAGTGGTTCTGGTCAAAACCTGATTAACGGTGGTCTTGGTAATGACCTCATTTTCTTGAATGGTGGTCAAGATACCGTCGTTGTCGCTCAAGGTGCTGGTGTTGACACTATCAACAACTTCCAAGTCAGCTTGGGACAAAAG
The DNA here is from genome assembly GCF_022063185.1 of Nostoc sp. UHCC 0870. Lineage (NCBI taxonomy): Bacteria > Bacillati > Cyanobacteriota > Cyanophyceae > Nostocales > Nostocaceae > Nostoc > Nostoc sp. UHCC 0870. The sequence continues at coordinate 2,322,064 of NZ_CP091913.1, read as the reverse complement.
GTTGGTTTAAGTGGTGGTCTAAGTTTCGACCAGTTAACTTTGACTCAAAGTGGTATGGATACCTTGATTCAAATAGGCGATGAAACTCTGGCTGTGTTGAAGTTTGTTCAATCCAGTAGCCTTACCATTGTGGATATAGCAGATGAAAATTCCCAAATCAAACCAATAGTTACTTTTAGTACCGAACCCAAATTATTGATTGAATCCCAAGAAACAGTTTCTTTACTTAACTTTAACCTGAGCGAACCACCGCCAACATTAGGAACAACTGTAACTGTTAGTACTCCTAACTTATCGGAATTTAATCTCAGTTTAATTCAAACACAAGGCGGTGAAATTAATCTTAATAACGAAACGCGATCGCTATTAGAAACCGCTTTATCCGAGAAAGTTACACCACAAGTACCAGGAGCAACTATAGCTATTACCTCTCCTTTAGGAAACTGGTCTGAAGCTGCGGGGGTCGCCACTATAGAGGATAATACACCATTGGAGTCTGATGATCGCTTTCAAATTGGTAGTGTTACCAAAACTTTTACTGCAACTACCATCCTGAAGTTAGTAGAAGCAGGAAAACTGACTCTTGAAGATACTCTCACTGATTGGTTATCCCAAGAAGTAACAGCCAATATTCCTGACTCCGATAAGATTACTATTAGACAATTACTCAATCATAGCAGTGGTATTGCCGAATACAATGGTATCTTACTACAGCAGGCAGTAACTAACCCCAATATCTTTTTACGAAATTGGCAACCCGAAGAGATAATCAATTTAATTAATAATGTAGAACAATTCTTTGCACCAGGAGAATCCTGGCAATATTCCAATACTAACTATATTTTGGCAGGAATGGTTATTGAAGCTGCTACTGGTAACAATATAGCTGCCGAAATGCGATCGCAAATTTTTGAACCTTTGCAACTAGAAAATACCTTCTTTGCAGAAGAAGAAGAAATTCCAGGAGGTTATGTTAAGGGTTATTTAGATTTTAATTTTGATGGTATTTTAGATGATGTTTCTATTGCTAATCCTTCTTGGACGTGGACTAGCGGTGCAATAGTTTCTAATACACAAGATTTAACCCAATTTGCACGAGCTTTATACGCAGGAGAGTTACTTTCAAAAGAAAGTCTAGCTCAAATGTTTACCTTGGTAGATACTGGTAGAGGATTTTCTTATGGTTTAGGAATGATGAGTTTTGAAACTCCCGACTTAGGAGTAGTTGTAGGTCATAGGGGAGGAACTCTCGGCTTTAATGCGAATATGTGGTATTCATCAGAAGATGATTTTACCTATGTGGATTTAGCTAATGGTCGGTCTAATGAAGAATTAGTAGTTGATATCATACCTGCATTTACACAAGGTGTGATTCCTACAGTTGGTAATACTAGTAATTACAGTGAGTTTAATTTTACCATCACCGAGCAAAATGCTCAAATAAGTTTACCTGTTTTAAATGATGGGGAAATTGAAGGAGAAGAAACCGCGACTTTTACTGTTGAAGCAGGGGAAGGGTATGAGGTAGATTCCAATGCTAATAGCGGTACTTTTACCATTGTGGATTCATTAATAGAACCAACATCAGAACCTATTTTTGGCACTATTGGAGAAGACGTTATTGAAGTTAGCGGTAGCGGTGGGTTGATTTTCGGTGGTGATGAAAGTGATGTTATCGACGCTTCTATCAGTAGTTCGGGTAGTAACCGGATTTACGGTGGTAGAGGTGACGATACTTTCATTCTCGGAAGTGGCGATCGCCTTATCGGTGGTGCAGGTGACGACAAATTCTTTGCACTCTCTGGTGGTGATAATATCATTACTGGTGGAGCAGGTGCAGACCAATTCTGGATTGCTACTGCTGAAATTCCCGACTCCGCGAATATCATAACTGACTTTACTTTAGGTGAAGATGTCCTTGGTATTGCTGGTTTAGGTATTGGCTTTGGTAATTTGAGCATTACTCAGCAGGAAGAAAACTCCTTGATTGCTTTGAATGGTTCCGATTTAGCGATATTGCAGGGAATTGGTGCAGCTAGCTTGAGTGCAGAGAATTTTACTTTTGTTTAAGTATCTAGCTATACATTATCATCCTATGCGGGGTTAAGCTTAATTGCGGAACTAGACCGAAAAATGCAAGGGACTTCCAAAGAATAAATTATTCCAAGAAAAACAAGAGACGGGTTCTCTCAAGAATGATAATCATTTTAACGCGGGCTTTTCCGTCCATACTTAGACGTAAAACACTCTTATCTTCCGAAGCATCTTTATTTACTATGTCTAATTGCTCAAAGATTGCATCAGTTTGTGGGATTTTTTTTTGAGGCTGAACTTTCTTTACCCTTCTGAGCTTGTAACCTAAATTATTTAATTTGACGCGAATTGAATAGGAATGTGTGTCAAAAAAATGATTTCTTTATTGGGGCAGTCTGTAAGACTGCCTGGAGGTTCGGGTTATCTGTGCTGTAGTCTCAGTACGGATAGTTCAGGGCTGCTGAAAAGCCCCGCCCTAAAGGGCTGGGGTTAGCTTACTTCTTTAATCGCACATCGATAACAGAGGCATTAAAGTTGTAATTAAAGCCTTCTAACTCGAAAGGCATACCAATTTTCACCTTGCTGTTACCTAAAACGGGGCCATCTTTAGTAACTTCTGCTTGATCTTCTAAAGTCAAGAGCATATCTGTACTAAAATTATTTGTTCTGGGGTCTGGTAATTCCTTGACCGAACCATCTGGTTGACCAACTGTTAAAGTTCTAGGTAGCACTTTCACAGATTTAATCCCAATCTCACCGTAAGGCTGATTGCGAATAATGACTTTAGTTTTACCGCCTGTTTTAAAACCTTGCTCAGATAACTGCTGAGGATCGCGCACATTCAAGCCACGCACGACTAAATCTACCTCTATAGGCGTTTTTTTAGCCCCAATTTGAGCTACAGAACCACTAGTACCCGGAAAGACGAAAATCCCAAATATTACTAACAGAATAACTAAACCAGCAAATAAGTCGAGTATATTGATTTTGCCGAACAAGCGACCTTTGGAATCTAAAATAGCCATAAGAAATTTTTCCTTCCTCAGATTCAAGTAATTGATTTTAGCAACAAGTTTGATTACAAGGGGAATTGGGCATATCAATTCAAAATTGAATAACTTCTCCCCCAGTATCAATCCCTGAGTCACGAATGCAACTTAGAAAGGCATCTATACGTCCTAAATACTAGATGTGTCCCGAAAATATCTTCTAACTGAATTATGAATAACAGGAAAGGCTTGGTAGCAAATTATCATCTATGGCGGCGACGCTGGTTTTATCCGTTAATTTCGGTAGCAGTCGCTGTGAGTCTGTGCCTAAGTACACCTTTACCTGGAAGGGCTATAGATTTATTACCACTGTTATTCCGGGGAGCGCAAATACTTCAGCTCTCAAATATATCCGATCGCCAGGAAGTAGAGCTAGGCGCACAAATGAATCAGGAATTACGCAGGGAAATTAAACTTAACCGTAATCCTGAAATTAATCGCTATGTAGAACAAATTGGTAGGCGCATAGTAGCAAATAGCGATCGCCCAAATCTTCCCGCAACATTCCAGGTGGTCGAAGATAATGCTATCAATGCCTTTGCAACTACGGGGGGTTTTATTTATGTCAACACAGGTTTAATGAAAGCCGCAGACAATGAAGCGGAACTCGCCAGTGTGATGGCTCATGAATGGGGTCATATTGGTGGTAAACATTTAGTCAAACAAATGCAGCAAAAAGCACTAGCTAGTGGTGTGGCTACAGCTGCGGGTTTAGATCGCAATAACGCCGTGGGAATTGGTGTAGAACTAGCACTCAACCGTCCCCGCAGTCGCCAAGATGAATTTGATGCTGACAGGCGTGGGTTAAGAGCCTTAACACGTGCTGGCTATGCTCCATCGGGTATGGTAAGTTTTATGAGAAAATTGCTGAAAAATAGCGGTTCTGTGCCGACAGTTTTAAGCACGCACCCAGCAACTAGCGATCGCATTAATGCCTTGCAAACCGCCATCAATCGTCAACCTAGTAATGGACGTGACGGATTGGACGCTGCGGCTTATCGTGCTAATATCCGTTCAGTTTTGTAGCTGTTAAACTTTCACGCTCGCTGCTGACTGCGGCGGGCGATTATTTTAGATGGCTCAACCTCAACTACTACTTCTGATAGGGGTAGAATACGCAGATCGTTATTAAAAACGTTAGCTTGATAAATTAAATTATTATTTATATCAAATCCAGTCAACCACCCGCTACGAGGGTGGTAAGCTCCAGTATCTATATCTAACCATCCCCTGCCTTGAGCTAATTGTCCAGGGTTTACACCAGGGAAAGTAAAGGTAATGGTATGACCAATAACAATCAGCTTATCAGTAAAGTATGGCTGTTCTATGCTGTGAAATTCTCCTCTGATCCAGCAAAGCTGCTCGGCGGTTTGTTCCTTAAGCAACTTTTTAGGGTCAACTCCAGCATGAGTTAGCCATATATCCCCTAAGTCAATATAGGTAGGTAAACTCTTGAACCAATCTAAGTGTTCTGGCGAAATAGTCGTATCTGGGTAGCTGGCTATAGTTGCTTGTCCACCACTATGTAACCATGCTTGCATTAAGGCTAGAGGGACATTTTCACTAGTCAGAATATTTACTAACATCTGCTCGTGGTTGCCTAGTAGACATTGGTAATTGTTTTGCCTAACTAAATCCACTACCTGTGAACTCTGGGGGCCACGATCAATTAAATCTCCCAAAAAATATACTTGGTCATCCGAAGCAGGAGCGATCGCTTCTAATAATCTCATTAATCCTTCATAGTAGCCATGCACATCCCCAATAACTATTCGACGTTGACTAGTTTCGCTCATCGGATCTTCGCTGCCATAAATTAGCTGAATACTTTGCTTACAGTTTAAGCGGTCATATTTCCGCAAATAAAGATAATAACTAGTTGACAAATATAATTTATTGTATTTTTTATTTTGCAAATTAGCTTGCTTGTCTGGAAAATAGTGCTGAGTTCTCTTCGCGGTAGCGGGGTGTTTACTACTCACTCTGCACTCTATCTGTACAAATTTGCCTTACCTTATCTTAGAATTTATTCAGTTGTTTGATTTCTAGTTCTTTATTTCACTATGTCAGATCAGTTTTCTCCTGAGATTAGTTCGCGCATCTGCAACCACATGAACGAGGATCATGCTAACGCTGTGCTGCTTTACGCAAAATTTTTTGGCGGAGCATCCCAAGCAACCGCAGCGCAAATGCTAGCAATTGATGCTCAAGGTATGGACTTAACCGCACAAACCAATGGCGAAAGTCTCCCTATTCGCATCCAGTTTGATCATGTTTTAGCAGATTCAGAAGATGCTCATCATACTTTGATCGCAATGGTGACGCAAGCACGGGTAGAAGCCAAGGGCTAGGAACTTGGGAATGGGGACTGGGGAATTTTCTGGTCTGAATGCGCGAATGGGTAGGTGTTCCAAATCAGGTTTTCGCAACTAAGGCTGAAAGTCCATCTGTGTAATACTTTTGAAAAATTTCTTGGCAAAAATAGCCGCGCACTTTATGCAGTAAGGGTTTTAGACATTTGCATACTACTCAATCACAATTTTCTATGCTACAATTACCAAATTCGCGCAACCGAACCTTGAAAACTAAATACAGAGAGTGTTTCAGGTCGTCGCTATTGCAATTTCACTAACTCCCTATTAGGGATTGAAACTGATATTGATTTTTTTCTGAATCGGTTAGCAGAGATTGCAATTTCACTAACTCCCTATTAGGGATTGAAACGCACCCTTTCCAATGGGACGACAACACTTATCGAATTGCAATTTCACTAACTCCCTATTAGGGATTGAAACAAGTTGATAGGGGATGGTCAAGAAGAACTATTAACATTGCAATTTCACTAACTCCCTATTAGGGATTGAAACCTATCAACTAATGTTGCTAGTTTATTTCTGCCTCCAAATTGCAATTTCACTAACTCCCTATTAGGGATTGAAACGGGAACTATCGACCGCTTCATTTTCCCGGCTGGAATTGCAATTTCACTAACTCCCTATTAGGGATTGAAACCTGCCATTTCTCCCAGGACAGCAAGAGGAAAGGGAATTGCAATTTCACTAACTCCCTATTAGGGATTGAAACAGACTTCCAAAAGGGAGATTCCAAACCAACAGAATTGCAATTTCACTAACTCCCTATTAGGGATTGAAACCTGATTTCCATTTTGGTTGGAGTTAAGTGAATTTTAAAAATTGCAATTTCACTAACTCCCTATTAGGGATTGAAACGTGGCTATTGATTTGATTAAAACCATGAGCAAACATGAATTGCAATTTCACTAACTCCCTATTAGGGATTGAAACACGGACGATGGTTACACCGGATCTCGTGAAGGTGAAATTGCAATTTCACTAACTCCCTATTAGGGATTGAAACTGGAAAACAAACAAGCGATCGCTGCTCAAACCCATTAATTGCAATTTCACTAACTCCCTATTAGGGATTGAAACGAGTCTGCAATGAACAATTCTATTGCTATCATTATTGCAATTTCACTAACTCCCTATTAGGGATTGAAACATATTGTCCTAGTGTTGGGAAGGCTTATTTAGGATTGCAATTTCACTAACTCCCTATTAGGGATTGAAACTAAAGTGGATCACTGAATGAAAAGAAGCATTTTTGAATTGCAATTTCACTAACTCCCTATTAGGGATTGAAACAGTAGATTATTATTTCTAAAAAAAATACCCCTAGTTATTGCAATTTCACTAACTCCCTATTAGGGATTGAAACAGATGCGAAATCATTCCGTAAAGCTTGGATTAACAAATTGCAATTTCACTAACTCCCTATTAGGGATTGAAACTACAAAACTTAGACTATTGAATAACGCAATCACTAGGGGTGATTGCAATTTCACTAACTCCCTATTAGGGATTGAAACTTGCATTTGTTTGCAAGACCTTTATCCTCTACAATTGCAATTTCACTAACTCCCTATTAGGGATTGAAACTTTATCAGATTCAGCAATCGGACAGTTTAAGCAATTATTGCAATTTCACTAACTCCCTATTAGGGATTGAAACGCCGATATTGTATCGTTGTGGATAGCTTTGCTATATTGCAATTTCACTAACTCCCTATTAGGGATTGAAACGAGTAGAAGTGTCTGAGTTATTAATTGATTGGGTATCAAATTGCAATTTCACTAACTCCCTATTAGGGATTGAAACATTTGGGTATCCTCTTTGTTTTGCCTCATGTAATTTATTGCAATTTCACTAACTCCCTATTAGGGATTGAAACAGCAAGAGAGATTGAGAATGAGCGCATAGATGGCTTTTTATTGCAATTTCACTAACTCCCTATTAGGGATTGAAACACCTTTCTCATCTACAACTAAATATGAATAAAAGATTGCAATTTCACTAACTCCCTATTAGGGATTGAAACTAGCTTATCTAGAAAAATCGCTGAACCATTGGACATTGCAATTTCACTAACTCCCTATTAGGGATTGAAACTTAACTTGGTTCAAAGCACAGTAGTAATATAAAAGGATAATTGCAATTTCACTAACTCCCTATTAGGGATTGAAACAGATAGACACTTGAATCCAACTTTTACCGGAGATCCGCTTGCATTGCAATTTCACTAACTCCCTATTAGGGATTGAAACACATGAAGATAACAGGGAAGATTACGCTTTAAGACAATTGCAATTTCACTAACTCCCTATAAGGGATTGAAACGCCAATCATTACTTTTGAAACCGATTGAATAAGTAGCCGCAGATTGCAACTTAAACTAATCCTGACTAGAGATAGAAACTTCTGCTTGTAACAACCAAAAACCACTGTAGGTCATTCCAGAATCATCAGGTTGTACTATTAAAAAATGCAGTCCTCGGCTGTGCTGTTTGCGCTGTTCATAAACTTTCGCCGCCGCCGCTACTTCTGGATCATCAAAAGTAACCAAAATCCATCTATCTACTAAACCAGCTTCTAAAACTAAACCATCTGGCGCACCGGCAATATAGTTGAGTGATACAGGATGGGCTGATTGTATCCATTGTGCTAGACGAAGCGATCGCCTGCCACCAAAAATTACCACACCAGGAATAGCCACTGTTGATGCTAAACCCAAATTAATCGGTTGTAGAGATTCTGGCACAGACAAAATCGGCATGGGGCGATCGCTAAACAAATCGACAATATCACCCGCCGGAATTGTCGCAAACCGCCACTCTTCCCCCCAGAGGTTTTCCGGTAATGGTAAAGGGGGTGGCTTATCTATAGCTAGGGGATATTGCTTCTCTTGCAACCATTGTTTCAAAGCCAAGGTTTGGCGGTGAGGCTTGATGTTGATCCCTAAATTCCGCCCAGCTACTTCAAGTAAACTCAAAGACTGAGGACGAAACACCTGGATAACATCTGGTAATTTTTCACCAGCCGCTTGCTCAATTTGGGCAGTTAACCAACTTGCGTTAGCTTCTGACTGGGAACAAGTAGCTGTATACTCAAAACTGCGAGTTGCATCACAAATCAACAACTCCCATAAAGTATGTCCTGCGGTATCTTTGTGAGGACTACGATAAAAATCAGCTTGCCAAACCAGACTCATGATTTGCTCTTTTCCTTAATTTGGAATTAAACCAAAAGCGATCGCATGATGGCGAATATGATCCTCTACAAAACTAGCAATGAAATAATAACTGTGGTCATAGCCTACTTGATACCGTAAGTTTAGAGGCTGGTTAACACTTTTACAAGCCTGTGCAAATACTTCCGTGAGTAATTGCCCCGTGAGAAATTGATCAGCAGTACCTTGATCAATCAAAATTGAACTATGATAACCAACTTGCTGCACCAATTCACTAGCATCATAAGCACGCCAACTGGCTTGATTGCTACCTAGATAACCATTAAAAGCTTTCTGTCCCCAAGGACAACCCATAGGTGCAACAATCGGTGCAAAGGCTGATACAGATTTATATAAATTGGGATTTCGCATAGCACATACTAACGCCCCATGTCCACCCATTGAATGACCGAAAATCCCCTGATTCTCGGCTTGCACGGGAAAATTAGCAGCAATTACACCCGGTAATTCTTCCACGACATAACTATACATTTGATAGTGAGATTTCCAAGGTGCTTCAGTCGCATCCACATAAAAACCCGCACCTGTACCAAAATCCCAGTCGTCATCCTCACCCCTAATACCAGTATTACGGGGGCTAGTATCCGGTGCAACCAACATCAAACCGTACTCAGCCGCATAGCGTTGCGCCCCAGCTTTAACTATGAAATTTTCTTCAGTGCAAGTCAAACCAGAGAGAAAATAGAGAACTGGTACTTGTTTTTGGTTAACTTGTGGTGGCTGATAGACAGCAAAACGCATTTCGCTATTACAGACTGAGGAGTAATGAGAGTAAAAACCGAGTTTACCATCAAAATTTTTATACTCAGAGATGAGATGAAGATTATTCATGGATTAGGTGCAGCCTTTCCTGCGGGGCGTAAGCCTACTGGTAGATTAACCTAAAACCATGATCCATATTGGGTTTCCTTACGTCAAACGCCACTCACCCCAAGCGGGGAGAATCATCCAAGATTTGAGGGTTGATGGTGCGTTAAGCACTGTAGCCCTAAGCAACCCTACAAATGGGATATCTGTTTAATAATTGTGATTAGCACCTACAGAAATTTCTGTTGCTTCATCTGTGATTCCTACTTCTTCCCCAGATGAAGATTCATCTGATGGAGGTAAGGCAATACTGATATCAGCACCGTTGATAATCACTCCTACCAGTCCCAGTTCAGCTTCTAATAATTGATCAATAGCCTCACCTAACATATTTTCTTGGGTATAGTTTGGTCTTGCTACCAATACTATGCCATCACTGTAGGGTTGAATTAATAGAGGATCATTAGATAGGCTGAGAGGATTTGTATCTAGAATTACTAGATCATAACGTTCTCTGACATCTTCCATGAGTCGCCGCATTTCGCTTGATTCTAAAACAGCCGCAGATTGGCGCACAGGGCCAGGACTGGGAATAATGTATAGATTCTCAACTTCAGGGACTAAACGAATACATTCGCTCAGGCTGCCGTAATAACGCAGGGGTTCTAGGGTAGCATCAGGGTCTGGGTTGACTTTCAAAGATAAACAGCGTGAAGGCGATCGCAAATCTGTTTCAATAGACATCTCCAAAATAGTATTATTCTGTGATAAAAGAACATTAAAGCGTTATTTTGACACAGAAGCATGAGCAATATACTGAATTACATTGAAGAGAATCCTAAACAAACCCAAAGGTTAATAGGTCTGGAATATGAACAGTTACAACAATTAATCATAAATGGGGAAAGATTATATCATGAAAAAAAAGCTTTACTGGAATCTAAGAAAGTGAGAATTATTGCTGGTGGAGGAGGTCGGAAACCAAAATTATCTATTTCTGAACAAATCATTTTAACTTTAGTGTATCTCCGACATCTGACAACCTTTCAACTTCTAGGTATTCAGTTTGAAGTAAGTGAGTCTACAGCCAACGATACGTTTAACTATTGGTTGCCTAACTTGCGAGAATTACTGCCATCAAGTTTGCTTGAACAAGTAAAAAAAAAACGCTTCTGACTATGAAGTAGTAAAAGAAATGCTCACAGAATATGAATTAATAGTAGATAGCTATGAACAAGTCAGAGAAAGACCTAGAGACAATGATGAACAAAAGAAATATTTTTCAGGTAAGAAGAGTAATCATACATTTAAAACTCAAATGATTATTTTACCTGATGCTAGTGATATCGTTGATGTTGTGGCAGGTGAACCTGGTCCAAAAAGCGATATAACTTTGTTCCGAGAATATCGTTCAGAGTTTGATGCCAAACAAAGATTTAAAGGAGATAAGGCATATCTTGGAGAAGATTTAATTACAACTCCAATTAAGAAACCAAGAAATCAAGAACTAACAACTGAACAGAAAGAACAGAACAAAATATTTTCATCTAAACGAATCTTTGTTGAACATCGAATACGGTCAGTCAAAATCTTTCGAGTTGTCCAAGAGAGATTTAGGTTAAATACCCGCAAATATAAGCAAGTAATTTTGACGATTTGTGGGCTAGTAAGGTTACGGATTCGAGGGCTAATATTACCATTAGAAATATCAGCTATATCATCAGGTTAAAATTATCGCATATAACTAGATATTTTTGCCTAATTATCAACAGCAAATATCTCAAAGTCTTATTTCATCGTACAGAATAGCTAATTTAAGATGATTGCATTTAGTGGCTACAGCCTAGCCAAACAAAGGCTTTGACTGTTTTCGGAGATGTCTAATGATCAAAGTTCTTTTGCCAGCACGCGCCGCCGCTATACCTAAGTTGTAAGCACTGGTGGTTTTACCTTCCTGACTACTTGTACTCGTAATTAATACTACCTTTAAGTTTCTGCCTCCAATCCGGCGCAAGTTACTGCGGAACTTCTCATAAAACTCTAAATACAGGGATTCGGAAGATAGAACCACAGGTATTCCTTCTGGTGGTAAATCATCCACAGGCATCAACGGTAATTCGCCCAGTAAGGCTACTTCGCGCTGTTTTAGACTGTCGCGGATATCCTCTCTGGTTCTGAAAGTGCCTTCTAGAGAACCCAATAAGAAGATTACCCCACCACCAACCAAAAATCCTAAGAACCCACCGACACCTAACGTCAAGGGTACACTCTTAGGTTTTTTCGCATCAGCAATCACAGAAGGTAGTCTGGCTACACTAAAACTACTAACTGTTTCTGCCTCAGCCGTTTTGGCATCAGTTAGCTTGGCTTGCATTTGGTCAAAAACTGCTTTTTTGAGTCCCACTTCTTGTTCTAGGCGCGATCGCTCTAGTTGTTTATTAGGTATTTGGGAATACTCCTGACGTAGTTGCAGTTCTTCACGTCTTTGCTGTAATAACTGTTGTTCTAAGGTTTCCCGTTGGGTTTGTAAAGCTACCATCTGGTTTGCTAGCTGTTGTCTTGCTGGGTCGAGGTTGCTTTGGGCGCGAATACCCGTTACACTCCCCGCCAGAGGTGCGGCTGTACCATCACCACCTATCACCTCTGCTGCTCGTTGTTGCAGCAATTCTTCACTGGCTTGTTTTTGACGCTGTAACTGAATCATAGTGGGATGTTCTGGTCGCAGATCCTTTTGCAGTAAAGTCATCTGTGATTCAGTTTGATACAGGCGTGCGCGTAAATCGCCCAGAATTGGGTCGGCACTTAAGGCAGAGGAAACATAAGCTTGACCGACGTTTAAGCCTAACTTATCTTGTAAACTGCGAATTTGGGCATCAATCCCCGCAACAGTTTGTTGAATTAAACGCTGTTGATTTTGGCTATTGGTGACTGCACTCAGCAGACTACCGTTTTCAGCTGCCAATATAGCAGGACGCTCCCGGCGATCGTAAATCTCTAGCCTCTGTTCGGCTGCTTGTAGTTCTGACTTAGCATCCGGTATCCGTTCATTAATTTTTTCAATAATTGCTCTTAAACGCCCCGTATTAATATCACTACTCAACTTCACCATCGCTTGCATCAATTCCACCAACACTTCCTGGGCGCGTTTGGGGTTGCTGTCTCGATACTTGAGTTCAATAATATTAGATTCTAATTGTCCAGTCCGGGCATTTCTCCTGGGTAGCTTCAGTGCGACGCTTTCACCGATGGTTTTTGGTGAGACATTCATTTTTGTTCCCACACGTTCAATCAACTGGTCTGAGAGCAATACTTCCTCATTGAGTTCTTGACCTTGTTGTTGAATTTCACTACCAGTAGCAGAGAAAGAGACTGGTGGGCGAGAGTAGGTTAATGAGCTATCTGCTACATAGGTGGGTGGCGGATCGGGTTGGATGGCGACGACTGTTGACCCCGCCACAATTAAAGCAAAGCTGGCTAGTCCAATCCATTTGTATTTTTCAAAAGCAATGACGTAACGCTTAACAATTGGTGGGGTCATAACAGAAGCATCGGTAAACAGACGAGGGTGGATAGAATCGGCGATCGCTAGTTGTCATTATAGTTACTGTTATTATTCATGATTGACGATTCATTAGTCACCCCCGTGTTTCATTTTGCTACATTCTTGATTTATCCTTTACAAGCCATATACCTCAAAAACAAATATTTTAATTTCTGCCGCCAAAGTTTTCAAAGAAATTCAGGAAGGAACGCACATTGAAAAATGGCTGAGTAATTGTACTAAGAAAGTTGGTTATTCTGCCAATTAGGTTGCGACCAACTACAATCACATCATTATCTTGCAGTGGCACGTTTTGCGCGACATCACCATTCATAGCTTTCTTTGCATCTAACGATTGAGTTACAGCTTTCCCTCGTTCTGGGTCAAACCGCACTAAAGCAATATCCCGCAGGTTAGCAGTATCAAGATTGATTCCACCCAAGGCATCTACAAAGGTGCTACCGTTCGGCAGTGCTTGCGTCACGATTCCCCCAGCTGCATAATTTAAGACTCGGACTCTAATTTGCGGTATAGCTAAGGAGGAACGAGAGACTAAAGTCCGGTCATAACCGTCATCTGTGCCAATTTCACGCCGTGGCACAATAATAGCATCGCCATCTTGTAGACGTAAGCTAGGTAGTGAGCCGTCATTTTGCAGTGTCCCATACAGGTCAATATTTTGGGCAATGGTAGAACCATCCATTAACCGACGACGTACTTTTACCTGTCTCAAGTCAGCACCAATGCTAGAACCACCAGCTATCAGCAAAGCATCAGCCACACGGGGTAAAGCGGCGGAAATATTATAAATACCTGGTCGAAATACTTCCCCACTGATAGTTACCTGTACAGGACGAGGACTGGCTAGAGACACCACTAACATTGGATTTACTAAAATACGGCTCAAACTCAAACCAATTTTTTCTTTTGCTTCTTCCAAACTTAAACCTTGGATAGAAACTATACCAACTTGTGGTACTACAATAGTGCCTTCTGGACTAATTTGAGCTTGAAAACTCAAATCTTGACGCTGCCCTGTCAAAGATAAAACGACGACGGGATCAATGACATATTTATTCAGCAAAGAGCGAATTTTTGCTTGGGCTTCTTGTAAAGTTAAACCTTGCAGTGGCACTGTTTCTAGGAGCGGAACTATGATGTTACCTTCTGGGTTAATTCCAGCTTGAAAGCTTAAATCTGGAAAGCGTTGCACAATTACACTAATTACGTCTCCTGACCCCAAGCGATAAGGGCCAGGTGGACGTTCAAAGGTGACGTTAATGCTATCCCCTGGCCCCAACAAGTATCGGTTAAATTGAGGAGAAATTTCGTTATTCGTGCTAGCTGGTGCAACCTCAGTTTCTGGTGGAGGTGAAGGAAATTTGACTGGTAATTCACCTTCAGCTGGTAAAGTTTGAGCTAAAACAGGTTGAAAAGTATTTAATAAAAGCCCTAATTGAAAACTTACACAACACAGGCCGCTCAATACACGCATATAAGAACTCGTAAATATTAACATTGCTGACTTTAGAATATATTGCCAGAAGTCATGACACTCATTGATTCGCGTTAAAAACTTCTGTCATTAATGTGGATTGTACTGTTTCACCAATAGACTGTGCTAATGGCCAAGTAGTTTCCACCTGGCCTAAAGGTTCTATAGGCACAATAATACTGACAGCAACCCAAGGCGCACGATTTTTCTGCCATTGTGCAAGTTGATCAGCTACAAACCAGCGAAACGGTGATGAATATCCACTATTTGGTAAAGCGTACCATTGTAAGACAGCAAAGGTTTCTTGATTTGTGGAGGCGCGAAAGAATTTTGCTTCTACTTTGGTTTGGGTATTAATCTGATTGGGTAATTGTTTGACAATGAACTCAGCCGAACGTTCTTGCGCTATATCCCATTTTCCCCAACGAGACTTTCCCCATCCGCTAATATCTGTCCATTCGATTTCCGGTTGATCCATTGGGCCATTTTGCGGCAATAAGAGCAAGATAGCTTTTTTTTGTGAGCTTTCTTGCTGAATAAGTTGCAATGACCATTTATTTGTGCCAATTTCTTGTTCTACTTGTTCAAGGGTTTTCCACCCTGGCAAAGTTAAACCCTTGCTACGTATATCTTTTAATAACTTGAGATTGGTAACAGGTGGTGGTTGTTTCCATTGCCATTTTCCTGTTAAGTATCCCGGAACTGCTCCTGTTACTAGTAGCACTAGCAACGGTAACAGAACTGTTAGATAAGTTAAATACTTGTATTTAGAAAATTTAGATAAGGGAATCATCGGTAAAATTTGCTATATTTACGCAAAATTTTACCTGAAAAAATGACACTGTAGGTTCAGTAAAATTAATGGTTAGTGTCAAGAGGGACTGGGGACTGGGGACTGGGGACTGGGGACTGGGGACTGGGGACTGGGGACTGGGGACTGGGGACTGGGGATTGGGGACTGGGGACTGGGGACTGGATAAAGAAAATAATTAATTCCCAATTCCCAATTCCCCTCATTACTCATTACTCATTACTCAGCACTCATTACTCAGCACTCAGCACTCATTACTCAGCACTCAGCACTCATTACTCAGCACTCATTACTCAGCACTCATTACTCAGCACTCAGCACTCATTACTCATTACTCATTAATCCTTCGGCTTCTAGTTCTGTTTCTGGCGGTGCTGACAAATATTGATCTAGCCAATTCAATAGAGGTACTAAGGAAAGTAACATGAGGGCAGAATATAGGTCGCCGCCCCAACTATCGTGTAACCATTTAAAAGCGGCATCCTGACCACTGCCATGAAAGAAGCTCAGTAAGGTGTTACGAATGATGTTGGCAATAACGCTGATAATCACGGCAAGGGATAAAAACCAAACTGTTACCCGACGAGAAGATAAAGCACCTGTCCAATAGAGCAACATTAAACTGACGTAAATAGTGGTAAATAGCATTTTTAACCCTGCACAATAGGGAGCAACTTCAACAATTCTGCCCCCTACATAAATGTTGATGCCATCAACAACTACTTGCATACCAAACTGATTGAGGATAAAACCTGCTGTCCCTGCAATAAAACTTTGCAGAGGGAAGGTGTAAGGCGCAATCAGGTAAGGTACTGCGGTGGGAGTTGCTAGAAATACTAATATTAGGGAAAATCCCTGTAGTCTTAATCCTGGAAAACCCTTAAACCAAAGGCATACTGCTGCCAGTATTATGGGTAAGGAAAGATTTACCCACTCTGTCACACCACTTAAATAAAACACTCCGCCAATAACTAATAAAGCTATACCCAAAGGATGGGTTTTATTGGGTAGGCGTTGCCACTGTTTTCGGTGTTTCCAACTCAGATAACCTGCAAATGGTAGACCGATAAGACCGTGGCTAAAATATTCGTGTTCGATGCTAATAGTTTTGTGTAGCCAACCGTCTACCCAGTGGAGTAAGATGGGCGCGTACAGCAGCACTAAAAGGCTGAAAATTCCGATACCTAGTAATTGGGTTGTGTTTGTGTTTTTTATTTGTTGTTGAAGTGCCATAATTTTCAGCAATTCAGTTAATAGTTTCTCAGTGTCTCTGTGGTTAAGGATTGCTTCTTTTACCACAGAGGCACGGAGGCGTAAAGAAAAATATTGTAACTTTTAATATACTACACTACTTCAGTAGTAGGTGCAGGCTTGGTTGCTACTTCACTAATTACACTGGTGATAGCAGCTACAACCTCTCTGGCTTGGCTATGGCTCAAACCAGGGTACATCGGTAAGGATAGTATTTGCTGGGCTAGTTTTTCCGCTTGGGGAAAGTCTCCGTTTTTATAGCCGAGGTTGGTAAAAGCTGGTTGGAGATGACAAGGAATTGGGTAGTGAATACCAGTTTGAATGCCTGCTTTTGTTAGTTCTGTTTGGAGTTGCTGACGGTCTATGGGGCAATTATCATCAATTTTAATCACATAAAGGTGATAAATATGACCGTCACCACTTTGGTTTTGCATGGGAATAATACCAGCAGAGGCTAAGGGTGCTAGTTCTAGATCATATTGTTGGGCTATGCTGAGGCGATCGCTGTTCCATTGAGACAAGTGTGGTAATTTTTTTAATAAAATAGCTGCTTGCAATGTATCCAAACGGCTATTTGTACCCATTTCAATGTGAACATACTTTTGGGATGAGCCATAATTTCTTAACCGGCCAGCTTTTTGGGCTATTTCTGCATCGTGGGTGACTATCATTCCTCCGTCTCCCATAGCACCTAAATTCTTGCTGGGATAAAAACTAAAAGCTGCTGCTGTCCCCACACTACCAGCTTGATATCCTTCTCTGTGTGCTAGATGTGCTTGGGCTGCATCTTCAAAGATTAAAACTTTGTAGGTATCAGCAAAATCTAATAGCTGCCTGGGTGATACCATTTGCCCATATAAATGAACTGGGATAATGGCTTTAGTCCGTGGTGTAATAGCTTTGGCTGCGGCTTCTAAATCAATTAAAGCAGTTTGGCGATCGCAATCTACAAAAATGGGTTTTGCTCCCGCCTGTAAAACTCCAATCAGGGTAGCTACAAAGGTATTGACTGGTAAAATTACCTCGTCCCCAGCCCCAATATTACACGCTTGCAAACCTAACGCGATCGCATCAGTTCCCGATGCTACACCTACTCCATATTCTGCGCCTGAAGCTTGAGCAAATGCTATTTCAAATTCTGCTAATGCTTTTCCTAAAATAAAATCCCCTCGCTCCAATACAGTCTCAATTGCCTGTTTGATATCATTTTGTATTAGCTCGTGTTGTAACTTCAGGTCTACAAAAGGAATTTTTATATTGGTCATTGTTACTTATCCTCTGATTTAATTTGCTAGACTTTATTTACATATATAAATGTAACGGAAACTTGATCGAAATTATATATCAACCCCAATTATTTTTTATTAAAAAATTTAAAATAATGTATCCAAATAAAATTATAAGTTGTTACTGCCGCTAATCAAAAGTTCTGAAAGCCCCAATAACTTCAGCAATATTATTTCTATACCCATTTTTGATTGATTTAAATAATGACTTAAATAGCTAGTTTAGATGCAAATCATAGTTTATTTTAATTCAAAAATAATTATCAATATTTTTAAGTTTGCCATGTATTCATATAATAAATTTTGGTCGCTGGGCTAATTATTTTCAGAAAAATAAAAATCAGGAATTTTGCTGATTACAGAGTTATACTTATGAGCCATAGTTCAGGAATTAGGCGGCATTTATTTCAGTTTGCCTTAGATACAGGATAATGCAACCGAGTTTGCTATTATCGCAATATTGATTATGAAAATACTGACTAGATTACTGATGCTGCTGACATCTGTATTCCTAAAGTTAGGATACCCTGGACGAACAATAAACTAACGCTATACAATTACGTACCCTATTTACAGAAAATGTACAAAATTTTTGTTTACAGCTTGTTTGTCAGCAGCCAAATTGGGGAATGCTTAAGAATAGTAAATCATAACCCAGTCACAGTGGTTATATAAATTACAGTATCGAGCAATTATTAAGGTAGAGATGGCAATGGTAGAGCCGGATAAGAAATTATTTGTCCTTAAAGATGGTTGGGCTTCTCAAGAAACAAGAGAACAGCAACGTCTCACAGTATTGTCAGAATTAGGTTTGCGTCACCCAGAAACAATCCCCGTTTTTGAAGAGGCGACTCAAACAGCTGCTCACTTTTTGGAAGCACCAATTTCTGTTTTAGGATTCATAGATCAAGAATCCCATTGGTTCAAATCGGCTGTGGGCTTATCTAGGCTAGGCTTAATGAATCATTTGGCACAAAGTCGCCAGTTGTTGCGGGGCGAGTCTTTTTGTACTCAGGTTGTAGAAAGTCTTCAAACTCTGGTAATTAACGATACGCAAAAACTGACAGATACCTCACTAGTCGGGAGCAAGTTAGTACAAGATTATGGCATCCGTGCTTACTTAGGTGCGCCGCTAATTGATGCTACAGGTAACTGCTTAGGCGCGTTGGCGGTCATGGATCTAGTACCACGTAATTTTACGAATCGAGACATTGAATTTTTACAAATTATAGCTCGTTGGAGTATGAGCGAATTTGAGCGAAATCGTCTCCTGATGTTAGAAAAAGCCGACAAATTGAGTTTGAATAACTCTACTCCTTTGTTACTCAATGAGGAAGTTCACAAAGTCACCAAAGTCACTTCACCTAATTTAGACAAAGAAGCTCAGGAAACTAAGCAAATTAAACTAGAACTTCTAGCACAACTGACTCAGGAACTACGCACACCTCTGACATCCGTATTAGGGATGACCAGTGTTTTAGGAAGGGAGATTTACGGGCCTTTAACCACTAAACAAAGAGAATATCTAGATATCATCCAACATAGTGGTCGGTACTTACTTTCTTTAGTTAATGAAATTACCGAACTAGCAGCAATAGATAAGAATGCTACTAGCATCAATGTAGTGCCTGTAGATGTGGAAATGCTTTGTCAGCAGGCGATTAATACTTTGGAAGAAGCAGCTAATCGCCGTGAGCAAGATATTCGCTTGTCAATAGAACCAGGACGTGGCCGAATTTGGCCTTTGGACAAAGATAAAGCTCGGCAAATACTATATCACCTAATTTTTAGCGTGATTCAACTTTCTGCGACCGGTAGCATTATTCGTATTCACGTTTCTTACAAAGAAAATGTACTCAATATCACGGTATGGGCTTCCCATCCCTGGTTAGGAGATGGGATTACTGAGGTTGACCCTTACTTCCGCCTCAATTCATTGACTCTGATGGAGTTGGCTGGCGAAACCGCCCCTTATAGTATCCATCTCGATAGTCATGAGGAAACAGGGAGTTTGCCAATCACACTAGAAAAGTTGCAAAATCTAAATGGCGATCGCCCAAATATTTCGGCTGTAGATCCTGAAGAAGACTTAACTCCAGGAGAAGGTAATTTGTCACGAGAAAGCTTAGGTCTGTTACTTAGCTGTCAATTGGCAGAATTACATGGTGGACAAATTGCTATTCAAGGTTCAGCACAATCAGGGCATCGTTATGTACTGACTCTACCACTGCAATTAAATAATTCCCCAAAAACGAGTAATATTTCTTGATGCTCCCTGCCCTAGAGAGGACTGTTATGGTAGCTATTATTAACAACCGAATTACCAATTACCAATTTGCTATCTGGATTATTACTTTATAATGAGCCGCTATATGATCAAGTCCACGTGCTAAAAGGGCTTGCTAATTGATCAAAGTGGGTTTTATGAATTTAGTCTGGCAACGGTTTACTTTATCGTATTTACCGCTTAAACAATATCTTTCTTCTAGTTATTTACATAAGTTTCTAGTGGGATTGTTGTTTTCTTGGCGGCAAACTAGTGTTTTACTTCAGTGGGGAGATGTAATTGCTACGGCTTTACTGAGTTTAATATATGCTCTTGCCCCTTTTGTCTCTAGTACCCTGATAGGAGTATTGCTCTTAGCTTGTGTGGGATTTTGGCTATTGTTGACCTTAACTGATGAACCAGCCTCAATCAGAACTTCCCTTGCTACTCCTATTCATTTGCTGGTGTTGCTTTATTGGGGGGTTGCCATAGTCGCAACGGCATTATCACCCGTACCAAGAGCAGCTTTAAATGATTTAATCACATTAACGCTGTATTTATTGCTATTTGCCTTGTGTGCTAGGGTACTGCGATCGCCTCGTTTGCGGTCTTGGATCATCACCATCTACTTACACGTGTCATTGATTGTCAGTGTATATGGTTTAAGGCAATGGCGTTTTGGTGCAGTACAACTAGCTACTTGGGTTGACCCAACATCTTCTTTATCTAAGACTACTAGGGTTTATAGTTATTTGGGTAATCCTAACTTGTTAGCTGGTTATCTAGTCCCGGCTGTAGTTTTTAGCCTGGTAGCTATTTTTGCTTGGCAAGGTTGGGTTAAAAAATCTTTAGCATTAACAATGTTGATTGTTAATACTACTTGCCTAATTTTAACTTTTAGTCGTGGTGGTTGGATTGGGCTATTGGTAGCAGTATTCGCGGCGATCGTTTTGTTAGTTTACTGGTGGAGTGTACAACTACCAGATTTTTGGCGCACTTGGTCACTACCCATACTCTTAGGAGGCGTGATTGGGTTATTGATTGTAGCAGTGATATTTGTTGAACCAGTCCGATTACGGGTTTTTAGCATCTTTGCCGATCGCCAAGATAGCAGTAATAATTTTCGCCGCAATGTTTGGGATGCTGTATTTGAGATGATTCGCGATCGGCCAATTATCGGTATTGGCCCAGGTCACAACTCTTTTAATAAAATCTATCCTCTTTACCAGCGTCCTCGTTATAGTGCGTTGAGTGCCTATTCCATTTTCCTAGAGGTGGCTGTAGAAACGGGTTTTGTTGGTCTTGGCTGTTTTCTCTGGTTAATAATTGTCATTTCCAATACTGCACTTTTACAGTTACGCAGATTGCGACAATCCGGTAATTTAGAAGGCTTTTGGTTAATTGGGGCATTTGCAACTCTATTAGGGATGCTGGCTCACGGTACAGTAGACACCATCTGGTTTCGTCCTGAAGTCAATACCCTCTGGTGGCTGATGGTTGCCCTAATTGCCAGTTACTGGACACCTTTAACCCAAGACCCAACTCAAGTAGACAACTCACCCCAACCAGAACCAACAGTCAAATGAACTACCCCATCTTACTTTGTTTTATCTATATCACAATTTACACAACGTTGACTGTATAACTATTTAACATTGTGAATACTTTCTACAGCGTTGACAGTGGATATTTTACCAACATCTCTTGGAAAGATATCCACTGTTCGTCACTTAAGCTTTAAACTGTTTTTCTAAAATATGTACAAGGGTTTCTCTCGGTAAAAATCGCGGCATATTCGTAATTATTTTACTTAGTAGATTGCCACTAATTACCGTTGAAACTCCCTTTCCCAAAGCATTTAAAGCATCGTTTACTACCTCTTCAGGGGTAGAAATTTTATTGGTTTTACTAGTAAAAGCCATAGGGAATCTAGCCTCAGTAAAAAAGCTGGTTTCCGTTGGTCCAGGACAAACAACTAAGACACGAATGCCATAGTCACGATTTTCTGCCCACAACGCTTCACTAAAACTCAACACAAAAGCCTTACTTGCAGCATATACAGAAAGGTATGGTATCGGTTGGAATGCGGCTATTGAAGATACATTAATAATGCTTCCTGAACGGCGTTGTCGCATCAATGGTAGAAATTTATGGGTTAAATCTACCAAAGCTAAAACATTTAACTGTACCATCTTAACTTGGCGTTCCCCATCCCTTTCCGCAAAATCACCGTAATCTCCAAAACCAGCATTGTTGATTAACAAATCAATAGTTAATCCCTTAGATTTAGTAATATTAAATACCGCCGCCGCAGCATCTGCTTCTGTGAGGTCTTTAACTATTACATCTACTTGGATTTTATATTTCTCTTGTAGTTCTTGAGCAAGCTGGTGTAGCTTTGCTTCTGAACGAGCTACAAGAACTAGATTAGTTTGACGTGCAGCTAATTCTTGGGCAAAGGCTTTACCAATACCACCTGATGCACCGGTAATTAAAGCAGTTGACATTTGTATTATCAAGTTTTTCTTATCAGACTTATAGATTTTAGCAATTGTTTTTAGAGATTTAATTATCTTTATTGATGAGTCTGATTGTTTGACTGTGGTAAATTTTGGTAATTTTTCTGATGAGCTATGGGAATACTAGATTTATAAGTTACAGCTTTAATCTATGTATCGCCTTAACAAAAAAGCCTGGAAACTACTGCTAGCGGAAATACAGAAATGCACTGGTAATGACCAAGTGAGTAAAATCGAACAAGAAATAGTTATTAACCGGTTAGAACAACTGCGGACAGAAAAAGGCTCTCCAGTTGGTTTAGATGAACTGCGTGAAACAGTTGTGGACATATATCCACAATTCAGCGAGAAAATTCTCAAACAAGCTGTACAAGTTAATCAACCACCTGGTATTTTTAGCAAAATCAAGTGGGTAGCAATTTTTGTGAGTGCTTCGGCTGGGGTACTTTGGGTAGTGAATTTGCCTTATCCGATGATTCGCTGGCCTGTAGCGAAAACTGTACCCATCCTGCTATTGCCTAGTTATATCAACATGGATTATCACTATCGGGGAGCAATTCACAACCTGGAACAAGCAGACCAATTAATTAATAAAGCTACTAGCCCAGCAGATATTGAACGCGGTGGTGAAAAAGTCAAAGCTGCAAAACAAAATTTAGATAATTTACCAGTTTGGTTTTTAGGGTATTATCCCCAGGCGTACTGTAATTTATTTGGCTGTACCTGGCGGTTTACTGTAGATGAGTTTGAAACAGCGCGTCAACGGGTAGGAAGGATAGAAGCGATTGTGTTTCAAGACAAAAACGCTTTAGTCCCACTCTCCCAAGCCGAAGAAACCCTAAAAGCGGCCAAGCAGCAATATGAACAGGCTAATAATACTAAAGATAGAGAAAAAGCGATCGCAATTTGGCAAGAAGGAATAGACCAATTAGAACAAATTCCTCAACAAACCCTAGCAGCAAAAACAGCACGAACTAAACTTAACGCTTTCAAACGAGATTTTGAAAACGCCCGTATTGGTAACTTCATCACAGCCGCCCAAGAATTTGACCTAGCAGCCGAACAAGCCAAGCCAACTCAGCCAAAAGTTGCATCGGAATTATGGCAACAGGCTATTAACCGCATTAATCAAGTTCCTTTAGAAAATCCCCGTTATGTAGAAGCCCAAAAGTTATTAGTCAGCTACCAAAGCAAAATTCAGGGTATTGTTGACCCCCGCAGTAGCAAATTAATTGAGGGTGCAAAACAATTTGCCCTTGCAGCCGCTAAATCAGCCCAAAATCCACCCCATACAGATATGCAATGGAAGCAAATTGCTAAATTATGGTCAACCGCTATTGAGCAATTGCAAACCATTCGGGTAGAAGAACCCGGTTATTTAGAAGCTCAGAAGTTGCTAGCGACTTATCAAACTAATTTAGGCATTATCGAGACTCGACTACAAGCTGAGATAGAGTCACAATTATTACTGAAACAGGCGAATGAGGAAATTCAGAGGTTAATTGCTGCTCCTCCTTCCGACCAACAGCAGTTTCAAGCGCAAATTCAGGGAATTATCAACCAGCTAAGTACAGTGAAGTCTGGGACAACAGCCTACGCAGAAGCACAAACGCTAATATCACAAGCCAAGAACAGACTTCAGCAGTAGAGATTTTTTGAAAGAATATTGGCTTTATAAGAAGAATATGCTATACTCATAAATCGTGTGGTAAGGACGTATAGCTCAGTTGGTTAGAGCGCTACGTTGACATCGTAGAGGTCACTGGTTCGAATCCAGTTACGTCCATTGTACATTCACAAATTGAATGTCGCTGTTCATGTGATTTAAAGCATAATATTGCCGCAACGGCAACCTTATGGTTTAAAACTTCCCCGGCAAAGTTATGGTTTAAAAATTTGACATTCAATTAAACCTGGTCTTGACCATTCTGAGTGATGAATCTGCCTACCCAGAGAAATTTGTCTGTGCTTGCTGCAATGTAGCACGGACTTCCTTATATCTCAAATATCCAGGCTTGGTCATAGACTGAGATACAAGGTTTTCTGTCGGATAGATTCCTTCATTACACAGCCTAACAACAATCTGTTGCACTTCCTTGCAAGACAGTTCTATATTTTCCAGACGTAATGATTTGCGGTAACTAATGTATTTAGCAGAAATAGTATGACACAAATCTGGAAAATGTTGTAGGATTGTCCTCCTATCATATCCAAGCTGCAAAGCTACTTCTCTCATTGCTGGTGGCGGTATTTCGCCACTTCTAACTACGGCTAGTAAAGCATCCTGTACCTGCTCCAGGGCGAACGACTTTGGGGATATTCTTGGTTTACGCGATCGCTGGTAAGGTGGCTTTATTGTTATCTTGATACAACTGGCAATATCTTCTGATGTGAGGAAATTTAATAAAGTGACTCTTAGAAAGTAGCAGATTCTTAGCAGTAAATCAATTTGGGGTACAGCTTTACCATTTTTCCACATCCATACTGTATTTTTTGGTAGTCCAAGTAGACTGGCAAAAGCCGCTAAATTTCCCTCAGAAACCATATCTATCGCTATACCAAGGGATTTTGCAATGTTTTCTTTTGGTAGTGGAGTTTTTAGATATGGGATAGCAGCAATTAATTCTCCAAGCACCTCTGCTACCCACGTTTGCCACTCCAACTCTTCTTTGGATAAAAATCCTTGCCGATAAAATTCATCTGTAGAGGTTTTACTGTCATTTCTACCTAACCATCCACCACAATTTGAGCAGTACCCTGGTCGTGATCTCCAAGTGAGCAGGGGTATTACTTCTTGGCAATGAGGACATATATTCTGAAGACGTTGATGATGGTAGGGACACACCCTAAAATTACTGATGTTCCAAATTAAAGGCTCGTATATAACTTCCCCTGATAAGTACCAGTCTTCATAACAAGCAGAACACCATGTCTTGTAGGAATTAAACAAGCCTCTAGGGGGAATTATTTCAGCCCAAGAAAGCAAGGTAAGAAAGCACAAATTGCTTTGAGATGTTAGTTTTTCAAGTGAATTTACAAAATCTAGTGCCATAACTCCTGTACCATTTAAAGCTGTGGCACGATGGAATAAGGCGCGTAAACCTCTGCTGCTGCTGTCTTTAAGAAAAATTTCCTTGAGAAATGGGGCAATTTCTCTTGATATGAGAATTCCTGGAAATACGTTGTGGGAATCTGCCAATCTAGCAATGTATCCTGTTAAGCTTTCCACCATTGTTGTTCCAACACAAATTGGTTTCAGGTGATTGAGGTGACTACGTTCCGTAATAATGGGTTTTTCTAAATCCCATAAATCATTGGTTCTTTGATGCAACATATTTAAATTGGACAAAATCTGTTGAATTTCTTATTTAAGAAGACTTTTTCTCAAAATTTGTGGATTTTGAGCATTTTATTTGCCTATTTTTCATAGCCCAATTCAAGGCGAATTTGACGTAAGGCAACTTGAGCTTCTTTATTCAACATGATTCCTGGCTTACTGAGGAGTTTTCCAACACTTTTACCATGAGGGTTTTTGCCTTCTGCATGGAGTTTAAGTGCTGCTTGTCGAACATCTTCTCTTATTTTTTGAGCCAATTCCTGACGATGCGCCTGACGATAACGTAAATATCGTGCTGAAATAATATGATAGAAATCTGGAAAATGCCTGTATATTTTGCCGTCGTCACATCCTAATTGTTGAGCTAAATCTAATTTTTGTAGTTTCTGTTTTTGATATTGTTTGTTTATGGTAGGGTGATTAATAGGATGGATTATTCCTCTAAAAAAATCTAGTAGAGGTATACCCAAAAATTCGCAAATTTGTAGAGTTGTAATAAGTTTAGGAATCTTCCTACCTGAACACCATTCACTCACATTAGTTCTAGACTTACCGATAAAGCTTGCAAAGTCTGCGTAGTTGCCTTTGGTGGCTTGGTTAACATATTCATAAATTATTTTTCCAATTACTTCTCTACTTGGAAAAGATTCTAAATGAGGTGCAGTTGCAATTATCTTTCCAATGTTTTCTGCTACCCATATTTGCCAAGACAACTCATTTTCTGATAAACATTGAATGTCGGAATCTATTCTTGAAACAACACCAAGCCAGCCCTGGCATTTTGAGCAGTAGCCCAAGCGGGTTTTTTCTTCTAATGCGAGCAATTGTTTATGGCAATGAGGACACTGAGTCTGTAGGCGTTGATGATGACGTGGACAAACTTTAATGACATCCAATGTCCAGATTAAAGGCTCGTATACTACCTGCTCTTGTTCTTGCCACTCATTATAACAAATATGACACCAAGCTTTTATGTGTCTAGATAAGGCCTTTTGTGAAGCAATAACTTCAGCCCAAGGAAGCATTGTCAGGAAACATAAGTCACTACGTAACGTTAGGGTTGTCAGTGCTTGAACTAAATTACTTGACATTACACCCGTTCCGTTCAACGCACCTCTTGCTTGAGAGCTTCCAATACTGCTGAAAATATAAGAATTCTTTTTGGAGGTGTAGGAACTATCCTCTTGCCTAAGTATGGGAACAATCTCACTTGTAACCAACTTGCTTGTGGTAATGGAATGAGTTTCCGCTAGTCTAACCACATAACTCGTCAAGCTTTCTACATAAGGTGTTCCTAAACCTATTGGTTCTAAGGAAAACAAACGGCTACGAGGAGGGATAATTGGTTTTTCTAAATCCAACAATTCATCAAGCAAATTCAAGTTAATTTTCATACGAATCTATTCCTACTGGATCTCTTTGCGGTTTGCGTTCACCTAAGCGTTGGTTACGAGATTGAGTGGATCTCTTTTTGTTGGAATTAGAGTTATAAATTTCTTCATCATCTTTGAGAAGTTCTTCCAAACGTTTTTCCCCTGATTCTGCCTCCTGACGGATTTGCTTACGTCGGGCTGGAGATAGTTCTGTCTTTTGGAAATGCTGAAGTATTAAAGTCTTGGCATCTTCTTCTAGAGAAATACGTAGCGCACGAACAAACCAGTTCTTAAGAATTCCGATGCAACCAACAGAGTAATCAATAAAATATTCACAATGATTTTCAAGCTGTGGTTCTTTTGGAAGGGGACAGTAACGCTGAAAAGTCTGGATTACTCTGCTGTACTCAGCTAAATCCTGTGGAAACTCCCTGTGATAGCGGGCAAGATGAATGTCCTGACTACGCCTACCAACTTGTCCATTTACTGTAAAACAGTTAAGTAACTCATAAGTACCAAACAAAACGTGTACTGTCTTTGTGAGATTGGCAATAGACTTAATCCAATTCATCTGGTTCAGTAACTGATGTCCACCAGCCATAGCAAAGAGGTGTTGAGCCTCATCCACCATAAAAGCTTTTAACTGCCGATGAGTAAACGCCTTTTCCATTGAGCGACGTAATGCTGCGGCATTGTTCTGTTTAGTCTTAGGAACGGGCTTTAAGTCACCAGACGGGTCATCAGAAATCGCATAATCAACTTTGTAGCTAATTAAGACTTCATTTAAGCTTTCTAAAACTCGGATGTAGTAATCTGATTGATTAAATTTACCTTGTGCTGGAGAATTAACTTCTACACCAGCTACAGCAATTAGTCCAGGATTTTGGCGTAACTCCTCCAGAAATTCTTCAAGAATGAGTTTCTCCAAACGCAAACGGAGAGTTGTTTTACCAATACCCGTTGAACCAAATACAAGAAACAATGAGGTGTCAGCAGGTTCAAGGATATTAGTTTTTAGTACATTCAACACTTCCTTCAAATTTTTGTGAGGTACGGTAATCCCTTTGAAGTATGTCAATTTTTCTGAGGATGGTTGTTGTAAAAGTTCTAAAGGAAATGCTCTTTGGTTGCTCATTACCACAATTCCTCATCGTCATAGGGTTTAATCTCATTCAAATCAACAACATCATCGTCTGTTGTTTTCACTTCGCTGTCAGTAGAATCTGCATCTGGCAAGCTATGTATAGCCTGTGAGATATTAGTTTTTTGAGAAGTATTGGGTAAAACTGATCTACTTTCGATTAAGTCACGGACATCTTTTACTGCTAAATCGCGCTGACGCTGAAGCAGCAATTCCTCATGTGATTCTGCATTTTTCAGCAGTGTCGCAATACTCTCTACCCCAGATGCAATACCTTTTTTGTGAAGCTGTCTTTTCCGTGCGGCAATTGTATTAGCAATCATTACCTCTCGCTCTGAGTGACCTTGAAATTTGTTGTAGTGCTTGGAAAGACAGCGTATCCACTGTCTCTGAACATAGGCATAAGCAGTGCCATAATCGAATGGGTCATAGCGTATTGGTACTTGTTTGCCTTCAATATCTGGACGAATAAATGAATCATCTATAGACCAGTAATCTTGACCATTAATCCTTACTCCCGTGCTAGCTTGAACTTTTGCTGTCCCTTTAGATGTTGAAGGTAAAGTCAAAATTCTGAACTGCTCATCATAAAGAATCTTTTGATGGGGACGAGAGCCACTATGAGCAAGTCCAAGAGCAAAGGCTTCACCTGGAGAAAGTCCTTCTAGAGCAGGATGTTTCCTTTGCTCATATACTCCGTAACAATATCCGTTAGCAAAGTAGTCATAAAATTCATCAAGTGTCCAAACAGCCAAATTTTTTGGATTATTTGCTTTCTTAACTAGACGAACGTGTTTTGTAATCTGAGTATTACCTTTTAAGTTGTTGATGAATTGTGTATTGTTTGTACCGAACCAACGCTCAATAATAGAGCTAAATTTCGGCATATCTGCTGGTCGGTGCTTCTTATTGGTTTCAAACCGAGCTAAAAGTGTATCAAAATAAATGCTTTTAAATTCTTTACCGTTATCAACTACAATAGTCTCAGGAAAGCGTCCAAGACGTTGTACACATATTCGCAGTACCATCATACAAGAGCGGTAACTAGGCGCATCGAAAGTGGTATAAACTCCAATAATTCTTCTACTAAAGGCATCAATCATCGCTGTTACCCAAGGTCTGCCAAGATTCATACCTGTTGATGCACATACCATTTCGATATCGAGTAAGGTATGGTCAATATGTACAATTTCCAAAGGGCGATCGCCATGTCGAGGTGTCTGGAGATTTAACTGCAAGGGTGGTGTTTTTTGGTTAGCAGCACGAGAACCTTGTCGTTTCTTTGTTTGTACATAACCCGAACGATGTTTCACCATTTCATAAAAAGTTGTATGGCTGGGAATAGGTTCAATCATCCCTGCTTCTTCCCACTCGTCAATCAGTGTTTGGTAAACTGACCACACATTCTTTTGTGTAAACGTTTCGTAGTGTTCTTCGATTATCTTGTAGATGAATTCTCTTGCTTGCTCTGAATATCTAGCAGTACGATTTCCTTTAGCTTGTCTATTATCTATCAGACCAATGAAGCCACTGCCGTATTTTTGTTGAGTATCTCGGAATTTAGCTTTCCAGTATCGAATGGTACGCTCAGAATAAACCTGGTCTGATGATTGTGTAGGTTTTCCATGCAGGTAAGGTGCGATCGCTTGGTAGCGATGATTGGCAACTTCTAAGACTTCGGGACTAGCTTTTAGAAACTGTTCCCATCCCTGTGACTTAATACTTGATGCTTCTTGGGTTTGCACAGCAGTTATCTCCCCAAGTTCCACTAGCTTATGGAATCCAGTATGGGTTAGTCCTATAGGATCATCTTCTCCACTCAACCAAATTTTGGTATCTCCTATTGCTGTAATTGTTAAGGCTTTACCATCCCAAAGAAGGGATGATCCAACATCAACATCAACAATTTTTAGTTGATCTGCTACTGTCGGAGTATAAGATTTAACTACAACAGTGTAAGCTTCTGCTGTTAATTGATCACGAAAAATATTTACTCTTTTTTGCTCCATTAAAGGTGCAGCACTTAGGTCAATGTATAGTTGATTAGCTGCAATGAGGGCATTAATATCATCAATAGTCGCTTCTTTTGCTTCCTCACGTACTTGAGCCAAGCTGATGCCTGGATTGGAAGTGACAATTGAAACTAAATTAGCAGCAATTTCTGGACTTACCGTATAGTTCTTATCAAGATATCCTTTGAGATATTTAATGTTACGGTACTTAATCCAGTTAATCTCAGCATCTGAACGAAGGCGATAGTAAAATCCTAATTTCTTTGCATACTCTTCAGCAGGAGGACTATGCCAGAGACCATCTTCTCCCTGAAGATAACGGTTTGGCTGATTTACAGCTAACTTCTCCAAAGTTTTTTCTGGTTTCCACTCTTCAAAACCAAGCGAATTCTGACGGATAACAAAAAAATCTGGTATATGTGCAGAGGTATTATTCTTTCCATTCTTAGATTCGTATTTCAATGTAAATTGAAATGCCTGATCCCAATATTCAAGAACGTCGTTGTCGTACTCATAGAAAAGCTCGATAGCTACAAGTTCAACTGTATGAGACTCAAATTGTATAGTTCTGCACATCTTCTGGCTAGAATGGAAACCGATGACGTTTCTGCCTGCACTACTTACTCTTCTCAATGGTTCTGATGAGCGGATTTGCTCCACTATCTTTTGAGTATTGTCTGGTATATTTAATTCTAGCAATCGTAACTTTAAGTCAGTATAAGTCAGCATTAAAGCTCCTTTTTCTTAGAAATACATCATCACAAAAATGCTAATTAGAGTTTGTAATTTATTTTGAATGACAAGAAAGATAAATGTTTTTTAAATAAAGCTATTAACATTTTTCAGTTTGTAAGATTTTCTGTGGATTATTTTCTTTAGGTGAAATCTTATCTTTGATCTCAAGAATACATAGTTATTTTATTTGAAAATACTATCTTTATAAAAATTAATATTGCTAATAATTAATGACATCCATGTGTCTGTAAAACACATGAATGTCATTTTTAAATAAAAATAGTAGGCAATACCAGTTTTAATTTTTTATACGCTATGGGATACAGAATTACTCAATCATTAATGAGTAGCATGATACCCAACCTCTCAAATAAGTTGGGTATCTAAGCTTGCCTATTTTTTTAAATCAAATAGGATTGCTATGGCGATAAATTTTTAAAATTTTGTTTTTAAACTACGACAACAAGTTCAACTGTTAGGCTGGCGTGTCTATGTCACTAATAAAACTGAAGCTCAACTGACCTTGAAGCAAGCAGTTCGGGCTTATAGAGATGAGTACTTAACAGAACGAGGATTTTCTCGCCTTAAAGGCTTTCCTCTCTCTTTAACTCCGATTTATTTACAACGTGAAGACCATGTTACTGGTTTGATTCGATTACTTTCAATTGGTTTGCGAGTGTTGACCCTTTTAGAATTTCAGGTTCGTCGCCATCTGGAGAAAAATCAAGAAAAGCTTGCTGGACTTTATGTTGGCAATCCTAAACGAGAAACTGCACGTCCCACTGCTGAACTTGTTCTTGCGGCATTTAAAGAAATTACGCTGCTGTTGATTGAGGTGAAAAATGAAGTTTATGCCCATTTAACTGCTCTTTCACCATTACAGAACCGTATTCTTGTTTCGCTTGGGTTCCCGACTACTATTTACACTCAACTTGCTGGTCAATCTTTTACTCCTGAGTAGGCTTTTTTCTATCTCCCGAAAAAATGGGCGAACCGGAAGTTATGACAAACGCATTGAGAAAGGACATCATCGCCGAGAAATTCGTGAAGTTTGGACTGTACCCGTGACGGCAATTGGTACGCTTTATCAACCCAAATGCTGGGCAGGATTGCAAACGCCGGTTATGGTCGTCCGCGTGCGTCATCTTTGGAATAAAACTACCCGCGAAGTTCAGTTTTATCTCACCTCTTTACATAGTGATGCTCAACTTATCGGTCGGGCTATCCGAAAACACTGGGGCATTGAAAACGAGGCTCATTGGACACTTGATTGTACTTTTGCTGAAGATGCTTGTCGCATTCGTTCTTTTCACAGTCCGCAAAATTTTGCTCTAAATGTATTGGGAAGTTAGGCGTTCTTTCTCTTGAAATGTTTTAGAAGAATAGTAAGGATCGTTAGGTATCACAGTAAGCATTTCTATCATGGGTGATAAAACTTCTGCACCATTGATACAAATTAATTTCACTTTAAATCTGTGACGGGAAGACCTATCCATACCTATTGTGATGGTAAAACGATCAGCTTCACCTGGTTTTAAAGTATGAGAAATTTCCACTCTCCGTTCGTATTTCTCACCTTCAACTTGAAACTCTGTTCCATATCTAACAGTTGGTAGCGCAGGGGACAAGCAGTAAACAAGATCATCAAACAACTTGACTATAGTTGAGAATTTGAGAGTCTTTTCTTCTAACAGACCTTCAATATTATATGCTTGAAAATTAAGCTCTCCGCAAACATAAGCTACTCCTGTTTTGAAATGACCAAAGTATAAACAATCTCCACAAACATAAGCTGATCCTGCTTTAAAAGAACCAAAGTATAAAGGAGCTTTTTTATCTAAATCTCTATGGTAGTTAAGTGATTTTAGTTTATGTATATCAACTCCAGCATCCCAAAATGCTGTACTAATATCAATGGAACGATCACGCTGCCGAAAACTTTCTACTACAACTTCATGAGGATACGGTTCAGTAAAGTTTGGTTCTATTCTATCTTTCCCATTTTCAAGTGAGAGTGGGATTAAATGAAAACGAGCTTTTAAATTTTGTACATCGCCCCATCCTAGATTTTTCAGATATAACTGGAATGCTTCATAACGAGCTTGATAAGGTTTAGTTATCAAAACAGGATAAGGATCTAATCTATTTTCTTCTATTTCTAAAAGTGCTGCTGTAATAAATATGGTATTTTTGCTGTTATTTAGTATCTTAACATCAAGGTCGGGATAATCCCAACTAAATGAACTGGATAGAACATAATCATCTTCAATTGGCTCTATAGAGCCTTTGATTTTAATAACATCATTTATTTTTGTAACTTTATAATTCACTCTTGGCTCTTTATTTGTATTATAGTTTTTCTCATTATTTTGTGTAATTACTGATATATCAATAAAAATATTTTCTGATATGTCACTACTATTAAAATCTAAATTATTTTGATGATTTACTGTTTGAATGGCTTTAACTAAGGCTTCTATCATTTCCTGATTCCACTCGCTATAAATGCGATTACCTATGTGTATGTCCTTCCCTTCCTGAATATTGACAATATTCTCCCTCATTTGCCATGCAATTTCAACTTGGGGATTAAGATTAAGTAGTTGTTCTAAGAATTTAATATCCTTTTCCCCATGTTGGTTATTAGCAATTCTGTTAAGAAAATCTTTAATAATAGCTTTAATTTCTGGGTTATTTCGATAGAAATGGAAGTTAGAATTCATTGAAAACATCCCAATATATTTGTACTATAAACAATTAAGAGGATTTTTAAAATTTCTTCCCCTATTCGTCAATATCCTAGTAGCTAACGCGATTACCCCAACTATGACCCTCTTAGGTTCTTTTATTGTTGATTATTATGGCATGGTAGCAAAAAATAGGAATAAATACTGAAAGCAATCTTCTAGATGTTGCCACCAAAAAAAAGACAGCCCGGAGAATATATCCGTAAATTGGGTAAGCACAGACAGCAGTCTGCCATCTTGCGCTATGCTCTGGCAGGGGGTGTTTTTGTTGGCACACTATTTTTAGTAAGTATCTTCAGTAATTCTTCCGTGGGAATAGTCTTGTTTTTAGGGGGATTCACAACTTCTTACTACCTATACTGCAATGGGCAACACCTCATGAAACGTGCTGGTGATGCTCAAAACGGTGCTAAAGCTGAAACCCAAGTAGCTGCATTATTGTTCCCGTTGCAACGTCAAGGATGGCAAGTAGAATACAACCTACGAATTAGGAGATGGGGAGATGCAGATGTAGTATTGCACTCTCCCAAAGGCAATTGGTACGTGATTGATGTCAAGTCACATGGTGGTACTAAAGTTTATGAAAGAGGTTATCTACGAAAGCGTTATGGCAGAAATACCTATGATTTTGAGGAAGGTGATTTAATCAGCAAGGTAAAAGGTCAAGCTACAGAAGTCCGGTATTTAAAAGGTACTCAGCAAGTGACTGGACTGCTTTGCTTTACAAAGGGTGATGTCGATATTCCTGGTAATAATGCTGGTGATATTTATGTGGTCACTGCTACTGATTTAGTCAATACTTTGTTGCAGTTGGATAAATGATTATAAGTAGTTGTGATGGATTGTATATAAAAAGATTTATGAAAATCATGCTTTTCACACACCCAGTGTCTAATCTTAAACCACCTGATGTTTAATTATCTAGCTAAAACAAAATCTGAAAAAAATCAAAAAAATTGAGCTATTTTACCGTATTCATCATTTTAGGGTCTAAAATTAAGCAGTTAGCTAACCGTAGAAATACGCTGCTACAAAACTTATGCTATCAAAGTTTATATTTCTTAATGGGAAAGCAAGATGCTGAGTAGTGTATTTGAGGACATTAAGGCTATTAGTGAATCTGAAGATCCTGAATGGATAGCTGCAAAACTGCAACAAATGAAAGACCCTGATGTGCAAAGCATTGTTGTGGGGGATTCTAATTTAGAAAGTTTTGATAAAGGGATTTTAGAGTTTTTAAACTTAGTGCAAGACCAACCCTGGATGTATGCAACACACAAGTTTGGTTACATCGCGCCTTATAACTCAGGTTCAATACAACCCCAAGCCATCCAACATCCTAGTGCAATCCAACCCGACAATAGCCTTAAAAACAACCGCATCAATATTCGCTTAGACCGCCTCCACATTGAAAAGTATCCCGGTGGAGGGACACATAATGTCTTAATTACTTTTGCTGTGAGAAATCAACTCGCTAATACCCAAGAATCAGTCAGCTTCAGTCAAACCTATCGGGTGCAAGAGGGACAATCTGCTGGTATTGCTGGCTACCCCGTATTTATTGGTTTAAATGTGGGTTCACAGGGAATAGCCTTTGAATGCTCAACAGTAAACGTGAAAAATGAGGAAGACAAGACAATATTAGCAGCATTAGAATCTTCACCTTTTCAAAGTGGACTCAAACTTTTAACCACTACTCAACCAGCGATCGCACCTTTTACAGAAATTACTTTAGGAGTTGTAAAATTACTCGCTCAACGCAATGAAAATGTCGCTGTACAAAAATTTTACCTGGGACTAGATTTTGAAGATTCCGCAATGGGTTGTCGTTTAGCTGAAGGTAATTATATTGCTGTGCAAGTTGCTGATGAAACAGTCATTGACTGGAACAAATGGATTTACAAACCAGAGGTAGGAGCCATTGTCCATAAAGCAGACAATTCTCAACTACCTTACAACTACGTAATATTCCGTATTAGTCGGTACGAAGAATAACCAGATTATTTTGTATTAGCCACTTTATTGATAGGACAAGATAGAAATGACTGAGAAATTCACTCACGGTTATGCGTTATTAATTGGTGTTGGTGAGTCTGCTTATAGTAAATTATCTTTACCTGTGACTGTCAAAGATACCCAGGCAATCTATGCTGCCTTAATTGATCCTGATCTATGTGGTTATCCTGATGACCATGAACAGGCTCATATTCGGGTACTGAATAACAAAGATGCAACCAAGGCAGGTATTTTGGATGGATTAAAGTGGTTAAAAGAAAAAGCAGAATCTGACCCTGGTGCTACGGTATTTGTTTATTATTCAGGACATGGCTGGGTAGATAAAACCACAAAACAATATTATTTATTGCAGCATGACATTAAACCCACTAAAATCGCCAGTTCAGCATTATCAGCAGAAGATTTTACATCCGCATTACGCCAAATTCAATCTGAACGTTTATTAGTTGTAATTGATAGTTGTCACGCAGCAGGAATGGCAACTTCTAAAGATGCAGATTTAGAACTTGAAGAAGAGTTTGATGATTTTATCCGAGTTGCACCATCCAAAGGTTTAATTGATGAGTTGAAACAAGGTAAAGGCAGAGTAGTTTTCACTTCCTCTGAAGGTGAGCAAAAATCTTACTGGGTAAAAGATGAAACAATTAGTATTTACACCTATCATTTTCTGGAAGCTTTACAAGGTGCGGGAAACAAACCAGGTGATACAGAAGTAAGAGTTTCTAACATCATGAATCATCTTGGCAAAGCAGTACCTGAAACTGCGCGTCAGTTATATAACAAGGAGCAAGTCCCTCAAAATGATATGACTGGAGGAGATTTCGTAATTGCCAAGCTTCGCGGTGGTAAAGGTTTACCCGATAAAGGATGGGAAGAAGTGAAGCCTGAAGCGACACAGACTATTTACAAAATTGCTGATGTAATACATCAACACGGTAAATTTATTACTAATATACAAAAAGCTGAGGGTATTCATATTGGGGATGTTATTCAACGTTAATTAAATAATATTTGATTCTTGTGGAGACGTTTGTACAGCAGTAACATTGCTATTACATAAACGTCTCTATAAATTTAACGAATTTAATCTCAAGAATTTTTTATAATCAATTACTTATAACCAATAATAGTGGAATAGCAATAAGGAATTATTAATGCCTAACCCAGATGAATTAAAATTTATTATTCAAGAAATTGCAGGAAAGAATTTAAGCGATGATGAAATTGAAGCCATTCGCAAAGCCTGTGAAGGAAACGACAAAATAAATTTACACATAGCTAAGTACATCAACTATATTAATCATGCACAGGATAGCTATTTTTGCGATGTCACTTCCCAAGGTACTGATACTGAGGCTATTAAACAATTTTTCCAAAAAACGTTAAAAGCACTCAGAATAGCCAACACCCTTAATCTTGATAATGAATGGTTTGCAAATCAGAATCAGACACCTAGCCCAGAAGTTCAAAGGCAAAATGTCCGGCAGTTTCTAGAGGAGATAGAAAATTCCCTCAAATTCATTACTCTATCTCACAAACAACAACCCATTTCTATCAAAGACCAATATATTCCTGTCGAAGTAACCTTGGAACGCCACTATCAAAATGAAGTGGAAGGCACTTATATATATGCAGAATTAGACCATAATCTTCAATCTTTTTATAAGCCCAAAAACAAAAGCAAAGAAGCCCAGCAAGAACAAGTAGACTGGCAGGTTTTTAAAGAGCAGCATAAAACTATCATGGTGTTGGCTAATCCAGGGATGGGTAAGTCTACACTATTGCGGATGGAAACAATATCTAATGCCGAGCAAGCACGTCAGGAAATAGAAAATGGGCAGAATATAGAAAATATTGTATTTCCACTATATTTAAGGCTTGTAGATTTAGCCGATACTCCTAAAGATGAAGAAGTTTTTGACAGTATTTCTCGAATTATACAGCGCGATTATCCCAATACAGCACCAATGAACTTGGTGCTATTGCAGCAAAAGTTGAAACTGGGGCAATGTCTCTTGCTATTAGATGGACTAGATGAAGTTTTAGTAGAACAGCATATTTATCTGTCACAGAAACTAAATCGTTTTGCTAACAATTATCCTTGTCAAATTATTGGCACTTCCCGAATAGTAGGCTACCACAGTGGGACGTTTATAAATGGGGTCAAAGAAGTGGAAATTGTTCCGTTTGACCTGCAAAAGACGGGGCAGTATCTCAAAAAATGGTTTAACAATAGCAATACTGTGTCAGAACTGATGCGGGAGTTGTACAAAAAACCTCAAATTCGCAGTTTAGCCCAAAATCCACTGCTGTTATCGTTGATCTGTAGTTTGTACCAAGAAAAAAGTGTCAAGCTTCCTACACGACGTTGCCAAGTATATGAAATGGTAGTGGATTATATGCTGGGAAATTGGTGTAGTGATAACAGTAGGCAAATACCTGATAGTAGTTGGATAGCAGCCAAACAAGATTTATTAGGAGAAATTGCCTATCAATTTAGCTGTGAGAGGAAAGATATATTTACTATACAAGACCTTCGCAGCAAAATTGAAAAATATCTCAAAAATCCCTCTATATCAACAGATTTTATAAATAAAAATACTTCTCAACTCATAGCAGAACTATCTCAACAAGATGGCATATTGCAAAATTTGAGCGGGGATAACAAAAAATATTTGTTTTTGCATCGAACATTCCAAGAATATTTCACAGCTTTGCACTTAAAGCATTTAATGGAAACAGACATTAATAGAGGTATTTCTCTAGTAAAAACAAACTTGTATAAATATGAATGGCATGAGACATTAAGCCTATTAGCAGGATTATTAGATAATCCAATTCCTCTACTCAAAGCTATCTCTCTAGAAAAAGACGATATTTTTCATAGTCTTCTACTGCTATCAGGTGAATGTATTGCCGAATGCAAGGAGCAATCTTATCCCTTCATGCAAAAAATTATTGAAGAAATTTATGAATTATGGCAATCTCGTCCATATATAGTCTTTATTACTGTAGTTGTCGAAAGAATTGCTTATACGAACAACATAATGCAAGATAAATTATTAAATATAACATTAAAGCACAGTTCTTCAGAGATCAGATGTGAAGCAGTAAAAATCTTAGGAAAAACAGCTAGTTCACAAGTTGTAGAAGCTTTTATGAAAACCATTAATGATAAGGATATTTATGTCAGGGTTTGGACTGCTTTAAGTTTAGGATGTCTTGAAGAAGAAACAGTAATTAAAGCTTGTGTTATACAAGCAATAAATGAAAATAATCATAATGTAATAAAAGCAATTTTTACATCTTTTAAAATGAATCAAAGTCCCAAATTAATCATAAAAATACTTAAAAAACACCTCAAATATATAAATAAATTAAGTTTTCAAATATTTATATCAAAATTTCAAGATTATGTTATACAATGTTGTATTAATTACGAATATAGAGAATATTATATAAATGATTTCTATAGAATCCATAATTTTAACATTATTAATTTGTTACTAGAATGCTCTAGTTTTTTACATAGTATTTTTATGAAAGAAACTATAGTTTTATTTGGAGAGATTGGTGATAATGATGTAGTTGATTGCTTAACGCAAGTATTAGAACCACTAGAAGATAAATTTAAACAATGGTTATCAACAATATTAGAAATCAGAAATGATTCACTAGGAATTTTTCTAGATAATCAACATTATTATGATGATGAAATATACAATGTATTAACTCAAAAAATAATTCAAGAGTTAAGGAAAACTGATACTCAGGAAATAATTAACCAGGCAATTGAAGAAATTGATTTACGGTGTCTTAAAGTCAGGAAAAAAGCCATTATTTCTTTAGGGCAGATTGGTAATGCAAAAGCAATAAATATATTGAATAAAGCCATTCATGATTTAGATGATGAAGTCAGAGTGGAAGCTGCTATATCTTTAATAAAAATCAACAGTTTACAAGCGGTTGAAACATTAAAACAAGTTGTCAATAATTCGTTTAGTATTAAAAGAGAAGTGATAATGGCTCTGGGTAAGACGGATATACCCCAGGCAATTGAGTTACTTACTCAATTTATCGAAGACCAGGATAGGGATATCCGATGGCGTGCTGTCACTGCTCTTGGAGAAATTGGCAATTCTCAATGTGTAAAAATTTTAATTGGCTATCTCAATCATTCAGATAATGATGTCAGAAGAGAAGCTTTTGCAGCTTTAGCAGAAATCAGCACTCCAGAGGTGATTGAGTGTTTAATTCATGCTCTTAAACAAAAAAAGCATGAAGATAAAAAGTGGGTTGCAGCAGCACTTGGAAAAATTAAATGGTCTGTTCAAGAATTGAAGCACTATAAAAATATAGAAGTAGTTGAGAGCTTAATTGATAGTCTTAATGATTCTGACAGTTATGTTAGACGATGGATTGCTGTTGCCTTGGGTAAAATTCGCCATCCTCATGCAGTTAAAGCATTAATTCTTGCTTTAGATGATCCGGATGTTACAGTTAGAAAATATGTGGCGATCGCATTAGGTCGAATATCTCATCCTACAGCAGTCATGGCATTGGCGAGTAAAATCCAAGATAAAGATATTTCAGTTAGAGAACAAGCAGTATTAGCTTTAGAAAGAATTGGCGATCCGAAAGCTACAAAAGCCTTAATTTCAGCCTTAACGTCTCCAGATAACTATTTCAAAATGTTTGCTGCTGCAATTCTCGGAAAAATACAGTGGAACATACATATCATTAGGCTAATTTTTAAAAAAATTTATTTTTCTAATTTAAAAAAATCTGACCCTGTACTATTATTTTCAGACATAATCAGCAAGCTAGATCCTTTAGACAACAGCATAAGATGTAGGGCAGCAACAGCATTGGGAGAAATAGGTAGTCCTGAAGCGGTTAAATTCTTAATTAGATCGCTTGTTGATCCAAATAGTGATGTTAGAGGACGAGCAGCAGCAGCTTTGGGAAAAATTCGATGTTCTAAATCGATTACAGCTTTAATTCAAGCTCTAAGCCATCCAGATGCAGCAGTCCAACAAGAAGCTATAGCAGCACTCAAACATATTGGTACTTCAAAGGTTCTAAAAAGTCTTGTGCAGTCTTTCACAATAGACCTTGATGATCCTGATATTTACACGTTGGCAAGAATACTAGCCGTTAGAGTTAGTATGACCCAAGAGCATGATAAATTAATTCCACTTTACCCACGAAAAGACAAATTCATTGATACACCATAGCATAATAAAAATTTTTTAAATTTTTATTTAACTTTAGTAATCAACATTTATATTTTTCTTTTATAATACGTATCTGGTCTCGAAATTTAGCTCCTTTTTGGGGGTCAACCATGTAAACAAAATTTGCAAAACCTTGAATTGAAGACATAACATCTGTTGAGTTACCCCAGAACTTACCTTCTAAACCATCTTTCTCAATTTGATAAAGAGTTGCACGAAAACGTTTCAACTTCTCTCTCGAAATACTAGGTTTGCTGTTGACTACAATCCCAGTAACCTCTAATCTATTAGATTTACGCATAATTTGGGTTTTATCTCTATTAATTTCAAACCCTTCATGCTTTACAATCCCCTCTGTATGCCTTAAAACTTTTCCTATATTGCATACACTCTCATCAGAAGAAGAAAAGGTTAAGTCATCAGCATAGCGCGTATAACGAAATCCAAAACTTTCAGCCATGTGAGTCAATCTTCGATCGAGACGGCGACATATTAGATTCGTAATCATAGGGCTAGTTGGCGCACCCTGCGGTAGATAACTACGATGGTTCACAAAAGTGACAGTACACAGTAAAGCAAAGATTGTTGATGCTGATTCTGAATATCCAAAAGACCTAAAAAGACCTTTTACACGTTTATAAGAGATAGAATGGAAAAAGTCTTTAATATCTACATTAATAATTACATCTGCCCCTACATGAGGCTCTGCATTCGTTACAATTGAGCGGCGTTTACCAAATTTTGGATACTGAATTAGTTCAGGCAAAGCAATTGCATAGATTATCAATTTCAATATCAACCTAAATTTATAGAAGATACTGATATATTTTGCCTTTAAAATTTGTGTTATGAAGAATTTTATATTTATTGTATGTTTTTCTTTTATTATTTCGCTGTTACGAAAACCGTGAGCAGCATCATGAAGAGAAGGCTCAAGCTTTTTTAAAATATTTTTTAGAATCCAATACTGTACATTCTTTAAATTCTGACTTGGAGCAGAAATTATTCTTTCTCCACCTGTTTTTTTCGGAATATAAAAAAGAATATAATGGTGCTTTGTGGCTGCATCTTGCTTAGGCGAAAAAACTAATAATCGTAAATCTGCTAAATCAATATTTATTAACTTTGATATTTCTCTGAAAGAGTTACATTGAGGTAAATAGTATTTCTCTAATAATTTCTCCTTTCCTTGTTTATTTCTTGTATTTTTACCTTGTAATTGTTTTTGCCTATACCAATAATCATTCTCTAAATCGTTTGCTTCCCGCCACCACCTATTTAGTTGTTGCTCTATGTCTTCATCAATTTCATAGCTGTCGTCAGAAGACTCACCTTGATTAACTGACATTTATTTACCTTTTTTCAATTTCATTTACTACTTTTGTTCAAATAAAGTAATAAACAAATTAAGTTTTAATCAAAATTAAAAGAGGGTTGAGCATCACATTTATGAGGTTACACCTTCGTGAACATCGAGTTCACCAACAATAAATTGAGATTGAACTTAATACATGGATGGCGATCCACCAGCCAGATTGCAAGGTAATTTTACCTACAATGTGATGCACATTACCCTCATCTGTAGTATAACAAGCAGAAACGAAAGCATCTGTGAAGCTATTTCCTATCCGCCTTGCTCAAATGTTGTTTGCATAGGATCATCCATTGGTGGATGCCGACCTATTTCTTTATCAGCTTCACGAATATTGATCACCCGTTCCCGGTTCAAAGTTAATGCGGTGACTGTCGCTCGTCCTGTAGCTGTCAAACCCACAATTAATAGTCCATCGGCAGACCAAATAAAATGCTCACTCCAGTTACACTGTCGTGGATTAAATAATGAAACTTCTTCTCCAGATAGAGGGTCAGTTGCTGTCAGCCGATTTGTCTTTCTGCGATTGCAGTGAAAGCAAGCCAACGCCAGATTTTCCAAATTATCTGTTCCACCTAATGACAAGGGTATAACATGATCTACGGTGAACTGTACATACTGCCATTGTTCAGAGGCATGGCAATACTCACATAGGTACTTGGCTCGTTGACGTACCTGCTTTTGGGTAGCTTCAGGGATTTTACTACGAGAGGACACAATTTAGGATGCTGGCTGAGTTGACGCAAGGGATAAATTAACCTGAGTTCGGGTTAAAGATAAGGAGGTAAAAGCCACTCCAGTTGAAGGCTAGGTTTCTTAGGTTGATGACAATAAGCGATTAATCCGCAAAGAACGTTAACGCAAAAATTAACAGGGCTGACGCCGGGGTACCGGCTACCGCTTCGCTATCGATGTCTGGAATGCTCAATTTGAGAAATATTTTTGAGTTGGTCATTAATCGTCTCAATAATTGAGCGTTTACGGGACAAAAGCTTGTCATGAAGACGCATTAGCTTATTCTTCATATTGCGACGGGGTTTGGCAAAAAATTCAATTCCGAAGTCTTGTAAAAGTTGAGAAGCAAGTTTTTGTGAAACATAACCTCTATCGGCAAATATTTTGCCAAACAGACCACTCAGTAAATCGGGTACTGGTTGACGGTCATCGACATTACCAGGAGTCAGAGATACATTTAAGAGTTGACCAAACTCATTGACGACCAGATGCAGCTTAAAACCAAAAAACCAATCCACAGAAGTCTTGCCACGAGCGGCTAAACCTTCAAACACCTTATGCCTAGAAATCCGACGATTATGACATACCTTCAAGCAAGTTGAATCGATAAAACCGATACCTGTACATTGTCCAAAACAATGCTTCAGATAGACACACAAAGGTATCAAGGTTGATGGCATCCATTCAATAAATCGTTGATAAGAAGGAAGACCTGGAAATGCAGAACTCCACTGTTGTTTCACTTGATTTAAATAAAAATGCTTGAAATTCCGGTAGTGATTTTGATGAAAAGCGATGATAATTGTCATGATTTCACTTAAACATAAGCTTTTAGCACGAAAACGTTTTATTCCTCCATGATTTAACAATTTTTTGTGCCATTGCGCTTCAAA
The DNA here is from genome assembly GCF_022063185.1 of Nostoc sp. UHCC 0870. Lineage (NCBI taxonomy): Bacteria > Bacillati > Cyanobacteriota > Cyanophyceae > Nostocales > Nostocaceae > Nostoc > Nostoc sp. UHCC 0870. Next base: position 2,277,799 of record NZ_CP091913.1, on the reverse strand, counting down.
CGCTTTACAGAAATCATCTACATGACAGAACAAAGCATCTAAACTAAACATAGGACAGGCTGCTGGATTTGTTGTTATTTTCAGCTTACTACCTGTCCTTTTCCTTATCCCGAACTCAGGTTAAATTACGAATTGTACGATTGACAAAGCTTAAATAATCATCAATTTCTTCGTAGCAATCAAGTTCTTGTTCTTCTTCTGTACTCAGTGAAGTTGCTTGCAGTTTTGCCAATAGTTCTTCAACGCGACTTTGGACAGTGCTGGATGCTCGAAAAACTGGGATACCTTCCTCTAAATCAATCCGCACTGCACCATCAATGGGTAGCTTTGTTGGCAGACAGGATAGTTTCGGTGGCTGAGAGATGCTCATGGCAGTGCCAGAAAGTTAATCGATGAGTAGTTTGATTTTAGCTCAAAGGTGCGTAGGCGTAGCCCGTTGTAAACATTGCTTGCTGATTTAAGCATTTTAACCAAATTGTATAAGTTTAAACATTTTTTGTGTAACAAATTACCTTAGCATCTAAGTAAAGGGATAATGCAACGCTAAAGCCAGTACAGTAACTTGGAGGTAGTTTTGAACGTAGCTAGTAAGGTAGATGCTATTCTCAACGCTTGGTTAGACTATGTTGCTTTAGATGATTACAGCAAAGCAGGAATAGAAATAGGTAAAAATCCATTAAAGCTGCATGGTATAAGCTTAAAAGGTAATGACATATTTATTGAGCAATCTACCTTTTTAGAATTGTCCCGAACAGTTACTACAAAAAAGCAAAGTCAAGAGGATGAGATTTGGGTACTATCTTTCCCTTCAATTCGTACTCAAGAAGACGGAAAATCTTATCTTCGTCCTTTATTTAGCTTAGATGTAACATCTGTTCTTCAAGGAAAACATCAACCACAGGGATGGAGTATTGACAACCTCAATTTAATAGAAGCAGGAGAAAATTTAGCGAAGTTTCTAAAACTTGATGATGAAGAACGAGAGCAACTGAACACTCAACATGGGTTGAGGAATTTGCTAAACTCTACCTTCGGACTAGACTTAGAGACTACTTATGAAGATTGGATGAAGTCAGTTAGTGTACCTTACTCACATCAGATCAAAGAAATTAAACCACAACCATATTTATTTGAATTTAAAGGAAGTGGATACTCTGCTAATCTCCGGCGAGACTTAAAAGAGATTAAATCAGGCTCAAAAAATTGCTCAAAAGGACATCCTGGGTTTGAATATTTGTTTGGTGAACCTAAGCCTGCAAAACAAGAAGTTATCTACATAGGAGCTTTCCCAACTCCTCATCCACCGACTAATTCACAATCCACAGCACTCAAACACGCTCAAAGTGAACCGATAACAGCTGTACAAGGCCCGCCTGGTTCGGGTAAAACTACTCTGATTCTTCATGTTATTGCTCAACAGGTAGTTAAACGCGCACTCAGTTTAATTGAAATTGGTCAGGATATCAATAACCTAACAGTAGTTAGCAGCACGAATAATAAAGCAGTTGATAATGTTATTGAAAAGCTAGATGAATTTTTAAAAAACGATTTATTTTATCTCAAAGGTGGAAACAAAGATAATATTGGATCAGCTAATGGAGCTAGTGCAAAATTACGACAAGCTATTGATTTTTTACAAAAGAATCAATTTGATGAGCAACTAAATAATTTATTAAAACGAAAAATTCAACAGATTAAAGAAGAATTGTTAGCAGAAGAGTCTAGATATTTAAAATTAAGCCAACAGTGGGATTTAGATAAACAAAGACATAAACATCTTTCACAACAGATTCAAAGGCTGCAACAGAATTTAGACGAAATTCTCTCAACCTTAATTCCTTTTCAGCAACGAGCCAGAGATTTATCACAGTACAATCAACTACCAATACAAGCGTATAACATCATAGAAAAGCATTTTAATAAGGCTGAATCACTTCTATCGGAAAGCAGATTAAATTGGTGGGTTCGCTTTTGGCGTTGGTTGACTGGGAAAACGGAAGAACGTATTTTGCGTGAGCTAAATTCAGCTTGTAAATCAGCTATAGAACAAACATCTACAACTATTTTCCCTATAGAACCACCTACCAATCGCGCTGATTTAATTCAAAAAGCAGGCTTAGTTAGAGAAAGAATAAATGAAGCAGGTGAGTTAAAAAATGTACAAAAAAGATTAGAGGAAAAATATAAAGACAGAGACCAGATAAATCAGCAGATGGAAGATGCTTTGAAGGAATTCCAGTTATTAGAGATTAGCTTGGCTAATCCACCAGAAAATTTTTATACCTCATTTCACCAGAAATTTCATGACAAGCAAAAAGACCTATTTAAGCTATCGCGTGAGTTTCTTATTCAACAAGCACTCTACAACAAATATAACATCAAACCAACTCTAGAAATTTATTGTAGTCTTATTTCAGGAGATTGGAAGTCGAAATATAAGATTGCGGAAAACCTAGATGAGCATATTAAAAATCTCAGCTTGATTTTTCCGGTAATCACTTGCACATTACTTTCAATCCGCAAAATGATTCCTTGGATTGAGGAATGTGTTGACCGCACAATCATAGACGAAGCGGGAATGATTGACCAGCATAAGGCTTTTCCGTTATTAGTGCGATCGCGCAAAGCTATTATTGTTGGTGATCCTCTACAAATTGAACCTATTATTACTTTGAGCAATCAAAGACGTGAAGATTATCGCCAAACAGCGTTTATTAATAGAGGATTAACAGACATTGATTACCATCGTTATAGTCCAGAAGAGGAGTATAGTGCTACGGCTTATCACCGCGCTGCTGGAGCAACTGGAGAAGGAGAAGATAAAGGTAAAGGAATTATTTTAAGAGAACATTACCGTTGTCAGCCTAGTATTATTCAATATTGCAATGCTATTGCTGACTATGATTTAGAAATCAAAACAGAACCAGTCAATTCTTTAGTAGAGTCGCACTTAATTGCTTATGATGTTGAAGGTAATATCCGCAATAATGTTAATGAGGAAGAAGTTACTGCTGTATGTGAGATAATTGAGCATTTAGTTAAACAAGGTTACTCAGTAGAAGATATAGGCGTTATTTCACCTTTTAAATTTCATGCTGCTGCGTTGAGAGAACAATTAAGAGAAAAATTCTCTCAATTAGACTCAAAATCTGTTGGCACAGTTCACACTTTTCAAGGTTCTGAGAAAAAAGTCATTATCCTATCTACAAAAGTATGTCAACCACAAGATAATGTTTACTGGATTAACAAACGACCAAATCTTTTAAATGTTGCTGTATCAAGAGCTAAAGAATTATTTATTTTAGTTGGTAATCTTTACAGACTAGAAAAAGGAAACCTGACTCGGCAACTTGTTGAACATATTCGAGAGTATGGAGTTGTATTAGAGTATAAATCAGCAGCAGAAATTCCTAAAGCAGAACCTGGTACTACTCCGGTTTATGATTGCGCTCATTTAAGAATTTTTAGAGAAGCTATCGACCAAGCAGAGGAAGAATTGATAATTGTCACGCCTTGGATTAGGGGAAGTGAATCAAAACTGTTTGGTAAAGAGGTTGTTTCAGTTTTAGAAAGAAGAGTTAAAGTAACAGTAGTTTACGGAAACAAAGGTAACGAGGAGAATGATAATAATGATCCCACAATTGAGAATAAGCTGAGACATTTATTCTCACAATATCCAGGTTCACAATTAATTCGCTTAGGAGAAGGAAAACATATAGAAAGTAGAGGAACAAATGAAAGAATTTTGGTACGTGATACGAAACTGGCTATTATAGGAACTTGGAATTGGCTTTCTCACCCTTACAGAACGCAATGTGGCAGGACATCGTTAAATATTAAGCCTCAAATTCGCCAAGAAACAAGTGTACAATTTTCCGATTTATCGTCGATTGAGAGTATAAAAGCAAAAATTTATCAATTAATTTCACAATAGTCAAAAATTTTTAGATCAAAGAGCAGACAACCCGGAATCCAATTTGCTTGTCCTTTGTGGTTGCAGCTTCAGAAAAGCGAGATGTAGAACGACATAAATTTGCAGGATGACCCCAAGAACCACCACGCAAAATTCTATATTCTTCATTGCCATCATCTACCCATGCACTACCATCTAATGGTGCGTCTTGATAGTCATCGTGTTCATAATCAGCGCACCACTCCCAAACATTACCGTGCATATCGTATAAGCCAAAAGTATTAGCTGGAAAACTACCAACTTCTGTTGTACATTGGCGATTAACGCTATTTATATTGTCGTTTTTACCGCAATAATTGGCTAATTTATCTGTAATTTTTTGACCAAAATGGAATGGCGTTGAGGTTCTAGCACGACAAGCATATTCCCACTCAGCTTCACTGGGTAAGCGATATTGCTTTCCTGTTTTCTGCGACAGTCGCTCACAAAACTCTAGTGCATCATACCAAGAAACTCGTTCTACAGGTAAATTATCGCCATGAAAACAGGATGGGTCGGGTTTGAGGTGGTGGTTTATTTTAGGGAGGTTTGCAATAGCTCTCCACTGTCTTTGGGTAATAGAATATCTACCCATAAAGAAGGGTTTTATATTAACTAAATGTTGAGGACGTTCATCTTCTTGTGATGCTTCTTCCTCTCGTGATGCACCCATTGGAAAATTACCACCTGGAATGGAAACCATTTCCAGTACAACACTATTTCCTAAGTCTTCTAGAAAATACTCAGTTTGTGTACGGTAACACTTTGTTTCTTTTCCTTTATGGTCTACAGTTACCACTTCAAACTCGAAAATATTAAGCTCAGAGGGTGGTGGACTAACTGGCTTATATGAATTAGTGTTGACTAAAAACTTTTTAGTTGGGGTTTGAGGAGAACAATTAGACGAAATCGAAACTTGGCTTTCCTGGAGAAATTTTTGTAACTGGCGGAGAATGGTCTTTGTTTCTTCGTCGATACCTTGGTAGGTGATGCGATCGCCAATATGAACTCCATTTCCTTCGGCAAGGTTAACAATGTAATTTGCTAACTGCACCTGATTTTGACCATCAACTGTCCTCAGATATTGCCGTAGTAAATTAATATCGTTTTGATTTCGACTACCATCGAGGATACGGTCAAGTATTTTTACTAACTCATCAGACGAAGGAAACTCTGGCATAGTTGGCAAACTATCCGTTAGTAGCACTGTTGCACCTGACAGAACAGCTATAATATCAGACAGTTCAAATTTCGGCAATCTTACGATTTAAAATTTCAATTCCGGCAATATTATGCTTGAAAGCTGTGCTTTTAGGTGGAAACAAGCTTACAAAAGAATTAGTATTTGAGGTTAGTCAACGGCAAGTTTATGCCTTAACGCGCGGCAAGCTTATGGTTTAAATCACACAATATTTTAGCGACATTAATTTGTTAAGCAGCGACATTCAATTTGTGAATGTACAGCAGGGGCTTCCACGGCGCGAGGTTTTTGGGGATTGGGGTAAAATTTTCCTTGTCTCCTTTGTCTCCCTTGTCTCTCTACACCCCTTAATTCACTAACTGCGGTTTTCCCCACAGGATGCGTTCTTGTTTGTAAATGGCAATTCCTGGTTTAGCACCTTTGGGTTTATAGACGTGTTTTGGCTCGGTGTAAACTACTGGTACTTGGTCACTTTGACGGGCGCGGCTGTAATACGCTGCGAGGTTGGCGACAAATTGTAAGTCTGTGTTATCTGCTACAGTACCGGGTTCTAAACGCAATAGGACATGGCTACCAGGAATTTCTTGAGCATGAAACCACAAGTCATAATCTCCGGCTACCCGAAAGGTTAATTGGTCGTTTTGGCGATTGTTACGACCAATTAAAACTTGAAAGCCGTTAGGTGTGGAGTAGTTACGAAAGTTGGTGCTAGCAGTTTCATTACTACTGCGACGGTAATCTAATTCTTCTAGATATTTTTGTCCAATTAATTCGTCGCGGATTTCTTCTAAGGCTTGTAAATCTTCTGCTGTTTGGTAGGTATCTATTTGAGTAATTGCTGCTTCTACTTGTTCTAAATAATCAATTTCTGCTTGTACATCTTTTAGTAATGGTTCTACAGCTATGCGGGCGCGTTTGAGTTTTTGGTGCTGTTTATAGAGGTTTTGGGCGTTCTGCACGGCGTTTTTATCTGGCTGGAGGGCGATCGCTACAGGTTCACCAGTTTCAAAGTCATTCAGGGTAATGGTTTTCATCCCTGGTAGCCATTCGTATAGGTGCGCCATTAATAAATCGGCTTTTTGGCGATAGTCATCGGCGTTATCTGATTGTCGCAGGCGATCGCTAAATGTCTGGGCTTTATTCCGTAATTTGGTCAGAATGTTACTCAATTTCTGACTTAGTTGATGGCGTAACTGAGCAAATAGCTGTTGATTGAGTTGTCCTGTGTAATATTCACTAATTAATGTCTGAATATCTTTAGCTGGTTTAACCCCACCCCAACCCATCACCGTGTAGCCGTTGGCAGTCCAAGCTGGCTGAAATTTGCTATTTTCTAAAGTTTCCAGCCATACTTGCCAGTTGTGCCATAATCTTTGCCAATCTTCTGCCGTGAGGGCATCAGTGCTAGTTTCCGGTGCTATATTCACCGCCAGCAACATAGACTCAACCAATGCTGCACTTAAGCCGCGATAACTTTTGAGTAACTGCTTTTTAATCGCCCCTGGAACTAAGCTAATCCTTTCTTGCCAACGTTCTGGGGATTCACTCAGACTAGGTACTGGGCCAGTCAGTTGTGGTGGTGTTTCATAGGGTTGTCCTGTTTGGATGGGACGGACACTAGACTGTTGCTGACTGACTTGATGAGCGGCTGTGATAATGAGATTATTGGCTTCAGTGAGGATGGCGTTGCTATATTTGCCCATAATCTCTGCATAGAGATGATATAGTGCCTCTTCTCCCGGACGACGGGCAAATTGTAAATCAATCACCCGTTCCCAAGGTGCGATCGCCTCAATTCCTACTAAGGCTAATCCACCCAACTGATGTACCAATTGTTGGCTAAAAGTAAAAGTATCCGGTGTGCGTGGTGGCGGGTTGCCAATGCAAATGTGTGTAGCTTGAGGATGCCAACAAATTTCTAACCATCCTTTAGTTTTCAGGGTACGTAAAGCTATGGCAATAGTATAGCGATCGCGCTGATACACTTGCTCTAAACGTGAGGGTAGCCAGTGCGTGCGAAGTTCGCTACAAGCGGCTGTGAGGGTCGTAAAGTCAACTGGTTGCACAACAATCAATCGTCCGCCTTGGGACTGCTAAGGTCGATGCTCAGTATATGCTATATCTTTTTGCTCTTAGATAAATGATTAAAGCGATTGATATGCTTTCTCCCACTCTTTTTTTATCATATTTGACCAAAGAAAAAAGGATACAAGCCCCTAAATTTATTGATGGAGAAGAAAAAAGTGAAACAGCATTAATTCAAGCCCCCGGATTTATCCGTGGGGTATTTAATTTTGAATTTTGTTAGCGCAGCGTTAGCGAGTCCGCGAGCGTCATTTTGAATTTTGAATTGGAGCGAAGCGACTTGACCTAGCAGCCATGTGACTGCATCATCAACATCTGCTACTTGCTCCCCTGGTGGTATGGGAGGACGATTTATCATCACAACCTGTATACCTAGTTCTCTCGCGGCAACTATCTTGGAGTAGGTAGCGTTACCACCGCTATTTTTGCTGACTATAGTGTCAATGCTGTGCTGAATCAGGATTTGCCGCTCATTATCTAAGACAAAGGGGCCGCGATCGCACAATATCACTCCCGGTGGTACTAAAGCCTCAGCACTAGGGGGGTCAATCATCCGCATCAGAAACCAAATATTGTTTAAGTGGGCAAAAGCTGCTAATTCTTGTCTACCAACGGTTAAAAAGACTCTTTTTGCTTGATTTTCCAAAATTTTGGCAGCAGCTTGATGATTATCTACTTCTATCCAGTCATCGCCTAAGATGGGGTGCATCTCCCAAGGACGACGAATTAACATTAACCTGGGTATATTAACTTGATTCGCCGCCGCCGCCGCGTTCCAGGAAATCTGACTGGCGAAGGGATGGGTAGCATCGATGAGTAAGTCAACTTGCATCTGACGCAAATAATCAGCTAATCCAGCAGCACCGCCAAAACCACCAATCCGCACATTCCCTTCTGGGACTGATGGTTCACGAGTACGACCGGCTAAAGATGCGATCGCTTCAATCCCTGGAATATTCGCCACTCTGGCAGTTAACTCTGCCGCATCTCCAGTTCCACCCAGAATTAAAACACGATTCATACTATAAAGATGGAATCCTGGCCAATATTCCTTTTTTTAATGGTTCTGGACGTTCTGACCAAGGTAGTAACCCATCTTCTTTGGCATAGTATTTACTAGCACATTCTAATACAGCAGATATACTAGCATCACTTGCTAAATCCCCAAATAAATAAGTCACTTTACCTTCAGCCGCAAAAGCCACGACACAGGAACGGTTACAAGCACTCATACATTCAACTGCTTGGATGGAGAAGTGATCACGTAATTCCCAATCTTGCACCAGATGTTGCAACTGATTGAGCAGTTTTTGACCACCACTTTCACCTATGCGTTTACCATCTTGCCAAACACTGGCACAGGTTGTGCAAACAAATAAAGTATGAGAAATACTAGTAGTCATCCGTACCTCGCAGATGTGTATTAATAATAATTATACTTCTGCGGGTATTCTGACTGAAAAAATAAATTTTGCTCAAAAGTATTCCGAGATTTTGATATGGTACTTTCTGAACGTTTTACCCAAGCTTTAACCTACGCAGCAGAACTCCATGCTCAACAAGTGCGTAAAGGTTCTGGTGTTCCTTATATTTCCCATTTATTAGGTGTTGCCAGTATTGCTTTAGAATATGGTGCGAATGAAGATGAAGCGATCGCAGCCTTATTACATGATGCCATAGAAGACCAAGGCGGTGCAGCCACACGAGCAGAAATTTGCCGCCGTTTTGGTGAAAATGTCACAGCAATTGTCGATGGTTGTACGGATACGGACACCATACCTAAACCCCCTTGGCGACAACGCAAGGAGGCATATATTGCTCACTTGGCTACGGCTTCTCCATCAGTATTACTAGTATCCGCAGCTGATAAACTCTACAATGCCCGCTCAATTCTCAAAGATTATCGCTTAATTGGTGAATTACTCTGGCAACGCTTCCAAGGAGGTAAAGCTGGTACGCTTTGGTATTATCGGGCGATGACAAATGCTTTTAATAAAACTCAACCTACTGCCATTGTTGAAGAGTTAACACGAGTAGTTACAGCAATTGAGAATTTGGTAGCGATTCAAGAAGACAGTCTTGATGAAACATGAGGATGGCTCATGGTTCATGGGGACTGGGGACTGGGGACTGGGTACTGGGTACTGGGTACTGGGGACTGGGTACTGGGGACTGGGGACTGGGTACTGGGTACTGGGGAGATAATAGACATATCCAGAAATTAAATATGCGTTATTCAGAGAAAGAGACGTAGCAATGCTACATCTCTCAGAACTCAGAACTCAGAACTCAGCACTCAGCACTCAGCACTCAGAACTCAGCACTCAGAACTCAGCACTCAGCACTAATTAACGGAACATACTACTTATAGAAGTATCTTCATGAATCCGCCAGATGGTTTCCCCTAACAAATTAGCTACTGAAAGCGTGACTAGTTGGGGGAATCGATCGCTTTCTGGTATGGGAATTGTATTGGTGACAATCACTTCCTCAAATAAACCACTTGACAACCGCTCAACCGCAGGTGGAGAGAATACTGCATGGGTAGCACAAGCATATACTTGACGTGCGCCTTCTTGACGCAGTAGTTTAGCACCTTCGGCAATTGTTCCACCCGTGTCAATCATGTCGTCAACCAAAACGGCGGTTTTACCCTTGACATCACCAATTACATTCAACACTTCCGCCACATTGTGCGCCTGACGACGCTTATCAATAATGGCTAAGGGGGCATCATTCAGTTTTTTCGCAAAAGCCCTAGCTCTGGCTACACCTCCAACATCGGGGGAGACAACTACAATATCATGCAGTTGTTTGCTAGCTAAATAATCCAGAAGGACAGGTGAACCGTAGACATGATCAAAGGGAATATCGAAATAGCCTTGAATTTGAGCGGCGTGTAAATCCATTGCCAGAACACGGTTAGCACCTGCTTGAGTCATCAGGTTAGCAACTAGTTTGGCCGTGATGGATTCTCTCCCGGCTGTTTTTCGATCAGCACGAGCATAACCATAGTAAGGAACTACTGCTGTTACCTGCCGTGCAGAAGCGCGCCGACAGGCATCAATCATAATCAGCAATTCCATCAAGTGATCATTCACGGGTTGACAGGTTGGTTGGATGAGGTAGACATCACAACCCCGAATCGATTCCTGAATCTGGACATATATTTCCCCATCCGCAAATCTTTTGCGAATCATAGGGCCTAAGTCCATACCCAGGTAACGAGCTACTTCTTGAGAAAGTGGTACATTGGCAGAACCAGAAAAAAGCCGCAGGCGATGATTTTCAGTCAGTCCTGTTGCAGCTGGCTGCACTTTGAAAGTGGCAGAACTGAGCACAGCAGATCCTCGATGTGCATTCATGGCAATATTAGCACTAGATATTTAGTAGATTTAACTGAAATAGACCCAAAAAAACATCTGTAAGTTTTCTTGAAGCTTTGATAATTACTTTAAATATTTCTCAACATAATCATTAGCTGCTCATGTTTCGTTCTTTGTCGCCAAAAATTCTTCATAAATGAACTGACACCAACTCTGTAAACTAGTCTCATTAGTTGCACCTGGGGTAACAAGAAAAAACAAAATCTTTGTGAGATTGCCGCCTCTATCTATTGTATGTGTCAATTCAAGACTGAATCGTTCTGGAACTGATATAACTATCCTATTTGATTTGTCAGAATTCCGAGACTATAAACACTGCTTTCTTAAAGAAACCAGGGTACTCGGCTCTCACAAAGGATTGAGGATTGCTACAGCACTCAGCAAACTCATACATTTACCGACAAATATGTTGAGGGCATCTGAATGTTTACTGAATATTTAAATGATAGTAGTTGCAAAATTATAATATAAACTGACTGACTATATTTTTGGTTATAAATCCAAAAAAATCTTTAGTTTAGGAATACGACCCAATTCTTAGCGGTGGAGGTCATAACTGATGAGGTGGCTAGTTATGGAATGTGGGTTTTTCATAACTGTTCTCAAAACCCTAAGAATAAGGGTGAACTGCTAATAATCACAACTAGTAGTTGCAAAATAGGTACAAGTGAGTGAGATTGTTACATTTACCTTTCTTCTCAGACCCATATCCTATATTTCGCCAAATTATCACTGTCGGGTAAGACTATTTATAGCTTTTCTTAACAAAGTAGCGAATGTAAATAAACGCAATGGTTTTTAAACAATAAAAACCATGAGAATTGCTGATCTGAAGATTTGAATATTATGCTACCTTCACAAAATTATGAGTATTTTTAGGGTAGTTTATTTCCATTACGGAAGGGTTTACGCTGACAGCAGATTTACAATTTATTATTTGTCAATATTTTGAGCAAATAGATTCTACCACGGTAATTAACTATTTGACACTCTCCGCCCTATAAGGGCGAAGATTCTTCATTCATAGACCCAACTTGCTCATGCAGGATTTCTCCAGCACAAGTAGAGGTCGAATCTCCTGAAGCGTTCGGATCTAAGATCCAAGTTCCGGTATGCCCTACCGTACTCAAGGCTAATTTCAGAATGTTAATAGCAGCATTCCAATCTCTATCCAGCACAAATCCACATTCACAAGCATGAGTTCTTGTGGATAGAGATTTTTTGACTAATGCTCCACAGTTAGAGCATTCTTGCGATGTGTAGGCAGGATTGACCGCTACAGTTATCCTGCCAAACTTCACCCCAAAATACTCTAACCATTTTCTGAATTGATACCAACCAGCGTCATTAATAGATTTGGCAAGACAGTGATTTTTAACTAAATTTTTTATCCTCAAGTCTTCATAGGCGACCAAATCGTGAGATTGGATGACGCAACGCGCTATTCTCTTAGCGTGTTCTTCGCGTTGCCTACTTATTTTGAGGTGTACTCGCCCTAATTTATTAATGGCTTTCTTGCGGTTGATAGAGCCTTTTTTCTTCCGAGAGACACGTCTTTGTCGAAACTTTAGACGCTTTTCTCCTGTGCGATAAAACCTTGGGTTAGGTTCACTGTGTCCATTACTGTCTGTGTAAAACTCTTTTAAGCCAACATCTAAGCCAATGGTTTTACCCGTTGGTTGTGTTTCTACTTTATTATCTACACTGACTAAAAACTGAACATAGTAACCATCAGCACGACGTACCAATCTCACCCGTTTTATCTGTTCTAATGGGTAGAAGTTTAAATCCCACGTTCCTTTGAGATTAAGTTTGCCAATACCCTTTTTGTCGGTGAAGGTGATCTGTTTTCTCGTTTGAGATAGTTTCCACCCAGAGGACTTATATTCCACCGAACGGTTATTTTTCTTAAACTTGGGATATCCTTTTTGACCAGGGATTTGTTTCTTGCAATTGTAGTAGAACCTAGCTATGGAGCTATATGCTCTTTCTACTGCTACCTGAGTTGCATGAGAGTTTAAGTCTTTTACAAAGGAGTATTCAGCCCTTAACGCAGTGTTGTAGCGATATAGCTCTTTTTGCCCTACATCTCGGTTGTCCATCCAAAAACGGATACACTTGTTGCGGACAAATTGAGCGGTCTTGATCGCTTCGTTGATAGCTGCATATTGAGTTGTTTTCCCTTTTGCCTTAAACTCCAAAACTATCATTTGACGTGGAAAACTTCTACGTCAATTAGTATAACACAAACAAAGCCATCCTAAAAGGCGATGCACTGAGCAGTTCGACAGGCTCACTGTATCACCTGTCGAAGTGACGGGGCTTGTATCCCATTTATTTCGGTCAAAACTATATTTCTAGGACTTATGGGGTGTGGGGAGTGCTGGGTGCTGAGTGTTGTGTAAGGTAGAATATCGCTGTCTGTCAAATATTGCCCTATACCCCCCAAAGTCGTCACTGCTGAGATTATCTTGGTGGGTGACTTCCTTCTCAGCTGCCACTACACTCTAATTAATGAATCATGCAACCACCAATCTCCATTGGCACTGTTCTGCAAAATCGTTACCGCATTATTCAAATTCTCGGACAAGGGGGATTTGGTAGAACTTATTTGGCGGAAGATCAAAGACGCTTTAATGAACTGTGCGCGATTAAAGAATTGATTCCTTCTGGAACGGGGACTTTAGCTTGGGAAAAGGCTCAAGAACTGTTTCACAGGGAAGCAACTGTGTTGTATCAGATAATACATCCCCAAATACCAAGGTTTCGCGAAAGGTTTGAGCAAGACCAACGCTTGTTTTTAGTAGAAGACTACGTTGCAGGTAAAACTTATCGGCAAATTTTGACTGAACGCCAAAAGAATGGTCAAAGTTTTACTGAAGCGGAAGTATTATATTTGATACGCTCGTTGTTACCTGTCTTAGAGCATATTCATGGACGGGGGATTATTCATCGTGATATTTCACCAGACAATATTATTTTGCGTGATGGCGATACTCAACCAGTTTTGATTGACTTTGGTGTAGTTAAAGAACTGGCAACGCGTCTGCAATTTCCAGATAATACAACACCTGTCACCACCGTGGGCAAATTAGGTTATGCTCCCAGTGAACAGATGCAAACAGGGCGCGCTTATCCTAGTAGTGACTTGTATGCTTTAGCGGTGACAGCAATAGTTTTGTTGACAGGGAAAGAACCATCAGAATTATTTGATGAAAATCAACTAACTTGGAATTGGCAAAAGTGGGTGAGTGTGAATCCAGTATTTGCCCAGATTTTGACTAGGATGTTGAATTATACTCCTAGCGATCGCTATCAAAATACTGCTGAAGTGGCGCAAGCATTACAAATACTCGATCAATCTAGGATGAGTGTTTCTCTCCCGGACATTTCCCGCGTGCAAACAGTCGCTGTTGGTCGCCGTCCTGATTTAGTACCACCACCACCAGCACCAGCACCCAACAAACCCGATCCGGTAATTCCACCCAGTCGGAGTAGTTCAGTTCTAGATAATCCCTTGGCATTGGGGGCTATTGGCAGTGCTGTAGTCATTTTGGCAGGTTTCGGTTCTTGGGCGTTAGTCAGTTCTATCCGCAGTCAATCATCATCCCAACCACAAGAAACATTACCACCACAAACTTTTCCTTCACCGGTGATTACTGAGGGTACATTGACCCCCACTCCCACACCCACACCAGAACCTGTAATTATTAACAAACGGCTTAATCTGGGAGATGCTAACACCGCCATAGTTGAAGACACTCTCCAAGCCAATCAAATCATTCAATACAGTTTGTTTGGAGAAGCAGGTGACAAGTTAACTATCTCTGTTATCCAAGGGGACGGCGTTTTAGTGACAGTATTAGCCCCTAATCAACAACCAATTGACAGTAGCGCACAGCAAATAACTAGCTATGTAGGTATATTGCCCAACACTGGTAGATATACTATTCAGTTAACTTTAGCCCCTGGAGTAGCGGCTAGTGACTATAACTTGAATGTGGCGATAGAAAAACCCATCCAAGCGACACCCACACTTACACCGACACCTACATTCACACCCACACCTAGTTTTACACTTACGCCAACCCCAACCCCAACTCCAACCCTTACTCCTACACCCACACCTACCCCAACGGATGACATAGAGATGATCAACCCGCCTGTTGATAGCACCGTTCCCCCAATTCCTGAAGCGACAAATTTACCGTGAGTTTGGGAGTGAGTAATGAGTAATGAGTAATGAGTAATGAGTAATGAGTGGTGGGTGGTGAGTGATGTTAGCGGTAGCGCGGCGTTTAGCCCGTGATGTTAGCGGTAGCGCGGCGTTTAGCCGGTGGTGAGTAATTTCTACCTTGTTTACTTTGTCTTGAGGAAATTTCCGCAGCAATGTATTAGAATGTTGATGATTTGTGAACAATTGCAAATTCATCCCCAAAAGTAATTCCGGTTATCCAGATTGAAACTAGCTTGCTAAAAGAACTACTAATTACTGGCACTGATACCGAAGCAGGTAAAACTGTTTTGACTACCATTTTGGCAGCCTACTGGCAAAAACATCATCCTCAAAGTCGCTTGGGGATAATGAAACCAATTCAATCGGGAGTAGGCGATCGCGAATGGTATCAAAATACATTTAAATTAGAACAATCACCAGAAGAAATTACACCCCTATACTTTCAAGCACCTTTAGCACCTCCCATCGCCGCCGCTAAAGAAAATCGTCCAGTGGATTTAGGGATAGTTTGGCAAGCTTTAACCAAATTGCGATCGCAGTGTGATTTTCTGTTAATAGAATCTTTAGGTGGTTTAGGTTCACCAGTTACCGATGAGTTAACAGTAGCCGATTTAGCTGGAGAATGGCGTTTACCAACAGTCTTAGTAGTCCCAGTCAAATTAGGCGCAATCAGCCACACCGTAGCAAATGTAGCCTTAGCCAGACAAACACGGATAAACCTCAAAGGTATTGTGTTGAACTGCACACAACCCCATTCAGACGCTCAAATCGCCGATTTAACACCAAAAGACCTAATTCAATCCCTCACCAACATTCCCGTATTGGGATATCTACCATATATAGACAACCTCACTGACCTAGATAAACTCGCTCAAATCGCCTCAAATCTAGACTTAGAAAAACTATCTTAACTTTTTTCTTTCTCCGTGTCTCCGTGTCTCTGTGGTTAAAAAATCTATTCTCTGCCAAAAATAATTGTGATGGTTTCTAGCTTTCCCACTCCCGCCTCCATAGACCTATCGCGTGTGCGTTTAGCAATTCGTTCATTACAACCACAGTTAGTAGAATGGCGACGGAGACTACATCAAAAACCAGAGTTAGGTTTTCAAGAAAAGCTAACAGCCGAGTTTATCTCCAACAAATTACAAACCTGGGGAATAGAGCATCAAACTGGGATTGCTAAAACCGGTATATTAGCCACCATCAAAGGGACAAAACCCCCCAGTCTCCAATCCCCAGTTTTGGCAATTCGCGCAGATATGGATGCTTTGCCAATTCAAGAACTCAACGAAGTACCCTATTGTTCACAGCATGATGGGGTGATGCACGCCTGCGGACATGATGGACATACTGCGATCGCTCTCGGAACAGCTTATTATTTACAACAGCATCGTCAAGATTTTGCGGGTACGGTAAAAATTATCTTCCAACCTGCCGAAGAAAGTCCAGGGGGCGCAAAGCCAATGATTGAGGCTGGAGTCCTGAAAAACCCTGATGTTGATGCAATTATTGGGTTACACCTCTGGAATAATTTGCCCTTGGGAACTGTAGGAGTTCGCAGTGGGGCGTTGATGGCGGCTGTAGAATTATTTGACTGTAAAATTTTGGGTAAAGGTGGACATGGTGCAATACCCCATCAAACAGTTGATTCTGTGGTAGTGGCTGCCCAAATCGTTAACGCCTTACAAACCATTGTGGCGCGGAATGTCAACCCCATTGATTCCGCCGTGGTGACTGTCGGCGCACTCCACGCGGGGACAACTCACAATGTGATTGCTGATACAGCCACTATGAAAGGAACTGTGAGGTATTTTAACCCTGCTTTCCAAGGCTTTTTTCATCAACGCATTGAGCAAATTATTGCTGGTATTTGTCAAAGTCATGGGGCAAAGTATGATTTAGAATATGGGTCACTTTATCCCCCCGTAATTAATAATACAAGGATTACGGAATTAGTGCGATCGGTTGCAGAGGAAGTTATAGACACACCTATGGGGATAGTCCCTGAATGCCAAACTATGGGCGGCGAGGATATGTCATTTTTCTTACAAGAAGTTCCTGGGTGTTATTTTTTCCTCGGTTCTGCTAATCCAGAAAAAGATTTAGCCTATCCCCATCATCACCCCCGGTTTGATTTTGATGAAACGGCTTTAGGAATGGGTGTAGAGATATTTATACGATGTGTGGAGAAGTTTTTTAGTTGATTTAATGTTTTTTAGATTACCAATATCTACAACCAAAGACATAATTCTAGTAATTATGTCTCAAACTTGTTGCTTGATGGTTGATTTTGAAGACTTAATTGCTAACAATACAAGAGGGATTTAAAAATCTCATAGTCAATTTCGATCATTTGACCCTTCTACCCTAGTCCGCTCAAGCGGACTTTTTTTATGGATAATGACTTACTAGCTTTTTTCGCAGGTGTTGGTTTACTAATTGCGTATCTCATCTTTTCTGCATTAACTGAAATGGGGACAAAATTTCCTTGGAAGAAATAAAAAATGCAAAGAAGGTTCGTAGTCAGGACTTTAGTCCTGATTGTCTACGCGCTAAAGTCCTGAATACAAACCATTTTTTAATTTTTATAACTAGCTGTAAATAGGCGATCGCAAAATTTCTGGCTCTTCTGATGAGCAACTGCATAAGCTCACAATACAGGTATCTATTCAGATACAGAAATAGTATCTTGGATATCTCAGGAGAGAGAATGTTTAGATTAATTGACTCAAAAAAAGTTGACAATACCTTCCATGAGTTTAAAAATAAGGCTCTGAGAAATGACCTGAAAAGTGTCCAAATTGGTGATCAGGTTAAAGAAATTCCTTCGCCTTTTCCATCACCGAAAGATTGGCGCGATATATGGATTTACTTTATCATGGTAGACCGCTTTAATAACCCATCTGCTGCGCCTACCAGTGCTTGGAATGGTTTTGATGGTGATCGTAATTTTTTAGGTGAAAAAGGGTTAGATTTCCAAGGTGGTACATTTGAAGGCATCCGTCAACAATTAGAATACTTACAGGAATTAGGTGTGGGAGCAATTTGGCTAACTCCTCCTTTGAAAAATTGTCAGTATAAACGTACCTACCACGGCTATGGGATTCAAGATTTTTTACAAATTGATCCGCGATTTGCTAGCAACAAAGAGAACCCAGAAGAAGAATTACAAGCACTAATTGATGAGGCTCATGCACGCGGAATTTATGTAATTTTTGATATTGTACTTAACCACGTCGGCAATGTTTTCAGCTATTTGATTGATGGCAAAAAGTCTGAATCACCTCTATTCATTGATGAACCGAATAATCCTTATAATATTCAGTGGCATGACAAAGAGGGAAACCCGCAATGGATGAATGCACCCGTTGACGAATTTTCTAACCTTGACTCTGATGCAATAGTATGGCCTAAAGAACTGTGCAAGAATGAGTTTTTCCGCAGAAGAGGAACTAGAGGGGATACTGAAAAAGGTGGGGATTTTAGCGACTTACGGGAGCTAGTTACTGATCTTCCAGAAGTACGCAATCTCTTAATTCGTATTCATCAATATTTAATTGCCAAGTTCGATATTGACGGATTTCGCATTGATACATTGCGGTTTATTGAGCCAGAGTTCGCCAGAATTTTTGGTAATGCAATGCACGAATTTGCTTTAAGTATGGGTAAGAAAAATTTCTTCTCTTTTGGTGAAATATGGGCTGAAGAACACAATACAGAAGAGAAAATTAAAGGTTTTATTGGTCGCAATGCAGCTGAACCAGGTGATTTGTTAGGTATTGATGCAGCACTTGATTTTCCTTTATTCTTCCAACTTCCCCATGCGTTGAAAGGCGCGAAAGCACCAAAAGCAGTAGTTGATGTGTATGAAAGGCGCAAGGAAAGTCTTCAGAGTGTTATCAGTTCGCATGGAGATGTCAGCAAATTTTTAGTGACATTCCTCGATAACCATGATTTGAAGAGTCGCTTTTACTACAGTGACCCTGCAAATCCTCACAGATTTGATGACCAAGTAACTTTAGCTATTACTTGCTTGTTTGCTTTACAAGGGATACCTTGCATATACTACGGCACAGAACAGGGACTCAATGGTGCTGTTGGGGATGTCCCATTTGGTGATCTCGTAGTCCGTCAAGCTTTATGGGGTAAACCAGAAGGCGGCTTCAATCGTGATCACTCTTTCTATAAAGCAATTGCACAACTATCTGAATACCGCCAGACTCACCCTGCGCTGCGCTATGGTCGGCAGTATTTTCGTCCTATATCTGGCGATCGCATTAATTATGCCATTTCTCCCTACCCGTCTGGTGTGCTGGCGTTCTCTCGCATCTTGAATGAGACAGAAGTGGTTGTGGTAGCAAATACGAACACAGAACTTACTCAGTCTGTTTATGTAATAGTTGATGACAATCTCCATTCTGAAAACCCTAGTTTCAAGATTTTATTTAGCAATAAATCTAGGGATAACAGTATTCAGCCGGAAAAAGTTGAAGAACATCACGGTGTCAATATCACAGAAGTTAATGGTCACAAGAATTATGGGCCAGTACGAGTGATGAAAGTAACTCTCCAACCGATGGAAGTACAAATATTAGTGAAATAGGAATAACATATTTGAGACTTTCACGAGTTGAGAGTCTCAAATATGTTCAATACTTTAGCCAATTTATGAGGGTTCAACGCCTGTGGAAAGGTTATGAATACTTTTGGTTTACTGATGATGCTTATACAGCAGCCTCTTTAACTTCTTTGTCGCCCCCTCAAAACATTATCATTAAGAAATGGCATAGAGCCAGGTATCTCGGCTCTATGCCATAGTCATATTCAGTGCAAATGAGTTAAATTGAGCAAATTAACTGAACTAACTAGTTAAACTAATTTACTACTTTTACCTCAACAATAAATAATTTTTAACTCTACAGATTTATTGTTAGAGTCCTATTTCCCCTACTACAGTTTCTTTATCAGGATTTCCTTGAATATACTTCAACACAATCTTTACACCTAATCCATTTTGGCGAAAGGCAATCTGATAATTGTCTGGATTGAGGTCTTTATTGTTGTCTTTGATGAAACTGAAAAAATTTACCAAACTGAAGTTTGTATTCATTTTTTTCTCTCATAACATGGATAAAGTAAATAGAAGATTATAGATAATCTAGCTATAAATTTATAGATATAAAAAATATAACTAGGAACTAAACTCTCAACTTAACTAAATTGAGTAATGAGTTGATTTCGTTTATCTTTCTTCTGATTATTTATAAGTGTCGCCGAAATTAGCTTATGCAGTTGGAATAATTAATCTGGTCTGAACATAAACAATGTAAAAATATATACATACTTTTACGACGGGAAATAAGAGCCAATGATTTTGTTCTCCTCCCATTATGAATGCACTTAATTTATTACCGCAGAGTAAAAAGATACACACTACTATAGGCACTCACGATTAAAACTTGTGAGTTTACTAAGTGTATCTTTTTAGCAACTGCATAAGCTCACAATACAGGTCTCTATTTAGTTACAGAAATAATATCTTACATATCTAAGGAGAGAAAATGCTTAACTCAATTTACTCCAGAGAAGTTTATGATATCTTCAATCAGGCTAAATGTAATGCTCTGAACAAAGCCACGAAAAGTGTCCAAGTTGGCGATGAGGTGAAAGAAATTCCTTCGCCTTTTCCATCACCAGCCGATTGGCGCGATCTATGGATTTACTTTATTATGACAGACCGCTTTAATAATCCATCTGCTCCGCCTACAATGTCTTGGAATGCTTTTGAACGGATGATGAAAGTGACTCTTCAACCGATGGAAGCACAAATTTTGGTGAAATAAAGTAATTGTTGACTGTTTAAAAATCAATCATGCGATCGCATGATTGATTTTTACGAACTCAAAAGCTGTTTTTCTCATATCTTGCTCCAAGCGACTTCAGTCGCGGCTACACGAGCAAAGCCTGCCTCCGCAGGCTCAAAAGCCTTGTTTTTAAGTTATAGAACTTACGCAATAATGTGGTTTTAAAATTGCCTTGTTTGCAGTTCGCTACAGGTATTGAATGTGATTAGAACATCTTTCCGAAATAGATACAAAGTTTGTGCAGTAACTTATAACCAATTCTCACTTTCATTAGAACAGGAAAAGCTAAAATGTTAATTCGATTTGAAGCATTCGAAGAAGGTTTCCGCTTATCTGAAAAAGCAATTGATTATTTAAAAGAATGGAATACTGAAGCGCAAATTGCTTCTAGTATTTCTCGAACAGCCCAAGAAGTTGTTGAAATATTGGTGAATGTGCCTGGTATGACTATGGCTCATAGTAGAGATTTTCAAAGAGCAACACCTTTTTTTACACTAAAAGATAAAACGGTAGTTAAAATTTTCATAAATCCAGCACAGGTAAAACACATATTCTTAGCAGATGACAACAATAAGATGATATTTGGAGGCTATGTAGGTTGGATTCATACAAAAGAAATGAATAAAGCTATAGATAAAATCAAGAAAGAATTTACTTCTGAGGTTATATGAAATCTAGAAAGTTTATCATTTAAATGTTTGGTTGAACGATACTGTTAAAAAGGTTTTATTTTTAACGGTATCGTTCAACCAAAAATTAGGTTTTCAGCCCATCTTGCCGTCAATTACGCGCTATATTTACTTCAGTTGATTGGTTGACAACTTTCGCAGGTATGCGATCGCATAAACTTTTTTCATCAGGGTTCACATCAGGATTATTCTGCAAATAATCTCGCGCCCAATCACAACCACGCACTAGTAATTGATCTAAATCATCTAGATATAAATGCCAAACCACGATATCATATCTGCTACCAGTGGCTAGAGTCTTACCATCAGGACTAAACCGCACACTCCAAACTGCATCTTTATAACCTCGCAGGGTACGCAGTTCTTGACCGTTAATGTTCCAGATTTTTACAGTATTATCACCACTGGCAGTGGCAATGAGTTTCCCATCTGGGCTGAAGGCAACATTGTGAACAACATTTTTATGTCCTTGCAGAGTTCGCAATTCTTTGCCATGAAGATTCCAGATTTTTACAGTATTATCCCAAGTGGCACTAGCAATCAGCTTACCATCCGGGCTGAAGGTGACGTTGTTAATACCACTTGTATGTCCCTTTAAGGTTATCGGTTTTCCACCATCAATACTCCAAATTTTCACTGTTTTGTCCCAACCAGCCGTGGCAATTCGCTTACCGTCAGGGCTGAAAACTGCGCTATTGACTACACTACTCTGACGTGGGAGAGTTTGACGTAATGTACCGTCTGGATTCCAGAGATTGACAGTTTTGTCTTCACTAGCCGTAGCAATTAACTTACCATCTGGGCTGAAATTGACACTCCAGACTGTATCGTTGTGTCCTGTAAGAGTTTTATGTAATGTACCGTCTAGATTCCAGAGTTTGGCGGTTTTATCCCAACTCGTCGTAGCAATGTACTTACCATCAGGGCTGAAACTCAGCTTATTTACCCTGCTTTGATGCCCGTTGAAGGTTCGCAGTTCTTGAAGTTTATCCCCTACAATACTCCAGAGTTTAGCGGTTTGATCCCAACTAGCCGTAGCAATGTACTTACCATTTGGGCTAAATACTAGGTCGAAGACCTCATCTTCATGACCCCTGACAATAATGCTGTTAGGACTGTTGAGTTTCCAGATTTTAGCCGTTTTGTCATTACCACCTGTAGCGATGGATGTGCCATCAGGACTAAAGGCGACGCTATTAACTGCATCAGTGTGTCCGTAAAGGGTTTTTAGTTCTTGACCTTTACTGTTCCAAAGTTTGACAGTTTTGTCACCACTAGCTGTAGCAATCAGTTTGCCGTCGGGACTGAATTGAACGCTGTTCACCCCATTTTGATGACCTATGAGGGTTTGTGGTTCTTTTCCGTCTAAACTCCAAATTTTGACAGTTCTGTCACCACTGGCGGTAGCAATTTGTTTACCATCTGGGCTAAAGCTGACACTCCAAATCATATCTTGATGCCCGCTAAAGGTTCGCAATTCCTTACCGTCAAGATTCCAAAGTCTCACGGTTTTGTCCCAACCGACAGTGGCAATTAGCTTACCGTCTGGGCTAAAGGTGACGCTGTTGACCTTATTTTTATGTCCTTCCAGGGTGTGCAGGAGTTTACCGTCCCGACTCCAGAGTTTAACTGTGTTGTCCCAACTAGCAGTGGCAAGTCGCTGACTATCAGGGCTAAAGGCGACTTCCAAAACTGCTTCTTTATGTCCCTTAAGAATGTGGAGGAGTTTACCGTTTCGACTCCAGATTTTTGCTGTTTTGTCCCAACTGCCGGTAGCCATGAGTGTACCGTCTGGGCTGAAGGCAACGCTATTGAAACCCTCTCCTTCATTTTCTTTCAGTATGACTGGCTGTTTTTTGCCGTCAAGACTCCGAATTATGACAGTTTTATCTCTGCTGGCGGTGGCAATAAATTTACTGTCAGGGCTAAAACTCACACTCTCTAGCATTCCATCATGTTCTGCCAAACGATTTTTTTCTCTGACGAAGTTGATGGCCTGTTGTAGAGTTTCGGTAATTTGAGTGCGAGTGTTGGCATCAATTCCATCAGTTCCATCAGTGCCTTGAATGCGCCTACCAGCTCTAATACTGGCAATTAACCCGTCCAACTCTAGATTTAATTTGAGGAAAATTTCGCCTGATGACCCAATTTCTTTAATTTCGCTAATCCGTGCCTTTTGTCCTTCCAACCAAGCAAACCCAGCGAGACCGAGGCTAAAGACTAAGCCGGTGGCTAGGGATGAAATCAATGAGATACTTATTTTACGTCTGCGCTGCTGCTGTTTAACCTCAAGTTCTCTCAGTTCCAAACTCTGATTAATGAACCTGATTTCATTTGTATTGAGTTCTTGTGCGCGTTGCAATTGCCATTCTTGGGCATCTATCAAGGCCTTACCTCGTAATAGCACCCCTTGATCATGTCCGCTATTTTCCCATTGGCGAATTGCTAACCGTAATTGTTCTCGCCAGCGCAGAAAGTCACCATTCTCAAGTAGCCATTCTTCCAGTCGTCCCCAGCTTCTAATTAAGGCTTCATGGACGATTTCTACTGTTTCTTCTGCCGTGGACTCATTACGGTTGGTCACTACTAGACGTGAAGAAGCCAGTTGTGTGACTAAATCCCAGTTTTCTGGCCTGACTTCCTCACGAGTTGTCAACCGTCGGGTAGCTTCTGTGTCATCTCCTAAACGTACCAATTGGATAAATATTTGTTGCGCCCTTTGCCTATCTGCTTCGTTTAGCTGGGCATATACAGCCTCAGCATGGTTAGCCAAGGCTTCTTCTACACCACCAATTTCTTGATAAGCTTGATGAGTTAAGAGCCTATTTTGCTGTTTTGACCATAACTGGGTCAGGGCAAACTCAAGTAAGGGTAAATGTCCTGGCTGTTGGTCTATCTCGTCGATTAATTGATTGGTTAATCCTGCTTCTAGTCCTACCTGCATTTGTTTAGCAGGTTCTTCTATCACCCGACGCAATTCCTTTCTATTCATGGGGCCAAGGTTCTGCACTGCTCCTTGCAAGGCATCACTAAAGCGGCGGTAAGAAAGAGCATAACTGTAAAAGTCAGCCCGCAGGGTTAAAACGATGGTGAAGGCGGGAGTGAAACTATAAGCATTGAGTAATAAATCTAAAAAAGGCTGACGTTGTGGTTCTGGACAAAGGGTGTAAAGTTCCTCAAACTGATCTGCTATGAGTAGTAAACGAGTGCCAAATTCTTGCTGCACAACCTTTTCTAGGATGGTGTGTAGTAATTGATGGTTTTGTTGTAAGGCGATCGCTAAATCTAATTCTAGTAAGCGAGTAGTGGTACTATCTTCTGGTAACTCTAGTATGTTTTCTAGGGAAAAAGAGGGACAACACTGTTGTAAACTCACTAATGCAGTCGCCAAAGCTTCAAAGGGATTTTTCCCTGGACGAAAAGAAATGATTTGCCATTGCACATTCGGATCTTGTCGTAACTGGGGAGTCAACCCAGCAAACACTAAACTAGACTTACCACTGCCACTAGCCCCCACTACAGCCACAAACCGCTTTCTTTTCACCGCCTTGACTAAATCAGCCGTGAATTCTTCTCTGCCAAAAAATAAGTGTGCATCTTCTTCTCGGAAGGCAAATAAACCACGATATGGACAAGGGGAAATCCCTCCCAATTGCAACCAAGTTGGTGGTTCTACAGATGGGTTTTGAAAAATTACGGGCAACCAAGAAGCACAGGGAAAGTCATCTTCTAATCCTTGTAACTGTCTGCGTGCCTGTTGTACTGCTAAATATAAAGTTTGACGCTTGATAGCGAAAGCTTCCAGAAAATTTTGGAAAAACTGCTGGGCGACACAATTTGGCACTGGTTCTCGCATAACAATCACTTGGGGAATATGCAGTTTTCCCAAAGCATTCGCCAATCCCAGTCCATCACAGGAGTTGAAAATAGCTAACTTTAAACCTCTATCAATGGCTGTGGTGAGAGCTTCTTCTAATTCTCCAATTGTCAGGCTATTGTTTATGGGATTGTCATTGATATAAATTATGCCTGTGTCACCCTTGCTTTGACTATGACCTGCAAAAAATAAGATGTCCCAACCTAAAGAGTCCCAAAGGTGTCTGTTGCATTCTTGACGTGAGGGCTGATTTAGCTGCACAACTTCGGCAATATTCTCTAGTTCTTTCAGAAAAGCGGCTTCTCTTTGCAAGTCAATACCTTGGCTATTGCCCAAAATAGCTAAAATCCTAACTTTGTTTCTGTTGCATAGGGGTTGTGTCGCATCTCTTCGTTGATACTCTGTCCGGGAAAGTCCTAGTTCTGCTTGGGGATAATCTCGAAAAAAGTCCCAGCAATGCCAGGGTAGCCGCCGTAAACTGTCATCGTTGGTTTCTAAAATGACTCGAATTTCTTCATTGCGGTTAAGTTGCGATCGCAATTTTCTTTCAATTTCTAGAAATTCTACTGACTTAAGCCAAGTATTAATATTATCTCGTAGCTGTTTACATAATTCATCAAAATCGAGTAGAGACACGTTTGTTATCGCGCCTAATTCTATTTCCAGTTGGTCATCTTCCTCTAACAATGCAGAACGCATTGGTTGACGAGTACATAAAGCTTGATAATTGGTACGCCAATTTCTATAGAGTTCTAGTAAATTTGGTGCAGCTGGTAAGCTACCAAGAAACTGTTCTGGCGCATGATGACTTGCTGACCAAAGTTGAGTTGTCACGCTGGGAAATCCAGTATACAAATCACCATTACCCAAATTTATGACAACTGTCTTGCTCATGATGATTATATAGATTCAGTAAAGCTACTTTTATATACAACCTAAATTTATAGCTTTTTGCATATTTATGCTAGATATTTTTGCGAAAATGATACTTTTCTCCTATGAATATTTGTAGTTATTTATCTTTAAATAAATAATATTTTCATTGTTACGAAATATTGTAATTTATTCGTCAGTGCTAAAGTCTTGATTCTATTCAGGTAACTTCTTGTTGGCGCAGCCTCTAGCAAAAGAACCTAACCCGGATTTCTCACAAGATTCTTGCAACCTCATCCCAAAGTCTGTAGGGGCGGGTTCGCAGATAAGCTCAATTACTCATGAATATCTCGCTAAACCCGCCCCTACTGTTTGTGATAAATGCGGGATAAAGGGGAGGGTTAGGGAGGGGTAAAAAAATAATTCCAAGTATTAATTAATATTAAATTATTAATTTAATTATTTAAATTCGGAAAAATAATATTAATATATCCTATAATTCAAAATTTTCTTTAATGGTAATATTGTCTAAGCTGACCTCAATACTAAACTGTTTTCCTATTTCTCCATGAAAAGGATTAAGTTGAATATAACTATCTTGATTTCTAGATATAACTTCACACAGCGATTTTCCTGCCTTTGATAGTAAAGTTAGCTTGAGATTAGGCTGTAAAAATTTTGTTTCTCCGCTTGGATGCAACTGGATTAATACACGTAATTTTTCTTCAGCCTCTTCTTTAATATTGACCAACATGACAACAGGATAGTTCCCAAGTTGCATTTCTAAGTTAATAATTTTACCACGCTTGATGCTCTCAGCATTATTTCTGATATTTAAAGCTAAATTAATATCTGGATTAATCAGTGCAGAAATTGACTGCCATTCATCGAGAAAAATACCCCGTAACCATTGGCTCAATTTAGTTTTAGTTTGAGGAAAAAATTGTATTAAATTATCTTCCTTGTTGACGGTTGTTAACACAGGTAAAGGAATTTTATGAGCATCTAAAAAACGGCAATAAAATAAAATGTGATTTGGTTCTGGATCAAATTCTGCTAGGGGTAGTTGATAACAACCATCCCTTGTTTTTAAATTCATTTTATCTCTATAAATAACTAGTTGATCGTAACGTAAAAGCCCTCGAAGAACTAATTCTGCTTGCTCTTCTAATACTTCAACTACAACATATAAATGAGCGGCCGCTTCTGGCTTAATAATAGTATCTTCAGGTATGTTTACTAATTCATCTAGTAGATGTTCTGTAACGATTAAACAAAATTTAAATTCACCTAATTGAATATGAGTAAAATTATCAATAATTTGATTGTTTTGTTTAATAAGTTGTTCTGGTAGGTTTTCTTTGAGCCATTTAGCGAATCCTAATGATGCCAGTGCATTTAAATATGTTTGCCATTGTTTGAATTCATCAACTACCTGCTGACTAAGTTTTCTTGCTGAGTCAAAATGTTCTGGCTCTAACCAAATTGATTCTGATAAGAATAATCTCAAATTATTGTTTTTTTCATGGTTCTTAATCATTATTTGTATCCTTGATTTCAATTAAATTCAAATATCCATATAAAATCCAGCAGTCTTTCCGTATGAAGCACAAAATTATCAGAGTAAATACATGAGGGCTTAATTGAGTTTTCTCAAAGTACAGAACTTGTCAGAAAATGTATTTGTTAAGTCCTCAATTTTGTGCATCATTTAATCATAAACTGCTGTGATTTTGGCTAAATAGCAATCAGTTGGGTTTCCAAGTAATTCTGGAGTTTTTGAGCATATACACTATCAAGCGAACGGTTTCTGCCGGCTCTAATTTCTTCTCCTGCTTCTATAAAAACTTCTACATCCACAAAACTCTCTATTTGTTCAGCCAAGGTTTTCAGATATTCGGGTTCAGGAGGAATTGAGGTTAAACCTTTAGTATGAGCTTTTTGTAACATAGTATCGAGTAGTTTCTGCACCGTTAATATACGTACTTTACTCAAAAGTTCACCAGGGTTTAATATTCGTCGTGTTTGATCCCAACTTGTCATACCCAAAAGAAGTTGAACTTCCTTTAAAGACTTACAATCACAGTAATATAGTTGTAAACCAGGAAGATACTTTTGAGCTAGTGGAGCGTAACTTTTACTGTTTTGTAACTTGGCAATTGTCTGACTAATTTCTTGGGCGATCGCCTCAGACAAAATTAATTGTAATTGTTGATGTAGAAATTCAATGATTTCTTGTTGTTCTAAATGTGATTCATCGTAAGAAACCGTGGGTAAATCTTTTCTGGGTTTATATATGCCAGTATTATGATCTGGAACTTCTAGAGGTTCTCTATAACTCCAAATATCATATTGTCGTAGTTGACTTGCTACTTGTTTGAGTTCTCGTTTCAACTCATCTGTCGTTTTGATGATGATGTCATCTTCTTGCAAGCAAGTCAGCATTTCCTGCAACTGGGAAATAGTGGGGTCTGGACATTTTCCCACTTCCATTTGTTTTCTTTCACGTCTATCTCGTCGGTAGACCGCATGAAATACCGTTATGAGTTGGCGCGATCGCTTGACTAAAAGTTCTAGTTGTTTGGATCTAACTCGGTTTAATAATGACCAATCACTATGATGCTGAAAACCAAATTCTGCTAAAAACTTTCTCAGTTCTGGATTTTGCTTAGTTTGCAAGTAAGTCCAATTATCTAGACTCATACTTGATTGAGAGTCATGCTTAAATTTGCGTAAGACTTCCACCGTAAACAATTTATAAGTTGTTGTGTGAGGAATACCATGCTCATCTAAGACTAATTGAGTTTTGCGATCGCAATCCAAAATCACTAACCTGTTACCATCATCATCTAGCACACAGCTTAATAAATCTTGATAGCTGAAAGACTTTTCACCACTGAACAGACTATCAATTTTTTGACAGGCTTTCAGAATCGGGTAGGAAACATAGCACCGTAGACACAAACCAGCAAGGCCACGATTGAGTAAATCCTTTTCAGCCAGATGATTGGCATAAAAATTACCTAGCAGGGTAGATTGGATGTCATCATTTTGGCAATCATGAACTTGTTGCTGAAAAAAATCCCGTGCTTGAGACAGGTCAGACTGTTTGTATCCTACTTGTTGATTAGCAAGATTAATACGCCAAATTGTCCAGTACCTTGATATTGATGCAGCATTCATATTTATTTACTGCTTTACCTCGCATTAGCTGAGATGTTAAGTCACATACTTGCATTAAATAACTAAATGTCAGCATTTTGAACATATGCAGCTAAATTGCGGTTATTTGGCTAGTTATTTTTGTTACGGGGGGTTTATTCGGCGGATTTATTGCTGCTGGGTTGAGCTAGACCGGCTGCGCCAGCTATAGCTGTTCCTGCTAATCCCATTCCCGCCGACCATTTCACGGGGTCAGTATCTTTAGGTAAAAAGAGAACCGCGATCCCAATCGCTCCACCAATAGCGGCTAAAAGCAGAGGGGTAAAAGCTCGGATCAAATTAGCTTGCATAGTTTTTGACAATATGAATTTTTGGCTCAGTCATAAATACAAACAATATGTTTCAACTTATGCAGTGTCATATAACGTTTCTCATTCTTTTCCCTTGCAGAGTGTATGGTACACAACTGAGAATCCCTATAAAACAACCTCTCAGAAAAATACTGCATAAGCTGATTTTGATAACACCTATAAAATCAGTGAACAGTTGATACCATGCAATCAATGAACACTATGAGACTTTCTGTCCTCAAACCAGAGTATGACAACCTGTGGAATAGCTGTCAGATTAGACCTGAGTGGCTAGAGCGGACTAAAAAAGTTGTCTTGAACATTCAAGCGAAACGCGATCGCTATGAAAGCGTAGGCACACAAACTAACATTCCTTGGTATTTTATCGGCTGTATCCATAACATGGAAGCATCTTTAAACTTTAACAGTCATCTTCATAATGGTGATTCGCTTAAAGCTAGGACTCATCGTGTTCCAAAAGATAGGCCATTAAATCCACCTAAAAATGGTTGGGATATTGGCTATTCTTGGGAGGAAAGTGCAGCAGATGCACTGATTATGAAAGATTTCCATACAGCTCAAGATTGGAGTATTCCTGCTCAGTTATGGCGGCTCGAACTTTACAATGGTTTTGGTTATAGACTGCATCATCCAGATGTGCTAACGCCTTATCTCTGGAGTGGCACGCATCACTATACCAAAGGTAAATATGTTGCTGATAATAAGTGGAGTGCTGTGGCTATTTCTGAGCAAGTGGGAGCAGCCGCCATCTTAAAACTATTGTTACCTGAAATCAAATAAATATCCTATAGCTTTAGTTTAAATCTTTAAAGATACCAGGACTTTTTGTACTGGTATCTTTTTTATTAAGTAGTTACAAGTGCATAAGTCACTTCAGAATACAACTATTAAAAAATAACAGCCATTTTAAAATATTGTTTGGCGATATCAAGGAAATTCAACTAGAGGATTACATTCATGCAATTAGCGGAAATAATAGGTACACAAGAAAGTATTAGTTTAGAAAATTTAGAAAATAACTCTGAACTAGCAAAAGAAGTGCAAAAACAATTAATTGACTTAGGTTTATTAGATCCACCCGTCGATGGTAAATTTGGACGGTTTTCTACTCAGGCACTTAAAGATTTCCAATCACTCATGAAAATAGAAGAGGCGGTTATAGGTAAATCAACTATCCAAGCTTTAATGGAAGTTAAAGAAGTTATTCCTTTGCAGTTGAGTAATAATTTAGCTAGCAGAATCATTAAGTATATGCAAAGTAAAAATTACTTTGTTGCCAGAGGTAAACAAAGATACAACATTGTGTATATTGAAGGTGCTAACGCTGATGGTGTACCCAATGCTGATAAATTCAATGAATGGAACGATCGCCGGATTGTGATTGAAATCGCTACGGGAACTCCGCAAATTGTGGGTAACTGGCTAGCTACCACAGAACCAGGACATCATTACACAGTCGTCAAGCCCATGAATCCCCAAGGTGCAGCGAGAATTGCATTTGGGCAGTATCAATCTTGGCAAGTAGGAACACATGGTAACTCTGAACCTCACGAAGCACTGGTTCAAACTGGTGTAGTTAAAGTACATCGCGATCGCAATAAAGATGGATTTCGGACTGGAGATCCTGAAGATACTGGTCGTTTCGGAATTAATCAACATTGGGGTTATGACAATAAATTCGTTGATAAAGCCAGTGCTGGTTGTTTGGTAGGACAATCTCGTCAGGAACATAAAGAATTTATGCAGATCATTAAACAAGACCGTCGCTACCAGTTGAATAATAAATATACTTTCATGTCAACCATTATTGCTGGTGATGATTTAGCCAAAACTATCCCCGCTTAAAATGCTTAAAAAGGGGGACTTTGATTCTAGTTCCCCCCTTTTTTAACAGTAGACTTCTTACTTAAATGAGTAATGAGTAACGAGTAGTGAGT
Source organism: Nostoc sp. UHCC 0870 (assembly GCF_022063185.1). NCBI lineage: Bacteria > Bacillati > Cyanobacteriota > Cyanophyceae > Nostocales > Nostocaceae > Nostoc > Nostoc sp. UHCC 0870. The sequence goes on along the minus strand of NZ_CP091913.1, from coordinate 2,246,165 downwards.
AAATCCCATTATTCATTACTTATTACTTAAAGACAGTTGAAGTCGGGGGTTTAAACCCTAAATTAACTGATACTACGTGTAGACGTAGAGGTCTTAAACCCTTGAATTTACGATAAATGCTTAAGGTGTCATGTTGAGCGAAGCGAAACATCTCAAAGATTATACATTTCATGCTCCCATGACACATCTCATTTTCGGACTTTAACTATTGTGGGGTGGGCATCTTGCTTGCCCATATTATGCAAGTTAAATGTCCAAAGCTTAACATTGAAAATAAAAAGTTCGTAGTCAGGACTTTCATCAATATTAATCCGGATAAATCATAATAAAGCTGAATAATGACTTTACAGTGAATCTATATGCTCAATATATGGAAATGCCCCAACGCGTATCAGTTCGCTATAAAGATACGCCCTACAATACTAGTGAAATACGTTTGAAAACCTTCCGCCTTGGGTTACAAATTTGGGAAGAACAAACCAAACCTAGAAAAACAGAGCTGTATGAGTTTATTTTGTCTTGCTTGAAGCAAATTGATCGCCAAGATCGTTTTATGATTTCGCTATTATTTGTAGAGTTAGCAGACCTGATTCGCGACACAGCCCTAGATAGAAACATGAAAGAGGATATAATTAAAACAGCGTTTCGAGAGTTTTCTTGTGCAGTTACAGACTTTGAAGATATTGCCAAATAACTAAATAGTAAAGACGTTGCAATGCAACGTCTTTACACATCCATACTGTTAACCGAATCGTATTACATCTATTTTTTCTTGTTAAACAAGGGACTATTGTTTCTTGTTTTTATTCTTGTGGCTTTGTCGTCCGGCTTCAGCGTGTTGCTCGCTTGTACCACCACGAGTTTTCTTCTCTTCACCACTATCCTGAATTTCTTCAGTCTCTTCAGTTTCTTCGCTACCTTCTTTCTTGCGTCCACCGCCATGAGAATGTTTACCACCCTCACGACCGATTTCGGCCATATGTTCCCTGTCTTGGCTAACAGTTTCGCCGCCTTTGCGTCCGGCTTCACGCGCTTCTTCAGGAGTAAATTCGTGAGCAGTTCCCTTCTCGTGAGCAGCGTGTCCACCCTTGCTAGCAATTTCGCGCTGTTTGTCTTCATCCATCGAAGCAAAACCGCGCTTGCTTGTATCTGACATAATCAGACTCCTTGTAGATGTTTGGAGTTGTTGTCTTGTTGAGCCAGTGAAAATTTTTACTGGCTACGCTTTGAATGTAACTGAGCAAATTGTTTTTATTCATTACCCATTAGTGAGAATCATGTCAGGGTAAACTCGTACTTTAGACATATCACCTTTGTTCAACATAATTAGTCCAGATATTAGGAGTAGAGTGTGTTAGCGACAGCGTAACGCACCTTCCCCAACGCCTTCGGTGCGTTACGGCTTACGCCTAACACACCCTACTTTTACTGAGATTGTTTCATAAATCAAATCGGATTCCTATATTGGGTTAAGCAAGGCGAAACCCAACCTAGTAAAGTACGGCGTAAATAAATGTATTGAAAGTCTGAGTCTACAGACTATTATTCTAGGATAATCAACCAACAACCTCTTAGCCGTAGATTTTATAAGCTATAACTTTTATCCAATAGATATTTTATAATTAAAGCTAATGATTCAAATTCAGTCCGAAGTCAAACGCGCTCATGAACTGCGCCAGTTGTTGCAACAAGCTAGCTATGCTTATTATGTCTTGGATGCACCAATCATGGAAGATGTCGTCTATGACCAGCTGTATCGAGAACTGCAACAACTAGAAATTGAATATCCAGAATTAGTATCACCCGACAGTCCTACTCAGCGCGTCGGGGAAAGACCTGCTACACACTTTACCTCTGTACGGCACAATGTACCCCTGTATAGTCTAGAGAATGCCTTTAATATTGATGAGTTGCAAGTATGGGATCAGCGTTGGCGCAGACAAGTACCGCCAACAGACTCAGCCGAATACGTTACAGAACTGAAAATTGATGGTTCGGCCTTGGCGTTGACATATCATAATGGCGTACTAGTTAGGGGTGCAAGTAGGGGTGATGGGGAGATGGGGGAAGATATCACCCAAAATGTGCGAACTATTCGCTCAATTCCTTTACGTTTAAATTTTGATGGGTTGGAAAATATCGAAAAAGTGGAAGTCCGGGGTGAGGCTTTCTTACCAATAGAAGTTTTTCAATACATCAATGAACGCCGACAAAAAGCCGGAGAACAGTTATTTGCTAATCCCCGTAACGCCGCCGCAGGTACACTCAGACAACTAGACTCTCGCATTGTGGCGCGACGACGGTTAGATTTTTTCGCCTACACGTTGCACATTCCCGGTATGGATGACGCTAGTATTGCTAATACCCAATGGGAAGCTTTGGAATTGTTGCAAAAGTTGGGTTTTCGGGTGAACTCTCAGCATAAGCTTTGCCAATCTTTAGCAGAGGTAGCTGAATACTATAAATACTGGGATACCGAAAGATTAAATCTACCCTACCTGACGGATGGGGTAGTGGTGAAGCTAAATTCCTTTAAGCTGCAAGAACAGTTAGGCTTTACGCAAAAATTCCCTCGGTGGGCTGTGGCTTTGAAATACCCAGCCGAGGAAGCACCCACCCGTGTAGAAAATATTGCCGTGAATGTAGGACGCACCGGAGCTTTAACGCCGTTAGCGGAAATGCGTCCAGTGGAATTAGCGGGGACTACTGTATCTCGCGCTACCTTACATAATAGCGATCGCATCGCCCAATTAGATATCCGCATTGGTGATACCGTCATTGTCCGCAAAGCTGGGGAAATCATCCCGGAAGTCGTCAGGGTACTGAAAGAACTACGTCCCCCTGATACCGAACCTTTTATTATGCCGAGTCATTGTCCAGTGTGCGGACAGCCTGTGGTGAGGGAAACCGGGGAAGCCGTGACTCGCTGCGTCAATGCTTCCTGTCCCGCTATTCTCAAAGGTTCGATAGAACATTGGGTGAGTCGGGATGCTCTAGATATTAAAGGCGTGGGGGAAAAACTGGTGCATCAACTTGTCGATAAAGGCTTGGTGCATTCCGTTGCAGATTTATATAACTTGACAGCAGAGCAATTATGTGTATTAGAAAGAATGGGACAGAAATCAGCCGAGAAATTGATTCAGGCGATCGCGCAATCCAAAAACCAACCTTGGTCAAGGGTATTATATGGTTTAGGCATCCGTCATGTGGGCAATGTTAATGCTCAATTACTCACCGAAAAGTATCGCACAGTAGAACAGTTAGCCACCGCCAAACAATCAGATATCGCCGGGATTTATGGTATAGGTGCAGAAATTGCTCAATCTGTTTATCAATGGTTTCGCATCAATGCTAATCAAACTTTAATCGAACGTTTGCAAACAGCAGGATTACAATTTGTTAACACAGAGGAAGCAACAACCCCTAATAATATTAATCAAAAATTGCTTGGTAAGACTTTCGTAATTACTGGAACTTTGCCTACATTAAAGCGCGATCAAGCCAAAGCCTTAATTCAAAAAGCTGGTGGAAAAGTAACGGAATCACTTAGTAAAAAAACAGATTATTTGGTTGTGGGTGAGGATGCTGGCTCTAAGTTAGAAAAAGCCCAATCTTTGGGAATTGCACAGTTAACTGAGGCACAGCTATTAGAAATTTTACCTGCAAATTAGCAAAAGAAATATAGCATTTCCTATTCACATGAAGTATACCATAGCCCCCTCCTTGCGTGCGGGGAGGGGGTTGGGGGTGGGGTTCTTGTATCGAGAACCGCTATAGGGAGATAGAAAAATATCCAAAAATCTTACTTTCTTATCTCCCTTGTTTCCCGGATCAGAACTTGACATTATATTTGTCAGCAAGTTCAGAAAGCTTTTCATACTGTTGGATTGCGGCTTCAGTAATTAAAGCTTTCGCTTCTTCTGGACTCTTGCCATTTTCTGGGATTAAATACTTGATATAAAGGGCGACAAAATCTACCATAATTGCCGAACCAACTAATCCATGACTATCAGCCTCCTGTCCAGCCATTGCTGATACTAGTCCAGCTTTAATGGGGTCTGGTCTGGCTTTCATAAACTGATCAATAAGTTGCCAAATATATTCATTTGGTGTGAGGTTTTGTAACTTAGTTGGATCAAGTATAAATTCTCCTGCTACTACTTTTGCCTGCTCTAAAATACACCATTCTGCAAATTCTTTGAGGGCTTCTTCAGGAAGTTTGGGGAAATATTTGTGTAGTTCTAAATCAGACACAGGCTCACCTTATAAATTTGAGTTTTGTTGCAGTACATTAAGGCAAGCCTAACTCACTATTTCTACAAGTTTTAGTGTGTTACGCTACGACTGTTGAAAGATAACAGATATTAATTTTTTAGAGTCCACAGTTTACCAAAAAAGAGTCAACATCAGTACAGCAGTGACTCCAAAATTTAAAATAGTATCCATTTAAGACCATATCTCAACCAACGCCATTATTTTTATATGTAATATTTCGCATAAAAGTAGAATTTTTATTATAGTATTTGTCAAGGTTTCAACTACTCCAAGCTGCTTGCCTACAGCAGGCTACGCCAAGCTGGATGATGGGATATCTCACTCAAAAAAATGAATACGATCATGAATCTAATCAACAAAAAATGGTGTAAAAATATATTAGTATTTGTAACATTTTTAATAGGGTTGATAACTATACCATCTGTACAGACCTTTGCGGGAGAAGGAACACCACACTGGGGCTATGGTGGCGCAGCAAATCCCACTCACTGGAGTGAACTCAGTCATGATTTTGCACTGTGTGAATTAGGTAGAGATCAGTCTCCCATTAATATTGTTAATGCTGTCAAAGAAAAACCTACACCGATATTCTTTAACTACAAGCCTACACCCTTAGTCATAGTTAACAATGGTCACACCCTCCAAGTAAATTACGCACCAGGAAGCACCATCACCATTAATGGAGAAAAATATACACTTCTCCAGTTTCATTTCCATACTCCCAGTGAACATACCATTGGGGGAAAAGCTTCCGCAATGGAACTGCACCTAGTACACCGCAACGATGCAGGTCAAATATCAGTTGTGGGTATCATAATGAAAGAAGGGACAGCAAATCGTCTAATTAATGAGATTTGGAAGTACATTCCTGCGGCTGGGGAAACAAAAACTGTGAGCCGCACTATTAACGCGACTGCTTTCTTACCTAAGACAAAAGCATACTTCAGCTACCCTGGCTCACTTACAACACCACCCTGTAGCGAAGGAGTGAGATGGAATGTTTTAGTAGAACCTATTACCGTCTCCAAAGAAGAAATTAGTACCTTTCAAAAACTATATCAAGTGAATGCCCGTCCCATTCAACCCGTAAATGGCAGAGTAATTGAATTGCATAGCAAATAGCACTTTGTCAGCATCTCATCCTACTGATCAAAAATTTGATAGTATTAACCAAGTGAGCGATCGCAAAAGTTGCAGATTTGCAAAAACACTATGGCAAAACGGAAAAAAAGCAATCTCCAGTGGATTAAAGAAACCCTTGACCTCAAGCCTGACCATCACTGGGAATCGCCATCAGGATACAAAATTTTTGTCGGTAATCGGGGTGCTGTTCGGTTAAATGTCCCGCAGGATTGGGTTTTAGAGCCACAAGAAAAATCCTTCAAGTTTATGGATAAAAAACCACCCAAAGATGATTGCTGTCTGGAAGTATCATTTAATCCACTACCTCCCCGTGACTGGAGTTTGTTTCCCCTCAAATCTACCTTGAAGAAAATTATGGACGATGACAGTCGCAACGTCATTGAGAGGGGAGAAATCTTCACCGTTAAACGCCAAACAGCCAAAATTGTGTGGACAGAGATTAAGTTTATAGATACTCAGGAAGAACCACGAGAAGCTTTTTCACGGACTTGCATTGGTTTGGGATCAAATGTACAGTGCTTGATTACATTCGATTATTGGGCAGATCAAGCTGAACAACTCACACCCATTTGGGATGAAGTGATGCGTAGTCTGACATTAGGACTGTATATCAGTGACCCTACCACTGGTACAGCTTTTCCAGACTGAAGTAGAACAAGCGATGGTCTCCGACCGACCGTCAGTCCTCGCACCTAGTCAACACTATCAAATTACTTGGTTGCGCTGGGGAGTGCGATCGCTATGGGAATCTAGAAGAATTCAATATTTTTCTTTAAAATAAATAACAATGGCTGAATTGGAGTCTATGAATATCAATACATTAGAAGAAATTGAACGCGCTGTCAGTCAACTTTCACCAGAGGAACTGTCTGCTTTTCGTCTCTGGTTTGTAGAATTCGATACAGATACCGCCATTCAAGCTGCTTGGACTACTGAAGCAAAAAGGCGGCGAGATGAAATTAGAAGTGGTTCTGTCCAACCCATACCAGGAGATGAAGCTTTAGCTCAAGTGAGGCGATGACCGATCCATCGCCTATGGCAGAACCTTCTCTAAGTTATGATTAAGGGCAAGACTGATAAATTTATTGTATGCAAACTATTACTGACATTGGCACATTAATTGTTTTTCTTGAAAATTAATAACGCTATATTTAAGGTAGATTAATACACCATTTTTCCCTTTGGTTTGGTGAACATGGATTTTACAGCCACTCTCAATGAGATTAAATCTCTAAGCATTGAAGAACGGATTCGCTTTGTACAAGCTATTTGGGACAGTATCGCCGCAGAACAGACTTACCCGGATCTCACAGCAGCGCAAAAACAAGAACTTGATCGTCGGATTAATGATTACGAAGCTAATCCAGACAACGTGATGACATGGGAAGAAATTAAAGCTGCGATAAAAAAACAATAATGAATTATGTGTTGGTGTTTCGTCCAGAAGTTCGTGAAGAACTCGATGAGGCGTATAGTTGGTACGAAAATCAGCAAGCAGGGCTTGGCGACGAATTTTTAGACTGCGTGGACGAGATTCTCAATAGAATTTGCCAAATGCCAGAATCTTATGCTGTTGTATATAACGATGTTCACCGGGCTATTGTACAACGCTTCCCTTATGGTGTTTACTATCGAATTGTATCGAGTCGGATTATTATCATAGCAATTTTTCACGGGCGCAGAGATCCTAAAATCTGGCAAACGCGAAACTAGCAAGTTGACAGACTCAAGTTTAGTTGATTATGCGATCGCACTTGTTGGTATTTTTCAGGCGATCGCTTTTAGTCAATACTGTCGAATTATTAATAGCTGATTGGATGGAATTGGGAAAGCGATAACTCTGTCGCTAGTATAGATAAAAAAGGAAACTTAACTGTGTAGGGAGAGCATACAATGTACATCAGTTTTGAAAGAATGAAAAAAGAGGTCAAATAGAATATGTCTACCAGCTTTAAATATAGCAGTGTTGCACCTGATACTTGTGACTTAGATAACATCACCGGAAATCATCCTGGCTATTTGCTTGAAATAGGTGAAAGAGATGGTGGAGTTTTGATCACGGTTTGCCCAGAAAACCAAGTTAAGAATCCCTCTGCTCAAAATGTTTATGGGGTGTTTTTCAATCCAGAAGAAGCTGAGACTGTTCTGCAAGGACTACAAGAAGCCATTAATTCGGCTCGTCACAAAAACAAAGGTTCTTCTGGACACCCTAATCGTGTTCGTCAAGCTTAACCTGCCGTCATTCATCATTCATGTAGAGACAACATCACGAAAGATGATAAATTTCTACATGAATTGTTCATTGAAGCAGGCTATTAATATTGATGGAGTCATAGCAAATGTTAAAAAATAAGGAAGCATAATATGTACGAACATCGTAGTACAACCTTTAATTTTAAAACATTGTCGGCGAGTTTTAATAAGTATAAAGGTTATTACAATCTCGATAATTTAAACTTAGGCAACGCGCTTGAAACCTGGAATCTTTTGGAAGAAACAAATAGAGAAGATATTAATATAATTGCAAATTATCAAAAATGGTCTTTTACAGCTAGCTTTTTACAAATGCTTAATGCTTGGCAGTGGTTTTTCTCCGGTATCTTGCTTGGAAGACAGGCTTACTTGCCTGCTCAGATATTGCAAATGTATTATTACTCTATCTTCTTTTCCTATGGAGCTTTTCTGTCAGCTAATTTTAAAGGAAATTACTCATTAAAGGTAGAAATCGGACAAGACAGAAAAGTTAAGACAAAGAACCGCAAAGAAGTATGGCTAAGTCAAGAAACTAATAATAAAAGCCAAATTATGATAAAAGATCAAGGTAGTGGCGGAGAACACGAGATTAGAGCTAAGTGGTTTTATGAGGTTTTCAAAAATTGGGATTTTAAAGACGACCATCCACAAGTTTTATCCTTTATTGCTAGTAGAGATTTCCATTCTGATTCTCGCAACTTCTATACATATTCTTTAAGTGATATAGCGGAAGAACTGTACGAAGTTCCCAAAATGCAATCTTCTCCCTCTAACGATATATTAATTAGCCTGTGGAATAGGGAAATTGACTGGGTTGAGTATTTCCCAGAAGAATTTTGGGCGTTAGAGCATATCAAGGTTGCTGTTGACCTTCATACAAGATTGTTAAAGGGATACGATAAAGAGTCTCCATATACTCAACAGCAGATTTTATTATTGGAAAACTTATGTAATCACCATATCCATACTGGATTAATTGAAATTATTAGAATTGCAATGCCTACAATATTACAGATGTTAAAGTAATGAAAACAGCTAATATAGGCTAATCCTGCATTCAACTACAATGTATTTGCTAGTATTAAAATCTACTTTTCAAGTACAAATATCATCCTAATATTTTGAGATACCATTTAAAAAGATATTATTAAAACATTAAGACACAAATAAATTTTGGGGCGTTATCCTATAAATAACGCACCCGAAACTAATTAAGCAGTGCGAAAACGCGCCAACTCCTCGCCTGTCTTCGCATCATGGGCGTGAACAGTACACACCAGACAAGAATCAAACGATCGCGCCACGTGTCCCACTTCCACAGGGTCGCTAGAATCTTCAATAGGTGTCCCTATCAAAGCTTGTTCAATCGGGCCACGTATTCCGTCTTTGTCACGGGGGCCAACATTCCAAGTAGTCGCAGCAATCACCTGATAATTCTTAATCTTGCCATCTTCAATATCTACCCAGTGACATAAAGAACCCCGTGAGGCTTCCGTTGCACCCCAACCGCGCCCGTCTTTTTCTTTAGGTTTGATATACCAGGGGTCATTTAAGACAAACTCACGCAAACATCGTTCCGCTTGGCGGTATAACTTGACAATTTCGTGAACGCGTGCAAGCTGACGCACATGAATACTAGCACCACCCATTTGTTTAAAGACATCCAGGATAAACCCATCATAGTGTTGCCAAGATTCTCCATGCTGACCACCTGCGACTAACTGACGCGCTAGAGGCCCGACTTCCAAACGTCCAAAGTCTTTGTGTAGTACAGCCGTTGACCAAGAGTAGGCATTATTGAAGTCTTTAGTATTTTTCTGGGTGGGTTTGGTCGTGCGGTCAAAGGGGTGAACGTTGTCTGTACCTTCGTCATACCAGGCATGGGTGGTATTCTCACGGGCGAAGGTATGATCCATTAAAGTGTGAGTGTCGGTGAAGCTGTTGTACACACCACTTTTCATGATCATAGCGGCGTTGCGTCCTTCGATAGTCGGCTTCTGGTATTTATCTTCATGGGGTAAATATCCCCAAGAGACATATTTACCAACACCAGCACCGTATCTATCTAAACCAATATCTAAACCCATGCGCCAATAGAAACCCAAGTCTGACTCACGATGTTTGATGTCTGCTTCTAACCAGTCCATGAAGTCATCATAAGTTTGGATTTCTTCGTAGCGTTCCAAAGAACAACCCAACCACACAGGTTCTAACCAGTTGGTGCGGAAGTATTCTAAAATTGCCCAAGCGCGGGTGATGTCTGTTAATGTTGGGGCGCACATCACACCACCAGGCACCATATAACTGCTGTGACAACTGGTGATATATTAAAAATGTTCCTGAGTAACTTATTTGATAAGGTAATTTTGCTCGGCAAGAACATTTTATTTTCACCATTTCAGTTTATAAATAAGGGAATATTTAGGGAATGAGCGGACAAAATCAGGGTAATTGCGAGGAGACATATTCCACATCTACACATGAATATGCAAATGCAGACTCAACCGACTGGTTCGCAGATATGTTTGCAGATTTTGAGCCGCAGAACACCACAGACGGTAGCTATAGGGGAACAATGGCGAAAATAAAAGCAACGGAATTACAGTATCAAGCAGTTTTTGAACAGAAGTTAGTCGAAGCTAATACTAATTTAAAAAGGGAGAGAATAAGAGTTAGCATTAAACAAACTGGCAATTCTCTCCAATTACGAGCTACCCTACCCTTAAAACCAGGGGATGGTAGTTCAGGTAAGCAAAAAAAGCAGTATGACTTGTCTCTAGGGATACCAGCAAATTTAGAAGGACTGAAAACTGCAATTGAAGAAAGTTATGAATTGGGTAAATTAATTGCTCGTCATACTTTCGAGTGGAGTGAAAAGTATTTAGGAATTAAATCTAGAGAGAAGCAAGAAATAAAAACTATTGGGGAATTATTAGATAGATTTGAAGAAAAATATTATCAAACCCGTCAGAAAACTATAACCAGTCAAAATACTTTTCCTAACTATATATCTGTAATTAAAAGAAACTTCCCTCTCACCCATTTAGCCACAAAAGAAAATTTTGAGGAAATTATTAATTCAGTTCAGGGGAATAAAAAAAATGAACTAATAGCCGTAACTTCTGTTTTGATTAAAACCTTTAATTTAGGATTTCAACTCGATGTTAAACGTGATAATGTCACCCCGGCCCATCGAGAAATACCTGAAGATGACAAAATAATATATTCTTTTAACTTCTTTGAAAAATTCGCCCTCAATCGCAAAAATACAAATATTAGTGATGAAATAGACACTTGGGAAATGTGGCGTTGGGTATATGGAATGTTGGCAACATTTGGGTTAAGACCAAGGGAACTATTTGTACAACCGGATATTAATTGGTGGATGTCTCCCCAAAATCTAGACCATACTTGGAAAGTGAATAAAAATACAAAAACTGGATATCGAGAAGTTATTCCTTTTGTACCTGAATGGATAGAATTATTTGATTTACAAAATCTCAAACCATTAAAGATTTTAGAGAAAAAAGTTACCAAAATCGCATCTGTACAAAATATTAATTGGATGCGGAGAGATATCTCCAGATGGTTTAGAAAAGTGGGAATTGAGTTTCAACCCTACGATTTACGTCATGCTTGTGCAATTCGAGCGCATCTTCAGGGAATACCTATTAAAGCCGCAGCAGATAATTTAGGTCATACTGTTGATGAACATACAAAAACCTATCAAAGATGGTTTGGGATTGAAAATAGGAAAAAAGCCTTTGGTGAGGTAATTAGTCAAAAGTCGTTAATTGAGTTGCAGAAAAATGAAATTTTGGCGCTCAGGATGGAGAATGAAAGGTTAAAGTTGGAGGTTGAAAAGTGGAAATCAAGAGAGAATGTCTAACAATCGAGAGGATTACGAACACCTTTACCTCCACGGTTAAGAACGTGGGTATAAATCATGGTGGTTTTGACATCCTTGTGTCCGAGTAATTCCTGAACGGTGCGGATGTCGTAACCATTTTGTAACAGATGGGTTGCGAAACTGTGGCGAAATGTGTGACAACCCACCTTTTTTTGAATTTTTGCGGCTCGAACTGCTTGTTTTAAAGCTTCATTTAATCGCAAGCCCGTACCGTAAAGTAATTTAATTAGCCGCCCGACTCTACTGCTCGTACGTCAGCCTATAGACAGGTTAATCCGTCTACAATATATTTTGTGTCCTTCACAAAATCTAGTGGGAGTCTTTATGCGCAAATGTGTAGTGATCACTGCTTTGGCTGCGGCGCTTGTTATAAGCCCTAGTCCGGCGAATGCCGCTTTTTGGTTCCTCCCATGGATCATTTTTGGTACTGGCAAGGTGATCGCCGTCAAGACTGTGGTTATCAACAAGGGTTCTACAGTCTTGATTGCAAAGCAAAGGGCCGCAATTGGCTCAACAGCCAAGCTGGGCTTGCTATCTGGGAAGTCCGTCATATTTAGCGGCAAGGGCAAGGTTATCTCCGTTGCCGCAGTTGGTGGCTTGCTCATTGAACGTGGGCTAAAATCATCAGGTTCTCAGTTTATTGATCAAGAGGTCGTAAAGGAGATAGCGGCTGCTCGCTCTATTGGGCTTACCGAGTATAAGACCAAAGTCTGTACCCAAAGATCCGGGGAGCACTATGCAGTCCCGATCGACACAGTGAAGTGCTTGGATGGAAAGGATCCCGCTCTCCTTGCGAAACCGCTTAAGTTGAACAACCTAAAAGTCTCAACCGCTAAGTGAGCTTCACGCCCTTTTTTGCCCGCAGGCGCAGTCTAAATCAAACTTAAGACAATAGTGCGATCGCCGATCTTGTAGGGTGCGTTCCCCACGACAAATCCTAATTACTCCGCCGATAAATTCCTGGGAACGCACCAGGATTGTGGACTATAAGCAAGCGATCGCAGTCTAGAGGTGTTAGATTTGCCGTTAAACATATTTGAGTGCGATCGCTCAATTGTTCAGTGCGATAGCGAAGCGCTGCTGCAAGCAGATCGCCTATCTTGCAGGGTGCTTACTCCGCCGATAAATTCCTGGGAATGCACTAAGATTGTGGACTTTAAGCAAGCGATCGCAGTTTAGACGTGTTAGATTTGCCGTTAAATATCTTTGTAGAGTGCGATCGCTCAATATCCAAACAAATCAATACTTTTATACCCAAGATAACCTGTAATTATTTAAACTTTTATATTGTTATTTACGTATTTATATTGAGAAAAAACTGGATTTATACTTCAACATTAAGAAAACAATTATACTTAACCCCTTGCCTTGTACTTCCCTTAACTGCGATCGCTATCAAGTAGAGAACCTTAGCTTAGATTATCAAGGGATTGAAATAGGGTCACGTTAATATCGTTTAAGGTAATATGAGAGAATATTTTAATAAATTGACTCCTATTTTACCTTTGATAATTCATATTTTAAAAGAACCTGCAACACCTAGCCAAATCAACGAGATGCTTCAAGCCAATCGTTTTTATATTAAAACAGCCGTAGATATACGTCATCAAATTTTGGCAGGTGGAGGTGAAATGCACTCGGACTGCGAAACAATTTTACTTGATAATGGAAGTCAACAGCAGGATATTTGGGGTGCAAGTTGGAATCCTATTTCTCAAGAAATTTTCTATGAATCAATGGTAAATCTCCGTCCACGTCAAAATCGAGCAATGGAAATTTTAGATCCAGCGATTCGGGAGCAAGTCAAACAAATCATCCATAAGTTATTAGGAGGCGTATGAATAACTGGACTGTAGAACAAATTGCGTTTCGGTGCGATCGCCTTTCTGTACGTCTGGAACGATTAGCACAGAACTTTCTGCAAATGGCATCTCTCAGTTTGGATGGGGTTAATGGGGAAGCGGTACTTGGGATTGTTAGAGAAAGTAAAGTATTTTTAGAACTGACAGCGATTGATTTAGATGTGGACAGTGCGTTTGAACTGGCTCAAATGCAACGTCAATTGTCTCGATGGCATATTCATTGGTGGTCAACTTGGGCAAGTGATTCTAGTCGTCTGGAAATTTCAACTTTGTCTCAAACCTGGGCAAATCGAATTAGGCAGATGGCAGGAGTTCTGGTTTAAATTCCGATCTCTTAACCCTGATATGCTTAGTGCGATGCCTGCGGCGGGCGTAGCCATCGCCAATATTGTAGAGTGCGTTCCCCACAACACTCCTAATTACTCCGCCGATAAGCTTTTTCGCTAAACTATAATCAAGGAAACAGCAAGATGAGATAATGAACTTAGATACAATTCAACAAGATATTGCGTCTCTTCCTCCCGATGCACAACTAATCATAGTGGAACTCGTAGAAGTCCTAAAAAAACGCTACCTTTTGAATCAACACGAATCTTCAGAAAACTCCTCGCAAGACTGGTCAGACTTTATCGGTTGCATAGAAGCTGAAACAGACCTCTCAAAAAACCATAAAAACTACTTAGACCGTGAACTTAACCAAAAATATGATCATAGTTGATACAGGCTTTTGGTTAGCTCTTGCCAATAAAAAAGATACAGTTCATATATCCGCCAAAAAACGATTTCAAGATTTAGCTAATCAGCAATTTATTACAACCTGGTGCGTCGTCACGGAAACTTGCTATCTATTACAAAAAAGAGTAGGAATAGATGCTCCAAAAATCTTTATTCATAAAATTTATACAGGAAAGCTACAAATCTTTGATCTCAAACAACATCATTGCCAGCGTATTGAAGAACTGATGGAAAAATATAAAGACTTACCGATGGATTTAGCCGATTCCTCTCTTGTTATCCTGGCAGAAGAATTAGGTCATGGCCAAATTTTATCGGTTGATTATCGAGACTTCAACACCTATCGCTGGAAAAATACAGAACCGTTCGATAACCTCTTTCAGGAATTTTTATGACGTGGTGCGACGATAAATTCCTGGGAATGTAGAAGGATTATAGACTTTAATCAAGCGATCGCAGTCTATAGGCGTTAGATTTGCTGTTGAACATATTTGAGAAATGCGATCGCTCAATTTCCATTATCTTGTGCTTCCTTAACTGCGATTAACTGCGATCGCTAGTTATGGTTTAAGTGCGATGCCTGCGGCGGGCGTAGCCATCGCTAATCACCTCGGATAATTTTGATCGTGCATTGCGATCGCTCAAAACAGACATCAAATTCTCGAAAAAAGTTCGTTTGCCCAAGGATTAAGGGTACATAAGAGGCTTCTACCCAGGCAAATGCTAGACGAACGGGTTCAAGATTCCCAATTTGAACTTGTACAAATAACCCCCGTGCTTCAACCTTTGCAAGATTTCCAGCCAATGGCAAACGGACAGTTTGATTATCCCAAATCGCGCCTAATTGTAATCCAATATCATAAGGTAAGACATTGACAGTAGACCCAGTATCCAGCAGTGCATTTGCAGAAACAGAAGAGTTTGCATAACTCAGAATGATAGGAATTGTGGGTAATGCTTCATCATCATTAAAGGGAAATTCCACTGTACTAGGCATCAGTAGATGCCTCTTGGTGATCCTGAATCATCTGCATGAGAATGTTTGCAGCTTCCGTTGAGTCGTAGGGCGACCAAATCGGATACTCTGAAGCAGAAAAGATAACTTGTAATTCAGCATTTGGGATTTGTGTGGCTAGGAGTTTAAAGAGTGATAATTTGTCGGACTGACTCAGATTATTGACTAGAGGAATTAACTCAGCGAGTGACATATTTTAAACTTTGAGATATACAATAATACATTTATCATAAGCGATCTGTGAGGTACGGTCTAACGGGTCTGTTAAACATCTTTGGGAAAAGCGATTCCTGCGGAGTGCTTCGCTATCGCTCAATATCCAAACAAATCAATAAAAAGATGTGTGCAGAGTGTGTTTTATATTCAGTGGCAGGGTAAAAATTAGAATTGCTCCTCTCTACAAAGCTATAATGTGATTGAAGTCAAAAAACAATCCGATATGTCAACCATTGAACAAATTGAAGCAGCTATTCTAACGCTTCCACCAGAACAATTTCAGCGACTTCGACAATGGATCTAGACGTAGACTACCAACATTGGGACGAGCAGCTAGAACAAGACATCGCAGACGACAAACTGGAGGCTTTAGCAGAAGAAGCGATCGCTGAGTTTAAAGCGGGACATTGCCGTTCAGGAAGATTGGTAAAAAATACTGGTCAGTTCGAGCAGGATTAGACTATCGGGCTTTAGGAGTTGAGGTAGAAAGCGGTATTTCTTGGTTTTGGATCGGAAATCACGCAGAATATGACAAGCTAATTGATAAGCTTTAACCAGCAGGCCAGTCGATCTTGTAGAGTGCTTTCCCCACAATATTCCTAATTACTCCGCCGATAAATTCCTCTTAACGCACCGGGATTGTGGACTTTAATCAGGCGATCGCAGTCTAGAGGTGTTAGATTTACTGTTAAACATATTTGAGTGCGATCGCGCAAGTGCTGACTTGTCAGTTCGCTCAATATCCAAACAAATCAATACTTTTATACTCAAGACAACCTGTAATTATTTAAGCTTTTATATTACTATTTACGTATTTATATTGAGAAAAAACCAGGTTTATACTTCAACGTTAAGAGAAGAATTATACTTAACCCATTGCCTTGTACTTCCCTTAACTGCGATTAACTGGGATAGCGCAAGAGCTGACTTGTCAGTTCGCTATTCTGTTTAGATTTGAAGGCAGAAGTTTGATATTAAAAATTATTATAGGATTTTTAATCCTTCTCTCTTTTATTTTCTCCTGCCTCAAAACCTCCACGAAAAGATAACGGGAAAAGTCAGATCCTGCAATTGGTGTACTTCACTTATCCTTAAAAGTGCTGTAAATTATAAGATTAAAACAAGGATTAAGCTATAGATTCTATGGAAACACCCCCAATACCTTCTGAAGAGAGTGTGACTTTCAGCATTAAAAAGTCAAGCAGAAACGCATTTTTTGCAAAGATGATCATACTTTTGACTTTAACTCTACTATTAGGCTATTTTTATGGACAAGATGGTGCTCGACGATATGAGAAAGGTCGTGAACTAACACAAGAAAAATATCTAGAAAAGTTTGATGAGTATAAAGGTGCATTATTAAATGGCAAACAGTTTGAAAATCCCCTATTGTCGACCTTTGCAGCGTTTATAGTTATATCCTTCTTAATTGGCTCATACGAGTTAACTGCTTTGATTATTGGCTTTCTTATTGGAAAGGTTATTAGGCGATGACCTATATTTATTCCAACGCAGATATTACTTCGCCTAGCTCCTTCCTAGCAAAATACTCAAGCCCGAATCACAGTAATCCGACGTTGATTTTCTGTCACTACAACCTGAGTTGATAAACGTTCTTCCATTGGCAAGGCATTTTTACGCCTATCAAACACAAATAACCAACCAAAATCTAGCCCTAAACGCCCTAAATAGGATTCTAACTGCTCAATACCCTCAGTTTGGGGGTCACGCTTTTTCTCCCGCCATACCTTTAACTCAATACCTAACATGACATCTTTGTAACGCAGACATAAATCCATTCTGTCACTACCAATTGCATATTCCCTCTCCAAGACTCCACCACCATTAATCACACGATGCAAGAAAGCCATTAATACGATGTGGGGGGCAATTTCATGATACCCAGTGCTACCTAATAACGGTTCTCCGTGCTGTCGCCAAAATTTGAGAAATGCTGCAAGTAACGCATCTATATTTAACTCTCCTTCCGGGGTTAACCAAGTTGGTGCAATCACTGGTAGGGAAGCCATTGGTGTCACCGTTAACACCCTGGGCAAAACTTCCCGATAAATGGGATTAGCAATAGTTAATCCACCTTGGGGGTGCATTTTACACAAACCTAAATCAATCACAAATTGAATATCATCATTGGGTATATCCCCCAATTCCAAACCCGCTAACATCGGCTCGATAATTGCTTTTATTCTTGGTTCTCGTAAGCGTTCAGCTAAACTATCCAAGTGAGTATCTTGACGGGCAATTAATATTTCTTTTGCTTGTAAAATATGTTCTTTTGTAATAGCAATACTTCTATCCTTAACCATTTTTTCCACAACTTCTTTAGCCAGAGCATTCACTAACCAAGGTTGTCCTTGAGTTAAATCAAACGCTGTTGCAGTTGCCTCTGATGTGAAAATTTGTCCTGTCTGTTCTGTATGTTGTTGATATAGTTCTGCCACTTCCTCGGCATTGAAATTTCTCAGAGTAATGGAACTGACTTTAATATTAAAAGGACTAGATGTGTTTAATCTGTCACTACCACCGGATGCTACTTTATAATCTCGCACATCCCTTAAACCAATTAATCCTACAGATGAGGGGAAATTTTCCGGACGACTGCGATAGCCTTCACGTAACTGTCGTAAAACTGAAATTAGTGTTTGGTCTTGTAGGGAATCAATTTCATCTATAAATAATACTAACGGACGATTTATAGCTTTTGACCAAGCTCTTAAATTTTCGCCAATTCTCTGCCCAGGCGCATTATAAACCCAAGTTGGGGGTTGTAGCTCTGGGGGTAGGTTATCCTCAATTGTATTCTGCCAAGTTCCCAAAATCGCTAATTCTGCCGCACTGGGGTCATGATTAAATGCACTTCCTACCTCTACCGATACCATTACTGCTGCATAACTTCCTGTGGCGGTCAGTTGCTGTGCTAGAGCTAACATTGCGGTTGTTTTCCCTGTTTGTCGCGGTGCATGAAGGACAAAATAACTTTCTTGTTCAATCAGCAATGATAAGTCAGGAAGACGACTTGTGGCTGAGATGGTATAGTGTTTTTCAGGGTTACAAGGGCCTGCAATATTAAACCAGCGAGACATGGGATTTTGGCAGTTAGCGGACACTTTGAGTTTAGACGATTTTAAGGTTGGGGATGGCACGAAGGGCTAATTGGGGATTTTTGTTTGTTTAAACATCGGGTAGATATACCGAATCATTCCGTCTATTACTCGGAAAAAGATAATAGCCAGAAAATTTATTGCTATCCACTCAGATTTAGGTAATTATCTGGAAATTTTCTGTATAATATGTAGATATTGACGATATCCGCACAAGTTCTTAATATTATGAATAAATTAGCTATAATGCTTTATTCGACTGGATTGTTTAGCGTGATAGACGGAAACTTTTCGTCTAATAATATAGATTAGTTGTTTTCGTGTTGAGTCCTTGCCCTGATTCTTTGAGCTATTGATGAAGATGCAAAGCATGGGAGGGATTTTAGGGTGAAGTAGTGACAAAGGATAATCGCTACATCCAATGTTGATCTTGGAGGTTGAAAGGTATGAGTTTCCCTTTTTTCAACCCTGCAAGTATCTACTGAAGGCGTTTCTGTTAACTCTTGGAGAGAGACTATAATCAATGGCAACTTCATTCAAACCTTGGTGGAGAGACAGGTGATCGAACAAACAAAAGCACCTACCAAAGTCTTTATCAGCTATAGCTGGGATTCAGACAAACACAAAGAACGTGTGTTGGCTTTGGCAAATACGCTACGAAACCCTTGGGGAATAGAAACTGATATAGACCAATATATTAGAGCCAAAGATCCATTTACTCCTTCACAGGGATGGGACTTATGGATGGAGAAAAGAATTGAATGGGCTGAGTTTGTGCTGATAGTTTGCACGGAAACCTATAAGCGGCGATTTAGAGGAGATGAAGAACCTGGTACTGGACGAGGAAGTACCTGGGAAGGAGCTATCATCAGGCAACATCTTTATAATGATCAATTGCTAAACACTAGGTTTATTCCTGTTGTATTCTCTTCTCAAGATTTGACCCATGTTCCTATCATCTTCAATGGGAATGATAAATATATTCTTGAAGATGAAAAAAGCTTTAAAGAACTTTGTTATCGCCTTAGAAAAGAGTCTATGCTTGTAATGCCAGAAATTGCAATAGCAAAATTACAAGCACCTCCTGAACCAAAGTTTTTTTCACCCCAAAAATCGCAGGCAGAACCGCCAACAGTTTTTCTAGATATTGCTGAAATTCAATATCAACCTGCTGCTAAACCAGAAGCGGAGCAACAAAAGCTATCAATTAATATTGGGATAAGTGACTGCACTCGATCAGAAAATCTATTGAAGCTAGAAGAACTGCTGAAGACAGAAAAAATAAAAGAAGCAGATGAGCAAACCAAAAAGCTCATTTTGATGGAAAACCAAAATAATCCTTTAACTGCTCCCCAAATTAGGCAAATTCCTTTGGATTTGCTTTGTAGCATTGATCGTTTCTGGATGGAATATAGTGCTGGAAAGTTTGGGTTAAAGGTTCAGCAGCAGATATGGCAAAAAATTCAGGAGCCAGAAAAACCACGCTTTAACCCGTTTGCTAAAAAGGTAGAGCCATTAACTGAATCACAAGCATGGAAACGATTAGGGTGCAGAGTTGGCTGGCGTAGTGATGATGAGGAACTATTGTCAGATGCAAAGCTTGATTTCTCAATCAAAGCTCCTCCAGGCTGTTTCCCTCGGACTCGATTGTGGTTACGTGGTGGTCATGGAAATAATGTAAAACAGTTTGCTGCTTTAATGGATCGGGTGGCACAATTAGAGTGAAATAGTAGTTTGTCTAACACTCATAAAACTATGTTTTGGAGTTTGAAGTCAATTCATATCTGATCTGGCCTAAAAATATTGTGGCTATATAATCTAGATTAAAGTCATCTTTTTGCTCAACTCTGATGTCGGACACCATTGAAGTCTTTATTTCTTACTCCAAGCAAGACAAAGAATTGCGTGATGGATTGCTATCCCACCTACGCCCTCTTGAGAGGGAAGGTATTATCACCTGGCACGATCGCCAAATTTTACCGGGTACTGAGTGGGACGAAGAAATTAAAGCCCGTCTTAATGCCGCAGATATCATTTTGCTGCTGATCAGTGCCGACTTTCTAGCGACTGACTACTGCATTCAAGTTGAGATTCCAGAGGCATTGCGGCGACATGAAGCGGGCGAAGCTACAGTAATGCCCGTCATTTTGAGATCGTGCGGTTGGAAATATACTCCCCTAGCAAAAATTCAGGCATATCCTGAAAAGGCTAAACCTGTCGTAAGTTGGACATATATTAGACATCTCCGAAAACAGTCAAAGCCTTTGTTTGGCTAGGCTGTAGCCACTAAATGCAATCATCTTAAATTAGCTATTCTGTACGATGAAATAAGACTTTGAGATATTTGCTGTTGATAATTAGGCAAAAATATCTAGTTATATGCGATAATTTTAACCTGATGATATAGCTGATATTTCTAATGGTAATATTAGCCCTCGAATCCGTAACCTTACTAGCCCACAAATCGTCAAAATTACTTGCTTATATTTGCGGGTATTTAACCTAAATCTCTCTTGGACAACTCGAAAGATTTTGACTGACCGTATTCGATGTTCAACAAAGATTCGTTTAGATGAAAATATTTTGTTCTGTTCTTTCTGTTCAGTTGTTAGTTCTTGATTTCTTGGTTTCTTAATTGGAGTTGTAATTAAATCTTCTCCAAGATATGCCTTATCTCCTTTAAATCTTTGTTTGGCATCAAACTCTGAACGATATTCTCGGAACAAAGTTATATCGCTTTTTGGACCAGGTTCACCTGCCACAACATCAACGATATCACTAGCATCAGGTAAAATAATCATTTGAGTTTTAAATGTATGATTACTCTTCTTACCTGAAAAATATTTCTTTTGTTCATCATTGTCTCTAGGTCTTTCTCTGACTTGTTCATAGCTATCTACTATTAATTCATATTCTGTGAGCATTTCTTTTACTACTTCATAGTCAGAAGCGTTTTTTTTTTACTTGTTCAAGCAAACTTGATGGCAGTAATTCTCGCAAGTTAGGCAACCAATAGTTAAACGTATCGTTGGCTGTAGACTCACTTACTTCAAACTGAATACCTAGAAGTTGAAAGGTTGTCAGATGTCGGAGATACACTAAAGTTAAAATGATTTGTTCAGAAATAGATAATTTTGGTTTCCGACCTCCTCCACCAGCAATAATTCTCACTTTCTTAGATTCCAGTAAAGCTTTTTTTTCATGATATAATCTTTCCCCATTTATGATTAATTGTTGTAACTGTTCATATTCCAGACCTATTAACCTTTGGGTTTGTTTAGGATTCTCTTCAATGTAATTCAGTATATTGCTCATGCTTCTGTGTCAAAATAACGCTTTAATGTTCTTTTATCACAGAATAATACTATTTTGGAGATGTCTATTGATGAAGCTTATACAAATGTGTTAGAGGAAGTCTATCTCGCTGCAACAAAGATTAAGGAACGACGTAGCCAGCAGCAGGCAGAGGAACAGAAAAGACTGCACCAAGCCGAGCAATTAAGGCAACAGCAAGCAGCCGAGGCTAAACGGCTAAAACAGCAAGAATTGGAACGGCAATATCAAGCGCGGCTAACCCAAGCGGCAGAAACCAATCACCAGGATAAACCAGACAATCAACCAAAATCATCACCTGATACTTTAAGAGGAGACTATGCCCAACTGGAAAGTTTGCTGAAAGCAGGCAAATGGAAGGAGGCAGATGAGGCAACTACCAAAAAGATGTACGAAGTTATGGGGCAACGTTATTATCTTCGAGATCAGGATATGCAGCAATTTCCTTGTGCTGACCTATGCACGATAGACCAACTCTGGGTGAAGTATAGCCATGGCAGGTTTGGCTTTAGTGTCCAGAAGAAAATTTGGCAAAGGTGCGGTAGCCCTAAAAAGTACAATTCGCAATGGGAAAAGTTTGGAGTAGAGCTGGGATGGAGAACGAAGGGAGCGGCTATACTAGGAGGAACTTGGAAATGCGATGAAGAGTTAACTCTTGACATGTCTGCCCCAGTGGGACACTTCCCAGCCACGTTTAGGGTGTTGACGGGAAAAGAGACGGGAGCGTGGAGGGGGAGAGGAGGACGCGCGTGGGGGTTCTCTTCTCTCGTGCAAAGACTTGCAGAATGTAGAATTTAACAGTTTCAGGCATTCCCAAAGATTTGCAATAGCGTTCTTCTTCAAAAAAACATCGCCGATTTGCTTACATGTCAAAGCCACAAATTAGAATGTCGCAAATTTATCCAACTTATGATTGGGTAAACGATGGTGGATACAATAATTTCAGTAAGTGGGTTGAAGATGCAGCTAGGGCTGCGGATTGGTAACTAATAAGTTTCCTATGGCGAGGCTGGTAGTGGCACAACCAGAAGCAAAATTGTGATCAAGAATGTAATCAAATAAGGCAGGTTTGCCCAAGACTTGAGGGTGTTAGGAATCTGTCCGAGGAATTTGGTTGAGTTATCGGGTTTGAGAAAATTTCCTTTAACTTTCTCGATCCATTCCTGATCTTCAGGAACGATATACCCACTCAAAATTCGAGTTAATCGATTAAAGTTATCGCGGAACTTTCGCTCTAGATATAAGTAGTAAACATCCAAAACACCGAATAGCGAAAAAGCGACAAATGCCAGCACAAATAAAGCCGCACTTCGGTTGGTAAACCCAAAACCTACGATCGCTGCCCAAACAGTGATGCCAACTTTTTTTACTTCTAAAGAGTTGTTTGCCATGCGGGCGATCGCACTTTGCAACATCTCGGTTTGTTTAACTAAATAGTCCTTATTCTTTTCAATCCAGTGTGAAACGTTGTTTGGCATAGTTTTGATGTAAAACATAATTGCCCAACTTTAGAGTTTTAGTCCATACTTTTGAAGAGTATCTTATACAGCTTCAAGTATCCAATTTGACAACCAGAATATTCGCAAGTCTCTAAATACTGAAACGGATACCATTCATTTTTGGCCATCGACTCCATATAAGTGCCATCCTGTTGCGCGACATCAGGCTCTATCCCGTTAACATCCGCATAGTAGAGATAACATATCTCATTCACCTGAGTGCCAACAATATACTCACCCAACGGTGAAACCTGAACCTTATAGCCAGTCTCCTCATACACCTCTCTTTGAGCAGCCGCTTCCGGCGATTCCCCTTCTTCTAATGCTCCTGTCACGGGGCAGGGAAACAGCGTGAATTGTCCATCTATCTCTCTATTATCAATACAAAGATGCTGCTGGCGAATTAGCACCTCATACGATTCCAGATTTTCGCCACTTTTTCTGAGCAAAAATACGGCAACAGAATCTTTACCTTTGCGCTCTAAATATTGAAATCCTCTAGGAGATTCCTTAATAGCGATCCATTGAGTACTAAATATAACTCTATCTGCATCCATTGTTTATAATCTACACTTTGATGTATGTAATTGATGTTTGCATGAATGAAACGCTTTGATAGGGCGATCGCTCCCTCTCCACTAGCATAATCCTCCAACAGTGGCATTATCACCTGACCGTTGCCGCTTAATCTTGCCTTCGCCGTCACTACTGTTAGTGCTTCTGAGCGAAGATAGTAGCTGAGGGAGCAGCATAGGATTTGTTGCATCTTCAAATCTCAGCAAGCATTACTCACGCCCGAATCACAGTAATCCTACGCTGATTTTCCGTCAGCACAACCTGAGTTGATAAACGTTCTTCCATTGGCAAAGCATTTTTACGCCTGTCAAACACAAATAACCAACCGAAATCCAACCCCAAACGCCCTAAATAGGATTCTAACTGCTCAATCCCCTCAGCTTGGGGGTCACGCTTTTTCTCCCGCCATACCTTTAACTCGATACCTAAAGTTACATCTTTGTAACGCATACATAAATCCATTCTGTCACTACCAATTGCATATTCCCTCTCCAAGACTCCACCACCATTGATCACACGATGCAAGAAAGCCATTAATACGATGTGAGGGGCAATTTCATGATAGCCAGTGCTACCTAATAATGGTTCTCCATGCTGTCGCCAAAACTTGAGAAATGCTGCAAGTAACGCATCTATATTTAACTCACCTTGCGGGGTTAACCAAGTTGGTGCAATCACTGGTAGGGAAGCCATTGGTGTCACCGTTAACACCCTGGGTAAAACTTCCCGATAAATGGGATTAGCAATAGTTAATCCACCCTGGGGGTGCATTTTACACAAACCTAAATCAATCACAAATTGAATATCATCATTGGGTATATCCCCCAATTCCAAACCCGCTAACATCGGCTCGATAATTGCTTTTATTCTTGGTTCTCGTAAGCGTTCAGCTAAACTATCCAAGTGAGTATCTTGACGGGCAATTAATATTTCTTTTGCTTGTAAAATATGTTCTTTTGTAATAGCAATACTTCTATCCTTAACCATTTTTTCCACAACTTCTTTAGCCAGAGCATTCACTAACCAAGGTTGTCCTTGAGTTAAATCAAAGGCTGTTGCTGTGGCTTCTGGTGTGAAAATTTGTCCTGTCTGTTCTGTATGTTGTTGATATAGTTCTACAACTTCCTCAGCATTAAAATTTCTCAGGGTAATGGAACTGACTTTAATATTAAAAGGACTAGATGTATTTAATCTGTCACTACCACCCGATGCTACCTTATAATCTCGCACATCCCTTAAACCAATTAATCCTACCGATGAGGGGAAATTTTCTGGACGATTAGAAAAACCATCTCGTAATTGCCGTAAAATTGAAATTAGAGTTTCATCTTGTAAAGAATCAATTTCATCAATAAATACTACCAAAGGTCGAGGTAAAGCTTTTGCCCAACCTTGCAAAAAAGCCTTAATTCTGTTTCCTGGTTCTGCCTTTTGCCATTGCTTAACAGGTGGTTGTAATTCATTAGATAAGCGGATAGAAATCGTATCATACCAAGTTCCCAAAATCGCCAATTCTGCTGCACCTGGGTCATGATTAAATGCACTTCCCACTTCTACCGATACCATTACTGCTGCATAACGTCCTGTATCGGTCAGTTGCTGTGCTAAAGCTAACATTGCTGTGGTTTTCCCTGTTTGTCGTGGTGCATGAAGGACAAAATAACTACACTGTTGGATTAGCTCCTCCAAATCTGGTAATCGTGTTGTTGGAGATAGCATATAGTGAATATCGTCTTTACATGGACCTGCAATGTTGAACCAGCGAGGCATGGGATTTTGGCAGTTGGCGGACACTTTGAGTTTAGATGATTTTGGAGTTGGAGCGAGGCAATGTAGGGAAAAGTTAGGTAACGCCTGAGAAAAGCAAATAACTTTTAGTAGATAAAAATAAATGGATTTATGATATTTCTGGAGTGGGTTTATTGCCTAATTTAAGGAAAAATGAGGGAATCATTCTACCTATCCTGACAAGTCCTTACTATATAAGCAATTTACTAATTTATTGCCATATAACTGCTGTGCGGCCATTGTCCACCAAACAGGGCGTAAATTTCTACGGGTTTGCTAGAAATAGTCACGCCGAGTTCGTAAGATTTGCCTGTGAAGGCGGCGAAGCGGCGGACAGCTTCATCGTAGAAGCGGCTACTCCGGTATTTTTTGTTTGTTAAGTCAATGGCGAACAATCCATAAAAGTAGCGGGGGATGCTTTGGATGGTTTCGACAATTTGACCGAGGTTTCTAGCTAAGATGGCATTGCGGGGAACTGTTGTCTTCCAGGCTGTATCTAATGCCCAGGATGCAGAAGTTAGGTGAGAAGCACCGCAGATACCGCAGATCCGAGGCGTAACAATTAATCCAGCTTGGGGGTCTTTACCCCGGAGAATAATTTCAAATCCGCGAAATAGTTCTGCGTGTGTCCAGGCGTTAACTACCCGTCCATCTTCAATTTCCACGCGAACGTCTAAATCACCCTCGACTCTACCGACAGGCGAAATATCTAATGTTTTAATTCCCATTCTCCTCTCCTCTCGGTAATTGTTTTGTAGTAAGCACTTAAGTGCTTACTACCAACTAAACTGTAAAAAAGTCTTCTTCTGCCCAGTTGGGGGCTGTATTCTTAGCAACCATTGTGAGTAAGGCGTAGTCTTTGGTTTTGACTCCTGGTGGTAATTCTTTGGGGACTCCCATCACGGTTTGAGTTTTAAATACCGTTCCGGGTTTGAGGTCAAAGAAGGGAAATTCTGGTTCTGTACAACCTAAACACGGCATTCCGGCGCGGGTTTTGGAGGAAACGCGATTCCAGAGGATGCGGTTGCAGGAGGAATGGGTCATAGGGCCACGACAACCCAAGTCGTAGAATAAGCAGCCTTTGCGCTGACCAAATTCGGCGGTGGTGGCTTTGTAAGCAAAGTGGACGTTACGGGTACAACCTGTTTGGGTGTAAGTGTTGAAGAAGGTTTGGGGACGATGCAGTTCATCGAGGGCGATGTCAGCGATGCGTCCAGTAGCGATCGCCACTAATATCTGCGTAATCCAATCGGGGTGTGCTGGACATCCAGGAATATTAATCACTGGTAATCCCGATTTGGCGACGAAATCCTTACCTAAGAAGCCGCCTTCTTGACGCTTGAGAAATTGTAACCCTTCGGATTCACTGGGGTTAGGTGACATAGCGGGGATTCCTCCCCAAGTAGCGCAGTCTCCTACAGCCACAACGAAGCTAGCAACTTTCGAGAGGTCAGCCAGCCAATCTTTCATCGGGCGATCGGCAAACCTATTCCATTCGCCTGTACCGTCGGGGGCATTAACTACAGTACCTTCAAATACCAAGATGTCTAGAGGTATTTTGCCGAGAATGCAGTCCCACAGTAGGGTTTGTAAGTTGTTGCCTAGTTCTAATCCCAAGGAAGGATGCCAAAGTACCTTAATGCCAAAGTCAGCAATTAGATCGCAGACTGTCGGTTCTTCGGCGTTGAGAAAAGACATAGTGTTGCCCGAACAAGCACCACCTTGCAGCCAGAGTACGTTAGTCATTGGCTATTTATTTGTCTACTGTTTACCATGAGTGACGCAGGTGTTTACGCTTGTAGAGTTGCACCTGTTGATAAATATTTAGTTTTAATCTTTAGAATAAGATATTTTTTGTTTTTATTTTATTTAATTAAATAAAAATTAATCTTTAACCAAAAGTTAAATCTCAACAATACTTCCTGAAAAGGGTCATATATTACACAGACTTTTATCAAAAAATAAGAATAATATATTTAAATTTATAAGCATAAATACTATTGATACACTACTTTTTTGATTTAGCGGATATTTTGACAAGTAAGAAGTATTTAAAACATATATTTATATTAGCAATAATACCGTAGAATTTAAGAATAAATGTGTTTTATATTAAAAAATAAGTCTTTTGATTATAGGTGAATGGGCATTGAAAAAACTTTTACTACTTTTCTAGTTCTAAAGCAAGGGAAATCACGCTTCATAAACTTCCTGTTTGCGTAAATAAATATACTTTCTCGATTTTTTTGTAGTAAGGACTTTAGTTCTTAGAAAAATCAGGAATAAACCCGGATTTCTCACAAGATTCTTGCGACCTCATCCCAAAGTCTGTAGGGGCGGGTTTAGCGAGATATTAATGAGTAATTGAGCTTATCTGTGAACCCGCCCCTACTGTTTGTCAGAAATGCGGGTAAAGTCCTTACTACGAACCGTCAAAACTAACTTGATAGACTACTAGTAATATAAGGCAGAAATCAAAAGAAATAATGCTTAGTTAGTAGTGGTTTTACCCATTTTAAATAGTGGCTTTATTTACACTGAACTTTACAAGTTACAAGCTTCATTCTCAACTAAGAATTAACAGGAGAAATAGAGAGCATGAGTGAATTTTTGAATAATCCAAATGTGAGCGCATTGCTCACAAATATGGTGACAGGCAATTTAACTTTAACTACAGGATTATTGTGGTTAATTGTAGCCACAATAATATCAATGATTGGTGGTGCTATTGGCGGAATGATATTAGCAGGAAAGGAGATAGGTTACATCTTCTCTGCAACAATAGGAGCATTATTTGCGCCAACTGGAGCAATTCCGGCAATACTTCTAGGTTTTGCTGCCTTAAATTTTTTAAGTAATAATTAGGAGCTAACATGATTGAATTAACCTGGTTTTCGGCAAAGTTATTTTTCCGAGGTAAATTAATTCGTGACCCACTGTATTTTATTAGACAAACTACCATTGGGATGAGCTTTGGTATGCTAGTGCTAATCTTGCTAGCTCAGTTAGAGATCCCTTTCTGCGTACCAGTAACTTTGTCTAGCTTAACAACAGGTATAATGATGCCCTTTCTTCTCAAGGATTTCAAAATGAAGTGAATTATTAGTCATCATATATTGATTACTTTTGATTAACTACTGACTAATCACTAATGACAAATCTTGAGGAATACATACGGGAAATCGACAGATTTGAGACCATTATATCTGAGTGGGATGAAAGCCAAAGATGTGTGGCAGTTGGGCTACAAAGAGCAATTGAAGCTTTACACAAAGCAGCGTTGACAAATTTAATTAAAAGCCTCAAGCAAGAATCAATGTCAGCGTTGCGTCACGCTGTTGATGATGAAATTGTGTATGCAGTTCTGCTATATCACGATTTAGTTAAACCACCACAACCGGCTAATTTAGGTATTCAAGCTGAGGTTGAGGAAGTTCGCCCAGGTGGATGAGTTCAAAAAGTCATGACTGATGTATCAAATATTTTTTACCCCACCCTAACCCTCCCCTTGGAAATGGGAGGGAACTAGATTTTCTTATTTTCCCCATTTCTAAGGGGGTAAGAATGTGATGAACATCATAATATATCACTTTTCAAACAACCTCTTAAAAAGGGGAAAATTAAATTTTATGATACTAAAAGTATTGTGATTTGAGCTAGTTTTTTTCATGATATTAGTTTTTAAGATTACAGTTATTTTTATTACATGATTAGATGGCTGAAATAAAAGTGCCATAATGTGACAAATTATCGTGTTTTCAGTTACAGTTATTCGACGATAAAGTAAGCAACAATATTGATTAATCAATAACAATGCAGCCCTTAGAGTAAATCATGCTGCTATTACATGAAACCTCGAATTATTGTTTGCGGCTTAGAACGTACTGGATATAAAATTTTTCGTTTGCTCAGACAACAGGGAGCGTTTGTAGTTGGTATTCATCACAAACCCATCTCTGGCGAAGCAGCAGGCGATGTGATTATTGGTAGTTTATGTGCAGCTGCTACCCTAACAGCAGCCGGAATTCAGGAGGCGCACACCTTAGTTATAGCAGGAGCAGAGGATGAACTAAATTTATCAATCATGATGCAGGCGCGGGTGCTAAATCCCCACATTCGGGTTATTAACCGCCTATACAATACCAACTTAGGTGAACGTCTGGATAAAACTTTAACAGACCACTTAAGTATGAGTGTTGTGGGATTAGCAGCACCATTATTTACCTTTGCCGCGTTGGGAAATCAAGCGATCGGGCAAATCAAGTTATACGATCAAACTTGGCCGATTCAAGAAGTATATATTGATGAAAGCCATCCTTGGTTGGGTCGTCAGTTGAGTGATTTGTGGGAAGATCCTACACGGATGCCGATTTATTACTTACCCCTAGAAGGTGAGATGAATTTAATTTCGGCGGTACTTTCGGGACAAGAATTAAAAATAGGCGATCGCCTAATTATTGGTATCCAACCCCGCATTCGTCCAATACGCCGATCCTTAATTAAAAAATTCCTGAAAATATTAACGAGTCTGCGCCAGTTTCAGCAACATGGACAATCTGTAGTAGTTGGTGCGATCGTCCTCATGGTAGTGATTTTAACTGCCACTCTCACCTATATGTCCACAGAATTAAGTTTATCTGTGGTCGATGCGCTATATTTCTCGGTAGGTATGATTACAGGCGCAGGTGGCAATGACCAAGTTGTAGAAAATGCCCCCAATAGTATTAAATTATTTACTGTGGTGATAATGCTAGTGGGAGCAGTGGTCATTGGTATTTGGTACGCCATGCTTACCGATTTTGTTTTAGGTAGCCGCTTCAAGCAATTTTGGGATGTAGCCCGTGTTCCCCAACGTCATCATTATATAGTCTGTGGTTTAAGTGGCATCGGCAATCGCATTGTCCAGCAACTCCATAGCACTGGTCATGAAGTTGTAGCCATTGAAACTGACTCTAACAATAGATATATCAACTCTGTCCGTGGATTGGGTATCCCTGTAATTCAAGGTGATGCTAGTTTCCGCACTATCCTACAAACTAGCAATGTTAATACTGCTGCGGCTGTATTAACTGTGACTAACAATGATGCCACTAATCTAGAAATTGCCCTGAAAGCCAAAGGTTTAGCACCCAAAATTCCGGTGATTGTCCACTACGCTGACCCAGATTTTGCGGGGATGGCAAAACAGGTGTTTGACTTTGAAGCTGTACTCAGTTCCGCAGAATTGGCAGCACCGGCATTTGCGGCTGCGGCTTTGGGTGGACGCATCTTGGGTAATGGCATCACCGCCGATAAACTTTGGGTAGCTTTTGCCACCTTAATTACACCGTCACATCCTTTTTGTCATAAGTTGGTAAAAGACATCGCTATGTCTGCTAACTGTGTACCTTTATATATGGAAAGGAATAGTCAAAGAGTTCAAGGCTGGGATTTACTCACCACTTACCTAAATGAAGGGG
Organism: Nostoc sp. UHCC 0870; assembly: GCF_022063185.1. Lineage (NCBI taxonomy): Bacteria > Bacillati > Cyanobacteriota > Cyanophyceae > Nostocales > Nostocaceae > Nostoc > Nostoc sp. UHCC 0870. The sequence goes on along the minus strand of NZ_CP091913.1, from coordinate 2,214,982 downwards.
ATGTTTTATATTTAACGATGCCAGCCAATCGTTTATATCTGTTGTGGCGAGACGAAAGATGTAGTACACAAGTTTAATCCGAGATACAGTTGAGAGTTGAGGGCGATCGCCTCCGGTGGGCGGAACGCGATCGCTACTTGATGGGCTGTAAAATTGAGTAGTTACACAAATATTAAATATGACTGAAATAGTATTTCTCGTTGAAGATGATCTAGACGGTGGATACTCCGCTAAAGCTTTAGGAGAGTCGATTTTTACTCAGGCTGATAATATCGAAACATTGCGGGGAATGGTTCGGGATGCAGTTCACTGCCATTTTCCCGATGAACAACAGCGTCCTAAAATCATCCGTTTACATATTGTCCGTGATGAGGTGATAGCTTCTTGAAACTCCCACGAGACTTATCTGGTAATGAGTTAGTCAAAGTACTTGCAATTCTAGGATACGAAGTTAGTCATCAAACAGGTAGCCATATTCGGTTAACTAACTTTTCACGGTATCTGGAAAACCTCTCTCTAAATCTCTCTCCTGCGAGGAGAGAGACTTTGAAATCCTGGTTTGGAAGTTAGATTTTCCGTAGACTTTTCCTCATGACGTGAAAAGTCAGGTTTTTTAATTCCTAAACCCAGGGATTAATCTCTTCAATGCGCGTCCAGCAACGTTACTATAAGAAAGTTCGCCAGACAGAACTTTACCCATGATTTGGGTACTAGAAGGACGCTTGATCCCAACTTGATAAGCAACACCAGGAAAGCGATAAAATGCTCCTGCTAATTTTTTTGCCCAAGCCATTTCTGAACCCCATTTTTCATGGATGATTTCAGTGTATTGTTCTAAAGCATTGATATCACCAGCAAGTGCCTGATCAACCATCCCGGCTGCTACTAAACCGCTAAAAATTGAGGGACGGATACCTTCGGCTGTCATTGGATCAACGACACAAGCGGCTTCCCCTGCTAAAATTGCATTTTGAGTATGCAGGCGTTGATTACCATCCCATAAGCAAAGGGGATGACCATATTGCTTACTAGTGTTCACATCTACATTGAATGATTTGGCATACTCAGCCACAATTTTCTTAAAATTTTGGGGTTCGCCACCAATAAAAGTACCTACCCCAATTGAATAACCATCAGTTTTGGGAAAGTTCCAGATATAGCCGTTTTTGACTAAACCAAATTCAAAGTGAATTGTAGATTTGTCTTCTACTGTAGCAGGAACTTCGGCTTCTAAAGCCCCTGCTAGGCGGCGTTTACGGTCTTTGAAGCCTAGCCATTTTGCCATCGGCCCTTTTGCACCATCGGCGGCGATGAGATAGCGACCAGCAACTGGCCCATTGACTGTATTGACTTGCCAATGGTCACTTTTAAATTCAATACCTGTAACTTCAGTATTGTCGCGTAGTTCCGCACCTTGATTCTGGGCTTGCTGCACCAAAAAATGGTCAAAAATATCGCGTCGTACCATCCAAATTGGTTCTTTGGTGGTGATTTCCGCTTCTACTGGATCATCTAAATTCCAGGTAAAACGCACGGAGTCTACTTTTACAGAAATGGCTGGGCTAAAGTCAAAGTCGAACCAGTCAGCGATCGCAGGTGACACGCCACCACCACAGGGTTTATATCTAGGTAGGGATTCTTTTTCTAAAATTAATACTGAACGCCCTTTCTTGGCTAAATGATATGCTGCTGTTCCACCCGCAGGCCCAGCACCAACAATGATGGTGTCATACATAATTCAAAATTCAAAATACTCTACGAGTTCGTGATAGCGTCTCTGAAAGAGAAGCAAGCTACAAAATTCAAAATTAATAAACCCAGAAAAAAGGGGAAAGTTCGCCAGGGAAAAAGAAAATTTCTTTCACCTTCTCCCTTTGACCTTTTCCCCTCCTCCCATCAATTACAGGAAAGGCTTTTTACTGTCACCTGTCACCTGTCCCCTATCACCTAATTAGACAGTGCTGATATCTTTCTCTTTTTCCGCCAGTAACTCGTCAATTTTTGCCGTGTACTGGTTGGTCAGCTTTTGCAGTTTATCTTGTTGGTCTTTGGATTCGTCCTCAGAAATCTCTGAGGCTTTCTCTTGTTTGCGAATGGAGTCTATAGCATCACGGCGGATGTTACGAATCCCTACGCGACCTTCTTCAGCGTACTTGGCGGCTATTTTGACTAGTTCTTTCCGGCGATCGCTAGTTAAGGGTGGTATATTCAATCGAATTACCGAACCGTCGTTGCTGGGTGTTAAACCCACATCTGAGAGGGAAATCGCCTTCTCGACTATGTTTAAGCTGCTTTTATCGTAGGGCTGAATCAGGACTGTTGTGGCATCTGGGGTACTGATGTTTGCCAGTGATTTTAAGGGTGTAGGTGAACCGTAGTAGTCCACCAAGACTTTATCTAGCAAACTCGCATTGGCGCGACCAGTACGAATTGTATTAAATGCCTGTTGAGTGGACTCAACAGTTTTTTGCATTTTATTTTGAGCGTCAGCTAATTTCACATGAACCTCCCACAAGAGTACCGATAGATTCTCCTAAAACTGCCCGGCGAATATTGCCGCGCATTGTTAGGTCAAAGACTAAAATGGGGATATTGTTTTCTTTACACAATGCGATCGCGGTACTATCCATTACCCGCAAATCATTCGCTAAAACATGGGTGTAGGTCAGACTAGTGTAACGTTTTGCATTCGGATAAATTTCCGGGTCAGCATCGTATATACCATCTACTTTAGTAGCTTTAAAAATTACTTCTGCATCAATTTCTGCGGCTCTCAATGCTGCGGTAGTATCTGTAGTAAAAAATGGATTTCCAGAACCTGCGCCAAAAATAACCACCCGACCTTTTTCAAGATGACGGATGGCGCGACGACGAATATATGGTTCTGCTAGTTCTTGCATAGCGATCGCAGTTTGTACCCGCGTCTGTACTCCTATACGTTCTAATGAATCTTGCAGTGTCATGGCATTCATAACCGTGGCTATCATGCCAATGTAGTCGGCTGTTGCCCTATCCATCCCTGCCGAGGCTGCTTTTACACCGCGAAAGATATTGCCACCACCTACGACGATGGCCATCTGAACGCCTGTAGCTATCACCTCTGCTATTTCTTGCCCAATCTCTTTGACCACTTCTGGATCAATACCATAGCCCATGTTGCCCATTAAGGCTTCACCGCTCAGTTTAAGTAAAACCCGTCGGTAATTCGTCGTTCCCATGAAATCACGCTTTATCAAAAAAGTTGCAATTGCCTCCAATTTAAGATAGCAGTAGTATGACTATCTATGTCTAGATCCGCCAGATTATTGAAGTGCCTACTGGTTCTGTTTCCGGTGTGGTGATTTCTTCACCTTTAAACAAGGCTGCGATCGCATTTCTGAGATACTCTTCACCCGTACCTAACGGTTCGTGAGGATGATTGTCAATCTGTCCTCTATATCGCAATATACCATGACTGTCTACCAGAAAAGCCGTCGGTGTAGCGATCGCGCCAAAACTCCGACTCACATCTTGAGTTGAATCCCATAGGTAAGGAAAGTTCAACTGGTGGTTTTCAGCAAAAGTTTTCATACTTTCCCAGTTGTTCCCCGGAGACTCAGTATGATCACTGGCATTTATCCCCATTAATATAAATCCATTTGCTGTAAATTCCGCCTGGATTTCCTTTAGTCTGTTGAGATATAAATTTACATAAGGGCAGTTGTGACACATAGAGATGACACCAACTACACGGAAATTTTCTAAATAACGTCTAAGATGGTGTACTTGATTGTCAATGCCTGGCAGTTCAAAATCTGGTGCGTAGCCACCAACAGGAGTATCAATTGTTTCAGTTCTAGTCATCTTCTTGTACTGGAAGGTACTAGCAATAAAAATGTAGGTTAAATTTTGCGTCAATTTTTAGATGCAAACCAACCGTTAGCAGATGCTTAACATTCAATATATCTTATAAGCCGATTTCTGATACGTAACTTGTAAAACTACTGAATTTGTACCTCGCTAATATATAAGGTATTATATATAAACCCATTATTAACTATGTTTTGATTTTATAGATAAATTATTTTTCCCATTAAATTTTGCTCCGATTATGGTTTTGATAAATTTTTATCTGCGTGCATAAATTTTTTAATATTCGTAAGTTCTTATGACTACTCAGACCATCAATTCTGACTCCACAAAAACCTGGACTTGGCGAGGCTTCCCAATTTGCTATCAAACACAAGGAAATACAGGGCCATCTGTAGTTCTAGTGCATGGCTTTGGAGCTTCGTGGTTACACTGGCGAAAAAATATACCCGTGTTAGCTGAAAACTGCCGAGTTTATGCCATAGATTTAATTGGTTTCGGTGCTTCAGCTAAACCCCAACCAGAAATCGAAATGACATACACCCTAGAAAATTGGGGACAGCAAGTAGCAGATTTTTGTCGCGAAGTAGTAGGTGAACCAGCTTTTTTAGTTGGAAATTCTATTGGCTGTATTGTAGTCATGCAAGCAGCCGTGAGTAACCCAGACATTGCACTGGGAATTACTTTAATTAACTGTTCTCTACGATTGTTGCACGATCGCAAACGAGAAACATTACCTTGGTCGCGTCGTTTTGGCGCACCCGTACTGCAACGAGTCTTATCTATCAAAGCAATTGGCAAATTCTTCTTTAATCAGGTAGCCCAACCAAAAACAGTCCGCAAAATTTTACTGCAAGCTTATGCTGATGCTGGAGCAGTTACAGATGAGTTAGTAGACATTCTCACCGCACCAGCCAAAGACCCTGGTGCAGTAGCTGTATTTTTAGCTTTCACCTCCTATTCTACAGGTCCTTTACCCGAAGACCTTTTACCCAATCTACCTTGTCCAGCAATTATCTTGTGGGGAACAGCCGATCCGTGGGAAAATATAGACTTAGGTAGAGAGTTAGCCAATTATCCCCAAGTCTTGAAATTTATTCCCTTAGAAGGCGTAGGTCATTCTCCTCAAGATGAAGCACCTCATCTAGTCAACCCACTTTTACAAGATTGGATTTGGGAACGCGTCAGGTTATCAGATTCTAAAAAACTCAACGCATAAATTGACATAAAAAAACAAGTCTGATGTGCTTTATCTGCATTACACAGATGTACAATCAAGACTTGTGATCATGGGTTTATGCTGTTAACTATTATGCTCACATAACAAATAGAGAACCAATCAAGTTAAAACTTGATATTGTTTGTGAGTCAAAAACTTTGTTGAAGTGAACTTGGGTGAATTACCTTCAGCGACAACCATATTTATAGGTGCGATGACCCCAACCACCGAAACGACGGCGACGACCCCAACTACCATAACCGTAACTAGGACGACTCGAATCACCACAACCACAACTGGGGACATTGGAAGCACCACAGCATCCTCCTGCTAGTTGCTGTTGTTCTTCTGCGGATAATTCTACGAGTAAATCAGATGGAAGAACTTGATTTGTCATAGTTATTGGCCTCATTTTTGTCAAAGTATTTAATAGCGTCCCAAGAGGAGTATGAATTAGCAAAAATACTGCTGTTTTGTGTCAGGAAGGAACAGAAAGCTAAGTGTTAGGTGTAGCACCTAGCTTTCATATTTCTGTTCCGTTGATTTAATTTTTTCAAAGAATATAGGAGACTTGTGATAACTTGCTCAAAAAGTAATTCATCTTGAGTAAGTCATCAAAATTACATTATGACTCCATTCCTTCGTCTCCCTCTTCTTCCCCGTTACCATTTCCATTTCCACATTGGAAAGATGGTGTTGCGGTTATTCTGTAACAGAGCATCGCACTGAATCCACCACCGTTACCGTTACCACCATTTTGTGTTTTAAATTGGGATGCTTCACCATCATCTGAGACACCGCCACAACGTTGTTTTTTTCCACCAGCGAGAAGTTGCTGTTCATCTGTGGATAAATCCATCAATAAATCGGATGTAATTGTTGGACTAAACATGATTTCTTACCTCACTTACATTGCATATATAGGTGTTAATTACCTATGCTTTATTTATAAATCTATGGGCTAACAAATAAATTATTCTTTAGGAGTAAAAAAATAAGAAAATTTTCTATCTTAAGATATTTAATATTTTTAAGCAAAGCCCCATTGAATAACAATAAAACATTAGTATTTTCTTTCAATATTATTGTAAATAAATTGCACCCACGGATATAAAATACATCCGTGGGTGCAATTTTACATAAAATACGGTACTAATTAAACCGTAGATTTTGTATAATTAAAATCGTAAGCATCTGCGGACGCAGCGACGTAAACTGAAGTATCTTCTTCTCCATTGGTCTCCGTCAGATCCGCCTCCAAAACTACGTTGTCCTCCAGATAGAAGCTGCTGTTCATCTGTGGATAATGGTACAAACAAATCAGATGTGATGACTTTAGTTGACATAAATTATTTACCTCACTTTCGTACATGGTTTTTAGTTAGCACCCGTGGGGATAAAAATATATTAATGGGTGCAAATTTACGGTTAACTATTTGAGTTAACCAGTGTAGAAATGAGCATCAGGCTGTCAAATTAATTTGCAATTAGAAATAGAGGTAGCAGAAAATATAGCACGCGCTTTTCTGCTGTCACTGTGGTTAATTAATGCCTGGAAGAAAGTAGAAGAATGAGCAAGATTTTCCAAAAGTAAATTACTTTCAATCAAATCTATCAATCTTCTACTGTGCTTACTTAATCACTTGAAAAGATTAGTTTTGTCCAACTTTTTGAATGCGGACAATGGCTCTGGTTCGGCTAGTTTTGGTAATTCTGTAAGTACCAGAACGTAGCTTCATTAAGCCTTGAACACCATTTTCTTCGGTGTCTCCGCTATCTAAATCATCTTCTGTTCTACCTTGTCCGCCAGCTAGGATTTGTTGTTGCTCTGCGGATAGGTCTTCCAGTAAATCAGACATCATTAGAGTTGACATAAAATTCTTACCTCACTTACGTTTGTTCATTTATAGGTGTTAATCACCTATGTTTTTATTATTAGATATTTCTTGTTAGTTTAAATTAGTCAAAAGGGGTAAAGTCTTGGAACTTTCTTTTATGTCTCTTGATACATGAAACTACCGTAAAACACGAATTAAATTACTAACAAAAAAACACATTTATTTTATAGCTTTAATTAAATTTATTTGTATGCAAAAAATAGATGTACAAGTTTGCACATCTATAAGGCGTTTATTGCAATTCTGAATCATAGTAAATTTTAAATGTCTGAATCTGACAATTAAATTTACACAGATAAAAACTTTAAATGTTCTCCCGATTGAGCCTGTAAACTTTCTAGAGTGCCTTGCATTTGCACCTTACCTTGATCTAACAAAACAATCCAATCAGCACGCTGGACTACGCTGGGACGGTGGGTGATTAAAATTGTGGTTTTACCTTGGCGGTGTTCTAAGAGGCGATCTAAAACTTGCGTTTCACTAACTGGATCTAATCCAGCAGTTGCTTCATCTAAAATTAGTACAGGTGGATTAGTCAGAACACCTCTAGCGATCGCTAATCGTTGTTTTTGTCCACCAGAGAGATTCGCCCCAAATTCTCCTAACACTGTTTGATACTTATTGGGTAATTGGCTGATAAAACTATCTGCATCAGCAACATGACAAGCTGTGACAATTTCTTCAAAAGGAATGTGTGGCGTTCCTAAACGGAAATTTTCTAAAATCGAGCGACTCCAGAAATGAGCTTCTTGGGGGATATAAACTACCTGCTGTCGCAAACAATCAAGGGATAAATCGTGAATATTATAAAAACCAATGCGGATATTGCCAGAATTGGGCTGATATAAACCCGCCATGAGTTTAGCTAAAGAACTTTTACCACAGCCTGATTTACCAATCAAAGCAATAACCTGACCACCAGGGATTTTTAGAGAAAAATCTTCTAATAAATCAACTCTACCAGGGTGATGAAAGTTGAGATGGGAAAAACGAATATCTGTATCACCTGCTATTTGTGCAACTGGCTTTTGTGTTTTTTCATCCTCTTCTGGAGTTGCATCAATCACTTCTAACAGCCGAGCTACAGCAGTTTGAGAGCGAAAATATTCATCAACTAAACCCACTAATGTACCTATTAATGCCAAAACATTGAACTGGAGAGCATTAATAGCCAACATTTGACCAATGCTTAATTGTCCCTGAACCACCAGCATACTACCTAGCCCCAGTAAAACCACACCGCCAATTGTGGACAGGAATTTAGCGAGAGTATTGTTAATAATGCCAATTTGAATAGTGCTAAAAGTGAGATTAGCTAGACGACCAAAACGACTCTGTAATTCATCCCAAAATTGCGGCGCGGCATTGGTAGTTTTTAGCACCTGTGCGCCTTTAAAGGTTTCTACTAACACACCTTGATTTTCTGCACCCAAAACCAATAAATTCCGCGTCTTTTGTTGCAGAACTGGTAAAAGTGGCAAGGTGGATAAACTCATTAAACCACCAATTAAAATTACTGCGATCGCCAACTGCCAACTATAAAACAGCATCAAGGCAAAAGAAATAACTGCAATGAAAAACTGACTAGGTAACAGAACCACAATCTGCGATACTAATTGGTTAATTTCATTAATATCTCTGAGTCGGCTGGTGATTTCCCCACTGCGACGAGCTTCGTAATAAGTCAAGGGTAATTGTAATATTCTCCGGCCAAACTCCAGCACTAGACCTAATTGCAGCCGTTGCCCAAAATGAGCAATCATCGTTGATTCTAATAATTCCAGAGTGCTACTAAATAAAGTCATCACTACAACAGCTGTGACTACAACAGTGAGTAGCTGGGTATCTCCACGAACTAAGACATCATCTGTCAGCAGTTGAATAAGAACAGGAGTACCTAAACCCAGGATGCCCATAACAATATTGAGCATAAAAACCTGGAATAATAGCCCACGATAGGGTAAAAGACGCTGAAGAAAGCGCACAAAACCCGCCTGGGGTTTTTCTTGGGGTTGTTGAGAAAAACGATTGGGATCTGGCTCAACTAAGAGCATCACCCCATTCCAAGCGGCTGTTAATTCTTCTTTACTGACGTAACGCAGACCGATCGCAGGATCAGCTATGACATACTTTTTCCCCCGCTTGTCGTGTAAAACTACCCAGTGGTAACCCTGCCAGTGAATAATAACTGGCAACTGTAGTTCTTTGATTCTGTCAATGATTTCCGGTGACGCTTTCACGGCTCTGGTATTGAAACCGAGATTTTCAGAACCGCGTTTAAGACCTAATAAAGTTGTACCTAATTGTCCTGTACCTACAGCTTCTCGGCTTTTATTTAAACTTAAAAAGCGTCCATAATGTCTACAAATTGTCACTAGACAAGCTGCGCCACAGTCTTCTTCACTGAACTGTAAAACACAAGGGTAATTCTTTTTGAAACTAAACATAATAATTCAAAATTCAAAATGAACAACGAAAGATGTTGACTATTGACTGGGGTATTTATTGGACATTAAGGTAAAATCTCCTTTCTCTACCTACTCACTACTCCAGGACTTACGCAAGTGTCACAATTGATAGTTGGTGCGTGACGCTATAAGTCTCATTACTACGTTCAAATACTTTCGCAGCGTCACACACCCTACGTGAAAAATATGCCCGTTGCGTAAGTCCTATACTCATTACTCATTACTCATTACTCATTACTCACTACTCACTACTCATTACTCATTACTCATTACCCACTACTCATTACTCATTACTCATTACTCATTACTCATTACTCATTACTCATTACTCATTACTCATTACTCATTACTCATTACTCATTACTCATTACTCATTACTCATTACTCATTACTCATTACTCATTACTCATTACTCATTACTCATTACTCATTACTCATTACTCAGCACTCCCTACATATCTGCAATTAATCTGGCTTTGCGGAGAATAAAGTGCAGGACAGTTTCTTGGCGGGAGATAATATCGGCTTGTCCTTCCATACCTGATTTGAGTTGACATTGCCTTGCGCCTCTACCAACGTAGGGGGTTTGAGGTTCAATAATGACTTCATAGCCAGCTTTGGGAGGGCTGGGTAATGAGGTATTGTTGGCAATGGGTAGGGCATCAGGTGCAATGGTTTTCACAGTGCCTCTAAGAGTGCCGTAGTCTGGATAAGGGCAAGCAGAAACCCGCATCTGGACTTGTTGACCGGGTTTGACTTTGTTAACGTCTTGAGACTGGATATTAGCTTTAATGAGTATGGGGGCATTAATGGGAGCAATTTGAGCGATCGCTTCACTCGGTTGCACTACCTGGCCGGAGTTACGCAAATTCAACTGCAACACTGTCCCCGCAATGGGTGCGCGAATCACACTCTGATTGATGTCGTTGTCAGTTTGTTGTAGTTCTTTGCGAGTTCTATCTAGTTGTGTTTGGAATTGTAGGCGTTGTTGTAGCAGTGTTTCTCTTTCTTTATTTAAAGCCGCTAAGGTAGCCTCACCTTTAGCCTGTTCTTGTTTAATTCGTTCAGATGCGACAGTAACAGGGGCATTACTGGGATTAAGGGCAGTGTTAGCTTTAACTACGTTGGTTTGTGCAGTTGTTAAAGCTTGTTCTTTCTCTTCCAGGAGATTTTTAGCATTAGCTTTGGCTTGTTCTAGCTTCGCCTCAGCCGAAATTACTGCTTGTTCTTTCTCTTCTAGGAGATTTTTAGCATTAGCTTTGGCTTGTTCTAGTTTGGCTTCGGCGGAAATTACCGCTTGTTCTTTCTCTTCTAGGAGATTTTTAGCATTAGCTTTGGCTTGTTCTAGTTTGGCTTCGGCGGAAATTACCGCTTGTACTTTTTCTTCTAGGAGATTTTTAGCGTTAGCTTTGGCTTGTTCTAGCTTCACCTCGGCAGAAATTACGGCTTGTTCTTTTTCTTCATATACATTGCGAGCGATCGCCCCTGATGCAACTATCGGCTGCATTCTGTTTCGCTGTACTATAGCTAAATTCAAGGCGGCCTCGGCTTCTTGGATATTTTTTGTTAAGAGCTTTTCCCGTTGCAGGCGATCGCGTTGTGCTTTGGCTAATTCCAAGGCTGCTTCTGTTTCCCCCACTGTCGCCGTTAAGAGTTTTTCCCGTTGCAGGCGATCGCGCTGTTCTCTCGCTAACTTTAAGGCAGTTTCGGCTTCTTGGATATTTGTTGTTAAGAGTTTTTCCCGTTGTAGGCGATCGCGTTGCGCTTTGGCTAATTCCAAGGCGGCTGTCGTTTCTTGGATTGTGGCTTTCAAGAGGTTTTCGCGTTGCAGGCGATCGCGTTGTACCCTAGCTAGTGTTAAGGCGGCTTGCGCCTGTCCCATATCAGCCATAGCTGTAATTTGCTGATCTGTATAGTTGCGTTGTGCGCCACTGAGTTCAGCTTGTGCAGCGATCGCAATCCGGCTATTTAAGTTTGTTTGTGCAGCAATTTGAGTATCTATTTCTCGCAACTGAGCATCAATTTTATTGAATTGTAATTGACTCTGCTGAATGACATTTGTTAGTTGACTCTTTTGATTTTGCAGGCGGGAACTATCAATATAAGCAATAGCTTCTCCAGGTGCTACTGTTTGATTTTCTGTCACAGCAATTTTTTCAATTTTGCCACTAATGAGGGACTGTACAAGCTTAATGTCTCCTACAGGACGAATAGTTGCAGGGACTTTAACAGTCACGTTGTATTTCAGAACAGATGTGAGAGCAACCCCAGCTACAAAGATACTTAATACTACCCCTACGCCGATAGTTGTCCACTTACCAATATGGGGAAGAAACTCGTTAGCTTCTAGCATAGGAAGTTGCTCTGGAATCGGCTCAGTTGACTGATGCCAAAAATTATTTTCTTGGCGGGGTAAAGTGTTCACAGTATTGCACCTTCCATTGATAGATTTTTGAAAAAATACAGCTATGGTGGCAGGTGTTATGGCTCACTATAAAGTCCAAAAAACTAATTTTAGTTATCGAAAGACTTAATACCTATTTCCCCAGGCATAAATAGTAGTGTCAACCCAAAAAATGATGCTGACATTAGCAAAAATTATGTTTGATTATTGATATAATCATCGCAGGGGAACAAGGAAACATTACCCCATCAGGTAATTAGTTTCCTTATAGCTCTAGCGTTGGTAGCGTCTAGAGAAAATAGAGGAGAACGCTCAAACTCCCTCAAAAACCTCACTTACGTTGAGCGAGTCAATGTCACCTCCTCTCCCCCTTTTTCAATAACAAAATCAGGTTGAATTCTTTATAGCCTGCGCCTATATAGGAAAGGCGTGCGCTTATGTCGTAGCAGATGATAAGGCTAACGCTTGCGTAATTAAGCGAATAAGATTCCATGAAGATTTCCGTATTTGTATACGTTGTCTAATTCTGGCAGATTGATATTAGCTCTTAGTTTCTTCAACTCATAAAAGTAGATAGAAAATAAGAACAAATTAATTCAGCTATCTAGATACCTTAAACCTATCCAATATCCCACCAGAGAATCAATTCTCTGTTTTTATATATCAACATTAATTAAGTGAACTAAAAGCCTTCATCAGTCTTATTTAGAAGACCTTTACTATCAGGCTCATAATTTTTTATGCGGCAGCATTTACAAAGGAAATAATTAAATCTCTTGCATAAATGCTGAAGCTGTCATGTTGAGCAAAGCGAAACATCTCAAAGATTCTACATTTGATTCAGTATGACACATCTCATTTTCGGACTTTTGCAATAAGTCTATTATCTAGCCAACTAAAGTTAGACTAGAATTTATTGCAAAATAATAAGTCTATTGGCTTACTAAAAGTCCGTTGTAAGATATCAATAGAAAAAATTATTGCTCTTTTAGTCTCCTAGAGCATTTCTGAGAACAATCGCAACTCAAAAGTAGTTTCTTTGCTCAAGGAAAATCAATCTGTAATATTCAGTCTGTAATATTCAGATTGGTATAATGATGATGAATTTCCAAAGTTTACGACGCTACTGGGGAAATTCCAAAAGATTACCTCTGCAATGATGGATTATTCAGAATAACAATTGCAGATTTCTGGGAAATCGAGACAAGAATAGTCTACTGATAAACACATTAACATGATTGCTAGCCTCACTTACATAACGAGGTGTATTACCACCTACGAACTTAACTATAAGCACTGTTCGCTCAGAATTCATAAACCTGAAGACAGAAATCATGCTGGTCAATTTACTACTTAAAGTAGATGCAGAGTTATTTTAAGTGGAGAGTGGGAAAACTCCATGCTTTTACAGTCCATCCCACTGGAATTCTGCTAGTAGTAATAAGCAAAAAACCATCAAAGCACCAGTGCAGAGAAACTGCCAAGCTAAGATATAAGGCAAAATGAAAATCAAGAGTAAGTGCAGCATACCTACGAAAATTAAAGCACGCGATCGCACCCCCAAACTAGTGCAGAAGTAACCAACTGCACTCAATCCCAACCACAAGGGACACAAATTTAACAAGATGACACTCCAGCCTAAGAAAATACCCAAATCAGTTAATATCACCCCCAACAGCATGAAAATCACCCAGCAATATAAAACCCAGCTAACTTGTCGCGCTTTTACCCAGTAACGAGTCCAAATCACCATCACTGCGATACCAGTACAACTAAGTAAAGACCACAAAGTTGCTTGCAAACTCCAACTAATCGGCAAAAACTGAGCCGTGACAAACATAGGGATAAGCAATAAACTCCAAAATATACAAGCTTGATCAATGCAAGTATAAAAAGTTGAGTAAAGCTTAACTTTGCCAATTTGCCAATTAACAAACACACTTCCTTCTAATTTATGTGCATCTACAGCCGGTTGTTTGCGGCGTAGAAGTGGATCTGAATAATTAAAAAAGGTCATTTTTCAGAGAGATTGAATTTTTAAAGTAAAAATTTTCTGTTTATTTACTATTAAAATTTAGTTATCTTTTATTCCCACTCTCTGTAGTCATAAATATAATTCGTTATCTTCTCCTACTAGGAATAAATTCCGTAATTTTGGTTACAAAAAAATCGCCATCTAAAAAACCCCTAAAGAATTTTTCTCTAGAGGTATATCTTTTGTTGACACTTTCCTGACTATCGGACTTGGTATTTTATTTTTGGGAAGCTAGGCAGAACTTCAAAAGGCTTCTGTCCTATCACCTATCACCTGTCACCTGTCACCTGTCACCTATCACCTGTCACCTGCAATAGATTCCATCTATACCCAGATGCGGTAAAGATTTATTTGGATAAGTTTACAAAGTTTAATACAATGGTGTTATTCACACATTAAGTATTTTTGCTCACTACCATGATGGCTGATGGATTTCCTTGGCTAACCGCGATTATTCTACTGCCACTCGTTGCTTCCTTGCTCATCCCCGTGTTGCCAGATAAAGATGGCAAGCTGGTGCGATGGTATGCCCTAGGTGTAGCGATCGCGGATTTTGTTTTGATGTGCTACACTTTTTGGCGGCATTACGATGCTAGCAGTCCGACTTTTCAACTTGCGGAGAATTATGCCTGGATACCTCAGTTAGGCTTTAGCTGGGCTGTTTCAGTTGATGGCATCTCGATGCCCCTTGTACTGCTGGCTGGATTTGTCACAACCCTAGCGATGTTGGCTGCATGGCAGGTTGACCTGAAACCGCGCCTGTTTTATTTCTTAATGTTGGTGCTGTATTCGGCACAAATAGGGGTATTCGTTGCCCAAGACTTACTATTGTTCTTTATTATGTGGGAAATAGAACTAGTTCCCGTATATCTACTAGTATCTATTTGGGGCGGTCAAAAACGCCGCTATGCTGCCACAAAATTCTTAATCTACACAGCAGCAGCTTCCATTTTTATTCTCATAGCTGGGCTAGCAATGGCTCTCTATGGTGACAACACCACCTTTGATATTGTGGAACTGGGTACGAAAAATTACCCCCTAGCTTTAGAGTTATTACTCTACGCCGGATTGTTAATCGCTTTTGGTGTGAAGCTGGCGATTTTCCCCCTACATACCTGGTTGCCTGATGCCCACGGTGAAGCGTCTGCTCCCGTATCAATGATTTTGGCAGGTGTACTGTTAAAAATGGGCGGATATGGACTAATCCGCATCAATTTAGAACTCCTGCCCGATGCCCATATTTACTTTGCACCAGTCTTAGCAACTTTGGGTGTCATCAATATTATTTACGGTGCTTTAAACTCCTTTGCCCAAACCCACATGAAACGCCGCCTTGCCTATTCCTCAGTGTCTCACATGGGATTTGTGCTGTTGGGTATCGCTTCCTTTACCGATGTGGGTGTAAGTGGTGCGATGCTGCAAATGCTGTCTCACGGGTTAATTGCTGCCGTGTTGTTCTTCCTGGCTGGTGTCACTTATGACCGCACCCACTCAATGGCTATGGACAATCTGGGTGGTATTGGTCAAGTTATGCCTAAAGTATTTGCCCTGTTTACCGCCGGCGCAATGGCTTCCTTAGCACTCCCTGGGATGAGTGGCTTTGTGAGTGAACTTCAGGTATTTGTCGGTGTCACCACTAGCGACATCTACAATCCTACCTTCTGCACGGTGATGGTATTCCTCGCCGCCGTGGGAGTTATCCTCACACCAATTTATCTACTGTCGATGTTAAGACAGGTATTTTACGGTAATGGTGCAGAACTCTCCTGCAACATTAATAATTCAGCTTACGAAAACCAAGAAGACGAAGGAACAGCTTGTTTTGGTACAGACTGCTTACTACCTAGCCAAGCAGTATATAGAGATGCCAGCGTCAGGGAAGTTTTTATCGCCGCCTGCTTCTTGGTATTGATTATTGGTGTTGGTGTTTATCCCAAGATAGCGACCCAGATGTACGATGTGAAGACTGTAGCTATCAATACTCAGGTACGTCAAGCTTATACTCAAATTGCCCAAGCTAATCCCGGAATATATGCGAAGGGATTTATTTCCCCCAAAATCACAGAACCTGAAGTGGTGGCTGTGTCGGGAATTATCAAATAAATCATCCTTTCGATAATATTAAGCGATCGCTCTATATGTTAGGCGATCGCTTTTTTTTCGGACGCGCAGATAATATACGATAGAACAATGGAGAAGCGATCGCCGATAGCAAGTCAAAAAACATGGTAGCAATAGTTGATATTGGCACTTTAATTGTCAGGACACCTGAAGTTTGTGGAGGTCGTCCTTGCATTGCTGGTACACGCATGACAGTTCAAAATATTGTCATGGATTCCCAAGCAGGCTTATCTGGTCAAGATATAGTGCGAGAATACCCACACTTATCTCTAGCTCAAGTTTATGCCGCTCTTGCCTATTACTATGCTAATCAAGAGGCAATGGATCAAGAAATTGCTGATTATCAAGCCGAATGTGATGCTCTTGAAACAAAGTGGATGTCAGGTAATTTTGCGTGAGCCAAATTCGCTTTTATCTAGATGAAGATGCGGGAAAGAAATCATTAGCTAATGGTTTACGCAATGCTGGAGTCGATGTAATTACAACAGTTGAGGCAAATAGAGTTTCATCAACAGATGAGAGTCAAATAATTTGGGCAACGGAACAGAGTTATATTATTTATACTTTCAATGTTGGTGATTTTTGTCGATTGCATAACGCTTATCTCGAACAGCAAAAAAAGCATTCAGGTATTGTAGTTGCTGCCAAGCAGAGTTATTCCATCGGAGAACAGTTACGAGGTTTATTGAACTTAGTAGCCAGTATGGAAGCGGAGGAAATGGTGAATCAGTTGGTTTTCCTGCGATCGCTACTACAATAACGCAAAAGTAACCCCTAATATTCGTTTCTCCAAGGCTAGACAACAAAGTAAAACAAATGTACTATTATTAAAGCCCAAGTATATTGGCAAAAATTAGCATATTCACATAGATTTATGGTGAAACTTATTACCTACCTAGGGGTAAAGGCATCATGACAGACAATCAATGGCATCTTCAAGAACGGTTGCAGAAATATCCAGGTTATCGGGGTGAATATACTACCACCTTTGCAAACCGGCCAGTAGTAGAATTTGATCCAGAGATGGGAATCAGCGACCCTGTAAATACAGCTTATGCGATCAGATGTGAATATGATGATGAAGAAAACGCTGTAGATAAACTAGCAAAACTCCTGCAAGATGACCAAGCTAGTAACCTGCAAGCTTTGGTTTTTGGACTTTGGGATGGGGATATGCCTAACGGTAGTTCCCAGGGTGTAATTGAAGCCTTAATATCTGCCAAAGATCAGCTGACAAGTTTGCAAGCAGTATTTATTGGCGATATCCACTCCGAAGAGAGTGAAATTTCCTGGATTATACAGAGTGATATTAGCCCCATCTTAGAAGCTTACCCCATCTTAGAAATATTGCAAATCCGAGGCGGTGAGGGTTTAGCTTTTAGTCCCTTCGTTGGACATGATCATTTAAAAGCACTGATTATTGAAACTGGCGGTTTGAGTAGTGCAACGATTAACCAGATTTGCGCCTTGAACTTACCAAACTTACAGCATTTGGAATTATGGTTAGGTTCAGATAACTATGGTGGCGACTCCTCCATTGTAGACCTCAACCCTATACTGATTGAACAAAAGTTTTCTAATTTAGTTTATTTAGGGTTAAGAAATAGCGAATATTCTGATGATATTGCAGAAGCATTAGTACGTTCTCCCCTACTCAACACCATCAGAATTATTGATTTATCAATGGGAACTCTCAGCGATGCAGGTGCAGAGTTACTCTTGAAAAATCCTGTTGTACAGCAATTAGATATTATCAATTTGTCTGAGAACTATCTATCAGCAGAAATTATCAACTTTGTAGAAGAACAACAGGGAAATTTTCATGTTCAAATCATGATAAATGGACAAAGAGGAGAAGACGAATACGACGAAGAACGTTATTGTGCTGTTGCTGAGTGAAGGGGATTGGGGATTGGGGATTGGGTAAGTAAACTATGAAGAATTTGATTATTCTTAATCTTCCTTGTCTCCTCTATCAATAGACATCTTACAAAAGTCCGAAAATTAAATGTGTCATTCTGATGGAAATGTAGAATCTTCGAGATGTTTCGCTTTGCTCAACATGACAGCTTCAGCATTTATGCAAGAGGTCTAATATTTACGCCTATTAACTTAATGTTTAACTGTGTCATCATCGCCAACCTGGAAAATCGTCGGGTTGGCTTTATGCAACAAGCACTAGCACATTTTGATTTACCACCTGCTATCGTTGTGTCTTATGCAGATTTGATTGCAGGTAGGGAGAACTTAGAAAAATTCAACGCGCCTAATACTATTATTCGGTTTGAGTCGCCAGAGAAAAACTTTGAGGTAGAGAAAGCCATAATTGCGGCTGGTGCGGAAGTTCCAGATATAGGTAATCAACAGCGTATTAGTGCTAAAGCTGCGGCTGATTTAGTGTTTGATAAAGGACGGATTCTTTACCCGCGACAGTGGTATTTAGGCTGGCGATATTTATTACATCAATGGGAAAAACAACTATTATCGCCAGTGATGAATCATCTCCATGATATTAGTGTGATGTTTGATAAGCCATTGTGTTGCGATCGCTTTTCTCTTCACAATATCCCAATGCCGCGTTCTTTGGGTGTAATTCATCACTATGAGCATTTAAGAGAACAGATGCAAATTCAGGGGTTGGAAAGAGTATTTATCAAATTATCTCACGGTTCATCCGCCTCTGGAGTAATTGCCTACCGGACTAATCACCACAAAGAATCAGCCATAACCACTGTAGAACGAGTCTGCCAAGATGGACAAACCCGACTTTACAACTCCCGTAAAATTCGTCACTATACCAACCACGAAGAAATTACCGACATTATTAATATATTGACGGCTGAAGGCGTGCAAGTAGAAGAATGGCTTCCCAAAGCACAAATTCAAGGACATCCATTTGATGTGCGTGTAGTTGTCATTAACGGAGAAGCACAGCACATAGTAGTCAGATTAGGCAAAAGTCCCATGACTAATCTACACCTAGGTAACGAACGGGGAGATACAGCAGAATTTTTAGCTAAAGTTGGACATGAGAACTGGGAGAAGATGAAGCAAACCTGTGAAGCCGCAGCCGCATTATTTCCTAACAGCTTATATTGCGGAATTGACTTATTAATTTTTCCAGACTTTCACCGCCATGCCATTTTAGAAATCAACGCCTTTGGTGATTTATTACCCGGAATTTTCTGGAAAGGGTTAGACACATACACAAGCGAAGTGCAAGCAGTTTTGGAGAGACAAACAAATGCTTGACATGAATCAAATTGTCGGAACGCACGACATAGTATTTATCACATTCGACACTCTCCGTTATGACGTTGCAGTTAACTTGTTAGCACAAGAACGCACCCCCAACTTAGCCGCAGTATTACCCAAAACTGGCTGGGAAGAACGCCATTCCCCAGGAAACTTTACTTACGCTGCACATCAAGCCTTTTTTGCCGGCTTCTTACCCACACCAGTTAAACCTGGAATACACCCTAGATTATTTGCGTTGGGGTTTGAAGGTAGCACAACCACCACAGAGCAAACGTGTGTACTAGAAGGTTCTAACATTGTCAGTGGATTAGCCACTAAAGGATACCATACAGCGTGTATAGGTGGTGTCGGCTTCTTCAACAAACTCAACCCCTTGGGAAAAGTCCTACCTTCCTTATTTGCAGAAAGTCACTGGAGTAAAGAACTAGGTGTTACCAATCCCAACTCTACAGAAAATCAGATAAAACTAGCCGAAAAAATTCTCAAAGCAACACCCCAAACCCAACGCCTATTCTTATTCATTAATATTTCCGCACTACATCAACCAAACTACTTTTATCTCCCCGAAGCGAAAACAGACACCATCGCCTCCCACGCCGCCGCCTTAGAATACGTAGACAAACACCTAATCAAACTCTGGGAAGCACTAAAAAAACGCGCCGCCACCTTTTGCATCCTCAGTTCCGATCATGGCACAACCTACGGCGAACAAGGCTACACAGGCCATCGTCTCAGCCACCCCACAGTATGGACAATTCCCTACGCACAATTAATCCTCCCCAACTAAAAATCTCTCCATCTCTCTCTCTGCGTCTCTGCGCCTCTGCGTGAGGTAATCAAAATCCAACTCCACCAAGCCAACCATCCCAAAAAATGCTCAACCAACTCCTAAAACAATCCCCCTATCAAGCCTACGTCTACTCCTACCCCCACAAAACAGCCTATCGACCCCTAAACCCAACCATCAACCTCAGTCAAATATGGACAAAACAAAATAAACAATCACTATTCCTCTACATTCACATCCCATTTTGTGAAATGCGCTGCGGATTTTGTAACCTATTCACCACAGTCACCCATAACGAAGACTTCGTTACCCAATACATCCACACCATTCAAAGACAAGCACAAAGAGTCAAAGCCACACTAGGAAAAGCATCCTTTAGCAGATTTGCATTAGGTGGCGGAACACCAACCCAGTTACCCATACACCACCTAGAAACAATACTCAACATAGCCGAAGAAACAATGGGTGCTAACTTACAGCACATCCCCGTTTCCGTCGAGATGTCACCAGAGACAGCCGATAAAAATAAATTACAACTATTGCGCGATCGCGGCGTTGATCGAGCTAGTATTGGCGTACAAAGTTTCATTGAATCAGAAGTTCTAGCCACCCAACGCCGCCAAACCACCCCCCAAGTAGAAGCCGCACTGACAAGAATGCGCGAAGCCGGCTTTTCCACAATTAACATTGACCTAATTTACGGACTACCCGGACAAACCGTAGATACATGGTTACAATCAATACGGTCTGCCTTACGCTTCCAACCAGAAGAGATTTATCTATATCCCTTATACATCCGACCCCTCACCGGTTTAGGACGCTCAGACAAAGAATGGGACGATATCCGTATATCATCTTACCGCGAAGGGCGATCGCTCCTCATCTCAGAAGGATACACCCAAATTTCCATGCGAATGTTCCAACGCATTTCTCCCCTATCTCCCGCCTCTCCCGTCTACTGCTGTCAAGCCGACGGTATGGTAGGAATAGGTTGCGGCGCACGTTCCTACACAGACACCTTGCATTATTCCAATGAATATGCGGTAGGTTCAAAAGAAGTCCGCGATATTTTGCAAGCCTATATACAAACACCCGATGAAACCTTCGACTACGCCACCTATGGCTTTCAATTAAATATTGAAGAACAGCATCGCCGCTACATTTTATTATCTCTCTTATCTAATGAAGGTATAAATCTCACCGCCTATCAGCAAAGATTCCAAAGCAATATCTATACTGATTTCCCCGAATTAACACAACTCATAGATTTGCAATTAGCCACACAACCAAAACAAATATTACATTTAACCGAAAAAGGAATTGAACATTCAGACACCATAGGTGCTTGGCTATTCTCAGAACAAGTCAACCAACTAATGCAAACCTACAACCTCAAATAAACTCTTACTCCTCTCCGCGTCTCTGCGCCTCTGCGTGCATAAATTCTCATACCCCAACCCAATTCAGCCATGCACCTTAAAATTCTCTATCGCGGTTCATTAATCAGTTGCAACTACGGTTGTGAATATTGCCCTTTCGCCAAAAAGCAACAATCAGCCGCAGAATTAGCAACTGATAAACAAGAAATAGAAAAATTTGTTAATTGGATTGCTCAAAATTCACACCATGAATTTTCTATATTATTTACCCCTTGGGGAGAAGCCTTAATTCATAATTGGTATCAACAGGCATTAGTTAAACTAACCCAAATGCCTCATGTAAATAAAGCCGCAATCCAAACAAATCTTTCTTGTAAATTAGATTGGGTAGAAGATTGTAATCAAGAAAAACTTGCCTTATGGGCAACATTTCATTCAGATTGGGTGACGTGTAATAAATTCCTCTCCCAATGTCTAGAATTAAACCAGCGTGGCATTAATTTTAGTGCTGGAGTTGTCGGTTTTCCTGAATTCAAAGCACAAATTACCTATTTACGTCAAAACTTACCAAATCACATTTACTTATGGATTAATGCAGTTAAAAAAGAGCTACCAAATTTATCACAGGAAGATAGATATTTTTTTCAATCTATCGACCCATTCTATGAACTAAATACTCAACATTATCCCAGTTTAGGTAAAACTTGCCGTGCTGGTGAATCATTGATTTCTGTTGATGGTGAGGGGACAATTAGACGCTGCCACTTTATCAAATCACCCATTGGTAATATTTATGATTATAACTGGGAAGATTCACTATTTGAACGTACTTGCATTAATGAAACCTGCCATTGTCATATAGGTTATGTTCACCTAGATTATTTAGAGTTAGATAAAGTATTTGATTCTGGTATTTTAGAGCGTATTCCGCATAATTGGGATTAGAGAACTCCACAAAAAAATGATCCAATAGCTATCTATGCGGGTTTAGCAAAAATTTCTACAAACCATTTTCTGAGATTGGGGAGGCGGTGAATCTGTGTTTCAATTTCTGCCATAGCGGAGGTAGTAAGTTTAACTCCTGTGGAATAAAATGTTTCTACCAATGTGACCACCGGATTTTTACCCTTAAAGGTGAGAGTTTGAGTAGTGCAATCGCACTACTCAAGCGGTCAGATGTGCATTTTGAGCAGAAAATGAGTAGAAAAATTAATACGAAAGCTTAAAAAGCTTGTCAGTGGGAGAGACACGTAGACTAGACTAGAACGGCAGGGTAATAATTGCAGGAATATTATGATGAGCGATCGCGACTACACACTAATCATCGACAAAAGCGGTAGTATGTCTACCCCTGACCAAGTAGGTGGTAGAAGCCGATGGGAAATAGCCCAAGAGTCAACCATAGCCTTAGCTAGAAAGTGCGAACAGTTTGACCCAGATGGTATTACTGTTTATGTTTTTTCTGGCAGATTTAAACGTTATGAAAATGTAACTACAGCTAAAGTCGCCCAGATATTTTTAGAAAATGACCCATCCGGGACAACTAACTTAGCCGGTGTCCTCCAGGATGCACTCAATAATTACTTTCAACGCAAAGCTGCTGGCCAAGCTAAACCCAATGGGGAGACAATTTTAGTGATTACTGACGGCGAACCAGACGATCGCAAAGCAGTTTTTGAAGTTATCATCAATGCTACACGCCAGATGGAGCGTGACGAAGAATTGGGTATTTCCATGATTCAAGTAGGCTCAGATGCCCAAGCTACTAAGTTTCTCAAGGCTTTAGACGACCAGCTACAAAGTGTCGGTGCTAAATTCGATATTTGCGATACTGTCACCCTAGACGACTTAGAAGACATGAGTCTGGCAGATGTATTAATGAATGCAATCACTGACTAGCCAATAGTGAAATTACATCATGTTAGAAAACCGCGATTACACGCTAATTATCGACCATAGTGGCAGTATGGCCTGGCTAGATGATCATAGCGAAAACACGAGATGGCAAACTATACAGGCATCTACCTTGGCTTTAGCTCAAAAATGCGAAGAGTTTGATTCTGATGGACTGACTGTCTATTTATTTTCTAAAAGTTTTCACCGCTATGATCATGTAACTTCTGCAAAAGTTAAACAGCTACTTGCAGAACATTCTCCTGATGAAAGCACAAACCTTGCTGGTGTACTCCAGGATGCCATCAATAATTACTTTCAGCGCAAATCTCTAGGCAAAACCAAGCCCAGAGGAGAAGTAATTTTAGTAATTACAGATGCTTCAACAGATGACCGCCAAGCTGTATTTGAAGTTATCATTAAGGCGACTCATCGCGTAGAACGTGCGGATGAATTGAGAATTTCGCTGATTCAAGTAGGTTCAAGTTCCCTAGCGACTAAGTTTCTCACAGCTTTAGATGACCATCTGCAAAGTGTTGGTGCTAAGTTTGATATCTGTGACACCATCACAATGGATGAATTGGAAACAAGCAGTTTATCAGATGTATTGATTAAAGCGATAACTGACTAATTATTCTATAGTTTATAGGTTGTATTGGGAGAATTTATTCATGCTAGAAAATCGTGATTACACTCTAATTATTGACAAAAGTGGCAGCATGGCTACCCCAGACCAAAAAGGTGGTAGAAACAGATGGGTAACTGCCCAAGAATCAACTTTAGCCTTAGCAAGTAAGTGCGAACAATTTGATCCAGATGGCATTACTTTATATGTATTCTCTGGTAGATTTAAGCGATATGAAAATGTTACTGCTGCTAAGGTAGCCCAAATTTTTCTAGAAAATGATCCTTCTGGAACTACTGATTTAGCGGCTGTACTAAAACACGCCACTGATGATTATTTTCAACGCAAAGCCTCTGGTAAAACCAAACCCAATGGTGAAACAATCTTGGTTGTTACCGATGGTGAACCAGACGATCGCAAAGCGGTAATGAAGGTAATTATTGAAGCTTCTCGCCGTCTAGATAGAGATGAAGAACTAGCTATTTCTTTCATCCAAGTTGGTAAAGATGCTCAAGCTACCCGCTTTCTCAAGGTTTTGGATGATGAATTGCAAAGTGCTGGGGCGAAATTCGATATCTGCGACACCATCACAATGGATGATATGGAGGATATGAGTCTTTCAGAAGTCCTACTTAATGCTATTACTGACTAGCACAGTCAGGTAAAAAAGGGAAGTAAGCTACAACATTTAGAAGTATCTAAAGTCAGTGAAAACCTGACTTTTTATCTTTTTTGAGTTTTGAATTTTAAAGTGTAATTATGGATTCTATTGACAAGCTGTTAGCACAAATTAAAGCTGAATACAATAGTGAACAACCACAACAGCCACAGCCAAAACCCAATGTAGGTAAACCATTCAGCCCACCTGTAAACAAATCAGCATCTTTTATCGACAATCTCTTAGCAGAAGTTCAGGCTGACGTTGAAGCCCAAGATCAAGCCGAGGAATTGAGAAAGCAGCAAGAAATAGAACAAGAAAAGATTCGACAAGAACAAATCAAAGCTAAACAACGAGAAGGGTTGAAAAAGCAAGCCCAAGATTGGCTAACAAAATTAGATCCATTCTCTCCTGAAGGGCTTTGGTTTGAAAGATTTGCTGAGAGTTATTCTTCTAAGTTAGAAGCAGCAATTGAATATTTACAAACCCAATAGAATCAATTCGCAATTCGCAATGGGCTAACGCCCCGCTTCTCTACGAGACGCTACCGCGAACGCTAACGCAATGGACTAACGTCCCGCTCCGCTAACGCAATTACTTGTTGTAATGGGGATTTAAACCCCTAAATTTTGTTAACCTTTACTTAGCTTTAATTTAAACAAAGGACTTCTATTTTATTTTTGAAAAAACTCATTAAAACTCGAAGAAGCTATTAACTATTCATTATTTCCAGTCCCCAGTCCCCTATTTTTGATAAAAATGCTTCACAGCCCATTCGTGCATTGCATAAAGAATTGGTTGTAAACTTTTTCCCAGAGGTGTTAAAGAATATTCTACCTTTGGGGGGATTTGTGCATATACTTCTCGATGTATGATCCCATCTTCTTCTAATTCTCGAAGTTGTTGAGTGAGCATCTTTTGTGTAATTCCAGGTAGAGAACGCTGCAATTCACCAAATCTTTTAATTTCTGATAGCAGTTCTCTAATGATTAAAACCTTCCAGCGTCCGCCAATTACCTTTAAAGTAGTTTCCACTTCACAAGTCAGCCTTTCGTAATTTTCTGCTTCAGCTTTCATAGTTACTTTTTAGTAAGTACCTTACTTTTAAGTGCGTACTTTCATCTTAACTTTATATAGTTTAAAGTCTATTGGGCAAGTGTTTTTAACTTGACCATAAATTTTGTTGTGTGCCTAAGACTTGGAGAAATTTTTTTATGGCAAATATCCTCCACATTGATACTAGTCCTCGTGGTGAACGTTCAATTTCGCGATCGCTATCTTATGAATTTATTACTTCTTGGAAAGATACTCACCCTGGGGACATCTTAACTTACCGGGATTTAGGCCATAGTCCTGTTCCCCATGTAGACGAATCTTGGATTGCTGCTGCTTTTACACCCCCAGATGCACGTACACCAGAATTAAATGAAGCGATTAAGTTATCGGATAGTCTAATTGATGAGTTTCTCGCCGCCGATCGCTATATTTTTGGTGTACCGATGTATAACTTGAATATACCCTCGACTTTCAAGGCGTACATTGACCAAATTGTGCGCGTCGGTCGTACCTTTGCTGTGGATGCGAACGGCTACAAAGGTCTAGTAGATAGCAGCAGAAAAGTATTAATTATTACCTCTCGTGGGGGTGCTTTTTCACCGGGAACTCCCTTTGCTGCTTACGATTATCAAGAACCTTATCTGCGCGCTATTTTAGGTTTTATCGGTCTGATAGATGTGACTTTTATCCACGCCGAGAACCTGAATACAGGTGATGATGCGCGTGAAAAGTCTCTAGTTGCTGCTAAGGAAGCGATCGCCGAAGCTGTCGCCAACTGGTAATATTAATTACTCAATATCAATACAAATTACTGTGACGTAGGGATTAATTACCGATTCAGGTACATCTATTGTCAATTCTCCTAACGGATTGGGATTGAGAAGAGAATCCATAATTGCACAGCGAGTTGTAAAGGTCAGTGGTGTACCGTCAGCCAGAACAGACACTGATTTGACTTGTTTGATTGGTATACCTCTAACTGATATTGTCTCGTAAGGTTTCATTAATAAGTGTAGATAAATGCGATGGTCTTTACGAGTTGAGGGGCCATAAAATTGCCAGGGTTCTAATCCTGGCATGGTATCAAGTATACTTTCAGAGTGCTTGGACATCCAATCAGCTATATCTTTGAGACGCTCCAACTGCTCAGGGGGGATTTGTCCGTTACCCATTGGACTAACATTGAGCAGAA
The DNA here is from genome assembly GCF_022063185.1 of Nostoc sp. UHCC 0870. NCBI lineage: Bacteria > Bacillati > Cyanobacteriota > Cyanophyceae > Nostocales > Nostocaceae > Nostoc > Nostoc sp. UHCC 0870. The sequence goes on along the minus strand of NZ_CP091913.1, from coordinate 2,188,140 downwards.
GATTACCACCTTTACCTGCAACTTCACAAAGCGTATGAATTAGCTGACGGGAGGACTTGAAGCAATGGTCATCGGAGTTATATCCCCAACTTTCATTGATAGTTAGACAGGTTTCCCAAAGATGAGTAGGTGGGTGAGGGGGAATAAACTGTTCAGGGGTTGCAAAGTCTCCACAATTTGGCAGGCGATCGTTGATGAGAATATTAGGTTGTAAATCACGAATCATTTTTGCTAATTCTTGCACTTGCCATTGTTCTAAAGTCCGTTCCCAACTCCCATCAAACCAAATGATGTCAATTTGACCGTAGTTGCTCAATAATTCTCGGATTTGATTGCACAAAAACTGAAGATATCGCTCCCACTGTTGCGGTGTAGGTTGAGGTAATTTGTCAAATCGATAAGGTTTATCAGCCTCTGTAAAAGCAGGATAGTCAGGATGATGCCAATCACTGAGTGAAAAATAAAGACCTATACGCAATCCTTCAGAGTGCATAGCATCGATAAATTCACGTACAATGTCTTTTTTGTAAGGTGTAGATGCAATTGAAAAGTCTGATTCTTGGGTATGGAATAGGGCAAAACCATCATGATGCTTGGCTGTTAATATGGCATATTTCATACCTAGACTTTTTGCTAAATATGCCCATTCTTGAGGATTGTATTGTTGTGGATTGAAAGTATTAGCTGTGCTGTGGTATTTCGCAACAGGAATATCTTGGCAAAAAGGGAGACTGAATACACCCCCAACTAACGGCCAAGATAACTCACATTCTTGTTGAGAACTGTGTCCCCAATGAACAAACATCCCCAGTCTAGCTGTATTAAACCAGTTATTCATCATGATGAAATTACAAACCCTGAAAATATTTTTTGCGAAATTTTTTATTGACTCTCTGTATAAATAGGTTGAGTAAACGCCCTCTAGTTAAACTGGGAATATTGCTAGAGTGATGCTTTTTATGGTCAAAAAACTCGTTTAATTCTGCAATAATTACTCGCAGACGCTGAATAATATTTTCAGGTCGATATTCAGCAAAGAAATCTTCAGATAAATTAGGTGAGATAGTAGAGTCTATTACCTTCATAACCCTTTGAACGTCATACTCTTGGGAATATCCAGCAATTTTATAGCAATTAAATCCAGGGTCTAAATAATCTGAAAGTCCGCCGTTGATGCTAGAAAAAACCTGACAACCACAAGCCATAGCTTCCATTGGTTGCAGACCGAAACCTTCACTTACATTCTGTTGCGCCCAATATTCCGCCGAGTCATAAAGATAAACTTTAACCCGATTAAATAATCCTGGTAAATCTTCCACATAAGAATTAACTACCTGGACTCTACATTTTTGTTTTAAAGCGGGAATTAGTTGATTTAGTAAATACTCAGAAGATTTTCGCGCCTGAACTAAAACATCAATATCTCGTTCTAAATGTAAATTTTTAAAGTCATAACTAATTTCATTAGGCAAATAATAAACTAGAGAATTGGGTGCTTTTTGTCCCCAATATCCCATCGTATTACGGCTGACAGTAATAATGGGAATGCTTGCAGGTAAACTAAATTTGTAACCTGCACTATGAGCATGATAAACAACATTATATGGTTGGAGTTTTTTAGCCAACTTAGCTATATCAAATCCCCAACTAATCACAAAGATTACATCATCTAAATTTGGCTTTTGCAGCAGGTCATCTAAAAACAGCTTACCTGTTTCCCGTTGCCGATAAGTCACCACCTCAGCACTACAAACCTGTTGAGCGAGTTTAAACGCTTTCAACTCCGCCCACAAACCACCACAAGCAAATTTGCCGCCAGTTCCAGGAACTAAAAAATACAGTTTTCGCATTACCAATTATGAATTACGTTAGCGAGTTTTACCTACAGCACGCCTTCGCGCAGCGTCTCGTAGAGAAGGGCGAACGAACGTCATTACGAATTACGTTAGCGGAGCGGGGCGTTAGCCCATTACGTTAGCGTAGCGGGGCGCAGCCCATTACGAATTACGAATTACGAATTACGAATTACGAATTATTTTCTTGCCAGTTTACTTTGACAAAATGCCCCTGACGACCCCAAACATCACGAGAGATAGTAATATGTTCAACTGTTAGGTTAAAGGGAATCGCAGTTGTCAGATATCGCTGTGCTATTGAACCTACATCGGGTGCGAGTTCGGAGGCTGTAGTGGCTGCTAATCCTAAACCGATCAATTGCTCAACAGGTCGGAATGGTAACATTAAAGTCACACCTATACTGAGGCTAGCTGTCAATAGCATAGCCACTGATAAATTCGTACCGCAACGGGGATGTACAGCCAAATCCCATTCGCCATGCGTGAGGCGGTGGAGAGCTAGGGTAACAGCTCGCCGCAAATCACTGATATTTACTTCTCCATAAAGATAAAATCCTTGGTCTGTAGACAAACCACCTAATAATTCGTCATCAATTTGAATTTTGCTTGGTCTTGCTGTAGGGGACTGAGCGTTTTTCACTTCACTTAACACCCAAACCGTGGCGTGTTCCAAGGCGTGAACTTGGCGCAACATTAAAATCTCTTTCAACCCAGGGATAAAAGATAGCTGCTTGAGTAAGTCAGCGTCTTGTGTTGCTTGAGGTGTTGTAAAGTCAAAACTCAAAAAATCAAAGGGAGATGAGTTACCAATAAAAGCAGCAGAAGTATTCATAAGACCTCACGGTATGCGGGAAACTCAGTCACGAAGCGTGCTGAGAGGGAAGCGACACGGGTGGTTTTAACCACAGTGGTAATTAAACCAGTTGACCGTTTAATTAGTGACACTTTATTTTTGCTAAATTGACCTAATCTTTTCCAATCTTGATCAGATACTGATACTTGCTTTTCTGTATCGCCACTAACCCAACCAAAATATGTTTTATTCCCTTGCGTAGCTTTCACATAGTCTCCTTTTCTCAATCCGTGTTTTGTTACTGTTCCCCCATATTTACGTCTGTTACCACCCTTAGAAAAGGTCATTAAATGTAGTTGTCTACGACTAATTGGAGGGCGGCGTACAATTGTAAATTGTGAATTAGTAATAATTACATTCCCTTCCCATGATGCACCATGACTTTTATTTCCTTCCCATGATTTGTATTGAACAAAATCGGAACAGGCTAATGTCACTGCATCAACTGCGTGAGTCTCTGGAATTTGCAAAGATTTATCATATTTTTCTTTATATAACCCCAAATATTTACGAAGGTTAGATGTTTCCCATCCTTTTTTTAAGGTTACTTTAGCAATTTTAGATAAACGATCAATTTGATAACGCTGACCTACCATTACTGGGCTGAAACTCTTGTTCCCACGCGCTTCTAACTCTTCAATAATAATCTTATTTACTGGGTAGATTTCACATAGTAATGTGATTACTCGGTATTCTAAGTCTTTATTAGCTTGAATACTTGGTGCTAATTTAGAACCTCGTCTATTATCAAACCTAGCTTGACGATGATTGCGATTTACAAAAGACAAATTACGCTTAATCCTTCTACCACGTCTCCCACGTCGCATCATAGATCGTTGTTCCATTCGCTTTTTAACTGATTTGAATGGTAGAACTAAATGCAACATTTGTAATGTGTATTTTTGAGATTGAACTGCTACACCAGAAAACATTTTTCCAGGGTCAAGCCCAATTACTATGTCTTGTGTTTTGGTGTCAGTTGAATCTATTAATAATTGAACATAAAATATTCCTAGTTTGTTGAATTTACCGATTGCTTTACCTTCTTTTACCCATCGTCTAGCACGACTTGCTTTTGTTGGCATCAAAGGTAAATTGTTTTTTGAAATTACGGGTACTCTTTGCATGGAGATAATCCTAAGAGTAAAAGTTTAAGTCCCCTCGCTCAACGCAGTTAAGATGTCTTGCCCGAAGCAACACTATTAACAAGATAGTTTGAAGATAATCCGAACTAGGGAAACATTCGGAAGTTCGTACCAAACTGCGTCTCAATGAGCTAGTCAAACACGTAAGACTTGTTTCTTACAAGCTCAGTGGCTTCAGCCCTGAGTTATTGACAAAAACACTGCTCCCCAAGCTGATGGAGCAATATACATTTCCTACCAATGTAGCGTCTGAGGCAAATGATTGTTACTAATTTTTGTTGATGATTGTCTCAATATCTTTTGAAAGATAGCAAAATTACCCGTTGGTACAGTTTTGTAACTAACTGTACCAACGGGAAAAAATAGCGACCCACAATAACTAAACAGCCAAATTTTACGTTCGGCTTGATTTTGACCGTGTGAGACCTGCGCTAGAGATTCACAAAATATGCGTGAGGAGATGTTTAATGATCTGTCAAAATCAGCCTTGCTGCATACCAGACGAAATTAATTGCCATGCTAGATACACTTGAGAGCGTCTGCAAGTCGGTTATTCGTCTTGGTGAGGGAGAGGACAACAATTGACATCATTCAAGCAAACTTTACCCCACTGTAAAGCCCAGCGAACAAGAGCCACTCGGTTTTCAGTGCGGGTTTTGTCGAGAATGTTGCTGATATGGTTGTCAACTGTGCGTTTGCTAATTTCCAGTTTTCCTGCAATTTCTTGGTTAGTTAAGCCAGCGGCCACTAAGTCGATAATTTGCAGTTCTCTGTCTGACAGACTAACAGGGGTCTGAGACTCGCCACCAGCCATGAGCTATTCTATCCTCCGTGGTATATGTACTTAATCACTCTTCTTAATTCTAGAAGATTCTTATGGTTGTAGGGATTTCAAGTGTTAGCTGCGATACGATTAACAATATTTTTTTCCCAATCACCAGTCACCAGTCCCCAGTCCCCCATTTTGAATTCTGACCCTTCACTTGTTTCGAGGGCAAGATTTTGAATTTTGAATTCCCCAAAGGGGTAGAGTGGGAGTATAAGCAAAATATAAACTCGCCAGATTTTTACGGCAAAACATGGGCAGTATTTGGGAAATAGATTTTTACTCCCGTCCGATTTTGGACGAAAATCAAAAAAAAGTTTGGGAAGTCTTAGTCTGTGAAAGTCCCTTAGATATCCGCACAAACTTGGATTCTTTATTCCGTTATGCAAAATATTGTCCTAGTACAGAGGTCAACTCAGGTTGGTTAAGGACAGCATTACAGGAAGCTATAGATAAAGCTGGGGAAGCACCTATCAAAATTCGCTTTTTCCGCCGTCAAATGAATAATATGATTGTCAAAGCTTGCGAAGATTTGGGTATTCCTGCCCTATCTAGCCGTCGGATTTTGATACTTAACGAATGGCTGCAACAGCGCATGGATGAGGTCTATCCCCAAGAGCCTGGCTATCAAGGAGGAACAAATGCTTCGGTGCGTTTGGAAAGTCCTTTACCTCAAAGATTACCTGATGCTTTGGAAGGGCAACAATGGGTGTTTGTCTCGTTATCGGCTGCGGAGTTAGCTGAGATGCCAGAGTGGGAAATTGGTTTTAGTGAAGCTTTTCCCCTAGAGTTGGCACAATTATCACCAGAAGCCCGCATCCCTGGTATATTGATTTTTTCGCCGAGAGCGTTACCTTTGGCGGGTTGGATGTCTGGTTTAGAGTTAGCCTTTTTGAGGGTTGATACTAAACAAGGCACGAGATTAGTTTTAGAAACTGGGACTACAGAAAGTTGGATTTTAGCCAATCTCAAAAATCCAACTACCCTAGCTGAAGCCAAAGGTTTTGAAGCAGCCAAGCAACAAGCTAAGGGTGTGCATTTTATAGGTGTGCAATCTGATGCCCAAGCGGAGGCTTTCGCAGGATTTTGGCTCTTACAAGAGATTAATGTACCTTAAGGTAGAGAATTAGGCATGGGGCATTGTATTTCTCTCCCCTTGCTCCCTGCTCCCTGCTCCCCTGTCTTCTTTCCCCATCCCCTAAGTAAATGCTGAGAGATACCAATGATTTGGGATAATTATCTGCGTCCGTCTTTATTGCGAATTTGGCAAATGCTAATTTATGCGGATAGTAGCCAGTCAGTAACCCAGCCCTAAAGGGACTGGGCTTGTAAGAGAAATCAAGCAAGCCGTACTGACCAGATCACCTAGTAATAGGTAAACGTTATTTGAGTCATGACACCCCGTGGATGCGTAGCTAGTCCCCTGCTCTGTCGCTTGTGATTAAACAGTTCTAAGGTCACTGGAACAGTGTTGCAAGCCTAACAAGCTCTTATAACAGATCGTTCGCGCAGCGTCTCCCCTTGGGAGAAGCTAACATTACTCCCGCAAGGGAAGGCTCTATTGAGCAAAACATTATGCGTACAGGGTGAAAAGTTTGAAACGGTAATTGTCCCGTCTAAAGTGCATTACAAAAGCACATCAAACAGATTAACCCCAAGGCGGTAATGATTCTAATATTCAATGCCGTTAAAACGGTTTCTCCTTCGGAGACGCTGCGCGAACGTGTCGCTTTCCTCTCAGCCCTAAAGGGACTGAGTTTCCCGCATACCGTAAAGTCTTATGATTTGGGATAATGATCTGCGTTGATCTGCGGTTCACGATCCAAAATCCATAATTTACCGAGGGTCATGGGTTCTGAAAATTTGTCACAGGATACACTAGCAGAACACCTGCTGGAGTTAGCTATCAAATCGGGAGCAGAAGCTGCTGAGGTTTATCAGTCACGATCGCTTTCTCGCCCGGTTTTTTTTGAGGCTAACCGACTCAAACAGCTAGAAACCAGTCAATCTGAAGGCACAGCATTGCGGCTATGGCGCAATGGTCGTCCAGGACTCACGGTAGCTTATGGTTCTGTAAACCCACAAGTTATGGTGGAAAGAGCGATCGCTTTAAGCCAACTTAATCAACCAGAATTCTTGGAACTGGTCAGCAATTTTCAGCCAGATTATCCAGATTTAGGCTCATCTGTACCTATAGATGTGCTAGTTGGTTGGGGTAAGGAAGCGATCGCTATGATCCGTGATGCTTATCCAGATGTGGTCTGTAATAGTGATTGGGAATGTGATATTGAAAGCACAAGACTGGTTAATAGTCAAGGGCTAGATTGTTATTACAATGATACTACACTTAGTTGCTATATGTCAGCCGATTGGGTGCGGGGTGATGATTTTTTGAGTGTTGCTGATGGTCAAACCCAGCGCGACATTCTAGAACCAGAGAAATTAGTCCAGCAAATCTTACAGCGATTGATTTGGGCTAAACATAATGTCCTATCGCCTAATCGTCGTGTGCCGGTTTTATTTACTTCTAAAGCAGCTGATATGCTGTGGGGAACAGCCCAAGCCGCGTTAAATGGTAAGCGGGTGCTAGAGTCAGCCTCCCCGTGGGGAGAACGCTTAGGTACACAAGTAATAGCATCTAATCTTACCCTTTATCAAGACCCCCTAGCAGGGCCTTACAGTTGCCCTTTTGATGATGAAGGTACGCCGACAAAGCCTTTAGTATTTGTAGAAAACGGCATATTACAGCATTATTATTGCGATCGCACCACTGGACGTAAACTGGAAACTGGTACAACGGGGAATGGCTTCCGTCCTAGTTTGAGCAGCTATCCCACCCCTGGGTTATTTAATTTTCTCATCCAACCTGGTAAGGCATCATTGCCAGAGTTAATTCAAAAAATGGATGATGGCTTAATTATTGATCAAATACTGGGTGGCGGCGGCGGCATTGCCGGTGATTTTTCCATCAACATTGAATTAGGTTATCGCGTCCGCAAAGGCGAAGTTATCGGACGTATTAAAGATACGATGGTGGCAGGTAATATCTACACCGCCCTCAAACAAGTAGAATTAGGTGACGATGCCGATTGGAACGGTTCGTGCTACACACCATCTTTGATAGTGGAGGGACTATCGACAACGGGGAGGAATTGAGGGGACAGGGGACAGGGGACAGGGGACAGGTGACAGGTGACAGGTTACAGGTGACAGGTTACAGGTTACAGGTTACAGGTTACAGGTTACAGGTTACAGGTTACAGGTTACAGGTTACAGGTTACAGGTTACAAGGTAGAGGGTAACTCATACCCAATGCCCAATGCTCATTGACTCATTACGAATTACGAATTACGAATTACGAATTACGAATTACGAATTACGAATTATTATGCACTTTCGTAGGTGGTTACAACCGAGAAAGGGTTTAGCGATCGCAGAAGCTTGTATTATCGGGGTGGTAGCGGCTTTATCTGCGGTATTCCTGAAAGTGGGTTCTGGTTCGCTGGGGGCATTACGCGTTCAGAGTTCCCATATTTTACCGACTTGGGTGGCACTACCTCTAGTTGGGGTGAGTTTTGGGTTTTTGGCTGGCTGGTTGGTACAAAGGTTTGCACCAGAGGCTGCTGGTAGTGGTATTCCCCAAGTCAAGGCGACTCTGGCTAATGTCCCGACTAAGTTATCCTGGCGGGTAGCTTTAGTAAAGCTTGTCACTGCCATTATGGTCTTAGGTTCGGGGATGACTTTGGGTAGACAGGGGCCGACAGTACACGTGGGGGCAGCTTTGGCGGCTGAGATGAGTCGCTTAGTTCCTACTTCTCCTGACCATCGCCGACAAATGATTGCAGCCGGTGCGGGGGCGGGGTTGGCGGCGGCGTTTAATGCTCCCATTGCCGGGGTACTATTTATTATTGAGGAATTACTGCAAGATTTATCGGGAATAACTCTAGGGACTGCCATTATCGCGGCGTTTATTGGTGGGGTGGTGTCGCGGTTGTTGGGTGGTGGCAGTTTTAATTTAAATATTCAATTGATGAGTTATTCTAGTGGATTCTACTTTACGGAAATTCCCTTTTTTTTACTGTTGGGTGTTTTGGCGGGTTTACTGGGCGCATTATTTAATCAAGGCTTAATTTTTAGTATCAAATTTTATCGTCGGTTGCATATCAGTTTACCCTTAAGGATGGCTTTGGCTGGCTTAATTTCGGGTATTGTCGTCTCTTTTTTACCAGCATTTTTTCGGGATAATACGGGTTTAAGAGAATATATTGTGACTGGTGACTTAAATCCTAGTATAGCTGCGATCGCCTTTGTCTCTCAATTTATCCTCACCTTAGTAGCCTTTGGTTCTGGCGCACCGGGAGGGTTATTTGCACCTAGTCTGATTTTAGGTTCGGTTTTGGGTCACTTGGTAGGGGTGTTGTCTCATGGAATTTTACATCAAGGTTCTCCAATTACCTATGCTTTAGCCGGGATGGGAGGATTTTTTAGTGCGGTTTCTAAAGTCCCCATCACCGCCATTGTGATTGTATTTGAGATGACGACCGATTTTAATCTGGTGCTACCTTTGATGATTGTGGTGGTAACGGCTTATTTGGTCGCAGATAAAGTATTTCCTGGTTCATTGTATGAAAAGCTGTTGCAACTTAATGGCATCACCTTAACTAAAGAAGTTTCTGTGGAAGGGGTTTTAAGTAAATTAACAGCTAAAGATGTGATGCAGCAACGGGTAGAAACTCTAGATGCAGACATGACTCTCGAAGAAGCCACACAAGCCTTTTCAAGTTCCCATCATCGTGGTTTTCCGGTGGTCGAAGAGAGCAAATTGGTAGGAATTGTCACCCAATCTGATTTAACCAAAATCAAAAATCGCCACTTACAAAAGGATACTGTTCTCAAAGAGATTATGACCGCCAATCCGATGACGGTAACACCTTTACACAGCTTGAGTAATGTTTTGTATTTACTTGATAGATATCAACTGAGTCGTTTACCAGTCATAGAGGGGAGAAAACTGATTGGGATTATTACCCGTGCAGATATAATCCGGGCAGAAGCAGAACATCTGAATGGTAAAAATGCTATTCCAGGGCCACAACCAGAACCTTCTTATGTAGTTTACCAAACGCGATCGCCTAGTATTGGTAGAGGTAGATTATTAGTACCAGTCGCCAACCCGGAAACCGCCGAGATATTATTACAGATGGCTGCCGCCATTGCCCGCGATCGCCATTATGAAATAGAATGTTTGCAAGTTATCTTAGTATCCCGCCACAGTTCCCCCTCTGAAACATCAGTCAGAACTACGAAAAGTCGCCGACTCCTCAGACAAGCGGAAGTATTAGCTAAAAAATGGCACATTCCCCTACACACCCAAATTCGCGTCGCCCACGATTCCGCCCAAGCTATCTTAGAAACTATCAACGAACACCACATAGACTTAATTCTCATGGGCTGGAAAGGTAACACCTCCACCCCCGGCCGGATTTTCGGTAATGTTGTAGACACCATCATCCGCCAAGCCACCTGTGATGTTGTCCTAGTTAAGTTAGGTAGTAGTCAACAGTCCCCACACTCCCCACTCCCCACTCAGCACTCCCCACTCCCCACTCAGCACCGGCTAAACGCCGCGCTACCGCTAACAGCACGGGCTAAACGCCCCGCTACCGCTAACAGCACTCAGCACTCCTTCAATCGTTGGCTTGTCCCAATGGCTGGCGGCCCCAACGCCAGATTAGCAATTAAATTATTACCGGCTTTGGTGACTTTGGGAGATAACCCGCAAATTTGTTTAACACGGGTGTTTAAACCCTTGGAATTCAAACCAGACATGACAGTTATTGAACAAGCCATCCGCCAACTGATGCGTCGCCGCCAATTGTCGAGTACAGTTTTTGCAACTCCAGTCCAGGCTGATTCTGTAGCTGAGGGTGTGATTAACTTAGTGGAGAATGAAGGGTTTGATGTGGTGGTGTTAGGTGCTTCCCGTGAAGGATTATTGCAACAGGCTATTCAAGGTAACATCCCGGAAGCGATCGCCTCTAGCGTAAATAGTACCGTGATATTGGTCAGAGGAGCGATGAAATAATTCGTAATGGGCTAACGCCCCGCTCCGCTAACGTAATTCGTAATTCGTAATTAAAGCTATTTTGTAATTCCTTGCATGAATTGTTTTCTAGCATCAATGATTGAAGGCATTAAAACACAATTCGCTAATAATTTTATATCTAAATCTGGGAATAATTCACTTTGATTAATTTGCTCATAGTTATCATTTTTCAGACGATATAAATATAATTGATTATTTTCCCAAAACCAAACTTCAGTAATATTAAACCGTTTATATTTCTCTAGTTTGTCAATACTACCACTGGTGATATTAACTTCAATTGCTAAATCGGGATTTTCTTTTTTTTCTCCTATATAATAAGATTCATCAGGTTCAAATGATGCACTTTTCTCTTTAGCGCGACGCGTGGCACTCCCTACTGGGATAAGATTTATACCTATTTCACAGGAGTATAATTCTAGTAAAAAACCAAGAATGGTTTTAATCATTTCGTGTTGTTCACCCAGCGTCATAAATTCAATGCACCCATCAAGATAAGTTATTCGCAAACCTGCTGCATCTGCGGTTAATGTTTCTATTGTCTCCAATTCTTCCCAGGTGTAATGACCTGGTAGGAGAAATCGCTGTTCTGGAATTGTGGGATTTTTATCTAAGGTTTGGAGAGTCATAGTTAAATTATGTTTATGACTTTATTTTGATTATAATCTGGAATTGCTGTAAAACTGACGAGTATGATGGGCTAATAAGGGGGCTTATCGGGGTATTTTAAATGTTTGATTTTTAAACGCAGAGGAGCGCAGAGGTTCACGCGGAGGGTAGCAGAGGGTTCATTAGAGGTGTCTGTGTTGTATTTAAAATTTGGTAGGCTCTAATGCTGATGGCGATCGCAACTACTTTTTTACGATAAAATTAGCAATTATGGCAGTTTTTAGTATTTTATGACTTTGGACTTTATAAGTTTTATGATAAAGTCCAATTTTCTAGATTAAGTCCAGTTATACGGCTATAATGACGAGTATTGTTAGTAACTAAAATATAATTTCTGGTCAGTGCAACGCTAGCAATTAATAAATCAAATTCTGCAACTGGTTGTCCTGTTTTACGGAGTTCAGCTTTTAATTTGCCAAAAGTTTTTAAGGTATTATTATCTAAAGATATAACCGTTATGTTTTGAATAAAATGCTCTGCACGATTTAGATTTTCCGATACTCTTTGAGAATTGTAAGCACCGAAATACAACTCAGCGATAGTAACACTACAAATACAAATTTGATCCCATCCTATTTCTTTAACTTTCTTTCTGACTGATTCAATGTTCTTAATCCAGTAAATACAAGTATCAGTATCTAATAAATAAGTCATAGACTAATATCATACCTAGAAATAGTACGGCTATCATAAATCTCTTTCACTATCTCTTCAGCAGTACGTTCATCTTCCCAAGCACCAAGTCTTTCTATAAATGTATCTAGTGGATGAGGCTCTGACTTTTTATCAGGTGAAAAAACTATTTCATTCGCTATAAGTTGATTGGCTTCAGATATTTCTAATTTCTGAGTTTCTTCTTTTGCTTTTACCATTACTTGCATTAATGTAATGGCTTGACGTAAAACATCACTTTTACTTACACCTATTTTATTTGATAGTTCTTCTAGAATTTGATTGAGTTCTGGTGACAAATCTAAGTTTAAATGAATCATTCGAGGTGCATTAGTCATAGTTATATTTTTATGTAGGTTGCTAAGTCTATTAAATCCCTGATAACTTGACCCGCATTTCTCACAAACAGTAGGGGCGGGTTCACAGATAAGCTCAATTACTCATGAATATCTCGCTAAACCCGCCCCTACAGACTTTGGGATGAGGTTGCAAGAATCTTGTGAGAAATCCGGGTTGAGGTCTTTTTTTAATTGTAAACATCACGGCTGATTGTTACCTTGACGTTTACTAATTCTTTCTTGTACTGCTTGATGTATATCTTCCCAATCTTGAGCAGTCATTTCTGTTGCATTTCCAGAGTTTAATCCTTCTAGAAGCATTGTTTCTAGACGTTGTTTAGCTCTCTGTTTTTGGTCTTGTCGCACTAATTCACGAAAATATTCGCTGACGCTGCTGTAACCACCTTGAGCAACCTGTTCTTCTATATAAGCTCGCATGGTGTCAGGTAAGGAAATATTGATACTTTTCATCAGGGTTATTTCCTGAATCTGTTTTTCTACATTATGGCAGTTTTTGCCATTTTATGCCATTATACAGGAAATTTTATTGCGATAGATAAATGGTAGCTACTTGTTAGATTTTCATGCTATCTGGGCATATTGTAGTTATCCAGCAAGTAGACTTATAAAAGGGTAAGCATTATGTTGACTATACAGTGGCAAGAAGAAATCGTATCACTACAGCAAAGCTTGAGACGTGAAATTACCAAAATATCAGATGGTTCGGATATTAATGTGATTAAGCATATTTGCATTAATAACTTAAAATCAAAGTTAGAACGATTAGAAGAAATTGAGAAAATTCTGAGTATAGAAAAATATAAAATTGTTTTTATCGGTACTATTGGACAAGGCAAAACGACCGCTATTTGTCATCTGTTTAATTTAATAAGTGACTTCAGGGTTTCTAAAACAATTAATGGCAAAACTAGAGATGCAATAGGAACTAAAGCTTTACTTTCAACTGGATCTGGCAAAACTACTATATGTGAAGTAATTATTAAAGCTGCTGATAAAACGTACATAGAGATAGAGCCTTATACTGTTGATGAGATGGAGAATCTTATTTTTGAATTTTGCAATTATATTGCAAATAAAGAAAATCCTCAATCTGAACAAAGAATAATTATTTCAGAAGAGATTCAGCGAGCTATTAGAAATGTTATAGAACTAAAAAGAATTACCAAATCAGTTCCTAATGGGGAAAAAAGTAAATCTATTACCGTCGATCAAGCTCAGGAATTATTTGAGGAAGCTGGAATAGAGGTATTAAAAAAGACTGCATTAAATAATGCTAACTTAGAATCAAGAACTTCTATCAGAATTGAGTTTGATAATCAAAGTAAAGAGCAAGAGTGGATAAAAAATAACTTTGATGATATCAATAATGTGCGTTTAAAAGACTTTGCTATACCAAGAAAAATATATCTTTATGTAAGCCATGATGTTTTATCTGGCTCAAACTTGTCTCAGTTTGATTCCGTTGTTGATACCAAAGGACTTGATGAAAATCCAATTCGTAAAGACTTGCAGAAATATATTGACAGTCAGGATAGTATATGTCTTTTTGTAACCCCCTTCAATGCTGCTCCTGAAGCTAATATTACAAAATTGATAGGTTATCATTTGACATCTAAATCAAAAGAATTTCATCATAGATTTGTTACTTTGGTATTGCCTCACAAAGGTGAGCCTGAAAAAGTACATGACTCTGATGGAGATAGGGAATTAGGACTAAAAATTAGACAGGATGAAGTTCAATCTACATTTAGAAATTTAAATTTAGAATTCTTCCAAGATAATATTTTGTTCTACGACTCTTTGCGATACTACCGTGATGATATAGTCAAGGTATATGAAGAATATAAAGAAGATGTGCAGGAAGATAAAAATGAGTTAATCAGGGCTATAAATGATGTAATAGAACGTAGACGGAATCTTTTATTAGATGAAATCAAGGATATTCGAGAAAGCTTTGGCAAAATTAAAAATGGTGAAGCTTTGACAGTATCAGAAATCAAAGCAATTGAAAAAGCAATTCAGAAGATAGAGAATATAAGAGAGTACAGAGTACCTAGTTTTGTTTATGAAGGTTCTCCTGATAAAGAGAAAAGCTTTAGCTTGATTGATCAGTATATTCAATACTATCGCACTACTCATAAAGCATGGAATACTAAACACGCCATCCATAGAAATTTTGGTTACTATGAACCAAGAGATATAGACATATATTATGATGCAAAAGTTGTTGCTGAGGGAATAGGTGAAGATGAAATGTTGAAAAAATTCACTAGAGAAGTCAAGCAGGAATTAGAGAATGTCTTATGTGAGCTTACTTACGCAAATGAATCTTTAAAGACACTAATTCCTGAATTAATACGAGAGTTTTATTCATTATATGACGAGTTTATATACAATGTAGGGACAGAAATTCAAGACGAACTCACAAGAAAGCTATTACCTCAAAGTGAAGATTCTAAATTTTGGAATGCGCTAATTGCAGAGAAAGGCAAAGAAAAGCGCAGTAAGGGAGAAACATATACAGATAATGTATGTGCGATATTTAAGCGAGAACTTACATCTGAGATAAATTTGAATAAATTTTACCAGAGTAAAGCTGAAGAACATTGGAAGGAGTTAGTTAATAAAATTCTAAGCTTCTTTGGACAAAAATAGAAAATTTTGTTACCTCGCAGTTAATACACCTCTGAGAGCGCAATATAATTGCGCTCCTAAAAATATTATATTTACCATTAGTTAATTCTACTAAAACATTTATGACATATTTGAATGAGGAAATCCATAAAAAACTCGATATATATATTAAAGGATATAACCAGCAATATACAAAATGTCTGATTAGGAATATAGAAATACCAATTAATGGCAGACCAGAAGAGTTAGTTAGACAAATATTTATTCATTTCCTGATTAAAGAAAGTATATTATTATTAGATAAAATTATTATTAAGGTTGAAGCCAATAATCATGATATAGAAATATATAAAAAACAAGAAAATGAAAATTTTAAGCCACATCAGAATCCTTTAATGATTGTGGAAGTAAAAAGAGAAGATGTGAACTTACAAAACCACTATAATCAGATACAAAGATACTTAACAAATTCGGGTTGTAATATTGGAATTTTGTATAATTATCATGAGATTATTACTTTTACTAAAAAAAATAATCAGTTTCAAATCTATTCTCTTAACAATTTTATAGATATAGAAAAATTAATTTTACAGGCAACTAGCAGTATTGATAAGGATTTATTAGCATTTGAAAATGCTCAAAATGGAAATATTGAGAGTTTTCTTTATCTTATTAATAAATATGGTGAATATACTAATCATACAATAGTTTTTAAATTGAGAAATCAGTTATCTGTAATAGATGGATATTTGTTTACTGTCCAAGATAAGAAAATTTATTATAAAATATGTGGACAATATTCTAAAAAACAGCAAACTTTCGATTGCCAAGATTTTGAAAAACTAATTTCTATCATTTATTAAAAAACCACAGATTCACACCGATATTTATCTGCGTGCATCTGCGGTTAAAAATTTCAGCCTAAATATTAATGCACCAATTCAATCGCCCGCTTCGTCAACGCCTCAGCAGTCAAACCATTAAACGCCATCAACTCACCTGCACTAGCTGTAGTCTCCCCACGCTTCCAGGCGAAGGTATCGCGCTTGCTGTTACTCCGCAACATGATGGGTTCTAACATCGCCGCCGCGCCACCAGTGACACCAATTAAGGCATCACCAGCAAATAACTCGGCGAATTTGGCATCATCAATGAAACCGTTATCAGCTTCAGAGCAGGTATCCCAAGCTACGTCATGAGAACGATACAAACGGCGGGGATTAATCACAGAAACTATCTTCACCCCAATACCTTCAGTTTCTAAAAATGCTGCGGCTTCAAATACTGGAATTAATGTCATATCGCCAATGACAGCAAACACAACTGTCTTACCACCAGCAATTTCATGTAACACTACTGCACCATCTTCTAAACCTTGGCGAGTTTGTGCAAAGGTGGTGCGAATTGGTAAGGGTGATTTACTGGCGGTGATGACAATTCCTTTATTCTTAGTTGTCAACGCCCAGTCATAACAAACTTGGGTACTGTTAGCATCGGGGGGGAATACTGGAAAAACATTACCATTCCGCATCATGGAAGCAAAGTAAGCTTCGATTTCAGGACGTTGGTGTGTCCAACCGTTGCGTCCTTGTTCTAATGCGCCGGCGGTGAATAAGGTAATTGTTGAGGGTGTTTGGCGGCGTAATTCTGCCATTGCTTGGATGACGGTTTGCCATATTGGTAAGCCGTTGATGGCGAAAGATTCGTAAGAACACCAGAGAGTTCTTGCACCCATCAAGGATAAACCAACGGCTAAACCTGCACAAGCATCTTCACTCAAGGGTTCGTAAACTTGTCCGTTGGGTGCTTGGTTATATAATTCGTCGGTGGTGGGGTGGATAATCTTTAAGGCTTGGTTGATGTTACCAATACCTGATGCTTCGTTACCGTCGGCGTTGGTGACTAGGAATTTCGCATCTTTTTGTCCGACTGCACCTACAATTCGTCCCATTGCGGTGGTTGAAACTTTGGGTTCGCCGCCTACTGCGTATTCTTCTAAAGGTAACGCGCCTAAATCTGGCAATGGTAACTCAAACTCTGTCACCACTGTCTTAGCTGCGGGGCCGCCACCTGCGCGTTCGGCGTTGGTTCTGACGATTTGCCAAGCTTCTAGGGGTAATGCACGGGTTTTTAAGGCACTCACAATGTGGGGTGCGTCTAGGGTGTCTTTGGGGTAGAGGTTGTGTGATTTCGCACCTCTGGCGTGAACGCCTGCACCTTTGAGTTGTTTGATAATAAAGACTGTTAACTTCCCACCCAGGGCGGAACGGGCGGCTTTATCTACAGCTACGAGTATTGCTTTGGTAAAGGCTAGGCGTTGCTCAAAGGAAAAGGCGGTACTATCAACGTAATCCCCTGGTTGGTTTTGGTCGTCAAATTCTTTGGCATCGACTAAGATGACTTCCTCAAATCCGTTACCTTGCCAGAATGCTGTCATCTGTGCGTTGGTTTTCAAGGAAACCATGCTGTGATGTTCTTGGCTGTAACCGTTCCACACTAACACCGGTAAAAAATTGGTGACGCTGGGATAGGCGGTGTTAAAGTGCGCCATTGAACTCATGATGTAGGGTTCACCTAGTCCACCGTCGCCGAGGGTGAAGGGGAAAAGTTTGTCACGGTGGAGGAGTGCAGCCGCCATTGCAAAGTGCTGTCCTTGTCCCAGGGGGCCGGCTGGGGCGAGAATACCGGGGATGTAACCGGAAAGGTGTCCTAAGAGTCCATGCTTTTCGCGGAAGCGATCGCGCAATTGTTGTACTGTAGATATGCCCATATCCTCTAAGGAGCGATCGAGGAACATGGCACTATAAAATCCGGGTGCGTGATGTCCGACTTCGGTAATAATGTTTTTATACCCCAGCATGACCAAGGCTGCATAGGCTTCTGCTTGGCTAGCAAAGCCGCCGGGATGCCCAGATGCCTTACTTGCAGTGACTTGTAGTGTTAAATAGCGGAGGGCATCAGCAGCTAGTAAGGTTTGATACACAGCTTTTTGGTCTGTCGGATCTGCGATCGCTACTTTACCCGATTCTATCGCAGGTGTCGCACCATAAGTTTCAAAACCTGGTAGCATTTCCCCAAAATATTGAATTCCTTCATAAAAATTGGGCAGTGCTGAAGATGCTTTTGGTGAGATTGCAGTCATGCTGAGTACCTTGTAAGAATTACGGGAGACATAGATGCTTTTTGTATTGGGGACTGGGGATTAGGGATTGGGGACTGGGGAAGATTAGCTGATTACTCAGTACCCAGTACCCAGTACCCAGTCCTTTAGCGCACAATTTTCCCCAAAACACTGCTTGGAGAATAGAGAATCTTAAGCGCAGCCTGTTGAATTTAACAGAAATTTTACATCTTTAGGGTTGTTACGAGTTATCAGTGTTTTGCAATGCTAAGTATAAGTAGTTTCAATAGCAGGGGGATGCTGTAGACGTGTAAGGGAGAAATTTTTTCCCCAGTCCCCAATCCCCAGCCCCCAATCCCCAATCCCCACCTATGTAAAAATAACGATATCCACTCACGTCTATTTTTATTTTTTTATGCAGCTACCGAAAACCCCAAAAACTCCAGCAGTTATACAAATGCTAAATTGGATCTTCCGGCCTATGCCTTACATGGAGGAGTGTACTAAACGCTATGGGGACATTTTCGCTCTCAAACTACAAAAAAATATTCCTCCCTTGGTATTTGTTAGCAATCCCCAAGACCAACAGCAGATTTTGAGTCACGATACCAAAGAATTAGAAGCACCAGGGGATTTAAATAGTTTGTTTGAAGGCTTGCTGGGTAAGCGTTCTGTAGTTAGTCTTTCTGGTGCAGAACACCAACGCCAACGACAATTACTTATGCCTCCTCTGCACGGCGAAAGAATGCGGGGCTACAGTGAGATAATTAACGATATTACTGCCAAAGTTATCAGCGAGTATCAAATCGGGCAATCTTTGAATATTCGCACTGTCACCCAAGCTATTACCCTGCGAGTTATTATGCAGGCTGTGTTTGGTCTATATGAAGGAGTCCGCGCCAAAAAACTCCAACAGCTTTTGGGGGAAACTTTAGAAAATGGTAGTTCTGTGTGGCGTGTGGCTTTGCTTTATTTTCCGGCGTTACAAAGAGATTTCGGCCCGATTAAAGTTTGGGGAAAACAAGAACAAATCCAGCAACAAACCGACCAACTCATTTACGAAGAAATCCAAGAACGCCGCGAACATCCAGACCCATCACGGACAGATATCCTCAGCTTACTCATGGATGCTAGGGATGCAGAAGGTCAACCGATGACCGATTTAGAGTTACGAGATGAACTGATGACTCTGTTGGTAGCAGGTCACGAAACTACAGCTACAGCTATGGCCTGGGCAATGTACTGGATTCATAAACTACCACAAGTTAAGGAAAAACTCTTACAAGAACTAGATGCTTTAGGTCATGACCCAGACCCCAATACTGTGTTTAAATTACCTTATCTCAACGCTGTTTGCTCGGAAACTTTGCGAATTTACCCTGTGGGAATGCTGACTTTTCCTAGAAGGGTGAAAACACCTATAACTGTGGGTGGTTATGAACTTGCACCAGGAACACCAGTTATGGGTTCAATTTACTTAACTCACCAACGAGAAGATTTATACCCAGAACCGAAGCAGTTTAAGCCAGAACGCTTTCTAGAAAGGCAGTTTTCCCCCTACGAATACTTACCCTTTGGCGGAGGTGCGAGACGCTGTATTGGTTTAGCCTTTGCTCAATGGGAAATGAAATTAGCGATCGCTAAAATCTTAACCATGCGAGAATTAGAACTGGTTAATCATCGAGAAGTTAAACCTCAACGTCGTGGTTTAGTCACTGGCCCAGACCATCCCATCCAAATGATTGTAAAAAATCAGCGTCAAATCAAGTCTCGCAGTTTAGAACCCACTACCGTAGGTTAATCACATATTAGTCATGGGGCAGAAAAATTCAAAATACCCTACGGGTTCACCCTAAGGCGTTCTCGCAGAGTAGCAAGCTACAAAATTAAAGAGTTTTTCTCCCCCTACCTCCCCTACACCCCACTCCTAATTAACTTCGCTGACTCTAGAACTAGAGAAGCTACGTTTGAGCATGAACACAGCTAAGACAATACCTAAAATTGCTAGTGCTGTAGTAGGGTAGAAAAAAGCTGTGTAACTGCCGAAGATATCTCTAACTCTTCCAGCTAGCAAAGTTCCGCCTAAAGCACCTGCACCATAAGCTGTGAAAACTAGACCATAATTTTGGGCATAGTCTGCTGGGGAAAATAAGACTAAAGTTGTAGTGGGAGCGATCGCTAACCATCCACCAAAAGCAAAGTAAAATAAGGAAAACCCGACTAAATAAGTAGCTACATCACCCTCACCTGCTTTGAGCATCATCACCGAAGCAATCAATACCAATGTAAAGGATACGATTGCTGCCAACTTAGGACTAAATCGGTCAGTCAACCAGCCAAAAAACAACCGTCCTAAAGCATTAAACACCGCAAATAATGAAACTGTAGTTGCGGCTGTGGCCTCATCTAGTTTAATAATTTCTTGCGCTAAAGGGCTAGAAATCCCAATTGCAGCCAGCCCTGAGAATGTGCCAATGCTATAACATAGCCATAAACCGTAAAATACTGGTGTTTGCAGTATTCTTCCTTTACTAGTGGTAGATTTATCACCCTGCACTGATACCCCAGGATTCCAGCCAGATGGCTTCCAGTCTTGTGGCGGTGTCTTCAACAAAGTAGCAATTGCCAGAATAATCGCCGTAAATCCTATACCCAAAATGACAAAAGTTTGCCGAACTCCATAGTTATCAAGGAAAAATTTTGCTAAAGGTGCTGTAATTAACGGTGAAAGACCAAAGCCAATCACAGTTAACCCCACAGCAATACCTTTTTTATCAGGAAACCATTTAGCTACAACTACTAACGGTACTCCATAGGCTATACCTACACCCACACCTGCTATCACACCATAGGTAAAAGTTAACGTTTGTAAATTGCCATCAAGACTAGACAGAATATAACCAAATCCCATAATTACCCCACCAACTGCGGTGACAACACGACTACCGAAGCGGTGAATGTAAAAGCCAGTAATTGGCATTAATATCGCATAAAACACTAATAAGACTGTAAAAGGTAATAAACTTTCTGTCGCATTAATGTTCAGTAATTTTTCTAGAGGTTTTCTAAAAATACTCCATGAATAAACAGTACCAAGACAGAGTAAAACAGTTGCACCCAGGGGAATCAGCAACCATCTGCCCTTTTCTGCTGCCATACCAAAAAGCCGCATATTTTGCATCTACCTCTGAAATTATTTTTTCATCAGTATTTTACTGTTTTAGCTTTAAAATTGGATAAGGCAGAAAGTAGGAAGTGGTATCCTTTCAGAGAAGCAATCCCCTCCATCACAAGGTACTACTTTATTCCGCAATTCTTTTATTTGGTGCAACTTCATAGAGAATTGATATTAAACCAGTTATCAGTTATCAGGGGTATGGTTTGGTGTTTCCCAAGGGAGATTTTACCCAACACTTTTCACTGTTAAAAGTAATAGTTCTGATTACCTTTAATTCTGTCTACTGACTTTTCTCTTAAAATAGATATACCATGTTATAGATTCGCTCAGAAATACTTAAAGTTTAAAATAACTAACAGTAGTACATAAAAAATGTAGATTAATGTCAGAACAGCAAAGTTTAGACAAGCAAATCATCTCCCAAGTAGCTGAAAGAAGTATAGCTAATCAGTTAGAAGCCGCAGAACAAATTGATATATATGTAGAAACTGATTTATTAAAAATCGTTCAGGGTCAAGCAGATGGTGTAACAGTTTCTGGACAAGGCTTGGTGACAAAAGAAAATATCCGTGTCCAAGAAATTAAATTGCAAACAGACAGGATTGATATTCATCCTCTCAAGGCTATTATCGGGCAGATTCAACTCAATAAGCCAGTTAATTTAATAGCTCGTGTTACCCTCAACGAAACTGATATTAACCATGCGCTAACTTCTGATTTTTCTCGCAAGTTGGTGCAGAATTTTGAGTTGGAGGTAGAAGGGAAAATTATAAATTTTGATCTACAACAAATGCAGATAGTTTTATCTGATAATAAACGAATGCGATTGAGGGGAAAAGTACAATTAATAGAAAATGGTCATAGTCGCCCGCTAGGATTCACAGCCATCATTCGCCCCCGTACCCACTCCTACCCGATTATGCTAGAAAGTTTTCAATGTACTGAAGGCGAGGGTGTTTCTCTCAATTTCCTTGTGGCTTTGATGCAGAAATTTCAAGACCTGGCAAATTTACCTTCTTTACAATGGGAAGATATGCAATTAAGCATTAAAAATATTGAGTTGCAAAAACAAATCTTAATTCTTTTGGTAGAAGCTAATGTAAGTCAAGTACCTGATTCCATCATGGAATTAACTAAATGATTATATGGTTATTAGTACACCTTAACTGATTTTTGAACTAATTAGCAAGGTTGTAATTTCTGCTCACCCTTTGTAATATTATCAAGCCACACTATTTTCAAATTATCAATATGCAAGAATATGATGTAGTAATTATCGGTGCAGGACATAATGGGCTAGTTTGTGCAGCTTATTTGCTCAAAGCTGGCTATAGTGTCTTACTTCTAGAAAAACGTTCTGTTCCAGGTGGTGCAGCCACAACTGAAGAATGTTTACCTAAAGAAGCACCTGGATTTAAATTTAATTTGTGTGCTATTGATCATGAATTTATTCATCTAGGGCCAGTTGTTGAAGAATTAGAATTAACAAAATACGGTTTAGAATATCTAGAATGTGATCCAGTTGTTTTCTGTCCCCATCCTGATGGTAAATATTTTTTAGGTCATAAATCTCTAGAAAAAACCTGTGCTGAGATTGCCCGTTATAGTGAACGTGATGCCAAGAAATATGCAGAATTTACAGACTATTGGCAACGGGCTATAGGTGCAATGATACCCATTTTTAATGCACCACCAAAATCAATCATTGATATCGCCGGTAACTACGACATCACCAAGTTAAAAGATTTACTTTCTGTAATTGGTTCTCCAAACAAAACCCTGGACTTTATCCGTAATATGTTGACCAGTGCAGAAGATTTACTCGATGAGTGGTTTGATTCAGAGTTTCTCAAAGCACCCCTCGCCAGACTAGCATCAGAATTAGGTGCGCCACCATCCCAAAAAACTCTTGCCATTGGGGCAATTATGATGGCTATGCGTCATGACCCTGGTATGGCTAGACCACGGGGCGGTACTGGTGCATTGGTGGAAGCTTTGGTCAAGTTAGTTACCTCTAAAGGTGGTAAAATTCTCACAGACCAACAGGTAGAAAAAGTTTTAATTGATGACGGTAAGGCCGTTGGTGTCAGAGTTGGTGGTGGTACTGAATATCGTGCTAAATATGGGGTCATTTCTAATATTGATGCCAAACGGTTATTTTTACAAATGACCGATAAAAGCGATATCGATGCAGCCGACCCCGATTTATGGGAAAGATTGGAACGCCGCATTGTTAATAACAATGAAACTATCCTGAAAATTGACTTGGCTTTAGATGAACCCCTGCGTTTTCCCTACCACGCCCATAAAGATGAATATCTTGTTGGTTCTATCTTAATTGCAGACTCCGTTGCTCATGTAGAACAAGCACATAGTAAATGTACCTTGGGAGAGATTCCTGATTCTGACCCCTCTATGTATGTGGTCATGCCTAGTTTCCTTGACCCTACCCTCGCACCTCCAGGTAAACATACAGTATGGATTGAATTTTTCGCCCCCTATCAAATTGCTGGCGCGAAAGGTACAGGTTTAAAAGGGACTGGTTGGACGGATGAGTTGAAAAACCAGGTTGCTGATAGGGTGGTTGATAAGTTAGCAACCTATGCACCGAATGTAAAAACTGCAACTATTGCGCGTCGTGTCGAAAGTCCGGCAGAATTAGGTGAGAGGTTAGGCGCGTACAAGGGTAATTATTACCATGTTGATATGACATTAGATCAAATGGTGTTTTTCCGCCCCTTACCTGAGTTAGCTAATTACAAAACCCCCATTGATAATCTATTTTTGACTGGTGCAGGGACTCATCCAGGTGGTTCGATTTCGGGAATGCCTGGACGTAATTGTGCGCGGGTATTTTTGCAAACTAAGCACCCGATAACTCAGACTTTGAAAGATGCGCGGGATTCGATTAAATCTACTGTGGGGTCGGTGTTTGGGATTGGTTAGAAATTAGATATGGGCGTTGCTGATTGATGGGATGAATTTTGTTTCGCGCAAAGGCGCAAAGGCGCAAAGGCTCGAAGAATCAATCTTTAGCTTTGGTCAAAAATCTGAATTCATCCCGCATTTATGCAACGCCAAATTAGATATAGGAATCCGATTTGATTTATGAAACAATCTAAGTAAAAGTAGGGTGTGTTGGGCGTAAGCCGCAACGCACCGAAGGCGTTGGGGAAGGTGCGTTACGCTGTCGCTAACACACCCTACTGGACTATTTATCTGTTCAAAAATCAAATATGAGTCCTATATGTTGGTTTTTGTGGTCTAATTTGCGCCTATCCTACCGGGAATGCCAAAGGCGAATATTTAAACTCATTCGCTGATAAGTGTTCCCACAGGGTAGGGGCGCGGAGAGTTGTTGAGAAATTTTACTTTTGAATTTTGTTAGCGCAGCGTTAGCGAGTCATCGAGCGTCATTTTGAATTTTGAATTGTTAATGGCGTTCTTGGTAATCTTCGGCAGAGGTGGGGTCTAATTCCCAACGTGCATCGTCGCGGTGTTCTAAGATGTCTTGGGTGTGAAGTAACTCGTTATCATTCATTTCTAAGCCGACTGCTGCTTCTATCTCTTCTGTGACATTTTGGTCGGGAGTGGGAGCAGTACCACCAACAGCTTCATCTCCTACTGAGTCTGCATTTTGCCAATAAGCATCAACATCACCACCAGTCAGTTCGGGACTGGTTTGGGTGTATTCATGTCTTCTTTCCTGGAGGGTACGCCCTCCAATATTGTATCCTGGGATGTCTTTTACACCAGTACCATAGGATTCGGTGATTTCCTGTGGTAAGTCTTCTGATTTAATTTCTGGATGATTATTTTCTGTCATAAAACTAGCCTTTACTATATTATCACCATAACTATTTTTAGTTGATTAGTTGTACTTCATAAGATGTACAACTTGAGAAATAAGGCAATCTATTTCCTAAGAACGAAGTAAATCTAGAGATTTCAACTTAATCTTAAAAGTATGAAATCTAAGGTCAAGCCACTTGTAGTTGAATCTGGTAGTTATGAGCTAGGAGTTCTCAACCCACGTCGAAGTTAGATAAAAAACTTCCTACTCATAACTATTTTTTTGTGGATTTTTAAATATTAATCTTAATCATTAAAATTGGATTTTTATTTTTATTTATCGCTGAAAAATATCTGAGATCACAAAAGGCTGAATTGTGTTCAAGGGAGGGCAAAATGGAATACAACGAGTTTATTACCCACGTACAAAGCTTGGCTCAATCAAACTCTCGTGAAGAGGCAGAACGTGCTACTCGTGCGACGCTAGAAACTATTAAAGAACGCATTTCTGGTGATGAAGCTCTAAATTTATCTACTCAATTGCCACAGGAACTTGGTGATTGTTTGAAAGGGCGAGAGGGACAACCAGACGAAAGCTTTAATTTCCAAGATTTTATTGTGCGTGCAAGTCAAAAAGAAAATCTAGAACCTACAACAACAGCAATTCATGTTCGTGCTGTTTTTGCTGTGTTGCAAAGTGCTGTCACACCAGTAGAGTTTGCTAAACTACATCATCATTTTTCTCACGATTACGAAGAAATGTTTGCTACACCACCTACTAGCGAAGTAACAGCGTAAACAATTCAAAATTCCACATTATTTAGATAGGAAAGAATATGACTAACCATAATAATCACTCTGGGAAAAAAAGAATAGCTATTCTGATTGAACAAGCTGTAGAAGATGTAGAATTTATTATTCCTTGCAATGGGCTGAAACAAGCAGGGTTTGAGGTTGTTGTCCTTGGTTCGCGGATGAATGAAAAATACAAGGGCAAACGAGGCAAACTTTCTATACAAGCTGATGCTACCACTACAGAGGCGATCGCATCTGAATTTGATGCTGTGATAATTCCTGGTGGGATGGCCCCTGATAAAATGCGCCGCAACCCCAACACAGTCCGCTTTGTGCAAGAGGCGATGCAGCAAGGAAAATTGGTGGCTGCGGTTTGTCATGGGCCACAGCTTTTAATTGAAGGCGATTTGCTCCAGGGTAAGCGAGTTACTGGTTTTAGTGCTATCCGCAAAGATATGATTAATGCGGGTGCAAACTATCAAGATGAACCATTGGTAGTTGATGGAAACTTGATTACATCCCGCGAACCTGGAGATTTACCAATTTTCACGACGGCGATTTTGAGCCGTTTGGGTTATGGCGGTAAAGAAGCTGCATTACCAGATGAGAAAGATACGGGTGCAGAATGGTGGAAATTAGCTGATGCTTGGGGTGGTTCAACTAAAGGTGATATTGTTCGCGGCTTGAATACAGCTTTGGGTGGAGAACGTTATTCACTAGAAGCACTGGAGAGTTACGTAGAAAAAGAATCGGATACACAAGCTAAGGCGTTGTTTCAAGAAATGATTGTCAATAAACAACGCCATATTGAAAGACTAGAAACATATCTGCACAGACTCGGTGAGAAACCTTCTTTTGGCGCGAATATTGCCAATCAATATGCAAAGGTGAAAGCAACTTTTACAGGTAGTGATGACATTTACCAGATACGCTGCGCCTTGGGTGATTTGCAAACAGGGATTGGTGATATTGGTAACTTGTGTGCAATGTATACTGACCCAGTTGCAACGGCTATTTTTAAAGGAATTTACCAAGACTTAGTGCAGTATGAACAGCGATTAGTAGAGCTATATCGGACGGCGCGGATGGCTGCTGAAGTTAAGCCTCCTAAGCCGACGACAGGGGCGGCTGTCTCGATGTGAGGGAATAGGGAGCAAAATTGGGCGTTGCTGAATTTGGGTATGAATTTACTCACGCAGAGGCGCATTCGCGGAGCGTCCCGCAGGGAAGACGCAGAGAGTAAGAGTTTGAGATGTCAAATTTTGCAAATTCATTTCCCATGATCAATATACACATGATAATAAGTGAGGAATGTTATGAATCGCGTAATTTATTGGGTACAAAATTTTCTTCTGCGTCAAGTTCTAGTTATTTGTTTGATAGGAGCTACCTTTTTTATAGGTCAGTCTTTTATATACACTAATGCCATGATTGCCCAGGCTGATGTTAAAACCCCAGAGGGTATTTATTACAAAGGTACACCCGATAATGAAGGGATTAGAAATGATACTCAAGTAAGAAATGCCCAAGAAAAGCTCAAAGGAACTGTTGATAATGTTCGAGAAAAGCTAAATTTAAATGAAGAAACTCCTAAAGCTACAAAAGAGTTTAAAGAGAATGTTCAAAGAAAAGTAGGAAAAGCAGTTGAGCCAATTACTGGTGAGAAACGTGGTTATTACCAACGACCGGAGTCTCAACGATAAATTGGGAGACAATTTTAAACACAGTCGTACTCAAACCTTAAGGTGATGAAATTATGAGTGATACCAGCGTTAAAAAAATTGACTCTACCCATTCTCCCAAAGGTAAACTAGGTCAGAAATATTTAGCCTCTGGCAAAACTGTTTCTATGCGTCTTTGGGAAAATGAACAACCAGAAGAAGATAAACACCCAACAAGCCGTGAATATGAAACCGTTGGTTATGTAATTAATGGTCGTGCAGAACTGCACATTGAAGGACAAATGATATTACTAGAACCGGGAAGTTCTTGGGTAGTACCAAAAGGGGCAAACCATCACTACAAAGTTCTAGAGCCATTTACTGCGGTAGAAGCAACTAGCCCCCCTGCCCAAATTCACGGACGTGATGAAAATTAAAACAAATAATAAGTAGAACAGGGTAAATAATTAAAGGTTTGTAGTGTTCGCGGAGCGTCTCGTAGAGAGAACTTTAGTTCTCTCTGCGTTCTCTCCGTTCGCGGAGCGTCCCGCAGGGAACAAAAAAGGACTAAAGTCCTTACTACGAACTTAATCCTAGTCTTTTTACATTACTTAACATAGTTTGGTTTTTTCAAGTTGTTCTACTTAATTTTTTGTCTCCCCCTGCTCCCCTGCTCCCCTACTATTTAGCGGTGGGAGCTATGACCCCTCACCCCGGTATTGAGTTCCACAACGTAGAATAAAGAAAACGACCACAGTGATAACCGTGATCGTAGACGAATTAACTATACAAAGTAGATTGTACTACGAATAAACGTCTATTATCCTATCCCCCAAAAGGGGGTTTTTTTTCGCTGCTGTAATAAGTATGATATTCGCCCATGTGCGATCGCTCCCATGAGAGTCAACCAAAAACCTGAGAAATTTGCCTATTCCCTGTCTTGCTCAAAACTTACGCCGAAAGCCACCCGATAATATTAAAATTATGGCTGATCGGCAAATTACCAAATTTCACAGTGCAAGGTTTTATTAACTTAAACAAGCCATTTGGCTGGACTTCTCATGATTGCGTGGCGCGGGTGCGAAAATTGTTAAAGCTCAAACGTGTAGGACACGCAGGAACTTTAGATCCAGCCGCTACTGGTGTGCTACCAATTGCAGTTGGTAAAGCTACAAGATTATTACAATATCTCCCCAGTGACAAAGCCTATAAAGCCACTATCCGCTTAGGGGTGCGGACTACAACGGATGATTTGCAAGGTGAAATCATCACTTCCCAACCCTGTGGGGAATTAGATTTAGCCGATGTAAAAACCGCACTCGCAAAATTTATCGGTAAAATTGAGCAAATACCACCAATTTATAGCGCGATTCAAGTAGAAGGGAAACGCCTGTATGATTTAGCTCGTCAAGGGGAAACAGTAGAAGTTCCCCCACGGATGGTAGAAATTTATAGTACAGAAATTTTGGATTGGCGCGTTGGTGATTTTCCAGAATTGGATGTAGAGATAGCCTGTGGTGGGGGGACATATATTCGCGCGATCGCTCGTGATTTAGGTACAGTGTTAAATACTGCTGGAACTCTCGCCGCTTTAACCCGTACTCAAAGCAGTGGCTTTAATTTAACAGATAGTCTCACCTTCGCTGACTTAGAAACCCAACTACAAGCCGGGACATTTCAACCCATCTCCCCAGATGCAGTCTTACAACACTTACCATCTGTGACTTTACCCAATATTTCTGCACAAAAATGGTGTCAAGGACAGCGTATTTCCCTAAATCCAGAAATGGCTGGTAATGTGCGAGTTTACGAAACAGAAACCCGTTTTTTAGGAATTGGGGAATTACAAGCGGGTGTATTAATTCCCCAAATGGTGTTTGAACCGATTGCTTAAAGTTTGTAGTAAGGACTTCAGTCCTTATTTCAGCTTAAGGTGTAGATAGGAAAGCCATCTCAGTGGAAGGGTTTCCCAACTTGAAGCGCGTAGTGTTTGACGTAAGGAAACCTAACACCCTAATCTACTAATGATTGATCAAATTAGCATCATGCGATCGCCACAAATCTCAGATGTAGTAGCTTCACCAATCAAGGAAGGATGATGACTCAATTCATAACTTGATTTAATATAACCAGAATCTAATTGCATAGGGGGAAGTCCATGTTTTACTAACACCCCCTGAACGCGCTCAAATGCTGCTGGAAGCTGATTAAAAGGAATCCCCGGAAAAGCATGATGTACTGCATGATAATTTAAACCACCCATGAACCATCCCAAGAGGGGAATAGTTCTCAAATTGCGAGAAGTATAAAGCTGGGTTAACTGATGATTGGTAAACTTCCCCCACAGTGCGTAGTGTTCCAAATGATCGCGTGTCTGCATGATGATTCCAATCACCCGTTCCATCATCACCCAAAATAAGATGTAGCGCAGCAACTCCCCATGCAAAATCACGATAGTCAGCAGCACAACTTGTATCATCAGCATCCCTGAGACATCCAACAGCAATTGGCGACGCATCCGCGAACTTAAATTTTGCAAGCGCACAGCCATCATAAAAGTTTTAATAATTAACCCAAGTCCACCGAGGAGGAAAATATCACAACCCCACTGATGGCGGACATACCATTGTAAAATCGGGTGTGCTTGTTGGTATTCTTGCCAAGTCCATTGTACCCGTTCAGGATCTCTGAAATCGCTGCCATTCCAACCATGATGTAAGCCGTGTAACTCTGCATAGAGACTATAAGGCCACAACATCGGCCAGCTAATCAATCGAGGTATCACTGTATCAAACCAAATCCACCCCGTCAAAGTGCAATGACTCATATCATGGGTACAAACTAGCCAAAAACAGTAGGAAATTCCCGCTATGATTGTTGCACTCACAAATAAAATATTGTTCTGCATCAACCAAGCCAAAGCTACACAACTGATAAATACCAAGCCAACGAGACTAAACCGCAGTAATCCCACTCCAGGGTTAACTTGATGTAAGTCGGCGGTGACTTGTTGTAAATCAGTAGAAATATTAGTGTGAGTGCGATCGCGCATCATAATTTGTAATTAGAAAATCATCAGATTGAAATACACTACTCCTATCTATAGTTAAAAGTGAAGATTATGGGAGTTAACTGTGGCTCGTAAACGCTTAATTATTGAGATGGGAATGGGTGTAGATCAACACGGACAAGAACCAACTGTAGCCGCAGCAAGAGCTGTTCGCAATGCGATCGCCCACAATGCTTTACTGGGTGTATGGGAAGTTGCTGGTTTAAATGACCCGAATGAGATGATTGTGGAAGTCCAGGTAGCAGTACCCTATCCTGAACAAGTCAGAGAAGCTGAAGTCTTGGCTGTATTACCCTTTGGACGCAAAAGCCTGACTGTAGAATCAGGGGGAATGGTGGTACAAGGACGCGCTATTGCTTCCCTGAACGACAAAAATGACGAAATGTTAGTGGCGATCGCAGCCGTGACAGTTTTGGTAGAAACTAGTGAAAAGTCATGAGTGCTGAGATACAACCAAATTATGTCAACTGAAACAATTGAAAAAGCCGTTGCTGCTTATTTTAGCAATATTGCAGCCATGAACCCAGAAGGTTGGGTTAATAACTTTGCTGAAGATGCTATAAGTCACGATCCTGTAGGTGAACCACCAGCAAAAGTTCATGAAGGATTCCGCGAATTTATCGGACAGTTGCAAGCTGTATTTGCCAAATTAGAACCGACAACTGAACATATATTTATTGCTAGCAATGAAGCAGCCGTCAAATGGACAATGACAGGAGTTAGCAAAAGTGGTAAGTCAGTGAAATTTGAGGGAATTACTATTTTTGAAGTCAACGCTGAAGGTAAGATTCAAACCACTCGCGCTTACTGGAATCCAGCGCAGATGATCGCACAATTGCGCTCTTGATATTACCCATCACCCAATAACTTACAACTCCTTATTTTCTAACTCCTGTTCTTCTTCATAAAACCACATTTCTGCTAATAAAGTGAAACCAAATAGCCAAACTATACCAATAACGGTCAACCAAAATATCCCCATCATTTTGATCACCTCTAAAACTATGCTCAAGAAAAAACTTAGACACTTCGAGAACTCATCACCCCGGTTTCTTGGAGTAATATCATGTTCGCTTGATTGCTGATGAAACCCGAAGAACCCCACCCCGCCACAGCCACGCTTTGTCTCCCCTCCGCATGAACGGGGAGGGATTGGGGGTGGGGTTTAATGACTAGTTGGAAACATAACTAATTTTTATAACTAAATTATCGCTGCTAATTTGCTAAAACATTGACATAATTAATAAAAATCAACGTCTAAAATTAATTCCATAGTTATGTTACAGATCACCCCCTAACCCATCGCACTTACTGGTGCGCTAAACTAGGAATATTGGGAGCAAAATCTCTGGTAGTAAATTCAGCCTTCACACACCTTTTATTACTCCAGCGAATATGTCTCACGAGCATGAAGAATCACTTAAACCAACACACTTTGCTGACTTAATCAGAACCGCACAGTTAGTATTTGACCCTGCGTCTGGGGTTGCAGGTAGATACATACAAGTTGATTGGCAAGAATTTGGTATTCCCGATGAAGTGGCGGAGAATTTACAATTACTTGGTCAAAAATATCGCTATGCCTCTCCTCATATTTCCAGTGATATTATTTGGGAACAATTGACCCCAGTGACTAGAACATGGTTTCTCAACAATAAAGAGGAATTATGGAAGTTTGAAGAAGCATTCCCAGCTTTAGACGAAGACTAATACATTTACTTTAGGGGTGTGCATCTGTGCGTCCC
Source organism: Nostoc sp. UHCC 0870 (assembly GCF_022063185.1). Lineage (NCBI taxonomy): Bacteria > Bacillati > Cyanobacteriota > Cyanophyceae > Nostocales > Nostocaceae > Nostoc > Nostoc sp. UHCC 0870. Next base: position 2,155,658 of record NZ_CP091913.1, on the reverse strand, counting down.
TACTTAATATCTTTTGGTGTAGCTATAGCGTTTCTCGGTTGAGTACAAGAACCCCACCCCCAACCCCCTCCCCGCCAGCGAGGAGAGGGGCTTATATATCATTTAATTAGGAAACGTTATATCTAAGCACTATTATTTACCCTAACACACTGAACTGGCACAGCTAAAATGAGCAATGCGAAACCCAACATCCTGTAAGTGTATTTCAAAAATTTAATTAAGATTATATTATTTAATAATTTATAAACTATTCTAAATTAATGTTATGGTGGAACTCTATAAGATAAATCAAACGTGTTATTTAATACATAGTTATACAGATAAATACGAGCCTTTTTCCGGTAAGCCCTATAAATTTAAGTGCATAGTTAAATCATTTCAAATCGCGTATAGATGAATCAAAGTGTAAGTCCTGTTTCCACCCTAAAGGAAACCATTAATCAACAGATTGGAGTTGCCAAACCACAGCTAATAGGGAAACCAATCATAGTCCTTACATGGGAAGTGCTGTTATCCGTTCCCCTAGCTATAGCGTTAACGAAGTTACACTTTGGCGGAATTTCCTGGATATTTGGCGGTATTGCTGCGGGTACAGCGATTTTGCAATGCTGTCGCATATTTTACCAGCATTCGCCCCGCCCAAATCGGATGGCGAGAAAAGTTGGTATGGCGTTAGTAGGACTGACAGTTGGTGCTACCAATGCTAATAGTGATTTAACTAGCCTAGGGGCTGGAATTCCCATATTTATAGTGTTGACCCTATTTTTACTGTTGTGTGGGGGTTTTATTGGTTATATTTACTCCCGCTTGAGTAACACCAATCTCTTAACAGCGATGCTAGCTACAGTTCCTGGGGGTGTGGGGGTGATGTCAGCGATCGCAGCTGATTATGATAAAAATGTCACCTTAGTAGCAATGGTGCAGGCTATTCGCGTTACCTCTGTAGTTTTACTGATTCCCTTCATAGCGAGAACAGCAGTTGGGAATGACTGGAATTTACCAACTCTATCAGTTAATAGCGGTTGGCTGAATTTTGATCTATCACAATTAGAATTATTAGCATTAGCATTGCCAATCACCGCCCTCATAGTTTATGTTGTTGCCATTTTCAAGATACCTGCGGGGGATTTTTTTGGTGCATTACTACTAGGACTCACATTCAATTCTGTATTAGGTTGGTTGCCATTTGTCAGTGAGATTAATTTTAACCCACCACAATTGATTAATATTATTGGTCAAACGCTTCTGGGAATCACCATTGGCGAGTATTGGGGAGAAAAACCCACCTTTAGCAAAAGAGCTATAGGTTACGCTTTAATGTCTGTAGTTATGACTTTAATTACTGGTGCGATCGCGACTATACTAGCAATGCAATTAACCTCATGGGACTGGTTGACTTGTTTATTAGTCACCGCACCAGGGGGAGCAGCAGAAATGATTTTGGTTGCACTGGCATTAGATCATAATGTAGAAATTGTGACAACAGGTCATTTAGTACGGCTCATCGCCATCAACAGTTCTTTACCCCTGTGGTTATTTTTATTTCGCCATCTTGATAGTCAAAGCAGTTTAGAGGTTTAGGTGATTGGGGATTGGGGACTGGGGACTGGGGATTGGGGAACTCGGGGCCCCCTCTGGGGATAAGGGGCAATGGGGACTGGGGACTGGGGACTGGGGATTGGGGAGAGTAACTAATGACTAATTACGTTAGCGTAGCGGGGCGCAGCCCATTACGAATTACGAATTACGTTAGCGGAGCGGGGCGTTAGCCCATTACGAATTATTTAAGGATTTTATTATGGTTGCTGAAACTCAAGAATTAGATGCTCAATATTGGGTGAAAACTCGTTCTTCTCTTGACTCAACTGAATCAACTTTCCTTACCTGGAAAGGTAAAATTTACGCCTTTATTCCCGGTGAGAGAAGAAAACTACTGTTTAAAATTTTGGGTTTGAGTGTGAGTAGGTGCATTCCTACAGAAGTAGGTAGCTGGGATTTTACTTCTAGGGAACTCACCTATTATTTAAACCCAGAAACAGACGAAATTTTACGGACATGGGAAAATCCCTGGACAGGGGAAACAGTACCAGTAATTCATGTCGCTAATAATCCTGTGCAGGGTTGTTTTAAAGGCAAATTCCCCGCCCAAGTCGAGGGAGATAACACAACTTTTGTGTTTGATATTTTTCCTACATATCCCAACCCTTTAGCAGACGATCCAAAATTAGCTGAATACAGCCCCTATCAAACTTATCAAGCCGCAGAATTATTTAAACTCACAGTACCAACCGCAGATTTATTTAACTCAGAACTAACTTCAGTGTCACAATTGCGGCTAAGTTGGGATAGGATTGGTCAATGGTTGCCTTGGATGAAAATGAGCGATCGCCCCGGCTATCTTATCTATAGTGCATTGGGTAGTAAAGTCAAGGGTTTAACAGAATTGCCCCAGTTACTTCAAGATGAAATTAATTATCGCGTACCTTTATATAAGCAAGCTCCAAAGGCTCTTAATAATGGTGAAGATATGACATCTTGGTTATACTTCCAAAAGCACTTTCCAGCATATCTATCTGGTGAAATATTCCCCCTACCCGTCGCCGAAGAATCTTGAATTAACTATCAAATCTATGCCTGATGGGTGGTGAAGTTGCTAGAAAATGGATAAAAGTAGAGTGCTATTTATCTAGAGGTAGACAGTATGTATATCCAAATTACACCAGAACTAGAGCAATTTATTCAAGCACAGCTTGCAAGTGGTAGATTTGCTAGTGCAGATGATGTCGTCAATGAAGCTTTTAAGCTACTACAAGAAAGAGAACAGCAGATTAAAAAATTACGAGAAGAAATTTCTCTAGGTACTGAACAAATTGCTGCGGGTCAAGTGACCGATGGTGAGGTTGTATTTGCCAGATTACAAGAAAAAATTCGTCAAATTACTGAAGAGTCTAAAGAATGAGTAATTATTCCTTTTCAGATATAGCAATTCAAGATTTAGATGAAATTTGTGAATATGTTGCTCGTCACAACCCAAAAGCAGCCAGTAAGCTTTTTGATGACATTCGTCAGAAATGTAAATTACTAGCTGATTTTCCTAATATGTGAAAAAGTTACGGCAGGCTTACAGCAAATTTGCGCGGTTTTGTTGTGGATGATTACATTATATTTTACTACCCTCAAGAGAGCGGAATTACTGTGGTTCATGTTGTGAATGGTTATCGAGATTTAGAATCTTTGTTTGCAGACGCAGATGAATAGAAAAATTAAATAACCACACTTGCGGCAAAATCAAAACTTCTGCATATTTCTACTAATAGGATCAAAACCTTGAGAAAAGCGAGTAGTTTCATCATAATAAGCCCCAGTTAAATCTGCACCATACAACTTAGTAAAATTAAGTTTAGCTCCTCGCAGATTGGCCTCATTTAGTTTAACTCCACACAAATTTGCTCTAGTCAAATTCGCATTGGCTAGATTTGCTCTGCTCAAGTCTGCGCCCCACATTTTGGCTTTAGCTAGGTTAGCACCAGTTAAATCTGCTCCCCATAAATTTATTCCAGGTAAATAGGCTGCAATTAACTTGGCTCTAATTAAATTGGTGGCGGGAAAATATCTCTCCCCTGCTTTATATCGCCGTTTTATTTCCTCAGCATCCATTTGTTGTATTTACCTTCTTCAACAATAAAGAAGTTATCTGTTCCCATTCTTGGTTGATATCCCCGCTAAACGCTGGCTGACTGCTGCGCTGATACCAGTAATGGGCATTATTTAAATCGCCTTCTTTCCGGTGTAGATAAGCATGAACCCAAGCACTATCAGCATCACGGGCATCCTGTACAATATCATGGGCTTGATTCCAATCACCTTGTTTGTCATACCACAAGGCTTGTAGTGCTTTTGGTAGGGTTTGCGGACAGGGACGCTGTTTTGCCATCAATCGCAGAAATTCTTCTGTATTCACGATCGCTACTCCACAAGTATCAAACCTCTATATCCAAGATACTCCGCAAATAACTGTTATGAAATGTGATGCGTAAAACCCTTGTCAATAAATCTAGATTAAATCCTTTTGCTGTTGATAGCGTTGCTTAAATAGGGCTTGCTGTTTTTTATGATCCACAATTGGTTCAGGATAGCCAACAGCATGACGTTCTAAGGGTGTAATCTTACCTGTCACCAAATATTCTGTATCCATAGACCGCAATTCAGGCAACCATTGGCGGATATACTCAGCGTCAGCATCGAATTTTTGAGACTGACTAGCTGGGTTGAAAATCCTCACAGGTTTGGGGTCCATACCGCTAGAAGCACTCCATTGCCAACCCCCATTATTAGCAGATAAATCACCGTCAATTAGCTTCTGCATAAAGTATTTTTCCCCCCACTGCGGATTAATTAATAAGTCTTTAGTCAGAAAGCTAGCTACAATCATCCGACAACGGTTGTGCATCCAGCCAATTTCATTTAACTGGCGCATGGCTGCATCTACAATGGGGTAGCCTGTTCTTCCCTCACACCAAGCTTGAAAATGTTCCGTGTTACTTTCCCAGGGGAAGGTTTTAAAGACATCACGGTAAGCACTCTCAGCCAGTTCGGGGAAGTTATACATAGCGTGTTGATAAAATTCCCGCCAAGCTAGTTCTTGTTGCCAAGTGCGGATACTGGCGATCGCTTCTTCGCTGTTATAGTTTTCTAATGCTTCTATTGTCGCTTGCCAGACGGTGCGAATACCAATTACGCCAAATTTTAAAGCGGGACTCAGTTGTGATGTACCATCAATGGCGGGAAAGTTACGCTGTTCTTGATATTCTGTAATGGTTTTGGCGGTAAATTCCTCTAATTTTTCTTGTGCGGCTGCTTCCCCTGGAGGAATGATCAAGTCTTCATCCCAAGCAAATCCTAACTCTTTAGCTGTGGGTAATGCGATCGCTCCTGCTTGTTTGGCAAGTTCCTGTTCTGCTTCTGTTAATCCTGCTGCATTTTCCAGGGTTTCTACTGGTTTCGCCTTCGGTTTGCTGTACCAATTTTTCCAGAAGGGTGTGTAAACGGTGTAAGGTGTATTATTACCTGAGAAAATTTCCTCTGGTGCGTGGAGAATTTGATCCCAGTTATGGGTGAGAAATTCTATACCTTTGGCTTTTAGAGTTTCTATGATAGCGCGATCGCGTGTTTGGGAATATGGTTCTACATCCCAATTCCAAAACACAGCTTTGGCTGGCAACGCCTCAGCTAAATTAGGAATACTCTGTACAGGATCACCATGAAGGATTAATAACTGACTCCCCGCCTCTACATATCGCTGTTGTAGTGCTTGCAAACAGCCAATCATGTAAGTAACTCTAGCAGGTGCAACATCATCCCGTTCCAGAATGTTCGGGTCAAGGCAAAACACACCCACTACTTTAGCGGTTTGCTTTCTTGCCAAAGCTAATCCAGTATTATCAGCAATACGTAAATCACGACGATGCCAAAATAAAATTAAGTCAGACATTGTAGATTTTTATATATAGTTCACTTGTACTAGTTTAAACCCTAGTAAGTAGAGCCGCGTAAATAATTAAAAGTTTGTAGTAAGGACTTTAGTCCTTCTTTTAGAACTAAAGTCCTCACTACGAACTCGATTACAATAACTTTACATTACTTAACACAGTTAGGTTTCTTCCCAGCGAGTTAAATAGCATCATTTAACTATTGACTGTCCCAAATTACTTCTAAACGCTCTTGTGCCGTTTTGAGAGCTTTTTCAGGAGACTCACCCAACAGGGTCGCTTCAATCGCTCGACCAAGACTATCAGATAGACGAGTATATCCAGCTATAATCGGGCGATTTCCTGCTACAGACATCTGTTTTGCAAACACTTCTAATACTGGTTGTTTGCTGATAAATTGTTGATAAGCTTCACTTTCAGTAGCTTTAATATTAACTGGCAAAAAACCCGTGCCGATACTCCATTCTGTTTGAAATTCTTCACTCAATACATACTCCAAAAACTTGAGCGCGGCTTGCTCTCTGGTTGGTGTGGTCTTCATGAGATAAAGGACTCCCGTAGCTGTCACCGTCGCCTGTTCAGTATTCGCAGGCATGGGAAACACCTGATAATCAACATTAGACTTCATAATATAAGTCCAAGGCCCTGTGATTTGCATCGCCACCCGACCTGAAATAAAGTCGTCTTCTTCATAACCACGTTCTGGCGGAGAAAGAGTTGCTGAACCATCTTTCATTAGGTCTTGCCAGAATTGCAAAGCATTAATAGCCTCCTGATTCGTCAAATTAGGTCTATTATTGGTGACTATTTCACCTCCAGAACTCAGTAAAAAAGGAAACCAACTAAATACAGTCCATTCTTGCTTTCCTAAAGGGAGTAACATTCCATACTGTTCTGGTTGACCATCCTGATTACTATCAACAGTCAACTTTTTAGCCACTTGCCTTAATTCTTCCCAAGTCTTAGGCGTTTCTGTAATTCCCGCAGCTTGGAAAAGTTTTGGTCGGTAAAAAATACCGAGATTGGCAGTGTATAGGGGAACAGACCAAAGCTGACCGTTTAAACGCAATTCTTCAAATAGGTTAGGAATGACTTCTGACTTCAATGGGAATTTTTCTAACCAATCATCTAAAGGTAGAATTGCGCCTAATTCTGCAAACTGACCTGTACTTTGGGGGTCAAATGACAAAATATCTGGAGGCGCATTACCTACAACGGCTGTTAATATTTTCGGCAATTGGGGTTGACCTACAAAGATAGATTCAACTTGGATGTCAGGATGAGTTTGATTAAATTTTTTTACTAATTTTTCAAACACATCCCGATTAGGAGGAGGATTGATTGATTGCCATAGGCTGAGATGAATTACTCCATCATTCTTATCTGCGCCTACCTGACAAGCAGATAAAAATATTAGACATATACTCAGAGAAATTAACAACCGGGAAACTCGCCAAGCAGAATTTATCAAGTGGTGAAAAAAATTCTGCATTCGGAATTGGAAGATGATCAAGTTCATGTTAATTAATTAAGCAAGTGGATCTAAGGTTTTTTAAACCACACCGCAGTGTAATCAATTAAACGCAGGTTGAATTGCTCTGCTCTCAACCCTTCAAAATCATGTAGAGCTTGTTTACAACCGTCCCAATGACCATAGTCATCTACCTGAATCCTAGCATTAGCAACAACGCTGTCGTAGAGGTTATTGAAGATGTCCATTGTTGATTCATACCAGTCTCCATCAGCGTGGAGAAAGGCAATACTACCTATTTCTGACTTATATTGAGGCAATGTGTCAGCGAATAAACCCTTAACAGGTACAACAATATCTTGGACTTTTAACAACTGGCAAATTGATTGTATATTTTCCGTAATTGGAGCTTTTAAAGTGCCAACTCCATAACCTGTGAAGTTTGCGGGTATGCCATTGTATATATCTACTTCCGTCGGTTCGGGCATTCCTTCAAAAGTATCACAAGCATAAAGTAGGCGTGGGCGACGACTGTATCGCTTAATTACTGTTGCTAACAGTGCTGCTGATCCTCCTTTACAACTTCCGCATTCAACAAAGTTGCCAGGGATATCTTCTAAACAAACTTTCTTGGCTAAGGTATAAAGTGAAAATAAACGTGCTTCACCTAATAAAGTGTAAGGTCGAATAGCAGTAATTATTTCCTGAAATTCATTAAATCCATCCGTAGATAATTCACTTACAGAATAGTTTTGCAAATGTTCTGGTAAATGCCAATTAATTTTCGGATCTGGCTGATGTTGTAACGGCTCAATATTCCCACGCCAAGCAACTCCCATAATTTGCATAGTTTGGTAGATCATTGTGTTCCACCCTTTTTGTTTTAAGTAATTTAAACCTTGTGCAACTTCGGGGGAATTTAAATCATGGAATAAAATTAAAGCATCTGTCTCTGCCAATTGTTCGCAGATGATAGCATCGTTGAGTGGGCTGGGAGCTTCATGACAACCATCAATGAAAAAGAATGACCACCTGCGCTGTAATTGTTCTGCTAATTCTGCTACTTGTTGAGGACTATAACCACTTACTAAATTAACTGTTTCTAGAACACCCGCAGATTGTAAAGAATTAGTGACACTTTCATAGATATCTTCTTGAGCTAATAAAGGGTCAATCACATCTAACTCTAAACCTGCCAAAGCTAGATGACAAGCAGACCAACCATACCAGCAGCCAATTTCTAAAGCTTTTTTACCTCTAAACTTCAACGCAGTATTATAGAGAATATGAGCTTCATCTCGACTGAGAAAACCCACATATGTTTGTCTTTTATCTACATACCAGTTATGGGAAATTTCGCGTCTGAGGTAAGGCCAATTAGAAACACTGGTATCTGATATCATCAGATTAGGAAAACATTTATCAGGCTTGATAATTTCTAATCCAGGTGAAACATAATCACCATCTGCTAACAATGATCTGTCAATAAATTCTACGGTTTCTTTATTCATCTTTTTTCCCTTAAATATTTTTTCATGATAATTTAATATGAGCCATCACTGTATTTATAAATGACTAATTAAACCACATTACATGAGCTTTAAAAAATAGAAATTGCTAAATAGGAAAGGCACATCTAAAATTTAGACTCTGGGTCAAACTTTAAAATCAAGTCTCGTAACTCATTTACGGTAGCATGAGATATTTCTAGTTCTAACTGAGTTTGCTGTAGTTTATATTTTATGTTTTCCAACTCTGCTGTATTCTGTTGTCTTTGCATCTGAGCCTGTTGCCATTGTAAAATTTGTGGATCAGCTAATTTATCTGTTTCTTGGTTCAAATTGTAAAGACAATGATTCATTAGCAATCGGTCAGCTTCATCCATAAAATATATGTTTTCAACTACACGGTTTGGTTGATTCCATTTAGATATTTTAGGTGTGAATACAGAAATACAATCACACAGAATATTGCCACACCAAGCAATTATCTCTTGGCTTAAACATTGCAAACCAGCCTGATCACAGTATTGCTCAAATAGTTTAGCACTCATGCTTTCAGCCCGCCAATACAGATGCTCTACTTCTAACTTACCAGTAGAAGGATTAAGATAGCTACCCAAGTTAGAATGATGGATAAATCCAATACCATTTGGTTTAAGTTTCAAAGCTATCTCTTGCAGATATGCTTTAATAACATCTTCCTCAGCATGGACTAAAGAGTCAAAACTAAAAACAAAATCAATTGATTCATCTGCAACCATTTCTAATGACTTACCATCATTGACATGATAAGTAATCTGCGAACAATCAGCAAAACGCTGTTGACAAGCAGCAATACACTTATCGGTTAAGTCCACTACTATTAAATTGTCACAATAATCTTTTAAATATTGCGTCCAACGCCCAAAACCAGGAGCTATTTCTAAAATTGTTGCTCCGGGAATAAATGCTTGAATGCGAGGATATATGCTTCCCCAAAAGCATTTCTCTGTTCCACCCCAGGATTTAGACCACTCATTACCCTGTTCATTCCAACTATAACTAGACCATTTATGCAAGTTTTCTTCAACGCTAGGCATCTTGACCTCCTATAAATAAAAATACGACTATTTATACATCTGTTTTTCTTAAAGCATCCTCATTATACATGAGTGTGTAATTAATTATTTATTAGTCATTAGTCATTTGTAAATACATATTCTTACTTACAAAAGAGGATATGATATTCTTTATTGTTAAGTAAAACTATTAAATTCGTCAATAATCTGAATATAGTTTTTTATCAGGTGACTAAAATCAAAATTTTCTTTAGCATATGTTGCAATTTCTTGTCGATAAGTTGAATTTTTCTCAATCATTTCGATAATTGTCTCACTAATTATGGTTTTGTTTTCTGGAGTGGCATTAGTTAAAATGTCATCTGGTAACACTTTAATAAATTCCTTGGTGTGTAAATTAGCACTAGCTGATTCAGAAATAACGATACATAAACCTGCTGCTAGAGCTTCCAATATTACTAGTGGTGCAACTTCTCCATCACTAATTAAAACCAAACAACTATAATCTGTGAGATTCTCGTAAACTTGTTCTAAACTCCAGATACCTAAATGTTTTGTTGTACTTCCTTCTATAAAATCAGGGTCATCTAAAGGCCCAACAAAATCTAAACTTAACTTCCCATCTATGATTTCTGCTAGTAATCTTTGTTGTTTCCTTGGTTGAATCCAACCTAAACACACTGCTTTGTTATTTCCCTTTTTTTTAAAGTTGATTTTGTTGGTATCAATACCGTTAGGTTGACATCTCAGAAATCCTGCATATCCCTTGTTGATAAAAAAATCTTTTGAAAAATTAGAAGGTGTAATTATACCAGGTGCATCTATATAACTTTTAAATACTTGGCGAAATTCTTCATCCCATCTACTTTCTTTCAATAAATAACCATAATGGGAGGTGAAACAATACTTTTGTTTGAGCTTATGATTAAATACATCAACAAAGTTGTAGGCGTGGGAATGCACGAAGTCATAATTACTATTGTTTATGTATTCTATGACTTTTTCGGGATCTTTTTCATTTAAAATATCTACTTCATAACCTAATTCATCTAAACAGGATTTGTATTCATACATCAAAGTGTAAATAGAATTCGATAACGGGGGTTTGGGGTTGTAACCCCAAGCAACAATAGCAATTTTCATTAAAAATATCCTGCTTCAAATTTGAAATAATGTCTTCATCCTCCAGGCACTTCAGAGTATACTATACCAAGCTGTGCAATAAGCGCAGGATGCTACGCAAAAGCTAAAATCACTGAAATGATGCGATCGCTCGCACCAAATAGTAAAGGAATAGTACGTTAATTTATTTTGATGAGAATTAAAAATAAAAAAGGTCAATGGTGATTGGTTAATGTACCTTGATCTGCGTCTAAAGTGACCAATACACCCACAGGTAAGGCTGCATTAGGACTGTCATGACCAAATGGTAAGTCAGAAACAATGGGAATACCCAAATCACCCAGGCGATCGCGCACAACTTCCTCTACACTAAAGCTGGGTATATTTGTAGGTGCTTCGCATTTAGTAAAACCACCTAAAGCAATACCGCTAACTTTGGCTAAAAGACCACTTAAACGCCACTGCGTTAGCATCCGGTCGATGCGGTATGGTGCTTCTGTGACATCTTCTAAGGCTAAAATTACACCATCAAAATTAGGTTGAATGGCTGTGCTTAAAAGATGGGTAGCCACTGTGAGATTTCCTGGAAGTAATAGACCAGTAGCCACACCTCCACCCCAACCACAACCTTGAAGTGGTGTGAGGGGTCGTCCTTCTAAAAAATTGAATAAACGCTCAATTGACCAATCTGGCTCATCGGCTAATGTCGTCAGGACAGGGCCGTGAACACTAGATATACCTGCGTTGTAAAGACTCCATAATAAAGCTGTGATATCAGAAAAGCCAATCAGCCATTTAGGAGTCGATTTAACTTGCCAATGCCAATTTTCTAAGATGCGAGTGCTACCAAAACCACCTCTAGCACAGAGAATACCGCGACAATCGGGATCTTGCCAAGCAGTAGCTAATTGATGACGGCGGTTTTTATCTGTGTTTGCTAAATATCCCCAACGCTGATCAATATCAGAGGTAACTTCTATATAATAACCGCGTGATCGCCAGATTTCTAGACCGCGCTCAAAGTCTGCAAATTCTCGCAAAGCACCACTAGGCGCAATCACTCGCAATAAATCTCCTCTTTTGAGAGGTTCAGGTAAGATAGTCGATTTCATCAATAATTTGTGCAAAAATCAAAATTTAGCATAGCCCATAAGAGTAATATCCTACACTAAGTGTTATTCATAAATACCATGACTATAGATCAAAGTAATTTGCTCAAGTTGCTAATGTTATCTACCCCTGTGGGTGCGATTGGTTCGGGTGTGGGAGGCGGTGTAGAACTGACTCTCAGCAATATTGTCCAGGAAATGAGCCGACGCGGACATACTGTAAAAATAGTAGCTCCTAGTGGGTCAGTAGTAAAAAATGTGTCAGTTGTAGAAATTTCCGGTGAAGTGCAGACACCAGCGCAAACTCAGACTCGTGATGAGCCAATTATTTTGCCGAAAAATTCTGTCTTGGCGAATATGTGGGACTATGCTCACCAAGTTCAGACAGATTATGATTTAATCGTCAACTTTGCCTATGATTGGCTACCTTTATATCTGACTCCATTTTTTAGCCGTCCCATCGCTCATTTAATTAGCATGGGTTCTTTAACCGATGCAATGGACGGCATACTTGAGCAAATAGCAACTAACTTTCCTGGTACGATTGGCGTTCATTCACTGACACAAGCACAGACGTTTACTTTTGCAGAGGAATGTCGTTGTTTAGCTAATGGAATGGACTTATCGATTTATGATTTCTGTGGTGAACCCGGTGATTCCTTGGCTTGGGTAGGTAGAATTGCACCGGAAAAAGCTTTAGAAGATGCAGTAGCAGCAGCGCAAATTACCGGATTTACCCTAAAAATCTTTGGGTTTAAACAAAATGAACAATATTGGCAAGAAATTTTGCAACAATATCCCAATGCTCCCATAGAATATGTAGGCTTTCTCCCCACTGAGCAACTACAACAGGAATTAGGTAAATGTCGGGCGTTATTAGTTACACCGCGTTGGGTAGAAGCTTTCGGTAATGTGGCGATTGAGGCGTTAGCCTGTGGTGTACCTGTGATTGCTTATCGTCGTGGGGGACTCACGGAAATTGTCAAAGATGGTGAAACGGGCTTTTTAGTAGAACCAGATAGCGTTGACGGATTGGTGAATGCGATCGCACAATTAGATAAAATCGATCGCCGTGCTTGTCGTCAACAGGCTGAGGTAGAATATTCTCAACAAGCAATGGGCGATCGCACTGAGCAGTGGTTTAGAGATATAGTGAGGTACAAGAACCCCACCCCCAACCCCCTAAGAGCAAGCAAGGAGGGGGCTATGATATACCCATGTGATTAGGAAACGCTATATAGCAAAGTCCACTCAAGTGGACTAGATGGAATTTTTCTTTGAGTCCTCTTGAGAGGACTTGCACTATTAGACTCGGAATTGATTCCGAGGCGGGATAAATACACTAGCCCTATAAAGTAAGGGGTTGGGGTAAGCTTTCCTCGAACTAGAGTTATATTATTTACGCTGGAACATCTCTATGAAATTGCCAATTAAAGGAAACTGTTTCAGCACCATTTTGATTAATTTGACAAAGGATGTTTCTGAGAGTCGGTCATCTTGCCTTAATTGCAGAACACCAATGAGAATGATAAATATTGCTGTGCCTAGAATTATTAAAACTAAATAATGAAATGGTAATGTGCCACCAAAAAATGTCATTAAACAAAATACTACTACGAATATGAATAAATAAAACATTCCATTCCTAAAAGCAAAAGAAAGTTTAACTTCCTCTTGAGGTTTAGATTTTTCTTCACTATCGGGAGGTTGGTTCATAATATTATTTCCTTGTTGCAGTTTTAAAGTATTTGCATTTATCTGGTTATAAATATGAGTTACGTTGCTGTTTTGTCTTTGTTTCTCCTCTTGATTTAACTGATTTTTGTCCATGACATCATCAATTAATTGCAAGACATTTACTTTTTCAAAGCTAATATCACACTCAACATCATATTTTTGTTTAGCAATACGATTTCTTAAATTATCAAATTTATAAAAGTGTGGATTTTGCTGATTTTTACAAACTGAGCAATTACAAGGAATTAGTTTATCAAATTTGAGTTGTTTATATGAAGCATGAATTTTATTAATTTCGTGGGTGACGCAGGTCAATAAGTCTCTTTTATGTAACCCTGTAACGCGAATTTTAATTTTTCGTTGGTCGTAATATTCAATTATCTCTGCTTTAGTCTGGTCTTGACTGAGAATAACGCCACTTTTCCAGACATATTTTTGTTGATCAATTAACTGATTTATAGAAACTATAAACTGAGTAATAATTCCTTTGGGCATGAAGTCATAAGTGTAGCGCAAAATAAGATTATTATGTTTATCCCAGTTATACTTGGGTTGTTTTTCTGTTAATAGTTGAGGAGCGATATAATTTTTAGGATTGTTAGGAATTTCATAACATAACTTAAAGTTAATCATCAGTTGTAGAAGTTCACCTTGCTTTGCGGCATATTGTTCTTCCTGCCAAATATTTTGCAAGTCTCGCCAAGTGAATTTACCTAAGTTATTAATTACTTGTTTATCGTCTAATACTTTGTAAACTGCATCAGTTCCCCACTTGGGTTTGAGGATAACTATATTGTTTAAAATTGGGTCATCTTGAAAGTGTAAGCATACACCTAAATCATGGAGATAGTTGCTTAATTGTAATTTGTCTTTGCGTTGGGTAAAACCATGTGTTTGGCAGATTTGCAAATATTCATCTAAGCTAATATAGTTACGTGATTCATTCTCTAAAGCTTCACGAACTCTTACCCAGGTTTTGGGAAGTGCTGCGCCAATATGAGGTAGAGAAGCAATATGATGTTTGATTTCTCGCAATACTTCTGGTAAGCCTCGGTTAGTAGCAAAGTTAGTTGCTAAGGTTTCCTTCAGGTTGCTAAAATGTCCCCGTAATTGCGGTTCGTTGATTTCACGAGTCCTGTCTTGTCTCTCATTTTTGATAATTAATACTGGACTGTTATCACTCAACAATTCCACCACATTCAACCAGTAATAAAAATTTGTATCTTCCTTGCGATTATCTGCTACCACTGCATACAAAGAACGCTTGGTGAGGAAAAATTGGTGTGTTTCATGATAAATTTCTTGTCCCCCAAAATCCCAGATATTGACTCGAAAATTTTGCCCAGTTTTTATTTCAAAATGCCACTGTATTACCTCAATTCCTTTTGTTGAGTCTTCTTCTTTCATTTTGTAATTTTCGTCTTCAATTTTCTTGGCTAGAGTTGTTTTACCTGCCCCTCCTTCGCCAACAATTAACAACTTCGCTTCATATAAATAATTTGTACCTTCATCTGCCAATTGTCGAAAATAATCTCTGATTGCATCAATGCCTTCTTCAACAACTTCTAGTGGTGCATTTTTGATATAGTTGTCGCGTAAATACAGGGTAGTTAAATTTTGCAGGTGAGTGATTGTTTCTGGTATCTGTGTTATTTCGTTGTCGCGTAAATACAGGGTAGTTAAATTTTGTAGGCGGGTGATTGCTTCTGGTATCTGTTTTAATTGGTTGTAGCTTAAATCTAGGGTAGTTAAATTTTGCAGGCGCGTGATTACTTCTGGTATCTGTGTTATTTCGTTGTCGAGTAAATACAGGGTAGTTAAATTTTGCAGGCGGGTGATTGCTTCTGGTATCTGTGTTAATTGGTTGTAGCTTAAATTCAGGGTAGTTAAGTTTTGCAGGCGGGTGATCGCCTCTGGTATCTGTTTTAATCCGTTGCTTCTTAAATCCAGGATAGTTAAATTTTGCAGGCGGGTGATTGCTTCGGGTATCTGTGTTAATCCGTTGTCGCTTAAATCCAGGGTAGTTAAATTTTGCAGGCAGGTGATCGCCTCTGGTATCTGTGTTAATTGGTTGCAGCTAACAATCAAGATATCCAACCATTCCAACTCAAATACCTCATCAGGAATTTCAGTTAGGCATAGTCCACTTAAATCTAATTTTTTAAGATGCTTTTCTTTCGCTTCTTGAATTTCTTGTTGTACACTTTGAGGTGTGATTAGCATCTGTTTGTTACCAAGAATTGTAGAGGAAGATGAGAAAAAACAGCCTTATTTAGTACAAAAATAGCATAGAATATGCAAATTCTATGTAATTGTGACGAAATAACCCCTCAAAATTGTCAAGAGGGGTTGTTAATAGAGATTTTGCTATTAAGATGAGTTTTAGACTTTACCTATCGCAGCAGATTTTGGTAGGTTAACTTGCAGTTTCTTAGACATTGCTTCTCTAGCTTGCATAGCTAAGGTATCATCTAAAGGCTGTAAACTAATTGGCTGCTGATACTTTAATCGCAATGCTGTTTGAATTAACCAGTCAGCAACAAAGGGATTTTTAGGTAATAATGGCCCGTGGGAATAAGTGGCTATAGCATTTTGATAAAACGCGCCTTCTGTACCATCTTCACCATTATTACCTAAGCCATATACGACTTTTCCTAAAGCTTCCACTTTACCTAATTTGGTACGTCCGCCGTGATTTTCAAAACCCACTAAATAGGGTTTGCTTCCTGTCATTTCTGCTAAATCTTTCGCTAGTCGGCTGGCTGTAACTTCTATCACTAAGTTACCGATGCAACGCTTGGTATTTTCGCCGGGATGGATGGAGACTAAATCGAGTATTCCTAAACCTTCAATGCGCTGTCCAAAAGCTGGTTCGTAATAGTGTCCTAAAAGTTGGGGTGAACCACAAGTAAAAACTCCTGGCGTACCGTTTTCGATTTTCTCACGGATGGCTTCAGCTTTCGCGCCTTGCAAATCACGCATGACAATCTCTTGCTGTCTATCTTGTGCGCCACCACCTACTATTACATCTACAGATTTAATATCATCTGCTGTGGAATTTTGGTCAAGGGGTAATACTTTCACACTGTATCCCCGCCATTGAGCGCGACGTTCTATAGTAATCACATTACCGCGATCGCCATAGGTACTCATTAATGTAGGATATAGCCAACCGATTGTTAATTCTAATTGTTGGGAAGTCATGGTTTTAGGGAGTAGAAGGGACTATAAGCTGTGTGACAATTTTCTTTTAAACCTAACCCCCAACCCCTTCCCTTGTAGGAACTACGGTGTACACACAAATCGGAGTTACTTTGAGATCCGGGCTTTACCCCCCTTAATCCCCCCTTGGAAAGGGGGGAAACCGGAAAATCTAGTTCCCTCCCCTTTCCAAGGGGAGGGTTAGGGTGGGGTAATTCGAGGACTGATAGCGATTCGATAACTTGTGTGTACACGGTAGCCTTGCAGGAGAGGGGTTTTAAGAATAAGCCGCACATTGCGTAACTGTTGACTGATTTAAAGGATTTTTCTTCCTGTAAGGACTTCTCGCACTTCTAGCATGGCTGAGTAGGTGGGGAGAATGTGCAGGGTTTCATCTGCTGGTGTGTGTTCTAACGCCGTGGCGATCGCTTGCTTTAAGTCTTCCTCAACAATTAAATTTAGATTACTCTGGGGCGATTTTTCACTGTAACGCAGACGTAAGGCCATATCATAGACGCGATCGCCACTCACGATTAAAGTCCCACCACGTTCGACTAGTTTTTCTGTGTCTACGTCCCAAATCCAGGATACATCTGTACCGTCGGGAGTGCGATCGTTTAACACCATTAATGTGGTTGTATCGGTGCTTTGAGTCACAACGCGAATCGTCTCATTCGTCCCGACAGGATTTTTTGATAATAAGATTCTGACTCGTTTACCATCAATCACTAAATCTTCCGCACGTCCAAAAGCAGCTTGAAAGTTATTAATAGTATTGCGAATTGTACTTTCATCTACGCCTAATTCTATAGCTGCTGTGGCTGCGGCTAAGGTGTTGTATTTGTTGTATAAACCAACTAAAATCTGTTTCCATTCACTACTAGCTAAGGCTGGTTGACTCTTGGTAAAACCACAACTAGGACAAGTGAAATCTCCTAAATGAGATAAATACACACCTTTGTAATCTAAAGAATGTCCACAGCGCGGACAATAAATAGAATCAACAGCGTGAGGAATAGCTTCTAAATAATGTTCTGGTTCATTTAAACCAAAGAATAATACTTTTTGGGGTAACTGTTGACCGAGATAGGATAAAGTTGGGTCATCAGCATTAGGAATTACTACTGTTTCTGGTGGGAGAGTCGAGATAACTTTTGTCCAGCGTTTGCTGATGGTGTCTACTTCGCCGTATCTATCAAGTTGATCCCGAAATAGATTCAAACACAGGATAATTTTTGGCTGGAGTGGTTTTAATACCTTGGGAACAATATTTTCGTCTACTTCCAGAATTGCATAATCAACATTCAGCGTCCCCACCAAGTTACTGTTTTCTAGGAAAGCTGTCATCAAACCATTTTCCAGATTTGCACCCGTGGAGTTATGACAGACACGGAAACCTTTGTTTTCCAATATCGTGCATAACAGCAACGCCGTAGTAGTTTTGCCATTAGTACCAGCAATCATAATCACGCCGTTTTTGACTTGCTGGCTCAATAATTCTAACAGTCGCGGTTCAATACGCCTAGCGATCGCCCCTGGTAATACACTAGCAGCACCCAGACGCAGCGATTTTACCCCAAAGGTGACACTTTTCGCCACCAACACCGCAAACCCTAAACGCACTCTATCTATAAGTTTTATCTTATTACCCACATCCATACCCTAATTCTTTTGATCAATAGTCAATCGTCAATAGTCAATAGTCAATAGTTTTTCTTCCCCACTCTCCCTATCACCTATCACCTGTCCCCTATCACCTATCACCTATCCCATAGATACCCCTAGGCGTTATCTTAAAAAAAGTGGACGGGCGTAATTATATATCCAGCCCAGTTTGCCTAATTCAGCACACCTAACGATAAATAGTAGCTTGCAAGGTGCATTTTGATGATTAGTATCATGTTTCCTTTTTTACATAAAAAAATTGCTGACTGGCGGCGGTTGGTTTCCAAATGCCTGTTTTTACTGACTTTATTGTTAATTGTTAGTATACAGCCAGCTTTAGCAGGTGTTAACGATGACCTTTATGATGGCAATATCTTCGTAGTTTATGCTGGTAACGGTTCGCTAGTACCACCTAAAGTAACCCTAGCGCAATCTTTAGCCGAACATAAACCAACGGTGTTGGCTTTCTATCTGGATGATAGCCGTGATTGTAAACAATATGCGATCGTTATTTCACGGATACAAGAATTTTATGGCCAAGTGGCTGAGATTATGCCACTTAATATTGACACCATTCCAGCCAAACAAAGCTATGAACCCACAGAAGCAGGATATTACTATACTGGAGGTGTGCCTCAAGTTGTAGTGTTTAATCAGTCAGGTGAGGTGGTTTTAAATAAGCAGGGTCAAGTCGCCTATGAAGATATAGATGACAGTCTGCGAAAAGTGTTTGATTTATTACCCCGCACCGAAACAACACAGTTAAAACGCCGATCTTTTAATGAGTTCAGTAGTGAATTAGCCCAATAACTTTGGGGGTAGACCAAATTGGTCTGCCCTAAATTTTCGTACCGCCTGTTACTGTATTCTTCATCCTGTAAAAGCTAATGTTGAGATATCAGCTTTTTTAGTCAAGAGTCAACAGTCAACAGTCCATAATTTTTGACCATTGACTATTGATTAATGACTAATGACCAATGACGAGTAGAGTGTATTCTGATGTCAAAGGTTTATACTACCGAGGAACTAATTCAAATTTTGGCAGACGAACGTCAAGCCTGCCTTAAAGGAGAACGTCTTAAAATAGAAGTAACAGTTTCTGGTAATCCTTTGATTGACCAGTTTATTAGAACAGATGGGCTACAAAAATTCACCGCCTATCAAGATTTTAAAGCGGCTATTCACGTTTATCAACAAGAAAATCAAGTTTCGGGAATTGTTTGGCGCGAGATGACAGTCAAAGGTAAAAGCCTGCGCTATCCAGAAGTAGACACCCAATTAATTGCCCTGACTAATGATTTGGAAGTAATCAAATCAGCGAAAAATTCTATTTTGAATTTTTGGTATGAAGTCACAGCACAAATGGATTTATATTTGAGTTTTAATAATAGTAAACAATATCAAAAAATTACAGTACCTGATGTAGAAAGAATTGCCCAAATAACAGAATGGGCTAGTTTCTCGAAGTGGGAAAATGCTAATTTTTTAGAGATGATTTTACAGATGGGATGGGGTAAACCAGAAGAAGCCAGTTATAAACGTGGTAGACCAAAATCAGGTAGTGAGTTTATTCATGCTGTCAACCCTGGTAATCAGCCAATTGGTTGATTTATTAGATAGTGATTCAAATAACCCAACATTAATATCTTAGTTTCTATTAAAAGCTGTTGACGCATTTGAGGATGTTGGCTTGTCGCTAGCCAAAGCAAATCACCTACTACTTTCACCACTAACAAAGCGATCGCCTGACATTTTTCAGCATCTAGCGTAGAGTTAATTCTACCAAAAAAAACCGCCAGTTCATCAACAATCCGATATTCGTACTTATCCATAGCCTCAATTGCTGGATATGTCATCAAATTCAGCAGTTGTTCATAAACTGCCCGATATCCCGGATGGCTATTCATAAAATGATCGAAAGCATTAATCACCCTATCAACATACACCTCTACAGGTAAAGTCTCTGCTTCTTGTGTGTGCAGTTGGGCAAACAACTGATACTCCTGTTGGAAATATCGAGTTGCTAAAGCTTTGAGAATAGCTTCTTTATCGGGAAAGAACTGGTACAACGAACCTACGGGAACTTTAGCACGAGTTGCGATCGCCCGCGTCGTCGTCTGTTCATATCCCACCTCAATAAATAACTCCTCTGCTGCATTCAAAATGCTATCCACTCGCTCTTGACTCCGCAACTGCTGCGGTTGGCGACGCATTTTTGAGGCGTTGGGGGAATTTTTCGCTGTCATCAATTTAACCCTTGACAAAACATGAACAATGTTCATATATTAAAACGTGAACTGTGTTCATATTAATTATCCCCTCTTCACGAGTTTTTGTCATGCAAACCCTCAACCCTGCAACTATTCAGCCGCTTAAACTTGATTCGGAAGTCCAACGGCAGATGAATTTCCAGTTTTTGACCGCGATGAAAGCCTTTTTTACATTACTCACGACAGAAGACAGTCTAGATGCCGTTGATGAACTGAGTAGCATCTTAATTCATAGCCGTGCTTTTGAACTGGCGGCTGAAGATATGCAGATTAATCCCGATGTGGCAAGTTTAATCCAAGAACGTTACAGTCCTCCAACCCATGATTTAGAGCAACTGTTGCAACTTCCACCTGATTCCTTGGGTTATCTCTACGCTTCCAGACTCAAAGAATTGGGTTTTGAACGTATTGATTTAGACATTGACATCAATTCAGATACCGCTTATATCGAGTATCGCTGGCAACAAACTCATGATATTTGGCATCTAATTACAGGCTTTAGTGCGAGCAGCATTGAGGAAATTGGACTACAGGCATTTTATTTAGCACAGTTTCGCCTACCCCTGGCTGGGATGTTAATTGCCAATGCTTTAATAGGCATAACTTTGCTCACTCCAGAAGATTTACCCCAACTGCTCGAAACCATTGCCCAAGGCTGGATGATGGGATTAAAAGCAAAGCCCTTATTTGCTCAAAAGTGGGAAGATGCTTGGGAAAAACCTCTATCTCAATGGCAAGCTGAATTAAATATTCAACCATTGAACGCCTAATTCTATGTTGACCAAAGAAAAAAGGAGACAAGCCCCTAAATTTATTTATGGAGAAGAAAAAAAGTGAAACAGCATTAATTCAAGCCCCCTGATTTATCCGTGAGGTATTTAATTTTGA
Organism: Nostoc sp. UHCC 0870; assembly: GCF_022063185.1. Taxonomy (NCBI): domain Bacteria; kingdom Bacillati; phylum Cyanobacteriota; class Cyanophyceae; order Nostocales; family Nostocaceae; genus Nostoc; species Nostoc sp. UHCC 0870. Next base: position 2,134,146 of record NZ_CP091913.1, on the reverse strand, counting down.
ATTTTGAATTTTGAATTGGAGCGAAGCGACTTGACAAGACCTTGCTATCTCTAGTTTCGTCTCATTCGCAAAACTTCCCCCTGGTTATCTCTGGTTATACAGGGTAGACGAGTGATATTTGCTGGTGGTGTTGAGCAAATGCGGGAACGAGTTCGGTTTTGGATACTATTTTATAAAGGTTAGCTTGAAAACCCCTGAGAAACAGCGACGTAGTTGCATTTTTCGTGCAATAGATGCAGGGGATGAAAAGCAAGTGTGGCTTTTCAGCCACATTTTCAATATCTTGAGCTATTTTACAAAACAGTGTATGATTTTGTAAAAGGAGGTGATGAGTAGTGTTAACTCTGACTTACGAGTACAAAGCCATACCAACGGATGAGCAAGTCGAGAAGATTGAACATACTCTTAATGTGTGTCGCCAGGTCTGGAACTTTGCTCTACGTGAACGCAAGGACTGGCTTAATTCTCGCAAGTGTCCGGTTAACTCCTGCTCAATTATCTCCGAATACATCATCTCAGCAGACCAACCCTACCCCAACTACTATGAGCAAGCAAATGCTTTGACTCGCGCTAAAAATGAATTTCCAGAGTTAGGAACAGTCCACTCCCAAGTATTGCAGCAAGTTCTACGCAAGCTAGAAACGGCTTTTGTGGACATGAAACGCAAGGGTATGGGGTTTCCTAGATTCAAGAATCGTTATAGAATGCGGTCTTTTGTATATCCACAACTAGGAAAGGGGGAAGTTCTTAAAGGTAATCAAATTAAGTTACCGCAACTGGGATGGGTTGAGTATGTGAAGTCACGAGAAATCCCTGACAGTTTTAAAGTTAAACAAGTTAGGGTAGTTCGCAAAGCATCAGGATATTTCTTGATGTTTACTCTGGAATGTAATGTTGATGTTCCTAATCCTGTTGCTTTTGGTAATCCCAGAGGTATTGATTTAGGTTTAGATAAATTTGCAGCTACTTCCGATGGTGAATTGATTGAACGTCCTCGATTTCTTCAGACACTACACTGTCAGCTGAAATTGCTACAACGTAGACTGAAGAAAAAACAGAAAGGGTCTAACAATCGTCACAAATTAAACCGGAAAATTGCAAGATTACATCAACGCATTTCTGATACTCGCAAAGATTGGCACTTTAAGTTAGCGCATAAACTTTGTGACGATGCAGGAATGATTTTTGTTGAGGATATTGATTTCCGTGTGTGGGCAAAAGGAATGTTTTGCAAACATACTCTTGATGCCGGATTTGGGCGGTTTGTCTCAATCTTGCAATGGGTATGTTGGAAACGAGGGGTATATTTTGCGAAGGTTGACAAAGACTACACATCTCAAGTTTGCCCTCAATGTGATGCCCACACCGGGAAGAAAGAATTAAAGGACAGGATACATTCTTGTCCTGAATGCGGCTACACAACACATAGAGATGTAGCAGCCGCACAAGTGATCCGTAACAGAGGGGTCAACGCGCTGGGACGCAGCGTGGAACAAATTGCCTGTGGAGACGGTCTGACGGGGACTGGCAACAGTCTAGTTAAGAGTCAACGAAGCAGGAAAAAGAGTGGAGAGCGGCGGCTTTAGCCTCGCTCGGAACATCCTTTGAGAATCCCCGCGCATTCATGCCGGGGAGTACGTCAAAAGTTGGACTTTGCTAATCTGTTAGCGATCGCTATTGACTTAATTCAACCAGAATTTTGGATTTAAATCTGCAACACTTATTCCGCAGCCCATTACGTAAAGCCTGCGGCATAGCTGCGCTTAGAGCGTAGCGGGGCGCAGCCCATTACGAATTATTTCCCTCGCCAAATCTATCGCCTCTTGGGGTGTTGAGACTTTCCCCTCAGCTTGTGCTACACCAATTTCCGTCAGCAGTTGACCTACAACTGGCGATGGCGGGATATTTAGTGCTATCATTATATCTTTACCACTTACTAGCTGAGTGGGATGAGCGACCAGATCATCAGGGTTAAGGTAGCGGCTGATCAATGGTGCGTATACCCCGAAAGGATTTGTGCCAGACATCGGCTCTACCAGATTATCGTATACTAAGGCTAACAGAATTGTAGCCGTGAATACAATTCCTGCTTCTTGGAATAAAAAATACTGTTCTCGCACAGTATCAGCTAACTTTAGCTGAGGGAACAATTTCAAAGCAGTGGTGACAGCGCGAACTTCAGCGCGGCTATAGGTGAGTTCCTGTAGTTCGTTTTCTGCGGCTGTTGGCTCTGGATGGACAAGACAGGCCAGTTTAGCAATACCTAACCAAGTAGTTTTGACTGTATCACGCACATAATGTTGTAGTTCTACACCTAGTTGGGGCCAATGTTCTGTAACTAAGGCCGCTACGGCGTCAACTGCGGCTAATTTGTCAAAGTTTTCATGGGTGGCGTTTTGAAAGAACGGTGCAAGTAACCCATCTTCCCCAGCCTCGGTTATCCAAGGTGTACCCTGAGAATTAGCTAGCAAATAACCAATTTCTACCCGGACTCGTTCTGCTGCTACTTGGGATATACGCGATGCTAAAGCCCGGATAGTATTTTGGGTATTTGACTCAATATTAAAACCCAGTTGAGCAGCTTGGCGATAGGCACGTAATAGGCGTAGAGGGTCATCTGCTAAATTGCTGGGTGATATCATGCGTAATAGACCCAACTCTATATCATCACAGCCGTGTAGCGGGTCGATGATTTCTTGGGTGTGGGGATTATAGGCGATCGCATTTATTGTAAAATCCCTTCTATGTAAATCAGTCTCTAAACTCTCACCTTCCTGTTGAGCAAAATCAGCAGTTGCATCAGGAAACACCACACGAGCAATTTGGCGTTCAGAATCGAGTAAGACAAAACCAGCTTGGTAATGATGTGCGATCGCTCTTGCTACCTTGACCGCATCCGATGGGATAATAAAATCAAGATCCCAATATTCACGAGTTCTACCTAAGATGGCATCCCGCACTGCACCACCTACCATGTAAGCTGTTCGTGGCAACCATTCCAGACTAAAAGGCCAATTTTCAGGAGCTAAGGTAGAGACAATAGGGGGATACATCTTAATAAAAATCAACCCAGCAACAGGTGAATAAAGGTTTGGCTTAAGCTAGATTAACAATAATAAAGGCATCTGGAGTTGGTTCTATTATGTGTATTTGCGTAAACTGCCACTATGTAGATCGCTGTGTAACTTATAATGCCGTCGAGACACAGCACCAACAGCCCCACTTAACAGAAACCCCCAATTTTGATCCTAATGAACCTTCTATCAACGTTAATATCCGTACCACAGAAGATGTGATTGAAATGGAATGGGATGTGGTTGGTTGTCTCAGCTTTAAACAAGAAACTGGTAAATGGTCGAAGCTACGTCCAGGCGAATTAGTCCCAACTTGATATTCCATCCTACAAAAATCGGAAAATTTATCGAGAAATTGGTTCTAAAACCCAATTTCTCGATAAGCTATGAATTAACACCACTTTCCATGTCCATAGCCAAAGCCGCCAAAGCCGCCATAACCAGAGCCACCTGAGTAGTAGCTTCTAGGAAAAGAATTGTAAGAACCTTGCGAATAAGAAGCACTGTAAGAACCAAATCCAAAGCCACCACTAAAACCACCACCTGCAATCAAGTCTATGGTCGGATTAGTCAATTCATTGAGAAAGTTTTCCGAATCTTGAAATAAATCATAACCTGTAGCATACAGTTCATCAATTTTGATATTCGCCATCTAACTTGCTCCTAAATCAATCATGTTTAACAAAAAAATTAGTTAGATTTTATTCGACCTTTTGCAAAAGTCCGAAAATGAGATGTTTCGCTTCGCTCAACATGACAGGTTAAGCATTTATGCAAGAGGTCTATTGAATATATAGACAACTTGCATAAATACTTGAATATGCCTGAACAACATTGCATATAAATAATGGCAGGCGCGAATCAGACCGCAAAAAATAAATTTTTACAGCCATGTTTCAAGTTGGTCAATATTTTTGCAATCAGTCTAATATTCTGTCTAACTTAATTTTGATTTTATCTAATTAATTAAGCATCATAAATTAAATAATTAGACATAAATTAGAGGTTTATGTTTTTAAGTTCTTTTCGTAGAGTCTCGAAAAGAGGACTAAAGTCCTCACTACAAACAAGTTTAAATATAGAAAAAGTAGTGGAGATAATACCACTACTTTTAAGTGCATTTTGGCAGAAATAACTACTGAGTCAAAAAAAATTATCCAACAAGTCTTCTGCTCTTCTGCCTCTACCCGATTCTACTTACCAGCCTTTATCTGCTTGTTCCAGGACGTAAGCCGCTACATCTTCAATTTGGTCAGGCTTTAAACGACCTAAGAAGGCAGGCATGGCACTTTTACCTTTTGTTACTTGAGCAATAATTGCCTCTGCTGAGTACATACCGAACTGTTCCAAGGCATCTTTCTTCAAGGTCTTGTTAGCTTGCACTAAATTTTTACCACCTGCATGACAGGAAGCACAGTTAGCACTAAAGACTTTTGCTCCATTTACGCTGTCAGCAGCCAAAGCCGAATTACTGAAGGCAAACGTGAAGATTGCTATGCCTAACAGTAGGATTGAAAAAATTTTCTTCATTTTGTGTTCTCTCTGCAACAAAGGCTTATTCAGCCCAATATCTTCCTATATAATTCTCAGGTGATTTAATTGCCTGCGTCAAATGACGGTTTGTCAAACTTCATGATTCTTTAGCTGCTAACTGGCTAATTGCTGACTCTGTGACGCGGCAAATTCGCCAGTCGTCTAAAATGGATGCTCCCATACTTCGGTAAAATGCCTGCGCTGACTCATTCCAGTCGAGAACACTCCACTCTAATCTGCCGCAATCTCTTTCAACAGCAATTTGAGCTAATTTTATCAGCAGGGCTTTACCAATGCCTTGTCGTCGATAATCTGGTAAAACAAACAAGTCTTCGAGATAAAGACCTGGTTTAGTGAGAAATGTTGAGTAATTATGAAAAAATAAGGCAAAACCTACAGCTTTCCCTGAGTATTCGGCTAATATTGCCTCTACATACTTTCGTGAGCCAAATAAATGCTCCTGTAATGCCGAAGCATCGCCAGTTACAGCATGAGATAGTTTTTCGTACTCCGCTAGCCCTTGAATTAAGTCAAAAAGTGCTTTGCTATCATCAGGTTCAGCAAAACGCACAATTAAATCACCATGTACAGTCATGAGTCTATGGTTAATAGTCCATAGTCATTAGTCCATAGTCAACACTCAACAGTCAACAGTCAACAGTCATTAGTTTTTCTCCCCCTGCTTCCCCTGCTTCCCCTGCTCCCTGCTCCCTGCTCCCTGTCTTCAAATCAGCCAACCCTTGAGACGTTTCGCTATGTGAGGACGGCGTAACTTCCGCATGGCTTTACTTTGAATTTGGCGCACTCGTTCACGGGAGAGATTAAACATATTACCCACTTCTTCTAGGGTGCATGGTTCGCTGCTTGTCAAACCATAGCGGAGAGAAATCACATCTTTTTCCCGTGGGGTAAGAACATCGCCTAAGACTTCCCAAATCTCCTGACGCATCATGTTTTCGTTCATTTTTGCTTCAGGGGAAAGATTGTCTTCATCTTCTAATAAATCCATCAGTTCGGTATCTTCTTCTTTACCGACACGGTGGTTGAGAGACAATGCTTGTCTTCTTAACTGTTGCAGTTGGCGCAGTTGTTGGACGCTGATTTCTAGCGACTCTGCCATTTCTGCTTCGGAAGGGTTGCGATGGAGTTTCTGCTTGAGTTCCCGTTGAGCTTTTTTGAGTTTGTTAAGTTTTTCTACAATGTGGATAGGTAGACGGATGGTTCTGGCATCATTAGCGATCGCTCTGGTAATGGCTTGTCTAATCCACCAGTAAGCGTAGGTAGAAAACTTATAGCCTTTATCGGGATCAAATTTTTCTGTCGCGCGATTTAAACCCATTGCTCCTTCTTGGATTAAATCCAGGAAAGGAACTCCCCGATTTAAATATCTCTTCGCAATTGAGACTACTAATCTCAAGTTCGAGCGAATCATTTTCCGCTTGGCAACTCGACCTTGATATAAACGATGTTCTAGCTGCTTTTCTGTAACTTCTAATCGAGCAGCTACTTGAGCCTTGGTAGGTGGCTCTGCTAATTCTAATTCTAACTGCAACGCATCTTGTAAATCTTTTACGTCTTCTAAAAATTTGACTCGCCTAGCTAACTCTACCTCTTCATCGGGTTTGAGTAATGGATAGCGTGCCATTTCTTTAAAAAATGCCCCGACAGCATCATCATGCTCGGTTTTATTATACCCAGAAGGACGAGCAGCTGCCATTTGATCCCCATCCCGCTCATCTGACTCCAGATGTTCTACGGTTGGGACTTCTTCTTCTATGACTAGTTCCAAACTTTCAAAAGTTTCTTCTTCAATTTCAACAGTATTCTCAAGTATGTCCATCGTTTCTAATTTAGCAATATTCATATTTTCCTTAAGGGATTTTTGCTTGGTTTGGTACATAATTTAATGGCAGCTGTTCACTACTAATAATTGACAGTTCCCTCAGCAAGAATGCACCTGTTTAATCACAAAACCCAACTTGATGCGAATTCATTGATAGAAGTTAAAATTAATTTTTTGTTGGCAGTTATGTGTTGCCACTAACTTAAACTTCTAAATAATATTGATTTTGCACCCAAATTTTATTTTTCCAGTCACAACATATATATGCTTATTGTTTTATTAATTTCCGAATCTGTCAAACCCCTTCAACTTTTCTCAACCTGAACAATTTAGATAAAATACACTTGGATATCACGAAATTTGAACTTTTGTAAACTTTTTGGGTGTTTAATTGAGATTTATGAAATTAATCGGTGTATTTGTTGGACTGGACTGGTCAGTTGCTTATAAAAATTATTAATGCTAATAATCGGGCAATTTACTATTGCAAAAAAAATCTTTGTATAAAAGCATCTCATATACAGAAAGGATTGAATATCTATCAAGGGGCTGAAAAACGCTATTCCCTATTTAGTAAATAGATAAACTATTTTGGACATCTTCAGGGATATACTTTTATTTTTTATAGTAGACTTCAAATATTTATTGCACGTATGGGTGAGTTCAATTTGTCTAGTAGATTACATAAGAGGAAACTTATCAAGTATTATGGGTGATAAAAGTATTGTGAAATACAATTTACTTTATTAGGAGGAAAATTTTTAATTTTGGCTATTTGAGCTAATTTTGCAGTTACAGTTCACACAAATAAGAATATTTATCTTTAGATTTTAGTCACCATGTATATTAATAACGTAAATTCACAGAGTTTGATGGTTCATGAGACGACAGACTTTTACCGTACATCAACTAATAGAAATCGCTACGTTGAAGTCCTAGTAGACTGTCCAGGTAATGTAGGACTGTTTACTTACCGTTTACCAGCCCAACTAGAAATCCAACCAGGAGACATATTAAGTGTACCTTTTGGCGCACAACAATTAGGCGCGATCGCAGTTAGATTATTAAGCCAACCCAACATTGATATACCACCAGAAAAAATTCGAGAAGTAGAAGATGTAGTCACATCCGGCTTTTTTAGCACTGCTTATTGGGAATTATTAAATAAAGTAGCATCATATTACTATACACCTCTGATTCAAGTGATACGAGTGGCATTACCACCAGGATTATTGGGGCGATCGCAACGTCGTATCCGGTTAATTAGCAAACAAAAAGACCTATTAACTTCAACTGCTTTTTTGAGTCCAACAGCGCAGCAAATTCTTAAACTTTTACAGGCTCAATCAGCAGGGAATTATAGTTTCGCTTATTTACAACAAAAAGTCAAATCTGCCTATCAGGGAGTGCGGGAACTGCTGCGAATTGGGTTAGTAGAAAGCTATTTAGAACCTCCCCGCACAACTCGACCAAAAAGACAAAAGGCAGTGATATTAATTGACACCATTGAGAGGGATATAACCACGCGACAGAGAGAGATTTTAGAAGTATTGCGAAGACGTGGGGGTGAGTTGTGGCAAAGTGAATTATTGCAAATTACTAACGCCAGTTCCTCTATCCTCAAGACGATGGAACAAAAGGGTTACATTGTTATAGAAGAACGGGAAATCTTGAGAAGAGAACAAGGTCAAGCATTAGCTTCAGATACACCCAAATCATTAAATCTAGCCCAAGCCAATGCCTTAGAAACCATTCAACAGCTAGATGGATTTCATCAAGTGTTGTTGCATGGCATCACAGGTTCAGGCAAAACAGAAGTATATTTGCAAGCGATCGCCCCAATAATCGCCCAGGGTAAATCAGCTTTAGTTTTAGTCCCAGAAATTGGACTCACACCCCAACTCACAGATCGGTTTCGCGCCCGCTTTGGTAGTAGAATCAGCGTCTATCACAGCGCACTCTCCGAAGGCGAACGTTACGACACCTGGAGACAAATGCTCACAGGCGAGCCGCAAATTATCATCGGCACACGTAGCGCGATTTTTGCACCCTTACCCAACCTAGGTTTAATCATCCTCGACGAAGAACACGACTCCAGCTTTAAACAAGACTCACCCATCCCCACCTACCACGCCCGCACCGTCGCCCAGTGGCGCGCAGAATTGGAAAATTGCCCCTTAGTTTTAGGTTCAGCGACACCTTCCTTGGAAAGTTGGGTGAATGTGGGGGGAGGAGGGCTAATTAATTCAAAATTCAAAATTCAAAATTCAAAATTAAAGAACTTTGATCAGGAAGCAGGGGAAACAGGGGAGCAGGGGAGATTTTACCCCAATCCTCACTCCCTCACTCCCTCACTCCCTTACTCAGAACTCAGAACTCAGAACTCAGAACTCAGCACTCAGAACTCAGAACTCAGCACTCAGCACTCAGCACTCAGCACTCATTACCTCTCCCTCCCCGAACGCATTAACTCCCGCCCCTTACCACCGATAGAAATAGTGGATATGCGGCAAGAACTGCAAGACGGGAATCGGTCTATATTTAGTCGGTCGCTACAACAAGCATTACAACAACTACAACAGACAAAACAACAGGGCATTTTATTTATCCATCGTCGGGGACACAGCACCTTTGTTTCTTGTCGTAGCTGTGGTTATGTCTTGGAATGTCCCCATTGTGATGTGTCCTTGTCCTACCACCAAACCGAAGTAGACGCACCGCAATTGTTACGCTGTCATTATTGTAATTATGTGCGATCGCATCCCCAAAATTGCCCCGAATGTATGTCCCCTTACCTGAAATTCTTTGGTAGCGGGACTCAGCGAGTCACCCAGGAATTAAGCCGACAGTTCCCAGAATTGACATATATCCGTTTTGATAGCGATACCACCCGCACCAAAGGCGCACATCGTACCCTACTGACTCGGTTTGCTAACGGGGAAGCAAATTTACTAGTGGGGACACAAATGCTTACCAAAGGCTTAGATTTACCCCAGGTCACATTAGTGGGTGTAGTTGCGGCTGATGGCTTACTGCATCTGTCAGATTATCGCGCCAGCGAACGAGCCTTTCAAACCCTCACCCAAGTAGCCGGACGTGCCGGCAGAGGTGACGATCGCGGTAGAGTAATTATGCAAACCTATACCCCAGAACATCCCGTCATTGAAGCAGTCAGAAACCACGATTATCATTCTTTTGTCCAAGCCGAATTAGAACAACGGCAAGACCTCAATTATCCACCCACAGGCAGATTAATTTTATTGCGCTTGAGTAGTCTTGACCCCATTCAAGTCCAGAATACAGCCCAAATCATCGCCACAGCTTTAACAGCGAATGAGGGATTTGAAATATTAGGCCCAGCACCAGCTAGTGTCATGCGAGTCGCCAACCGTTTTCGCTGGCAAATATTACTCAAATTCGACTCAGAAGCCTTACCACAATTACCCGACTGGGACGCAGTGCGATCGCTCTGTTGTGATAGCGTTAGCTTAACAATAGATGTAGACCCATTAAATATCATATGATCCCTCTGTGTCTCCGTGCCTCTGTGGTTAAAAATCTCTTAATTTCACCACAGAGACACAGAGGCACAGAGTACAAATGAAATTAATTTAAGTGTTCTTGATGGAAACTTTAAACATCTACTACAAAATCATCAAGACAGCAAACCGTAACTATCGCTAAATGAATGAGGTTGTGTGAAATATTGCCAAATTGCTCACACTCCTCTAGACAAGTGGGTTATTTTTTATCTCTAAGAATTTAGATAGTATTGAGTACAAAATAAATGGGACAAGGTTTATTACAAATTGGCTTAACGCTGTGTATTGTGATAGCAATCACACCCCTTTTGGGTAGATACATAGCCCGTGTGTTCCTCGGTGAAAGGACTGTATTAGATCGCTTAATGAATCCGATAGAACGCAGCTTCTACGTTCTGACTGGCATTCGCCCAAAAGATGAAATGACTGGTTGGCAGTATGTAAGAGCGATTCTATACAGTAACCTGTGTATGGGTGTTCTTGTATATTCACTGATATATTTTCAGAGGTTGTTACCTTGGAATCCTAATGGCTTCGCTGCTCCTAGTTGGGATATCTTACTGCATACAGTAGTTTCATTTGTCACTAATACCGACCAGCAACACTATACTCCTGAGACAACCCTGAGTTACTTTTCCCAAGTTGCCGCGTTAGGATTTTTGATGTTCACCTCAGCAGCTACGGGGATAGCAGTAGGTATTGCCTTTATTCGGGGATTAACAGGGAAAAAACTGGGTAACTTTTACGTTGATCTGATCCGTGCCATTACCAGAATATTATTGCCTATTTCAGTGATTGGCGCGATCGCCTTAGTTTTATTAGGTGTACCGCAAACATTACAACCCCCCTTAGAAGTCACCACCCTAGAGGGAAGCACTCAATATATAGCCAGAGGGCCAGTAGCCTCCTGGGAAATGATCAAAATGTTGGGTGAAAACGGCGGCGGTTTCTTTACTGCTAACTCCGCCCACCCCTTTGAAAATCCTAACAGTGCTTCTAACTTGCTCGAAATTATTGCCATGATTGCGATCCCATCTGCCATGATTTATGCCTATGGCGTATTTGCCAAAAACATGAAACAGGCTTGGCTATTATTTTGGATGGTATTTGTAGTATTTGTAATTCTAATTTGGGTAGCTGCTGGGGGAGAACTCCAAGGAAATCCCATAGTAAACGGGACATTAGGTGTAGATCAACCAAATTTAGAAGGGAAGGAATTAAGATTTGGTTGGGCAGAAACGGCACTGTGGGCAGTCACGACAACCTCCACTATGACAGGTGCAGTCAACGGGATGCACGATTCCTTCATGCCATCAGGAATATTTGCGACATTATTTAACTTACTCCTGCAAATTATCTGGGGTGGGCAAGGTACAGGAACAGCTTATCTATTTGTTTATCTAATTCTCACCGTATTTTTAACCGGCTTGATGGTGGGACGCACCCCAGAAATTTTTGGACGCAAAATCGAAAAACGCGAAATCGTCCTCGCCAGCGTCGTCTTACTGATTCACCCCATATTAATCTTAATTCCCAGTGCGATCGCCCTCGCCTATCCCTTTTCCCTTTCTGGCATTACCAATACAGGTTTTCATGGGATTTCTCAAGTGGTTTATGAGTATGCCTCAGCTAGTGCTAACAATGGTTCTGGCTTAGAGGGACTCGCCGATAATAGCCTGTGGTGGAACTTAAGCACCAGCTTCACCATCGTCGCCGGACGCTACATTCCAATGGCTGCCGTCTTACTGTTAGCTGATAGTATGTCCCGTAAGCAAACAGTACCCCAAACCCCTGGCACACTCAAAACAGATTCCTTAATATTTACAACAGTTACAGCCGGCATCGTCTTGATTTTGGGAGTGTTAACATTCTTCCCAGTGTTAGCACTAGGCCCTATTGCCGAAGGGTTTAAACTAGCATCTGGTAGTTAGAAGGGATCAGGGGATACTTAAATCAGCTATCAGTCACTTGATAACTGTTCACTGTTCACTGTTCACTGTTAATCCCCAATCCCCAGTCCCCAATCCCCAATCCCCAGTCCCCAATCCCCAATATGAATCCAGTTGCACCTACCCCCAAAACTAAATCGCGCCGTCAAGCCCGCAAAAAGAGCAGAATCAAGACTAGAAACATCTACCTCAGAGCCATCGGGGATGCTTTTATCAAGCTCAATCCCAAATCTGCCATCAGCAACCCCGTGATGTTTTTGGTGTGGGTGGGGACACTCATCACCTTAGCTGTCACCATCAATCCCAATCTATTTGGCATAACCCAACAGCAAAACCCCCAACTATTCAACGGCATTTTAACCGGAGTATTATTCTTCACCGTTTGGTTTGCTAACTTTGCCGAAGCCTTAGCTGAAGCAAGAGGTAAAGCCCAAGCTGATACTTTGCGTTCCACTAAATCAGAAACCCTAGCGAGAAAACTTTCCCCCGATGGCGCAATATCGGAAGTTCCTTCCGCTAGTCTCAGGCAAGGCGACACAATTTATCTAGTCGCGGGGGATACCATACCCGCCGATGGGGAAGTAATTATGGGCGTAGCTTCCGTCGATGAATCAGCCATTACAGGGGAATCTGCACCAGTCCTGAAAGAATCAGGCTCAGATATCGCTAGTTCTGTGACTGGTGGTACACGCATCCTCTCCGATGAATTGATTATCCGCGTCACCGCCGACCCCGGTAAAGGCTTTATTGACCGGATGATTGCCCTCGTAGAAGGGGCAGAACGCACCAAAACCCCCAATGAAATCGCCCTGACGGTATTATTAGCGGTTTTGAGCTTGGTGTTTCTGTTGGTTGTCGCTACCTTACCCGCCTTTGCTTACTACGTAGATAGTCCCGTCAGTGTGCCAATTTTAGTCGCCTTACTGGTAGCCTTAATCCCCACCACCATCGGCGGCTTACTTAGTGCCATCGGTATCGCTGGTATGGATAGAGTCGCCCAATTTAACGTCATTGCCACATCAGGCCGGGCAGTAGAGGCCTGTGGTGATATTAATACCCTAGTTCTTGATAAAACCGGCACAATTACCCTAGGGAATCGCTTGGCGGAAGAGTTTATCCCCATTAACGGTCATGCAATGGCGGAAATTGCTAGTGTAGCTTGGGTGGCTAGCGTCTTTGATGACACCCCTGAAGGTAAATCCATTGTCCGTCTCGCCGAAAAGCTGGGTGCAAGATTTGATTTCGACTTCAACCAAGCCCAAGGTGTGGAATTTTCTGCTAAAACCCGCATGAGTGGTACTAACTTACCAGGGGGAAGGGAAGCGCGTAAAGGGGCTGTAGGCGCAATTAAAGGATTTGTCCGTTCTCGTAATGGTCAAAGTACACCAGAATTAGATGCCGCTTACGAAAAAGTCTCCCAACAGGGAGGTACACCGTTAGCAGTTTGCTTAGATAATCGCATCTATGGCGTAGTCTATCTTAAAGATATTGTTAAACCCGGCATCCGCGATCGCTTTGAGCAATTACGCCGCATGGGTGTACGTACCATCATGCTCACAGGTGACAACCACATTACTGCATCTGTAATCGCCCAAGAAGCAGGGGTTGATGAATTTATCGCCGAAGCCACGCCAGAAGACAAAATCAGTGTGATTCAACGGGAACAAGCCCAAGGTAAACTCGTAGCCATGACAGGAGATGGCACTAACGACGCACCAGCCCTCGCGCAAGCTAATGTTGGTGTAGCCATGAACACAGGTACACAAGCCGCCAAAGAAGCCGCCAACATGGTAGATTTGGACTCCGACCCCACTAAATTAATTGATATCATCAGCATTGGTAAACAACTGCTAATTACACGGGGAGCATTAACAACCTTTTCCATTGCTAATGATATTGCTAAATATTTTGCGATTCTCCCAGTTATCTTTATGGGGGCTAATCTGCAAAGTCTCAATATTATGAATTTGACCAGTACCAACTCGGCGATACTGTCAGCGTTGATTTACAACGCCTTGATTATTCCCGCTTTAATTCCCTTAGCCTTAAAAGGTGTCAAGTTTAGACCTCTCACAGCTAACGAATTGCTACAACGCAATATCTTGATTTATGGCTTAGGTGGAGTGATTGCACCATTCATTGCCATTAAATTAATAGATGTGCTGATTACCTTGGTGGGACTGGCTTAACAAGACAAAAGGCCAAATAAAGAAGTAATAAAAAATTTTATTTGTTTGGGCGGTTCTAGAGTTAGAAAGTATGAAGAAAGAAATTAATGGCTTTAACCCAAGTAAATCATTAATGATAGATGATCACCCCGGTTTGCCAAGTAAATAACTCTTACGAATAAATTACAATAACCAGAAATTTTTATATGACTTTTATTCGAGAAATCATCAAAGCAATTCGTATTACTCTGGTACTTTGGTTAATCACAGCCATCATTTATCCCCTAGCTATTTTAGTAATTGGTCAAGGTTTATTTCCCTCTCAAGCTAACGGTAGCATGATGAAAAATATAGACGATCAACCAATTGGTTCAGCTTTAATTGGTCAGGTATTCACCTCCGAGAAATATTTTCATGGTCGTCCTAGTGCAGTTAGATACTCCCAAGGCCGCAAAGCCAAGCCCACGGGTATCTCTGGTGCTAGCAATCTCGCTCCTGGCAATCCAGAATTAGCTAACAGAATCATCGAAAAAGCTAATCAACTACGAGACGAAAATGTGCAACCTTGGGCGGATTTAATCTACACTTCTGGCTCTGGATTAGATCCCCATATTTCCGTCAATGCCGCTAGACAACAGTTAGAAAGAGTTGCCCGCGCCCGTGATGTGAAAGAAAATGAAATTCTACCTCTAATTAATCAATATACTGATGGTAGATTCTTAGGAATTTTTGGTGAGCCAGGAGTCAATATTTTGCGGTTAAATTATGCTCTTGACCTCCAAGATATTAACCGTGAAAATCGCCCGTAATTTTGTTATGTCAACTTCATAAATCAGCTTTTACCAAGCTGCACCAATAGCTCATTCGCTCAAGCCAGTCGTAGAAATTGCTTGCTCAAAAAGCTTATGTCCAATATGAACCTGCCACTCCACAACTCTAGCAGAGTCAGCTAACATCCCATCTCGCACACGGGGGCTACTATTGACAATCGCTTGAGCCGCTTCTAAATTCTCCGCCTGAATTACCCACAGCCCCGTTCCATCATGGGGAAAAAACGGGCCACAGCACAGTAGTGTTCCTTTCTCCTGCTGCTCACGAAACCAAGCCAGTTGATTTTGGTCATGTTCTGGGTGAGCGTTTTTATAGTCGTAATACTCTGGAACAGTAGCTACGACAACGGCAAACAGTTGAGACATATGCTCTAGTTTACTGAGTGATTTGGAATGATGTTCAGATTTTAATTGATATTGATAAGAATTAAACTTTGATTCATGTGCAAATAAACATACTAATGGCATTTTTAGGCACTAAGCCGTTAGTGTTTAAAAATGATGTCGTACAGTGACAGCAGAATCTCCACCACAATGAGAATTACCACATACCACTCTACTCGCTGGCTACTGCTATGCTGCATGAACTCCAGAACTATTTGTGCAGTTTGGGAAATTAGTTCTAGTTTACGTTCCAAGGCATTGTGACGCTCACGAATTTCGTATTCATCCTCTAAGCGCAGATATAAGTTTTCTAGTTGTGGAGACTCCCACAGCAACTCCGGCTTATCAATAATCTCTACTCGACCCACAATTTTATGTTGCACTAACAGGGTAGTCCCAAGTTGACGTAATAATTCTTGACTTTTGCGTTTACTTCTGTTATCACTCTGGAGACTAGCCGCAAACGGTTCAATTTGATCAAATACAGTTGCTAGGCTCGTTTCATAGTGAGACAGAACAACACTTTTAGCAAGAATGTCAGCCACTATCTGCAAACGTTCTACACTAAATTCATGCAGTGAAATTCTTCCTTCCTTAACTCGCTCACTTTCGACAATATTGAGATGAACTTCTACCTCTTCTGTTTCTGGCTCAGTAAAAGAATCACTAACTTGAGAGGATAGTTTGGTCAAAAAGGCTACTTTTTCCGCAGGTTCAAGGTTGAATAGAACCACTGCACCATACCCCAGCAGCACCGCACAGCCGTGTTCACCTACTGTAACCATTAATGGCATAGTCGCCAAGCAAATGTAATTCTCTAATCTTTGTAGGTTAATTTTTTTACCAAGAAATAAAGCCTGCGCTCTAAAGCTATCTCTGTCATGAAAAAGGAGTTTTTGCATTATCGCCCAATACTATATTGTGTCTATTAAGGGAACACCAGGAAATAAATTATCCCATCTTGCCTATCCCACAAGAAATTTTGGGACGTTTTTTATTTGGAATTCCCTCTATTTATTTTCTAGTACATTACCGAAAAACTGGGTTTAAAGCCCCGTCAATTCGACAGGTGATACAGTGAGCCTGTCGAACTGCTCAGTGCATCGCCTTTTAGGACGGCTTTTTGTGATTTATGTATGCAGCACGGAAGGGAAAACACAAAATCTTTATTGGTATGGCCCCCGGAGTGGGTAAAACCTATCGAATGCTAGAAGAAGCCCAAGCACTCAAACAAGAAGGTATTGATGTTTTCATTGGGCTTTTAGAAACCCACGGACGGAAAGAGACAGCAGATAAAGCAGAGGGACTAGAGACTGTACCGCGTCGGCAAATTTTGCGGGGAGATTTGATACTCACAGAAATGGATACCGATGCCATTATAAACCGATGTCTGGAGACAAGCCGCTACGCATCTACGCCCCAACTAGCGTTAATCGATGAACTCGCCCATACTAATGTCCCTGGTTCACCACGCGCCAAACGCTACGAAGATGTAGAAGTCATCTTGGCAGCAGGTATTGATGTCTACTCTACTATGAATGTACAACACTTGGAAAGCCTCAATGATATAGTAGCAAGGATTACTGGGGTAGTAGTTAGAGAACGTGTACCCGATCGCATCCTGGAAGATGCAGATGAAATCGTAGTCGTAGATGTCACACCGGAAACTTTACAAGAACGGTTGCTGGAAGGCAAAATTTATGATCAAGCCAAAATTCAGCAATCCCTCGATAACTTTTTTCAACGGCGCAATTTAATTGCGTTGCGGGAGTTGGCTTTAAGAGAAGTAGCCGACAACGTAGAAGAAGATGCGATCGCTATTACTCCCAATGGACAGTTCTGTAATATTCATGAGCGAGTATTGGTGTGTGTGTCCACTTATCCCAACTCGGTACAATTATTACGTCGGGGTGCTAGACTAGCCGGTTACATGAATGCCCCTTTATATGTTTTATTTGTAGCTGATCCAGACCGCTTTCTTACCAAAGAGGAAAGCTTACATATCGATACCTGCGAAAAGTTGTGTAGAGAATTTGCAGGCACTTTTATCCGCGTCACTAACAATAACATAGCCAACGCGATCGCCGAAGTTGCAGAGAAACACCATATAACTCAAATCGTCATCGGTGAAAGTCAGCGATCGCGTTGGCAAATCCTCCTCAAAGGGTCTTTAACTCAAAAATTGGTGCGGTTACTCAAAAACATTGATTTACACATTATCGCTAGCGAGAAAACATCTAGATAAAAATTATCTCCAGACACTTACAAAGTATCGTGGAGAGATAATCATGAGTATTTTCAATTAAAGAATGTCTCAGGCCTAGCCAAGTTTTCCAAGAGTATCATCTATTTTTAATTTGGCTAATCTCTCATTGTTTCAATTAATACTATTTAGCATCTTGCAACTTTTGCTTGCGGCGTTGGTGTAGCACCATACCACCCACAGCTAGCATCCCCAAGATTGCGCCAGGTTCAGGAGTAGATTGGGGGTTATTGAACTTACCACTACCAATGCGAAATGTGTGGTTGTCACTTTCAAATCCACCGCCTCCAACTTGGGAAAGCTTAATTTCGTCAAAGTTGTCTAGCGCGCTGTCAGAGAAAAACTCAAAGAAGCCATTCTTTTGGTCGTTCATGTCGATACCCACAACTGTCGCAATCTTGTTCAACGCTGCGTAGTCCCATTTACCAACGGTTACTCCTCCCTTGAGTAACTCAAAAGTATTGCCAGTGCTTAAAGCACCTGCATTAAGACCAAAATAGTTGAAAACGCCACCATTCTTGGCTGTGATACTGACAGAGTTATTTTGAAAAACTGCTAAATATTTGCTCTTATTTACTTCACCACCAGCACCAGCAGGGGCCCATCGATCATTAAATATACCCGTGCTTCCAGGGCTTGTAGCATAGCTACCGCCAGAAAAGGTGTATTTTACCAGATCGTTACCTTGAAAGTTTTTGTCTGTTACACCATTGAAATCAATAGTTGTAAAATTCTTATTGTTAACATTTTCAGAGAAAGCACCTTCATTAGTTACGCCTGGTGTACGGTAAGCACCAGCAGTGTAGGTCAGGCTAACAGCATGGGCAGAACCAGCATAAGCAAGAGGAGCGATCGCAGATGCAGAAAGAGCAGCAGCACAAGCCAGTTTTTTGATTAACATATTTTTGAATTGCCCTGATGATGTTGTGTATAAGTAAATTGTGTAACTAATTTGTAATAGAAACCAGGATGTAATTACTGGAATTTAATCAACAAATAAAAGGACACAAGTTAGTGATTCAATCAACTTTTTTATCGCAAAAATTGGTGTAATTACAGAGAAAATATGTGGTAACAATATTTGTTCTTGGGAACAATTATGAACTTATGATGAAATCGCCATTAGTCTTTAAAGTATTGTCTTTTGGCTAACACTGAATTTAAAGAAGAGATGAAAACTCACGCTATTGTTAGATGGAAACTACTCAGAAGCCTTTAGCATCCTTCAAAGCTGAATAATCACAGCAAATCAACCATCTGTTTTTTGACACGGGCAATGGCATCAACTAAACTACTACACGATGGCGGAAGGTAGGAAGACAATACTATTCAAAATTAGCAAAAAGCTTACAGCGTAGGTATTTTATCGTTTGCCTTTTACCGTTTACCTTTTTATAAGAGCCTCTGTTTATGCCCCAGACTGGACAAACTGCTTCTCCTACCCGCGTGATTGGTTTAATCAGTGGTACATCTGTAGATGGTATAGATGCTGCTTTGGTAGAAATTTCTGGTACAGATTTGGATCTGCAAGTTGAGTTACTAGCAGGGAAAACCTATCCCTATCCTGAGGAACTGAGAGAAAAAATATTGGCAGTTTGTGCGGGTTTAGCTATCTCAATGGCAGAATTAGCAGAATTAGATGATGCGATCGCCAAAAGTTTTGCCCAAGCCGCCCAAAATATTCAAACAGACCACCAGCCAGCTACTTTGATTGGTTCTCACGGTCAAACTGTCTATCATCGACCGCCTGAAAGTAAGGGGGTGGGGAAGCATTCTCTTGGCTATAGCTTACAACTGGGTCGTGGTGCTGTAATTGCTGACCTAACGAAAATTACAACTGTGAGCAACTTTCGCGTGGCTGATATTGCTATTGGTGGTCACGGTGCGCCTCTTGTACCTAGAGTTGATGCGTTTTTACTCAGTCATCCCCAAGAGGGTCGTTGCATTCAAAATGTGGGCGGGATTGGGAATGTGGCTTATATTCCCCCCCGTCGTGACGACTGGTTAAATAAAATTCGTGGTTGGGACACTGGCCCTGGTAATAGTTTGCTAGATTTAGCAGTGCAGCAATTAACAGATGGTGCTAAAACCTACGATGACGGTGGTAAATGGGCGGCTAGCGGTAATCCCTGCGATCCCTTGGTGGAACAATGGTTATCTCACGAATACTTTCATCTACACCCACCAAAATCCACTGGTCGGGAGTTGTTTGGTGTAGATTACCTGGATCAGTGTTTCCAAGATGCTACACCGTATCAACTGAGTCCGGCTGATATGCTGGCAACACTGACAGAATTGACGGCGGCTTCCATTGCTCACAGTTACCATACATTTTTACCAGAAATGCCCAACCACGTCTTTTTATGTGGCGGCGGTAGTCGTAATCTTTATTTGCAGCAAAGGTTGCAGTTATTATTGGGAGAAATACCAGTTTCAACAACTGATGACGTAGGTTTGAATGCTAATTTTAAAGAAGCGATCGCCTTTGCTGTTTTAGCCTATTGGCGACAGTTGAACCTCCCTGGAAACCTCCCTGCTGCGACCGGCGCACCTTGCGAGGTCTTGTTAGGAGAAGTTCATAGCTGTTAATACTTGTCCTCGTCCCCTTGTCTCTCCTGCTTGCTGCCTCTAAAATTGTGGTTAAACTGGACATCATGTATCATGCAAGCTGTTTACCGTTAAACTAAACTTGCTCAAATCTACTCGAAGACTTAAGGCGTTAGCTTCCTGTTTCACTCTGGTAATGTCGGCATTATCCAGTCCACAGGCTTAAAATCGGGTGTAACTCACCCTATTTTTCAGTTTTTGATTGAGTGAGAAACTTCGCTACTTTACTCCCTTATTTTCAGCCATTTAAAACTTCTGGGTTTTCTCAGTTACCTTGCTACAGGCTGGCTACTCTTAAAAGTTTTGTACAGGTTCTCAAGCCTTAATTTTTTTTAGCTTGGTTCTCGCTTATGCTAATTATAGAGGATTTTGAGGAAATTTGAGCAGGTTCTTGAACACTGTTTAAAACCCTATATATATAGTTACTGAGATAGAGGGGATGGAGATATGAGGGTTTGGTTGGCTTGCTTTTTGGTATTATTTGCCTTAGCAGAACTTTTTGACTGGTTAAAAGCATTTTCTCTGCCATTACCTATCTATATTTTGGGTGGTGCTTTTTTAGCGGTGGCTTCTAACTATGAAAAGATTATTGGATCTTATTTTAGTGATGGAAGTGAACAGTCTCAAGTAGAGTCCTTTGCTCCATCTACTGACGCAATTCCTTTAACATCGGCGACTCAAGTTGTAGATGCTCAACAAGAAGAGATAGTTTAAACCAATTCGCAATTCGCAATTCGCAATTCGCAATTCGCAATTCGCAATTACGTGTTGTAACGGGGATTTAGACCCCTACATTTTGTTAACAGTGAACAGTGATCTATTTATCCGTGGGTATAAGTCCCCCACTTTACGCCTGATAACTGATAACTGATAACTGAATTAAATCGCTCACCCCAATTCAGGCTACTTTCCCAACGCCGTGATTAGTGGAATATTAAACAGACTCAAAAGTGCATTCATCAAAGATAAAAGTTACCGTGACACTAGTTTTAATCAGCACTGGTGGCAGATAATTTTGGTGACTAGTCTAGGGGTGACAGCTTTAGTCTGGGGAAGTCGAGAATTGAAATGGTTGCAGTCTTGGGAGTTGAAAGCCTATGATCAGATGCTGCGATCGCGTCCTATAGAACCACCAGATCCACGTATATTAGTAGTAACAATTACTGAAGAAGATTTAACCCTGGAAAAATGGCCTCTGTCAGATGCCACTATTAATAAACTATTAGCAAAATTAGAATCTTATCAACCCCGTGTTATTGCTCTAAATATTTACCGGCCGACGCAAAACAATTTAGCCAATGGTCTAGAAAATCCTCATAATATTATTGGCACTTGTTTGTTTAGCAGTATGGGTAGGTCAGAAATTTCAGCCCCTCCCAATTTACCGCCAGAGAATATTGGTTATAACGATTTAATTCCTGACAGTCAGGAAGACCAAATTATTCGCCGTGCTTTATTATTTTCTGAGCCAATAGATCAAAAGTGTGATACACAATTTTCATTCGCCGCTTTAGCAGCGATTAACTATCTAGAACAAGCCGATATTAATGTTGATTTTGCAAAACACAATTTTTATCTCGGCAAAACTATCTTCCCCATTCTCTCAGCTAATTCTGGTAGTTATCAAGCTATCAATGCTCGTGGTTATCAAATTCTCTTAAATTACCGCCACCCCAACCACTTGGCTCAAACTGTTACTCTCACTCAAGTTCTGAATAATCAAGTTAACCCCAATTGGGTCAAAGATAAACTAGTAATTATTGGCACAACAGCCGCCAGTGTTCACCCTGGATTATATACACCCTACACGGCTGCATCCAAACAACCAGCTAGAACACCTGCTGTTTTTATTCACGCGCAAATAGCTAGTCAACTCCTCAGCACAGTCTTGGACAAACGACCCCTAATGTGGTATTGGCCTGACTGGGTAGAACTAATTTGGCTTGGGGGTTGGTCATTAATGGGGAGTGTTTTGGGATGGCGACTGCGACATCCTTTATTGTTGGTAGTAGTGGGCGGTATAACTCTAGCTGGTTTAGTAGGGATATGTACTGGTTTGTTTCTCCAAGCTGGATGGCTTCCCCTGATTCCTCCAGCTTTAGCTTTAGTGATGAGTAGTGTGAGTGTCATGACCTACACCACCTACAAAACACAGCAGCAAACCAAGGTCATACTGCTGCAAGTGGAACAACAACAAGCAGCTATTGAGCAGTTAAATATCCTGTTACAAGAAACTCAAGCAACTATAGCTACTACAGCAGTTTATGACCAACATTCTCACAATCATGCTGCTATTGTCACCCCAGAAAAAAATACTGGGGACTTATTATTAAGTGGTCGTTATCATATTATTTCCGTGATTGCTTCAGGGGGATTTGGTCGCACCTATTTAGCCCAAGATACCCAAAGACCAGGGAATCCTAGTTGTGTAGTAAAACAGTTAATGCCAGCCCGTCGGGATACCAAGTTTTTACAAGTTGCTCGCAGGTTATTTAATACTGAAGCTGAGATTTTAGAAGTGTTGGGTAAACATCAACAAATTCCCACACTATTTGCTTATTTTGAAACTGATGAAGAGTTTTATTTAATAGAAGAATATATTTCTGGACACACATTAAATGAGGAATTACCCCCTACAGAAAATATCAAAAGTGAAGCTTTTGTGATTGCAATGCTCAAAGAAGTTTTAGAAATTTTGGCATTTATACATGAGCATCGGGTTATTCATCGAGATATTAAACCAACGAATATTATTAGGTCTGCTAAAGATAACCGATTAGTATTAATTGATTTTGGTGCAGTCAAGTTAATGCAGCCACCCAGCAGCGATGAAACAGAATTAGCCACAGTCGCCATTGGGACGCGGGGGTATGCACCACCAGAGCAATTTGCCGGACATCCCCGTTTATCTAGTGATATTTACGCTCTCGGTATGATGGGGATTCAAGCATTAACAGGGATATCACCCCAAGAACTCCAACCAGACCCCGAAACAGGTAATGTGATGTGGAGAGAATCCGCAGAAGTTAGTGCAGAATTGGCAGAAATTTTAGATAAGATGGTGCGTTATCATTTTAGCGATCGCTATCAATCAGCTAATGCTGTGCTGCAAGATTTAAAGCGATTTTCTAATTTAATACATATATTATCTTAAAATTAAAATATATAATAATCTATTTTAATTATTGAAGTTATTTGCGTAGCCAGGGAAATCTTACAGTAAATAGGTAACTATAAAGATTTTTTTCAAAAATCAAATCTGATTCCCATGTAGGAATTAATAATTTTTTTGAAGCTATGTATTATATTTGTGAGCTTCCGTTTTAATATTGATAGTTATGATATGAAAATCTGAATTTTTTACCAAAATTATCAATGACGAAACCACCAAAAATATTTAAATTCTTATTAATTACTATATTAGTAATTGGCATATTTTTTAGATTTGTGAATTTAGGAAAAAAAGTTTATTGGGGAGATGAGACATATACTTCTTTAAGAATATCCGGTTATACCTCAGCCGAAGTAGAGCAAGACACAAGTCAAGACAAGATTTACACTCAACAGGATATACAAAAATATCAGCTGATAAATTCTGAAAAAGGATTACAAGATACCATCAAAGGTTTAGCACAGGAAGAACCACAGTTTCCACCAATATATTTTGCAACAGCTAGATTCTGGGTACAGTGTTTCGGAAACAGTGTGGCCGTCATCCGCAGTTTATCTGCTTTCATTGGCATACTAATATTTCCGTTAACTTATTGGTTATGTTTAGAATTATTTGAATCAGCATTGGTGGGGTGGATTGCTATTGTTATCATGGCTGTTTCCCCAGTGCAAGTTTTGTATGCTCAGGAAGCAAGACCCTATAGCTTGTGGATGATTACAGTTTTACTATCAAGTGCATCATTTTTAAGAGCATTAAGGGTAAAAACTAAAGTCAGTTGGGTAATTTATACAGCAACATCTGTGTTAGGACTTTATTCTTACCTACTCAATATTTTAGTTGTGATTAGTCATGGTATATATCTATTGATTAGAGAAAATTTTAAATTCAGTAAGATATTTATTGGTTATTTCGTTTCAGCATTGACCTCAATCCTGTTATTTACGCCTTGGATTGTGACGATAATTATTAACTTAAATAGTTTGAAAGAGACCTCAAAATGGGCATTAGAATCTATACCAATATCGGGCTTGATATCGGAATGGATGAGGAATATAAGTTATAGTTTCATGGATTTTTGGTTTTATTTTACCTACTTCCCAAAATCTCCTTTGAATCTAAAATTTGCTAATTATCTCATTCCTCTCATCTTACTGTTGGTTGCCTACTCCTTCTATTTTATTAGCCGCAAGACTTCACCAAAAATATGGTTATTACTTTTTACCCTGATAATTGTCAATGCACTACCATTGACATTGCCAGATTTAATCGTTGGGGGATATCGTTCTATCATGTCCAGATATTTCTTTCCCTGTTATTTAGCTATTCAGTTATCTGTAGCTTATTTATTCGCTATAAAAATTCAGCCTGAAAACGGCAAATTATTACAGGCTAACCTATGGAAATTAGGGTTGTTTATTCTACTTTTGGGTGGGATCGTATCTTGTGGTGTTAGCTCTCAAATGGATACTTGGTGGAATAAAAGAACCATATCACATGATCATATTCTCATAGCTGAAAAGATGAACAAGAAGAATAATTCTTTGTTAATAATGGAAGCCAATAAAAACGCAGCTATATCCCTTAGTTACCAACTGAAGGCAGATACTAAATATAAATTTATCAATAGTTCAAAAATTATAGAAATACCTGATGGTTTCAGTAATATTTTTTTACTAGAATCTGGCAGAATTAAAGCAGATAACCTTCAAAAAGAGCAAAACCTGCAAATAAAATTGGTCTATAAAGGACGCAAAAAAAAATCTCTGGGAAATATTCTAAAATATGTCATTTACAACTTACATTTTGGCATGACTCAGGCTGCGATTGAAGGTATCTATGAAGTCTGTATTGGTGTTCCCGATGCAATTTTTGCAATTCAATACTGGGAACAATTTGGCTATCGAATCGGCCAAATGGGTGAACTGTCCCCTAGTGCAGCTTATCAATTGTATGGGGTGAATTCTGGTTTACGCTCGATTCGCCTGTACCACCAAAATGCAGATCATGGTTTGATTAGGTTGATGGTGTGGCAAAATCCCACAAATCCAGGGTTGGGTTTAGCCTCAATGAAAATTAAGGGCAATCGTTGGGCTACTAGTTTAACGGCTGATGTCTTAACCATTTTAAACCATGCAGAGGAAGCAAAAGCCGCAGGTCGGGCTATCCGCTATACTCCCCCTTACTGGGAAGTAATTTACCAAAAAGAGCAAAAAAAGCGTCCTTTTATCGATCCGGTGGTTGGGGTGCGCGAAATGTTGTTATTGCAACCATTGACTCGGCAGGTTTTTTTTCAAAGGTTTGGCTATACCATTCCTAATTACGGCGAAATTAACCACATCTGTGCTTTCCAGACTAGTCAGTTTACCCACATGGGGATTATCGTTCAGGATGACAGTAAGGAAAGCCTGAAATTTTACGAAGAAGTTTTGGGTTTGTTGCGGGTGCGTGATGATGTGGAAACTAGCTATGAATCTTCTCCGGCGGGAAGAGATATTTTTGATTTACAACCAGGGGAAAAGTTTATTGTCACTACCTTTGATGATCCCCGTTCCTCTAAGTCTGATATGATGGCGGCGCGGAGTGGGAGGTTGTATGTGATTCGGTTTCCCAATGGGATGAATTTAGAGTCACGGTTTGAAGCAGCGCAACCTGGTAGTTTGGGGATGTCACTCTATACTTACCGGGTGCGAGGAATAGAAACATTTTGCGATCGCATTCAGGCTAGTCCTGTGCCAAAATTTACTAGTATTGTCGAAAATGAGTTTAGGGAGAAAAGTTTCTCCTTTGTTGCGCCGGATGGGTACTTCTGGAATTTGGTGGAAGGGTAAATAAGTCAAAATGTCGAAAAAATCGCTAGTCTTGATTTTACTGGCTTTAATGTCTGCATTGCTAGTGGCGATCGCATCTACAGCCATCAGCATTTATTTGTATGGAAGTAACACCCACAATCTCAAAGCAGATGCAGCAATTGTCTTGGGTGCAGCCGTCTGGGGAGAAGAACCTTCACCAGTGTTTCGAGAACGCATTAACCACGCCGTTAACTTATATAAAAATGGCGATGTGAATCAGATTATTTTTACTGGTGGGGTTGGAGACAAGAATGAACCCGCCGAAGCTATAGTTGGTAAAGACTATGCGACTCAGCAAGGGGTAAAAGCAGCCGATATTCTCACTGAAACTCAGTCGCGCACAACTCGCCAAAACCTCAAAAATGCTGGGGAAATCGCATCTCATCACCAATTAACTAAGTGTCTCATTGTGAGTGATCCTTTGCATCTTAAACGAGCTGTATGGATGGCGCGAGATTTAGGTATGGATGCGTATCCATCGCCTACACCTACTACCCGCTATCGTAGTTTGCAAAGCCAAATACCTTTTTTAATGCGCGAAACCTATTTTTATTTTGTCTACCTGATATTTAAAATTTAGTCACCGTTAGCTTCCAACCAGAATCGAGGCGGGGTACTTTGAGATAATCGACTGGTTCAGTGCGTTGCGGAATTTGCTTACTTGCGGATTCCTGGCATTTTTTCAAGATAGCATCAGGATTTTCCAGAAATTCTAGTGGGTTGAAGTTTTTACATCCTTGTTCTTGTACCACTGTCAGAGAACTGGCGGTATCTTGAAGATTATTGGTTTGGTTAATGGGATTATTCCACTGACTATTGATGGTGACTGCTTCTGTCAACAAAGCCGCAGCCTCATGACGTTCGCTGGTGATTTCGAGGGGATTTTCTTGGTTAGCATAGGCAGTTTGGCTAACTGCGATCGCACTCATTACTAAAACTAGGCTTATATAAAAGTATTTCATCCAAAACCTCAGTTTCCCAGAATTTAAAAATATGAATTACAAACTTGTATTCAGTAGACATCTTGCAAAAGCCTGAAAATGAAATGTGTCATTCTGAATGAAATGTACAATCTTTGAGATGTTTCGCTTCGCTCAACGTGACAGCTTCAGCATTTGTGCAAGATATCTAGTCTAGTTCTAACAAAAATATTTCGATAAGTCTATAGTGGTGATTAAACTCAATCATCTTTAATTTTGCTGCATAAATTAAATATCAATACGCTATCATGACTGAAAGTTTAAAATTTCAGTTTATCTGAAACATCGGTGTTCTGAAATAAATTAAATATGTAGGATTTTTCAACGTAAAATAAAGTCTGTAATTAAAGCTGCATGGTCAGAATTAGCATTACCCGCAATGTAAGAAAATAATGACAATCATCTTAAAATCGATATGGTAGCGATCGCCACAATTAAATTTATTTTTGGCTACATATAATTCATTTACGTAAGTATCACCAATTAACATCAATTACACTTGCCTATTTTTTGGGTTACATACCATTTTAAAATCAATGAAAGCTCTACCGGAAGGGTGCAAAAAGTAGTTGAATAAGTACCAGTAACTGACATAAAAATTTTGATAATGAGAATTTGGGCTGCGACAGTTGTACTCACTTCTTCTTTGGTAATGTCTGGGGTTCTTCATCCTTCTGTTTTTGCCAACAATGCTAAGACACCTATTCAGTCCCAGTCAAACAAAGCTCAACAGATTGATGTTCGTAAAGCTGAGTTTGGTATCGCCAAAATTGACTCTGAAGGGACATTTAACTTCACACCTTCAACGAAAGTACCTCTAGCGGAAGGTAACAAATACGGCTGGCGAATTCAACTGCAAAATGTTCAGGGTGAAGTCAAATGGCGGGAAGTAATACGATTACCAAAGCCTCCAGAAACCTGGGCTACAGATAATGGTGAAAACTTCACGTTATCACCAGACGGTGTTGAAGCTATTTCTAATCGCACACAGTTAGCTAAAGATGGTGTGATTGAGAATTTTTGGACGATCGCACCCGGTGATCCTCCAGGTAAACATACAATACACGTATATGTTGATAACCGTCTCGTGGGTAATTTTGAATTTGAACTTTTACCTCAAGGGGGACAGGCGCAAAAGGGTAAAAGATAAACTTTAGTTAAAAGTAATCTCGAACCCCACCCCCAACCCCCTCCCCGCCAGCGAGGAGAGGGGGCTATCACATATGTCATTTGATTAGGAAACGTTATATACTTCAGAACCCCGGTTTCTTCGCAATACCTTTGTCAATAGACATTTTGCATAAATGCTGAAACTGTCATGTTGAGCGAAGCGAAACATCTCAAAGATTATACATTTCATTCACAATGACACATCTCATTGTGGGACTGTTGCAAGAGGTCTAATGATGAACGACAGATATTTTCACAGAAACCGGGGTTCTATAAAGATTAAGGAATAAGAACTTACATGAATAATTACTATCGGTCAGTAAAATAACTGGCATAGCGATCGCATAACTATACTGTAATCGAATGAAGATTTAAGTATCTACCAAACCCCCTGCGGCTTATGTCATCGCCCTTTGAGCATCCGCCTAAAATTGAGTTAAAAATATCTTCCAACCATCCTGAGTTATTGGCAGGGTTGGATATATGGTTGCGCTTGGGTTTAATATCCGATATCCAAGTTAGACAAGTATGTCGAGAATTTCTTTCCTGTCGAGTGGAGTTGCAACCCCAGGTTGAACTTGAACCACAGCGAGTAGCTGCATCCCCTAGGAGATTAGAACAACCATTAATTGCCTATCTACCTGAAGAACCAAAAAAACTAAAAAAACCAGCAAAACCCAATTTTGCTAACCAAATGTTGCAGTCTTTAGGGGCAGAATTAAGCGTCCGTTGGCTGCTGTTTTTGGGTGTATTTTTAGTAGTCTTATCTTCTGGAGTCTTGGCGGCTAGCCAGTGGGAGAGATTCCCCGCTTCGGGACAGTATGGGGTGTTATTTGCCTATACTTTGAGTTTTTGGGGTTTAAGTTTTTGGGCTGGTAAACAAAATAACTTGAGATTAACAGCTCAGACACTGCTGATTGTCACTCTGTTGTTAGTGCCGATTAACTTTTGGGCAATGGATAGCTTCGGGTTGTGGCGTAATCTCTTAGATTGGTTGATAGTGGCGATCGCAGCTCCAATCCTCACTATAATTACGATTGTATTATGTAAAAATCGCACACTCATCACCAATGCACCTAGAGGGAAGTTACCTCTATTCAATATTTTGGGATTGATTTATTTGCATTGGGGTTGGCAATTACCTTTATTTCCCCTGACGGCGATTTATGTGGCAATGGTAGGTACGACTATCCTGACGCTGTATCAACATCGCCGCCAGCCACCTACACCACTAGAGGCACAACCGCCGGGATTAGGGATTAATTTATATGCGTCTGTAATTATTTATGCTTTATTACTCCTACTAGGACGAGGAATATTTGTTGCTGGGGTTGATGTTACTCAATTAGGTTTAGCTATTGGTATCTGCGGTTGGTTAGGAACTTGGTTAGCACAGCAGGGAAGATGGGGAGCAGGGGAGCAGGGGAGCGGGGGAGAGAGTGAAAATAATGCCCCTGTATTGCAAGCGGATGTGCTTTGGGAAAGACTGGGCGGGATTTTGCTGTTTTTGGGGTGGTTGGTAGCAGTATTTAATCATCCAGCCCAAGCTATAGCTGTGAGTGGCTTGGCTTTGTGGGCGGTGACAGTCCGGTTGTACAGATATAGCTTACAGATTGATTTATTATTATTGTTTGTTATTGGCTTGCAGGCAATTTGGTTGGGTTGGCGGTTAGTTCCCTCTGGTTTGCAGCAATTAGCTATCACAGTGGGAACGCAAATCACCCAATCTCAAAATGAACCTTGGGCTTTATTGAGTGTGGTGTTATTTCCCTACCTAGTGTTCATGGTGGTGGTAACGGAGAGTTTACGCGCAGCCAACAAGCGAGAAACAGCAAAATTTGGCGAATTTATCACCCTGTTATTTGGGACTTGTTTAACTGCGATCGCTACCGTTAATCCTACCTTGCGATCGCTCAATTTTCTCTGTTCTACCATCACTCTGGCAGTTGTCAGCAAGCGGCGTTCTCCTCTCCCTATTCCCTTGGTGTATCTGACGCACACAATGGGAGTGCTGACATTTTGTTCGGTGATTAATTGGCTATTACCAAATCTAGCTTTCCATCTGTGGGCAAGTATTTTATTAGTGCTGATGCTAGCAGAGTGGGGATTTAGTCTTAGTGATAGAGAAAACCCCTCCCCTACAACTGTAGAGACGTTGCACGCAACGTCTCTACATATTCCCCCTTTGGGGGTTAGAGGGTTCGGTCAAAACGAACTATGGCGGCGTAGTGCATGGCACATGGGATTTGTCCTAGCAGCCGTGAGTTTCTTGTTGCTGTGGACAAATGCCGAATCAGCTTGGACAGGAGTAATTAACAGCCAAGACTATTGGGGAGTAATTTGGTTAACTACACCTATTGCACTCACCGTTTTAGCTAGTCGGACAACTCAACGCCTGACTGCAAATAGTTTCTTGGGTGTTCTGACGGTGTGTGCAGTGCAGTTACTCACCTTACCCTTACCAGGAATGCGATTAATTGGCTTGGCGGTGGGTACTGGTGTGATGTATACCAACACCCGCTATTTATTCAGCCAACAATGTGCAGGTGTCACCATTGGCTTTGGTTTAAGCTTTATCACGGCGGTGCTGTGGGAAGGTATCCCTGGTTTAGCACGCCTAGCCATACCGGGGTGGTTTGTTGTTGGTGCGATCGCTACTTTCGGCTTATGGTTAGTAAGAACAATACTATTACGGCGGGATGATGAATTAGCGGGGATGTATGCAGCCGCTAGTGATAAATGGGCGATCGCACTATGCACTGTAGAGTTATTCTTAATGACCCTACATTCTTCCTTAGTTTATCAGGGTTTTGTCACGCCCGGATTTTGGTACTTAATCGCCACAACCATCACCTTAGCAGCCATTATTTATCGCAGTTGGCAACAACCAACAAACTGGGCATTTTATGGCATCGGTTGGGGTGTAGAGTTATTAGTTGCCGAAGTTTTGGGCTTTGGGGAACATTCAATTATTCGTATTGCGATCGCTAACATTGCCTTGGGTTTATTCTCGCAGATTTTGGGCGAATGGTGGCGGCGCAGATTCCAATTAACTCGACTTCCCAGCAGCTTCCACGTTTTACCCTTGATTTATGGTGCATTTAGTGTATTGCTGCGGGTAAATGTCTTTACCAATTGGTCGGGGTTGGCTTCTTTGGGTGTAGCATTAATCTTTGTTGGGGTAGGACGACGCAACCGCGACTTAAAACCCTTGCTGTATTTGGGGATTATCGGCATTTCTATCTCTGCCTATGAACTCCTCTTCTACCAAATGTTGCAAGCCTCCGGCGGCGGCTTAGGTGACGGCTTAATTGCAATGGCTGCCTTGGGTACGACTATCATGTCAGTCTACCGCGTCCTTACCCCGTGGCTGACAACATGGTTACGCCTCACCCCCCAAGAACTCAAAGGTATTGCCCATCTGCATTGGGTTTGGAGTAGCGGCTTACTCATGGCGGCAATTGTCCTACCTATTCAAGTTAACCGTATGGTGGGATTAGGAACAGGGGCATTTTTGATTTCCTATGCCATCTTGCAAGGTAAACAACCTGCTAACGAAAATGACACCCTAGTTTTTGGACGCATCCCCACAGCAGACTTTTGGGTGTACCTCGGCTTCTTATTAATAGCTGGGATGAGGGTTTATTGGCGAGAAACCGCCGTAGGACAGTTTATCACAGGGGCGTTAGTACCTTGGAATGGTGCGATCGCCTGCGTATTTGCTTACTTTTTATACAGTCTACCTTGGGAGCGTTGGGGCTGGTCTAAACAACCTTGGCGACTAGCCGCTTACATTGTCCCCCTAGTGATTCTGGGGGAAACTAGACTAGAAGTTTACCCGATTACCTTGGTAATTGCGGCTGGGTACTATGTTTTTCTAGCCAAGCTGGGTGAAAACATTCGCTTCACATATATTAGTGTGGTCTTGATAGATTGGGCGTTGTTTTTGTGGTTTGATAGGTTACGCCTGAATGATTCCTTATGGTATGTGACAGTGATTGGTTTATCACTGCTGTATCTTGCCCAAGTAGACCCGCCACTGCAACAGTCAGAAAATAAACTCCCCCGTCACACTTTAAGATTAATCAGCAGTGGTATAATTTGCGGCTGGGCAATTGTATTTTATCAACATACGCCCTTAATACCGGGAGGATTTGCCCTGATTGCTATTTTTGCCGGGTTAGCTTTACGTGTGCGGGCATTTCTTTACGTTGGCACAACCGCCTTTTTCATTACTAGTATTTACCAATTAGTGATATTTAGTTTGCGCTACCCCTTCCTCAAATGGGTAGTTGGGTTACTAGTTGGTGTTGCCCTAATTTCCATCGCCGCTAACTTTGAAACCCACCGCACTAAAATTACCTCATTACTACGTAATAGGAATAATGAATTCGAGGAGTGGCAATAATATTCCAGCAAGTTGCAAGTTCGTAGTAAGGACTTTAGTCCTGATTTTTCTAAGCACTAAAGTGCTTACTACAAACTTACAAAACTACATTGATTAATTAATACCATATCAGTTGAAAAAATATGTTTACCAAAATTCGTCGGATATTAAAGCAATTCTTTAATAAATCAAAAAACATCAACAATGAACCTCTAAATAGAGTAAGTTTGATTGTGATTATCTTGATTGATATTTTTATATTAATCAACGTTTTTACAGGACTAGATGATATTAGTAGATGGCATCTCAGTCCCACACAAGCTTACCCTTGTTATTCCGAATGGCAAAGTTACAGCAAACAAACTACTAAAGATAAAAACTATGAAATTGTCAGGCTATCATTGCAATTTGCTAGTAATAATACACCTAGCCGCTCAGAAATATATCAACAAGCTGAAGCAGGTCATCTAGGAAAAGTTTCGCCCACTTGTTTACAGTATGCAGAGTACCAAGATAAGATTAATAACTCCAAAAATCAGCAAACCATCAAAACCATTGACCAGAAACAAGTACAAATCAGTAATTTTCAACAATCTAATAATCAGATTCGCGCTCAGTATGACTCTACACTCTTAGAAAAGATTGCCGGACAACCTCGTGGACAATCAATTAATCAAGTCAGTGCCGAAAAAGCTAAACAAGAATTAGATCAAAATAATCTCAAGATTTCCCAACGAAAACAAGAAATTTCCCTGCTAAAGAATGAACTACTCAATCAACCAGAAAGTGTTAGTTTTTTAGGCTTTCTTCAGAAAGAGAATGAATTTACAAAAATTGAACAAGGCTATAAGCAAGCATCGTTTTGGTATCCAAGTATCCAATTGGCTTTTCAGTCTTTGTTTCTATTACCACTGATTTTCGTCGCCTTATTAGTGCATCAATTTTCCCAGCGTAGAAGATACGGACTCATTTCCCTGATTAGCTGGCATTTGTTGGTAATATTTTTTATTCCATTAATCCTCAAAACCTTTGAATTTCTGCAATTTGGCGTAATCTCTCAAGTTATATTTGATTTTATTAGTACCATTCTGGGTAGATTACTTTTCCTCATCAGCTATGTTTATATCTTGCTAATTCCCTTAATTGGTTTTGGCATCATCAAGTTTTTTCAAAAAATTATCCTTAACCCTAAACTTCAGGCTGTTAGCAGAGTTCAAAAATCACGCTGCGTCAAATGTGCGAAAAAAATTCAACAGAATGATGCCTATTGTCCCCACTGTGGTTATTATCAATATGTTGAATGTCAAAACTGCCATAATCTGACTTACAAACATTTACCACACTGTAAACATTGCGGCAGTCTCCAAGATTCCAGTCATTACCACTAGTACAGTACGGCGTAAATAAACCACCCATTCCAAATCAACAAAACCCTTACGCTGCCTTCATTTTGATTTTTGACTTTTGACTTTTGACTTCCGCTTTGCGGTACTAGTTCTCTTTAGCTGAAGTTCCGTACAGACTCCTCACACCCCAACATGAAACGCCCAATTTTATATGTAGCTATCACAAACCACGGCTTTGGTCATGCTACCCGTACCGCATCTGTAGCTGCGACAATTCAAAAGTTATGTCCAGAAGTCTTGTTAATTATGGTGACTACTGCGCCTAGGTGGTTGCTAGAATGTTACATAGAAGGTGATTTTATCCATCGTCCCCGCGCTTTTGATTTGGGGGTGGTGCAAGCGGATAGCTTAAATATGGATAAAGACGCAACTTTGGCGAAGTTACTGGAGATTAAAAAGCAGCAAAATTCGTTAATTGCTTCCGAAGTAAATTTCATTCGCCAAAATCGTGTGCAGTTGATATTGGCGGATATTCCTTTCCTCGCGCCTTTATTTGCTCAAAAAGCAGGTATACCTTGTTGGATGATGAGTAATTTCGGCTGGGATTTCATCTACCGTGACTGGGGTGGGGAATTTTTGGCTATAGCTGATTGGATTAGTGAGTGTTATCGAGAGTGCGATCGCTTGTTTCGTTTACCCTTTCATGAACCTTTACCAGCTTTCCCTAATATTACCGATGTCGGCTTAACTGGTGGTACTCCCCGTTACTCGGCTGAGAAAATACGTTCTATTTGGGGTATCACCGCACCTCAAGACAAAACTATCTTGTTAACTTTCGGTGGTTTGGGTTTACAAGAAATTCCCTACGACAACCTCCGTCATTTCCCCGACTGGCAATTTATTGTCTTTGATCAGTCTGCGCCAGATTTACCCAATTTAATCAAAATTAATGACCGAAAATTCCGTCCCGTCGATTTTATGCCCCTTTGCGGACGGGTTGTTTCTAAGCCTGGCTACGGTACATTTTCTGAGGCTACCCTATTCGATGTCCCTATTGTCACCATTCCCCGTGATAATTTTGCGGAAGCGGCTTTTCTTTTAGAAGAACTGGTAAATTACAACTTGCATCAAATTGTCACACCAGAGGACTTTTTTCAAGGTGACTGGGACTTCCTCAATCAACCACTGCAAGCACCAAAGCAATCACAGCCACTAGCTAAAGATGGAAATCAGGCGATCGCACAAGCTATTATTAATTATTTACAGTCGATAAAAATGTAAAAACTCCGCGTAGCTCCGCGCTTACCTTTGAGTACCTTTGCGTTTTAAACATCAACTATGACTCACTACCAAAAACTTCTCAGGATTACTACTAACGGCAAATCCTTCCTGAACATCACCTCAAAAATCGAGACAACAGTTGCCGAATCAGGGGTAGAAACTGGACTTTGTACATTATTTTTACGCCACACTTCCGCCAGTTTAGTTATTCAAGAAAACGCCGACCCAGATGTATTAGTTGATTTAGCCAACTTCATGGCGAAACTTGTACCAGAATCAGGACAGTATATTCATAATGCTGAAGGTGCTGATGATATGCCGGCACATATCCGCACAGCCTTGACTCACACTTCTGAACATATCCCCATTAATCGCGGTCATTTAGTTTTAGGAACTTGGCAAGGAATCTATATTTGGGAACATCGCCAACGCAGTCATACCAGAGAATTAGTTATCCATATTTCCCAATAGTGACGGTTTGTAGTAAGGACTTTAGTCCTTATTACGAACTCAAACACAATAACTTTACATGACCTAATTAGGACTTACGCAACTGGCATATTTTTTCTGTAGGGTGCGTGACGCAGCGAGAATATTTGAACGTAGTCATGAGACTTATAGCGTCACGCACCAACCACCAATTGTGACTCTTGCGTAAGTCCTGCTAATGTAGTTAGTTTTATTCCTATCAGCTTACTTAAAGCTACTCAACCCAATTCTCTAATAACAGTGTGGGAATGCGAGCAAATTCTCGCGTATTATTGGTGACGAGAGTAACT
This sequence comes from Nostoc sp. UHCC 0870, assembly GCF_022063185.1. Taxonomy (NCBI): domain Bacteria; kingdom Bacillati; phylum Cyanobacteriota; class Cyanophyceae; order Nostocales; family Nostocaceae; genus Nostoc; species Nostoc sp. UHCC 0870. The sequence continues at coordinate 2,097,989 of NZ_CP091913.1, read as the reverse complement.
CCTAAACTGAGAGTATGAGCAGCGATGAGTAGATCCATTGCACCAATGATAAGTCCTCTACTTTCGAGATCACTTCTAATGCTGCCGTAAATCGTCGCAGATGCTTGATTGAATTCAACAATTTCTAGAGGTAGCAAAAATTGTAGCAAGGCGGTGCGATTTTTATTTTGTTGTTGACTTTTGGCAACTCCATATTCGAGTTCAGCAACAGTAATGGAAGAAATACCCACATCAGAAAGGCTTAAGGTTTGGAATTTATCTAACACTTTTTGAGGTTTATGCTTGATGAGGTAAATACAGATATTGGTATCAAGCAGATATCGCATTTACAAACTCTCTCTGGTATCGATTGGTGGCTGATCTCTAGTAGTCATGAAATCATCGGAGAAATTGTCTAAACTCTCGATGAGTGATTCCCAAGGATTATCTTTGGCAATGAGAACAATTGCATTACCAATTTTTTTAATATAAACTTCTGTGCCAGTGAGTTGAAAATCTTCCGGCAAAATCACAAATTGGTGAGTGCCATCAGTGCTGAGTTTGGCGATGTTCATTTTTCTTCTATTACATTCAGATGTAGGTTTAGGCTAAAGCAAGGAAAGGCAAAAGTGGGATGATCCCCTTTGCCTATCCATCCAGTGTTATTGTAAGAAATATTTGGAATTAATCAATATTGAAGCAAATGACTATCACTGTCAACGTTGCTGAAGCGAATCCCAAATTTACTGAATTGCTGAATCAAGTATTGCTCTGTGAAGAAGTCTTGATTGCTGAACAAGGTATTCCGGTTGCTCGTCTAGTCACCCTTAGCAATAATAGTTATCCTCTCATTCCCGACTTAGATAAAGGTAAATCCGCATTTCTTACAAACAGTAGGGGCGGGTTCACAGATATACTTGAATTATTCACGGATATTTCGCTTAACCCGCTCCTACGGACTCTGGACTGAGGTTGCAAGAATTGGTGAAAAATCCGGGTAAAGTGTTGATATCACGATATTTCAATAACCCTTTACCAGAAGATATCTTGATTGATGGTTAAGTTTATTTATGTTAAATATATTTATCTGTTGTAACAATATATAATAACTATTTGCAGCCTTTAGCCTATCTCAATAAAGATGCCGCAACACATTGCACCAAACAATAGTTTCCAATTTATTGATGAAATCCTGAGTCAACATAATGTTAAGCTATTGAGTCTTAATCCCCATAAAAAGATAATCACTAGCTTTGTAGAAATAGAAGCATTAATTAGAGAAAATATTATAGACAATCAATTAATTAACACTCTGCAAAATACTTTAGAACGGATAGTTCAATCCCAATTACAAAATTTCCCAGAAAATATCTTCTGGGATTTTGATTTTATGGTTAGTAGTATGTTATATCAAGCGTTAAATACAGAAGAAGATGCGGCTAATTTTCTAGAAACTTTTACTAACAAGATGGTCTTGTTAACAGAGTTATTCGGAATTAATAATGAAATCCGTTTCCGCTATGTTCATGATTTTATCTATGGTTTTGATTGGGCAAAGTGGGTACAAAAAGATCCACAACAACGCACTTTCATAGAGCCTTTTAGTTTAATATTTCTAGATTATTTGTTAACAAAAGCTAATGAAATTATACAACGCATTCATCGTGGTAAGTCTCAATCTTATAAATTGTGTGATAACGGTTTTCGGAATCCTTTCACATTCTCCCGTGAACCAGAAGATGAATATCGGTTGTTAACTCATCTAGCTAAAGCCGAACTTATCCCTGTGGCTGCTTGGGATTGGAATGCTTCCCCTATTTGGAATCAACCTTTTCAGGAAAGACGTGAAGAATTAGCATTAGAGTTGAATATTCAACCCCAAAAACATTGATGAAAATTGCTGATTTAATTACTTGGTTTGAAGCATGGGCTAATCCTAGTTGGTGCGAAAGCTGGGATAATTGTGGCTGGCAGATTGAGCCGGGTGTATTACAAGAGTCGGCTAGGGTTTTGGTATGTTTAACACCAACTTTGGCGGTAATGGAAGAAGCGATCGCCTTAAATGCTAATCTCATCTTTGCCCATCATCCTTTAATTTTCAGTCCCCCTAAATCTTTCCGCACTGGTGAACCAATTGCGGAGATGGCGCGGTTAGCCTTCACCCACAATATCGGTATCTACACCGCCCACACCAATTTTGATCACGTCGCCGATGGTACGGCTGACGTTTTGGCGCAAATTTTAAAATTAAAAGATGTCTCCCCGATTGTACCTACCCAAGCAGGGTTAGGTTATGGGCGGGTGGGATTATTAGAACCATTTTTGACGTTACAGGAATTACTCACAGTTATTCAAAATAGCCTGACTCCTCCAGATTTAATATTTTCCCCCAATGCTGATTTACAGCAAGTAATTTCTAGGGTGGCGGTGTTGGGTGGTTCAGGGGCTAGTTATATTTCGGCGGTGGTGAAAACAGGCGCACAAGCTTATCTGACATCTGACTGTAAATTTCACCAATTTCAAGAAAGCCGCGATCTCCATCTCATTTTGATCGATGCCGGACATTATGCCACCGAACGCCCCGCCTGCGATCGCTTGGCGCAAAAATTTCAGTCCTTAAATCTCGACTGGGTGCAACTAAGTACCAAGGATGAGGATTTCCGCCAGTTTTTTCAAGCTTAACTAGAAAGCAGGGGCAAGGGTAAAATCCAATGCCCCATTAACTAACATTAATTTTTGTATTACTCATTGTGATACGGATCACACTTTTTTGTAATTAGAATCACAACGGTGTGCTGTTCTATATCAATGATCAATAACGTAAAGTAGTCCAAACTAAAGGTGATAAATTGCGTACTCTACCAAAACACGATGATTCGCGCACTTGTTGAATCTGCTTTTCAAACTGGATATCTGAGCGTTGAATCTGAGGGCTTACTGCATCAGGTACTGGCGACTAAATGCTATCCGCCAGAAGATTTGGCAGTTCTGGCAGATTTATGTGATGCAGTGCATACAGGAAAAATTAAACGAGAAGGATCTTCTCAACTGCTGATAGAGTCTATCACCCAATACAAGTCTTGCGAATAGTGGTGAGTAAGGAGTGCTGAGTGCTGAGTAGTGAGTAAGGAGTAGTGAGTAAGGAGTGGTGAGTAGGAAGTAGTGAGTAGGAAGTAGTGAGTAGAAAAATGTCTACCCAGTCCCCAATCCCCAATCCCCAGTCCCCAATCCCCAATCTGTGCCACGGAAAAATTATTAAACTCAAAACTAGTGAACTTTTGTTGTTGAAAACCGTGAAGGTTAGCAAAAGAATGAGTTAAGATCAAATACGTAGGGGTAAAAGTCAAGCCGAAGCCCCAGGCTTCTCAGCAATGCCAATGATTACAAGTAGGCAAATTGAACAACCGCAATCATCGCTTGTTTTGGAGTATTTCTTATTACATAATGGTAGGAAGGACTTACCAGCCAATATTCAGCAGGTGAGGACAAGTACCGAATTTTCTTACTTTCATGAAGAAGTAGACATTCGCTAAATGACCCTGAAAGAGATAGAATCTTGGTGCAGTCACTACCAGTTTATGACCCAACATTTCCCTAAATGCTCACAACTAATAGCAATCCCTTGGGTGGGTTTAACTGACACACTGATTCTTAACCGTGAAACTCACCTCTTAAGGGTTTCATTTGCTTGGGGTAAAACCCAGATTTTGAAAGGTTTAACTACGTTGTTTAAAAAGGCAGAAGCATTACATGCTACACCGCAAGATTTATCAACTGTGTTGCGATGGGCGGGAGGTATGTGTTTTCTTGCGGGACCAGCAACGCTGGATAGAACGCGCCCGCATCCTCGACATAGAAGGCGATTTAGTGACCCTGCGCTATGAAACAGAAGAAGAAGACGAAGTTTGTTCTTGGGAAGAAATGGTTCGCCTTGAAAGCATCGGTGCTGTAACTCAAAAGTTAGCTTCAGTCCCACGCGGTAATGTAGAACCACTCATGACTGAAGATTGTCCAGAAGCCGAGCGTATCCGCAACCATTATCCTGAGTCTAATCCTGAATAGACGAGGCAGGAGGCACGAGGCAGGAGGCAGAAGGAAAGATAGTTTTAATAGCTTCATTTTTCTGCAAAAACTTCTGTTTATCTGTCCCTGACTACTTACTTAGTTCTAAGTACACCCTAATCCTGAGTAAACTCTCGTACTCAGGATTAATCATTTCATGACTCATGACTCATAACTCTCGAAAGCGGGACAGTAACCTTCTAGGGTGACTCTAAAGTTATATAAAGGAGAAGCTGGATTCCAACAGCGTTGTCCTCTTTGGTGTCGGCAAGTACCGCAGCAATCGACATCCGACATCATAAAGCGATCGCTATTTTGATTCAGTAGTTCTCGTTGGGTTAAGCCCCTAAATACTAATTCTTCTCCCTGCCAACGGGCTTCAATTAAACCTGTATCTGCAAATTGTCGCCAACGAGGATCGCCTGTAATGGCATCGGGTAGGGTAATGGTGATGATTGTGTCTAATTCTGTTACTTCCCCTTGATAATTAGTCTCTGGGGGGGCGGGTTGTAAAAATGTATCGCCAATAGGCAGTTCTACCCGTGTACCAGCCAAGGGAGAATGGATGTGATAGCGGTTTTGTAGTTCTTCTAAACTGGTTAGGTCGGCTAAATAAGCCGCAGAACCATGCACGAAGACAACGTGTTGGGGGCGCAAATTATGAATTAACTGAGTAGTTCCAGGGCCATCGCTATGCTGTGCTAGTAGATAGGTGTCAATGGTTGTGGGTGTGGGATATTGCTGTTTAATTTTGACATCAATTTTTTCTGGTAGTAAGACGAGCCAAGACCCGGTGTTGGGTTGGCAGTATTGGCTGAAATCTGCTGTGACATCTGTAAGCACAATACAAGGAGATTTGCCCACCAGATGACGATGTTCTGACTGCAACCGCCGCACGCGGGGACGTATTCGTTCATCCCAAAATAAGGGTTGATGGCGGGCAAAGTTTTGTACTGATGGCGGTAGATGGGGTAATAGTTCTAAGTAAGCGTCGCACCCTTTAGCCACAGCACCATCAACCCAAATATCTAAATCCCTCCCGGTGAAGTGGTGGTGAGAGCGCAACAGCATTAACAGTTCTTGTCCCAGACCTAATGCGGGTGTGGGTAGTAGCACAGAACGACCTTCAGCGATCGCGTGGTTGATGCGTTCGGCTAGTTGGTTTTCTTGGTTGCGGCGGTGGGGGTGACGTGATGTGCCGTAAGTACCTTCAATGATCAGCACGTTCACATCTGAACCCCGCAACTCTTCTAACCGCAACCCTTCTACTAATCGAGAGTTAGATAAGAAAAAATCCCCTGTATAGAGGAGCTTGTAAGCGCGTTGGGCTGTGGTGTATGTGAGGAGAATTGCTACTGCGCCTGGCAAGTGTCCGGCGGGAAAGATTTCTGCAACTAGTCCTTTTTGTAACTCAATAGGCGATCGCAATGGCAAGGCGTGACAAAACTGTGGGACGTTTTCTGCCTCTGGCCAACTCAGTGGCAGTAATTTGCTAGTTACTTCACTGGCGTAGATGGGTAAATGCGGGAAAGCTTGATGCAGCGATAATAACCCTCTAGCGTGGTCTGGGTGAGCATGAGTGACTAACACTAAATCTACTGGTAACTTTGACGATTTAGTGACACTTTTTTGTAAGGATGAAATGTCTGCCAAACCACAGTCTAGCAGGATGCGGTGTGGCCCCATCCGCACCAACAAACATACACCCTCGTCATGATGCTGAACACTATAAGGAAAGCATTCTAATTCTGTTGCTGTTTCCTCTGTGTCAACGCGGGAGTATGCTGGCACATTATCCCTCATGCTTTCCTCCCCTCCCATCTCATAATCTTTGACATATCCCAAAAGCCCACTTTTCTAAGGATTTTGGTTTTGTAAACTAGGGGTAAGTTTGACAATGTGCCTCTCATCCCTAAGAATATGGATTTTTGATGGGGGAGGACACCTCTTGCAAACCCTCAGTGTTTGGGAAAAGCTGATAACGAGAAGCCCTCAAGCTGGAAGCTCAGGGAACTTGTCTTTTGCTTTAATCTATCAATGGGCAGAGCCATTGCCGTGATAGTTATCTGAATCATAAAATCCATTTTTCGTCCCAAAAAATAGGCACGAAATGGTAAATATAACAGTTAACCCAACGATAATCAGCTTTACATCCATTGGTTTATTACCCTTTCATCAAGACTTTCTTATATTAATAGTGCGATTTAATAATCTAGCTGAATCGCTAGAAAATCTTTACTATGCTTGGTTTGATTGAGCAATAAGTAAATTTACTACCTTCAGTCTGATTGTAAAACTTTTCAGATCACCTGTCTATTAACGTAATACGCCTTTACAAAGCATTTTTGGGAATGGGGCGTTGGTCTGAATTTGCGATCGCGTAGGCGTGGATATACATTTAGATAACCTGATACGCGTGAATATTGACTACATCACAATTGGTTCGCCTTTTTCAGTGAAGCGTACTTCTTTAATTTTCCACTGGGAATTATTGGTAAGGGTTTTGCGGACACTGCCAAATAAAGCAAACTGTTCACAGTTAGAAAGAGAAATGAAGTTACGTTTTGATTGGGGTGAGAGTCGCAAGTCAACTGTTGCAACGCCATTATTGACTGTGACACGATAACCAGACAAACTAAAGTCGGCTGTGTCTTGTTCTTGTATGATTTTGCCAACTGTATTAGTTAAAGACTCTACTGCTGGTACGGTTACTTTTTGCGGAACAAATTCCTGGCACTGAATATCGCTTATATATAAAGTAACGTTTACCATCTTACCAGAAGCAGCTTTAGAGGTATCAGAGGGGGACTTGATATTGTTGTGTTTGACTCTGAGTTGAGCCATACTCTGGGTTGGGGTTGGTGTTGTGCTAGTTTCTGGTAGGTTGGAAGCACAGCTACTGATGCTTGCTGCGATCGCTATCATCAAAAACGGTAAAAGACACCTGGAAATCATATGCAAAACTTTGGTTGTATATCTTTCTCTTAATCTCAGCGTTGATTGACCTTTTTCAACACCAAAAACATAGACTACCTTCTTATAGCACTGTGCATCGTGCCTTATTAAACGTAGACTACGAAGATTATTCCGTGTGTCTGAGCAAATTTTTTAATGTACAAACAAATACTGGCGAAACTATTGGGTTAGATGGCAAAGTCCTCAAACATTAATATTATAGAACAATATGTTTAAAAACATCGCACAAGCCCAAAAAATATGCTCTTTTGTTTTAGACACAGTTAAACAACTTTTTAGAATGAAATAGCCCTGGGTTTAAATTCTCCTTTTCTGTATTGATTAATCGCTCAACTGTGGCTAGCAAATCATGCTCTAAATAAGGCTTAGTTAAGTAACCTTGTGCGCCTAATTCTTGGGCAAGTTGACGATGTTTTTCGGCACTACGGGAAGTCAGAATGACTACAGGTAATTTCGCCAAAGTTGGGTTATTTCGGATGTGACTTAATAATTCAAAGCCATTCATGCGGGGCATTTCTAAATCCGAAATGACAGCCTGAATTTGAGGATACCTTTGTAACTGTTCTAAAGCTTCTATGCCATGTTGCGCTTGTATTACTTGATAACCAGATTTTTGCAATGTTAGAGAGACAGTTTGCCGCAGACTGATCGCATCATCTACAACTAAAACTACTCCTGGAGATTTGCGGTGTGATTCTTCTATAGAATTTGTAGGTTTGGAAGCAGCCAATAATGGTATTGATTCCAGGGTAGAATCTGAGACTGGCAAGGATTTATTATTAGCAGAATTAGCTTCTGGTAATGCGCCTACATCCAATGTAGCTTGCATCTCAACAGACTGGAGAAACAAAGCTCCATCAATGACTAAGATGAGAGTACCATTAGCCAAACTACTACAACCATAAATATATTTTGGTGGAGCGATCGCAGTTCCTAAAGGTCTAATTACTAGTTCTTGCTCACCAATAATTTGGTCAACTTCCAAAGCAAATACACCGTGATCGTGCCTCAATAATAACACAGGATTATTCATGACTTCTGTGTTATGTTCAGCTAGTAAATTGCTATTAATCACATTGGGAGCTAACGAACCATTATAAGACATCAAATCTGAAAGTTGATAAAGGCTGACCATAGTTTCATCATTATCTATATGGCAATGTAAAACTTTTTTACCGTCAATTTCTTTAATTTGTTGCGGTGTAGGAATAACAATTTTTTCGATACTATCCAATAATAAAGCATAAACAACACCACCAGATTGCACTAACATTAATTGGTCGGTAGTCATAGAAAAAGGAATTTTAAATATAAAAGTTGTACCTTGATTGGGCTGAGATTGCACTAAAATCGAGGCGTTAAGTATTTGCAGTTGAGAACGCACAATATCTAATCCCATTCCCCGTCCAGAAATTTCACTCACCTGATCAACAGTAGAAAATCCAGGTGCAAACATCACATCTAACAAATCAGATTCATCCCAATGAGCATTTCCTGGGTGCAAATTCAATTCAACAGCTTTTTTGCGAATCTTATCTAAACTCAATCCCTGTCCATCATCTCGGACTTCAATCACTGTTTGACTACCTTGATGGTAGGCGCAAATTTCAATGACACCTGTTTCTGGTTTACCTCGTTCCCGGCGAACTTGCGGCGATTCAATACCGTGGTCAAAAGCATTACGCACTAATTGTAGTAGGGGATCGTAGAGTTTTTCGGCGATCGCTTTATCTATTAGTAATCCTGTACCAGTAAGTCGCAATTCCACCTGTTTATGATAAACATTACCCAGTTGTTGAACCATCTGGGGAAAGCGATTCAATATATTACCGAAAGGTAACATTCTCGCTTCCACTAAGTTATCTAGCAGATTTAAAGCTAAATTTTGTTTTTTATCACTAATTTGGCTAGCTTGTTTTAAGAGTAAATCAATTGATTCGGTAGTTTCTTGTAATTGCAGTGTCTCTTCTATAGATTCGTGTAATGTCAAATGGAATTCTGTATAAACATCCATTTCCAATGAGTCAAATTTCACTGATGCAAAATTTTGTGTCTGATGTGATTTGACACTCTGCATTTGTAATGGCAAATCACGTAATTGATTTAACGTTTCTTGATGTCTGCTTAGTTGCTCAGATAATCTCTCAAGTATCTCTTGAATTTGTTCATCGTTTAACGCTCGTCTTTTTTGGTAAACTAATAATTCACCAGCTAAGTAATTAATGCGTTGGAGTTTATCTACATCTACACGTATGAATGAACTAGATTGATTTCTCTTACTGAGAGAAGTCTGAGATTTTTCTTCTATTTGGTCATTAACAACGTCAATTACTCTTTCTGTAATATCTGTACTTACTTGGTCAATGACAGATAAAGATTTTTCAGAGTTGGGATTATCATTAAGTTCATTGTTATGTTGAATTTGAGTATTTACCAATTCATCTGCTAAATCCTGACTTGTTTCTTCTCCCCAAATTGATTCTAAAAGGTGAGAATCTACAGCATCAATTGTTTTTGATATATGTTGAACAACTAGTAATTCCTGTAACTTGGGACTGTCACACCAATTTTTTTCTTGAGCAGTCACAGGAGGATGTTTTTTATATTCTGTCGCTAATAAGCTAATTTTATTTTGTAATGCTTTAATAAAAGAAATTCGATTATCATTTTTTTTACGGGCATACTGAAATTTAGCAATTGCAAAGAGAATAATTAAAATCATTCCTTGGCGATAGAGACAAAGACTTTCGCTATCACCGTCATTGCGGATAAATTCTAAAAATTTCTTCAGCCAATTGTCAACATAACTCAAATAGTTTTCATCTTCGTGATTAGAAATTAATATATCTAGATCCATTTCTGATACTGGAATTTCACTTTCATGACTAAACCAGCAAAATATGTAATGAATTGCCTTTAGATAAAATTTAGCCGTTTCTGGCTTAACTCCCTGATGGGTGTTATTTTCTGATGTTATTAAGAATTGGTAAAACTCATTTTGTTTATCTGAAAAATCAGTATATGATGATTGATCAATAAGTGTTTTTGTGACTGGAGACAACTGATCTATTGTTGTAACTCCTAGTTGTAGTAAAGCAGTAGAAGGACTACCCCCACGAGTGCGATCGCCTGCTAATACATCTGTTTGGGCTTGCTGTAAATCAACTAGGGCAATTTCTGCAATCTGGCGTACTTGAGTTGGATTACTTTTTAATGCCGCTAAAATTGCTTGAGAAATTGCTTCAAAGCCAGGTAGATTTAAAGATTCAGACAAACCAATAAATACTTCAGCTTGAGAAGTCAAAAAATCTACAAATTCAATATTATCCACTAGGCTTTTAATAGCTTCATGGATATTTTCTAACCGTTGTTTTACCCCAGATTCAAAAATAGACTGGACAATATCAAACCCTAATTCTTGAGAAGTAGGTACATAAGTATCTTTTCCGAAATTATCACCTAACTTTTCTTGAATTTGTATAAATATTAAACTTGCCCTTTGCAACAGTTCTTTGTCATTGATTACACTATCAGTTAGCTCTGAATTTAGTGCTAACTTTAAGCATTCGTAAGCTTGATACAAGAGTGTATGCAATTCAAAATCTATTAAGATTTCTGGGCTATATAGAGATTTAAATATATCCTCTAAAGAGTGCGCTATTTTCTTAATTAATTCTAGCCCAACGGTAGCAGCCCCCCCTTTAATTGTATGAGTTGCCCGCATTAAGTTATGCACCTTAGCTGTGCTATGACTTTCTGATAAACTTAATAGTTCTTGTTCAATAGTTTGTAGTAAGTCAGGAGCTTCTGCTAGAAAATAAATATAGCCCTGTTCACGAATTTCTGTGTCGGTAATCATAATAATAGGAAGTGGGGAATGGGGAATAGGAAATGGGGAGTAGGGAATAGGAAACCCACTCCCTATTATTTAACTAACTTTAAACTTACTAGCGGTTGTTAATAAATCTTGTGCCATATTTGATAAGTCCTGAAATACAGCAGCAATTTCTTGGGATTCGCCAAAAGTTTTGTTAGCAATTTCTGCAACATCTTTCATGGAATTAGTGACAGATACTGATTGCCCCATTTGCTTTTGTGTCGCATCAGTAATCTGGTGAATTAATTGACTAATTTCCGCAGTTGCAGAAACGATCGCATTTAAGTTTTGTCTAGTTTGACTAACAAAGTTTGTACCTTCTACTACCTGCTGAATCCCAGCTTCCATTGCTACCGCCACTTCTCCAGTTTCCTCTTGAATCTCCTGGACTAATTTTTCAATTTCAATGGTGGCGGCGGCTGATTGGCGAGACAAGGAACGGACTTCATCGGCGACCACTGCAAAGCCTTTACCGTATTCCCCGGCGCGTGTGGCTTCAATGGCGGCGTTCAAAGCTAGTACGTTTGTCTGAGTCGCAAAGTTACTAATCAAATTCACTACTTTGGAAATTTTCTGTGAAGACTCACCCAGGCGTTTAATCTTTTTGCTGGTTTGGGCTACAGTTTCACGAATCGCTTGGATGGCTTGCACTGTCTGGTTCATAGCTGCATCACCAGACTCAACGGTTTGGTTGGCTTGTTTGACGGCTACTTGTACTAACTCTGCACTAGCTACCACGGCTTGGGTCGCATTGAGCATCTGTTGAATCTCACCCAAAGCCAGATTAATTTCGTCAGACTGTTGTTGGGCTAAATTATTCAACCCTGCGAGGGAAGTATTACTTGTGCTGGAAGTTTGGGCAACTTTACCAGCAGATGTTTGTACTTGCAGTACAATTTGCCGCAGTGCTTGCAGGGTGTTGTTATAAGCATCCGCAATTGTACCTAATTCATCTTCTGTAATCGGCGCACGTACTGTTAAATCACCGTTGAGAGCAGGTCTGACAGCCATCAGTAGTTGAATAGAACGCTGTTGTAGTAATTCCTTAGCTGCTTTATCCCGTGCGGCTGCTTCTGCAAGTTGGGTTGATTGCGTCTGGAGTTTTTGCAAGTATTCGGTTTGTTGTAGTGCGAGTCCTAGTTGGTCGCCAATTCTGGCTAACAAGGCGACTTGTGACTCTTCCCAATCACGAGGGCCGGAATTTTGATAGGCTGCTAATAGTCCCCATAATTGTTCTCCAAAGAAAATGGGAACGATGATATAACCTCTAACTTCAAACTGCTCTAAAATCTCTAGGTGACAGGCTGCATGACCAGCTTGATAGACATCATTAACAACATAGCTTTCACCTTTGGCATATCGACCCCCTTGCGTTTCTTGGATATAAGTATCTTCCCAAGCTGTTTGAAGATTAGGACCTACTAATTTCACCCAATTATGACCGACTGACTCAGCCACAAATACCCCGCCCCAATTTGGGTTGAAGCGAAAAATAGCAACACGATCGCATTTCAATAATTGCCGTACTTCTTGGGTACTAATTTTAAAGATTTCTTCTAAATCTAAAGCTTGGCGGATACGGTTAACTATCTTGGTAAAGGCTTTTTCTTGGTCTGCTATTTGAGTTAACTTTTCAGTTTTGATTCGCACTTCTTCTAGATAATCTAGTTGTGATTTAGCCAGGCTAAATTGAGCGGCAATTTGGGTTAAAAAGTTAACTTCCCAGGATTGCCATTCACGAGAACTAGAATTTTGATAAGCGGCTAGTAAGCCCCATAATTTATCATCAAAAAAGATGGGAACTATGATGTAAGCTTTAGCTTCAAATGCTTCCAATATGTCAATATGACAACCAGTTAAACCGATTGTATAGATATCATTGACGACACAATTTTCTCCTCTAACATACTTACCCCCCTTCGTATCTTGGAGGTAGGTATCGTTTAAAACAGTTTTGAGATCGGGACTTGCTAATTTTGTCCAACCTTGACCAACTGACTCAGCCACAAACACACCACCCCAGTCTGGCGTGAACTGATAAACAACCACGCGATCGCATTTTAGGGATTGGCGCACTTCTTGGGTGGTGGCTCTAAATATACTATCTACATCTTGCGCTTGGTGAATACGGTTAACTATTTTGGTGAAGGCTTTTTCTTTTTCCGCAATTTGAATCAGTTGTTCAGATTGCATCCGCATTTGTTCTAGGTATTCTGCATGAGCAATAGCAACACCAAATTGCAAGCCAATCTGAGTCAAAAAGTCAACTTCCCATGATTGCCATTCACGAGAGCCAGAGTTTTGATATGCTGCCAATAAACCCCATAATTTCTCCCCGGTAAATACGGGAACGATAATATAAGCTTTGACTTCAAATTGTTCTAAAATCTCTAGGTGACAAGGAGAATGATTGGTTTTATAGATATCGTTAACTATAAAGTTTTCTTGATGGCGATACCGTCCCCCTTGGGTGTCTTGGAGGTAACTATCTTCCCAAGTTGTTTTGAGTCCTGGCCCTACTAGTTTCACCCAACCATTACCTACAGATTCCGCCACAAATTCCCCACCCCAATCAGGATTGAAGCGATAAAGACCTACGCGATCGCATTTAAATAATTGGCGGACTTCTTGAGTGGTGGTTTGAAATATTTTATCAATGTTTGATGTCCTCAAAATCTTATCAATGACCTTGCCTAATGATTGTTTAGACTGGGTGTGTAGTTGCAATTCTCGATGAAATTCAAATGTCTGTAACCTATGAGTTAATTCTGTTGTAACTTGAGATAGTAAGGTAATTTCTACTTCTTGCCATTGTCTAGCACCAGCACAACTATTAATAGCCAACAGTCCCCAAACTTTACCAGCCAAGATAATAGGTAAACTTAAACTATCCTTAATTTGAAATTTATCTAGCAGCTGTTTTTGATAGGGAGTTAGTTGTATTTGGTTAACATCATCAATTGAGATGGGTTCTACATAGTCATAATTTGTATGTAATCCAAACATAATGCTGGGGATAATTTCACCCAAAGCAGGAGTCCAACCCAAGTTTCTAGATTCTGCTAAAACTGTGCCGGAATCAGCAGAGTTAAATTGATAAATTAAGGCGCGATCGCAACTAATTTTTTCTCTAACTTTCGCGACAGTTACCTTCAAGACCATATCTAAATCAGATGCTTGACGCATATGAGTGATGATATCTTGTAACTGCTGTCGCCAAGCTCTAAATTCCTGTGCGATCGCCTCAGATGTTTCTTGATGAGGAGTATCGTTTAAATTAACATTATCTTTTGTGTTTTCTATTGGTGCTACTTTAGCGAGGGAATTCTCATTCCCATTATTTTTATGATATGTGATTGCCATTCGCTCAACCTCAAATAATTAGGAATTTAATAAATTAGTCCGACCTAAATTATGCACGCTATGCTGCAATTTATGAGAAATCTTCAATCCCTGTCACCTAACTATGATGAGTATATACAGGAGAATGAAGAATAGCCTCAGCATCAAGATTTAACATCATTTTCTCATCATCATTAATAAAATATCCTTGTAAGAAAGGCGATAGTGATGGAGAGAATAATTCCCCAGATGGTGCTTTCATTTGATCCGTATCTAGCCACTCAATATCCATCAACTGCCTTACTAATAAACCCAAATATTTACCATTCTCCTCTAGTACAATTGCCATCATTTTTACCAGCATATTTGCTGTTTGTGACAATGGTGGATAACCAAGCATTTCATCTAAATCTACTAACCACAGCATTTCATCACGCCAGTTATAAAGACCCAAAATATAACTAGGCATCTGAGGTACAACACATATATCCCCCAAAGATATTTGCAAAACTTCTGTGATTTGCTTCAAGGAAATTACTGCTGTATCTCGAACTCCCAAATTAAAACTTAAAAATTTATCCTGCTTCTCCAAAGTAGTTAATCCTTTGATTACAATGCTTAATTAAAAAATTTCTTTAGTGTTAATGCTAACTCTTCCTGATTAATTGGTTTAGAAAGATAAGCTTCTGCACCTAGCATATTTCCCCAAATTTTATCTACATCACTATTTTTGGTAGAACAGAATACTACAGGTATTTTGCTAGTATCAGGGTTATTTTTGAGTTCTCGACAAATTTCAAATCCACTTTTACCGGGCAAAATTACATCCAGAAATATTAAATCTGGTCTATTATTATCCATTTTGATTTGAGCTTCTTCACTGCTTGTTGCACTAATGACAGAACAACCTGCTTGTTGTAAATAACGAGTGAGGATTTCCATATCAGTCAAGCCATCTTCAATAACTAAAACAGTAGCCATAGCAATTCCTTAAATAAATTTTGATAAATTACCCAACATAAATTCAAAGGGCATTTAAGCCAGATGCCACCAGGATTTTAGTTTGTTGTTATTGTGGTTGTTTACTGCTAAATTTGGCTCAGAGAAACTACCTAATGTTACAGTTTTTATTGTTATTTATAACAATAAAAATCTTTAAAATGCCAAGCACAATTAAGCCTGAAAATATGCTCAAGCTAATTCAAATACTACTTTGGTCACAACTCAAGCTATACCTTGATGAAAAACCTCTAAATTTGAGTTACTTTTGGTTGTAGATGAAGAGTTTACAGGCAAATACTTACGTACAATGCTCATAACTTTATCTGTAGCCACAGGTTTAGTGAGAAAATCCGTAGAGCCGACTACTTTAGCACGCACTCTATCTAATAGTCCATCATTACCCGTTAAAATAATCACAGGAGTATTGGCAAAAGTAGAAATACGGCGTAACTGTGTGCAGATTTCGTAGCCACTAGCGACAGGCATAATCAAATCTAGAAAAATCAGGTCTGGTTTTTCCTGAATTAGAATTGGCAAAGCCTGTATAGCATCTTGAATTTTGATAAACCTCAGTCCATGTGAGGTAATAATCTCCTCCATCATTTTACAGACTTGAGGGCTATCATCTACACAAGCTACCAATGGAGCATGAGCTTTTTTTGGCTGTGCAGAGATAGAGTTATTTGGAGGTTCTGTTAAAACTAAAGGTAAATCAGGTACTTCAACTAATTCGATGATGCCTTTGAGGACATAGGGAAGCAAGGAACGAGAGACAGGTAAAACATTTTGTTTCATTCTGGCTGCTAATTCTCGCAGTGTCAGTTTGCCATTAATCAAAGTTACAAAGTTTTTGTATACTGGCGGACTGACTAACTCTTGTAGTTGTTCTGGTCTTCTAATGACTGGTGCTAAGTCAGGAAAAAGATTTGCTAGACCAGCTTGTGTCCAAAGATTCCATGAGTCTTGCATTTGTTTCATCGACACATCTGCACTGGTGAAACTCATGGGCGTTTCTAAAATTGCTTCTTGATTGCGATCGCACTCAACCGCAACAAACTTTGTCTGCTGTGCTAGGTCAAATAAAAGTTCTGCTAAAGTGTTTTCCACAATAGCGTGAATTTGTTCTCTTTGAATTTTTTGTTTTTTATACAAAATTTCCAAAAGACGATAGTCCCAATAATTAGTTGCTACGTCTTGCTTACGTAACTGAATTTTATCTACATCAATTTGCGGGCAATGTTGAGCCATAAGTCTACGCCATCGCCGAAAAGGATTCGTTCCTCCTGTTGCCCAAACTATCCGTCCTAATCGATAGTAGAAAGTCCATTGATGTTTTTTTGGACTACTTAGAATCAACTGCCCATTATATTGCAGTTGAGTGCAGCTTTTAAATTCATCTAAAATGTTATTTGATATCATCAGTTTCAGGTGTTCACACTTTGTGTTTTTAATTCACAAGCCAGCTTTTTAAATAGCTAATCTACTCAGATACCCTGATAAATCTTCTTAATGTTGATAAATTTATTGAGGCTACTGTTTTTAATAGTAGGTTTTTAAATTTTTATGTTTTGTAATGTAACAAAAATACTTTGAGAATGAAAAAATAAGTTAATTGAAAACACTGTAAAACTACACTAACTGAGTATGTAAAATAAAATTTTTCTCAAGCTAGTGTAAATTACGGATGATTTTTTCATGACTCAACTTCAATTGCTACACTTCAGTATATACTCCAACATTAAGAAGCTTTTATTGAATGTAACTATTTTAGAGATTGTTAATTTAATTTATATCCGTGAAAATTCTGATTTTTATTGGCAATAAAAACCCTATGGGGCAGAAATATTTATGAGTTTTATAGAAGAATTTAAAAAAATAAAATTTAGTTACAAAATTTACATCTTTTTATAAAGTTTATAGCTTCAGGTTTACCGTCTCTAGCTTTATGAATATATTGAGCTAATTCTTCGATTTAAACGAAAAATAAGAGATTTATCCGAAAATATTTAGGAATCCGATTTGACTTCTATTCGCGCAGCGTGTCATAGCGATAATTACTCGCGTAGGGAGGGGACAGTAAAGAATTGAGCATTAGGTATTGCGGTATTACCTTTCTTTCGTCAAGTAGGGTGGGCTACGTGTATTTTAAAAATCAAATCGGTTTCCTCTCGTCGCCCAATAAATTGACTATTCTCTAATCTTGAAAAATCATAATATTGCCAGAATAGCAAGCCACCCAAACTTCCCTAGTTTGCGGATCGTAAGTAATTCCAATGGGATGAGCATCGACATTTACTTTTTGTAACACTTTCATGTCACTAGTCCGAACTTTGCTAACTGTGTGTTCTTTGTAGTTAACAACATAAAGTAGCTGTCCATCATCAGATAACACCATACTACGCGGCGTTTTCCCTGTGATCACTTTATCTATTACTTTTCTTTGGGATAAACTAATTTTGGCAATTTTTCCCTCACCATTTAAAGAAGCATAGAGATATTTATCAGTAGGATCTATGTTTAAATGGCGTGGTGAACTGCCTATATTTTTCAGCCAGCCGACGGAAAAGTCTTTTAGATCAACTTCAGCAATATTCTGAGAACCCATCACAGCAACATAGGCTTTTTCAGATTTGGCATCAACGGCAATTCCGCGAGGGTATGCGCCTAGTTTAATTCGTTTGATTTCCCGATTTTGATTGGCATCGACAATACTTAAATCCCAAGAACACCAATTGCTGACTAATATCAGTTGCTCATCAGCTGAAGTGGCTACATATTTAGGGACTGAACCAACTTGAATAACTCTATCAATATCTAGAGTATCTGTATTAATTCTATATAAAAAACTCTTGTCAGTTTTTTGAGATGGATGACATTTATCACTACCAGGGTTGTTAAAACCAGGGCCATACATTTGATAGTTAGACACCCAAGCATATTTACCATTGTGGGAAAAACTCGCCTCAACGGGTGCGCCTCTAAATTTACCTGGTTTTTTAGCATAACCATATTTTGATAAATCTACTTCATCGGGAATCACTTTAACTAATTTATAGTTCCGGTCATAGACAGTGATGGAGTGGTTATACATCATGTTCTGGGCAAAAAATAGGCCATTACCTGAGTAAACCACCGATTTTGGCGAAATTTTACTAGAAGAGATGGTTTTTACCAGCTTCATTTTTTGCGGACTACGGGAAACTTTCGCTGGTGGCTGTTCGATTTCGACTTGATTCTTTAACTGTGGAGAGTTATCTGTTATTTTAGGTTCGGGAGAAGTTGCCAAAAAAGGCGCAGCGTTGAACTCTCCAGAATTAGATTCTAGTGCTGATAATGTTTGTTTCCCGGCAATACCGTCAATAGTTAGTCTCTTAGTTTGTTGAAATTTGATAACTGCTGCTTGGGTAGCTTCATCAAAATAACCTGTGATGGGTGCATTAAAGTATCCAGCATCTTGCAATTTCCGTTGTAGGGACATCACACGATAACTGTTGTCGCCTCTTTTTAGCGATCGCTTTGATGTTACCTGTGATTGAGGATCATTAACAATAGAAGAAGGGGTGCTAGGTTCGGTGTTTGATGAGGCTGATACACCTAAACCAGAACTAGATTCTAAAGCCGCCAGTGTCTTAGACCCAACAATTCCATCACCCTTTAAGCCATTAGCTTGCTGAAATTTGATTACTGCGGTTTCTGTGACAGAGCCAAAATATCCTGTCGGTTTGGATTGAAAGTACCCAGCCTCTTGCAGTTTTTGCTGAAGAGATATCACTTGAGGGCTTCTATGACCTCTTTTGAGAGCCATCGCTGGGTTCGATACACTTAAAGAACCCATTGCCAAGGAAAGAGCTAGTATTAAAACTCCACTGTGGTTCTTGATCCATGCTAGTTCCAGAAAGCACAAATCAGCATCAGTGAGACTTTGCTGTTCTGAATTGGCGAATCCTTCATAACTCTCGGCTAGATGCAAATAAGCTAGTGTTTCCATAGTAATAAAGTAACTAAGAGGTGGCTTGATTATTGTAAAATTTAAAACTCATTTTACCAGTTGTACTGATAAAGTAACCCTCTTGTAAAGTATTATGAAGATTTTTTTTATTGGCTCTTAAAATAAATAAAGGACAAATTCTGATATGGAGAACTTGCCCTTTGATTCAATTAAGCGTTAATTATGTCTTCTTACTGAAGAAGTTCAGTTGTACTAGGCATTTTGCCTTGGATGACCATAACTGAGCAAGAAGCATGATGAATCACATAATTACTCACACTACCTAAGAAAAACTCACTCAGTCCAGCGCGACCACGACGACCAAGCAGAATTAAGTCAGCCGGCCAACTACGAGCAACTTCACAAATAATCCGACCGGCATCACCCATATTTTGAGTAAACCCAGTTTTTACCCCTGCATTGATAGCTTTATTAGTTAGCGATCGCAACCATTCTAGTCTTTCTTGTTTGAGTTTTTCCCACTGTTGAATATAGCTGTCCATCCGTTCGGGTGGCACAGTTGGATATATAGTATCAGGCTGCATAAATATAGGGCTGAGATAAGGGTCTTCCAATGGAGAGAGAACATGAAGCAACATCATTTCTGCATCAGTCGATTTAGCTAAAAATACAGCTTGGTCAAAAATGTATTCAGCCATTTCCGATTGGTCGATAGCAACTAAAATTCGGTGATACATAGTTAATAGTCTCCTATTTTACTTAAAAAGCTTTTGAGTAGATAAGTGTCACCAGATTTATCTAATAAAAATGATATTTTAGTATCATTTTGCATTCATTGAGATATAAACGAAGAATTTTTAGATATTTGCTAATGATTATTCTTAAATTTGATAGTTGAATTAATTTATCATACAAGGCTAATATAGACAAAGATTAAGTCTAGAGCAAATAAAAGACTGAAAAATTTAACACGTATTTTCTTGATTTTTGTTAAGTCAGCAAGAGTCTTTAGTCTGGAATCACAAGCTCTTCAAACTTTAGTTATAAGTTGAAAATAAAATCACAATTCTGTAGCACCTTGATAATTGTGTGAATTGAACTTTGCTTGAGTCATTTTGACTCATCAATTAATGAAATGAGAGAGATTTCATCTAATCACTATTGTAACTGGTGTGGGAGTTCCTCAGAAATTATCTCTAAACCCTGACTCAACCCATTTTTAAGATATAGCAATGAATAAAATCCAACTATTGAACGTTGAAGAACAAATAGTCATTCTGGAACTAGGATCAATCCGTCTTAAGGGAGAGCTAGTTATACCAACAGATGCAGAGGGAATTATACTATTTACTCAAGGCAGTGGTAGCAGTAGATACAGCACGTTCAACCACTATCTTGCTCATCTCTTGCGTCAACAAGGAAGACTAGCAACTTTTTTGATTGACCTACTAACTAAAGAAGAGGAAGCAATAGACCAGCGTACCCAGCATTTTCGCTGTGATATTGATTTTTTAGCAGCACGGGTAGTAGACGTAACAGATTGGCTATCTGAAAACCCCGCTACCCAGAATCTCAAAGTCGGCTACTTTGGCGTAAATAGAGGTAGTGGAGCAGCATTATTAGCAGCTACAGCACGTCCAATGCTTGTAAAAGCAATTGTTTCTCGTAGTGGACAAACTGACTTAGTAAGTGCAGCCCTACCCTGCGTACAAGCACCGACTTTGTTAATTGTGGGTGAAAATGATTACCCTATCATAGCCATGAATGAAGATGCGATCGCGCAAATTTCTGCACAACACAAACAACTACACCTTATTCCTGGCGCAACTCACCAGTTTGGAGAACCTGGTGCAATTGAAGAGGTAGGGCGATTAGCAGGTCAATGGTTTAAATACTACCTCACCACATTGGAATCAAGCGAGTTACATTTATCTCCCATGTCGTGGAATTAGAGCCAGTTGAGGAGGGGTGTGGAAAGATAGCTTTAATCAGCATTGACTACTCCCCAATTCCGATAAAAATTACTGAAAAAAATGTAGAGACATAGCATTTCTACGTCTCTACAAGATTTCTGGATAACGCATATTTCATTTCTAGAAATGTCTAATTGGTATATTTAACTTCAACTATTTGTTTTGAATTTCACGTGCCATTTTTATGTAATAGTCCATCTTGGCATTAGGACGGCGACGACCAGTATTAGAGATTTCTGACTTAGTATCTACCTGCGTTTTTATCGACTGTGTATCTGAATATTTATTTGTACTTTGTACTGCTTCAGATTCTAAAAAATAACTCGTCTTATTCAAGCCAAATAAATTAGCAAAAGCATTAAATAAACGGCTAATTAAATTCCAAATTTTTTTAAAAATAACCGAGAAGAAAGCTATTAAACGAATAAATGTGTTTTGAATAACTTGAGTTAACCGAGCCATAATATTACGTATTTATGATTGCTTGTTTTGATTATCTAGCTGCAATTATGTCATATAAAATTTTTCTACGTATCTACCATTAGATGAGTTTTTGATATAATCACATTTTTATAAGTCTGAAGAAACACGGGGGATAGGTGACAGGCTTCCCTGCGGGACGCTATGGGTTGATTTCGGAACACTCCGTGAGCGTCAGTCTTACCCCTCCGGGGAAGCAAGCTACGCGATAGCATCTCTGTTCGCGGAGCGTCCAGTAGGGAAAGAGAACGGTGACAGGGGTATTTATTTGGGGATTCAAAATTTTTGTGATTTTAACAAACTAGTAACTTGTTCACTAGGTAAAGACCGAGAGAATAAATAACCTTGTCCAAATTGACAGCCCAATTTTTTTAAATTTTCTAACTGCTTTTGAGTTTCAATACCTTCTGCTACAACAGAAATTCCTAGAGAATTAGCAAAGGAAATCATATTCTGCACAATAGCTGTGCTTTTAATCCCATCATCTAAATTCTTAGTAAATGAACGATCTATTTTGAGTGTGTCAACAGGAAATGTATGCAATTGGCTAAAACAAGAGTATCCAGTACCAAAATCATCTATACATAGTTTTATACCAAGAGTATGAATTTTTTCTAAGACTTGATTTACAATGCTAGATGCTTTAATGAAAGCATTCTCTGTAACTTCTAACCTCATCGCTGAGGGTGATATCTGATTCTCACTGAGAATTTGTTTAATTTGTTCTACTAAATCTAACTGTTGCAGTTGTACAGTAGATATATTAATATGTATTACAAGTGAATCAGCAATTGAAAATTCTTGTTTCCACCGATATAGTTGCTGACAAGCTAGCTGTAATGATAGCAAGTCTAAAGTTGAAATTATACCCATCTCTTCAGCAATTGTGATAAATTTATCTGGTGAAATTATTCCCTTTTGTGGGTGTTGCCACTGAATTAGAGCTTCTAAGCCTACTAGCTTTTGAGAAGTCAAACAAAATATGGGTTGATAGTAAAGGCAAAACTCATTTTTCTCTATGCTTTGACGTAGTTCACTTTCTAGCTGGATACGCTGCAATGTTTGCTGCTGCATTTCTGAGGTAAAGACTATATGGCAACCTTTTCCGGCTCGTTTAGCCTGGTACATTGCTGCATCAGCATCTCTGAGAATATCAGTTGGTTGTTGATAGCTGAGAGTAGAGGGCAAAATACCAATACTAACGCCGATAGAAATTTGATATGTGTCAATATTAAAGGGTATATGCAATTGTTGCAGAATAAAGTTTGCAACTATCTCAACTGATTGAACCCCATCTTGATTGACAAGGAAAATTAAAAATTCATCTCCGCTCAAACGAACGATTTTATCGCTCTGAGATATGCAATTTTTTAAACGATGAGCAACTTGTTGCAGTAACTTGTCACCAACAAGATGTCCCAGATAATCATTAACACTCTTAAAACGATCTAGATCCAAAAATAGAATTGCATATCCATGTTGTGGTTGCTGCTGATCAAAGATTTCTGATAAATATTGCATTAACCAAGCACGATTAAATAATCCCGTTAACGAATCATGAAAAGCTGCATAGGTTAGTTTCTTCTCTCGTGCTTGTAGCTCATTTATTCTTAAGGTCAGTTCTTGAGTCTCCTCAATTACTCTTTCTTCTAAGTTTTGGCTGAGTTGGTATGTTTGGGCTTCTGCTATTTGACGAGCTACGATTTCTTGATTAAGTTGATTATTTTTTTCATAAAGAGAGCGAGTTAAGGTTAGTAGCTGCAAATTCAACCGTATACGTATTAAAAGCTCTGTTGGCAGAAATGGTTTATTTATATAATCAAGTGATTCCAAATTCAATTCCGTAAATCTACCTTGTATCTCATTACTAGCGATCATTAAAATTATGGGAATTTCTTGCAATATCGGACTATTTTTAATCCGATAACAAAGTTCAAACCCATCGATTTCAGACATAGTTCCGTCTAGTAGAATTAAGTCAGGAGTAATATGATCTAGTTTCTGAAAGGCATCTTGTCCACTGGTGGCTGTCAAAACTCTAAAATCTGAGTCTGTTAATAAGGTGGACAAAACTATCAAATTATCCAGATTATCATCCACAATTAAAATCAGTGCGACTGTCTCTGTTTCCATATATTTATATGTAAAACTCCTGGTTTTTATTTAAAATTTCTAAGATTTACACATCAACAGAGTTATAAATAATGGGTTCACTGATATTGGGAACTGATCAGGATAAACTAAGGATATGTGAAAAATACTGACAAAAACTGGTAAATTTACCAATTTTAAAAGAGTATGATTATTTGATTGATCCTGTTACTTCACATTGAATCAATAAAATACTACATAGGAAAGAAATATCATTTCCATATTGAGGTGCGATCGCTTTTGTAAAATATTAAATATAAGTCTTGAAATATTTCCTTTATCTAGAGTTTAAAAAACACTAATCACAAATATTCGATTTATTTTGTAAAATCCTTCTGATTTTTATATAGCAGGCAGATAATTTAACTTATATTGCCAAAAAAGTAAAAACTTATTAAGATATATCTTCTGCTAAATCAACAAAAAACCTCGGTAATTAAACCGAGGTGATTAGGAGAAGTCCAAATGTCAATGGAAGAAACCAATACCGAATTAAGCCTTTATGAACTAACTGCACAAGAAACATTTCTGATTTTGGTGACAACTGAGTTGATAACCCTTTCTACTCAGTTGACTCCACCGCACTCTTTTAGGTAATGATCACCAGTTGAGTGAGTGTTTAGTTTGTCAGATCAAGTTATTGCTTTATATGAATTATTGTAACGATTTTGTAACTAATTGTCCAACAAGAGTTGACATATAAAGTGCAATATATTTTATATGTTTTACTTATATATAAGAGATTGCTGACTAATGAGTCAGAAACCCCACGCCTAAAAGCGGGGGCTTGAAAAAGCCCTAATCTGACCAGCCTAAGTTTTAACTAACTCCGTTATCGGCAAGTGTTCAAGAACTTACCAGGGGATGCGTAGCTAGTTCCCTGCTCTAAAACCAAATTGTTAAACATCTTTAATAGGGGTTAAGGAAGTGCAATTTGGATAGTTACCGACCGATAACTTTGGCGAAGCTAACATTACCCCGTAAGGGAGGCTCTTTGGAGCAAAACATTATGCGTACAGGGTTGTCAAATTTGAAACGGTAACTGTCCCGTTGAAAGTACAAAACAAAGGTACACCGAATAAGCAACCCCAAGGCGATAATGTAACGGCGAATAAATTCGCCTGCGCCTTACCCCCATGTCTAAAGCCAGGGGCTTCCACGGCGCGAGGTGTTTGGTGAGTGTCACCTTTCAACACTCAGCACGCTGTTCAACGCCGCGCTACCGCTAACATTACTCACTACTCACAGGACTTACGCAAGTGTCACAATCGATGGCTGGTGCGTGACGCTATAAGTCTGATAACTACGTTCCAATACTTTCGCAGCGTCACACAACGGCAATAAAGCGGGAGGAAAATCCACACCGCTTTTTGCCTCCCCTACATAAAAAATATGCCAGTTGCGTAACTCAGCACTCATTACTCATTACTCATTACTTGGGGATAATTTGCTAACCATCTGTCAATATCGCCGAGTAACTGCTGGGGTATTTCCCAGGGAAAAAGATGAGCCGTGTTAGGGTAGCATTGCCACTGGCTATTTTTGAGGTGTTGAGCCGTTTCTAAGCTGGAATCGGCTGTAATGTGACGGTCTTGAGAGGCAGCAAGTACCAGACTAGGACAACCAATTTGCTCCAAGTCTTCTAGTCGGTTATATCCCAAACGTAAGGCACTATAAAGGGCGTGAGTGGCAGATTTTGAAGTTTGCAAATAAGCTGGTACGGCCTCTTGGGCAATGTAATTATATGCTGTATGCGTATGTTGTTGGATGAGATAACGAAACAGCGATCGCTTACCAAAAGTCTCAATATTCCATTGCCAGCCAGGTTTAACAGCGTTCAAAAGGGCAGCAACACCTGTGTAAAGGTTATCTTGCCAAGTAATGGGCGGATGATTACCACGAGGTCTGGCGGCTGTGGCTATCAAAATTAACCCTGTAACACGTTGTGGTAAGCGCAAAGCCAACTCCATTGCCAAAATTCCACCTAATGACCATCCCAACACTAGACATTTTTCCATCTGGAAACTGTCTATCAGGGCTTCTAAGTCACTTAAATGATCCTGCATAGCAAAATTGCCCTGAAAACGACTTTTGCCATATCCACGTAAATCTGGAGCAAAAGTTTGGTAGCGTTTTGATAAATGATTGGTAAATACAGAAAGACTACGACCACAGCCAGGATGACCGTGTAAACACAAAATCGGAAATCCTTCACCTTGAATATCAACTTTGAGGTTTACAGCTTTTTTAGAACTATCAGGCATTGTGGTTAGATTTTGAGCAATATTGGTGCTGCTATAGAGAATTTCTCATAGATAGCAGACTACAGACACAACGATTATACGAATTTTCCATCAAAGTAAGTTTGATGTATATCCCCCGGCGTAGGTAATCACACACATTTGCCTATATGTGGAGTGAATACCAAAGGCTACCCCTGTCACCTGAAAAGCGGGGTTAAAAATATTGGTGCGATGACCGCGCGATCGCACTCCATCATCAATAATTAATTGCATGACAATATCTTGGGCAGTGTGAGAACCATAACTAATATTTTCCCCGGCTGTCACTTGCCAATTACCGTAGCGACTCATGCGAGTGAAGGGGTTACTACCATCGCTACCATCATGACCTACAGCACCTTTTGCTCCTTGGTCTTGGACGTGATCTCTAGCAGCCAAAGACATACCTTCAGATATAGTCAATGATTTTACTGGATGAGCAGACTTAAGAAAAGCGATCGCCTCATCTACTGCTTTCACTCCTTCTTGAGTTTGTAAATAAACATGATCGCCAAGTTTAACTTTACTTCCCTGAAACCGCCGACGATAATTTTCCAATACAAGTAAATATCCTTGGGGATTGGTGCGTACTTTGTTCGTTTCCTCTACAACTAGTTGTTCTAATGGGGAGATATTGTATGTTTGTGTCAAGGTTTCCGAAATTTTTGGTGCTATTCCGGGTATAAGTTGCCGCAATTGCAGTTTCTGCTTCAGAAATTTCATAACTGGGAGCTAATTATTAAGATATACTTAGCTTCACGGTGTGGACAGCAGTTTGCGGACGTAGGGTGGACAAAATGTACGTCTCTATATCTGTACACCGATAGGGTTAAAAAAAGGCAAAGTTTAATTGCGTAAAGCCTGCGGCATAGCTGCGCTTAGAGCGTAGCAGGGTGGGAGCATCATTGCAAATTAAATTTATTCTTGTCCAAAGTTTCATTAATAGCCGTCATTAATAACTCATGTAAAGAAATTCCTACGGCCTTCGCCATAGAGGGAATCACACTTTTAGGGGCAAAAGAACAATACAAACCAGCTTCTAAAAACCAAGGTTCTCCCTGTGGGTCGATGCGGAAATCAAATAAACTGTAGTGGCGACAACCTAAAGCCCTGTGACACTCCTTAGCTACTTGCTGAACCTTTTGGGTGATTGGGTCGTTAGGGTCTACAATCCAGGATTTGTGATTATCTTTAGCGGCGAAAAGCAAGTTACCATCATCTGTTTGTTGGAGTTTATCAGCATAACTACGAATGGGTTTTTCGTCGGGGTCTACCAAATACTCTTCTAGAGGTAAACCTACTAACTCCCCATCTTTAACGATGATGCCACATCTGACTTCTCGACCGAGTTCGATGAATTTTTCTACGACGACCTCTGAAGCATATGCAAATGCTGTTTTCAAAGCAGCATCATACTCGGTAACATCTTTAACTAAGACTACCCCTAAAGAGTTGTCGGAACTTGCAGGTTTAATGATCGCTGGAGGTGTAATTGTCGGAATGTCTCCTTGGCGGAGTAGTTCTCCATGAGGCACTTTTACGCCTGCTGCGTTAACAATTGCTTTAGCTCTAGCTTTGTGGGCGGCGATCGCCATAATATCTGGAGTATTGCCGATATAAGGGATCTTCAGCAGGTCGAATAAAGCCCGGTAGTGAGTCATTCCCGGAATACAAAACATTTGCGGTAACACAAGGTCAATGTTTTGCGCTGTGATCAACTCTATCGCATCAAACAGATTCATCGGTTTAGCAACAGAGATATCTTCTGGGCTGAGAGAAATAGGAAATCGCCACTGGCGATCAGGTGTAACATATGCAATCTGAAAGTCATAGCGCGATCGCTCTGCTGTTGCTGTCAGACAGTCTTGAGCATAAAGGCGTGACAAATCACAATAAAAATCATTATATGCAGACCCAACTAAATGAAGGATACGAAGTCCTGACATGATTTATCTTCCTATATACTTAATTCTTCCCTACACCCTAGACCCATTCCAGGGAAGGATTTCACCTGCTCTACGAGAAGCTACGCGGATGGCGAATATCTTGAAAAGTATATCATCTGTGTGCAATCCTCAATGCCACAGCTATTTTTCTATGTAGCCTCCAGCATAAGTAATTACACACATTGTTCTATAAACCTTGTGAGTGCCATAGGCAACACCAGTCACTTTAAAATTACCATTAAAAATATTGGTGCGATGACCCCGTGATGGTACGCCATCATCAATAATTAATTGCATCACAATATCTTGGGCAGTGTTAGGGCCGTAACTAATATTTTCGGCTGCTGTAGTTTGCCACCTACCATAACGATTAATGCGAGTGGAAGGGGTGCTACCATCACTACCATTATGACCAGTTGTGCCTTTTGCACTCTGATCTTTAATGTGATCTCTAGCACCTAAAGACATTCCCTTAGATATCCTTAATGTTCCCACAGGAAGGACTGACTTGAGAAAAGCGATCGCTTCATCAACAGCCTTGACTCCTTCTTGTGTGACAAGATAGGTATTACTGGAAAGTTTCACGCGATTGCCTTGAAAGCGTTTTCTATAATTTTCTATGATGGGAATATATGCCTTGGGGTTTGTTCTGACTTTGTTCATTTCTTTAACTACCTGTTGTTCCAAAGGTGAAATAAAACGAGTCTTAGCTAATAGTATTGGACTCGTTGTTGGCACTAAATCTACAGTAGATTGTGCTGTTGAGGTATGAGATAGTGTTAATATACTAGCTATAAAAGTTACTAAAACTCTTGACATAAACACGTAAAAATTACCTGACATATGAAACACCTCAATTTTTTATACTTCAGCACGAAATTTTAGTTAACATAAGGTTGTTTCTCAACAACCCCTAATGATTACAATAAACTTCGTAGCTTTAATTACAATAAAATGTAAAGGGTAAATATAAGTATTTGTTTTCTATGGTACTTGGCAAAGTAAAATATTAGCTTTCCACTAGCATTGCTAGACAAGAGCTAATGACCTTAGTTTCTCAAAAAAATCGGAGCAATGCAGTTTGATGAGTTAAATAAAATTGCTATATTCAATCATAATTTTTCACATCTGAGCAAAATTATCGTAAGTAAAACGTCCCCAGTAATAATGTTAAACCGCCTTAAAATTGGCTCTAAAATTGGAGCAGGTTTTGCCTTGAGTTTATTAATATTGAGTACAATAGGTTTGATATCTTACAAAAGTACCAAAGAACTAATAGCAGCTTCACTTAAAGAAAAACATACATATAATGTACTTAGTAAAATAGAAGAACTAAGCACTCAATTAAATAAAGCTGAAACTGGACAAAGAGGTTATATTCTTACTGGAGAACAGAGTTATTTAGCACCTTATATAGCAGCTACAAAAGTGCTGGATAAAAAAATTGCCGAACTTGAAAATCTGACTCTAGATAATCCCCAGCAACAGCATCGTTTTGATAGGTTACAGCCACTAATCAATCAAAGAATCACTATTATGAAAAAAGTGATTGATCTACGGGAAGAAAAAGGATTAGATGCGGCTCGTCAAGCCATGCTTACAGATGAGGGAAGAGAACTGATGGTAGAAATCAGTAACCTGAGTCAAATAATGAAAGCAGAGGAATTGAGACTATTAGAGTTACGAACAAATCAAGCGCAGATTGCTGCTAATCGGACACTCACTAGCATCACTTATAGTATTCCTTTAGTATCTTTTTTATTGGCTTTAGTTGGGTTCTTGCTGACTCGCCATATTTCTACCCCACTAAAGCGAATTTCTGAGGCATCAGAAAGAATGGCTAGTGGAGATTTATCAGTCAGTTTACCAAATAACGATCGCCTAGATGAAATTGGTGTATTGACGCGTACCTTTAACCAAATGGTGGCAAATCTGCAAATCAGCACCACAAAAAATGAAGAGCAAAATTGGCTCAAGTCTAATTTGGCTGAATTTACTCAAATGCTCCAAGGACAACGCCAACTAGAAAGCGTATCAAGGTTGATTTTATCTAAACTTACACCACTGGTTGGCGCACAACAAAGTGTATTTTACATAATGGATGAAATGCAGCAAGAGCCTATACTAAAAATGTTAGGTAGCTATGCTTATAACGAGCGTAAACAGCTAGCTAACCAGTTTCGTTTGGGTGAGGGACTAGTAGGACAATGTGCCTTAGAAAAACAAAGAATTTTATTAACAGAAGTATCTCAGGATTACATTTGTATTAGTTCGGGTTTGGGTTCGTCTTTACCTCTGAATATTATTGTATTACCTGTCGTATTTGAGAACAAAGTAACGGCGGTAATCGAACTTGCTTCTTTAGGGAAATTCAAGGAATTACAATTGATATTTTTAGACCAATTTTGTCAAATCATTGGAGTATTTATAAATAATATTGCTGCTAACTTACAAACTCAAAAGTTACTAGAGGAATCTGTAGATTTAGCTAATGAGCTAAAACAGAATAACCAACTTTTAGAACAGCAGACACAAGAATTAGAAACGTCAGAATTACTGCTCAAACAGCAACAAGAAGAATTACAACAGTCAAATGAAGAATTACAGCAGCTTAATGAAGAACTTGAAGAAAAAGCTGAATTACTAGAAGTACAAAATCAAGAAGTAGCCCGCAAGAATCAAGAAATTGAAAAAGCTCGACAGTCTTTAGAAGAAAAAGCCAAGCAATTGTTCTTATCTTCTAAATACAAATCTCAATTTCTGGCTAATATGTCTCATGAATTACGCACACCACTAAATAGTTTATTGATTTTATCCAAGCTTTTAGCAGATAATACCGCAGGTAATTTAACTAGTAAACAAATAGAATACAGTCAAACTATATACTCTGCTGGCACTGATTTATTAGAGTTAATTAATGACATTTTAGACCTAGCAAAGATTGAATCTGGGACTTTATCATTAGATTTAGAGGCAATTAAATTTGTAGATTTATATAATTATCTGGAACGTGGTTTCTCTCAAGTTGCTTACAATCAAGGATTGAGTTTTGATATTCAACTAGATGATCAATTGCCTCCAACAATTGTGAGTGATGCCAAACGTTTGCAACAAATACTCAAGAATCTTTTATCTAATGCCTTTAAATTTACTGAAAAGGGAGGCATAACTTTAACAATTAGTATGGCTGCACTCAATACTGACAATCAGATGATTGCCTTTGCTGTTAGTGATACAGGTATTGGTATTCCACCCGAAAAGCAACAGGTTGTATTTGAAGCATTTCAGCAGGTAGATGGTACAACCAGTCGTAAGTACGGAGGAACAGGCTTAGGCTTGTCCATTAGCCGCGAACTAACGCAGATGTTAGGCGGTAGCTTAGAACTTGTTAGCCAACTAGGCCAGGGAAGCACCTTTACACTTTATCTACCCCAAACCTATCCTAGCAGTGGAGAAACTCAGCCTCTTACCTCATTGCCTCCATCTCCTACTTTGCGAGAAACTCCCATCCAAAAGCCGATCGAACCATCCCCCAGTCAAATCCCAGACGATCGCCAAAAAATTCAGCCAGGTGATCATGTGTTGCTCATCGTTGAGGATGATGAAAAATTTGCTCGCATCCTCCTAGAAATGGCACAACAAAAAGGTTTTAAGGTTATAGTTGCGCTCCAAAGCAAACAGGCTTTAGCATTAGCACAAGAGTATCAGCCAGAAGCGATTACCTTAGACATCAATCTGCCAGACATAGACGGATGGACACTGTTAGATCGATTAAAACACGATCCCCAAACTAGACATATTCCAGTCCATATCATGTCTGTAGATGATAGACAACAACGGGGTTTACAGTTAGGAGCAATCACTTATTTACAAAAACCTGTATCAACAGAAGCACTCAATCAGGTGTTCACTGAGATGAAAAGCTTTATTGCGCGGAAAGTCAAACATCTCTTAGTGATAGAAGATGATCCGGTGCAAGCTCAAAGTATTATCGAACTCATCGGTAACACAGATGTGCAGAGTACATCTGTAAATACGGGAACAGCCGCATTAGAAATTTTAAAAACGCGGCAGTTTGATTGTATTGTCTTGGATCTAGGTTTGCCTGACATGACCGGCTTAGAACTGATTGAATACATCAAGCAAGAACCGAACCTCTTGAAACTCCCAATCATTGTTTACACTGGTAAAGAACTCACCCGCCACGAAGAAACGCAACTAAGAAGATTAGCAGAGACAATTATTATTAAAAATGTGCGATCGCCTGAACGATTGTTAGATGAAACGGCTTTATTCTTGCATCGAGTCCAAGCCAACTTACCCCCAGCCAAACGCCAAATCCTCGAACAATTGCAACAAACTGACCCTGTGCTAGCTCATCGCAAAATTTTGATTGTCGATGATGACCTCAGAAATATCTTTGCCTTGACTAGCCTGTTAGAAAGTTATCAAATGGAAGTTCTGTTTGCTGAAAATGGGCGAGACGGGATTGAGAGACTACAAGCCAACCCTAATGTTGATGGCATCTTAATGGATGTAATGATGCCAGAAATGGATGGCTATGAGACTACCCATTACATTCGCCAACAACCACAGTTTCGCACCCTACCAATTATTGCCCTCACAGCCAAAGCCATGCCAGGCGATCGCGAAAAATGTATCGAAGCCGGTGCTTCTGATTACATCACTAAACCCGTAGATACAGAACAGTTGCTGTCACTACTCAGGGTTTGGTTGTACAAGTAGTATTTTTTTCCATTGCATAACTTCACTTTGATCTGATGATACTTAATTGCGTAAAGCCTGCGGCATAGCTGCGCTTAGATCGAAATGGAGTGGGAGCATCGTTGCGTAAAGCCTGCGGCATAGCTTCTCCTGTCAGAGAGGCTGCGCCAACGCTTAGAGCGGAGCGGGACGTTAGTCCATTGCGAATTGCGAATTGCGAATTGCGAATTGGTTTTATTGGCTCTCCCCTAATGACTTAGGATTGCTATATATTTTGCAATCATAAATATGATTTTGCCTAAACCCAGTTTAGAGGACATTGAAATTCAGTTGTTATTGGAAGGTTTATACCAATACTACGGTTATGACTTCCGTAATTATGCCCTAGCTTCTCTTAAACGACGAATTCACAGCTTTATGCACTCTCAGGGTTTAAAGAATATTTCTGCATTACAAGAAAAGCTACTACACGATCGCACCTGTGTGGATCGCTTTTTAGTGGATCTTACAGTCAATGTAACATCAATGTTCCGTGACCCCAGTTTTTATCTGTCCTTTAGACATAACGTAGTACCACTACTGAGAACGTATCCCTTTATTCGCATCTGGCACGCTGGCTGTTCCACTGGGGAAGAGGTCTACTCAATGGCAATTTTACTACAAGAAGAAAACCTGTATCATCGTTGTCGCATATATGCTACCGATACTAATGAAAAGGTATTGCAAACGGCCAAAACTGGTATTTTTCCTCTCAAACTCATGCAAGAGTATACTCAGCTTTATTTAAAAGCAGGTGGCAAGGAGTCTTTTTCACAATACTACACCGCAGCTTATGACCATGCCATTTTTCGCGCCTCATTAAGAGACAATGTGATCTTTGCCCAACATAATCTCGCCACTGACAGTTCTTTTAATGAATTTAATGTCATATTTTGCCGCAACGTTTTAATATACTTCAATCAGATACTGCAAAAACAAGTACATACATTGTTCTATAACAGTTTGTGTAATTTTGGAATTTTGGGTTTAGGCAGGCAAGAATCACTCAGATTTACGCCATATGAGCAATATTATGAAGAAATAGCTAAAGGTGAAAAGCTTTACCGGAGGCTAAATTAGTGTGCTTTAAAATTGTAGTAATTGGAACTTCTTTAGGAGGATTGTCGGCGTTACAAAATATTTTAGGTGATTTACCTAGCGATTTTCCCGCAGCGATAGTAATTGTGCAACATCGTCACAAAGAATCTGACGAAACTTTCAAGGTATTACTCCAAGAATACACATTATTGCCTATCCAGGAGGTAGAAGATAAATATGAAATCATACCAGGTAGAGTATACTTAGCACCGGCAGATTATCATTTATTAGTCGAACCTGGTTATTTTGCTCTTTCTATTGATCAACCTGTTTCTTATGCTAGACCATCTATAGATGTGCTGTTTGAATCGGCAGCTGATATCTATGCAGAACGAGTTATTGGTCTGATATTGACAGGGGCTAATCAAGATGGTAAACAAGGTCTCAAAAAAGTAAAAGCACGGGGAGGTATTACCATCGTACAAGAGCCAAGCACAGCCCAAAGTCCAATTATGCCTGCCGCAGCTATTTCTGATCTGGCAGTAGATTGGATTTTGCCGCTACCAGATATTTCTCATTTACTAGTCAATCTTTGTCACTCTACAGGGAACTGAACTCATGCAGCCCGAACCCAAAGTAAACATCCTCCTGGTGGATGATAAGTTGGAAAATTTGCTGGCACTAGAGGCTATTTTGGAGCGTTTGGGTGCGAATTTAGTCAGAGCGACTACTGGCGAGGAAGCTTTAAGGTGTCTGCTGCATCAAGATTTCGCCGTAATTTTGTTGGATGTGCAAATGCCAGGGATGGATGGTTTTGAAACTGCTACCCTCATTCGTAGCCGGGGGCGATCGCGTCAAACTCCGATTATCTTTTTGACAGCATTTAGTACCAGCGATCAAATGCTATTTAAGGGTTATGCTTTAGGGGCTGTGGATTATCTCCTCAAACCCCTAGACTCGAATATTTTGCTGTCTAAAGTGACGGTGTTTGTAGAACTATTTAAGAAAACTGAAGCAGTCCAACGTCAAGCAGATCAACTCGCCGCCATTAATGCCGAACTACGGCAAAGTAAAGAAAGATTTTGTTCTTTGAGTACCTGTTCGCCTGTAGGGATTTTTGAAATAGACACAGAAGGGTTATGTAAATATACTAATCCCCGTTATCAGGCAATTTGTGAATTGAGTGCTGTAGAGAGTTTACAAATAACATGGCTAGAATCAGTTTATCCAGAACATAGAGAAAGAGCGATCGCTAGTTGGTCTAGATATATTCAACAAGGTGGCAATTATTCAGAAGAATTCCAGTTTCAAACAACTGATGGTAGTGTGCGGTGGGTACAGGTACGTTCCTCACCTATGCTTTCCAATCAAGGCGAATTATTGGGTTATGTTGGGACTTTAGAAGATATTACTACCCGTAAACAAGCCGAAGAAATCCGCGCGCAAGTGATTCGGGAACAAACCGCCAGACAAGAAGCAGAAGCCACAAATCGCATGAAGGACGAGTTTTTGGCGGTACTATCCCATGAACTCCGCACACCCCTGACAGCAATGCTGGGCTGGTCAAAAATCCTGCGTGTCAAAAAATTAGACGAAAAAGCCACAGCCCGCGCCTTAGAAGCAATTGAACGTAATGCTAATACTCAGGTGCAACTAATTGAAGATATTTTAGATATATCAAGAATTATTCGGGGTCAGCTGAGGCTCAATTTCTGTGCTGTTAATCCTATTACTGTGATCGAAGCCGCTTTAGAGGTAGTGCGACCCTTAGCGGATACAAAAGGGATTAAATTATATACTGCTCTTGATGCTACCTTGGGTTCAGTCTGTGGTGATCCAGCGCGGTTGCAGCAAATTGTCTGGAATCTCCTCACCAATGCTATTAAATTCACACCCCAAGGTGGTCAAGTAGAAGTCCACCTAGAAGGTATAGAATCGAAAAGCCCAATTCAAGGGGAACTCTTAACTGGAAAAGAGAATCAGCAGTCTTCTAATTCTCTTGCTTTGAGTATTCGTAAATCTGCTGTTTGCGCTCAAATCAAAGTTATAGATACAGGAATTGGGATTGATCAGGACTTTCTCCCCAACGTATTTGAGCGTTTCCGACAAGCAGACAGCACTACCACGCGATCGCACAGTGGACTAGGTTTGGGACTGGCGATCGTCAGAAATTTGGTAGAGTTGCACGGAGGCACAATTGCTGCGGACAGTCCAGGAGAAGGGCAAGGTGCAACTTTTACTGTGCAGTTACCACTGATTTACTCAAGCAAAGAGACTTTTGGTAAACCAAGAGAAAATATTCTTGCCCTTAATTCCACTCCTCTCAAGGGCATCAAGGTATTAATTGTTGATGATGAAACCGATACTCGGAATTTCTTGGTTTTCTTGTTGGCAGAGTATGGCGCGATCGCGGATATTGCCGCATCAACTGATACAGCCTTAGCAATGATTGAACAATCAAAACCAGATATTTTGATTAGTGATATTGGAATGTCAGAACAAGATGGCTACACTCTGATTCGGAAATTACGTAATCTTGAAGCACAACAGGGAGGCCATATTCCAGCGATCGCTCTAACGGCATTTTCTAGTGAGGATGACAGTCTACAAGCTCTCAAAGCTGGGTTTCAGCAACATATCTCTAAACCTGTTGACCCCAATAAATTAATTGCTACAGTCACCAGGCTATTAAAATTACCGTCTTCAGTTTCAGTGAGTTAATGCGAATGTACTGTCAAAAAAAGGCGGATTTACCCGCCCTAGATATTCACCAATTTTGCAATACTTAATTATTTTCTAATTAAAAATATTTAATATAGATTAAAAAAAATAACTAACATCATAAATTGTGAACTTTATCAGGCAATATTAAGAGTAAGCTTAATTATTGAAACCTAGTTGAAAAGTTAAGTAAATAAGCCACAAAAAAACTTAAAAAATCATTAGTATTTAAGACAATTACTACTTTTAGTGTTAATGGCTAATGATTAAAAGTCCAATTGTGCTAGCTTAATTACTAGGTTGTTGAGCAAAGTGGTGACAATCTCATCGGCATTAACTACTAAAGATTAAACACCAAGCAACCTTAACAACAAGACGTAACAATGATAGAAAAGATTTTGCTAGCGGTTTCTGGGTTAGGACACGCCGAAGAAATGCTCAAAACTTTGAAGGAAGTGCCATCAATCCACAATGCAAAAGTAACCGTTCTGCACGTTGTTCCTGCTCAAAGCACTTCGGCGGCAATGACAGATAAATGGGAGGAGGGGGGAAAAATTCTGGCGAATGCCATGCAATCATTGAATTTAGACCCTTCTCAAGTATCTTCGATTTTGCGCCAAGGCGATCCTAAAGATGTTGTCTGTCAAGTAGCAGATGAAATGGATGCTGACTTAATTATTATGGGTTCTCGTGGACTCAAGCGTCTGCAATCAATTTTATCGAACTCAGTAAGTCAGTATGTGTTTCAATTGTCTTCTCGTCCCATGTTGCTGGTTAAGGATGACATTTATGTCAAAAAAATTAAGCGCATCATGGTAGCGATGGATAACTCTGATGCAGCGAAACATTGCTTAAATTTAGCTTTGTTCTTACTGCAAGGTATTCAGGGTAGTCAATTAATTTTGGCTAACGTCACTACTGATTTACGTGGTAAAACCTCAGAAGTGGCTGAAATTAGCCCAGACAAAAACCCAGTGTTAGCCGCAGCAGTAGCCGAAGCGCAAAAATACGGTGTGTCAACTCGCTGCTATTCTAGTAGCGGCAAACCTGGAGAAGAAATTTGTCGCTTGACAGAACAGCTGAACGTAGACTTATTATTACTCGGTTCTCCCGATCGCCGTCCATCGGTTGCGAAAAATTTTGTCGATATCGACCGACTCATCGGTGCTTCTTTATCAGACTATGTGCGAGTCAATGCAACTTGTCCTGTTTTATTAGCACGAACAACGGCTTAATTTCCTTGTCAGTCTAGCAGTTGATCAATAAAAACCCCTATACCATATGGCATAGGGGTTTTTTATTTTATACAAACAATGATCAACTATCTTTTTTACCTTCGCGGCTGGCAGTTTGAATGTAAAGAATTATCAAAAATACGGAGGGAACTAGCACGAACAGAATGCTCGCTACGAACCCTAGCTCATTAACTTGCATGGCAAGGAAGCCTCTCTCTAATTTCCAGTCAACAATTTTAGAATAGCATCATCAACGCCAGTGTTAGCTCTTTTTTTTTACTTACCTGCAAAGGTTAATGCAGGGAAGAATTAAAAAGATTAAGGTTTAGTTACTACGCTGACTGCGCCATTGACTAAGGTTTGACAAGCGAGACGGTAATTGGCAGGCTTTTTCTTCAGCATCCGATTTTCCACATCTGTAGGAGTAGAAAGATTTTCTATGCCTTCAACTATCTCAATTACACAAGTACCACACTGACCGCCGCCGCCGCAATTTGTCATCTTGCCAATAAACTTATAGATGTCAATCCCATTTTCTATTGCTTTTAGCCGCAGA
Source organism: Nostoc sp. UHCC 0870 (assembly GCF_022063185.1). Lineage (NCBI taxonomy): Bacteria > Bacillati > Cyanobacteriota > Cyanophyceae > Nostocales > Nostocaceae > Nostoc > Nostoc sp. UHCC 0870. The sequence continues at coordinate 2,059,656 of NZ_CP091913.1, read as the reverse complement.
TTAGCACCATCCGCCGCTATAATTTCTTTGTTTTCTTTGACAAATTTAATATTGCCCATAACTGAATAATTCCTCTTTAACTGCACGCTGGCCGGGCTATACATTTATATTACTGAGTCTACCCTAATTTATTACAAAAAATTAAGAATTATCAAGAGAAAATAAGCACAAAAAAATAGGACAGGTATTTTACCTGTCCCATCAATTGTTAGTTTCTTGACTTACCTAAATCCCACTGCGGCTTGCCATACGAAAGCAAGCAATAAAAAGAAAACGGGAATAATTGGGAGAACGTCTACCAAAGGATCAAAAATTTGGTAAGCTTCAGGCAATTTTGCTAATAATAGTGCTGCTTCCATGTTTGTTTAAATCCACCTAATCCAACACAGCTTTCATAATTGAGATGTATCTTAACACGGTTTGGGCATTGGGAATTGGGCAATTTAATGAGTGGATTTTGGATTTTAGATTTTGGATTGGATTTCCATCTGACATCTAAAAATCCTATTCCTCATTCTCTATTGCCGATTCCCCATTGTCTGATGAATTGAGCCAATGACCAAATTCTGCCATGAAGCGATCGCTTAATATAGCTTCACGAATTTTTTGGGTAAAACGAATCAGTTCAGTAATATTATGAATGCTCAATAAGGTATAAGCTAAAATTTCCTGCGATCGCACTAAATGGGAAATATAAGCACGGCTGAAATTTTGACACGCATAACAAGGGCAAGTTTCATCTAGTGGCGTAAAATCGTCACGAAATTTTGCATTTTTTAAATTCCAACGTTCACCTTTGACCATTGCTGTGCCGTGTCTAGCCCAACGGGTAGGAATCACGCAATCAAATAAGTCTATACCAGAGGCGATCGCAATTACCATTTCCCTATACGTCCCCACACCCATCAAATAACGCGGCTTTTCTGGTGGTAACAAGGGCGCGGTAGCTTGGACAATTTGCGCCATCATTTCTGGTGGTTCTCCCACACTCACACCGCCAATAGCGTACCCAGGTAAATCTAGCTGAGTTAAAGCATGAGCAGCTTTGGCACGTAAATCTAAATATACACCTCCTTGCACAATACCAAACAATGCCTGATCACTACGCTGATGAGCGACAGTGCAACGTTCTAGCCAACGGTAAGTACGCTCAGTCGCAGCTTCTACTTCCTGGCGAGTAGCTGGGTAGGGTGGACATTCATCAAAGGCCATGATGACATCAGCCCCCAGAATATTCTGGATTTCTATCGAGCGTTCTGGCGTTAACTTAATAATTCGCCCATCATGAGGAGAGCGAAAAGTTACCCCCTCTTCTGTAATTTTCCGCATTTCACTTAAGCTGAATACTTGAAACCCACCAGAATCAGTCAGCATTGGGCCATCCCAGCCCATAAACTTATGCAAACCGCCTCCACCAGCAACAATTGCTTCCCCTGGTTGGAGGTGGAGATGATAGGTATTAGATAAAACCATCTGCGCCCCAGTTTCTTTTAATTGGGCTGGGGTAACAGTTTTCACATTAGCCAGCGTTCCCACAGGCATAAAACGGGGAGTTTCTACAACACCATGAGGGGTAAAAAATACACCTGCTCTGGCTTTGGTCTGGCTACAACGAGCCAGAGACTGAAAATCAAATATGGCACTCAAGGTAAAAATAAGTTGATTTAACTATATGGACAAACTTAATCAGAACTTAGGAATAGTGTAAATTTTTACCATAATTGGTAATAAACAAACAGCAATTGATGTTACTTCATCTTGTACCGTTTATCTATTACCAATTTGTGACTTTTTGAGTATATGTTATTTAGATTTTTATTTAAAACGCATCAGAACAGTCGTCATCAATTTCTGCATCCCATCTAGCAGCCAGGACCTCATCCATCATCGCCTCGATCGCACTGACATTCCATTGTCTCTGTTGACGTTCTTGCAAAGGCGTGGATAAGGGAATCAGTCGCAAACACATACCTTCTTGCATTAAATCAAAGTAAGTTTCTTGTTGCAGAGACTGCTTAAGTTCCAAATAATCAAAACTCTCAACATTCAGGTAAAGCGCACTATTAGCGACTAAGGTAGACCGTTGCGGGTTAGCAAACACTTCCATCACATCCCCTTCACCCTCGCTCAGTAGCTTGTCTTCTTGGGTGTAGATGTAGCGGACTCGACCTAAATCAGCCAATAATCGCTTAATGTCGAGTTTATTGACAATAATGCCCGTGTTAACAATGCACGGAGCAGGTATCTTGGTGTCGGGTAGATGATGACTCATAAAAAAATGCAAAATGAGCTTAAGTGAGTACAACAGAGCTAGACAATTGCTTACAGAGCTTGTTGCCCCTCTATATAAAAAAATATCAACTTTTGAGAGCAATCGTCTAAATACCTACAGTAAATTATTAACTTTTGGTTGGGAAAAAAATTACACTGTATGTGAATTCACTGTGTGGCAATTTTAGCTTGCTAAACTTCAATAGTATTGCCCTATTGTTAAGCAGGCAAAAACCAGATTACAGAGTACAGCATAGCAAAATTTGCTCAGTGATCCCTTCATTCATGCCAATCTTATTTAAAGATTTAAAAAAAACTCTTTGGTTTAGGGGAAAGTAAAGCCGAATTGTTGAAACCCTCGACCCCTAGACTGTTAAATATCCAAAACCTTTATTTTTTCGTCTTCCTGCGTAGCTTTAATGTATCAGAACTTACCTGTACAGCTTCTTGGAGCGATCGCTATACGAAGAATACAGCAAAGACAAGTGCATCCCCAATTCTTGAAAATTCCAGGCATTTACGTCATAAAATATCTGCGTTACTCTGCGAGATGCGGCGCGAATGCGAATCTCCGCCTTAAAAAACTAAAATTTAGTAACTCCTATGCCAAGCTTGATAGAACTCTTGATAACTCATATTTTCTGCACAGTACCAAATTAGTTTATAGGCATCACAATATAATTGTAAATTTTGTTCTTGTGACCCATCAACAAAATATTCATTTAAAGCTCCAATTACCTTTGGAAGCTGTTTATAAAGAATAGTTTCCTTGATATTATCTCCTGCTCGTTTGCTTAAAGACTTACTTTTACTTGATTTTAGCAGTGTTAATAAAGTTGTCAGTGCTAGATCATTACCTGGATCAAATTGTGCTAATTTATAAGCTCTGCGTCTTTGAATATTTTCATCATCACAGGATGTAATACCTTTAATTAATGCTGTTGTTTTGGCAGAATAATGAGAAGATATAGCTTGATATTTTGGTAGATGCTGACTGTCTTTTTTAGGTGTAAGTTCACTACGCCGTAAGACCATTAAATTTTCTACAGCTTGTTTTTGTTGTGACTTATCTTTACTTAATGCAGCTATTGTTTCTAAAGTAGAAATAGCAAACACACTACCCCTATCGAATTTTCCTAAAGAATAAGCCGCTTTGCGGCGTGTGGCTTCATTTTTAGTGGAGTCAATTACTTGTACTAAGGCAGCGATCGCAATAGAGTTATTAGGGTCTATTCTACCCAAGCTATATGCAGCCTGCCAACGGATAGATTCATGACGGACTGTTTTAACTAAATTTTCCAGTGTTGCGATCGCAATTTTATTTCCAGGGTCAAAAGTTCTACCCAGACTGTAAGCAGCATTCCAGCTATCAAACTCATTTTGACATGATTGAATAAATTGCTCTAGGGCTGCGATCGCCTTTACACGATCAGTTTTGAGTAATGCTACCCGCGCACCTTCCACAATTGGCGGCGGATATCTCCACCACTTTTGTTTCTGAGTATCAAAATAGCCAAAACGCCACTTAATTAATTGCTGAATAATATTATCAGCATTGTGATAATCTCCAAACTCTGCTATACCTTGCGCTGCTAAAAAGTAGGCTTGATAACTATAAAATCCACCACATTGATCCTCAAAGTTAATTAAAGCTGCAATAAATGCTGCTTTATCAGCTTGTGGTATATCGTTTCTACCTAGCCATAGTAAAATTACTTCCCGCCATTGTGGTTCAAAAATACGATAATTGTTTTCTATATCTAGTGAAAAATCTTCACTACTCTCTATTTGCAAATTCAAAAAAAACCGCCAATTTGTTACAAATTGGGCAGCAAAATATTCCTGAAAAGTTGGATGATAAAACGCATAAACTTTTTCTGTTAAATTTTCTGAAATCCCAACTTGATTTAGCCAACCCAATTTCAAAGCTAATTGAAATAATCCATCATCAGGATTACCTAACACTTGACATAAAAAGCTATGTTTTAAGCGAAATTTAGTTTTCTCTTGAGTAATAGCCAATAGTGCTAATTGTCCCAATGCTTGATTTAATTGTTGTCTCTGACCTAAAGTTGTCGGAAAGCGGTCTTGTTTCCACTCATAAATTGCCTCAACAAATTGCTCATATAACATAGCTTTAGTAGTAGGGAATTTTCCTTTTCCTAATCCCCAAATACGACACAGCAAAGCTAACCGTAAAGGATTTTTAACTGCGTCTCTAATTCGTCGCCTTTTGGGTTGCTCTAACTCAAATCGTAGTTTTTCGCCTATAGTTGAATCTGCACGAAACCATTGCCGAATAAATTGACTTACCCGGTCTGGTGTATGACTATCACCGTAAGTAAAATGTAAGTTGCAATAGGTGTCAAAACTTTCTAAAACATTCTTCCCTGCATCCCAAACATTCCGGCGACAAGTCAAAATCACTGTAGCATCTGTGATCCAACCTTTGAGATAACTAGCGATTTTTGCTAAAGCCAAGGTAGATGCGATCGCCATTTCATCTACCGCATCCAATAATAACCATACCTTTCCCTGATTAAACTGTTGGCAAAATTCCTCTTCTATCTCTGCGGAAACACGTAACTTTCGAGTAGCTGAAGGTAGCCAATTTTGAATTAAATACTGTTCTAAACTTTTACCCTGTAAGTCTGCTAAAGAAATCCAAATCGGCAAGTCTGTGGTATTTTCTACTACCCAAGTAGCGATTTTTTGCAGTAAAGTAGTTTTTCCTGCTCCTGGTTCGCCAATAATGGCAATCCGTTTGCTTTGTTTTGCTTGTATGACCTGTTGCAAAAATTCCTCATGGTCAAAAGTTTGAGTAACTTCCGTATCTTCTGGTTCGTATAAACGAGAACCTTCTTGTGGAGTGACATCATGATGATAATGCGATCGCTGTTTTTGTTCCACCAATCCCAAAGACACATAAACTTGATCCAATTCAAAACTGACACCATCAGCGATCGTGAGAGGATTAGTTGTGAGGCGTTTAATATTATTGACTTCTAAATCAGCACGACAAATTTGTTGCCAATCTAGAAGTAAAGAAGAAGTGTTTTCAATACATATCTCTTTTCTTGCTGCTACTTGCTGAGACTTTTCTGGACGACGACGTTCCCACTCCCGATCAAATTGTTGTAAGTTAGCTGTGATATCTTGGCGTTTATGCCACAAATTGAGGGTAAAGTGCCAGGTTTCCGAACCTCCACGAGATGGACGATTATCCTCTAAAATCTCCAAAAAATCAGCAAACCGCTTCAAGGATTCCTTAATTTGTGCTGCATTTAATTCCACATCACCAGGAATTAAAGCTGTTAGTGACTGGAGAAATCGCACCTTGGTTCTGACAACTAGACGATAATCACTTTGCCAACGAGTTTGAATCTGAGGACGCAAAGCATCTAAAGCTGATTCATCGCAGTCCATTGCATCATTAGCATAAGTCAACAGCAACCCTAATAAATGCCGCGATCGCCTTTTTGCTTCTGCTCCATAACTCGGTCTTGCCATCCCAATTGTCGCCGAAATTAATAAAGTTGGGGGATTCCCCTAAGTTTACCAATCTCCCCCAGCTTGAACAACCAGACTTTACAAGCTTTTGAGCCGATAAACACCCTGATTAGCTTAGGGGAAACTCCTCCGCATATTCTGAATTTATAGACAGGGCAACTCAAGCATATAAATAGAAACCTCAATCTATAAATCAACAAACAAAAAAATATTACTAAAAACGATTATGTTAAAACTAACTTACACAGAAAACAGCGTTTACCTAGAATATCTCAACGAATCTTTGCCGGATTGGGTAAGCAAAAGAGTTATGTTAGCTCTGCGTTCTGCTACAAAACTTTACATTGAACCCACCACAGCGACATTTCTAATTGCAACGGAATCATCTCTCATACCCGACTTAGAACAACTATCTCAAGAACATCCCATAGAAATTTGCCCTTGTGACACGTCCTCAGCCGAAGTTATTCTCAAAGGCATTTGGTTAACATCCGATATAGAAAGCGAAACAGGAATTTTTTTGACAACCTTGAGCCAATCTACCGAATTACTTCTCCAGCATCTCTCCAAAACCCAGCAACGATTAACTACAGCCTTAGTGAATTAACGGAGTAAACACACTGCGCTCCTCTGCGTAGACTTAGCGTTACTCTGCGTTAAAAAAATTATAAGCCTCAATCACTCGCTTAAAAAGTCTTGCTGTTCGCGGGACTATGGTACAACTTCCGAACCCAGTCTGTAAAACTGTCCTAGCCAGTTGTGCCGCCTTTCCCCGAACAGCACCCTCTTCAATTTCTATGCTTATGACTACCAACCGTTCCGACCAAGTTGCACAAGAAGATTTGGTAATGTTTATCAATGCTTGCCTAGCTTGCACAGGACAGCGTGAATTTTATGATGATGCTTACGGACAAAGACTATCAATTGATTTTTTACATGATTATATTCTAGGTAATTACCGCCTACTGTATGTCCGTTCCTTAGCAGCAGGTATCAACCATTTCAATCAAGCCCAAATCATCCTGAAACTACTAGCCACAGGAAAAAATACACTTCCAGAACATCGAGAAGAAGAAGGCGCGCTGATTGCCCATGCACTCAACACCTTACCGCCCCAAAGAGCTTGGGGAGTATTGCAACAACTACGCCAAAGAAAAATTAATAATCGTCGCAGTAGAGCGATCGCACGGGATTATTTAAGTATGCGGCGTGATCTAAATTTCGATGCTGTGAAGTATCGTGCTAAAGTCAGAGCGATCGCCACCCATGCACACCTAAAATTACCAGGTGAATTAAGTAATTTTCTGTTTCGCAACTGGCAACAAAAAGTTTATACCACCGAATTATTTGAAAACTTTCGCCAAGCACATTACAGTGCTGAAGCCGTTTACACGCTACCTTTTACAGTCGCCGAAGGCTTGTCCAAAAAACATAAAATCCCCCGCGAAGTTTTCTTATCTCGAATTCAAGACCAAATGACTTTGGGGGAAAAGTTGCGTTGGCAAAATGCGGCAGCACGTATTGAAAAAGCCGATATATATATAGATGTAGATTTGGGTCGTCTTCCCCTCACCAAACTGGCGTTATATATCCTTTCCTTACCCCTAGAAACACGACAACAGCAACAAGAAATTTTAACCCAAGCTTTGGAGCGATCGGCACAAAACACGTTAAAAAAAGCACCTTTAAAATTAGGAAAAGTTGCAGCCGTCTTAGATTGTAGCTATTCCAGTTCCGGTTCTAGTGAAAAGCGTCGCCGTCCCTTGGGTGTAGCCGTTGCTGCACACTACCTACTCAAAGCCGCATCACAAGAATATCGCCCTTTTTGGACAGTACCCACAGCAGATCCACTCCTAGCCCGTCCTGCTGGACAGACTGACTTAGCAACACCATTACTAGCAGCCTTAGCATCCGACGCAGAATTAGTAGTGATTGTCTCTGATGGTTGCGAAAACGATCCACCCAACGGTGCAGCAGAAGTATTACGAATTTATCGCACCAAATTAGATCCCCAGAAAAAAACTTCCATCATTCACTGCAACCCGGTGTTTAATGCTGAGGACTTTTCATTACATAACCTCAGCCCTAGCATCCCCACGGTTGGACTTAGAGATGCAGAAGATTTACCAACAATGCTCGGATTTGCCAGTTTTGCTGATGGTTCTGCACCTTTATCAGAACTAGAGGCTTATTTAGCCGCAAGAGTGCAACAAATGTTGAACAATTCCGCCAGGGCTTAAACATGGCACAGAAGAAAAGATTATTAACAGATATCTCGCTGAAAGGATTAGAAATTGCCCCCTCACAAATCAGAGGCGCAGTCCGTATTGTCCCACTAATTCGGCAGAATATACGTAATGATTTGCGCTTAATGCGTCGTTCCTACCAAGAGGATATAACAGTTGTCGGACTGGAAGGAAGACTCACAGAACCCGGGATCAAATATTTTTCTTATGTTCCCCACAGCTTAGTCATGTCGTGGACTGATGATGGTAGTCCTGTAGCAGTCTGTGGCGGACAAATACTTAAGTCCGATGGTAAACGCCAAGAATATGGTTGTGCAAGCGTGCGTTTAATGCACCGCATGGCCAAACGAGAGTCAGCTAACCAACTGAGATTTTTGCCCTTGCACCTAGCAATGGAAGGTTTTTTATCGCTGTTTTTCTCAGGGCTGACAATTGCTTGGAGTGAATATTCTAAATATGCACTTTCTCATGGATTGGGTTCGCGTTACGAAACTTCCGTGAGTGGACGTTACATTGCTGGCTTGGAAGATGCTTTACGCGTATTTGAAATTCATGAAAGACAAGTTGGGGTGTTAGTCTTCGTTGCTGAATCATTAGCATCAGCTTTTTTAGTTCCCACCCCAGAAGACTATCGCGCCTTGCATACCAGCCTTTTAGAAGACTTTTATGGTGAATTAATTTACCAGTACAGCTTACTTTACGATACAACCTGGCCTATGGAGACCAATATAGATGACTCCAAGATTAATAGTTTGGCAGATTTGGGAGAAGCGATCGCTAAAATGCGAGAGGACTGGGCATCCTTCCAAGGCTTCATGGCAGAGGGATTACTACAACGTCAGTTAAATTCTCAGATAGTGTACACATCTGGCTCTTTTCTGCTGCAAAGGTTCATCACCGACTTACAACCCAAACACGAAAACTATATTGGTGAAGCAATCATCCGTGAATCAGGAGAACTAGAATATCTCAAAACTTACCGCCTATCAGAAGCACAAATTCGCCGAGCCTACCTATTGAGCAAATTAGCCGAACAAAACTGGAATCTCGAAGCAACCGCCAAAGCACTCTCACAAACTACCGAGGACTTCATTGCTCGTCTAGAATCTGCTGGTTTTGGATACCTGCTAAATCAAGCAGTTCGTGATGCTGCACTCAAAAAAAACAAAAAATCATGTAGATGATTTGCTCAACTATGTTGATTATAGAAAATAGCAGAAATATTCTAGGCTGGAATGCTTATCTAACAAGGATTCTGAAGAGAAATACAAGAACGCAAAAAAAAATTAGAAAAAAAGAGTTGACACTGAAAGAGAAGTTAGATATATTGGATAAGTGCCTGAAGGGAAGAGCGCGACGAAGCGCAGTCCGGGGGGCAACCGAACCTTGAAAAAATTATAGTTTGAAAGCCTAAAAAAAGCAACTACCCTGCGTCAAGAAAATAAAGACACCAGGCTGAGGTGGTAAAAGAGCAGCCAAAAGAGCTAAAAGAAAGACTCAACAAAATGGAGAGTTTGATCCTGGCTCAGGATGAACGCTGGCGGTATGCTTAACACATGCAAGTCGAACGGGAATCTTAGGATTCTAGTGGCGGACGGGTGAGTAACGCGTGAGAATCTGCATTCAGGTCGGGGACAACCACTGGAAACGGTGGCTAATACCGGATGTGCCGGAAGGTGAAAGGCTTGCCGCCTGAGAAAGAGCTCGCGTCTGATTAGCTAGTTGGGGGTGTAAGAGACCACCAAGGCGACGATCAGTAGCTGGTCTGAGAGGATGATCAGCCACACTGGGACTGAGACACGGCCCAGACTCCTACGGGAGGCAGCAGTGGGGAATTTTCCGCAATGGGCGAAAGCCTGACGGAGCAATACCGCGTGAGGGAGGAAGGCTCTTGGGTTGTAAACCTCTTTTCTCAGGGAAGAAAAAAATGACGGTACCTGAGGAATAAGCATCGGCTAACTCCGTGCCAGCAGCCGCGGTAATACGGAGGATGCAAGCGTTATCCGGAATGATTGGGCGTAAAGGGTCCGCAGGTGGCACTGTAAGTCTGCTGTCAAAGAGCAAGGCTCAACCTTGTAAAGGCAGTGGAAACTACAGAGCTAGAGTACGTTCGGGGCAGAAGGAATTCCTGGTGTAGCGGTGAAATGCGTAGAGATCAGGAAGAACACCGGTGGCGAAAGCGTTCTGCTAGGCCTGTACTGACACTGAGGGACGAAAGCTAGGGGAGCGAATGGGATTAGATACCCCAGTAGTCCTAGCCGTAAACGATGGATACTAGGCGTGGCTTGTATCGACCCGAGCCGTGCCGGAGCTAACGCGTTAAGTATCCCGCCTGGGGAGTACGCACGCAAGTGTGAAACTCAAAGGAATTGACGGGGGCCCGCACAAGCGGTGGAGTATGTGGTTTAATTCGATGCAACGCGAAGAACCTTACCAAGACTTGACATGTCGCGAATTTCCTTGAAAGGGGAGAGTGCCTTAGGGAGCGCGAACACAGGTGGTGCATGGCTGTCGTCAGCTCGTGTCGTGAGATGTTGGGTTAAGTCCCGCAACGAGCGCAACCCTCGTTTTTAGTTGCCAGCATTAAGTTGGGCACTCTAGAGAGACTGCCGGTGACAAACCGGAGGAAGGTGGGGATGACGTCAAGTCAGCATGCCCCTTACGTCTTGGGCTACACACGTACTACAATGCTACGAACAAAGGGCAGCTACACAGCGATGTGATGCAAATCTCAGAAATCGTAGCTCAGTTCAGATCGAAGGCTGCAACTCGCCTTCGTGAAGGAGGAATCGCTAGTAATTGCAGGTCAGCATACTGCAGTGAATTCGTTCCCGGGCCTTGTACACACCGCCCGTCACACCATGGAAGCTGGTCACGCCCGAAGTCATTACCTCAACTTTTAGGAGAGGGGGATGCCTAAGGTAGGACTGGTGACTGGGGTGAAGTCGTAACAAGGTAGCCGTACCGGAAGGTGTGGCTGGATCACCTCCTTTATAGGGAGACCTAAACCACTCAAGTAACGAAAACAGCGAAAGTTGTGAATAGAGACTGAGAAGGTCTAACCTAGGTCGGTCGCAGAAGTTGAAAAGGCTTTCAAACTAATAATTAGGTTCTTTTGGGCTATTAGCTCAGGTGGTTAGAGCGCACCCCTGATAAGGGTGAGGTCCCTGGTTCGAGTCCAGGATGGCCCACCTGAAAGTAATTAGTAATTGCTAATTCGTAATTCGTAATTAAATACGAATAAAGAATTGCGAATTACGAATTATGATTTGGGGGTTTAGCTCAGTTGGTAGAGCGCCTGCTTTGCAAGCAGGATGTCAGCGGTTCGAGTCCGCTAACCTCCACCTGAAAAAAAAGAAACCGGAAAATTCAGCAACTAACAGTAAAGATATATAAAAGTATGTATCGATAAAGAGTTAGACTGCTGGGTGAAAACCAGCCAGAACCTTGAAAACTGCATAGATAAAGCGAGAAATTAGCAAACACCGAAGAGAGAAAGTGATGAGTGCTGAGAGATGAGTGCTGAGTAAAATCAGTGTGAAGAAATCAGAAATCAGAGCCGGAAGCAAAGTGTTTGCCGGATGAAAACCAATTGTTTGTGGTCAAGCTAATAAGGGCTCATGGTGGATACCTAGGCACACAGAGGCGAAGAAGGACGTGGTTACCGACGAAATACTCCGGGGAGTTGGAAGCAAACGAAGAGCCGGAGATGTCCGAATGGGGCAACCCTAAATACTACCTGTTGAATATATAGACAGGAAAGAGCCAACCCAGCGAACTGAAACATCTTAGTAGCTGGAGGAAGAGAAATCAAAAGAGATTCCCTAAGTAGTGGTGAGCGAAAGGGGAAGAGCCTAAACCAATTGGTTTACCGATTGGGGTAGTGGGACAGCGATAACGAATCTTGGAGACTAGACGAAGCAGCTAAATACTGCACCAGAGGAGGTGAAAGTCCTGTAGTCGAAAGTTGAAGGATAGTAGCTGAATCCCGAGTAGCATGGGGCACGAGGAATCCCATGTGAATCAGCGAGGACCATCTCGTAAGGCTAAATACTACTGTGTGACCGATAGTGAACAAGTACCGCGAGGGAAAGGTGAAAAGAACCCCGGAAGGGGAGTGAAATAGAAC